>NC_017461.1 GCF_000258425.1 Fervidicoccus fontis Kam940
TCTGAAAAAATCATCACAACAATCAGCTTTTTCCCTGAATCTCTCAGATAGAATTGAAAGTTGGCATATTTACTCCCCTTGCTCAGAATCAAGCATTGAATCTCTCAGATAGAATTGAAAGTTCACAAATTTAGTCACAAATGCGCTAGGAAACAGAAGAATCTCTCAGATAGAATTGAAAGTCAAACCCATGCTTTCTTAGTATTTCTGCTGCTTCTGAATCTCTCAGATAGAATTGAAAGCTCTTGCTAATGCTCTAGCAGTCGATCATAGTAGGCGAATCTCTCAGATAGAATTGAAAGAATAGCAAAATCCACTTATCGCCTACCCAATCTTTAAAGAATCTCTCAGATAGAATTGAAAGATTTTAAGCGGGATCGTGGCTCCTGTGCTGTCAACCGGAATCTCTCAGATAGAATTGAAAGTTGCCTTTATCGGTAATGTATATTTTCCGGCTTACATGAATCTCTCAGATAGAATTGAAAGAACCATCCCCAAACATATTGAATACCGCTAAGTATAGCGAATCTCTCAGATAGAATTGAAAGCTTGAGACCCCTTGCCCAACTCCTGCTGAAACACTTATGAATCTCTCAGATAGAATTGAAAGTATACAGACCATCTCTCACAGCATCAGCTACAGCCATGAATCTCTCAGATAGAATTGAAAGAGAATTGTAAGTGAAGCAATCGCAACAACAATAACTAAGAATCTCTCAGATAGAATTGAAAGAACTCTTCCATGTATTCAACCAAACTTTCCAAATCCTGAATCTCTCAGATAGAATTGAAAGTTAAAATTAATAGCGAAATTCAAGCGGTGATTCATAAGAACTTCTTCAACACTTCCTCTATAGGGAAACTTTCCTTAGATCTTATCCATGCTTCTTCAACGAAGAACTTTATTGCCATTTTCGCTGCTGTTTTGTCTATCGGAATTGCATCAGAACTCGTGCTGAAGTAGTTCATCATAGACATCGCGGAAGCTAATTGAATTGCCCTCTTCTCCAGTCTCATCGAAAATGGCACAGTCTTTCCTCTCAAGCTTTCAAGAACGAGCTCGGATGCTCTTTCTATTAGGCTGATCATCTCATCGGTGAGCAAGATCTTCTTCTCGTTGAAGATTCCCCTTACCATAGGGTTCTTGGTCTGTATAGCATAAATGAGAGTGAGATGATCTCTGAGCCTTGGGGCAACCATCCTCATCTTACTTTGAAGAGCTCCGAGCATGAGCCTCATCTGGCTCTTCGAGAGCTCGCTGTACTTCTCCTTTGTGAGCCTGTGGAGCCTGCACAGCATTCTATCTTCGATGGCATTGAAGTTGGGATCGCTCACAGTTACCTCATATCCAACTTCTTCCACTTTCGTGTTATAGTTCACTGAAAAGAAAGAAGAGAACTTATAGGGGCCTATGCTGTAGGACTTCGTCTCATATCGGATTGTTCCTCTCTCCATAGCGAGCTTCATTGGTTCCACCATACCTCTATATTTGAACCAGTCGTTGAACTCGGTAACTATGAAGTTTAACTTTCTATTTTCATACGCCTCACCTATAGCTATGAACTTCGCTGGGGTCATACCGCCGCAGTACCTGTTTAAACCCGGGAGACCGTGCGGAGGGACGCCTGAGCTCTCGTTGCCGAGTATCATGTCCTTGGAAGCAAACGTTTTACCTGTTCCAGGCTCACCGAAAAGAGCTAGGTTGAAGCCGATGCTGCCAGCCTTATTATTCGAACCTGTTATGATATCAGAGTCTGCGAGGGAGTACTGCTGAGTTATCGTGAGTAGGTGGTCGAAATAAATCGCGGGGCCGAAAAGATCCTGCAAATAATCTATGAGAAATTGGGGCGAGAAGGTTTTTCCAAAATTAAAATTCACAGCTTCATCGAGCCTTTCCTTTACGAGTGAGTTTAAATAACTCTTGAACTCTTCCTCCATCCTCTTAACTTCATTGAGCTCCTGTTCGGCATCCTTTGTGCTCAGCTTCGGGATCGGAGACCTTTCTAATTCAGAAAGGGCCTCTATTACCGCTGGCCTTATCTCCAAAGGCATCATCCATCCCCAATAATTAAAGTTCTTAGAATGCCAGACGAGATCCCATCTCGTGTAGAGCTCAGACAGGAGCCTAGCTGGATAAAATTTTTCTCCTAAAATCTCGCTGACCTTCCCAGCTATCTCATCTATCGAAGCGAATTCGGATTCGGCGAGGACTTTTAGCAATGCATAGCCCTTTCTCCCATGTGCCTTGACCACTTCTCTCACAGCTTCCTTTACTTCTCCCCATGAGCTTTTCAGCTCCAGAGTTCCCCCAGCTTTAACAGTATAGCAATTTCCTCTGAAGTTTTCAATCTCCTTGTAGGGTGAAATCTCAACGACCTTTCTCAGCTGAGAGTCGCTCATGATACTCGCCAACTCTTTTAAATCGACCTGCTTTCCAAGCTTCAGCTTCTCCAGCAAAGGAGAGTTCGCTGCTGTGATGGAGTTTGCGAAGACTTCCTTGTAAAGCCTGAGTCTGTCGATATCGCCCCAGCTAAAATCCAAGTATGGGTAGTACCTCTTGAGTATAATTATCCTTTCTCTGATCTTTTCCTCTGGAGAGCACACATATGGAGAACTGGAACCCATGCATTTGCACCATGCTTTAAAGCAGTAGAAGCTTTGGATAGGCTTCTAATATGTATATGCGTTTCACTTCTATATTAGCATGATCTGGCTATCTTGAGAATTTTTCCCGAATTTTTCTCAAATCTTAAGAAAGCTCAGTGGGAAAGAATTTTTCAAGCTTTCCCGCTCAATCGAGAAACGGGCTTTCAGTTCATGGATTTGGAGGGGAAATCGCAGATTCCCATGAAATCCGCTTTAATAGTCTTTGGTGGTCTGCGATCTATTTACTGAGTTTTCAAAAGCATCAGAGAATATACCCAATTCTTCAGGTTTTTTCGTTTTTTCCAGGTGTCCCTTAGCCTTCTTCAATTTTCTTTTCATTATTTTATGTGAACATTTGTATGCTTATGATTGCGCGTGTCTCAAAAACCTCTAAATATGATGAATCAAGAGGAATAAACAGGTGTGCTGGTATGATGGCTATAAGTTAAGCCATCAAAAAGATATTTGCTGAATTGAAAGAGCTGCCTCTGCTGAAGAGGTCATCGGAATCATTCATCATAGTGCGCAAAAGTTTTTTAATGATTAAAAATTAAAAAATAATGGGAAATGCTAATGATAAATGTTGAGAGCCTCGTGGTTTCGTATGGACGGCTTAAGGAGCCTGTTTTGAAGAGTGTTAATGCGGTCTTTGATGGAAAGAGTCTTGTTTTGGGGCCGAATGGCTCCGGAAAGACGACCCTTTTTAGGGCTTTGTGTGGGCTTACAAATGTGAAGGGGGGGGGCAGGATTTTAGTTGATGGTGTTGATGTTGAGAACATATACGCTAAGACAGGAGTTATAGCCGCAAATTTTCCGGAAGTTTTGTCTCTTTTATCGATTAGAGTTGTTGACTTGATAGATTTGCATGCGGACTTAACTGGCGGAGATCGATCTGTTGCTTTGCGAATTCTTGGTGATTTGGGGATAAGTGAAGCATTTTTGAGAGGTAAGAAGTTGCATTAGCTTTCAGCAGGTCAAGTGAAGGCTGTTTGCACTGCAATAGCCCTTGCGACTCGCGCCAAGCATGTTCTTTTAGATGAACCTTTCGAACAGTTGGATCCTGCTAGAAAGAGCAGATTAATCGGATATTTTGAAGGCTATGATGGTTTAATAATCTTAAACACTCATGAGACTTGGCTTATAAGAAACTTGACTGGTTGGAAGGTCTTTTTCATGTTTGAGGGAGTCCTATACGGGCCTATCTCGACCGACGATTTGTTGAATGCCAAATTCTCCATTAAAGATGAAGCTGGAGCCCTTATCAAAATGTTGGTTTCAGGCAAAACCGTGAGCTTAGTTAAAGGAGAGAGTGGAAAGGCAATTTTAAGTTTGGATAGCCTTGATAAAGTATACGAGCTTGCTTTGGAGGCTGAAAGAGCTTGACGAAGTATTTCAGACTAAACCTTAAAGCGTTACTTAAAAACCCGGTACTGATCTTCTGGGCAATAATTTTCGTCGAGTTTTGGGTCTTAATGTGGGCTTATGTTTTTGGGGCAAGCGTGCCATCTTATGAAGAGGCGGTCAAAGATTATGTATCTCTTGCATTCGGAAGCCTAACCATTATAAGCCTTTCTGCTGTGGCAACAGGAATAATGAATTCTCTTATCTACGCTTCAAAGTCAATAAAGTTTGTAACTAAGTATACAAAGCTTTCGCCATCAAGGTTTTTGATGGAAAATGCGACCTCCTCGCTTGTGGTTCTGTTAACGGTGTCTGCCGTAATGTTCTTTTCCATGACTGGGGTATTTTGGCAAAAATTTGGGACGCTTATCCGCCAGAAAACACGTTAGGCTTAGTTGTCAGCTCACTTTTAAGCGCTGTCTTTCTATACGCCTTTTCAGCCTTTCTAAGCCTCTTGATGATAGTTTTAAAATCCCCTAAATCAGCATCTTTTGTGACAGCCGTCCCATTAATGCTGTCCTTTCTAAGCTACTCCTCCCTCTGGTTAAATTTAAAAGCATCCGCCTACATATCACCGTTTAACTGCATATCCGCCCTATTCTACTATTATTTTTCAGGTAACGAGCCTGCTACCGGAGGCTACTTCACTTCTGGCGGCAAAGAACTGATGAACGTGACATTAACAGCTTTTTCCCTAATAGGATGGACTATTATCATGCTCATTCTCGCAATTATTCTGCTAAGAAAGATGCGCGGAGTAAGCATAGAAGAAATCAGACTTGTATAGTAGCTGAAGGCTCAACTTTCCAAGCGTGCAAGCTGAAAAATTAAACAAATGGTCTAGATAGGCATACGGCATCCGCGTACATCATAGCATTAAGGGCACTAAGAGACCTTCAAAAACTTTAATAAACCTTATTCCCTGAAATAGACGCTAACCCTCACTAGATACAAGAAGCTCCGCCGCCCTGATGGCTGCCCACGTTGGATCTATTAAGGCATTTCTATGCTCTTCTCGAGGGACTGGGCAAGTCCGCCAAGGCCCATGCACTTTAAGAGTGGAACATTGGCTCCCACTATCTCTGCTTTTACTGCCTCCTTCCTAAGCAGATTCAGCGTTCTTTACCAGCCTTTCTCTATGTCTGCTATTCCTATGGGAATTCACCAAACGTCTACAACATTTTTCCGAAGCCAAAGCTCCTAACCCTTTCCCTTATCATTGTCAGCCCCTCTTCTTCTGCCCTGCCCCCACGTTAATGATCGCTATGTTTCCGCAGAACCTCGCAATGCTGAGGGAGCTCTCGGCGGGACCCAGCACGAATATTTTATCCCCTATCTTCTTCCTCGATACTGAAACCCCTGGATTTAGAAAGCAGTTGACTATTACTGCATCATAGCCTTGTTAGGCTTCTCTCCAAGCTCTATATGTTTCAACTGTTTCGGGACCTGAAGGGAGAGATCTCACTTCTACTGCAGTACCTGGGCTGGCATAATACCTGTAGATTTTCTCATCTCCTTCGTTCCACCTGGAGCGCCCTATGGGATTTATTACCAGGACCTTCTTCATGCGATCCCTCTCCTGCTAACTAGCTCTTCTACAGGTATGTACTCAAGGTTGAACCCGAAGTGCTTGGGGCCAAAGAGCTCAAGACCGCGCTCAGTCCTCCAGACTTTCGGAGAGGGGGCAGCTACTGCTATGACCTCCATACCTTCCTTCAGGTCTGTGTTAGTTACAGGATTTCCATCGCTCGAGAGAAGAGTAAAAATGTCGGGTGGCATTACTAGCGACTCATCGTTGATCCAAACCATGATGTGCTCATTCATTATCCATGATCTCAGCTTTCTCCCAGCATAATCTCCTTTCCCTCTTAATTCAGCTTCCCCTCTTAAAAATCCCCTTTCATCTCTCCAACTGTACTTGCTGACTATTCCTTCGAAGACAACCCAGCCTCTCAGCAGATCAGCCACTCTTTCTGCAGTGATGTTCCCCCTCTCTCCCCTTGCTTTTGCTGAGAGAATTTCGTCGCCCAATTTATAAGCTAAGCTCATGGTTCCCTTAACAACAGCATTTTCAGCCATCTCTTTAGTGAGAGGAGTATCAACAACAGCTACAAATCCCCCTCCGAGGACTGAAATATATCTTGCAATAGCTTCGTAGTCGTCTATATAAGCATTTTTTACAACAACCACATCTCCCGTTTCAGTCACGAGAGCAGAAGGAGCCATCGAGTACCCAAAGATGAGCACAGTGCATTGATGGAGCTCTGGAGCAGCCCTCCCAAGAAGATCTCCATCTATTGCAGGAAGATCTCTCCTTGCCCCTATGCTTAGAGCAATGGAGGTGTTGGAACCTCCCATTTCCGATGCAACAACGGCGTTCACTTTCTTCCCTAGCTCTTTTTCCAGTATTTCGAAGGCCTCAGAGATCGGATCTTTGATAACTACTGGCTTCTTCTGCTTCAGACCAGGTGCTATGGATCCTACATAATACGGTACCACGATGACTCCATCGCTGGGCAAAGATTCCAAGTCAGCTATTTTGATGGGCTTCTCCTTTTCCTTTAGGACCCCGCTCAATGCTTTGTAGCCTTCCTTCGGATCTCCGCCTCCGCCAGTTCCTAGAACTGTAGCGCCAATAACGAGCCTTTCTACATCTCCTTCATTTTTGAGCTCCTTTACCATATGCTCCCCTATGAGTAATTGAATGTTTTATATTTAATTCTAACCGTTAAGTTTGCAATTCAAATATAATTGAAAAACTAAGGAATCCGAGGGCTCTATAGATTGCATCGCGAAGCATCCAAAGAAATTCTACAATCTTCTCATTGCCGCTCTCTGGAAAAGATCTCTAACCCTCATTGAGGTATGTCCTTAAAAGAACATTTTAAAAGAATGCGGAGAGATTCATAAATAGCATGTAAATCGCTACAATAATTATGATTATTGCGAAGATTTTGGTAAGCAATCTTTTTGAAACCTTCGATGCGAAGTAAGCACCTATCCACCCTCCGAAAATGCCGCCTAAGATATATGATGCTGAAATAATTAAGTTTAAATCTCCGCTTATAGCATATCTTATAGCTGTTACCAATCCGAATAATCCTACCGATATCAGGGATGTTCCAACCGCCTGCAATATATTTAAAGCGGCGGAATAAATTAGTCCCGGCACAATCAAAAAGCCACCTCCAATACCAAAATAGCCTGATGCAAAACCGACCAGGAATCCTATAGATAATAATTTCGCAATTGATTCTTCATGTTTTGGTTCTGCTGCCGCGTTAACGCATTTTCTTTTCAGCATGTATATACCAATGATTATCATTAATATAGCAAATAAGAACAAGAGTTTTTTACCAGGAGTTAAAAGCCCTAATTCAGCACCAATTAATACACCTGCAACTCCTGGAATGCTGAATAAAATTCCTTTCCTAAAATTCACGTTTTTCTTCCTCGCATGAGGTATCAAATTCAGGAAAGCATTAATGCTTACCGCTAATGCGGTAGTCCCTATTACCATATGCGGATGGTTAAATCCGACGAAATATAAGAGAAGTGGTATAGCAAGTATTGAACCGCCGCCGCCTATCAAGCCAAGAGAGAATCCTACTATCAACCCGGAAATAATAGAAAGAATTATTTGGATCCCGGTAGGCTCCAACATACTCCTCAGAACACCACTATGCTATATTCTTCTATTTCCTGACCTGTTTCCGCATCATCTGAAATCGGTTCTATACTGAGCAATTCATCTTGTTCGGTTGAGTGGTATTTTTTAAGACCAAGAGAACAGGCTTTCACAAATATTCTCATCTCAGCGGCATCGCCGATCCGCCCTTCGAACGGTGATGATTCTACCTGTTTTTTGTTTGCGACCTGAATATCCCGCCTCAGAGGCAGCATTTCTATTTTACTAAAGGAATTTTTTAAAGAATTGATTTCAGAATTGAAAGCTACCATTTCTGCTTGAATGCTACCTTTGCTCGACAGAACCATAGCCAACATCCTTCCCATATTATGTATCACCGAGGTATAAAAAAAAATAGGTTAAAAAACTTATCTATATCCAATTTTATTAATTTTCAACCTAAGCATTCCATACAGTACAATCCATGCGCTGAGTAACACCGTAACCATGAAGACAAAGCTTGATACGGCCATCTGTATATTACCGCTCAATATATGTCCTGAAGCGCAACCATTTGCCATTCTTGCCCCGAATAACACCAGGAAAGTGCCTATGAATGAGCCTATGGCCCTTTTTGTCTCACTTGGACCAAATCTACGTTCCCATACTTTTGGAACCAGGGGCTTGAATGCCATAAACCTCTTTGATATTAATGTAGCAGATATGAGACCGCCAAGGAATGTGCCGAGATCTGAGAGAGGTTCCCAGCCAATTTCGCTAAATGGATTATTTACAGGGACGCCGTTAACCAGGTGCATGCCGCCGAAGAGCTGGAAGTATAGATTTGAAGCAGCCCACATAGGATTCAACAGATACGATAATTGCGCGCCAATCCAAGAGTATGTTGTAGATTCACCAAATATTTGATGCAAAATTATCACCGCCACTGCCGTGATCGTAAATTCCGCACCTAAAATCAATATATATCTGGCGTTTTTGATACTGCTTTCATTTGTAATTCTCGTAATAAAAGGTCTTGCATGCGGATATTTTTCTTTCTCCTCATTTATCAAATCATTAAATTGAATTACGCTCTTGCTTAATCCCAGTATGTGAGCGCCGCAGGAATCCTTTATCTTTTCTCCTGGATACCTCGGCAATATCAAGAACAAAAGTATTAATACTGTTCCAAAAATAAGCGAGACCTCGAACATTCCTATTTTTGATGTTTTACCTAATATGTCAGCCCAGGTAATAGGCCCATAGTTGAGAGTATCCCAGAAAAATGGTTTAGCATAACCGAATATGAGGGACCACGTAAACGCTCCTAGCAATCCTCCCAATAATGCCCATATAGCATCTCTGCGCCCTTGACCCAACGCAATCCATACCGTCCCTGGAAAATAACCGGCTATTCCAACACCTATTCCAAATATTATTCCTCCTATTATTACCCCAGGCACGAAGAAACTTTTGATCCCGAAGTTTGGACTCGGCACTATCAGGTTCAGCGCATAAAGCAAAATCGCACCAAAACCTATTGCGAATCCAAAGCAGACCATTAGGAATCGATCCTGGAAAGCCATTACCCTATATAGCGTATCTGGGTCAGAAAAGTTCCACAATTCAAGCGGTATAGCGAGTAACATGCCGGCAACGATTCCGAGTAATAGAGGAGCCTTGGTCTCATGCAGGACAATCTGCATGTATATGCCGCCAAAGAGCATTAGCAAAGATATTATAAGCAATGTTACTGTTGCTCCTAGAAATATTTTCTCATCTTTTTCCATTTTCTGATACCACAATAAGGAGATCGATGTAGTCAAATAAAAAAATATCGCTAATATTTATAATGTCTAGATAGCATATCCGCTACCTCCAAATGCGCCATCACTATTCGCACCATTAACCAAGAACGTGTAGCTTACTGGGTATTTGAATCCTTGCAGATCCCATTTAGTATTATGATCTGCTTGGTATGAAAATTATTACGCAAGTAGCCTTTATGCTTGGGCATAAGGATAGCATGTAAGTTAAAAGGGTATAATGCACACTCGTATATATAATATATTGATAATAGACGAATACATAATTAATACACAACCATATGTGCTATTTTCCATAAAGTAATTCTTTAAAACCCAGTACCGTGCATCTGAGTATAAAGGTTTGGGTGGAGTAGGTTATGAGCTGGCATAAAGGAGAGAGATCCATAGTCTGGGTAGATGAAGTGAGGAAATGAGACATATTCTTCGTCGGAGGCAAAAATGCCAACCTAGGCGAGATGATTGCAATAGGATACAAGCAATCCGGGATTCGCTGTCACGCCACACGTCTTCAAATATATTTTCAATTCTAATTGACTGTGAAGGAAGCTTAGTGAGAGAAGTCTGCTGCGGTGAGCTTTAAAGTTCCGAAGTAGCTCTCGAGCGCTCTCTTCATTCCCTCGAGCCTGCTCCTTTTCCTCGCCTCTGCATGCACAGCAAACAACTTGATCCCTCCAGCTGCATGTTTTTTGAACAGATTGGCAGAAGAATTCTTCGTTATTGAAACCTGGGTTGAAAAAAGCAAACGATTTGGGATTTGGAAACTAGCTACTCTCTCCGGATAATTAGGCCATCTCATTCTGATCTCACGGTATTAATGCTGCTTGTTTAGTTAGAGAGGTGAGAGAACGAACGTGAGCGAAGCGTTATTTATCAGGTCCTGCTTGAGAATATGAACGCTACCAGACGCTATCCGTAGAAGCGCTCGTAGCTCATAACAAAAGTTCTGAGCGGCCAGAAAAAGCAGAAATGCTCGTTCTTTCCATTAACGCTTTTGTTCAATTCAATTCTTTCATCTGAAAAGCCGATCTGAAGTTGCAATTGTCCCCATCAAGCAGAACATTCAACATCTCAGAATGCAAACTTTTTATATTATTAACTTCAATAGATCATTTAGATATGAAGAGGTAATCGATCTATGATCAAGTGCCCAGTATGTGGACATGAAGGTAATGAGGGAGAGTTCAAGCTGTTTAAGGAGCCGTGGAAGTTCAGGTTCTACGATGTTAAAAGGCTGGAGTGCCCAAAGTGTCACGCTATATTCAACTATTACAGCGGAACTTCTCCAAAAGGGAGGAAGTCAGAGTTTGTGATCAAGGTGAAGCCGAGGGAAGTCAAGAGGGTTAAAAAGTAAAGCCGTCCTTCTCTTTGCTATATCAAAACTGAAGAAAAGCTATTTCTTCAATTTTTCAAAAATCATCTTCATATAGTATGGATTTTCAGTGTGAATTGGTACAATTTCTTTAGGCCTCAGAATACCTATTAAATCAGAAAACTGATGGGGGTAGTAGTGACCAGAGAGGCGCAACCTATATACTTCAATGCCAAGCATTTCGAACCACTTTGCCAATACCGATTCTTCCACCTCTTTATAGCCTTCATTAGGCTCAGGATCTGTTAAGACAGCGACAGCTCTCGGAATCTTCAATTCCTTCCCCCATAGCTTCATCCTTCTCAAAATTTCGAGCAAATTAATTGGTTCAACTATTAGAATATAATCTCTTGGGTTCTGGAGGATGTCATATTCGATGCTTACTGCATTAAGAAGAATTGGTGGCGGAGCTTTTCCTTCAATCGCCATGTATATATCCTCAGTCGTAGAATTGTACCTATCGCGGATTTGCTCGACCATCCAGAAAATCCTTTCAGAACCTACTACTACTTTCCTTCCGAACATTCTAGCAAAATCCAATAAAAAGCTGAATAGCTCAAAGTCCAAAGGGTCTATAAATACGACAATTAAGTCATAAGCAATGAATATTTTGTTGAAGGCATCTCTTAACATATTGACAGTGATCGGAAAGCTCTCAAGTTTAGAGCTGAAGTTTGTCCCCTCAATAAGAGCTAAGTCAACCCTTTCAATGCCGAGCTTTTCAATGAAGCAACGAAGATCGCAGTGGAATATAGTTGAGGGAGATTCTATTCTTAGATCTCCATTGTAGAAAATGTTCGTATCTTTGCCAAAGTAAATGTAGGCAGATGAGTGAAAAGCGCTATGGTGAACAGGTATAAGGTAGTCTATGCAATATCCAACCGAAAATTTTTTGGTAATGAGTTGAGTATATATATTATAGAGTATGTGATAGCATAAACAGACCGAATTCAGTTTTTAAAAATCTACTGAGCTTTACTTGACTACGCCTCTTTAATGCGAGAGACAGTAGTTCAATCCTTATTTCTGTTTTATAATTATAAACATTCAGAAACTCTTACAACATGCAAACTCATTCAAGATATGAAATATAATTTTATGAATTCTCAAGAATACTTGGTGGAGCAGTTATCAAATTTAAAATAAAACTGAGGAATATGTGGAGATTTCTTGCCCTTTAGGACGGGAAGATAACGGATGTTAAAGCACACTATTTTGATAAAAACTAATTAATTCATACTCAGGTTAAATGATAGAATTTGCTTTTAGTTTGGTGCTATGTTTTGAAAATAAGTTCAAGCTATATAGGTTGCAAGCTTGCCATAGAAATTGAAGGCATTCGGAATGATATTTACGAATGATGAAGGAAGGTCATGGATATTTTGGCTTGAGGACCGTGGAAGATCGCATCCTCATATAATCTTAAACTGATGGGATAATTGCTTTTACTCCAACGTCTTCAGAGGCTTTTGCCTGCTTTTTATCGAGAGTTATCAATGGAAGATTTTTCTCTGCAGCTAGTGCTATGTATAGAGCATCATAAACAGTTGTGCCAGTCTTCAGCGCTATTTCAAATCCTTTCGAGATGTATTTGCCCTCGGGCTCTATTAATACGTTGATACCGATCATTGAGAGCAGTATCTCTCGCAACCTTACAGCTTGGTCTATGCTAATAGTTTTTCTAACCGAATAATCTCTCCATATGGTGTTCAATACTTCTTTCACGGCCAGATCTATAGTTGTACATAATTTTACAAATACTACCAGTCTTTCCCACCCAGGTTCTTTTCTAATGAATGCAGCTAGTACAGAAGCATCAATGACTTTCACGGTCCTCCCTCACAGAAGAAGTTGAGGAGCCCCTGGGGGACTCTATAGGTATTTGTGAGAGCTCCTCGACAATTTTTTTAATATTGTCCTCGGCTTCCAGCGTTCTCAGCTTTTCTTCTATAAATTTCCTTATCTCCTCAGCCCAATTGACCTTATCCTTATACCTGTTCATCTTCTCCTTGATATCCCTTCTAAGCTTGAGACTGAAAACACTCATCTAACCACCAAGATAATAGTAGGTAAACTAAAAAATAAACCTATTGGTTTACTTAGAAATAAAGTCATCACGAAAACATATACCCCAGCCACCTTTCAATTCTATCTGAGAGATTCCTAGTAGAATTAAAGTATGTTGATAGGCTGAACAAGATCTTTCAATTCTATCTGAGAGATTCAAAGCGGGTTAAGAGTTTTCAAAGAAGACGAGTTCCACTTTCAATTCTATCTGAGAGATTCACATAACTTTAATTCAGAAACGCTAAAGCTCTTGATTGGAAACAGAGACTTTCAATTCTATCTGAGAGATTCAGTGGGCTTACAAGACATTTTTAGTCTAAGAGAGAGCTTTCAATTCTATCTGAGAGATTCAAATCAAGCAATTATGTGAAAGCGGCAAGCTGGTCAGCTTTCAATTCTATCTGAGAGATTCAAATAGCTGATGCATTAGGGTTCTTCATAACTATCACACTTTCAATTCTATCTGAGAGATTCATGTCGATATACTTATTTTTTCGCCTTTTGCCTTTTTCTTTCAATTCTATCTGAGAGATTCACGTTAAGCGTGGCAGCACTTGAAGCAATATTCACATCTTTCAATTCTATCTGAGAGATTCTGTGGGCTGGTAAATACTTCGAAGCCGTGCTGCCGACTTTCAATTCTATCTGAGAGATTCAAGTCAAGCCCTGTCCCAGCTATTTTTGTTGAGGCGCTTTCAATTCTATCTGAGAGATTCAACGCTGGCTTTAATGAATTGAATTTCTTCACCTCTTTCAATTCTATCTGAGAGATTCATGGTGAAGTTGTTGAAGAACAGCCCGGTTTTATAATCTTTCAATTCTATCTGAGAGATTCCGGAAGAAATAGCACAGCAAGTTAAGCTCATACTTGACTTTCAATTCTATCTGAGAGATTCAACCCAAACCCCAAACCAAGTAAAAGATCCTAGAGCCTTTCAATTCTATCTGAGAGATTCGTAGTTCAAATTAGCGTTGATCAAATTATGGTGCCGGACTTTCAATTCTATCTGAGAGATTCCAATGCGTTTGAATTTACTGAAATGCATTTGGTAATACTTTCAATTCTATCTGAGAGATTCACAGCATGGGATCCTTCAGCCTATCCAAGTTGCTCTCACCTTTCAATTCTATCTGAGAGATTCTACAAAATAATGCTAAAGTATTTGAAGCAGTTACAAAGCTTTCAATTCTATCTGAGAGATTCTGCACGATTTTTTGAGCTCATTTGTATAATTTATAATTTGGTATTATAATAAAAACTTTTCGGTCCAATTGCAAAAATTGCAAGATCTGATATATTTTTCCCCATTTTTTCTAGGAAATTGTAATAAAAAATATATAATAGAAATATGTTTAATTTATCCTTTAGTTTAAAATCAGCTTTGTTCCCAACTATGCGAAATTTCATCCATAAAATTCATTCACAAATTTTTATTTATAAAGGATTTAAATACTTCCCAAAATAAAAAGGGAAAAAATAATGAATTTTAGATTAAGGTTTGGTGCTTTTCGGCTCTAGCATTTTAAAAGCAGAATTTTATGGTTTCTAAATGATATTAAAGATTTTAGCGAGAGAGTATAAAATTTCAGTAAAATATTATATTTATTCAAAATGAAGAAGAATATAGTTGGTGAAACATTTGGACCTGATAATTCCCTACTCTCCAAGCAATCAGGTTCTCATAGGAACGCTCGGCTATGAGCTTCTAGCGAGCGATAATATAGAGAGAGTCATTGTACTTTCTGAGAATGATGCTGGCTCACAAGCTGAGGCTTTGAGATCTATAGGCAAAAAGCTGGGAATCAGCGTTGAGATCAAGAACCTCGGGACTGAGCTCCACTCGTGGTCCTCCTTTTCAATGACCCCAGACTCTGTTCTCGACATAACGCCGGGAAGGAAGATCTATGCCTCCCTCCTACTTCAGAGCTGCATGAAGAGGGAGGGATGCAGGGCGAGGTACCTCTACTTGGAGGACGAGAAGAAGTACGGGTACAATTACTTCGGATACATGCCCATGTGGGCATTCAAATTCATTGAGTTCCACCCAGAGCTCCACCAAGCAGACTTGAGCGTCAGAAGGCTTGAAAAGGTGCTCCACGCGGAAGGAATAGAGGAGAAAGAAGCAAGCGTTATTCCAGAAACTTTTCAGTCCATAATAAATCTCCACTCATATTCAGGAGATGAGGAGTTCTCGATCGAGGCCTGCGGGGGGAGGGCTGAGTTCAGATTTGGAGATAAAGGGCTGTTTCTAAAGGATTTCTCATTCTTGGGAAAAGGGGATGAGGAGGCGTTTGATGAAGCTCTGAAGAGCTTTCTCGAAATAGAGAACAGAGATGAAGCTGCTGAGAAGGCCAAGAAATGCATAGATGAGGGAGGGGTCATCGCACTGGACACCAATGTTCTAATACAGGGAAGGATGTTCAACTTCTTGAGATCCCACAGTAAAAATGTGGAAATACTGAAGCCGGTTTGGTCGGAGATCATCCCTTATGCTCTTGAGGAGAAGATCAGCTCAGTTGGAAGGAGGCGCCTCGCAGCATTGAGCAGGGCCGCTGCGCTCAACAACTCTGTACCTGCTATGAGGGATTACCGCAGAGGGGATCAGGAGATCATCAACTCCCTCAAAAATATGAAGAACGAAAAAATGAAGGTCTGCTTCATGAGCTCCGATAGGAGGCTGAGTGCCATTGTCTCAACGGTTCTTGGAGACGACACAATATTTCTCGAATCGCCAGAGCTCAGAGAAGAGAGCAGAACGTGCGCCGAGGAGGTCGCGGGCTTCATGATGAATCTGGCTTTTTACTGCAATGAAGGCAAGCTCAGGATAGGAAGGGAAGAATATATGTTCAAGCTTGGAAAGATAAGCAACAAAACGCTTCAAATGCCTGAGCTGAGGGTCTCTTCTGAATCGATGAGCGTTTTGAAAGCCATAGATTTGCTCGTTAGGGCTACCGTTTAGCTTATGCTGTGTTAAAAATAAGCAAGACTAAGAGAATATGCTTCTTGAACTGAGAATGTTACTGAGGAATCTCTCAGATAGAATTGAAAGTTTCTTGTAGGAGAGGGCTCCACCCCTTCAATCTCCATCGAAGTCAAAGGAGATGAGCAAGTAGGTAACTATAAGTACTCATTTTCAAATATAAAAATATTTGATGATTGCTATGCCTCTTTCTTATGTTGGAACGAGCGGCTGGGTATACGACTGGAATGAAGGAGGGGATCTCAGGTGGTACGCAGAGAGCTCTGGGCTCAACGCTGTCGAGCTGAATGCGAGCTTCTACAGGTTCCCCTTCCCCTCCCAAGTTCTCGGATGGAGGAAGAGGGGGGAGAGGCTCAGGTGGTCAGTGAAGGTCCACAGGAGCATAACACATCTCAGGAAGATGGGGAAAGGATCTGAAAAAATATGGGAAAAGTTCAGAAGGCTGTTCTCCCCTCTCGATGATATAGTAGATTTCTACCTTTTCCAGCTACCCCCGAGCTTTTCCTGTAGGGAGGAAATGATGAAGAAGATCGAGGATTTCGAGTCCTCCTCCAAGCTTGGGGAGAGGATGGCAGTTGAGTTCAGGAGCAGCTCGTGCTTCAGAGAAGAATTGTCTTCTTGGGGGGAGAGGCTGGGGATCACCTTGGTTTCAGTCGACTCACCTGAAGGGACATGGGTAGCGAAGTCTAGCAGTTCTCTCTATTTGAGATTGCATGGGAGGGGGGAGTGGTACTTCTACAACTATAGCAGAGAGGAGCTCGTAGAGCTGATAGAGAAATCGATCTCGCTAAAGCCTGAAAAGATCTACATATTCTTCAACAACGACCACTACATGCTGGAGAATGCTAGGCTGGCCCTCGAGATCCTGAAGAAATATGAGGGGTAGGAAGCGTTCATCGAACCTCGAAATGCACATGTCCTTAGTTCCAGATCCGCTCTCGGCTGGGGCTTTCATCCTCTCCGCGATCATTCCGAGCCAGCTTTCCCCGAGGATCTCCCTCAGTATTTCCTTTCTCATCATTCTGCTTGATCTCAAGCAATATATTGGGATCTGCAGGGAGAGGTCTCTAATTGGTTCATCGAGGAAAGGGGAAAAAGCATTCATGTTGAGGCACTTCGCTATTTCCACCTCAGGAAACCTTCCGTATGAGAGCATTCTTATTGAGTTATCTAGATCTTCTTCTCCCAAGCTCAGGAGGAAGCTGTATCCCGCGAAGAGCTCATCTCCCCCGCTACCAGTGTAAATGCACCTGCACCTGTCATCTCTCGCCTTTTTTATTACTGAGTAGAAAACCGCGTCGTTCCTGAACTCTATACAACCTCCATCGAGGTGAGAGTTCAGGTTTTCCTCTCCGATGCACTCAGTTATACTCTTCCTGAGATCCTCAGATCGGTAAGGTTCTATGAAAACGAGCTCAGCATCTATATTGAACTTCTTTGAAAGGTAGTTGGCGAATGCTATATCTTTCGGGAGCCCTCCTCTGTACACTGCAATATATCCTTTCGGCTTGATCCCCTCTAGCAGAGATGCGAGGAGCACAAGCGAGGAATCTATCCCCCCGCTTAATGCGATGCAGTCGCATCCGCTCTTCTTAACTGCTCTCCTGAGCATCTTGAGGAGCTCCTCCCCATAATACCAGCAAGGCGCTTTGATCCTCAATCAGATCACCCTCAGAATTTTGTAACCGTCGTAATCCTCAACCAGGGATTTTGAATATGAAAGCGGGGCTCTGTGCATTGGTCCGGAGATGACGAGAGTGTGGTACTCCCCCCTCTTTTCGCATCTCTTAAGAAATTCTCGACGCTCTCAGAGCTTATCTCTCTGCCAAGCCAATTGCTCATAGAATATTCGCACCCTACTACTAGAGTCCTTATCCCGCTGGCAATCTCCTCATGAAGGAGCTCTTCAGGATCTATCCCCCAGAGGCTCTCAACAAGCTTTGCCCCAACCTCCTCCCCTAACCTCTCCATGTATTTGAGGTGATCCTCTACGTATACATCCCCAGCAATTATCTCCTCTGCTCCAAGCTTTCTGAGCACATCCGCGGTCTCCTCGAACTCCTTCCCCTTATTTAGCTTTACAGCAGCAACAAGTCTTCCAGTGAGGAGGATCGTTTCTGGGGACTTCCCCATGTTTAAAAGTGAGGGCTCGGTCTGGGAAAATCGTAGACAAGGAAGAGACCTACGTCGAACCTTTCCTCATTTTTATAAGCAGCATAAGAGGAGCCTCTCTCTTTCCAGAGATCTCAAGATAGAGATAGCCCGTCCCTCCTCAACTCCTTCTGTAGGAATGAGATCCTCAACTGGAACAAACTCTATGCGGATCACCGGAGCCTCCGCAAAAAGCCTCCTCCCACCCATAACCTCCACTCGTTGAAAGATCTATCAGAAAAGAATATATAAAAACAGCGATAAAGCCAGTAGAGTCGCGGTGAATGCGAGGGACTCGCACAGGGCGAGCCTCAAAGCTCTTTCCAGATCGTGATAAGAGGGGAGGGGAAACTCCTTTCCTATCGTATAGTGCATGTGCTTTTCAAGCTTAATTCTCAGGCACCCCGATGCAGCAGACATCGGATTTCCCGCATTTATGCTCTCCGTGCAGTTCCTGTACTTTCTGAATGCAGCCCAGGCCTCCTTCACCTTCCCACCGACGCACGGGCAGAGAAGGACTGTGATGAGGGACCCGATCCTTGCAGGGATGAAGTTCAATATGGTATCCATTTTCGCGGAGGCCCATCCCTTCTCCCTGAACTCATCATCTTTATATCCAAGGGCGGAATCCATAGTATTGGCCAGCCTCTGCAGCAGAGCACCCAAAGGCCCAAGGAGCAAGTAAAAGAAGAGTGGAGATATGAAGCCATCCACCATGCTCTCGAAGAGGGACTCGATCCCCGCAGACGCTATATACCCCTCACCCAACCTGCTCAAATCCCTCCTCACTATATTGGAGGCGCTTTCTCTCGCGCATTGAATATCTCCTCTCTTCAGGCAGTCGCTCGCTTCCCTCACATAGTCTATCAAAAGCCTCTGAGAAATCGACACCTTCATGATATATATTGAGAGGATCATCCAAACTAATTGGCTCACTGGCCTGAGTATGAACATTGCGAGACCGTAAGCAACTAGGTGGATCCCTACAGAGCAGATCCAGATCGCGACTCCCGCGGCCTTGCTCTTGGGGAGCCTTCTATGGAGGAAGAGGGCGAGCGCATAGGATGTGTGGACGGGGTGCATATAGTAGAGAAAGCCTTCGTGCTTCGGATACATCCAGTCGAGGAGTAGGGCGGAGAGGAGGATGATCGAAAAGTAGGAGAAGCCTGGTGGATAAAGCCAGCTTAGATCCATAGATAAGCACCTGCAGCATATACAGTAAGGAGGAGGGCGTAGCAGAGCTCATTCGAAAATCCCAATACATCGCCATTGGCATATCCTAAAGCTTTCTTGCCCATATAATATGAGAGAAGCGAGGATAGAAGGAGGGAGGACAGGGAAAGGGCTGTGATGATCAGAGAGAGCTTCAAGCTGAAAGAGAGCATGAGTGTAAACGGAAAGGAGATGAGGAGGGAGGCTGCAAGGCTTGAAGGAGAGGAGCTCCTCTTGAATTCTCTTCCCATCCCTTCAGGAGGCTCCCCGCTGAGTAGGGAGGTGAGGATCATCGATGAGGGGGACCAGACTTCGGCTGAAATGGGAAAGAGTATAAGAGCATATCCGGGCTCTTGAAATGAAGAGAGAGACGAGTAGAGCCACAGAGTAAATACGGAGAAGGACGCTATAGCGTAAGATCCCCTGTACTTATCCTTGAGGACTTTTTTAGCATCGACGCCAAACCTCCCAGCAAGCAGGGCTTCAGTGAAGTCTATAAATCCGTCTGCATGGAGAAAGCCCTGCATGATGAAGTGAAGGGCTACAATAGAAAATGCGATCAGGGGGACGAGCTTTATTTTGAGGGAGAGGAGGACAGCGGCTGGAATTATCGCGATGCCTCCCCTCAAAAGCCCTATAATGGGAAGCAGGTAAACAGATCCGAACGAAAGGCCTCCTTCTCTGTACTTTCTTGGGACTGGAATGGGAGTTAGGAAGGAGAGGAGAGAGAAGAAGTCTTTCACTATTCTACTCGTTTTCTATCACCCTCTTCAGGGCATTTATAAGCTCATCGTCCTCATGGGGCTTCCTGATCCCTATCCTTATAAAGCTGCTCCCCAATCCCTTAAACGAGGCGCAACTCCTAACATGTATTCCCTCCCCCTTCAGCAGGAAGCTTAGATCCAGACCTCTGGGAGACTCAACCAGTATGAAGTTAGCGGAGCTGTCATAAGGCTTAAGCCCAAGGGATTTAAGCTCATTCAGCATCCTCTTCCTCTCGCCTTCGATATACCTCCTCGACCGCATTATAAATTCCCTCGCCTCATCCTTCCTGCTCAATAGCTCCCTAGCGAAGCAGTCCGCGAGGCTTCCAACGTTCCACGGCTGCCTCACAGCATCTATTTTCTCAAGCACCTCTCTGCTTGAAGAGAAGAGAAATCCGAGCCTTATTCCTGGGAGGGAGAGCCACTTCGTCATGGACCTAACGAGGAGGAAGTTCTCTGGAATGCCTGATCCCAACTCTATTGCGCACCTACTGCAGAGCTCCGAATACGCCTCATCCATTAAAACCCTCGCTCTGCATCTTGAGAGCTTCTCGATTATTTCTCCCCTCTCAATATAGATCCCGAGGGGGTTGCTCGGATTAGTTATGACTATAAGTGAATCTTCCCTTCCGCACGCTTCCTCCAGATCAGAAAAGTTCAGGGAAAAAACGTCTCCGCTTTTCCTATAGAAAACAGGCTTGTATGATATCCCCAGCGCTTTCGAAAGAACCTCATATTCTCCATATGATGGCTCCAAGACGTAGATCCATTTAGGCTTAAGAGCGAATATTGCAAGGTTTATCGCCTCCCCTGCACCTGAGGTCGGCACTATGTCTTCTTCTCTGCAGCCGTAAAAGCTTGAAATGGCCCTCTTCAGCTTTTCATAGTTGTAGTCTGGATACCTCTCAAGAACCCCGCTCTTAATGCACCTCTCCACTACCTCATAGGACCCTTCAGGAGGTCCCAAAGGGTTAAGGTTAACGCTGAAGTCTACCCCCTCTTCTCCCCTTCCTCCGTGGATCCGCAAAGCTCGACCGCCTTCTTCAAATCTTCAGGTGTGTCTATGTCTAAAAGATCTCTGTCCTCGTTAAAATACACATTCTCCCAGCTGCCCCCCTCCCTATTGAAAAGGGAAATCCCTGTTTCCTCGGCTGATCCACTTCTCATTTTTACGAGAGTGACGACATCTGCTTTAGAATTCAATGCTTTATCCAAAAACCTCTCTAATGCTTCCCTCGAAAGGAAGGGCATGTCTCCGGGAAGGATGAGAGCGGGGAAGGTGACCCTCTTCAGGATGAGTGATAGGTCCTCAACATATCCAAGGCCAGGGCATTCAACTGCTTGAACCCCCTCTCTCCCCTCAACCTTCCCCAAGTCCTCTCCCCTCACACATACATACACTTTTCCATTTCCCCTGACCTTTTCAGCGGCATCGATGGAAACATCTATGAGCCTCTTCCCGCATATTATGAGAAAAGGCTTCTTCAATCCCCCCAGCCTCTCTCCTCTCCCTCCAGCCATGATCACTATATCCAAGGCTCACTTCCTCGAATACTTATCGTATATCCTGCTGAGCACCCCTCCAACAATCGCTCCGACCACGTCGTCAGTCATCAGAGGCAGCCCGCTCAAATCCTCGAGATCTTTATCCCCCTCCTTGATCCTGTCTATCCAGTAGTATGCGAGGAGGCCTTTGAATCCGTTTAAGTATTCGGCAATAGCCTTTCCCATTACCTCATCAGCTATTATTCCAGAGGAATCGCTTGAGTACTCCTCCGCTTCAATCCCTGGAAGCAGCCCAAAGGACAGGAATGATTCGGCGAGCCTCGCACTCCTTATGATTATCCTCAGGTTCGGGTCCTTTAGAATGGAGTCGATCTCCTCTTTTATTTCTTCCTCAGCATCAAGTTCACTGAGGAACGGTATTGGCGCTTTTCTGTAGGCCCTCACTGCCAGCTTTACGACCTCGTCAATATCTTTGAATCCAAGAGTTTTCGCGGTGTGCTCATCAACAGGAGCGTTCCTGATCTGCTCTGAAAGCGCTCTCAAAACCGCTAAGGATGCAGAGATCCCCACATCTGTAGCCGAGCCTGCAAATCTCTCCCCTCCAAATGGAGAGGCGACCATTGTCGCATCTGAAGGCGTTCCTACATAAGATGAAGAGTAGCACATTGGGCCGCCGAGTGACATTATCATCCCCTTCACCTCGGAAACTGTCCTGAAGAGGTCCAAAAGCCCCACATCGCTAAGAGGCTCATCCACGATTACAGCCACATTTATGGTCCCGAACTTCCCTCTCTCTGCACCTTCAAAGCATGAAGGAGAATCTACGCCATACGTAACGAAAGCCTCCGCTTCTACCCCTTTGTAGCTGGAAGATCCCCTCGAGTATTTTTTCAAGTCTACAGCCGTGAGAAAGATGGCGGACTCCTCAATGTCTATCCCCAAGCTTCTGGAAGTTTCCCTGCAGAAGTTGTTAAGATCAACATGCTCAAAGTTCTTCGGAACCCTTTTGAACCCTATGTACCTGATCCCTCCATAAACCTTTGGGCAGCCTGATGTCGAGAGGGAAGAGTAGCTCTTTCCCAGGTCTATAACTAAAGCATCGCTTTCCTCAACAATTACCCTTGATATGGCCTCTCACCTCATTTTCATGAGCCTTTCATACTCAATATATATGGACCGCTTTAAATCCTCCACGCTTCTTCCCTTCAATAGGGCTAGTACTGAGGTCCCTCCTGCCCCAACTCCCTCCTTCACAAACCCCTCATCATAAGCCTTAAGCCCTTCAAAGGGGGAGTCGGAAAAGGAGAGGTCCGCATAGACTAAGGAAGCTCCAGGGGCTAATGAGCCCACTAGTTTGCCCATTTTCTCTCCCTTATCATCAAAGACCCACTTCGTAGTTGCTATGCTCACCTTTTCCTTATCGAATTCCTCTCCTGATGCCCTCATGAGCGCTAAGGCTGCGAGCATTTGAGTCCCACCTGCAAGTATTACATGGCTCCCCCCGCTCAATGCGCCGATCGCGATTCCAGCTATTGATATGTGGAGCGGGTCCCCCAAAACGTCGTTAATCTCGAATGGGTCATCCATTCCTTCAGCCCTCTTGAGGGCTGCTTCTACGACCGATTTCTTTATGTCAATAGGGTTTACATTTGAGGAGCTGCTTACAGAACTGCAGTCCCCCATGCCCAAACCCTTGAGTATAGAAAGAGCAGTAGTTGTACCACCAGGCATGCTCTCCCCTATCAAAACAACATCTGATAGAGAGCTGAAGGTCTTCCCCGCGGTCTTCGCCTCAGAAAATAGCCTTTTCGATGTCCCTCTTGGAAGCGCTTCCTCTTTATCTATCCTCCCCCCGACCCTCCTGCTAGGGAGTGTGAGGGCAGGCAGCTTTGGCTCCACATACGACCCTGAATTCACTACAATGAAGGGCGCGTTTGAAAGCTGAAGTGCCGCCCTCGTTATAACTGCAGGCGTGGGGATCCCCGAAGGTGTAGTAGGGATAGAGTCTATGCTTTGAGGCTTCCCATACTGAACGTACTCGACATCTAGAGCTGGAGTGAATAGAGTAGCGGCTGCCATTTCCCCTGCCAGAGAAATGTTCGGAATTGTTGATGTGAGTGTGGAGGCGATTACGCAAACTACTACAGCTTTTCCCTTTCTCATCTCTTCAGTTTTGAAAGAGCCGTGCACTATCTTAATTCCCTTTTCCGTTTCAAGACACCCCCTTCTTGCTTTGGAAATTAAAACAATTGCTATACCTTGAGATCCTTGAATAATACTGATGTTCTTCTAATCAAAAAATAAAAGTTTTATTCAAAACATAAAAGTGAAAGTCCTTGTAGGCTCATTTAATTCGGGCAATAGAACTGAAAATTCACTCCCTGGATAGATATTCAGCAAAGAGCCCGACAATCTTTTCCGGGTCATCGCAGTAGATTCTAACAGTTTTAACTCTATCCTTCTCCCCCCGATTTATTTCAATTTTATTTGATGAGATCCCGGTAAGTTTTGAGAGGAATTTTATTAGAGAAGCGTTGACTTTCCCCCGCTCTGGAGGTTGTGTAGAATGAAAGATTAGCTCTCCCCGTTCAGAAATGATGCCCGTATCTTTGGATTTCGGCTTGACATATATGATCAGGTCGACAAACCCGTTTCCTATCTGAATTGAGCTTTTTGCAACGCCGTTTTTACCAGGCATATCGAAGATCCCCGAATTCTATTAGAGCTGAATCTGAATGATGCTCTAAGCAATTTCTATAATTTAATGAAGAGTTAAAATGCTTTACAGCAGGCGATTGAATTGCATACATGCTTCTCGTTAGACCTTCTTCTGGCGCGGCATCGCACAAGATGCAATTGGATGAGGGAGGTGAGGATGAACTGTTATGGAATAGACCTGCGCAAATGATTTGGGGAATTGAGCTTTTCAAAAAATATGTATTTAAAGCGTCATAGCGATATTTTAGTTCAGAGGGGGAGGAGTTTCTTGAGCGGTGGTGCGGTAGAAGTAAGGTGCAAAGGAGGATTCTTGAGGAGCATTAAGGCTGGAGAGGAACTTGTGGAAAAAATTGAGGAGATTTCAAGTTCATATATGATAAGAGCGGAGGACGTGATATGCTCTCTAGCTGAACCTGTTGAGAACTACTACCTGAGAGTGAATATAATGAAGGGGAGCAGAGAGTACGTCCTCTCAAAGATGCCTCACGACTCTCATGCTTCTCAAGATGAAAGGTTTGAGGAGATGATCAACGTCAAGGTAAGAGGAGGAGAGAAGGTTGAGGAGATGAAGAGATACGTGATCGCCGATATCAAGGCAGCAGAGAGGGTCATGCTGGGCTCAGACCTCTTCATGCCCGGGGCATTGAAAGTTGTCAATGGAAAGAGGGGGGAAGAGGTCGCAGTTGTTTCGGAAAACGGATATGTTGTTGGGAGTGGAATTCTGGACATCGATCCTTCAGAGGTGAATCCAAAAAAGAGGGGAATTGCCGTTAGGATCGAGAGGAGCCCATACAAAATGGTGAAGCTGAACTCTCTGGATATTTTCAAGGAGGGATACATCTACGACCAGTCATTCCCATCAATGCTCCTCATCCACGCTTCCTCTCCAAGAGAGGGAGATGTTATAGCAGATCTGACCGCATCGCCCGGCGGAAAGATCTCTCATGCATATGAATTCACTCGCGGAAAAGCTGAGTACTACGCCTTCGATCACACAAATGCGAAAGTTGAGAAGGTCGAGGAAACGATGAGGAGGCTCGGGCACGAAAATGTAAAGGTATACAAGGCTGATTCGAGGTCTTTGGGAAAGGAGTTCCCTTGGCTCTCTCCAAGCTTCACAATTGTCGATCCCCCATGCACGGGGCTAGGAAATAGGCCTAGGCTCTCTTTCAGCTTTGAAGAGGAAGAGCAGGAAGTCCTTATAAGGCTGCAGAAGGCTCTCCTGAGTGAAGCCATAAGGATAACATCTCCCGGGGGGAAGATCGTATACTCAACATGCACCTTGACGGTGGAGGAAAATGAAGGAGTGGTCGAATGGGCTTTGAAAAACTTTCCAGTATGTGCGGAAGAGCCCCTAGCGCCTTATCCGAGAACAAAGCTTTCAGATTTCCCCTTTGCGAGGTTCCTTCCAGGATACCACAAATATCCTGGCTTCTTCTTCGCCGTTCTCAAAAAGCTCTGATCCCATTTAGCATTCAATTCCGACCTCCTCCCAATCCCAAAGAGAGAGGGGACTCGCGCATCTATCTGCTTTTACATCCTTAATCTGCGGGGAAGTGGATGCGATCAGAGGATCCTCATCTGGAGCTCGAATAGAGCTTTTTCCTCAATGTTTAGAACTGTTAAAATGCCTCTATTTTGTTCAAGTAAAGAAAATCGATAAAGTTAAGCTGGTGCGTTTCACCTAAGGAAAAAAAGCTTTAGCGGAGCCAAATATTTCTAGAGCTATATTTCATTTTCATGAAAAGAAAAAGGGGGGTTATTTTGCAGTCAATCCTTCTTTCCCCGTTTTCTCTTCTTTCTTTTCCCCCATCTCTGCAACTTCTCTCAATCCTACTATACCGTAAGGGCTGACCGCTCCAGGGCCTGCAGGCATTAGATTAGTTGGTATTAGCATAAGCGTGCCCTTTCCTTGAAGCCCGAGCTCATACAATATATTCATCCACCTCAGCTCTAGACCGTACTTGCTTGATTCATACAGCTTTGCAGCCTCTATCATTTTTGCTGCAGCTTCATATTCAGCCTGCGCAAGCGTGACCCTAGCCCTTCTCTCCCTTTCCGCTGCTGCCTGTCTGGACATCGCTTCCTGGAGGGCTGTTGGAATTAATACGTCTCTAATCTCAACGGAAGTCACCTTAATCCCCCAAGCCTCTGTCTTCTGATCTATAATGTTCCTTGCAATTGTCCCTATCTTCTCCCTTTCCGCGAGAAGCTCATCAAGAGTGATACCTCCTATAACTTCTCTAAGCGTTGTCTGTGCAGCAAGAGTTGTAGCTAGAATATAATCTTCAACGTTCAAAACGACCTTCTCAAGGTCGACTGGCTGGAAGTACATTACCGCATCTACATTCACAGGGACGTTGTCCTTTGTGAGCGTCTGCTCGGTTTTAAACGCCTGAGTTTGAAGCCTTGTTGATATTACGAATGGAACCTTGCTTATGAGCGGAACAATGTAAACTATTCCTGGCCCCTTGAAACCTCTAAATCTCCCCAAGACCAAGTAAGGTGCTCTTTCCCACTCCTTAAAGACCTTTATGCCTGAGAGAAAGAATATGAGTACGAACAAAACTGCGATAGATATTCCGATAATCTCTCCTAAATTTGCACTTATATACATACATTTTACCCCAAATATATATATACTTGAATTTTAGGAAAAGGATCTTCCCTCGCAACTATTGAAGCATTAAGAAGCGCATTGCAATTTTTAAAGCTTTGAAAACTCGCTGATTTTTCAGCTTTTACATCGATCCTTATCCTATAATATTTCATATATATTGCTAAACGCAAATATAAACATTTCATATGAGATGTTCCAAATTCTTCCCCGATTTCCCTCTTGCCTCTTCAACGATTAAAATCAGCTCTTCCCTCGCTACGACTCTCACCTCGCTTCCGGCGCTTATCCTCTCTCCATTCTTCGATCTAGCCCTCCATATTATCCCCTCAACCCTAACTTCCCCTTCCGGGTCAAGATCCTTTACAGCAATTCCCTTCTTTCCAATTAAAGACTCCGGCCCAGCCTTAGGCTTAACTCTGAACGTCTTCCTTATCCAGTTCAGGTAGTAAGCGGCGATTATGCCAAGTCCTGCAATAATTCCAAACATTATATAAGAGAGCATTCCGTATGGAGAGGGAGAGTAGCTGATCCCAGATGCAAGTATCCATGTGCCGAATAAAGACAGTAGCGTCCCCGCGATCAGTAAGAGACCGTGCCCGACCTTCACCTCTGCGATTATTAGAGTTCCCCCAACCAGGATGATTAAAACCCCCACGATATTCCCCCCTATTATCTGCGATCCCCAAAGTCCGAATGCGGAAAGCAGGATTCCCAATATTGTGAGCAAAATAGTTGCGTGGAAGATGTCGAGCATTATTGCCATCATACCGAGCGTTATAAAAAGCCCATCTACAGTTGGGTTGCTTATAAAGCTCACAAACTGGTCATATACGGAAGGAGAGGAAACAGTTTGGGAACAGCCTGAAATGTTCATTGCGACGAGGACATCGGATAGCGAATTGGCTATTCCGTCGATCAAATGGTACTGGTATGCTTCTCCTGCGCTGTAAGCAGTATTGTTTAACACCATCGCTTTCACGGCTGTGACATTCCTTCCATGAAGCTGGGCGAGGCTAACCATCCAGGCTAGCATTGCATTTTTAACATGCGCCTGCTCCTCAGCGTTCCCTCCCTCAACGATGGGGGTTGAGGGGCCTATAAAGGTCCCGTTAGACATGTATATTTTATCCGATGCAACTGCAATATATGATCCAGCAGATGCAGCCATCCCTCCTGGAGGAACAAATGTAACTACAGTTATGTTCTTTTGCTCAGCCTGAAGCGTCATGTTTACTATGGACATCATTGAATCCAAGTATCCTCCTGGTGTGTTCATTTCGATAATTACATACGGAATGCGGTTCGATTCAGCGTAGCTGAATGACCTCTGGAATAGGGATACCGCGCCTGGATCAACCTGCATATTGAAGTTTATAATCATGCATTCATGGTTCTCCTGAGCGTTTGCGAGCAATGGAAAGAGAAGAATGATGACGGCTGCGGATATAAAAATATACTTTAGCGAATTTGGCAAAAGTCATCATCAATTACTAATAATATGATTTTCAGAATTTATTTTTTGCCTCTTCAAAAGACTGAAAGCAAATGCTTTTTTAGATCTGCAGGAATTAATTATACAGAGGTGGTGTGCGTTGGAAGAAATATGCTTGAAGCCGATCGGATTTGTGAGACATGAGAAGGATGAGGAGCTGAGGAGGAGGTGGGAAGGTGTTGAGGGCGAAATAGAGATACTTCCCGAGTATGAGGAGGGCTTGAAGGGAATAGAGGGCTTTTCCCACATAATCCTTATAGCCTACCTTCATTTAGTAGAGGGAGAGAAGAGGAGAGTCCTGAAGGTGAAGCCGAGAAGGCTAAGAAATTTTGGAATAAGCATAGATGACCTCCCTGAAGTTGGGGTCTTCTCTTCCGATAGCCCTCACAGGCCGAATCCTATAGCTATTTCAATCGTGAAGCTTAAGGGAGTCCAGGGAAGGGTTTTAGAAGTTGAGGGCCTCGATCTATACAGCGGCACCCCCATCCTCGACATAAAGCCTTACGGATATGAAAGGAGGATAGAAGAGATAAGGGTTCCGTGGTGGTCAGATGAGGTGAAGAGAAGAGTCGAGGAGAAAATGGGAAGGGAAAAAAAGAGAGGGAAAGCGGATGAAAGCCCTGATCTTCACCCGTAGAGCTTATATAGGAGACCCAGAAAGTCGTTTATCGTTCCATTGACCCAGTAGAAGCCCGTTGGTCCCACCATGCACACAACGTTGGGATAAACCAGTCCAAGAGAGTTGAGCCTGTTTATGTAAGAAGTGACCGCAGAATATGCCCCACTTGCATCGACCTGGACGAACTCCTGGTAGTTTATCCCCGCAAGCTCCGCGGCAGCTGGATCTAGAAGAGAGACCTTCCCGCTTCCCTCAATAATTAATGTGAAGCCCCAATACGGGTATTTGCTGTACCCTGTCCCGTTCAGAAGAACCATGTAGATAGGGGGCATTGATGTGTTAAGGTAGTTACTTAAATAGCTCGCATATAAGGTTGAAAGGAGTAGTGCCTGATCCTTCGCATCACCATATCCATTGTTCAATACTTCTGTGGCGTTTTCAAAGTAGAGCTCCCTAAGATAAAAAGAAGCGCTCCCTCCGCTCTGATTTACTACCAAGAAAGGAGTGTCGTAGTTGAGCCTTATGCTTCTTTCTACATAGTTATAGAGCCTGTAGAGTCCTATGTAAGGAGTGGTCTCATTTCCAACAGCGCTCCTCATCGCTGAGATCACGGCTGGAGAGTTGTAGTCGAAGAAAGCTTCAAGCTGAGCTCCCGGATTCCCCCTCTCAAATGAGAGCTGGGAAATCGTGGAGAGCTGAGAGAGGAGGTTCGCATATGAAGTGTTCAAACTAGAGAGTTCTGATATTGCATATGAGTATGTCTCGTTAAGCTCGCTCATTTTTGTCAGGAGCTGCGAGTAATTTGCCTTCAGGCTTGAATATGAGGCGTTTAAGCTTGAGTACTCGTTCATGAGCTGCGAATAAGATGAGAGCAGGCTCGAGTAAGTCTCATTCAGAGAGCTCAAATTTCCATTGCAAGAAGCTAGGCTTGAATTCAGGATTTCAATAGTGCTGGTGAGGTTCTGGTTCATCTGCTGGAGCTGGGCGATCGTCTCGATATATGTTTGGTTCAGCTGGCTTAAAGAGCTGTTGTAGTAGAAAAGCTTCTGTTGCAAATCCGAAATCGTCCTCAATGCATTTTCGAGGGACTGCTGAACTGAGCTAGAGCCTCCTGAAGTGTTCTGAGGAGTTTGGGAGCTGCTGGTGAGCTGATAGAGGTACGATGCGAACCCAGTTAAGAGTATAAGCAAAAGGATCGAAATTAATATGCTCAAGCTTCCTTTTGAAAAGATCTTTTTAGCCAATACATACACCGTTTTTCTCTGCTTAAAACTAAAAAGATTTTTTATAATATTTGTCTTTTATAAATAAAAATATTTTTCCTCTCTATATGAAGGACCTGCAAAATCTACTGAAGCCCACGCCATTTTATTCCGGGGATGAAGGCCTTTATTGATCATGAACTATTGCCCTCTTGCAAAAAAGTATTATCGCATTAGATGTTACGGTTGAGCTGTGCGCGTCTCCGCTAGGATCGGTTAAGTGAAGAGCTCAAGAAATTCAGCATTTCTGTGAGGTTTGCGCTCTACTTTTTTGGGATAGGAAAGCTAAAAATTTGCAGTCATTAATGAGGAAATTGAATAGAGTTGAGGGCTTTTAGCCCAGTTGCTTTCTAATTCAACTCTCTTTGCGCCCTTAAAACAGAAAGATGTACAATGTTATTGCAATTGCGGCCGCATATGCGACCAGTGCAAATAATACTTCATCCTTTCTTATGCGCATTCCCACCACCAAGTAAGATTGTAGTGAAATTCATCAAGCTACATGCTTCATATTTTTCCGTTTTAACATTGCGCATTTTTATAAAGTATTATTACAGAAAAAGTCTTTATAAATTTTACTCCAAATATTTGTTTATTTTTAAATTATATAACTTTCTTATTCGCTGTAATATTTATGGAGAATGGGAGCTATTTGAAAGCGGGGAGCCACCAATCGACCTATGATTGCATGTTTCATGCATTGCCCAAAAGAGCTCTTTGCTCGAAGCAGAGTGCCATAGATTCCTTAAAAGAAGGCTTTGCTCTAAATGATTATGCTTTTGGAAAGATTTCTCATTCACGATTTCTTAATAAATCGTTTTTTAAAAAAATTTTATCTGGAGGGCTCCGTATAAGCTGCTCATCATCTCATTTGAGGGAAAGGCGATGCATCAATACGAAGAATTGGGAATCAAGCTCGATCAATTGATTAATTCTGACAGCAATGGAAGAGGAGTTGCGAAAAAGCTCTATCCTTATGCTTTCGAGAAAGCTGGTGAGCCTTTAGTATATAAAGCTGCAAGGGAGCTTGTAGAAAATTCAGATAAGGGCTCTCCAGTCTTGATAATGACGGGGTTTAGAACTCCCCCACTTTACGTTCAAGAGACAGATGGTCCTTTAGGAGCGGCATCTATTTCTAGAGCTTTCAGCATATGCTTGAATGCTAAGCCGATAATTCTGACTGAGCAAGACGAGAGGTCCTTGAGAATAGTGAGAGCTGCAGTTGAGGGAGCGGGGCTCAAAATATCGCCTCTGGAAGATCTGTTAAGAGGAGATCAAGACCTCTCAGCTTCAGTCGTAGGATTCACGCACAGTGAAGAATATGCAGAAGAGGATGCGAAAAGACTCATTGATGAGGTGAATCCGAGAGCCGTTATAGCTGTGAAGAAAGCGGGGAGGAACTTCAAGGGCGTATACCATAGCATGAGCGGCTTGAATGTGAGCAAATACCACGCGAAGGTTGAATATATAGTCGATGAGGCGAGGAAAAAGGGGATCTTGACAATAGGCACAGGAGATGGGGGTAATGAAGTGGGAATGGGAGCAATCGAGGATGCTGTAAGAAAGCACGTCCCATATGGAGATGTGTGCAGGTGCCCGTGCAGAGGGGGGATTGCATCATCCTCAAAGGTCGATGTATTAATAACGTCCTCGATATCTAACTGGGGAGGATATGCGCTCAGCGGGATGATCTCGAAGATCCTTGAGAAGCCCAACGGCATTCACGATCCTGAAGCCGAGGAGCTCATGTTCTCCTTAGTCGCTAAGGAAGGAGCAGTTGATGGAATTAAGGGAAAAGCTGGGAAATCTGCGGACGGATTGGGCGTCGAGGCTCATAAATCAGTTTTAATGCTCATACGAGAAATGCTCTTTTAGCATCGCTCAATGTAAAAAAATAGGAAAGCTCTAGAGCGGCAGATGAGATCCCTCCATTTTGAGCTCTGCCACGGGTGCTAAAACCTCGGCAACAAAAATCCTCATCTCCCCACAGTTTTCTTCCAGCATAACTCGACACTAGAAACTACAAAGAATGCGCCGGTATGCATGGTACCAACAGCTACCTCCTGATAAAGAGCAACGCAGGGATGGCTTGATACTGCGATCTCGATGAAGGGAAGATGACGAGCGAATTAAGAAATGTTATGAACAGCTATGAGAACAGAATTCTGAATGGCTACGGACTTCAAGGTACCTCCAGATAAGATGTTCGGCTTGAGCTCACTTCTCGCACAGAAACTCTACTGAGAGAGTGAACACGGGGAACCCAATGTCCGCTTCCTCAGGCTGTCTGAAAGTCAGGCTGGAGAAGATTGGACATTATACGATAGGCAGGGAATTCCGTTTCCTTCCTCCGAAGATTTGGAGAGAGCGCTTAAGCTCGCAATCTGCGAGTCGCTTGCATATTTGATCATTGTTCTCCTCATATCATCATCTTTTTATTTCCTTTCAAACTAATTCGATGTGGGTGAGAGCATTGTCCACGATGAGTATAAGATCCTGGAGGAATGCTGAGCTCCTTCGAATAGATGAGATCATTCCTGCAGAGGATATAGAGGAGCCGAGGTTGAAATATTTGCTCGCTTCTCTGAGAGAGAAGAAGGTCCTTCACAGACCAATTATCGTTGAACACAGGAAAATGCTGGTTATAGATGGGCATCACAGGCTAAGAGCTCTAGAAGCCTCAGGGGCTAAGCTAGTTCCTGTCATACTTGCAGACTACAGAAGTGATGTTAGATCTGTTGGAAGGTGGATGTATATAGGTTCGTGGAGCATCGATAGGGAAACAGTTCTCAAAAGAGGGCTCGAGGAATTGGAGCACTTGGTAAAAAGAGGAGGGAGCAGGAAGATAGAAGCTAAGGTCAGAAATGAAACGATGAACATAAAAGCTGACAGGCTCGATGCCTATATCTCCCTCAAGTATTCCGAATTGCTTAGGAGAGTGATGAATGAACTGAGCAAGGTCCCATTCGATGAGGGAAAGTGCAGATCTTCCGAGATTTGCCTCTCTTTTCCAGAGCTAGAGATAGATGACATGTACAGGATCCCCTATACTTCTCTCCTCCCTCCGCGCTCAACACTGCATGAAACGAGCCTTAAGGAAATAGAGGTCCCCTTCAAGTTGAATGATCTAGGAGGTAAGTTTTAAATGAGGGTTGCCTTCCTTTCTGGAGGAAAGGACTCTTATTACGCAGCATACAGGAGCAGCTCGGGCTTCGATATAGGCTTGTTCCTCGTTTACGATTTCCCGAGGCCGAGCCCCCATTTTCTGAACCTGGGAAAGAGCATAGAAACGATCCTCCTAACTGGAAAACCTGCGGTAGTTGCGAAGCTGGACAAGGGAAAGGAGTTTGAGGAAACAGTATCTATACTCAAGAGGCTCGGAGCAAGTGAGATAATAGCTGGGGATGTTTACATTGAGGATCACTTGAAGTATATGGAGAGCTTGGCGAGAGAGTCAGGTGCAGCTCTGATCGAGAGCCTTTGGGGTCTAGACAGCGAGGAAGTATTGAGGAAAGAGATGGAGGATGGGATAAGGGGTCTGGTCCTGGGATCGATTTCTTCGATAGACAAATGGATAGGAAGAGAGCTGAACGCTGGAAGCGTTGACAGCTTCATTGAAGATGCGAAGAGAGCTGGAGCAGATCCGCTTGGGGAGAATGGAGAGTATCACACAATTGTTACCTTTGGACCTATGCACAGGGCTCCCCTTTCCTATTCCAGAGTTTCAATTGAGGACTACGATGGATACAAGATCCTGAGGCTGATCTGAACTTGAGGACCAACGCTCCTTGTTGGTACTATTCTTATGCCTTATTCAAAATTCTGAAGGTTGTAGTAAAGGAGAGCAATTGCGACTGCATAGCTCTCAGCGGAGGGATAGATTCCTCAACAGTCCTCGCAGCCGCTATTTCAGAGGGCATTAAGCCCAGGGGCTATGCTTCAGTATATAGAAATGGTCTCCCTAAAGATATTGCGTTTTTGAACTACATCTCTAAGCTCTTCAACTTGGAAGTGAAATATGTCTTCATTGATGACCAGGATATTGAAGGGCTGAGGAAAAGCATCGTCGAATGCATCGGAGAGGAGAAGCTGAACTCCCACGAAGATGGAGGATGCATAGAGTTCAGAAATGATGCTGTATTTTACTCAGTGATCAGAAAGGCCAAGGAAGATGGATGCAAATGCATTTATACTGGAAGCGGGGGCGATGAGATATTCGCGGGATACAGCTTCCTGCTGAGCAAGGAAAGCGATGAGCTAGACTCATCTATAAAAAAACTGGCTTACGGCAGATTCCCCGAGCTTGAAATAGCTGAGTGCCTGAAGATGAGAGCTATTGCGCCTTTTCTCGATAACAGGTTGAGGAGCTTCGCTCTGAGCATACCTGTAAATTGCTTGAGGTCAAATGAAATGAAGGGAAAGGATGTTCTGAGGGAAATTCTCAGAGGAGTTGGCTTGAAGCTGATAGCTGAGAGGGCAAAGGTTCCTGCGGAAAGTGGTTCTGGGACAAGGAGCATGTGCACTTCCCCCTTAGATGAATATAGAGAATAGAAAAGCTATTTTTGCTGAACGAATTCACGGTTCAGAAACTGAATTGAATCCCTTTTCATCTCCCTGAGAGGAGTATGAGTGCAGGAAATTCCGAACAAACGACCATTCCACTGCATTGAAGGCATATATACTATTAACCTCAGTCTTTCCATCTTCGTTATTGGAAATATCTTTATAATTCAGGATGAACAATAAATTTCCTATACAAGAATCTGTTAGATAGGATTGAGACAACGTTTTACACGTTCCAGGCTCACCGTGAATCTATCAGAAAGAATTGAGAGCCAGAATCCCTCCATCTTTCTCTCGGATCTGAAAAAGCTGAACGGAAACAGAAATTTTCAAACTTTCCTGCTCAATTTGAGAAAAGAGCTTTCAGTTCATAAAAAATTGAAGTATAGCATGGATCCCATGGATGTCGCTCCAATGGTTTATCAGGTCTATGATCTATTTTCTTGAGCTTCTCCTGTTTTACTTAAAAAGCGATTCAAGAATTCCTCCGTAATCTTATTTGCTATCTTCCTTACATCCTCTTCATCGAAGTCAAGAGTTGGAAGTTTGTTTATTCCCTCCTTTGCAACAGTTATCTCATAAGTAGGCTGTATCCCCTTCTGTTTCAGCACGTTAGAAGCACACATGAGCTGGCAACCGTTAATAGCTATTACTGCTCTAGCTTTCTTGAAGATATCTAAGTGAAGCTTGCTTCCAGAAGCTACTGCCGAGAGGCAGCACATCCTCACCTTGTCCGGAAACGTTTTTGTGAGCATTCTGGCAACTTCGTTGCCTATCTGCCCAGTTGAAGAAGCTCCATCGCAGGTCGCAACAATTATCAGACCTTCAGCGTAAGTGCTGCAAGAAGGGAGAAGCTGATATTTACTTGTTTTCTCAGAGCTCATCAAGGTAGTTCCCCTTCCAAATGATAGCAGTCAAGACTTACTCTGATAAAACATGTCTTAATAAATATTAAATATATATTTGGTGAAATTCATGGGAATCTCTTTTCCCTCCTTGTTTATTTCCGATACTTAAAACACTTTTCTCCATAGCACACCAATTTCTCTATAGCCTTACCCTCAACCTCTTTGCTGCTTCTCTGTAAACGTGATCAAGGAACTCGTAGTTCTCCAAGATGCTGAGCTTCTCCAGCTTATCAATCATCCTAGAGAGCGTCGATTTGGGCATAACTATCCCGAACTTCTCCCCAATATACTTCCTCACATCACTCCAGCTTCTCTTTCCATTCGCTATTGCTTCGAGGACCATCTTCTCCCTGTCACTGAGCTTCGATAGCTCGCTCAGGGCAAGCTCTACAGCAGCCTCCCTTATGTCATCCATCCCCCTCTTCCCATCGATGTATTTCCTGCCGAAGAGGACGAGCCACCCAATTATTTCGTCGAAGAACTCCACAGCTTCCCTAATCTCTTCCTCTGGTGGTTCAAAACCTTCCTCTCTGAACCCCCTCCTCAAGAATTCCTCGGACATCCCCCTGGAGAATCTCTCCACGCTCACCTCATAGATCCCTCTTCCGTAGAGAGGGGAGGAGGGGTTCTCTGTCCCCAGGAATTCCCGGAGGAGCCCAATCTCGGAGCCAGCAACGATGAAAGTTATGTGCTCCAGGTTGTCATAAGAATATGCGATGAGGTTCTTGACTTCAGCGGAGAGGGGAGGTCTAAGGTTCTGAACCTCATCCAACATGACGACGAACCTCCCTCTTCTTGTTTATTTCTGTCAGCAGCCCCGCGAGGCTGAGAGAATCCCTCCCTTTCCATCTGATCTCTAGGGAGAGCCCGGCGACTTCGACTCCCCCTTATCCCCTCGGGAGCTTCTTCATTTTGGCGATATTGCTGCTCATCGCATCCGCTACCCTCATGTACATATCATCCCTTTTGACTAGGCCCCTCATGTCTAGGTAGACCCCATCTACCTCGTTTGCGAGTACCTTCAGCACGCTGGTCTTGCCTATTCTCCTTATTCCCAAGAGGGCAATCAATGGATACCGTTTGTCCCTAGATGTTCATTCCAATCATTTTATATAGGTTCTTGGTCGCATCTAGGGACTTCCACCTCGCCCACAGGTCACGAGCTATCGCTGTGGGCTCATGGGTGGTTGTCGAGCCCAACGGCACGAGGCTCCCATCTAGGGGAGACCTGCCTAGGCTCGGAGCAGTGCTCCCATCGCCTAGGCGGATCTTGAGGAGGTTCCAGACGGCTACCACGTCCCTGTGCCAGGCCTCGCCGCCCTTAGTGCACCTCCCGAGCCTGGATCCATTCTCGTAGGCGATCTCCGAGCAGTGGATCGGGCAGAGCCTGGACGTATTCCTCGGGTTCACGTAGACTACCGGAAGGCCGTGTTCTCGGGCTTTCTCCTCAATCGCCTTCTGCATGCCTCTAAAGGCGGCTTGGAATATCCTGTGCCTCAACTGGCGATCCCTTATCCTGGAGACCATCTTCTCACCGGGTCTCCTGCCGAGCCTCTCCATGACTATGGCGTAACCTCTCTTGGAAGCCTCTCTCACAATGATGTTCGCAATCTTCCACCTCGCGTCATCTTTCTTTTCCTTTTCCTTGAGCTTCCTCAGGATCCTCTCTTATTCTTTCTCGAAAAAAAGGTGCCCGAGCCAATATCGAGAAGCTCTTCTCCAATCGAGAACTCTTTTTCCCAACTCCTATTTACTTTCTGTGGATCGATGGTCGTTCGATCCTTTCGGTGAACTCCCCCTCCATATATTCTCCGTCGACATACCCTGAAATATCCTCTTTCTCGGATCTTTAAACGGATGGAAGCATGCATTCTGGATATAGATTTTCTCAATCCGCATCTCTCTCAGAGGATGCAGGAGGATTCGTCCTGAAGAGAGAGGGAGGGGTGGAGGATGAAATGAAGCGGTTGGAAAGCAGGCTGAAGCGGGCCGAGAAGCTCCTCGGGAGCCACAAGCTCCCGATGAACAGGATCAAGAACATCATCGAGACCAGCGTGGACTGGAGAGTTTGCTCTCCTGATACGATCAGGAGGATCTCGAAGGAGCTGAAGGAAGCCCAGTCTATAGATTGAGCGAACGAGGGAATCCTTCTATGGAAGAGTGCTCTGGTTGCAAGGAGTTGATCTGGGACTACAGGACGGGGGACATCATATGCTCCGAGAGCGGAGAGATCTGCGAGAAGATATACGTGGAAGAAGATGCTCCTGCGAGAGTAGAGGGGGAGGGGAAGAAGTCCAGGGGGAGGAAGAAGGACCTACAGAGGTCCTACAGGGCATATTTCAGGCTATTGAAGAAGGCGAAAAGAAAGGGGCTCCTGATAAGCGAGGAGGGCTTCATGCGCTATCTCAGCTCAGGCAAGCAGGTCATGGTCTTCTCCCATCCCAAGACCCCCTCCCTCATGCGCTTCATAATGGAAAATGAGATCATCAGGAGGGCTTTCGAGAGGGTGAGCAGGGATCCCAGGTTCTCCGGGAGGACTCTGAGGGCCAAGGCGGCTGCAGCGATGATCTTGGCTTCAAGCGACAGCATTGCGCGCATAGCCGAGGTGACCGGGCTGAGCCCCGAGCATATAGCGAGGCTGAGGAAGCTTCTTAAGGAGGACAGCTTTTAAAGGGAGATTTTTTCTGGGGATGAGAATGGAGTTCGAGGCCAGGCTCTTCAGGTTCGTGAGCACGGGGGACATCTCAATTTTGAACGAAAGGGCTTTCTCCTTCTTCAGGATGAAGCACCTCCTCTATTTCTTAATTTCTATCTTCTTCCTGTGGAGGGGGATGAATGGGAGCCCCTCCCTCCTGGCTATGGGATCCACGCTGGTCGCTTTCTCTATCCTAACTTCCCTGCTGAGCAGAGGGGCTATGAGCTTCGAAGCGAAGATGATGGCTCTCCTATCTTCTATTCTCGAGATGACCGTCTCGCTGGGGAGAGAATATGAAGGTTAAGTTCGGCTATAGAGTGAAGGGATCCTTCGAGATACCGTTTGGAAATTACAGGGTGGAGCTCTCTCCATACGATTTGGAGAGCATAGTCCTGAAAGGCTACGTTCTTCATCCCAGAATAACCCCCAGAGGGATCCTGGGGAACGCTTGGGTCGAGAGCATTGAGAACTGCGAAAACGCCGTTTTCTTGAACGAGGACTCGTATATTTGCAGTGCTCTCGCAGGACTTTCACACGAGGAAATGGGGGTAGCCCTGATCAAAGGCATAAAGGAGTACATCGTTGAGCTAGGGAACGGAGCAAGATATAAGGGGGAAAGGGCAGTTTTCTCATCGGCAGCGGGAGCCTCTGTCATCGCCCTCTACGATCCTCCCTACACCCATGTCTTCACAGCAACGCAGGAAGGTTCTACTGTTCATGAGAGGGTCTACAGGGGGGAACCCGAGAGGGTTAGCATAGGCTACAGGAGCTTTTCCGTAGTCTATAGAGATGGGAGATCGCAGATCTTTCACGCAGACGAGATAAGTGAAGCGGGCTTTCCCATCGATGCTCTAGCTCATTGCAATGGCACCGTCCTAGGAAAAAGCTCTGGATGGCTCATTTGGATGGATTCAGAGATGCCGAAGCCAACCACCATAGTTGAGAGCGAAAAGATCAGCTTCATTGGCTTCCAAAGCGGGCTCCCCATCTTCAAGATAGAGAATAAGCTCCTTCGATTAGAGGGAGGAGCGCTGATAAACGTGGAGATACCTGATGCTTCAGGATTCGTTACTGCGAGCAATGTCATAGTCATAAATCGAGACGATGAGCTCTTCGTCTATGATGCGAACCTGAAGCCATATATGAAGATGAGGAAGGATGCTTCTTCGAAGTGCTTTGCTCATGAAAGCGAGGTCTTCTGCTGCACTGAAGGCATTTGCGGGTTTCTTGAAAGAGGGGAAAGCGAGCTTCAAGCTTCAGCAGACATCTCTAGCGGTTCTCACACTCTCCATATCGCAGCGACCGATTTCCCCTTCTACATTGTCTCAGAGAATGAAGAGAGAAGAGGGGGAGAGATAGAGATGAGGGAGGAGAGAGCGACGATACTTGAGCCGTTTGAGTTCTTGGTGGAGCTGAGGCACCTGCTGGGTTCGCACAAGCTATACCTCCTATCGCCTGAAGCTGAAGTCTCCATCGACGCGGAAGCGAAGATTCTCACTAGCTCTGGAAGACACGAATGCGGGGGATCGGCCTACGGGAAAATAAACGTGAAGAGAGTCGAAGCTCCTGAGAGGATCAAGCTCTTCGCCCTGGGAAAAGATCTCAAGGAGGGCGAGAACATAGAGCTCTGCCTAGAGAAGGCTTCGGAGACTATAAATGTTGAGGCCTTCGATGCTATATCTAATGTCAGGAAGGAAATAGCGAATATAAAGCCGAGCATAACCTACATCGGTTCTCCCTCATCTGATATCAAGGTTGTACATGAATATGATGAGAGCGTGATCGAGATCGAGAGCGATGCTGAGGTGAGGAATCCAATACTGCACTGCAGGAATGGTGATTTTCCCCTTCAGGGAAAGATCAGCGAGGTCAAAGGGTGCGTGGCTCCCGCTTTCATAACTTATGAGCTCTACAGAGAGGGTTTCATTTTTCTTAGGAGGAGGGATGTTGTGCTCAAGGGATTGATTGACTTCCTGCCTCTGAGCATAAAGGAGTCTGGACTGAACGAATATAGCGAGGGGGGCTTCGTGGTGAAGATTGCGGTTCCAGAGCTACCAAACATCGATCCCCTGAGCAGCTTTAAGCTCAAGGTCGGAAGAGGTGCTGAGCTCTATTTCAAGAGCAAGCAAATCGGAAGGATCGCCATCCTGCTGGGGGATAGGAGCTTTTTGAAGACAGCAATAGTCAGGGCTGGGATGAATGTTTTATATATTCCCTTCAGCTCGAGCTATTTCCTAACTTTCGATAATGGTCATAGAACATACAGCTATAAGCTAGAAGTTCCAATCGAAGAACTGATGAGAATTGCCGTGAAGCAGGCAGAAGCCCTAGCGATGAAAACTGAGCAACGCATCAATTTTATCAATCTGCAGCAGCTTTGAATCGATTTCTTCTCTTAGTCTTGCTTATTTTCAACTTGGCTCTGTTGTTGGGAGGCAGGTTGTGGTAAAATTTTCCAAAAAGTTATTCAGCAAAACCTTCTGCTACAAACTACTGAAGCTGTCTCACTTTTCGCAATATTTCCCGAGCTATTTCGGGAAGTATTTAAACCCCTTATAAATGCAAAATTCAGACAAAATTCTATATATAATTTCAACATGTTATTCCATCAAAGCAGGAGACATTATAAATGAATAACTTATTTGTTAAATTATTATATACTTTTAATTATAATTTCCCAGAAATTTCTGGGAATTGATGGTCCTTTCGCGATCTTTTCGAGCGAGAGCGAAAAGCTTTTATTGATAATACCGCACAAGTTCATGAATTAAGCGGAAAATTTGTAAGGGCAAAAAGCTTTTATTGATAATACGCCATTATAAATAGTAAGAATGAACGCTACAAATAGTGCAGAATCTACTAGATAGAATTGAAAGTTTTTTTCGATCCATCTTCCGGATTTCTGTATACCACGAATCTACTAGATAGAATTGAAAGCTTTTCATGACCTTTGGAATGGTGTTTCCCTATGGAGAAGCAGGTTGTAAACCGCGAACCGGAGAAGAGGATAGACCCTCTGGTGAAATACGCAGAGTGGAACAGCCTCGACGTCAACGAGAACGCGAACAGGTACATAGGACCCACTGGGTTCTTCAGCTACCTCCTCGAAGATTACATGAAGAGGGAGCTCCTCGGGCTCATGCCAAACAGGGTTCTCAGATCCCACTCGGAAGGACTCATCTATATCCACAAGCTCCCTCACAGCATCTACATCCCGTATTGCTCGGGCCACAGCATAAGCAGGCTCCTCGAAAAGGGTCTGGAGACTTTCACCGTAGTGTCTAGACCGGCGAAGCACTTCGATACATTCGTAGATCACGTCGCAAATTACCTCATAACCATGCAGCACTACTTCACTGGAGCTCAAGCATTCTCGAGCGTCGAGTGGTACGCTGGCCCATTCATAAGGAATGATGGGCTCGATAGCAGAGAGGTGAAGCAGCACATCCAGAGGCTGCTCTTCAACCTCAACTACCCAACGAGGGTTGGAATGCAGACGCCCTTCACCAACTTCACGGTCACGATGGACGCCGCCAGGAAGGCTCTGGAGGGAGACAGCGCCGTATATGATGGGAAGAAGCTCAATCCTCTCGGAGCATACGAGGACGAAGCTAAGACCTTCTTCAAGGCGATGGTAGAGCTGCTCATGGAGGGGGATGCTCTCGGGCAACCCTTCACATTCCCGATCCCGACCCTCATGACAACAGCTTCGTGGCTCTGGGAGGACCCAGAGCTCCATGAGCTCATATTCAGGGCAGCAGCCAAGAAGGGAAGCTTCTACTGGCTCAACACGAGGGTCGTTGATCCCGATGCCTCATTCGCGATGTGCTGCAGGATAGCGATAGACAGGAGCGAGCTGACCTACGCCCTTTCTGGGAAAGGTAAGCCAGGTCTGGGAAGCTTGAAGATGAGGGACCTGGAGGAGGTTCAGAACGAGTACTGGAAGAAGATGGAGAGGCAGAGCTTCGGGGGAATATGGGCCATGCCCGACATAACTGGAAGCGTCAATGTTGCTGATGTGAACCTCCCCAGAGTAGCTTTGGATGCCCAGAGCGAAGAATCAAAGTTCTGGGAGCTGTACGAGGAGAGGCTCATGCTCGTGAGGGAGGCTGTGGACTGGTTCAGGCAGAGATATGTTAAGCTCATGAAGCAGTACCCGAGCCTCTATGGAATGATTCTGAAGTACATGCCCGAGTTCCCATCGAGCCACTTCAATACGATAGGCTTAGTTGGCTTGCCCGAAGCCGCGGCGATATTTATGGCTGATCCGAAGCTCTGGTTCGAGGGTTCGAGGAGCAACAAGATGAGCGCAGCCGATCTCATGAGGAAGATGGTGGAGTTCGCAACGAAGCATGCGAGGGAGTGGATGAGGGAGAGCGGTGTGCCCTGGAACGTCGAGGAGGTACCCGCTGAGTCCGCTTCTCCGAAGATGGCAAGCATGGACCTGAAGCTTTACCCCCATCTCTCTGAGTATTTGCCAGATCCCAGCGAGCCCGTTTACAGCACGAGCATCGCCCCATACTATGGGAGCATAGAGCTGCCGGAGAGGATAGAGATAGAAGCGAGGGTGCAGAAGTTCTTCACTGGAGGAGTCATGATGCACATATTCCTCGGGGAGGAGGCTGAGCCGGAGTCCCTAGCTAAGCTAGCTAAGAGGATGATGGAGATGGACCTAGTATACTGGAGCTTCACTCCTTCCCTAACTTACTGTCCCTCGTGCAGGAGAACCTTCACTGGCCTCCACACAAAGTGCCCGGTCTGCGGGAATGAGAATGTTGAGATATGGAGCAGGATTATCGGCTATTACAGGCCGCTGAAGAACTGGAACCCGCAGAGGAGGAAGGAGTTCTGGACGAGGAAGCACTACTCCTGGTGAGCTCCAGCTTTGAGCGATGCGAGGCTGATCGGGGCAGGCTGGAAGAGCATTAGCCTCATCGACGTCGTGGATTCAGTGACCTTCACTGTATGGCTCTGCGGATGCAACCTCAGCTGCCCCTTCTGCCACAACTGGAAGCTAGCTGGCAACAATCCAGAGAGGTGCGACTTTCTGGACAACAGGAGGCTCCTCGAGGATGTCGAGGCATCTAGAGGCCTGATCGATTTTCTGCATGTGACTGGAGGGGAACCCCTGGTTCAGTACATTGAACTCGGGAAGCTTCTTCGGACTTTGAAGGAGAGCTATGGCATCGAGGTGAGCTTGAACACTAACTTGACCCTCACCTCTCCCTTGAGTAGAATTATTGAAGAGGATCTGGTGGATCACCTCGCTACGGACTTCAAGGTACCTCCAGATAAGATGTTCGGCTTGAGCTCACTTCTCGCACAGAAACTCTGGCAGAAATATGAAGAGGGCCTCTCGCTCGTCGCAGATCACCAGCTCCCGCTCGAGCTGAGGATCCCGATAGCTAAGTTCACCACCCCCGAGCTCCTCGGAGAATATCTAAGAAGAGTGGAGAGGAGCCTCTCCAGGCTAAGCAAGCTGGTCATTGTTATCAACCCCCTGCTTGGTGAGCCAGCAACTACTCCAAGGGATAGAGAGTGGTGCTCCTCTCACTGCAATCCAAGCAACGACCGATTGGATGAGATAGCTGAAAGTGTGAAAAAGCTCGGCTTCGAGGTCAAGATCAAGAAGTGGGTCCTGGGCTGAGAAATGATGCAAAAGATGTGGAAAAACTATAGTTCTTTATCCTTTCATGGGGCGATATTTCTCTGGTTGCTCTTCTTTGTTTTGTGTGAAATCGTTCAGCTTATAGTCCCATTTCACAGCTGTGTGGAGCTCTCGAAAATTTCTTTCAATGATCGATCATAAGATCCCCGGTAGAAAGTACAACAAGAGAGAAATTTTTTCTCGCTATTTTTCAGAGTAACATCCTATCCAAGATGAGAGAGGAATTAAGATGGTAGAAGGAATCGAGACTGCGCATGGTAGCTTGGATTTAGAAGGGCTGGTAAAGGAGAAGCCGATCGCTGTGTGTGTCATTAGTTCAACGCTCACATCTACAATACCGAATATATCATTAGCAGGAGAGATATCCATAGCAACCCTTTTCACTCCCACTCTCGATGTAGAATACGTCTTCTATGGAAAGCCCATGAGCATAGATATTATTCCAACCACTCCCAGCGGGATACCAACTCCAGCTCTCATAACAAGAGTAGCGCTCCAGCTCTCAGGGATCCCCTTCATAGCAGTTGATTCAGGTTCATATATTGAACCCAGGATGCCCTTCATTGCCTTGCCGAGTAGGAGGGTCGGGGAAGATAAATGAGGAGGAAGCTCTCCCGAGAGGCACTTCGAGGAAGCTCTTTCTCGAGGCGAAGAGTCTGGGAAAAGTCCTCGGATCCCTCTCGAGAGTCGTCATGGTCGGAGAGAGCATGCCTGGTGGAACTACGACTGCCCTCTCCATACTGAGAGCCCTCGGAATAGGCGATTACAACTCCACGAGCAGCTCCTCGAATATTAATCCTGTAGATATAAAGAAGAAGGTGGTGGAAAGAGCCTTAGAGAGGGCGAGAGGGGTGAGCGATCCCTTCGAGATAAATGATATCGCTGGAGATCCTCTGCACATATCTGTAGCAGGTATGGCAGTCGGGATATTGAGTGCAAACAGCTACGCGATACTTGCTGGAGGAACTCAGATGCTCGCAGCTCTGGCATTGATGAAGTCCTCGGGTGAGAGCTTCAATGAAGAGAGTGTGGCAATAGCGAGGACGAGATGGGTCTACGAAGATAGGGGAGAGGAAATGGTCAAGATAGTGAAAAGGATATCGCCGGGATCATCGATCCTCTATATAAACTTGAACTTCTCGGATTCTCCTTTCGAAGGTCTCAGAGCGTTCGAGAAAGGCTTCGTGAAAGAGGGGGTGGGAGCAGGAGGGGCATCGATACTTGCCATCTCGAGAGGAGTGAGTATGGAAGGTCTGAAGGCATCTATTTATAAGGAGTATGAGAGTCTCATAGAGAGAAAGTGAGGCTCTATGGCAAAAGTAATTGATGAGAGCAGCGACTTCCTTCTCATAGATCTCGAAGGAGAGCTCATGTCTCTCTCTACTTCAGGCTGCCCGAAGGTATATGAAAGAGCGAGATATTTAGCCTTCAAGAGGGTGCCGAAAGGCTTCGAGCATGTTGATCTAGATGAATACTGCAGAGAGGTATCGAGGAGCCTCGGAGTTGATATCGAGGAAACAGCCCTTTTCTTCACTGCAGTGGACCTGAGGAATTACTCGAAGGGATCATACAGCCATAGAGGAGTGAAAGCTGAGGCGTTCGTAACCTATGGCGTTGACTCACCATCATGCTTCGAGGAAAGAAGGCGGGAAATTGGGACGATAAACGTCGCAGTAATAGTAGAGAAGCCCATGAGCAGGGTTGGGCTCCTCGATCTCTTCAGGACAGTCTCTGAGATAAAGGGCATGTCGATATCGCTCGGAGGTCCTATGTGCCCCTCTCATTCCTCAGTAGGAACGGCATCCGACGCAACAATGGTAGCATCTCCTCAAGGCGATGAGAGTTTTGGTGGGATAGCTACGGATGTAGGCATCTCTGCTTCTCTAGCGCTTCTCGAGGCGATCTCCCAGCAAATTGCATCGATACCCCTGACCTTTAACTTTTGCCCCATGTCATGAAGGAAGCCTATCAAGAAAGCATCTTGAGATTCTGGTACATCCTCATATCTTTTACCATAAACCTCGACAAAAATTTCGAAGGCCCTCCCTACAGCGTAGCTGTGAAGAAGAAGCGATATCGATGTCCAGTACTTCGCAGGGGTAGATGATATAGGTGGAGGAAGCAGAGAATAGGCGATTTTAAGGTCGCGAGCGTAACCCAATATTGATTCACTCTTACATCATTTCTTATATGATTTTGTTTTTTAATATTTAAAACTTACCCGCCATTTGGTCAAACTATGACAAGGGGAGGGAGAGAATGTCAATTTAATAATGTATGGAAGGTTTTTTAGATCAGACCACAATTTATAAGGAGGTCGATAGTAGATGAACATTAAAGGCTACAGGGTAATCGTGGAGGTCGAGTCGAGCCAGCCAGTAGTGGAGTTCACAGGGAGGTTGGTCAAGTCATTCGTTTTCGCTTTGAACCCGCATTTGGAGCTCATGAAAGGCTTTGAAGGAATTTTGTCGCCACTGCACATATCCCCACTCTTCAAAGTGAAGCTTGACCACGACTTCGGTGAGCCGGCTTACACATTTGCTGTTGTTTCAAAGAAGGAGGAAAGGGAGATAGAACCCCTGAACTTGAACGGAGAGTTCGTATTTCACGTTGGGGGAGATGAGAGTACAGTGAACAACGTAGTGGATAAGATAGGAAAAATCAATGGTTCCATCTTTCTCAGGATCCACGACGCCTTGGTCAAGTATAAAGTTGAAAAAATAGTGGACGTTACCGAGGAGGTATTTGGAAAGGTATATCAAATAACTGACAAGGTTAAAGTCTACCTGAAGTCACCGGCACAAATATTCAACCCCTATGCATCTACGAAACTCCCAAAATTCACTCCTTCTGCGATTGAAGTACTGATCGCCCCATATGCTATATTGAACCGAAATTACACGATAACGGAGAGCTTAGTCGTTTCCTCTTTTCCAACTATCGGGAAACTGGTGGAAACTTGGTACAGCATAAAGACTTTGAGGCCTATAGCAATATTCTTCAAGGGAAAGAAACAAGTTAACCTGGCAGGAAGTATAACCTATTTGATTCAGAACGAGAATGCTAAGGAGCTCGAAATGGTGCAGAAAACTCTGGCAGTTGCGGAACTAGCAGGTATAGGTAGATCGCGTCAGAATGGTTTCGGAACAACAGTCGTGGTCAAGTAAATAGAGGGGAGGTTTCGCTTCAGATGTCCAGGAAAGTATTTATAAGCTTTTCCGACAAAAAAATACATGTCTGCAAAGCTGACGGGATCCTTTTTGTCGGTGAAAATTGGGGTCCCGCATAGAATTTCCCGCATGTCAAAGCCCCGGTTGAAAATAAGCAAGACTAAATCTGCCAGATAGAAATGAAGGGGAGGATAAAAAAAGAAACAGAGCTGATTTCACTGTAATTAAGAGTCAAGGAAAAGGGAGATCTCTCCCAGTCCTATTCCCCTGCTTTTCCCTACCCCAACTATCTCCGCGATCTTAAGTAATCTAACAAAAGCTCCAGCAACCCCCTCGTTCATTGCCCTGTAGTTGATCCAACCGATTATTCCCCTGCCTCTCCTCATATTTCCCTTATCATCCTTTCCAAGCAAAACAGTGACAGGTTTGAGCTCGTGATCGACCTCTTCTACGAACAGGTCAAAGAAGCGAAGCGCCATGTAGGGGACCCTTTGATCCTTTTTGCCTATTTCACCCAAGTGCTCTAGCAGGTTCTTCAAGACGCTGCCCGCGAGCAAACCAGGAGTTGGTAACAGGGAATAGCTATCCTTCAGAGCAGAAGCTCTCTTCGAGAGCCATGGCGGTGTTGCTATCTTCTTGCTCAATATCGTCGGAGTTAGGAATCTCACCCTCACGGATCCCGCTGTTGAAGCAGGAACTTCCCGTATGATGTCGATCGTGGTCACCTCTAGCTCAACTTCGCCATAGGGAGTTTTGACCGAGACATATGGCTTCGGAAGGTAACTCATCAATGCATTGCTATCAGATATCAGGACGATCTCCGCCTCATAGAACTTATCAGGATCCATATGAAGGAGACCCTTTTTCCCCTCGAGAGCTACAAGCCTCCCTCCGCTGCCAGGAAGCCTGAGTGCCTTGTAGAGCACTTTTCTAGGTCTCTTCGATTCAGCATACATTTCCCATATATTGTGCAGATCTTCCGAAGATGCTACCGCGGCTTTGAGCAGGTTCGAGCTCAATGGCGGAAGCATTATGAAGTCTCTCGACTTGACCCTGTAGCTTATTCTAATCAGGCTTCTCGTTCTCAAGAACTCCTCTACAATCGCGTTCACTTTTTTGAGCATTTCAATCAACGCCATCAGAGTGGTTTTTTTCTCCTTCAGATGGAAGTACGTTCCTGAAAGCTCTGGAAATAACCATTCCCTTGGGTGTGAGTTTGTACAGATCTTTCCTTCCTCTCTTTTCTGGTGTTATCAGCCCCAGCTGTCTGAGTAGCTTCACTGATCTGAATACTGTTGGCTTCGATTTTCCAAGCTCACGGGAAATATCGTCGAGCGTCAGCGCTTCCTTTCTGGAAATCAAGTCAAGAACTCTCAGCGACAAGCTGGATAAAAATGGCTTGACAGTTATGTAAGTAAGAAAAGATATATCGTATCTACCCTTCAGATCTTCGGTCCATATTCTGATTTGGAGCCTATAGGGATCCACAGAAGCAATAGCTGCTCCGAGGGTTATTATACCGATGAGCCTCATTCCACTGCTAACATCTATTATGATGCTCGATTCTTCTAGATCGAGAAGCCTCTTTGAAATCTCATGAAAAGCTTCATGTGGTGAAGAGAAATCTATTTCCCATACTTCCACGCTTCTTTCAACATACTCTTTGATAAAAGTTGTTATTTCATCGAGAGCTTTCAAAACCTTTTCGTTCTTGTCGTTGTTTATAACTGCTATGAAGAGATCTGCATCAGGCTGTTCTAGAATCGTCTTGAATATGAATTTCGGATCGAATCCAACGGTGAAAATGACCGATTTCTTCATTACTTCATCTCTCCTCTATACATGACAAGTCGAAATCGACGAAGAATTTCTTTTTAATGTTTCTCTCTTCACCCATATCGCTTTCAACTTGGCTAGCAGAATAATTGTCGCTCATGATAAGTACCTTCAGAATATGCTGAGCCATCATCGATACCTTCGCAGCTTTCGGTTCATGCATTTCAAATATATTCCACGCTAAATATCTTTCTGTAAACTCTTTATAAGTTTCAATTAATCCTTTGAGTTCTTCATCTTCGACTTTCTCCCTCATTTCCAGCCATTCTTCCAGTCCCATCCCATTGACCACTTTAGCGAGAAAGTCCCTTAAAATGAAAGGTATTTTACTTCTATAGGTACTGTTAAGGAATCTCCCATAAAATCGATTTATTATCGCTAAAGTGCTTAACCTATCTCCCATTGCCAGGTGGTGAGCACGCACAGCGAGATGCATTGAGATCGGAACTGCATAGAACGAGAAATCATCGGGTTTCATGTTCTTCTTTAATTCAAGTTTCTTCGAAGCGATGTGCATTACTAGGCTGGAAAGGATCTCATGTCCTGCGAAGCTTTCAGGTGGCTCCTTGGTTTCAGGATTATGATAAAAAATTTTCCCCATATCGTGAAATATAATGGTAGAAACCATCGCCATGTCCAGCTCTCTTTCCGGGATGCCGAGCCTCTTAGATAGCCTCGCTGTGTATTTCCTACGTTTGTAGCACTTCTCATAGAAATCTATCATTTTTTTAATATGTTCATCTAACATCTGTCCTTTTCTAGCCCAAAAGCTCATTATCGTCCACCGTAAGCGATGTCCGCATATAAATCTTCTGATATGCTAATGGACTCGATGCAGTTCTCTTTCAAATAAAGGTTAACTTTTTCTATACTTTTCTCTCTACTGAGCATAGCTTCAATCTTATTTATAAACTCTTCTTTACTCAACACCTTCCCCTCCTCTCTGCAAGTTTCGATGTTGCGAATTTCGTTCAAGAGCCTATCTTTAGGGTATGCGAAGAGATCCTGAACAGGTATAGAAACGCTGTCTCCTCTCCTCCCCTCGATAAAAGCATTTATGCTAACTATCCTTCTTCCGAGCTCTCCAGTTAAGAAATCATTGATGTTTAGAGGTTGATCTCGCGGAGAGAGCGATAGTATGTCCTTTCTATATTGGATGTGCTCCTCGTCGCTTCTCATCAGACCATCCCACTCTTCTACTAGCTTCATATAGCCTATTTTTCCCTCTTTCCCCAATGGTGCTTTGAGTGCGACCCTATTGAGCCTCTCAACTAACAGGTCTTTCGTCGCCTCAACTTCTTTTGCATCATAGGGTCCTCGTCTTTCTGTAATCAGTATCACCAGCTCTCCATCCACATCTTCATCCTTCCTCAGGAGCCTGCCTGCCCTCTGTATCAAGCTGGGGAGAGGAGACAGTTCGGCAACCATGAAATCGCTGCTAATATCGATTCCAGCCTCTACAACGCTAGTCGCCAGTGCTATATAGCTTTCTCCCCTCTTGTACATATCCAAGAGCTCCGAAGTTCTCTCTTCTCTATCGTTCTTCGAGAGGAGACCGTGAAGAAGTATGGGCCTTTCTCCCAATTCTAATAGCTTTCTCTGAGCTTTCAATACTGTTTCCCTGGTATTCAGTATTATGAGGACCCTTTTTCCCTCTCTCTTTCTCTTAATTGCCAAAGAGAGAGAATCATCCAAACTTTCGCTCATTGATATGCTCACTCTCTTGGCAAGAGCTTTTTCTTCGAAATCTTCATCTCTGCCGTCCGCTTCCCCGCACTTTTCTCCATATAAGCACTCTGTATACTTTATATCAATTTTCAGCATATCCCTGGTCGTTTCCAGCAACTTCTTCGCATTACTGATCATGGATCCAGGTATCGTAGCCGAAGCCAAAACCACCGTCGCACCTGTCCCCAAAAGATAGTAGAGCGTGTTATAGAACATTTGCTTCATGCCTTTCTCCAATACCATCAGATGAGGCTCGTCTATGAACACTAGAGACTCGCTCACGTTGCTCCTCGATACGGGATAGTGACCCCTCGTCGAAAAATCCTTCTTGAAGAATCCGCGGAGAAGGGCTTTCAATTCTGGAATTGGAATCTTGTGCAAATGCATGCCTATAGTGTCTATGGTCGTGACGATGACCTTTTTATGGAAAAAAGGCGACTCTCGGCGCTCCATATATTCCCTCGCTAAGATGTCAGAGTTCTCCCTCAAACAGGGGACCCGTTCTGCTAGCTTTCTGTACAGATCCTCATTCAAAGTTCTCAGGGGGGAAACATAAACAGCCCTCTCTATGTTCCCATTGCATGTCATCTCTGCAAATTGGAGAAAAAGCTCCGTCTTTCCATAACCTGTGGGTAGCCTCAGGACTCCCAGTCCTGGCACGGAGGGATCGAAAAAATCTTGAAACTCAGTTATGAGGAGCCTCATAGGAATCCCTCGTTATGCGCATAAACACCTCAAGCCTTCTTTATGAGCTTCATGAGTTGCCTGAGTACTCTGGGGTCTCTGAAAGTATATTCAGCATCCCCCGAGAGTCTAGAAAGTCTATAGACGTTTCCATAAGGATCGATGCCTGAGAGGATATTCCAGAGGCTCCTGACCATTGCGCTCATCGTCGAGAGATCTCCCCATTTCTCCTGGCAGATCGCTGAGCTTCTGCCCGCGGCAGATCTCAGGGTACACTTCAGCAAGTCCTCGATGCTTTTTTTCAGCGTTCCATACTCCACACCCGTGATGAGGGGCTGAAGCATTTGATAGAGCGAGCTGAGGCTTATGGGGATTTCTTCTGTCACTATGTATGCGTTGTTCCCAACGGAGATCCTTTGATAGCTGAGGCTTATGACACCCGCTCTACCTAGTATTTGCGGGCTCATGTTGAGGAATAGTAACAGGGTATAGGCTTCTCCATGAGAAGGCGGCTCTTTAACCTTTATGGGAGCTTCTGAGAAGTCTTCTATAACGGAAGTTATAACGCTAGCTGAACCTATATTCTGGATTTCGGATAATATGAGGTTTTCATCAATCAACAAGCTGAGGAGTGTATCTCCGAAGTAGCCAGAGAAAGAGGCCAGCCAACCACCACCGAGTATGCCGTACCAAAGCGGAGAAATCTTCATATCGCCCTTGAATTTCAGCGAGAGGTAGTTTCTTCCATATTCATATTTTTCAAGCTTGAGTACCTGTAACTGGGCAAAGTCAGCCATGTCTCCTCCTAAATATAGAGTATCACCCGAAAGATTGATGCTTTTCAGCTCTGTTTCGAGGGCGATGTTGCCGATCCTGGATATATACATAGGCATGCTATCTACAACTTTCTTGAAGAAGGAGCAAATGGTGTCATCATCGCTGATGGAAAAGCCAAGCTTTGATGAAAGTCTTTGGGCTACCCACTTATAATCGTTGATATTCAGTTTAATACGGGGGCAAGGAAGTCTTTCACTATTCGTGGCCAATAGCTTTGACTTATACATATTTGTGATTGAGGAAAAAGCCCCATTGAGGACAAGGTCAGGCGAACCACTGAAAACAAGAGAGTCTCCAGCTATATTGACTCCACTAGGTGCATAGCCCGCCATGAATGAGGCGAAGTACAGAGAGAGCCTCCTCGCTGTCTGAAACTCGAAAGGCGGAATTTTCATGATAAATCCTCTTTCCCCCATCGTTCTCACCATTCTATCAGCTTTATCTCATTCTCCTCGATAGCGTATGCGCAGATATCTCTATCCGAATATACCCTGAGCTTCTTCTGCGTGAAAACGCTGCCGTCGTATGCGAAAGCCACCTTAATTGTCGGCATCCCCATCGACGTGGGACCTGACATTTTCCTCCAATCGTAATGCTCGACGATTTCAACCACTCCTCCATCAAAACTCTCTACCTTGAGACCAATCTGTGTAAGGGGAACAGTGTAATCGGTCACGAATTCCTTATTGCATATTTCTTCAGCTACTCCATAAGAGACCTTTGTTGGAGAAATGAGAGATTCTTTGTCTCCCAATCTTACCATGGAGAAAGATGCAGCTATAACTTCCTCCTTCCATCGGTGTCCCAGATTCCTCGAGGCAGCATCCTCATCGAACAGATATATGACGGAAAGATCTGACTCTCCGCTGACATAGAGCCTCTGGTAGGCGAAAGCATCGCTCTTAAGTTCTCTTTCATTCTTCTTGTAGAACCACATTTTCGTCACAGTGCTATAAGGAAGCAGCGATAGACCGCTTCTGAAATACACTCCTCTGAGCGAAGAAGACAGCAACTTCGGCATGTAGTCTTCGCTCGATTCTGGAAAGTTCTTCAATTTTGCCAATGGGTAGGAAAGTGCCCCAATCAGCGTAGTTGGTGGCGGTAACCTGAAAGATGTCCTGCTCTTTGTAGCCGTAATTATTCCGAAATTCACCGCTGAGGATACGGGCAAAAAATTAACTTTTAGAAAAAAGGGTTTATTCTGAGTCATGGACCCTCTGCACCTAAACGACTCAACACGATTCTCGTTAATTCTTTGAAGAACTCCTCGGGCGTTTCTGTTGACTTCACCCCTTCGACTTTTTCTCCGTAGACTATCACATCCTTCCAGAACTCCAGTTCAAGATTTTTCATCAAGTCGGCAGTTTTTTCCACCTTCTTAATGGTTTCTTCTATGTATCTCTTTTTCTGGGGGGGCACGGGTGCTATGGGAACAGGGTGACTTACTACTCCAACTAGGCTCTCTACACTCAATATTGGATTGAACCTGCTCCTCTTCGCTCCGAACTGCTGCGCTCCAAATGTAAGTGATAAGGCTAAGAGCGCCGTTTTTACTCTCCTGAGCTTTTCAGCATTATCTACAACATCCTCTTTTCTTATCATGCTCGTTTTTCCGATATTCGAAACATCAAGGAAGAATGAGATCCCATATACAGTGGAGGCTACTTCAACGTAATAGATCATCTGCGACTTTCTCTTTCTCTCCTCTTTCTCTGTTTTCTCTTTTATTTCCTCTTCTGTTTTCTCTTCTATTTCCTCTTTAGAAGCTATCTGTCTGGTGTGCATTTGAGCTTCTATCACCGATTCAGCTACAGCATCTTCTATGGGGGTCGCATACCCAACATAAAAGAGGCTGGTCCTTCTGATTGGAAGTTCTTCGGCAAGCATGAAACCTCCAATATCGGCGACAAGGCTTTCCTTGATGGCGACCCTTTCAAACTCATGTTGGAAATCTTCCACAGTTTTTTTGCTTCCTTTATTTGATTTCGCTTGTTCGAGGATTTCTTTCAGAGAGTCAGTTATGTGTTTTTTATCGGAGAACTTTATCATCTCGTTCCTCATTGCCCATTGGTCGATCGGTGGAGGATTGATCTTTTCCTTTTCGTATATCAGTTTTGCCGCTTCGACTAAGTTCGATTGAAATGCATGTCCTAGACTTTCTCCGCTGATTGCTGGAACATATATGACTCTGTACCCCTCCGACGTCTTCATTATATATGGAACTCGCCGATGCTTTGAAACGTTTCCAATGGTCTCTGTCATATTCAGTGCCTCAGCGTTTGCAATAACTCTTCCTGAAATGTATATGTATACCATTACGCAACAACCCCCTCTGCTTTATTTTCTTCGCTTTCTTTCTCATGAGTTAGCGAGAGAGTTGCCAAAATGCTGCCAGCGATTTTTCCCTTCTTTTCATCCATCAGGAGCCTGATGGTGATTTCCACGTCCCTCTGTGGAGGAAGTCTATTGGGATCTTCGCTCGCTATCATCCTGAGGGCTCTCCACAGAGATTCTACTCTCAGTTCAGGTTTCTGAGAATCAGCAATGACATCTATAGTGTTGTAGGCCTTATTTTCTATAAGAAGGTTCAATGCCGTCGCAACCCTCCTGAGGGCCCACCACTCTGAAGGTTCGAGCTTTTCGGCCATATTTATCACTATAATAATCAAACGAAGAAGTTGTATTTAAACTTTTGTTTTTTAGATATATTAATTTTAAAAGTTTTATTTCATTTTTATGAAATAAAATTTTCTGCACAATAGGATAGAATTGGGTACTCTTTCAATTCTATCTAATAGATTCTTTTTCAAAATGATCAATTCTTTTTCGAAAAGTCATTCTTTCAATTCTATCTGGCAGATTCAATATCCAATCCTTACCATGCCCTTCATAATATGTACTTTCAATTCTATCTAACAGATTCTTGAACAGTATGGGGGGGATCCTCGCGAGACCAATACTTTCAATTCTATCTAACAGATTCCCCGCAGGCAGGCGATAGAAAACATTGTTAATGCGCTCTTTCAATTCTATCTAACAGATTCTAACCGGGCTGGTTTGTGCAGTATTCGACGGGATCGCTTTCAATTCTATCTAACAGATTCGCAATTTGCTAATTGCCACAAGAATAAAACAACTACTCTTTCAATTCTATCTAACAGATTCAGCAGTCGGGCCACGTTAATCCGGGGCTAATTTCCCTTTCTTTCAATTCTATCTAACAGATTCACTCTCAATGTCAGCGTTACTAACTCGCAGCTAAATGCTTTCAATTCTATCTAACAGATTCTTGGTAGGCGCAATTACGTTTATTAGCCAACTGAACGCCTTTCAATTCTATCTAACAGATTCAGCTAAGCAACCGCAACAACAACAACAAAGCACACTTGCCTTTCAATTCTATCTAACAGATTCACTACCTTTGGCAGGAGTTATACGAGAAGAAACTAACTTTCAATTCTATCTAACAGATTCAAAAACAATCGAAGAGGACATAGAAAACTTAAGAGAACTTTCAATTCTATCTAACAGATTCGGATCCCCAGCGTTGACATATACGAAACGAACTCGTCCTTTCAATTCTATCTAACAGATTCCGAAGACAAAAGTAAGCAAGATGAAATAGCGGATTTCTTTCAATTCTATCTAACAGATTCAATTTATCGCTGGCCAATACTCTTAAAGATCATGGCTTCTTTCAATTCTATCTAACAGATTCAAGCGTTATATTTGAGCTTACTATAGTAGCGTTCACATCTTTCAATTCTATCTAACAGATTCCAGAGGGTAAGATAAACGAGGGGCTGATCGCCCTATCTTTCAATTCTATCTAACAGATTCTGCACTATTTGTAGCGTTCATTCTTATTATTTATAATGGCGTATTATCAATAAAAGCTTTTCGCCCTCGCTCGAAAAAATCGCGAAAGGACCATCAATTCCCAGAAATTTCTGGGAAATTATAATTAAAAGTATATAATAATTTAACAAATAAGTTATTCATTTATAATGCCCTCTGCTTTGATGGAATAACATGTTGAAATTATATATAGCATTTTGTCTGAATTTTGCATTTATAAGGGGTTTAAATACTTCCCGAAATAGCTCGGGAAAAAATTACGAATCGCGAGACAGCTTCAGAAAAGCATGATTTTTCACAGGTATTTCCGGGATTTTTTTACTATCTCAACTTTCATACAAAAAAATTTGCAATTCTAAATAATGTTTCGATGATGCAGATGCTCTTTTCTCTGGTGAAGGATGTTCCCAAGAGGCTGTATTGGCTCAGGAGCAATGATCCTGTTCCCGAGGACTTGAGAGGATGGAGCTATCATACCTACCCGGTCAGGCCCAGAGCCTATTTCGGATTGGGGGTGAGCGAAGTAGCGTACAAGTACTGTGAAACCTTCAGAGATCTGTGGATGCGGAGGAAGGAGTATGTCAGGGGGGAAGTGCTCGAGAGCTCTCCTCTTTACATGGGAAAACTCATCCATTCGCTCATGAACTATGCTTTCAGGGATGCTTCAGAAATAGTGAGCAGAAATCTCGGTCCTCTGGAATCCATTAGAAGGGCTCAGGAGCTGTCCAGAAAAAGGGCCTCTGAGCTCACGAAGAGCTATTATAGGAAGGCTATGGAATTCTACATGACTATGGTGCTCTCGGCGATCAGCACACTCTGGATACAGCAATCTCTGACTAACGATCCTCTCTCTTACATATCGATCAAGACCGAATTCGTCATCGATGGTACGCCTGTAGGTTTGAGCAACACTCTGAGGGTCGATGCATATCACGAAGGAGGAGTGATAATCGAGTACAAGCTGGGAAATCCAGATCCTTTGCTGACTGAGAGGCATTCTGTCGGACTCGCAGGATATGCTCTCGCCATCGAGAGCTCTCTCGACATCCCAATAGACTACGGCGCAATCGTCTATATCAGCGAACTTTCCAGGAGACCATCGATAAAGGTCTTTCCCGTTTACATCTCATCCCTATATCGCAAAAAGTTCTTGGAGAACAGGGACGAAGCGATAGAGGTTCTCATGAGGGCAACACCGCCTCCGAGAAGCGGCAACTGCTATCAGTACTGCCCCTTCTTCAAGGCGTGCAACGGAGGGGAGAGGAGTTGAGGCTGCTTGTTATAACCGGCTATGGGAAAAGACTCTCTGTCGAAGGAAAGGTCTTCAAGATTGAAGATAGGAATAAGAGCTCTTCGAAGGTAAATCCAGCAGATATTGAGAGCATAGTAATTGAATCGAGTGGAGTGAGCATAACTTCCGCAGCAATAGAGCTCGCCTCGATGGCCGGAATACCCATATTTATAATCAGAGGAAGGGGATCCCCCACCGTGATATCTCCGATATACTCCGTGAAGACCGCTGAGACCAGAAGGAAACAGTACTCTGCTACGACGGGAAAATCCGGCTGCACCCTCGCCAAGAGCCTCGTCAGATCTAAGATATCGAACCAGGCTGAGTGCCTGAGAAATCTGAACCGATACTTCAACGATGAAGATGTGAGGAAGGAGGTGGAAAAGCTCAGGGAAAACTCGAAGAGGGCGCAGGAGCTTCAGTGCTCGGAAAATTGGAGTTCTCAACTGAGACAGATCGAATCGAGCGCCGCGAGGGCTTACTGGGGGAGCTTGGCAGTATTCCTCCCAGAATCTATCGGCTTCGATGGAAGAGATGTGGATTCGGGAGATGCGTTCAATTGCTCTCTGAACTACATCTATGCTCTCCTATACAGTGAATGTTTCAAGAAGCTATCGATAGCTGGTCTTGATCCTTACGGAGGGATATATCACGTCGATAAGGCGGGAAGGATGAGCTTAGTCTACGACTTCTCCGATCCGGTTAAGCCATTTCTCGATTACAGCCTAACTAAGGAGAGACAACTCCTCCTCAACATCAAGGTCTCAGATGGAGTCCTGGATGAAGATGCCAGAAAGAATATAATTCTTCTGTACGATGGGGCGAGGAAATCTAAAGTCAGAATCTACGACAAGACGAGCGTAACTTTTCAGGAAGCCCTCACATCTTTTGCCTTCAATCTAGCTGAGAGCTTCAGAAAAAGCGAGGAGGCCAGGATGGATATGTCGATGAAGTGGTGATCTTTGGGCTTCTATATAATCGTCTATGACATAGGAGATCAGGGCAAGAGACAGAGGGTCGTGGAGATCCTTGAAAAGTGGGGGCTGAGAAGAATACAGAGGAGCGCGTTCGTGGGATACGTGCAGGAGGGAAGAGCGAAGGATATCGCGAGAGAGATAGAGATGACGATCGATTTGGAGAAAGATGTGGTCCACATAGTCCAAATAGAGAGGAAAGAATGGAATCGGGCTATTGTGGTGGGAACGAGCAAATGGAGCGCCGGATCTCCCGAAGGATCGGTGGTCTTGAGATGAAAGAGCTGAAGGGCAGCATAAGCTTGAGCCTAATAAGGAACCTACCATATTGCGAGAGAATGGTCTGGTTCAAGTTAAACTCAGATATAGAGGAACCTCCAACCCCCTCGATGATTCTATCGAGCGAGAGGCACAGGGATCTCAAGAGAATCGCGGAGAGCCTCATGCTACCTCAGCCCATGCAATTCAACAAGAAGCTATGCCATCCTCAAATTCCCGTCTGCGGTTCGCCCGACATCATTTCTGGGGAAGAGAGGAAGATCATAGTCGAGTACAAGCATTTTTCCAGGGAGAGAGGCGACTTCCAAGACTTCAGAGCCCAGCTGCTGACATACGGCTGGTTAGTTCAAGAAGTGGAGGGGAGAGTCTGGAAGCTAGTCCTCATGGTGGGAAGAGAAGTTGTCTGGGAGCAGGAATACAGTTACGAACTTCACATCAGCGCGAGGCATCTCGTAGAAAGACTCCTGAAGATTTTGGACTCTCCTACACCTCCAAGCGCGAGCTATGGGGGAAAGTGCTCATACTGCTTCTTCAAGTCAGTATGCTCCTCTTCCAACCAGCCTGCCGAAATTTTATGACTTCTTTTCCAATAATTCTCTACTTTCTTCGCTGAGGAGGGCGGCTGCCTCTCCCCAGGGAGTGAGCTTCAGCGGGCTCCTCCCCTTCCTCTCTACCAGTCCGAGCTTTTTCAGGTAAGATATCCTGTTCACCACGGTCTTCTCTCCGCAGCCAGTAGCCTTAGCGATGTCCTTTACGCTCATGTTTCCCGAGTTCAACACGGCTCGGAGAAGCTGGGAGTCCTTCGTGCCTAGTCTGCTCATGAGGAATTGGATGAAACCCTCCGGTATCTCCAGGTCCGAATCTGTCCCCCTCTATGCTCGTCTCAACGGAGAAAGATCTCTTCATGCTGAACAGGGCAAGCATCAGCATGACCGTGATCCCCCTGAGCCCTCCACCAGCTTCAACGACAATTCTCCTGTCTCCGCAGACCTCCCTTATCTTCTGTGCTATCGCTGGGATGCCCTTCCACGGTTCAGCGGGATCGATCCTGAGGGTCTGCATGTTCTCTTCCTTCACCCCAGCCTTGCTGGCGTAGAGCTTGAACTCCTTCACCGCCTTCTCTGATGCGGGGATGGAGGGACCGGAGATCACGAGGATCCTATCCGCCGTCTTTACCCCTCTATCGGCAATCCTCCTCAGTCCTATATCCGAATGGAACCCTAGAGTGACGATGAGACAAACCTCCAATTGAACCACCTTTATCCCGCGCACCGTGCATATTTCATATGGCTCATTATTAATGATTTGCCTTCCGTACTAAAGAGTTTCCCTAACTATCATGTCCAAGAACGCTAAGTCGTCAGCCCTTTCGGGACCTTTCAACTTGAGATTGGGTATACCTGTACCCAGCTCGCCGATCCTCCCGAGCTCGAAGGAAAAGGTCCTTTCAGCCATGCTCAGCTTGAACCCCTTGCACTGGAAAGCTAGGTTCAGAAAGAAGCTGTAGAGCTCCTCCGCGCAGAATTTCCTTCCCTCTTCGAGAAATGGAGCTCTCATCAGAACTTCATCTCCCCTCAAGACGTTGCTCACTGCTAGGCTCAGCCTGACGTCTGAGGTGAGGAAGCAGACCTTCTTCCTCTCGTCGAGCAACTTCTTCAGGGAGTTGATTATCTCAACGTCTCCCTTCAGCATCCTATCCATAGTGGGAATGGTCTTATTCAGGGCTGTGGCTCTGATCACCCCAAGCAGCTTCTTCCTCCCGAGAGAGGTCTCCTTCTCCTCCAGCGCCTGGGGGAGCAGCTCTGCCCAGATTGGCTTCATTATCTCCACATACTTGTACTGGGACTTCAGATAGTCGAAGATCCTACCATGGATGAAGACGTTGGTGTCGGGGACTATGATCCCCCCTTCGCTTACGCACTTAGAGAGTTTAGAGTAGACCTCCTCCTTGTTCTCCAGCTCCAGAGAGCTCGAGAGAACCTCCTCGAAGGTTTCCAAATCTCCAGAGCCAAAGGAGCTGTAGCTCTTCAGGATGAGGCTTTCCTCTGTGAACTCGAACTCGGCCCTTCCACCGCATGCTTCTATGGAGAACTCGTTAGCTCCAGACTGAGAGTACAGGTTCACGATAGCTTGTATTGTTTCTGGAGCTACCTTCTGTAAATGCTCCTGAGGGTCAGAGATGTGAACTTCCTTGAGCTTCGATGCATCTAATTTCAAGAGATTGAGCTCTGGATAGAGCTCGATGAACTTGAAGGACCACTTCGGCATATAGCCGAAGAACTTGTACCCATATTTCTTCTCCTCCTCTATGTAGAGGTACCTCGCCCTGCAGCTCCTGGAGACTAGGCATTTCTGGAGGAGGACAGAAGCATATATCTTCCTACCAGGTGTAATGTCCAGGATCGTATCTTCCGGTATCTCGAGACGGGCCCAGGACCTCGGGTCTCTCCCCAGAACCCTCAAGCTCAGCTTCGCTCCCAGAGCTCGGGAGATCTTCTCGATGATTTCCAGCATCTCTTCCGGTTCCTGCTCCGATGTCAAAATGATCTCCTCGAACTTCTCTCCAGTCGCGATCTCGTATCCGAGCGTCCCCAGGAGAACCTGCCTGCTGGGAGAATAGGGTATGATGAGCTTCATTGAAAGTACCAATATAGTTCTAGTAAAGCCAAATAGTTAAAGTTATATTTCAGAAATTCTTTTTTGAGCCGCGCAAAAGAGTGTGTTTCGCGATTCGCAATATTTCCCGAGCTATTTCGGGAAGTATTTAAACCCCTTATAAATGCAAAATTCAGACAAAATGCTATATATAATTTCAACATGTTATTCCATCAAAGCAGAGGGCATTATAAATGAATAACTTATTTGTTAAATTATTATATACTTTTAATTATAATTTCCCAGAAATTTCTGGGAATTGATGGTCCTTTCGCGATTTTTTCGAGCGAGGGCGAAAAGCTTTTATTGATAATACGCCATTATAAATAATAAGAATGAACGCTACAAATAGTGCAGAATCTGTTAGATAGAATTGAAAGTGAGGATGACTACATTGTAGTGCCTCCACAGAGACAGCGAATCTGTTAGATAGAATTGAAAGTGTCAACTTCAAGCTGAATTACTTGCTGCTGATCGCTGAATCTGTTAGATAGAATTGAAAGTTTGTGCCACTTTTTGCGATCGGCGCGATTGTGCTAAATGAATCTGTTAGATAGAATTGAAAGAAATCCGCTATTTCATCTTGCTTACTTTTGTCTTCGGAATCTGTTAGATAGAATTGAAAGGACGAGTTCGTTTCGTATATGTCAACGCTGGGGATCCGAATCTGTTAGATAGAATTGAAAGTTCTCTTAAGTTTTCTATGTCCTCTTCGATTGTTTTTGAATCTGTTAGATAGAATTGAAAGTTAGTTTCTTCTCGTATAACTCCTGCCAAAGGTAGTGAATCTGTTAGATAGAATTGAAAGGCAAGTGTGCTTTGTTGTTGTTGTTGCGGTTGCTTAGCTGAATCTGTTAGATAGAATTGAAAGGCGTTCAGTTGGCTAATAAACGTAATTGCGCCTACCAAGAATCTGTTAGATAGAATTGAAAGCTCCAATGCCTGGGGCACTAGAGTTATTATTATTATGAATCTGTTAGATAGAATTGAAAGTAATAACGAGGCCTTCGTTCTCGAGCTGTTTCAAATGAATCTGTTAGATAGAATTGAAAGACTCCTAGCCCAATATCAATTAATGCAAGTTCTGTAGAGAATCTGTTAGATAGAATTGAAAGTATAACATGCATCTTATCACCTAAGCTATCATCTTCCTGGAATCTGTTAGATAGAATTGAAAGGCTTTAGATATCTCGTGTTCCTTCAGATAGTATTTAAGAATCTGTTAGATAGAATTGAAAGCTTGTTATTTTTCCTTGGCTAACGAGACTGTCTAAGTGAATCTGTTAGATAGAATTGAAAGTTAGACACGGCGAGACGCAGATAATACCCTGGACCGGAGAATCTGTTAGATAGAATTGAAAGTATCGTGCATAACGAGTTTAAAGAGTGAGTACCAATCGAGAATCTGTTAGATAGAATTGAAAAGCGATTCCGAAAAAGATATATAGTTTATAGCTAAATAGAAGTTTAGGAGAACTGCCTTGAGCGAGAAAAAGTACCATGTAATTGTAACCGTAGGGACAAGCATACTCAGGAACACCTCTTCGGAGGATACGGAAAGAGCCTGCAGCGATCCGAAAAGCCAAAAGTGCCTTGAATTTCTGGTCAAGAAGCTGAATTTTGATCCGAGTAAGGTGAGCGCAGAAGTAAACTCCATGCGAACATATCTGAATGAGAAAGAGCGGAAAATAGCTAGCGTGACTCTTCTGGCGAGCGATACGGATGAGGGGAAAGTGTGCGCGGAGGCCCTCCGAAGCTTCTTCGAAGATCGTGAAATAAAGGCGGAAGTGATGGTCGTAGAAAAGTTAGGTAAAGCCTTCGAAGTGGGTACTTCGAACCTTATGGATGCGATAGCGAAGGCAGTCGCAACTGCAAGAAAGGAGGGGCTCGAAATCATCTTGAACTTGACAGGTGGATATAAGGCCGAATCGGCCATCGCCTACGTTTCAGCGCTCCTCCTCAGCGTTGATAAGGTCTTATACATTCACGAGACCCTGAGGGTCCCAGTGGAATTGCCCGCCCTCCCGTTATCTATAAAGGGAGAAGAGCTCGATAGGCTCAGTAGGCTCACCGAGCTGAACCCTTATTGCAAAGATTGGCTCGAAGCAGGGTTCAACGTCAGAGAGATCGAGGACCTCGTTGACAAAGGTCTTGTGGAGATGGATGGAGGAAAGTGCAAAGTGAGGGATATAGTGAAGGAAATCCTGAAAATATATGAAAGTTAAAAAATGTTCAATTCTTGAAGTTTATGTTTTTATAGGGATGAAGCTCACTTCGACTACTCCATATCCTGTCATAGTTTTCGCTCCCAAACCAAGCGGGAACTCTCTGAAATTCTTGAAGGCTCCTACGAACTTTGTGAGTGCCTGTTTTTCCTGCTCGTCAAGCTCATCGCATACAGCTGAGAACGCTCTGAATGTAACCCCGCTGGGAACAGTCAGGAAGAGAATTGGGTTGGGTTTACTTTCATGTTCGCCAATCCCATAATCAACTTCCCTTTTGCCAATCTTATGATCAGATTCCCTGTAGTGAGGTGTGATAACATCTGCTTCAAATAATCCATTTTGCGCTTTCACTGGATAAGCATCGAAGATCGAGAGGATCCCCGGATGCTTTCCCTCTTCCCCCTCGCTTTTGCCGAACAGAAGCGAAATATTGTTATGCGAAATATCGTTATTATTGAGGGACAGTTGCATTCTCAGAGCTCCTCGTAGCGAAGAAGCGGGAATGAATGGAACATTCATGTAAGGATCGATGGCCAACCCTAAATTGAGGGGCATATATGGGTATTTCATCGAAACTATAAACCTGCTCTTCGTCTCTATCTCGAGCGAATATACTCTTGGACATGCCTCTTTGAGTCCATTTTCTACATCTTTTAAGTATTCATTAACAAGATTCAGGTCAGTTTTTTCTCTGCTTTTTAGTTGTTGTATATGCTTGACAATTTTCCCGTAAAATTGGGTTAATTCTACTTCGCCAGATTTTTCGCTCGTAACCTCATAATATTCCAATATGGAGCGAACTATTGAGGAGTACAGGTTTCTGTTTACGAGGCTCTTGAAACGTTCGTTCAAGATATCGTGCATATTTCTTTCCTCTACCCCTTCTTGTTCTCTACTTCTATCAAAACCACTCCCTTGCTTCCTCATATTACCATCTCTACTTCTATTATGGTGCGGTGATCTACTTTCATCCCATTTCATATTATTTCAACCTCCGTGGCCAGATCCTTGTTATTTTGTATTTAGTCGAACAGTAGGCTTTCAAGCAATTCTCGAATGTTTTTTTAGCATCCCCAATCTGCTGCGAATCGATTTGTTTCCCATTTATCATGATATCAGGCCAGTCAGCTGATGCGAGAACCGTCAAGAATGCACCATTTCCAAATATCTTGTTATCGTGAGCTGATAATATGACCGGGGATGGTCTTCTCCATTCTTCAGATTTCCCTCCTTCCTTCTCTTCTTTATATTTCCCTTTTCGTGGTATCCCCAGGAACCAATCGTATTCCTTTAAATTAGAACATATTTTAGGGAAGTTTCTTTCTCGTGACCTCATACTCAAATTGAATAAATTATGGAGATCCTTAAATACATCAAAAGCCTTCTTACTCTCATCCCTAGCCTCAACATGATAAATTGAGGTAATATCCTCGTGATTTTTTGAGAGGCAAGGGAAGTTCGGAAGGTTTTTATCTATTGATTTTTTCGTGCATTGAGGATCTTTAATTGAATCCAGATTTCTGAAATGTTCGTAGGTCTTATCTACTAAATCCTCAACCTTCAAACTAAGTTCATTTATTCTCTTTCCATTTATTTCAGGCTGTTTCTCTATTTCTATAATATCGAGGCTACCAAGACCTCTTCTTCCTCCCTTACCTATCCCCATTAACATAATGGCTGATAAGAAAGATAGTACCGCTGCCGCTTTTTTATTAGAATCACTTTCTGTAGAAAATAAAGAAATAGTGTAAAATCTAGACTGCGGTAAATATAGTTCTAAAGTCCTCTCAACCCCACCTTTCCCCCTTCTCTTTAAGATCACTTTTTCCGCATTATTAGGTTCTAGACTCTCAGGCCTACCACCCAAAAGTAACACGATCCTCTGAAGCTCCTTTAAATCCGTTTTATTTATACTCGCCTTTTTGAAATTCGTAGGTTCAAAAGTTTCATTTACTCTTATAATGTACTTCGAAGGCATGGCGCTTTTACCACCTATGTTTACCCCAGCATATCCAAGCCCAAGATCCTTTCCAACGATTTTAACGAGATCAGAAGGTAAAGGGTTGCAGCCTCTATCATATAAAACACCACAGGCAAAGGCTCTAGCCCACCAGCGCCATATACCTTTGAGCTCAGTTGGTCTCAATCCAATCGGATCCACTATGTTCGGTTCATACCAGCCCACTAAGAGAGGGGTAAAGTTTGTGACCTTCAGCCTCAGTATCTCCTCTATCAATGCTGTTCACTCTCCGGTTCCGGTAGATATGCTTCTGAGAACCTCTTTATGAGCTCAGATATTATGAGGGCTTTCTCAGAAAGCGGGGGATAAGACGATGCCATCTTCAAGAAATCCTTAAGATTCGTGTTCTCTCCAACGATTCTCTGCCTTTTTAATAGATACATGAGTATGAGCAAATAGCTTCCATACCCAAAATCCGGCGACTCACATTTTTTCTCCTGCCCATCATCAGTAACAATTAATTTTTTTTCTAGATTCTTCAACAATATATCCCTATCTGGGCTTTTCGATAGTTCATTAGCCATTTTGGGAAAGCAATCCTTAGATTTCGCTAAGTATGTCACAGTGAATAGAGCTAGTCCGCTGGTGAAGATTTCGGTGGGAGCGTCCCTAGCCCTAGACCTCAGGGCCTTCAAGTATTCCTTAACATCTTTATCTTTGCTTTCAGCGACTTTACTGAGGTAGTCGAATATCTCGATGAGCTCCTCCATCAACCTCACATTTGGGTCTTTCAGCTCGTATGCATTACCCATTTCCTTCACCTTAAATATCAAGCAGATAGATTTCAGCCAGTCCTCTTCCCACAGACTCCTTACCGCCGATGAAAAGGTAGAATGGATTCTTCTCCACCAAATTTTTGAGTTTGCTCAGGTCGCTCTCATTTACGACCAATGCTGATAGCATGAGGGTCTCAGATGGCAGAAGCTCCTCGCTCCACAGGCCACCCTCCTTCACCACCTTTTCATCACCTTTTAACCGAATCCTGTACTGTATTACTATGCTTTTGTTTATTATCGCCCTGCTCTTCGATTCCTCGTCAGTGACGAGACAGATGCCTCTTTCTTCTATCCTTTTGATTAGTTTCTCAATTTTTTCGTTCTTTATCGAAGATATCTTATTTATGAGTGTATTGATCATATTGAATTCCGTTGGATTACTCTTTGCGGTGAGGTCAAAGATTTCGTTCAATGTGATTTTTCCATCTTCCAGAAGATAATCTTTATTGACTATCACATCAACTTTCTCGATGGGTTCATGAGCTCCAGCATTTCCCACAGTGCTAGACCCTTTAGACTCTACTCCCGTATCTAACTTGAACCCTGCGAGCTCTGCGTATGGCTCGAGCCTCTCAATAACTTGCTTTGAAGTAACGTATGTCCAGACTTTTTTATAGGTCCTCGCAGGTATGAGAAAAAGCCTCGCATCCAGAACCCTCAATTTCGAAGGTTTTTCATCATCACCAAACAGCTCTTTGATGAATTTTTCATCTTTGCCATATATCCTGTTGAACTGCGATTTTATCGCTCCCTTCAGGCTAGTTCCCCATATGATGGGGAAGCCGAACTCGTCTCTCTGCACTGAGAGATCGACGTGCTCTCCTTCACCGACTCCTACATGCAAAGGCGTAATGGCCCTTATTAATAGGAGAAGGGCCTTTTCCCTATTATAATTTAATCCCATTATTCTCTCACCTCTTTTTTAAATTTAATGTTAAAAAAAGTTTGTAAGAAATATGAAAAAATAAAATTGAAGCTCAGTCCTGACAAAGCTCATCACCAACCTTCAACAGTGATGCGAAACCCAGAGAGTAGAGTACCTTCAGAACTTTGGAATTGTTGCTTCCATGTTTATCAGAGACCTCCAGCAAAGTGCCCTGGGGAAGTGCTAGAATCTGCGGCCTCCTGCTCTTATATACTTCGGAGAATCCGAGCCCCATCCTCACTACCTTGACCTTGCAGCTTCTCTCGTCGCATATGCCACGGACTGAGGAGGGACCTCCGAATGGCTCCAATCCCGTAACTTCGCTAATATGAGAGGAGTTTCCGTGCTTCGGTATGAGCGGTATTGGAGAGAGAGCAAGGTAGCACCCTTGCTCGAGATTCGAAAGTGGGGAGAACATGGCGCTGAAGATAGAATCCTCTTCTTTGCTTCGGTTGATCTCCAGGAAAGCTATCCCACCTTCGCCTCCAAACCTTATTGCCCTTTTCTGTTGAATGTTCCCCGATCCTTGACATCCCGTTAGCTTGTAGACGTAGTTCGGCAGGACTGGTCTCTTTTTCTCATTTTCGACCATCTCGTACACAGATACCAAGTATCTGTAGTGCATGCCAGACCTTCCGACTTTCTCTTCACTTTGGTTATAGCCCCTCTTCAGGGAGACCCCGACTCTTCTCTCTGTTCCATGAATCAGTTTGGCTTTATTCTGATCTCCAATAACAGCAATTTTCTTCACATTATCGTATTGAACGGGGAGAAAGACCCCCTCTCCAATTGGGACAAAATACCTACCCTCTGTTTCCAGAAGGGGTCCTGTGATGCTGAAAGGTATCCCGCAGGGCTCGGTGAGCTTTTCATTCAGCTTCTCTGAAAGCTTATCTAAGCCTAGCAACTTGCTGCTCTCATTTGTTGGAATGGTGATTCCCAAGGCATCTCCCAATGTTCCCGCTACCGTGGTGGGAGGCGGTATCTCCCAGACGCTGTGGGATGCTATGTAGTCGGGAGAGCTGAAAGGCCTCCTCGAGAATATAGGATTCGTGATGGGTTTTATTCTGAGGATCATTTTGGCAGATCCCTCATGATTTTTATCGATTTGAATATGTGATAGAGAAGGGCGAGGTTCTCATATGAATCCCCAACCATACCTTCCGTTGCCTTAGAGTTAACAGCGGTGAAAGCATTCGCATCTTCGAGCGATCGCATCAGTTCATTGACCATTTCATCTTTTCTCTTGGTTGAGATATTCCTCTTGAACACGTATCCGTTGAGCTTTTTCAGAGCATTTCTTTTCTTATCATTATCGGGGTTCCATAATTCCGATGGAACTTGGTCGAAGGCGTCTTCGGGGAGGTTACCTGAGAGCATTCCGAGTAGCCTCAGCATCCACAGCCTCCCCAATGCTCCAACATGGACTTCATCGATGACGAGCTCTATATCTCTATCTTTCCTCAACGAAAACGGGAGGAGAGATATGTTCTTATCGGAGCTGTCACTCATCACGATGGTGTCCTTCGCCACCCTCTTGCCGTTCAAGCTCCATGAGCTCTCTTTGGCTTCATTTTCTAAGAGCTCCCCTGCCTCTGCTATTTCCTCTCCCGTTAAGTCCTTTATCTTAGCGAACCTCAAGGAGGCGCTCCTTCCCGTAGGCAAGAGAGATGAGACAGGGATCGAAGCTTCCCGTAATGGTAAATTGTAGTCCTTCTCGCTTTCCTCTCTCTGGTCTCCTCTGATTCTCAAGATAGCGAATCTATCTTTCCCTTCATTCCAGTACCAGAAGGATTTTCTGAGCTCAGCTACTGCCTTGATAGATGTCTCAATTGGAAGCAGGGCATTGAGGTCATCTCCTCCAGCGTAAATTGGGAAGCCCTCATTCATCCTGATGAGCATAGTATCTCTCAAGGCCTGGAGCATCAGAGATGTGGATATGTGCATGTAGTAGCTTGGAGAGACTATGATGCCCTCAAATTCTTTGTATTGAGAATGCATGCCTTCCCTGATCTTGATGGTTTTCTCTAGGATTTCAGCGTTTTCCATCGCCTTCTTCTCAACTTCCTCTATTTTCACTCTCTGCTCTCCCGAAGCGTTTTTCTTCATGCTGTCATATAGCATCTTGACGTACTCGCTCAGCTTCATCGTTCTCATCTTTCCATCATCGGTGAACATCTCAGAGTAGAGGGGGAGCTTGCCAGAGACGATTCTTCCTATGAAGTCGCCGTCCATTCTAAGTATGGCATAGTATCTCCTCAGCCTCAGCATCGCCTCGAAGAGCGAGAGGGCTCTATCCAACCGCACATCTTTCTCATTCTCCTCATCCTTATTCTCCTCACGATTCAGGTATTCTTCAAATAGCCTTCCGAGGTCCTTTCCAAAGTGTTTTGAGACCATTTCAGCGAGTTTGCCCATGTCCTCTTCATTAGCGAGAAACTTCTCCTTCTTGAGCTCTTCTTTAAGATTCCTCAGAGCATCTTCTAGCATATTTATGAACTTCTCCTCTTCATCTATTCCAAGTTTATTGGCTGCTTTCTCGAAGCCTTCATACCTCTCTTTCCCCAAATGGGAGAAAGTCTCAGAAAAAACGAGGGAAAGAGCCTCCCTAATTTTATCGTTATCCAACTGGACGTTTGTTTTTACCCCCTCTCTCTGATCTTCAACGACTTTGATGAAGTTCTGCAGCAGTTTTTCCCTTAAATCGAACTCCTTTATGAACAGATCTAGTGATCTTAGGACCAACCTATCCGTGGACTCGAATCCAAGTTTTTCTCTTTTTTCTAAGTAGAGCAGCCTTCTCAAAAGGCAGTAAGGACCTAGCGCCTCGCCTGGCTTAATGATTGAAGGGAGATCTTCCAGTTCGCTCCTGGAAACTCCAGTGATCTCGAGAATTTTCTCGAGATCTTCTTCTTTATATTTAGCAACGTCATTCTTGAATTCTTTGCCCAGCTTTATGGCCGGCTCCTCACCACAGAGGGAGCACTGGACCCAGCTCTTGAACTTCATCTTATCAACATCTACTTTATCAGAATCGTAAACTGGAACTATGGAATCACCATTATCATCGAGGACCCAGAATGCTTTCGGGATGGGATCTAGCCTGTAGGTTGGGCTCTTGTCCAATAGGAAGATCAGGACGTTCCAAAGGAGGGGGCTGATCTCCCCTTCCTTGCTGAGAAGAGCTGAGCTCTGACCTCCTTCGACCTTCCAGCCGATTTTTTCCAAATACTTATTTAAGTTCTTGTTGACCTCATCGACATTGACGACTTTTATTCTTGGGTAGAATGGGGGTTCTTCAATAACTTTTTCCCCAAACTGCTTTATCATCTCCCTCAGAGCTTTCTTCATCCTATCTCCATTGGAGTAGAAGCCCGCTTCTTCCAGTATTTCTTTCCAGGCTTCCCTGAACCAAACCTTGACGAGGTCAGCAACGTCCTCCTCTCTCTCTATGTATTTTACGCTTCCATCTTTGTCCTCTATGTAAAACATCTTCGGGAGGATGAACCTGATCTTCTCGGGTATCATTGGGGTGATCTCAGCTAGTTCGAACAGATCGTTGCCACTGAAAGATTCATATGGTGATATCATTTTCATGAGCTCGTTTGTAGATTTCTTTAAAATGTCGACCAGGTTTTTCTTCTTCAGATCTTGTTTTCCCAGTTTCTCGGCCTCATTAGATAAACTGACGAGCAAGTAGGGATTCAGCCTAGGTGAAGGAGATATCAGTACATCAGGACCAAATGCCTTTATAGCCCTCCATACCGTCCTCCAGGATAGGTTTGATATAATCCAGCTCGCAGCCCAAAAATCTCCGAGCTTCCTCGAATGAGAGATAAAGCTCTGAACTCCTGGGATATCGACGGAAACCACGAAGCCCTTTGGGACATCCGTTACTCCATTGTTATCGTAGAAGAAGTTCGATGCGGATGCCGTTGCGTAGAGGTGGTCGAAGACCGTGTGCGTGGGGAACCTCGTATCCGCTAAGCTGGGAGGTAACCCCAATTCGTACCACTTTATTTCGTACAGAGCAAATAGAGTTGAATATGCGAGCCAAGTTGATTTCCTATCTTGTGGATTACCCGCTGCCATGGAAACTGCTTTATTGAGCTCTTCGGCCCATCTTTGGACAAGTTCATCCATCGTTTTTCTGTCGGGGAATTTCAGCTCTATGCTCTCGTCTGGCTTGAAAATATTATGGAGCCTGTAGTAATCGAGATATCCTCCCTCATGGAATTTCTCGACCCCATGGAGGATGAGTCTGTCGAAAGAGCTAGCCAGCCGGTCCGCATTTCGCTTGAGCCTTTCCTCATCTCCAATGCTCCCCTTGGCGAAGCTGCTCAAGACTTCATCTTGGAGCACTTTCCCTATCCTTTCATGCCCCTCCTTGAGCACAACCATCTTATGAGGGGGATCATGGAACAGGAGCTTCGCTTTGAGCTTGTAGAAAATGTTCAGATGGTTCCCTTTCGAATTGTTCTCTTCCATGAAGTATCACTACGCTTTGGCAAAAATAGTTACAATCATATAGTTCATAATGGAAGAACATATATATATGCATTTTTGATATAAGATATTGAAATTCATGACTATTTCTGGGATGACCATGAGTAACCATGGCTCGAAAGATCAAGAACTTATAATAGCTACTTGGGGAGCTCCTTGGGTATGGAGAAAAACGAAGTATGTACTTCATGAGGAAGGAGTTAGTGAGTCGGTTGAATCATGTTCGAGCGTTTTCGCGCTAGCTAAGAAGCATAAAAATGCGAAAGTGATAATAGTTGGAGCAGATAGCCTGCTGGATTACGAGCAAAGACAAAATGGAAGAGGCGACGATCAAATCTGCAGAGACATATTCTATGAAGTCGCGGATAAACTTGGAATTGAGCCCTTATCCAAGTCTATGGAGAAATATAGCAGCTATGAAGAAATCATCTTGGATGCTAAGAAGCTGATCAGTGAAACAGCTAAGAGGATGAGTCCAGAAGGCTTGATGCTGAACAATATGGAAGCGATCATCATGCCAATGCTTGGGAAGCCCTCTGAGGTCACTTTCAACGGAGGGCCAAGGGATCCCTTTTCTGTCCTCTTATTCGAACTCTTCAAGATAACAAAAGATAGTTCATTTGGGAAGATATACCTCGATCTGAGTCAAGGAGTCAACTATATGCCATCCCTCCTCCTACAGGCAGCGAAGATGCTAGCCTCGCTGAGCCTCTTTGATCCATCGATAGATACCAAAGATGTTGTAGAGATAAAGGCTTTCAATTCCGAGCCTGCCCGAAAATTGAGTGAGATCGCTCTTCACGAGATTTATTGGGAAAATGTGGGAACGATTCAGGTCCCCTTAGGCTTAGGAGATAGCAGAGAGATCAAAGTTTTGGACAGAAGAATTGAGATAAAGGGGGATGATGGCGAAAAGGCCGTAGACAGCTTGAAAAAGTTCAACGAAAAATACGATAAGATTAAGGGATCCGTGAGCAAAGTCCTCAAGAGCTTGAGGTACCCAGTTCCTCTTCTCCTCAGGTATAGCTGCTCTACGATAGAGGATTATAGGGAATTCCTCAATGCCCTCGATGATGCGTTCTCACTGTGGAAAGAGAATACCGTCATCAATAGCGACGGCAAAAGGATCGAGAGGAGGTTGGAGCTGAACTACTGGGGATTATATTCTTACTCATTGTCCTACAAAGCGTGCTCCCAAATCAAAGATTCAGTAAGACAAAATGCCGATGGATCGACGAAGCCGCAGAACTCCAATGACGTCATCATGTACTTGGATGAATTTGATAAAAAAATCGCGAGGAAAATCTATAGAAGAGTGAGCAGAGCTTTCGAACCGATAATAACAAACGAAGTGAGCAATATAGATAAAAAGATAGAAGAAAAGGGTGAAGTCTTGAATAAAGGAGAGTGCCTAGAACTGGATGAGCTTTTCGAGAAAGAAGGAGATTCTGAGGAGAAAGGATCCAGTGCTTCGAAAGGAACCAGGGAACCGGATAGAAGAATCGTCATAGCCCATGCAGGACTTCAGAGAGAATATGTAGAAGTTTGCCGTGAAAAAGGGGGTGGAAGAATATACCTTAGGTACATAGCTGACAGTCCAGAGAGAATTTTGAAAATCCTAGAGTAGCTTTTTTTAAACCCTTTCATCTTTGCTTGATAGCTTCTGATTTCGTCATGAGGCATTACAAATGAATAACTTATTTGTTAAATTGCTATATACTTTTAAATATAACTTTCAAAAAATTTTTGGGATTCGATAATATTTCTGCATCTCTTTAATAAGCGCTACAAGTAGTGCTGAATTTGCTAGATGGAATTGAAAGGATTTTCTGCGTTAAAAATACCTCTCTCTCGATCAAATCAACGAAGCTCCACATCAGTAATGGTATTCAATAGATATCGTCACAGCCGTGCCTAGCAGTATTGAAGGGTTATGGATGGTTATGTAAGTCTCACCTGGAAGCACAGGTACAATGAACGTCCCGCTTGAAGACTCCTTCTGGAGTGGATATCTTGAGAAGTAGCTCCCCCCTGGAAACTGCTGGGAGAAGTTGCCCCCTATCAGGATATAGACCGGGCTCGTTGAGGAGTATGAGATTTTCAAGTAACCAGCATAAGGTAGGGTGTAGTTCATAGTTACCTGCCCCATGGAAGGTATGGCTATTGCCCTGTTCGTTTCCAGTGTTTCGCTGTACTTCAAGCTTACTATATTGGAGAACCTGTTCTCTTCATGATAGCTCCATAGGAAAGCTCCAATGAAAAGTAGCATCAAGATCAGAAGGATGGATATGGCTTTAGAAGATCCTTTTTCTCTCACCTTTGCTTTCGATTTCAGTTGACATTTTCTCTCCTTCTCCATAACTTAGCTATATCTATTATTAATACTTTACCAGTTGTTTGAAATACAAGAGCTCAGCTTTCATATGAATCGGGACTTTGGCTTTGCTGATTCAAGCTGAAGAATTTTTCGAGTCAAGATTCTCGGTTCACCTGGCATCGATCGCATGTTCTAGAATGGGAACAAGGATATTGTCTTTAAGGATAAACTTTTATATATCATATTATTAGATTCGAAGTGTTCAGGTGTTTCTACATGTCTTCTGATAGGGAGAGAATCGAAGCCCTCTTGAAAAAAGCAGAGGAAATTTCCGGAGAGTCGAAGAGGACCGACTACAAGATGCCGATAATTCTCCCATTCATCCCAGCGATTCTCGCAGTCATAGCCATGATACTCATGTTGTTCGGCTTCTTCTATTACTTCCCGAACCCAGGTCACATCTATTATGCAGTCTCAATTTACCAGGATATTCCCCCAAATGGAATGGTAATTTATCCTTTCAGGGAGATCGGCTATGGGATACTTTTGATTGCCGTGCTGATGTATTTCTATGTCGTCTATAAATGGATCAAGAGGAGGAACGATCACTTCGCTAGGACTCTTTCCTTCTATGAGAACATAGCGGAAGCGGCTGACATCCTGAAGTTCAAGAGAGCATACTCGATAAAGTCCAGGTTCAATGAGCTGAAGGAAGTCGACAGCAACACGAAGAGCGCTATAGCCAACGCGATCCTCATAATCGTGCCCTTCTACATCTTCTACGTGTTCCACTTCCTCAACAAGGATTTCTACAAGCACTCGGAGAAGGAGAAGCTGCTGCTGAGCGAGCTGTTCGATGAGATCAAGGAAAAAATCCCCTCTTTCACCAGGAAAGCTGAGGAGTTCGCCATTGTCCCAGACAGGAGCACGTTCCTGTACATAATCCTCTATTTGATATCTTCGGGGCTCTTTGGAATATACTGGGTCTACACTCTCACGAACGATCCGAACAAGCACTTCGAGAGCCACGAGCTGATCGAGAAAGAGCTCATCACGGCGCTGAGGGAGATTTCCTCAAAGCAGTAGATTTTTTCCTTCGAAATCTCCTTCGCAGGATGAATTCCAGGCTCCTTCTGTTCAACGCTGAAAAACTTCTGGACTTCAGTCACGGCTCGGCGATTTCACCATTGGGTGAAATGTGAGCTTTTCCGATATCAGCAAGGCTCTATGGTGCTCGGCGGCTTAGAAGTCACCGCATATGTAACCATCGTCACGTTCTCAACTGAGCTCGTGATCTTTTTGACCATCTCATCTAAGACTTCATAGGGCACTCTGAAATAGTCGGCTGTCATTCCATCCACGCTCTCCACGATCCTTATCGTCACTATGTAGCCGTGGCTCCTCGCATCGCCTTCACTCCAACCCATCTATCCTCTCCAACCGTGGTGAAGGTCTGCCAAACCCTCTCGTAGAGCCCGTGCTTCTTCAGAACATCCTCGACTATCTTGGAGGATCTTCTCACGACCTCCAGCTTTTCCCTCGTGAACCTTTCGATCACCTGCACCACGAGACCTGGACCTGGAAAGGGGTGACTCTCGATCAGGCTCTCGGGAAAAGTGTAGTTTCCGAAGGGCATATAGCTGAGAGATCATACAAGTTTTCACGATGGCTCTATTTACTCTAAAAATAATATCATCTTTTTTATCATGCTTTCAATGGATCGGTGCTGAAAGGGCAAAAACCAAGGCTGCTATCGATGGTATGAGAGCGCTCTTCAGCTTTCCCAGGGCGAGCTTCTCCGCAACTATGCCATAGGTTAAAGCGCTCACGTAAGCAATTGCGATCTGGCTCGGGAATAAGGTACCTCCGAGATTCAGCATCATTGCGCTCATTATCGGGGAAAAAAGAGAAGTCCCGAATACTATAGCTAAGACCTGTGTGAACTTTTTGAGTGAGCGCTCGCTCTCATGTATGAAATCAACGAGGAGCTGGAAGATGTTGGGATCGCAGTCCCCTGCGCTCTTGAAGAAATGCCTCGCCTCGTCCATGAAAACCACTATCCAGGGCTTCACACTCTTCCTCCTTTCCCTTTCCATCGTTTCGCCCCTGTAGAGGAGCAGGCTCCTCCAAACCCTCACGTGGTTCAGCATGTCCTCTGCGATTTCATCGACGCTCGAGGCGAAGACAGCTCTGAGCGTTGAGATGAATCCAGGGAGGCTGAGGATAAGGGCGATGAGAGAGAGCTCAAAAACTAGCCTTCTGAACTCCTGGGCATTGCCGTTGATCGCAAGGATCATCGCTGGAAGGAAGAGAAGGGACCCTGCAGAGAATGCGATTAGGTTCAGCGCTCTTTCCACATCCTTCCTGAAGATCACCCTCATTGCTAGAGGGTAATCGGGGATCATGCTGAGCAATAGTGGGAAAAATGCCAGAGCTCCCCAGGCGAACGCATATGTTGAGTTGGATGGAGCGTTCGATGAGCCTTCAGTCAGGCTGAAGCTCTGGAGAGCGAAGAATCCAGTGATCATGCTCGGAGCCATGCCCAAGAGTGCGATCAGAAGCAGAGCGAGCATGATCCTCGACTGGATGCTCTTTTCGAGCTCCACCTGAGCATTCTTCACCATATCATTTGCTCGATCTCTGAGCATGTACAGTGCAGTCCCCGAGCTCAAGCTGGAAGCGTATTCGTTCAGGAGCTGCCTCGCTCTTCCTCCCAAAATGTTCGAGATGTAGTGGAATGCTTCGTTGTTCCCGAACAATTCTGAAAGCTGGACGAACCTCTCTCCTATTGCCTTGATCCCCTTCATCGCCTTCGAATTAGCGGAGAACTTGAGGTACTCGGAGAGCTCCAGACCCGTCTTAGAAACAGAGGCTGAAGCGATCAGCAAAAAGGCGAATTCCTGCTCCACATTCTTCCTCAAGCTCTGTATCGAGAAGGCTGTGTTCAGGATTTTGAAGATGAGGAGCAGGGGTAACGCTAGAATGAGGAGAGCCGTCATCAGATCGATATTTCCAAAAGCGAGATAGAAAGCGAGGAGAAGCGCGGAGGAAAAGAGGGATGAATAGAAGGTTAGCCCAACTTCCTTCCTTGCATTCCTGTACTTCCTCAGATTTGGGTCGCTCACTGCTATCAAATGCATGTATTTCTCCTCAAGGCTCTTGAGCAAGCTCAAAGGGATCGACCTTCCAGGAGATTTTCGAACATCTTGCTTTCCTCCTCATCCTTCACCTTTCTGTTCAGGGCTTGGAAAGGCTTCTCCAACCTCATCTCGAGCTCCTCGATCTTCTCCGATCTCGAGATGAGCGTCTCGAGGGAGATTTCCATCCCGTCCTTATCCCTGTCCCAGATGGTCTTCGAAACTACATTCTGAGACAGCGGATCGTACTTCAGCTCTGCCAAGAGCTTGAGCTGTCTCCTCGGTTTATCTCCGAAGCCCATTATTGCGACGAAATGGAACATGCCAACTTGAGATGGAGCTAGGTTTATCGGAGGGCTCATGAGCCTCGTGGAGACTTCTTCAGGGGAAGAACCGTGGAAGCTAGTCAGAGCTCCCAATCCCACCATCATGGCTTGCGCTAAAACTCGTGCTTCCTGCCCCCTCGTCTCCCCAACTACAATCAACCTCGTTCCTGAAGCCCTGAGAGAAGCTTTTGCTAGATCGAATAGATCCACCTTCACCGAACCGAGCTCGAAGGTAGTATAGCGTGTCCATGGGGATCCTTGAGGAGGATCGATCTCGCCAGTGTCCTCTATGACCATGACCTTCCATGTTTTTGGAACGGAATGGTAGAGTAGGGAACGCATGACCGTAGTTTTCCCAGAGCCTGGAGGTCCTGCAACTATGACAGATCCCCTGGCATTGAGGACGAGCCTCAGCAGCTCAGCAACTGCTCTTGGCATGACCTTCATCTCTATGTACTGCTCGATGCTCGGAGGCATAGGGAGTCTCTTCCTGATGACGATCTCTGGTCTCTGATGGGAGACCGTTGGGAAGACGAGGTGGACTCTGTGTCCTCCGTCCTTTGGGGGGAGCTGCGAATCTAGGATGGGGTTGGAAGTCGATATGAAAGTATTGCACTTCGTTGCTATGACCTGCTGCATCATGACAATTTCTTCGTTTGAATTGAAAATGATATTCGTGGGGACGAAGTCCTGCTCAGGCCTGAGCATTTCAACGAGAGAATGCCTCACCCATATTTGCCCAGGTCCTTCAACGCTCAAGTCCAAGATATAGGGATCATCGAGGATGGCTTGCAACTTCCCGTAGCCAACGGCGTTCCTCAGCACATAGATAGCATCGGGGATCCTCTCCCTCTCTATCTTCAATACTGCAGAGATGATATCTGCAATGTCGTTCCCCCTCTTCATCAGCAGGATAATTTCCTCCAGCTTCTCTTCAATTCTCTGCCTTAGATCCTCGACGTTCTTCAGGGGCTTCACTACATAAGCGAAGTTGCTCCCGCTCTCGACGATGCTGACTCTGAAAGCGCCAATGTCGTAGCTGGAGACTGAGTTCCCCGCGATCTCGGGGAAGCTATGGGAGGAGCTCAGGAGCCTCAGCTTCTTCTCCCTCTTCTCGAAGAACTCTTTCAGCTTCCCAAAGAGCTCTGAGCCCCTTGTCCTCTCTTCCAAAGCTTCCCCCCGTATAGAAGAAGGATTTTAAAAAATGTTGGGTTCTGAGAGGGTCTTTCCATGCAGAGAAGCTCCTCAACCTCCCCCTATTGCAGTTATCCACTGAGACTGCAATGAAATTGGTTCCTGGACCCGGACGTTGATCTGCTTCACAGCCACCCCGCTCCCAGCATTGACAGTTATCACGTAGATCTGGTCGCTCTTCGCTGATATCGTGTTAGGAAGAGCGGGGGTTATCCCCGTTGCAGAGAAGGAAAGAGCTGTACCGTTGCTCAGAATTACCTGGACCTGGTTCACGGCGAGGTTGCCCTGCAGGTTGTTCCTGACGTCCAGAGAGATGACATATCCGCTGAAGGTCGTTTGGACGCTGTAGCTAGCTGTAGCCATATCTATGTTAGTCATCCTGCTTTGTTGCGTTGACAGCCACCCCCTCAGTGCGAATACGGCAACGACAGCGATGAGGAGCAGGGCCATTACGGAAACGATCTCGCTGATTCCCCTCTCCTTTCCTTTCCTCGACCTTCTCTCACCCTTTTCCTCTGGAATACCTTCGCCTTCCTGGGACATTCTATTCCCCATAGATATAACAGCTGGTTTATAAAGCGTCAAGATATGAGGCCTGCTATCAGGGCTGAGTAGAAAGCCATTATTAATGCCCCGATTATAGCCCCTATCAAGAGCTTCTTCCCGCTCTCCGTGTTTCCCAAGACGAAGTGAATTGCCCCTGCTATAAAGCCCCCTGCAACAGCTATCCACCCAAGCCACATCAACCAGCTCAGCAAAGTCTGTATCGCTCCCGAGATGCCGGGAGGAGGAGAAGGTGTTATGCTTATGGGAACTGTTTCAGCTTTTGCCTCCATTCCAAAAAGAGAAGCAATGAAAGCATATATGCCTTTTCCGGGCATTTCATCCCCCAAAAAATGGGGGAGCATTTAAAAAGTGACGTCCAAGGACCTTCGATCTTTTCAGAAATTAGAACATTCAACGAGATAGAGCAGTTTCGAACTTTCGTGGGGGCAAAAAAAGTCTAACTAATATATGCGATAGCGGAAAATCATGTTATTGAGACTCCCCCATCCACTACTACGACGCTCCCAGTCATGTAGGAAGATTCTTCGGAGGCGAGGAATGCTGCTACATTGGCGATCTCTTCGGGGTTCGAAACCTCGCTAGCACCACCCTCTGTGAGTTCAGTTTTTTGAACTCCTCCGGAGTCATCATGAGGTTCTTGGCTGCCCTCTCTATCATCGGGGTGTCCACCCATCCTGGAGCGATCGCGTTCACTCTTATCTTCAATTTTCCAAGCTCAATAGCAGAGACCATCGTGAACATTATGACTCCAGCCTTTGAGACGCTGTAGGCATCGCTCCAGCCAGCGGTTTTGAGCCCCGCCATGGATGCAATGTTTATGATCGATCCCCCACCCCTCTTCGCCATATGGGGCACCGTGTACTTCGTTATGAGCCAGACTCCCTTCAAGTTTACGTCCAGGACTCTGTCGTACTCCTCGGAAGTAAGATCGAGGAGAGATTTGTTGGGAGGCTCAATGCCCGCGTTGTTCACCAATACATCTATTCCCCCGACCACCTCGATTGCCTTCTCTAGGCCCCTCTTCACGCTCTCTTCATTGGGAGACATCTACCTTGAAGAAGTGAGCATTCCCTCCCTCATCGTTAATTTGCTTGGCTACCGAAGATCCGCTCTGCTCCGAGACATCGAATATTATGACCGTGGAGCCCATAGAGGAGAGCTTTTCCGCAATAGCTTTCCCTATTCCACTCCCTCCCCCGGTGACGAGGGAGATCTTATTCTTTAATGACAAGTAAGTCACCAAACATAATATAGGGTAACTTTCAATAAAAATGTTTTGTATTTATTTAGCTTGAAATAAAGAGCCAAGGTCATGTTTTAGTAGATAGTTAAGCGCTCGGCTTTCAAGGATATATGGAGATTTTCCTTGAAGTGGGTTCTTCTTCATTATTTTAAAAATTGAGGAAGTAGATTTTGTGATTTGGTGCCTCTACAGAGCGCATTTTTATGTGGGAAAAGGTCAGTTTCAGATAGCTATTAGATATCTATTATTTTTTGCTAGCAAAAATACATGGTCGTGAAACTAGTGGGGTTCTCTATGTCGATGGAATTTTGAGCTCCCCACGAAATTTACCGTATACCGAAATATTTAGTTTTTTTTAAAAAAAGCCAGACTGAGAGTCCGTTGGGTGCGATGAAGATCGCTACATAGCTATAGAATTGTCCGGAGCTCCAAGCGTGATTTCCATTGGCCGTTAAGTACTCATTGACCTCGAAAAGAGCGTGGTAACAACTGTGGGAGGAAAAGAGCTTCGCTCTAAATCTTTGCCAAGGGAAGTGATAGAGATAATAGAAGCTGGAGGTTTGATAGAAAAGCTGAAGAAAGAGCTCGTCTCCTAAACTTTTTTCCAGTTTATATCAGCAGGTTCCATTTAGGAAAAATCTTTGGTCTTCAAAAGGGAGAAGGATCCTCCTAGTGATTATAAAAAGTGCATAGTGAAGAGTTTTTCCGGAGAAAATCTCTGAACATCATGAAGAAAGGAGCTCGGCTGTAAATTAATAAGGGTGTTCGCATAATATTTTCCAAGTTCATGGGAATACTGGGATGTAGCTCTGTTTGGCATAGCGGCAGGCTCAAAGCTATCAGAGGTGCTTCTGGATGATCCAGGTATTGATATCCTACTGGCTCGCCATCTTCATCGCCGTGTCATTGCTAGGGTACGAGCTCAGTAGGCTCTTGAAGAAGATGGTATTGGAATGGAACTTCGAACCTCCAAAACTCTTGAAGAAAGTTTTCGATGTGCTCGACATCATCGGGCTGGGATCCTCCTCGGAGAAGTCCTTCCTCAAATACATCGCCGATGCCTTCCTGCTCAACTTCATTTTAATAGCCATAGACACGATTATGCTCATGAAGCAGAGCCTGTTCTTTGGGGGACCCGATCTCCCTTGGGACTTGGCTTTGAACACGGCAGTTTCATTTGTCACGAACACGAACCTGCAGCACTACGCTGGGGAGATATCCCTCACGAATATGGCCCAGTGCGTTGTCATAGGGACAACGATGTTCATAGCTCCTGCGACTGGAATAGCCGTTTCCTTGGCTTTCATGCGATCCCTCAAGGGGCTCCAGGCCGGCAATTTCTACCGAGACCTGGTCATGGTCACCTTTTTCCTCCTTCTCCCCATCTCCATCATCGCTGCCGTGATTTTAGCTTCCCTCGGTGTGCCGCAGACATTCGAGGACCATGTGGCATTCGAAAACCCCTACGCGGGCTCATTCATCATGAGGCTGGGCCCGATCGCTTCATTTGAAGCAATAAAGCTTCTCGGGACAAATGGAGGAGGATTCTTCGGTGCCAACTCGGCTCACCCCTTCGAGAACCCAAATGGTCTGTCGAACTTCATCGAATCTGTCCTCATGCTGCTCATACCGACGAGTCTGCTCTTCACGTTCGGGAGGATATTCGGGAAGAAGAGAGGGCTCTCCATGTTCGCCATCGCCTATGCTTTGGCCTTCATGATTATAGGCGTCGCCGTGATGAACAGGGTCCCAGCTCTCTCCTATCTCGCAGAACCCCGCCTAGGATATGAAGGGGCACTAGCTTTCAACACAGCCTCCCTCCTCTCCGATACAGGAGCGACCGCATCTAGCCTCTTCGCCATGAGACCCTCAGCCATCGCCTCATTCCTCATAGCGATGTTCATCCAGTCTGTGCCCGGAGCTGATGGGGTTGGACTGCTCTACCTTCTGGTCTATATCTTCATAATAATATTCATAGGATCCCTCATGATAGGGAAGACGCCAAAGTTCCTCAACATGGGGATATCTCCGAAAGTCGTAAAGTATTCTACTATCGTATTCCTCATCCACCCTACCATCATACTCGTCCCAACTGCCATCGCTCTCCTCACGAAGCAGTACCTTTCTTTCGCCTCATCTCTGAACCCCCAAGTCTACACGATGGTGCTCTATGAGTTCACCTCAGCTGCAGCAAACAATGGCTCCGGCTATTTAGGCACGATGGGAAACACAGCCTTCTGGAACGTTTCGACAGCCATCGTCATGTTCCTCGGGAGGTATTTGCCGCTAGGGCTCTTCCTCCTCATCGCCCAAGATCTGCACAGATGCAAGAGGGGGGTAGCAGATGAGCCTGTTAAGACCCAGGGCGGTCTCTTCATAGTTTTCTCCGTTGTGATGATAATCATTCTGACTGCGCTGACCTTCTTCCCGTTCATCGTCATAGGTCCAATGCTCATGGGTGGTTGACATGAAGAAGTTCGATGTTAACTGGAATACTGTGCTCCTGGACTCCGTCAAGAGGCTCAGCCCTCTCTACCTCCTCGGAAAGAGCCCCATAATGTTCATTGTGGAGCTGGGGGCCATCTTCGAGCTACCGCTCCTCTTATCGCCTTCGAAGCAGTTCAGCGCGTGGTTCTACCTTGCTGTGTTCATCATTCTATTCATGACCGTCTGGTTCTCGACATTCTCCGAGTCCCTCTCCGAGCAGGAGGCTAAAGCCAGGGTAGACTACCTGAAGCAGTTCGAGGAGATCGTTATTGCCCACAAGCTCGTGGGGGAAAAGAGAGTTGATGTGAGGTCGAGCGAGCTGAAGATGGGGGACTACGTGGTGGTGGAGCAGAACGAAGTTATTCCTCAGGACGGCTTCGTGGTCGAGGGTGAAGCTTCTGTGGACGAGTCGATGCTCACTGGGGAATCGGAGCCCGTCTTCAAGGGAAAGGGAGACAAGGTCATCTCTGGCACAAAGGTAGTTGCAGGGAGGATAGTCGTTGAAGTCGCTGCGGAGCCCGGAAAGAGCTACTTGGACAAGATGATAGCGCTCATAGCCGGGGCGAAGAGGAGCAGGATGCAGAGCGAGGTCATGCTCTCCATTCTCCTTCTCGGGCTCTCCCTCATATTCCTAATCGTAGTCTCATCCCTCTACTTCATCTTGGGATCCTTCGGTTCCTACCCGGAATCCTCCCTCATGATATCCCTTCTCGTTGCTCTGATGCCCACCACTATAGGGGGACTCCTCCCAGCGATCGGCATATCTGGAGTTCTCAGGCTAGCTGAACACAACATTATAGCTAAGTCCGGAAGAGCAGTTGAAGCTGCGGGGGATGCCGACGTTGTGATCTTCGACAAGACTGGCACGATAACTGAGGGGTCGAGGAGTGCAGTTGAGTTCATCCCCCTCGACGGCTTCACGGAGAGAGATGTAGCCATTGTAGCTTACCTCTCAGCCATAGGGGACTCGACCCATGAGGCCAAGTCCATAATCCAGCTGGCCGAGGAGAAGGGAGGGATACCCGCTAAGTTTCTTATGGAGGAAGCGAAGGTAGCTTCGAAGGTTCTCTACACCCCGAGCAGAAGGTACAGCAGCATAACGCTATCTTGGAAGGGGAGCAAGAATCAGCTGAGTCCCCAGGAGATATCGTCGCTGAGCAGGATAGAGAAAAAGATGCTGGTCATGAGGGATTTCGGTGAAGATGTCACTATAATAAAGGGAGCTCCAGACGCCGTGCTCAAGCTGCTCAACATAGATAGGGATCCTGTGGTCGAGGACATCATAAAGAGGGTGGGGGCGAGGGGGGACACCCCGATACTGATTGCCCTCAACGACAGGCTCATAGGTTTCGCGGTGCTGAGGGACAAGCTGAAGAAGGGGATAAAGGAGAGGATAAGGGAGCTGAACCTGATGGGGATAAAGACAATCATGATAACTGGGGATAATCCATATACAGCTGCGAACGTAGCAAATGAGGCGGGGATAGAGGGCTTCTACGCCCAGGCCAAGCCGGAGGACAAGCTCATGCTCGTAGAGAAGGAGAAGAAACAGGGATTCGTGGTGGCTGTGATGGGGGATGGAACAAACGACGCTCCCGCCTTAGCAAGAGCCGATGTCGGCGTTGCGATGCACACGGGGACCGCTCCAGCTAAGGAGGCAGCGAACATGATCGATTTGGACTCTAACCCCTCCAGGATAGTGGATATAATCAAGCTGGGGAAGTCCATACTCACGACGAGGGGGGCCCTCACGACCTTCAGCATCATGAACGATATAGCGAAGTACTTCACGATACTACCCTTCATAATATCTACCATAATGCCAGGAGTGAGTTTCCTGAACTTCCTGAACCTCTACAACACCGTCACAGCAGTTCTCGCAACGATGATATTCAACGCCATAATAATACCCATGCTCATACCTTTGGCTCTGAGGGGGGCTGGCTTCAAGGTCTCAAGCTTCAGGGAGCTGCTCATCAGGAACCTCTCCATATATGGAGTGACGGGGGCGATAATACCGTTCATAGCCATAAAGCTGCTGGACACGCTCATGGCCTACGCTTTGTATGGAGTTTGGTGGTGGTGAGAAGATGACTTATTTTAAGAGATTCTTGGGTGCCGCGCTTCTGCTCCTCGCCATGATCGCTTTCCTTGGCCTGCTCTATCCAGCCTTGGTCTGGGGCATATCCAGCTTGGTTTCTCCATGGAGGGCTGGGGGGAGCCTCTATACTTCGTGCGGCAAAGTCATATCCTCTGATCTCATTTCTGTCTATAACGAGAGCAGCCCTCTCTTCCACCCGTTCCCTCCGAATTCGACGAGCTCGGGAGTAGATCCCTACATCCCCCTCGAGGAGGCAATGAAGCAGGTGGAGAGGGTCTCGAAGGAGACGGGAATACCCAGGGAAAAGCTGGTAGACCTCCTCATGAGCAACGCCGCATATAACGACATGATTGATCTGCATGTTTTCTCGCCAGGTTATTCGATAGTGAACGTCGAGGAAGTCAACATGCAGATTATGGAAATGATGAACGTGACATGTGGGGTGAGATGATGGATCTGCCCACACTTCTTTTCATCATCTTCATAGCTGCATCGGCATCTGTTCTGATATGGTCTCTGGCGAAGGAGGAGCTGATCTGAGATTGAAGCTCATGGATAGTTACAAAATTGCTGAGGTTTCAGCTTCAGATGTCCAGGAAAGTATTTATAAGCTTTTCCGACAAAAAAATGCATGTCTGCAAAGTTGACGGGATCCTTTTTGTCGGTGAAAATTGGGGTCCCGCATAGAATTTCCCGCATGTCAAAGCCCTAGTTGAAAATAAGCAAGACTAAGAGCCTACAATACTGACTGCATTCTTACTGCTTCGTTGAAAATAAGCAAGACTAAGAGTGAGTTTGGTTCAGGTAGTTATAGTAAGTCCCCGAAGCGATTAGTTTTCCTCCGTAATATACCGAAACGTCCATGTGTCTCTTCGCATCCCCTCCCAAGAATATCTGAAAACCATGGAAATCGCCGAAGGGCAGAGAGACCAGCGTAAATGATACTTTCTGTCCGCTTATCTCAAATTTCTGTGCATCTTCATTATAAACAGAATATATGCCATATAGCTGCGATATGACGTTCTTGTTGGTGGTCGTGGTGTATATCGTGATGGTCGTGTCGTTTGGCGTGGAGCTCGTGGGCATCGGGCTCACGAAATAGAATAAGTCGATGCTCGTTGGAGATGGGTTCGGGGGAGTTGTTGATCCGCCACCGGATGGTTTGTGTGTGCTCTCCGTTGAGAAGGTCATGCTGACGTTCCCGCTCACCGTTATGCTGTATCCGTTCGGGAGCGTTATCGTTTTTGAGGCATGAGTCCAGGTTATCTTTGGATTGCTTCCTACAACATCGTTCCTGTTGAGGGACCAAGATTGCGATGTTATCGTGTAGGTATAGCCTGATGCCATTTTCAGAGAAGCTGGGGGATTGAGGAAAGCGAGGTATCCTTCTCCCTTCAAGTCGCTAATTATAGGTGTCGCAATGGGTACATCTAATCCCGTTGATCCGAGAGTATCCTGGTCTTGGATGAATATCTGGACATCGCTTCCATAACCTGCCCATGCTGAGTAGGAAGAAGAATCAGCATAAGCTCCTCCCATGATTAGGTTGTTGATGGAGAGACCCACAGATGAGGGAAATTGATATTGTGAGGCGGGATAAGTATATCCAGTGGCGAAATCGGTTCCTAGGGTTATGCTCGCTGAACTCCCATCTAAGATGCTATTCACCGTATAAACAAATTTGAAGACAGACACTGTATTTCTAGTCACCATATCGGTTGCAACTCCTGCATAAACTTTCGAGGTGCTCAGATATACTATAGCTATGAGGTCTGACGATGGCATCTTGTATAGCTGGACATCCGTCATCCCAATGGCGTTCATGCTTGGAGAGGAGATGGATAGCTTCATTTTCTTGAAACTGCTCAAGCCAGCTATAGATTTGCTCAGCCCAGAACCATCTGTGTTCATCTGGATCGATACCCTCCCTCCCTGTCCATCGGTTATCGTGAGATTGAATGTATTGGAGTTCGGGAGCCACGTCTCGCTTATGCTTGGAGAGCCCGTGTAGAAGACGATCACAGGCGTCCAAGTATTGCTCACTGAAACACGCACAGAAAGGTCTAGCTCGCCAGCATTATTGACACCATAAGCTCCAGATCCCGTGACGGCATAGCTTAAGTAATACTCCGTGTTGTTTCCCACGAAGTAAGTTTTAAACGAACCCGTTTTCTCCACGGTTCCCACAGCACCGAGGATAGTCCGATTCAAATACTGCATTGTGGGTAGATCGTAAGGCGTGAAAATGAACAGGTTTCCGTATTTCGTTATCACTCCGAGCGATGAGTTCTTATACTGTGTAATGTAAGTTAAAGAGCTCTGGGAAATGTTCAATGGAATCCAGGTCTCTTGGGGGAGGCCGAGCGTTATATTGTAGAAGTTCTCATCATAGACAGCTTCGTTAGAGAATATGATCCATCCTATTATTCCCGAGGTTATCGAGCTCTTGACATATATTCTACCATCGGAGGCATTGTAGTAGAACAAAACGTTCTCAGCACGCTTCAAGTTGAAGGCATTCACGAATTGGTTGAAGCTCCCGAGATAGTTATACTCGGCCTGGATGTTCCTGACAACGACAAACATCCCAAAGACGATTAGGAAGGCAATAATAATGGCTCCCAGAATTTCAGATTGTGCTCTCATCTTCACGAGAGCCTCATCTCCTGCGTCCCCAAGCTGTAGTTCCAGAAGAATGCGTTTCCATACTGCGTCAATATGAGGATGCTAGTGTTCGCATTGATGAAGGAATCGATACCCAGCGTCTTCAGATCGACGCACGAATTTGCAGGTATAGTAGCTCCCACGTCTTGAAATCTGTTGATCTCGGCATTCCCTGGCGTATAGACCACGAGCAAGACCACCTTCGTAGCTATCGTGGAGCTTATGCAGATGCTGTTTCCCGTGGCATTGAAGAATATCCTCTCTGCTTGCTTGAAACTCTGGAGCTGGTTGTAGTGAGCTATTTCCTCGATTCTCTCCCTCTCGATCATGACAATTTTCCCGAAGTGGTAGAAAATCGTCGCAAACATCACTGCGATTATGATTAGAGCGAAAGCTCCAGCGATTGCTCTTTGCTTCATCCTATATTCACCACCTCGACACCAAATGTGTTTCCCAAGTTGTCGGAATAAGCTATGGGACAGCCGGGGATAGTAGCGATGACATAGCTTCCCGCGGGGATGTATCCCAAGCTGTACATGGCATTTGCTCCAGACGTAGTATTGTAGATTATGTAAGCTTTCGGAATGCTCTTGATCCCGTAGTTATAAACGATGACTTGATAGTTCCCATTGTAATAGAAGGCGAAGGCGCTTATGGTGGGGGAGCTGGGAGATATGCTGCTCTGAGCCCTTTCGCTCTGAATCTCCAGCCACGGTATTACGTAGAGGGCAGTCGCTATGAGCACCAAGCTCAATGCTATGCCCACGACTATTGTTGAGATGCCCCTCTCCCTCATTTCATTCCCCAGATCTATGGAAAGTTTAAAAGCGGTCGCTTTTCCTGTGGGAGAAAGAGCCTTCTAGAGCCTGCATGACTTTAATATCTGGGAATACAGATGACCTCCTGGCCGAAACTATTCGAGCTATGGAGTAGAGCGGGATCGATCGACCTTGCTGAACAGGAAGGGAGGGAGCTTGGCGAGGGTGGGGATGAAGCTGACCCCAGCGCTGCTCATCTACGTTTCCATCGTGCTGATAAGGGCGGCGAATGCGAGCTTCATCGTATCACTCGTCGCAGCCTTCCACTCGATCTCCGCCTACATGCAGGGGATCATACAGGCCTCCTACTCGTTGACAGAGGCAATCTTCGGAATCTTCGCGGGGATAATATATGAGTACCTTGGAAGCTTCAGATCCATTCTCCTCTCCTCTTCCCTGCTCTTCGCTTCTTATGCTGCAATGGTGGTCTTCTCTTCGATTGAGGTTGGACCACAAGCTTTCGCGGTCCCCTCAGCCCTCGCGGGACTCTCAGCCTCCTTCTTGCTCACCTCCTCCTTCGCCGTGATTTCCGAGGAGACGACATATGCGAGAAATCCATTTGGCTTGAGAACCTTGAGGCCCAAGTATATGAAGAAGGCATATATGTTGGGTCTCCCCCATATGATCTCCCCGAACGACTTTCTCAGCGATCTCGACCAGCCTCGGATCCGCCTCCCAGCAGTGGAGCTCCGGCTCAATGAAGTGCTCCATTACAGAGAGCAAAAATTCTCCGGTCCCGCATGAAATGTCGAGGACCTTCGGCCTCTCGAGCCTCGGGAGCTTGGAGAGGAGCTCCTCTCTGAGGCTCCTCAGAGTGAAGAACTGTCCCATCCTCTTTCTGTAGATGGGATCGCTCTCCTCCAAATACTTGAGCGTCTCAGGATGGTACTTCCTCATCTTCATTCCTTTCTCCTTCCGAAATCAATTGTTTTACAGAAATCAAATATATTCATTCTTGCCGAGCATTCATCGAGTGCGATGCTCTTTGCACGGGGAAGAATTAGCAATGCTTTCCAGATGGAAGGCATAGCTTAGCTTCCCGTGAAGCTTTGGTGGGAAAAGGGCAGCATCTTTTAAGACCTTTCATTTCTTTGGGAGGAGAGATGTGGAGAGAAGGAAAAAGATGGAAGTGGTACAGGCTCCAGGGGTCGAGCTTCACCATCCTACCATATGAGGATAGGGATCTGTTGCTCTCAGACTTCGCTTCTATGCTCACATCTTCGAAGCGGGGAGCGATCCTCGCGAGGAAGACGCAGAGAGAATTTCAGTATTCCTCCCACATCTTTCAGTCGTTTGAAACGGAGTTCTTCCTCGCAGCGAGGGCCGATGCCCAGATATTTTGGTTCGAAGCGAGAGAAGTTGAAGAGCCGAGCAGACCGAAGGTGAAGAAGCTCCTAGATCCGTTCACGCTGAAGCTAGAGGATGGTTCTCTCACGAGGGTCCTCGTGGCATATAGGTTCCCTTCAGCGCTCCCCGAGGGGATCCTATATTCGCTCTTCTCCGAAGTGAGCGAGGTAGCTCTGCTCTTCAGGGAAATTGAGCATTCAAAGGCTGTGGGCTTGGTTGAGAACGCGAGGAAGAGGAGGATGGATGGGGAAAGGATCACCGAAGGCTTCGAAGCCCAGAGCTTAGGCGATCTAGCTCTGAGAGTCCTCTCAGGCTCATCGCTCTTCGAGTTCTATGTCCTCTTCACGCTCATAGGCTCTGATGCGAAAGAGCTCAGAGCCAAGGAGAGGAGGCTGAAGGCTCTTCTCAAGGGATATGGGATGGATGCTGATGCACCCCCGATCCAGCGGGATCTATACATGCTCAATCCATGCTCGGGGATATTCTGCATCGAAAAGCATTTTTCCGATGGGGAAAGCTTGAAGCCTCTGTTCTTCTTGATAGATGAAGAGCTCCATGATCCCAATGGCGTTTTCCTCGGCATGAGCGGGACGGGATCTCCTGTTCTCCTCGATCTGTGGAGCAAGCCGAATTTGAACTTCGTGATCGTGGGGATCACTGGATCGGGAAAGAGCATGACAGCAAAAGTCTTCCTCAAGCGTTTGAGAGAAAAGGATGCTTCTATTCCAATCGTGGGGATCGATCCAGAGAGCGAATACACGGAAATAGCTAGCAAGTTCGGAGCACAGGCTGTTGAGATAAAGGAGAGGGAAAGTTTGGGTCTAGATCCTCTGAAGCTGATGCGAGAGGGAGCTATGGAGATCGGACAGGTGAGCGATGTCCTAAGCGAAATATACAGCATCCCTGATGCTCTGCAGGGCGTCCTGAGGAAGGAGCTCTTCATGAACGGCGATTACAGCGAGGACATCGTGGAATTCGCTTCGAGCGTAAAGGATCCCACGCTCTCGAGGTACCTGCAGGGGATAGGAGCTCCGCCAGACAGCTATGTCTATGAGGGATCCCCTCCCGTTTTGTCGAAGAGCGTTGTCTTTGGATTGAAGAACGTGAGGAGCAAGAAGCTAAAGCTCCTGATCTCAGCCCTGATTTCGAGCTATGCTTACAATAAGCTTTTAACGAGAGCACAGAAGAGCGCGTTTTTTGTTGATGAAGCCTGGCTCTTTATGGAGACTCCGAGCATCTTATCGCTATTCGAAAACATAGCGAGGAGGGGGAGGAAGCACGGGACTGCCTTCCTCTACATCTCTCAGAGAGCTGAGGATTTAGCTAGGAGTAAGGAGGGGAGGACGATCCTAGAGCAGGCTGGGACTGTTTTCCTCATGAGGCAGGAGCCACAAGGAAAAGACGCTGTGAAGGAGATCTACAAGCTCTCAGACAGCGAGGCTGAGTTCTTGGTGGGGGCTCCTATTGGCTCTGGGATATTGAAAAGCTGGAGGAAGAGGATCACTCTCCAGATCGCTACCACTGAAGAGGAACTCGGGGCATTTTCAACAAGCTTGGGGAGATGATGGGGATGGGCTTTCCCGAACTAATAGCTTACATTTGGGAGAGGGAGTGGAACGCCCTAACATCGCACTTTTCGAGCGTACCTCAAGGCTTGCTCGCCTTCTTGATCTCTGTTTCACTCGCCACGCTTTCAGTGTTGCTATGTCGCTTAATCAGGAAGCTCGCTTACGCGTCCCTAATAGCACTCTGGGGCATCGCCCTCATTTCACTGCTCATCATTGGGGCGATACCAAAGTGATCGACGTCTGGGCTCTAATCTCTTGGGGGATGTGGATAGCGTTCTCCATAGCTTCAGGCTCCCTCATTTATGGAGCGATATCGAGGATCTTCGGAAGGAGGGAAGGGGGGAGATACCTTGCTGGGGGGATGGTTGCAATATTGGTCATAGCTTTCGGATGGGGTCTAGTCCAAGCTCTATACGAAGGTGCTTCTCCTCCTTTACCATATGGATGGGTGTTTTATGCGGTCGCGGGCGTCCTTCTAATAGGTTCAGCTGTTTATCTGGCGATGGGGAAGAGCTCCGAAGGAGCATGGAGCCTGCTCGGTGCCCTGCTCATCGTAGGGATTGGGATGTTCGCATCTTCTATCGCATCTGGAGTTTCCTTCCAAGGCGTTGGGAATATCGATGTGAATCTCTACCTCGATAGCTTGTTCCTGCAGAGCGGGGAGACTTTGAACCTCACGATAATTCCTCAAGGGGGATCGCCTCCCTATTCAACAAGTGTGGATTGGGGTGATGGTTCAATACCCACAGCTACAAATATCTACAACATTGTCACGCTCCAGCATACTTACGTTTTGGGAGAAAACCAATCTGGGAATGGCTTCACAATAGTTGTGAGTGCTCGGGACAGCTCGGGAAAGGAGGGAATGAATGCTGTGGGTATAAGCGTGGTGAATGCTGACTACTGCCCTCTGTCATGGCCCTTCGATATCTTCTGCGGTCTGGTGAAAAAAGTTTCGGTGATACTCCCCGCCATCGACCTCCAGAAGCTCGTCGCTTCTCCCCTCATGCCCACGAGCGGAGAGCTCTGGGATCTATACCAGCAAATCCTGAAGCTGAGCATGAGTGCTTTCGGTCTCTTCCTAGCATTCAGGATTGCCTGGGACTTCATCGAGGAAGGGAGCATCGCGGAGACTTTCATCTCAATATTCAAGGATGCTGTAGTTGTCATCGCTCTGGCTCTACTCATCCCCTATATCTACAATGCAACAGCACATATCCTCAACACCGTGAGCTATTCCCTCATCTCTCGTATAGACATATCGTGGGTGATGGGATGGATCATGCTCGAGGTAGCTCTGGGAGTAGCCCTCGGGTACTTCGTCCCGTTCGTAGCAGAATATGCAGCTATGCTCGTCTTCGTGCTCTTGATAGCGAGCATGTTCATATATGTCAGGTACTTCCTCATCCTGAGCCTGGTCATAGCTTCCCCACTCCTCTCCATAGCGTATTTACATCCAGGTCTTAGGAGTGCTGTGAGGACAGCAACTAGCTTGATAGGCGGGCTTATGCTCTCTGGGCCTATGGCAGCGGTATTTCTCCTCGTCATGGAGGAGCTCATGCCCGGGAAGAGCATGACCTTCGGGATACTTTATCCTGTAATTGTGGGGACCCTCCCAAATATCCTCGGGATCTTCGGCTCTGGCATCGCAGGAAGCGTGACGAGGTCCCTGAGGTCACACATGAGGATCCTCTACTATCCAGTAAAAGCCATTGGGAGCTTGAAGCTGCGGGAATCTTCTGTTTCAAAGGAGGAAGAGCCCTATGTTGCTGTGCAGAGAACTGGCTATGCTAGGCTGAGGATACCCCACTCTTCCGCACAGAAACCGACTTTCACAATGAAAGCAGCGGAGAGGGAGCTCAAGCCCATAGTAACGGGAGAAGTCATAGGCAGAGCCTACAGGGAAGCGAAGAGAACCAAGGAGGTGATGGAGAGGTTGGCCGAGCTCCAGGAAAGAAGTCTTGGGGTAGTCGGAGTGTTGGAGGGTTTCGAGAGAGCTAAAGAAGTCGAGAGGATGTTGGCCAGAGAGAGGATCGATCCGAAGCTTGAGGCTTTCAAGAGCTTCACCATGTCATTGGGAAAGCATGCTGTGAAGCAGGGGGCAACAAACTTGAGGAGTCTCGCGGAGCACACGAGAGAGGCGCTGAAAAAACACATTGAAAGCGAGATCGAATATGGAGCTAGGATGTTTCGGGAAGCCCCTCGCGAATTACCTGAAAGAGTGAAAAGGAACTTGGAAGATGTCGAAAGGAGGTCTGTTAAGCTGAATCGGCATCGATGAGGTCTGCTTCGTGCCAGAGCATCCCCAGCCTCGGAGCGATGTAGCCCTTCTCTATCCACGACAATACCTCTTTTCTCTCCTCCTCATCTTTTAAGTCCATTTCGTCAGCTTTTTCTAGGAAGATGCCCAAGAGCTCCCCCCACCTTATGCCTGGATTGACTTCAATGTTAGCTAGGATTTGAGATAGAGCTGTGCTTTTGCTCAAGAACTTCACACCATCTTCCCTCTCAACCAAGAGCTCCCATTGATCACCCTGCTTTTCCTCGATCGTTCTGAACTTCGGGAAGAACTTCAGTGCATCGTGGGCGTAGCTTCCAATGTAGCTTATATCGAGATCTCTGAAGTTCGGGAAGAACAGGTATGGATAAGCGGGGAAGAAGTCCAATTCTCCGTTGGCACTGTAGAGATCTGGAAGCACAATAGCATCGTCTTCCAATTGGGCGTTCCTCAAGCATGGCTTGAATGCGAACTTCATTGCTTTGCCTCCCTTCAGCTCAACTCCGAAGATCTTCTTTCTCCTGATCTCGCTCAAAGCGGAATGCGCGTCCATTTTCCCAGCCCCAAATATCTGGGGAGGCTTTAAAGGGTCGTCCCGAGGGAGAGCGATCTCTTTAATAGAATACGATCGATTTGGGGGATGAGACCTTGCTCTATGAGCTTGAGCCAAGGATAGGTTCAGGGCCCTTCAGCTATAAGCTCTTCGGACCTAGATTCACTCTCTGCACTGTGAACGATGGAAAAGAGCTGAGGCTGTTTCTGGAGACGGCTTCAAGCCTTGAGACGCTGAGAGCATTCTTCGGAGTGGAGAAGGCAAGCCTCAGAGATGTCATGGGGATCTTTGGGAGAGAGCTCTGGGTAGGGGATGCCAGGGTGAAGCGAGAAGAGGACTTCTTCCTTTCCGAGGTCTTCGTTTTAGATATCGCGGGGCTGGTCAACTCTCTCGAATTCAGAGGAGGGATATGCACTGGAATGTCGAGGGATCCAGAGCTTAAGAAGCTTTTCTTCAGAAGGGCGAGCTCCCTACAAAACAGGGCCTCGAGGTACAGGAGCGGGGAACTCAGCATAAAGGCGCAAGAGGTGAGGAGGAGGATACCCAATGTCTTGCTCGGGAAGCTCCTGGCCCTCGCGGAAAGCAAAAAGGGGCTCATGGAGCTGGAAAGGCTCTTGGAAGCATCATCTTCCGTTCCTTTGAGATTCGTCAACAAGAGGGTGAAGGATGAGGAAGCTCTAGGGAAAGCCCTGGATCCTCCAAATTTGGGAGGATTCTGGGGAATAATTTTCGGAGAGAGGAACGAGATAATCTGGGACGAGGAGAACTTTGGAGAAGTGATCAAGCTGCCGGATCCCTCACTGCACAGGATAAGCTTCGTCAGGGGATCACCGCTCCCCTCTCTGATCCCTATGAGGATGGGGAAGGGGAGCTTCAGGATTGGGAAGCTGGAGGATGGGAGGGAGTTCAGGCTGAGCGTTGAGGATCTCTACAGGCACGCCTACTTGATAGGGCAGACGGGATCGGGTAAAACCACCTTCCTCAAGCTCCTGGTTCACAGGATCCACGAGATCGGAGAAGCTTCGGTTATAGTCATAGATCCCCACGGAGATATGACTGTGGAGCTGAAGCGAGAGATCCCCCATGCGAAATTCTTCCATCCCACGAGAGCTCCCTTTTCAATGAATCCTCTGGAGCTCCCGAGAGCTGAGAGCAGGGACCACGCCATAACATTGGCTACGGACATCTTGCTCAAAGTCTTCAAGGAAGTTCTGAATTTAACCGATTACGCTGTAAATGTTAAGTACATGCTCCAGGTCATTTTGAGGACTCTGTATCAAGAAAAGGAAGAGCCGACGATGGCAGATCTATATCATGCTATCCTGGGTCTCTATGAAGGAACCTATGTGCTCGATGTGAAGGATATCAGGTGGAAGCAGAGCGTCGAAGCATTGCAGAGGATGAGGGAGCAGACGTTCATTTCCGCACTCTCGAGGCTGGAAGCTTACGCGAATGATCCCTTGCTTCAAAAGCTCACAGGTAAAACGAGCATAAATATAGAGGAAATAATGAAGCCTGGCTCTCTATCGCTCTTCTCTCTTCCAAAGGCCGAGCTCGGAGAAAACGTCACGAGACTCACAGCATCAACAATTGTCATGAAGCTCTGGTTCGAAGCTCTAGCTAGGGCGAGGCTCCAGAAAAAGAGAACACCAGTTTTCCTCATGATAGATGAGTTTCAGTTTGTCGCGGATTTGCCTATCATAGAAACTATCCTGAGCGAAGCAAGAAAATACGGCCTGCATTTGATAGTTGCACACCAGCACACGAAACAGATCCCCGATGACCTCCTGCAGAGCATTTTGACGAACTGTGGAGTGAAGGTTGCATTCGTGGTTGGAGGAGAGGACTTGAGTAAGTTGGGAAGGATGGATGCATCCTTTGCCGAGAGCCTGAGCAAAGCTCTGACTGGTTTGAGGGTAGGGAAGGCTGTGGTGAAGATGACCGCGAGAGCGGGGGAGCAACAGCCTCCACCAGCAGTCGTTGAGATCGACGGTGATTGATCTAATTAGTTTTCAAATCGTAATAAGTATTGGAGAAAAATTTTATTAATAGGGGATTTTATAAGATCAAATCAAAAAGGGAAATATAATATGACAGAAGAACTTCCTTTTATTTCGCTCTTAAAGCTTGAATTGATTAAAAGAAATCCACATGAGGAAGTCATGATACAGAAGAGCGTGCTTCCTGATCCGGAGGCGGTGGGCTTCAAGAAGGCTCTAGGGGAGCCTAAAGGGCAGAGAGCAGATTACAGCTATCCTCTGGAAAACGGCGGGAGGATACATCTCCTGGACTACGGAGATCACTATAGAGCTCACAGGGATAATGTAGATCCAGATAGAGACCCGATAGGGCACTTGATCTATGATTCTCCTCGTATTGCTCTCGCCTTAGGGGCCATCGTTGGAGGTCTTCTCGGCAAAAGCTCATCGAAGGGGGATAAGACTGAGGGGTTTTTGTGTGGCGCTCTTATAGGGCTCCTTCTAACTAGTATCTTTTTAGTAGGCTCCCCTCCTCTCAAAAGATGAATGCATCAAGCAGGGTTTCCCATATGATTTATTTCCAGTATGGGGCAAAAGAGAACGCTTCATAACTGCAATCCATCTCCGCGAATAGTGGAGGAGCTCGAAGGGAGGAAGCTCTTGGATCCCTTTGCTGGTTTTGGCTCAATACCGCTCGAAGGCATGAGGTTTGGCTCGAATGCGACTGCCGTCGAGTTACTTCCAACTGCATATGTTTTTCTGAAGGGAGATGTGGGAATCTCTGGCAGTGAGGCTAAGCAACTTGAGATAGAAGATATTGTTAGGAGTTTCAACGATTCGAGACAGCTGAACAATTCAATTGAGTACAAGCTACCTAGCTGATTTATGACATAGTTAAATGAGGCAATCGCGTCACCCAGCAATTGAAGGATGACCATGATATCAAAGAGCTTTATGATATGGACACTGCAGTCTACATAGGAAGCTGGGAGATCAAACGCCCATTTTGTGGAAGATACACTCCGTTAATTGGGAATTGATGCGGGGGGTGGGATTTGAACCCACGCAGGACTTCTCCATCGGAGCCTCAGTCCGACCCCTTTGGCCATGCTCGGGCACCCCCGCCCTCGTTTTGTTAATGGCACTCAAGATTTTTATATTTTTCTACTGATATTTAATCTCGATCCGATTTATTTACTTTCTCTTCTATATCTTTTTCCATCCCCGCTTATCCAGTACTCTCCATCTTCTCTAACTTCAAGCTTAAATACTGGAGGCTCAAACTTCGCCCTCTCTAGGGCCTCCTTCGCGGAATCGAAGGCCTTTTTCCTGGAAGTCGCGGAAGATGCTACAAGTATCGTCGGATCCCCGGGACGGAGCTCGCCTATGCTCTGAACTATTATTAGGGAGAGGACCTCCTTGTCTGAGGAGAAGCTCTTCGCTATTGAATCGAGAGCTTGGGAGGCGTAGGGCTCATATGATTCATAAATCAATCTCTCAACTCTATGTCCCTCAGCTCTGCCCTTAACCGTTCCCAGAAATATTGAAAGGCCTCCAGAGCCATGCGGGCTCGTTGCACGAGAGATCCACCTTATAATTTCAAAAGCCCGCTCAAATGTCAGGTGCTCTGCAGTCCTACCCTGGAAGCACTCTGCCTTGAGGATTGGAGGAGGATCAGTGCACGGATTGTAGCTCTCTCCCATAGTCTAGCCTCCTGATGGGGGAGGTATTATCGCTACCTCGTCCCCCTCCTTTAAAGCTTGATTCTCCGGGGCCCTCTTCCCGTTCACAAGAACGATAAGCCCCTCGCTCCTCGCACCCTTCATATAGTAGAATTCAATTCTCCTCATGAGCTCCCCAACGCTCAGATCATCCTCAACCTCTTCCTCCTTCTCATCCCACCCGGTCAGATCCTTCACCAAGCCGAAAGCTCTAATCCTGATCTTCAAAGCATCCGCCCCAATCTAGACATCCTCAAGGTGTAAAAAAATTCGCGTATAGAAACAAGATATATAATTTCTTTTTTAAATAATTTTTCTTGGATCCTTATCGGATTTTCCGATCATCCGCATCGAGGAAGGCTGTTCTGAGCATGAGGAAAAGCGATCTCGAAGAGGTCTTGAGGCCTTACACTTTAGAGTGGTTCAGGTGGTCATTTGGAGATTTCACTGAGCCTCAGAAGAGGGCAATACCCCTGATCAAAAGAGGAGAGAATGTGCTCATCTCGTCACCAACAGGAACTGGGAAGACGCTGGCTGCATTTTTGGGAATAATAGATGCCCTCTACGCGCTCTCAGAGGAGAAGAAGCTCGAAAATGAGATCTATGTTCTCTACGTCTCACCGCTGAGGGCTCTTAACAATGACATCAGGAGGAATCTCATAGAGCCTTTGGAGGGGATAAAGAAAATAGCGAGGGAGAAGTACGGAGTGGAGCTTGAGGACATAAAGGCCTCAATAAGGACGAGCGACACCCCTCAGAACGAGAGGCAGATAATGCTCAGGAAGCCACCCCACATCTTAATAACGACCCCAGAGAGCCTCGCTTTAATACTGGTAGCCCCTAAGTTCAGGGAGAGGCTCAGGAGCATAAGGTGGGTTATAATAGACGAGATCCACGAGATCGCCTCATCGAAGAGGGGGAGCAACCTTTCAATACTTTTAGAGAGGCTTCAGGAGCTCGCTGAAAGGGAAGTTCAGAGGATAGGGCTCAGCGCTACTATATCCCCCCTTGAGAAGATTGCGAGGTTCCTCGGAGGATACGGAGATGATGGGAAGCCGAGAAGCGTGAAGATAGTAGATGCGAGGTTCAAGAAGCCGTTCGATATAAGGGTTTTGGTTCCAGTTAAGGACATGATATATGCGAGCGAGGAGGAGCTCTCTGATGGGATATACTCTAAGATAGCGGAGCTCGTCCTCTCTCACAAGTCCACACTGATATTCACGAACACGAGGAGCGCTACAGAGAGGGTGGTCTTCAAGCTTAAGAAGGTCCTAGCTGAGAAGAACCTTGTCGGCCTGGATGATATAGGGGCGCATCACAGCAGCTTGAGCAGAGATATAAGGCTCGACGTGGAGGAGAGGCTCAAGAGGGGGGAGCTCAGGGTGGTCGTCTCGAGCACCTCCCTTGAGCTCGGAATAGATATAGGATATATAGACCTCGTGCTCTTGCTCAGTAGCCCTAAGTCGGTGAGCAGACTGCTTCAAAGGGTTGGGAGAGCGGGGCACAGGCTTCACGAGGTCAGCGAGGGAAGGATAATAACTGTTGATAGGGATGATCTGGTGGAGTGCTCAGTGCTTGCTGATGCTGCAAGGAAGAGGCTCATAGACAAGACGAAGATCCCCGAGGCCCCCCTAGACGTATTGGCTCAGAACATCGTTGCAATGAGCTTAGAGAAGAAGTGGAGGGTTGAGGATGCGTACAGAGTTGTGAAGAGAACTTATCCGTACCACAAGCTTAAGTACGAGGACTTCCTCTCAGTTGTGAAGTTCCTAGGTGGGGATGAGAAGAGGCTAGAGGAGCAGAAGGTATACAGGAAGATCTGGTACGATCCTGAGGAAAACGCTTTCGGGAAGAAGAGGAGCACGAGAATGATATTCAATCTGAATCAGGGGACGATTCCTGATGAGGCTAAGATAAAGGTATTCCTCAAGGGGAGGAAGTACATAGGGGATCTTGACGAGGGCTTCGCCCAGATCCTCTCTCCTGGCGACGTCTTCGTGCTAGGAGGAAAGACATACGTCTTCAAGAAGCTGACGGGCTTGAAGATGTTCGTGGACTCGGCGGAAGGCCAGAGACCTACAGTTCCATCATGGTTCAGCGAGATGCTACCCCTATCATTCGACTCAGCTCTATTAGTTGGGAAGTTCAGGAGGCATGTGAAAGAGCTTCTTGAGAAGTACGGATTCGACCTGAATAAGGCTTCTAAGGATATAGCTGATGAGATGATGCTAGATGAGGATGCTGCAAGAGAAGTAGCGAGATATATTAGCGAGCAATATGCCTTTACCTCGGGAATAGTTGCGAGCGATAGGCTCGTGCATATAGAGATCTACGATGATGAGAGGGGGAGGAACATCATATTTCACTCCCTCTTCGGTAGGAAGGCGAACGATGCCCTTTCGAGGGCTTATGCTTATGCGCTTTCAGAGCAATCCGGAACCGCAGTTAGGGTCACAGTCTCAGATAACGCATTCATGCTCACCCTCCCGGGGAGGCCTGAGGTTGATGTGTCGACCTTGGTGAAGAGTGTGAACTCGAAGAACGTCGAGGATCTCCTCACAAAGAGCATATACAATACTGAGATGATGAAGAGGATATTCAGGCAATGCGCGCAGCGTAGCTTCATGATACTGAGGAACTACAGGGGGTGGGAGAAGTCCCCGAATAAGCTTCAGCTCAGCGCCCAGACGATACTAGATGCATTGAAAGAAGATAGCGAGAATCCTGTAGTGAAGGAAACTGTAAGGGAGATAATACATGACCACATGGATGTGGATGCTGCAAAGGAGGTTTTGAAGCGGATCGAGGACGGAGAAATAGAGGTTGAAATTACTGGCCCATCAGAGGTTCCGAGCCCGTTTGCCCATCACATAATTGCAATAGGATACCAGGACATAGTATTGATGGAGGACAGGAGGAGACTGCTACTGTCGTTATATGAAAAGGTAAGGAAGTACATCGAAAATAATGAGAAAATGAGAGATAACCTGGCTTTTTCCTCTTCCTAGTCCTCTAGCTTTGAAATCTTGAGAGCCCCCATGGAAGGAGGCAAATATTAAATATTCTGTAAAAGAAAAAAATATTTGGCACACGGGTAGGGTCAGGGGCTCGCCCTCCCGTTCCCGAAATGGGCGAAATGCGGGGACCAGCAATCCCGTGCATGGGGAAGGGGCACGGCGGGCAGGTCCTGGATAGCTATGAAGTCCGCCCTGTGGGGTCGGGGGAAGCGGCCGGCCGTCTGGAGGGACGGTCTGGACCGCTTTTGCCGGGGAAAACAGGCCAGGCCCGGAAGGGAGCAACCTATCCTCGGACTCCGGCGTTCACAGGTCACCGGGCAGAGCGATTCCAGGGGAACCGCTGTCGCGCTCCTTTTCTATGCACGGGAAGCCGTGTGCCAAAATGGAAATATTTATTTGAAAAAAATTTAAAAATATTTGTGGTGTTACTAGATGAGCAAAAAGTTCGGCAACTTTACTATAGAATCTATAATGAGTAGCCCCCCCGTGGTTGTCCACAAGGAAACCTCGGTTCATGAGGCTGCGAGGATAATGTTCAATAACAGGATAGGAAGCGTTTTAGTTGTAGAAGATGATGGTAGGCTCATAGGAATCCTTACGGAGAGGGACCTTGTTTACCTAGTTGCTTCCGATAAGCTCCACACGGCGAGCGAAATGAAGGTCTGGCACCTGATGACTGAGAACCCGATCACGGTGAAGGCAAACGAGACCATCGGAGATGCTCTTTCGAAAATGAAGGAAGTGAACATAAGGCACTTACCCGTAGTAAACGACGAGGGAAAGCCCATAGGCATCGTTTCAATGAGGGACATTTTAGACTATATAATAAGCTTTCTGGATCTATCCTTCCATTAGAAACCTTCACATAACGGGTAGCTTTCCTTAACGGTTCAAGACATTGAGAACGATTTTCTAAGAATAGGGGAGGAGAGGGGGAGGTCCAGAGCCCCGCATCCTTGGCCGCTAGACTACCCGGCTTCATTCAACAGTTATTATTAAAAATTTAAGGATATATTTATTTTTTCTCCAGGAACTCCTCTATCTTCAATGCGGCATCAAGCCCGCTCTTTACTGCGGGCCCTATCTGGGAAGGTCCGTGCTTTACATCTCCCGCCGCAAATACCCCTTTAACGCTCGTCTCAAACTTTTCGTTTGCAGCTATAGTTCCATTGCTGTTCAGTTTTATTCCAGCCTCTCCAACATCTATTGGAGGGGTGGGAATAGGGCCAATTGCATTTATGATCGTGTTCAGGTAATAGGTCTGAACCTTATCTTCATGTACTATGAGCTCAGCGCTCCTGCCGCTTCCCCTCATCTCAGTGACGTAGAAGCTCATTCCTTCAGCAACTCCGTTTTTGCATAAGACTTCCCTAGGTGATAGCAGCTCGTAAAATAAAACGCCCCTCTCCTCGAGCATCTTTATGTCATTGGCCCCCATAGGGGCATCTTTTTTCGTCCTTCTGTAAAAGATAAAGGTTTTTGCCTTAAAAGCTGTGCTTGAAATGAAGGCTGCATCTGCAGCAGTAAACCCTGCGCCTATGACACCTACAGGCTCCTTTACATAGGTCCTTATGTTGAAAAGCTTTTGATATCCGAACTTCTCGAGATGGTAATCTATGAGCCACTCCACCGATGGGTAAACATTCTCCGCATTTTCACATCTCACATTCATCCTCTTCGTCTTTAGAGTACCTGTTGAGATAAGAGTTGCGTCTGAGCTTCTTATTATCTCTTTAAGGGGGACCTTCTCCCCGACCATTGTCTTGAGGTGTGCTCTCACCATTCCAGTGGAAATCAGCTCCTTAACCCCGTTCCTAATGCCGTCCTTTTTCAGCCTTTCCTCCGGTATCCCAAACATCATGAGGCCTCCAAGCTCAGGATGAACGTCATAGACGTGTATCTCGTATCCCTTGCAAACTAAATACCCTGCTGCGCTTAATCCTGCAGGCCCTCCGCCAATTATTGAAACTATTTTATTCTTTTCCTTTGCTATTTCTTCTGCTTTACACTTTAAGAACTTCAAGATGGACCACCGGAAAATCTTTTTACTTTATTTTTTAAATATTAAAAATATATAAAAAATGAATTATTTATCAAACTGAGAAGCTCTCCTTTTCGAGCACTTTCCTAACGTGCTCTGGAAGTTTTATTGTAAGCTTCGTTCCAGGAAGCTTCGGGATGTAGAGCGGTTTAGGAATCCTCGGGCCCTCTATCAAAACGCCTATGACCTCTCCTGACTTAAGCCTAACAAACGTAAGCCTGTAGCCCTGAACGAATATCGGCTCATCATACACAACGGAGGCTTTAGCACTCATATTTATTTTCACATCTTTGTTTTGAATGCACATAAAATATTATGAAATAATGTTATAATAAATTTACCTAATAGTTTTTTGAAAATTAAGTTGTTGAGTAATAAGATATTCTATTTTGTTGAAACTCCTCAGTAAGCTGAAAGAAAAGAGCGCCGCGGCCGGGATTTGAACCCGGGTCACGGGCTCGACAGGCCCGCATACTAGGCCAGGCTATACTACCGCGGCATCCATCGGATCAATATTTTTTGACATGAGAGAGATTATAAATTTTTGCTTAGAGAATTCAGGAGTTTTTCGAGGAGCTCTTTCCAGCTGGTAGATTTTTATGCCGCAAAAGATTAAAAATGAGGGAGCTCAAATATGAACAAAAAGAGGGCAATTCTGAATTGAGAAGTCCCCTCAATACGTGCGGAGAAAAGGGATACTATGTTCTGTTTTTAAAGTGCACAAGGGATGTGAATGTGAAAATTAAAGATCGCGGCGAGTTCTATTTTAAGAGGGGGTATTACGCGTATATCGGCTCTTCGTTTATCAGAGGGGGAATACAAGCGAGGCTTAGGCACCACCTAAAAAAGAAGAAAAAGAAGTTTTGGCACATCGATTTCTTGACATCGAACGAGAGCTTTACAATAGCAGGATACATATGCCTATCTTCCCAGAAAAGGGGGCTTGAGGCTGAGCTCGCGGAAGCTGCTGAAGAGTATTGTGAACCGTACATAAAAGGCTTTGGGGCTACAGACACAAAGGATGCGGGGCACCTATTTTTCATTGGTGAGGATGTATTTGAATTTTTGTATCATTTCATGAAAGGTCTCTTTGCTTAGCTGAAAGCTCAGCTCATTTCCAGGATTTCCCTTATGATCCTCTCTCTTTCCTCTTCGCTGAAGATCCCTCTTGTCTTTATCGATTTTATTCCTAAAACAGAATATGTCCTTATATCATAGTCGCTGTCCCCTATGAAGACGATCTCTTCCTTCCTCAGCCCGTACTTCTCCATCAGGAACTTCAGGTGGGGCTCTCCCTTATAGCTGTCGCTTCCATTAAAACAGAGAACCTCATCAAATGCTCTTATGCCCTCTATTAGGTAAACGACGGAGCACTCGTTGTTCGTTGAGAGGGATGAAATTATCCCCCTCTCCTTAAGATTCCCGATCAGAATCTCCACATGAGGAGAAATTCTCTTGCTTTTTAATATCACCATCTTCCCCTCTATGAACCTTCGGTATATCTCTTCCGCCTTTCCGCCTTCAATTCCCATGATCTTCAGCTGCTCCTTGAAGCTCATGCCTGCTGTAGAAAGGTATAAGCTTTTCGCCTTCTCTCTATCAATGCCGGCTATTTCCTCAATAATCTCAGAGGCAAGCCCAGCATATTCATTCATCGTATCGATCACCGTCCCATCGAAGTCAAACATCACGGCTCTTATCATTATTATCCCCTCCCTTTTTCAAATGCTTTCTGAGCTCAATTTTATATTTTTGAATTGGGGTCTTAGTTCCGCAGTCCTCAACGCATAGCCCTATGGCTTTTGATTTTTCACAATCATAAGGCTTGTACTTGATTCCGCTCCCCCTCTTCCCAGCTAGGTGCTCGACTTGATATCTCGCGATCTTTTCATTGTAATCAGGCAGCTGCTTGAAGACCTCCAAGACATCATCTATGCTTATGTTCAGGTTGAGGAGAAATGTGGCTATCTGGAACCTCTCCTGATGGCTCAAATTTTCTCCGTTTGATGCCTTCCTCAAGATGTTCTTTATGCACGGAGGGAAAAGCTCCGGCTTATAGGCTATCGCTCCTCCACCCTCTCCTCCAATTTGAGATTCTCCATAAAAGCTGATCCTCCTCTTAGCTACCTGAGACTGAACTTCTACCGCAATATCCTTCAGCTGCGGAGGAAGGATGCTGATATCGCTTATATCGTTTGAGATGCGCTTCAACTTGTCGAGCACCTTGTAATAAACTGCCTCTTCCATGAGCCTTTGGAGCTCTGCTCTTTGAATGTAGACCATTCCACCGCTTATAAGTTGGTTGGAGAACCTCCACTTCTCATCGCCTTCTAGCCTCTTCCCAAGCCTCATATAGTCAAAAATTGTTATGGAAAAGGTAAAAGACTTTCTCTGATCCCCTCTGCTCAGCTTTCTTATCGGAATAACCAGAGGTTCTGCTAAAAATCTCACGCCGATCTTCAGATAATCTCTTGCAATCTTAATCATCGTCTCCTCATCAAACCCGTTGAGCTCCTCTCCGAAAGACTTAGCTATCGATATTGAGAATCTGTTCATAAGCCAGTTGTCCTTCACAGATGAAGTGACGATCATAGCGCTGTAAAGGGAAACCGCCTCCCTTTTCAGATTCTTCTCATCCCTTTCGAAGCTGTATGACTCTTTCTCAATTACAGAGGAGATTATCTCTCTTATCCTCGGAATGGCTCCGTGCATTTCTATTATATCTATTAAGCTCATTCCCTGCGGGATCCCCTCATACGACCTGAGATATCCTATAGGATCGTCGAGAAGGAAGGAGTACCTGAGCAGCCTGAAAATAGATCTTCCTGAAGGCATGTCATTCATCGCTTAAAGCCATTCATAAATGCCGTATGTTAGGAAATTTCAAGGGATCATATAAATTTAGTTCTCCCTCTAAAAAACCTTTTTTCTTTTAAAAATAAAGGAAATGCATATAGAAAAAGCTAGAGCAGCAGGATCTCGCGCTTCTTTTCAAACACCTCTGATCTGAACGGAGAGGATGAGGCCCCAATGTTTCTTGACTTTAGAGCGCCCGCAGTGACCGCAAGCTCCAAGCTCTCTTCTACGCTTCTAGTCTCTATTAGGGCGCAATTGAATACAGCATCGAACGCGTCGCCCGCTCCAGTGGTGTCCACATACTCCACCTTTTTCAGGATTCTAGAAGTTCTTTTGCCCTCGTAGAATGCTTCTGCCCCCCTTTCGCCCAGCTTCAATGCCACGATCGTCTTCCAGCTCATATCGTAGAGGAAATCTGCAAACCCATATCCCCAAACATTCCTTGCGAATTTTTCATTGAGGAAAAGAACGTCTACAAGCCCCGTGAATTCGCCAATCACTTTTTCATACTCTCTGCTTTCTGTCCCCGGATCGAGAGAAAAGATGGGGCTCTTTAGAACACGCTTCTCCTTAATCTTTTTAATTGCGCTGAGAGCAACGGAGCTCTTTACGCTTGAAAAATGGACGACATCAACCGAATTTATTTTTTCAACCGAGCGAGCTATGTAATCATCATCCAGCAAGTTATTGACCCCCCTGTATGAGATGATCCTCCTCTGCTCGTTTGGGAGGTGTATTATGTTCGAAACTCCCGGGGAGCCCTCTTCTACAATCTTTACATTATCGATCTTAACCCCGTTTTCGATCAGGTATCTGAAAAATCCCAGCGATGAGAAGATGGGTGTAGTTATGCCGATCAAGTAGGAGGTGTGTCCAAACCTTGAAGCTGCCACAGAATAATTCAGCGCGCCTCCTCCCGCCCCTATGAAGAGGCTTTTCGCCTTTACGGAATCATCTTCAGCGGGAAGCTCAGGCACGCTCGAAATTATGTCGATGTTCAGATTTCCTACCGAAACATGCACTCCGAACTTTCCAGAATTGCCGGATTTTAAAAAACTCTTCATTACTCTTCACTAAAGCCGCATCTTATCTTTGAGGAGGAGCGAAGGATAGAAGCTCCTCTTCCCGCTGTTTCTCTTGAGCTCATCCCACTCGCTCAGTATTTTTACAGCCTCGTCTGCGACCTTCACAGCATCATCGACTCCAGCATTCGGCACGAACTCGTTAGTCACTCTATTTGCTATCACGGCGCATATCGAAGAGGCCCTAGCTCCGTATATGTTTGCCATCGTGAATATCGTGGATGCCTCCATTTCGAAGTTCAATACGTTGAGCGATTTGAGCTCTGAAATTATCGACTTCGCCCAAGAGTTCATGAAGTTTTTATAACCAGGCCTTCCCTGCCCTAGGTAGAAGCTGTCGGTAGACGCAGTTATCCCAACCCAATACCTCTTATTTAGGCTTTCCGCTGCCTCTACTAAAGCCAAAAGAACCTCATAGCTTGATACCGCTGGGTACTCAGGAATAGCATACTGCTTGCTCGTTCCATCAAGCCTCACAGCTCCGCTCGATATGATGAGGTCCCCGATCTCTATCTCTCCCTTTATCGCTCCAGTGGTCCCCACTCTGATGAATGTGTCTGCCCCCGCTCTGAGCAGCTCCTCTACAGCAATAGCTGCGCTCGGACCGCCTATGCCTGTAGATGTCACTGAGATTTCAGCCCCCTTGTATTTTCCGCTGTATGTTACATACTCCCTGTGCCTTGCTACAAACCTCCACTCATCCCAGGTCTTCGCAATTAATTCCGACCTCTCAGGATCTCCGGGCAAAAGAACATATCTGGCGACATCTCCCTGGGATATGCCCAGATGATAGAGCTTTCTTCCATCGGTCGTAGGAGAATCCGCCTTAATTTTTCCCCCCTCCAAAGAATTCACCTCCTCGTTTTATAAGTTTCCTTTTTGAACATATTTCCTATTTGATAGTAGACGTTCACTTCCTCAATTGCATCCTTAGGCAGCTTTGTGTAGTATAAGAGCGCTCCTCCGGGCTCCAGCTCCTTGTTTTTGTCTATCGTCTCAGTTATCTGCTTCTTCAAATATCTCTGCTCTTGGCTTATTTGATCGAGAGGAGTTACCGTTATGTAGTATACAAGCTCAATCTTCCATACTATGATCTTGTCGCTTCCCGCATTGACGATTTTTAAGAAACCCTTATCGCTGAGCTCGATATTAAGCAAAAGCTTCACCTTCTTTTCGCTCAATTACGGCTGAAAAAGCCATAGGATCAAGAGTGAAAACCAACTAATAATTCTTTGCGATCTATTATTATTAAAAATTTTCCACAAGCTGAATTCATAATTTTTCGAGGATGGACTTGAGCTCAAACAGATCCTCAACTACATAGTCAGCTCCAGCCCTCAAGAGCTCCTCTCCGGACTTGCACCCATTTATCGTTATCCCTATGCTTATGCACCCGTTCTTTGGACCTGCAGATACATCATCCACATAGTCTCCTACCAAAATGCACTTACTGAAGCCTCTATGGTTGTTTATTATCTTTCTGACGGCGTCATCTTTAAGGAAGGGCTTATCACTATCGTAAATTTTCAGCGTATAGACCTCGCTGACGTATTTCGAAAGAGAGAAGTACTCAAGCTCCTTCAAGACCTCATCCCCATCTACCCCTCTTCCTGAGAGGACCACGACTATACCCCTTTCATTCAAGAACCTCAAGAGCTCCTCGGCTCCATCTATTGGCTTTATTTCGCTCCTGTCTTTAGCATAGTACATCTCTTTGAAATCCTTCCAAAAATCTTTAGGATAATTCTTGTAGTTATCTAAAGAGTTCGTGCAGAACTTTTCGTAGAAATCCTCAAAACTGATATCTTCATTGAAGTACTTCTTTAAAAGCTGGCTATATACTCTGTAGAATACCTTTAAGCTGTCTATAAGGGTCATATCAAGGTCCAAAATGTAGAGAGTTTTCTGCATTAAAATTTTACCTCTAAACCCTTATCCTTCAGAGCGAACATGAAAAATTACACATCTTCTTTTAGGTGTTATTTCCTATTAAAGCTTATTTGATCAGCTTGCAATGTGATGATGATCAGCCCCGAGCACAAAGCAATAGAGTTCTCTGTGCGATCAAGAAGGATCCATTCACTTTCCAATCTTCTTCAAGAAAAAGTGTTCATGAATAGATGCGGGAAAGACGCTACACTTCAGAGCGTAGATAATGTGAGCACTAAAGCACAATGTCCATGAAGTCTACAGGCAGGGGCTTGTTTTTGCTCACGTATTCATCATACTTCGAGGAGAGGAATTCCATAAAAGTTGGGCACATGTCGAACTTCCCATCCCTGTCGCATGTCTTTCCGAGCCTTATGAAGCACTTTTGGGTTTTCTTGTCAAAGTAGGGGCATAGCTTGTGATGCTTTTTCGCCGATTTAATCATTTTTTGGATCCATTTGTCCTTTTCACTTAACCCTTGCGCATCCTTGCTTCCAGAAAAATCGATCACTTTGAACCACCTCAAACGATCAAAAGTTTTAATATCTAAGTCTTTTATTAATGTTAGCAGTAGTCAGTTATATATTTTAACCTTACTGGAAAAGCCTGATGATGAGGCTTTCAAGGTTCGAGGCAAATCTGTCGATGAGTTCCGAACCCGCGTCTGAAGAAGAGGTGGTTTGCAATTCCCTGTCCTTTCTTTAAAAATGGTATGTGCTACAGTCCCCTCCTCCCGGAGCCGAGGGCTGATATCGTAAAGAAAGGCATTTGCGACGGAGACGAGCTCTCCTATTCAAGGTGCAAGTACTATACGAAGGTATTGAAGGATGAGGGAAAGAACGAGGAGTATCTAATTCAAAAGTACAGACCTGATCCTATGCTTAACATGGTCTCATACGAGCCCAAATCGGGCTGTGAGTTCTTTAAAGTTGTGAAGAGCAAAAACGGCTATGTCGTATTCTGCGATGCCCTTCAAAGATATTTGACAAAGCATGAAATAGAGCTCTGCATGAAAGATTTTGAGAGGTGCCCAATTAGGAGGGTTCTAAGTTTAAGGGTCTAAAAATTACTCTTCTCCTTGTTCCTCAAAGAGACTATGCTTGATTCTATATCGCTTATTGCAGTATTGACCATTTTATTTATATAAGGAAGGACTGTCTTCTGTGAGGAGTAAACCCTCAGCTTCATCAATTCGTTTAATGCATCTTGCATAGCATAAATGGCCAGCATCTCCTTGGTTTTTACGACCAGATTTTTAACAATGTTCAGCTTCATTATGGCTACATCTAAAAGCTCTTTTGAGTTCACAAAAATGCTGTCGCTAGAAACGCTTCGGGACGCTTTTGGCTCCACATTCTTTAAAGCGTTCTCTAGTAAATCGAGATAGTAGTCTATTTTTGCCTCAATTTTCAACAGCTCATACCTTTCTTCAAATATCTCCTGCAAATTGCTCCCCTACTATTTTTTTATGAAATAAAGAATACTTAAAAGGGAAACCCCAAGCTCAAATTACAACTGAAATCCTCGCAATTTTATAGAAGGGATGAAGGTTTATAAGATTTGGTAGCACTCTAAATGGACCTCATTTGGTAGCACTCTAAATGGACCTCTCGCCCTCTAGAGTGTGAGGAGATCAGAACGGATCTGGCATTTTTTAGTGCGGAGAAACTGATTTTTGAGGAAAAAATCAGGTTTAATAACTAGCCATTTGCAATTTTTAGTTAAAAATATTATCAATAAAAGGTTTATTTGAATCAGTTGAGCAGGTGTTGCTTGATTTGAGCAAAAGTCAGAAGTCAGTTAAAACCGGTGCATCATTCATCGAAAAGCTATACTCTCACAAAACTTTAATATCTCTTGCGATAGTAATCGCAATCTCTGCGGCTGCTTTTTACATAAGAATGCTCAGGGTCTTCAAATATGGCTACATGCTGGATGAAGCAGATCCTTTTATTGCATACTACGCGACTAACTATATGGTTCAGCATGGGATATCTTCATGGTACTCTCTAACACAGAGCAATCCCGCCATGCAGATATTTTGGTACCCATGGGGAAGGGACTTGGCATATTCTGACTACCCGCTCTTTATGATGCTCGCCGCTCTTACATATCCCATAGGGAAGCTATTTGGCCTGAGCGTTATGCAGTGGGTAGTTATACAGCCTCCTATTGCCGGCGCGCTTATAGCTCTGTTTTCATACCTGCTTGTAAGAGAGGTCACAGGCGAGATGGCAGGGATCATCTCAGCATTCATGGCAGCTGTTCTCCCAGGAATGCTCGACAGGACAATTGCAGGATTTTTTGTAAAGCTCGGAATGGTTCAACCTCTGATAGTGCTGGCATTTCTATTCCTCGTGCTTATGTTTAAGGAAGGAGAATTAAAGCGAAAAATTATTTATACCATTATTTCAGGAGTTCTAGTCGGCCTTGTAGCTTGGGACTGGGGAGGATATCAAGTAGTTGACCTTGTAATAGGAACTTTCCTAGTTTTTTACCCCCTTGCAAAGGAGCCTGAGATCAGAGAATTCTACTCCATTTGGCTCTTTACAGCAGTAACCCTAATTGTCCAACTTCTCTCTCCCCCAGTAGGTCTGATGAGCATAATAAAGGGCTCAGGACTTTTCATAATAGGTGGAGGCATCGCATATACCTTCTCATTCCTTCTGCTCAGGTACTCTAAGAAGATTGCTCTCCTCAAGAAGTACTCATGGAGAAAGATATATTCAGGTTTTCTAGTGTTCCTAGCTGTCGTAGCAGTAATAATGCTTTACTTCAACTTCTTCGATATTTCCGGAAGGGCTTATTACTTCATTGGACTAAATACAAACAACGCACTTGTGGCTTCAGTTTCAGAGCACCAGGAAATGACATTGAGCGGCTTGATAAGCGAAGTGGGGCTCTCCTTCATACTTACAGTCTTTTACATAGTCTACGGATTGTTCCAGTCGAGGAAGCAACCGCTTCATATGTTCTTCATCGTCCTCGCAGTGTACTCAATAATCATGGGGTTTAAGGCCTCCTACCTTCTCATGTTCGTTGCGACTTCCTTCAGCATTACAGGAGGCATTGTGGTAAATCTGATATCAGACAACTTGGTCAAAGCTTTCGGTCTTAAGGAGCTGAAGGTTGAGAGGAAAAAGAAATCTCAAAAGGTCAATAGAGACAGCATTGGGATCACTATTTGGTCCGCTGCCCTCATTGTGATAGTTGTCATAGGATTCATTCAAATGAGCACGACTATAGCTTATGCACAAACTCCCCCGCTAATTCTTTCGGGAGGGATCGGGATGGCGAGGGAGAATGACGCTTGGATATATACGCTAGATTACATCAAAAATGATACTCCTGCGAACAGCGTTATTTTAACGTGGTGGGATTACGGCTACTGGATACCGGTCATGACCGGAAGGGCTACTGTGGCGGATGGAGCAACGATAAATCAGACGCAGATACAGCTCCTCGCGACAATTTTAACCAGCGACAACATTTCAGAAATAGATAACATAGCTTTCAATGAGCTGCGAACTCCTCAGAATGCCACGTATGTCCTCACATTTGATGTCTTCGAAGCATATAAGCAGAGCAGCAATACCTGGGTCGTTGGGCCGTACACCAGCATATACTCAGGCTCAGAAGGGCTCGCGGATATTCCAAAGTCTATTTGGATGCTGAGGATAGCTGATAGAGTGAACTTGACTGGATATTCGCCTTACTTTGCAGTAACTACAATACCTTACCAAGGAAGCTATTATCCGGTTATTGGACCTAACTGGACGAATCCTCTTGTTCAGAGCACTTTAATTTACAAGATGATGATAGACGGTGTATACATGCTCAATAACACAGATATTGTAGCTGGGACGGTCAATAATTTAACGGGCAATGTAGAGTTCATGGATTATGCAACGGGCAACATCATTCCTTATCATCCACTTGACGGTCTCCAGCCTGTGAAGATAATAACTGACAGCATTTACAGCAATAATACTACAAACATATTTGTTGCAGTATTTCTATATAAGCTAGGCTGACTTTTTCCAAACCATAAGTAGGGTTTTACGTTATTATTGTCTTCCTGAAAATTTTTTATCATCTTCCATTTAGCATTAAAGGCTGGAATTTAGCGAAAAATATTTTTGATAATTGTTGGAAATATTAATTATACAAAGTAAGCTTGAAATTGCTGTGCTGTTAATTTAAAAATTGGTAAAAGGATTTTCAATCGTGAAATTCGTTTAAAAATTATAAAAATTATTTGGAGAGCAGTGGAGATCTCGGCATGAAAAAGGATGAGTGCAATTGGACTGCTTTATATGTTAATTATTCAAGCAAAATAGCATTAGAAATTGCGGATCAGATACTAAATGAAGCTCGGGAAATAGGTGAAGAAGTGAAGATCATATATCGAAAAACAGGCCTTCTTGAATATGATGGCTATAAAGTAGAAAGCAAAAAGCCATGCAGGCTCATTATAGTAGGTGGAGATGGGACTCTCTTAAATGCTCTTCAGGATGAGACCAATCATGACGCGATCATTGCGACTGTTGCGGGCGGGAGGAGAAATTTCTATTACGACGCCTCATCCATTCAAGGAAGAAGCATACTGAAAAGACTCTTGAACGGGGCATATGTCGAGCAGAAGGTCTGGGGATTAAAATTGGAAATGGGAAGGAGAAAGCACTTCTTTTTTAACGATGCGGTTATAGCTTCGAATCACATGAAAGTAATTGAGCTAAATGTCTTCATAAATGGGAGGAAGCTATACGAAGTTGCTGGTGACGGCATCATTATCTCAACATCATCAGGCTCTTCTGCCTACAATATTAGCTGCGGAGGTCCGCTGGTTGACTTCTCTCACCCTTCCATACTCTTGAGTCCTTTGAATTCGACTATACTCTGGAATAGGCCCGTTGTTTTGGACTATTTGTCTTCAGTTGATATAGAAATAGAGAGAAATATCGAATATTCAAAAGTGATTTTAGACGGAACAAAAGTTTTAGATCCTGAGGAGAAGATAAAAATATACATGTACGAGAAGCCAATTAGGTTTGCTCGCTTTGAGCGGTTGCAGACATATGAAAAAATCTTCAGATTTTAAAACTGTTTATATATTCGACACTGGCGCATTCCTGACAGGACTGCACCTGTCATTTCCGTTCCAAATTTATACAGTGAAGGAAGTTGTAGATGAAGTGAAAGATTTTGAAAACAAGAGCAAGCTGGAATATACCTTATCAGCGAACAGAATAATTATTGAAGAAGTAGAAGACGACCTTAGATCATTAAACAAGAAGCTCAGTAAGGCGTTAAGCAAAGCGGACAGAAAGCTCATAAATCTCGCGCTGAAGAAAAAAGGCGAAGGTTTTAATGTTGTTGTGTTCACAGATGATTACAAAATTCAGGAAGCGCTCCTCTCTGTCGGCATAGAGTTCAAGCCAATTAGATATAGAAGTATTAAGAGATAATCATAACAAAAGACTTATTATTCCATATGTTGAATTTAAAACATGTACCCATGCAACTTCTTGAAGCATGGGGAAGGGGAGCTGTGAGCCCCCCAGGAAGAGCAAATGACGGGAACGGCATAAAGCCTTCTCTAGATGCTTAAAGCCCTATAGAGGGTAGCTCACGCAAAACATAACGGAAGGTATGAACTTTGAGTGAAGAGAAAGATATGGGCGAAGAGCCCCAAAATAAAAAAATAATGGATTTAAAACAGGGCGAAAGCTCTGTTAGTATAAAAGCCCGAGTTCTTGAAACGGGCGATACAAAAACAATAGAAACGAAGAAAGGAACAAGAACAATAAGCGAAGCGATACTGGGAGACGACACCGGAAGAATAAAGGCGACTTTTTGGGGAGATAAAGCGGGAAGCGTGCAGGAAGGACAGGCTGTAGAAGTTAAAGGCGCATGGACAACGAGCTTCAGAGGAAAAGTGCAGTTGAACGTAGGATCGAGTTCAGAGGTGTCCCAAATAGACGATTCGGAAGTACCACAGAAAGATGAAGTCCCAGAAAGCGAGCCGACCGCCCCAATGGAAGATAGAGGATATGGAAGCAGAAGGCAGGGCGGAGGAAGAAGGGACTACAGACAGGGAAGGAACTATCCTCGTAAGAGAGAATGGTGAATATAACAAATGAGCTATGCAGAATTGAAGAGCAAAAAGTTCACGCATAAAGGAGAGGAAACTGGTGCTACTGAAGATACGTTCTATGTAACGGATGAAAATCAGGTCACATATGAGATGTCCGCTGCAGTATACTATATATGGAAAGTTTCTGACGGAACTAAGAGCTTGGAAGAGATCGTAAAGCAAGCAAGCGAGGAGCTTAACATACCGGTCAATGAATTGGAAGAGCCTATTGCAATGATAATTACCAAGTTACTCGAGAGCAACTTACTAGCAGAAGTTAAATAAAAAAACATAAAAACCCAGTTCAACATAAAATAATATCGGCGGGTAAAAAAAGCGGGGTAGGGCAGCCAGGTAGCCCGCGGGAGGAGCAGAAAAGCTTTCTGCTCCCGCGAAGCTCATAAAAGGTTGCCCAATGACATTTGAGAAACCCCGAGGTCGGTGGTTCAAATCCACCCCCCGCTATCTTTCGGGGGACCCGCCGCCAAAATTTTTATATCTTTAAGATTTTTTCCCTCATAAAAGAAAAGCAGGATTTTCTCAACTCTTCATTTTCCAGTAGTTTGCTATAGTTTTCGCAGTTTCTTTTAAGAACGGAATAACCGTAATAATCCTTTATGCCTTGAATATGAAGAACAATGTCGCTTTTTCTATCGAATTTTATCTCTTTTTTTATTTTTTCCTCTAATTCTTTGCACAGATCCTTCTTAACCCCTCTTACTTCACAATTTACATACTTTACTGAGATCTCCGACTTTTTCAGTACTTTTAAGAGTTCATCTGAGCTCAACAAGGGGTAGATCTTCATAGGATAAGAGAGAACGCTGCTTATCAAGAGATTATAGGCGAAATACGGCGAATCAGTGAAAAAAAGAACAACCCCCCCATAGACGGCCTTTCTTTCTTCAAACTTGACGTTTTTCAGAATGAAAAAGCTCAAGACCTCATTTATCAGCTCATTCTCGCTGTTTATTTTCGTTGTTATGAGAATCAAATTCACTCGCTCCTCCATCTGCAGATATCTGCTAGAGGACAGAGATCGCACTTTTCCCCTTTCGGTCTGCAGAATTTCCTCCCTACGTATATTAACTTGTAGTGGGCTTCTTTGAGCAGATTTCTATCCAAAACTTCCCTCCAAAATTGGCTAACTTCTTCATAGTCCATTTTTTTATCCAGAAGCCTTTCAGTAACCCTCTTTATGTGCCTGTCAACTGGGAAGAGAGGCATGTTGCAGTATACTGATAAGAAAAGATCTGCGGTCTTCTTTCCAATTCCCTTAATTGAAGTTAGCTCTCTGCGTGCCTCTTCAGGAGGCTTTTTGCACAGATTTTTTAGGAAGAGCTCATCTTTAGATAAAAATCCAGCTAATCTCTTTATAGTTTCTGCTTTAGATTTATACAACCCAGAAATTCTGATTATTTCCTCCAATTCACCCAAACTCATTGAGTTCAATTTCCGAAAATCGAGCCCTCTTTCTACCAAATTCAAAAAAGCTTCAATTGCATTTCTATCGGTGGTGTTCTGGCTCAGTATAATTGAAATTAAAAGATAAAAAGGATCGTCGAAATTCTTACTGACCTCTTTGACTATAAATCTCTGTCCTTTCTCTAAGTTCAGATCTCTTAGAGCTTTGTTGATCTTTTCTCTTAAAAAATCATTAGTGTCTTTTTGCATAAAGCTTCCTTTTTACTCAGTTACTTCCCAGAGTGTGAATGGAGTCCACATCAGCCAAGCTGGCGCGTTCTTGACGAATTCATAAGCTTCTTCCCATCCGTTTAGCCCGATTTCCTTCGCCAGCTCCTCAAGGGTCATTTGAGTGTACACGTACTTTCTCAATACCTTCAAAAGCCTCTCGTCAATAGGTATTTCTCTATCCTTTACTTTTACCACACTTATAGATCTTACCTTATTTTTCGTTTCGCTCATTTACATATCACCTTCCATTTGGTATGAGATAAGCAAGCATGGGGCCGCCGGGATTTGAACCCGGGACCACCAGCGTTCCAGGTTTTGTCATATCGGGGTTCCTCCCCAGGCTGGCATCCTACCAAGCTAGACGACGGCCCCCCAGACACTCTTATTTTTTAAGAAAAGAGTTTAAAAGTATTTATTAATATATTTCCTTCTAAACTCCTTCAAAAACGAAAATTGAAGCGGACTTTCACGTCCTTTTCCTTTTAAATCTATAGCATAAACTATTATTATTTAGGCGAAAAAAACCATGTCCGCTATTGATAAGTTTGGTAAAAGATGGTCTCCGCAAGATTCAGAAGGCATGTGGTCTAAAATTAAAGACAGAATAGTTCCACCACCTCCTGTCAGATACAGAATAACAATGGCATTGTTCAAAATTAGGATTGAAAAGAACAAGCTTGAATACACACTCAATAAGCTTCAGGAAAGAGCAAACGGCCTGTTTGAAAAAGTGGTAGACGCTCAGGTTAAAAAGGATAGCGAAAGAGCTGCGATGTATGCAAACGAAGTTGCAGAAGTAAGGAAAGTTGCGAAGACAATTATGAGCTCAATATTTGCTCTAGAGAGGATCGGATTGAGGCTAGAGACAGTTAGAGATGTGGGAGATCTGGTAAGCGCGATGGGACCAGTAGTAGGAGTTGTAAAGGAAGTTAGAAACAACTTGATGGGCATAATGCCAGAAGTAGCATTTGAGCTTGGAGAGGTCGACGAGATACTTCAGAGCACAGTGACTGAGCTAGGAGAATTCACCGGAATTCAGATGAACAACATCTATGTAACTGATGAAGCAAAGAAGGTAATGGAGGAAGCTGCCACAATTGCAGAGCAGAGAATGAAGGAGCAGTTCCCAGAGCTTCCTGGAGGAAGCATGAACCTGCCAGCGCCGCCATCTGCCAACGCATCTGACAAACACTAACAAAAATTAATATTTTATTAAAACAGTTTTTTGTTTATTTTTTATTTTCTGAGTCAGCAGCGTTTTCATATCATTGCATGAGCTCAAAGCTTTTAACCTTCATCATTCTAAGAATTGAAAATTTAATTTTTAGATAAAAAACCTTCTCCCAGCAAACTCGGAGTATCCTGAAAGCAGGGATTCAATTTCGATGAGTCTGTTGTACTTCGAAGTCCTCTCTCCTCTGCATGGTGCTCCTGCTTTTATTGCTCCATTCCTCAGTGCAACAGAGAGGTCTGCGATAAATGGATCGTCGGTCTCCCCGCTTCTATGGCTTACAATAGCCTTTATGCCAGAATGCATGGCCATTTCTGAAAACCTTATGGTTTCTGTTAAAGTGCCGATCTGGTTGGGCTTTACTATGACCCCAGACACGCTCCCTTTTTCTAAAGCCTTTTCGAGCCTTTTTGGATTGGTTGTTAGAAGGTCATCCCCAACCACGAGAACCCCCTTCTTTCTTAATTTTGAATTAAGCTCAGAGAAGCTTTCAAAATCTTCTTCATAGAAGGGATCCTCTATGCTTTTAACAGGATGAGCATCGATCAGCTTAAGATAGAATTCGAGCAATTCATCTTTTCTGTAATTCTTTCCGTTTACCGTATATACCCCTTTTTCCTCGTTGTAAAAGTTACTCGAGGCAGCGTCAATAGCTATGTAGAAGTTGTCCCCGACTGCGTAACCTGAAGCCTTTATAGCGTCTTCCAGCAGGATCACTGCTGCTTCAGGATCTCTTATTGGAGGAGTAAATCCCCCCTCATCTCCTACAGAAGTGTGGATTCCGCCGTACTTTTCTTTAATTATCTCCTTCAGTTTGTGATAGACCTCTGAAGAAGCCCATATAGCATCTTTAAATGTATCAAACCCTACTGGAACGATCATGAACTCTTGGAAGTCGAGTCCGCTACTTGCATGCTTTCCTCCGTTTATTATATTCAAAAATGGAACTGGGAGGATAAACTCACCGACTCCTCCCAAATACGAATACAGCTCTTGAGAAGTAAGGATTGCAGCCGTCCTTGCAACTGCTAAGCTCACACCAAGCATAGTGTTTCCTCCTAATTTGCTCTTGTCTTCTGTACCGTCTAAAGACATCATTATCCTGTCTATCTTCTGTTGCTCCCTCACATCTTCTCCAACAAGGGCTTGAAGGATATAGTCTTTCACTGTTTCAACTGCCTTTGAAACACCCTTTCCCCCGAGCTTTCCGATCCCGTCTCTCAGTTCTGCAACTTCATGCTTCCCTTTTGAAAGCCCTGATGGAACGTTTGCGCACCCTCTCGCCTTTTTTGTTGAAACGCATACCCTTAAAGTGGGATCTCCTCTAGAATCAAGGATCTCATAAGCGCTAATTTCTGTGATTGCGAAGTCTGAAGAGTCTATCATAAAAATCACCTTTAGCTATAAAATGCAATTAGGATTATAAATGTTTTCCTAGTTAACTTTTCTCTCTTCATTTTAAGGATAAGTTTTCATTCTCTTCGCCAGAGATCCTTTTTGTAAGGGCGGGGTAGTTCACTTTGGTGTAAAAAAGAAAATTAATTATTTTCAATTTTTGATCATAATGACTTGGAGGTATTGTGATTTGGTAAAAAAGGAGAAGAAGCCAAACGTTTGTCCTAGGTGCGGTACAGAGGTTCCAAATCCAACAAAAACTTGGAACTTTGTTTCCCCTCTACCAGATGATAAAGGTAGGATCACAATAACAGTTATGGGATCATATAAGTGCCCTAACTGCGGATATAGTTGGAAGGCCGCTATTTCCAAGCTTAAAGTCGGAGGGGGAGAAGTCGAAATAGATGCAGGAGGGAAGGAGAAGAAGATAGCGGGGGAAGCTCCAAAGCAAAAGCCTGAAGAGATTGAGCTGGATTTAGAGGATATCATCAATGAAGACGATATTAATGAAGAATAAGCATGCGTTTATTTTAAAATTGCCGCTTTTTGCAAAAACGCTCATAATAAACTCAGTTGTGTATGAGCCCCCTTTCTAAATTTTTTCCTTCTTCAATGCTAGAAGATAAAACTTTGCTGAAGTATGGCTCTGAGAGTATATTTAAAAGGAGATCCTCGATTTCATCTGTGCCTGAGGCATTTGAAATTTTATTCGCGCTTATCCTATATTCATTTATTTTTACTTCATTTTCTTCAGGAGACTCTCCAGGAATGAGGACTGTAGTAAACTCGGTTTTAAGACCGTATTTCAAAGCGATGCCCAATACTGCTTCCTTCAGCATCCTCTCGGCCTTAACGCCTGAGATAGAAAAGTCTCTATAGAGAGTGATCTTGTTCATATGTCCACCTTAAAATATAGTTATATAATGGATAGGATTTAAAAGGAAAAAAGCGAAAGAGTTTTTACTCAAACAGCTTTTTAATGTTTGATTCGTAGTCTTTTTCAACAATCCCCTTTTCCGTTACTATTCCACTTACCAACTCAGGAGGGGTCATATCAAAGGCAAAATTATAAGCGCTCGTGCCTTCCGGTGCAATCCTCAGCTTATTGAGCACAGTTGTGACCTCGCTTTCGTCTCTGTTTTCAATGATAACGTCTTCAGGAGAAGTAGTTAGGTCGAATGTTGATGTAGGGGCCACAGCGTAAAATGGGATCTTGTGGTAGCTTGCAAGTACCGCGATGCCATATGTTCCGATCTTGTTTATAACGTGACCTGTCCTAAGAATTCTGTCTGCCCCGACAAATACCTTGTGAACCATTTCCTTCATCATTACTATTCCGACCATGTTATCTGTTATCAGTTTGAATGGTATGCCTTCTTTCTTGAGTTCCCAGGCCGTTAGCCTAGCCCCCTGAAGAAGAGGCCTCGTCTCAGTCGCTATAACTTTTATTTTCTTTCCATTTTTCCAAGCCGTTTTTATCACTCCTAAGGCAGTCCCGTGCCCTGCTGTAGCAAGGGATCCTGTATTGCAGTGTGTGAGTATCGTATCTCCATCCTGTATCAGCTTTTCTCCGATTTCCCCCATCTTCAAATTGTTTTTTATATCTTCAATCTGTATTTTAAGCGCCTTAGAGAGGAGCTTCTCCTTTATTTCCTGAGGACTGAGGTCAATGGACTCGTAGAAAGTCTTCTTCATAATGTTTAGAGCCCAAAACAAGTTGTACGCCGTAGGTCTCGTATGAGAGAGGATCTCTACAGCTTTTTCTATGTTTTTCATCATTTCATCTTTATTGTTAGGAGAGTTGTAGGCAACCATCGCAACTGCGAGGGCAGTAGTAACACCTATAGCGGGTGCTCCCCTTATTTCAAGCCTTTTTATTGCTTCAGCTACTCTATATATATCGCTTGACTCAACATATCTTTCTTCCCAGGGAAGAGATGTAACATCTATCCATCTTAGCTTTCCATCCTTCCACTCTATAGGAACGATAGAAACTTCTTTTAAGACTTCTTGAAGCTCTTTTTTAACAGAATCTAGCTCACTCAAAATACTCACCTTATAGGCTAAAAATATTATCTGAATCTTTATTTAAATATATTTGCTATAGATTTAGTACTCTTTGCCTGTATTTATTTTGTTTAAATAATGAAAAAAATACTAAAAAATAAGTAGATACTTTTTTATAAGTTTATGTTTCTAAAACTTCTTGATCGGCTATGTCCAAAAAGATAACGCTTCTTGAGGCTATAATGCTTGGAATTGGCGGAATGTATGGAGTAGGTATATTTGTCTTTCCCGGATCGACTGGAAGGCTGAACGACGGGTTGGACTTCCTTGCTTGGCTAATTACGGGCATTATGATGATTGCAGTTGGGCTTGTTTATTCAGACATGTCCTCCGCATTTGAGGTCGATGGCGGTCCCGCAGTTTATCCATTTGAAGTATTTAAGAAAAGAGCATTATCTAAGTTTTTATCATTCTACAGCGGCGCAGGCTTTTTCGTTGGATGGACCATTGCCATAACCATATGCGCGATAACTTCTCCTTATTATCTGTATTATATATTACCGATTTCTCTAAACTATTCTATTGTGACCTCTCTCATTCTGATTTTTTTCGCAACTTTATTAGTCATTTTTGGAGTGAAATTAAGCGGAAAAGTAAACCAAATCTTGACGTTTATTCTTCTAGCAATTACACTTGCTTTCACAATCGCTGTTTTTTCATATTCTGGACTCCCCATACATTTATCAAATAACTACAAATTCGACATAAGCAAATTTCTTGCATCCATTGGAATTATAATCGGTGCATATGGAGCGTGGGCTTCAATACCGAGCGTTTACAGCAGCGTTGAAAATCCAAAAAAGAACGTCCCGCTGTCCGTCGCAATATCGATCCTTTCTGTAGCTGCCATCTACGTTCTTATGGTGATGTCGCTCCATAGCTTGATTCCGTACAATGAGTTTTTGAACAATCCCGAAGTGGCATACTCACCTTTTTCTTATGCGTCCATTCAGCTGGAAAAGCTCACAGGTACAAAAATATTTACATATTTATTTTCGCTTTCCGCTTTATTGGCGATTTTCACGACCATGATCGTGGGTTTCCTCTCCCTCAGCAGAGCCGTTTATGCTATGTCTGAAAAGGGGATAATACCTCAAAAAATCTATGACATAGACTCGAAGAATGGAAGATACATCCTGTCAACTGTGATTATAAGCTTAACTTCTTCGCTCTTCTCATTATTTCCACAGTATTTCTATAAGTTCATGGTAATTGGTCTAGTAGTAGGAACGAACATTCCCTACGCTATAAATCTAATCTCATATATATACTTTAAGCATAGTTCACCTTCAGGCTTTCTGAGCAGAAGAATAGGAATCTTTTTAGGAATAATGTCCTTTAGCATCATAATCGTTTCATCATATGCTCTTTCTCTTCAAGAAGTTAAGGCATCCGCTATAGCTCTCTCTATCCTTTTTGTTGCATATGTTATATATTACTTTTTTAGGAAATAAAAAACCATAATGAAATTATATTTTTCATATTTTAGAGGAATTTGTAAATTTGAAAGATAAAAACATTTTATTAACTGTAAGATCGGCTTTTTCACAAATTATTATAATCAAGTTTTTTATAATATAAGTAAACTATAGCTTTCGTATTATTTATATAAGTCTGTAAGTAATGCTCTAAAGGAGGTATTTATCAAAGGCAAAAGTGTAAATGTTGTATTAAGCACAGGTCATGAAGAGGATATAAAAATAGCAAGTGAAACTAACAGTATAGACGTAGTTGCTAAGGTCGTTGATATTTATGATGATGTAGCAATTATAGAAAGATATTAGAAAGCAAAATGATCTATGAAGTTACTCTAGTTATTTAAAATTAATATTTTTTATTTGCCTTATAATTTTTATTATTATAAAAATTTTTAAATTAGGTATTCAAAAATCCTTCTCCCTCTGTAGTTGTATACAATTGCTTTTATAGCCATAACTTCTTCAATACTATAGGCTATACTCTCCCTTCCTATGCCGCTCTCTTTTCTGCCACCATAAGGATAGTATCCAATTCCATGTCTAGGTATGTCATTTATGTATATAGCGCCGTATTCCAGATACCTTATGATTTTTCTTATCCTATTTATATCCTTTGCAAATATTGATGCATCAAGTCCATATTTCCTATTATTTGCCAGCATTACTGCTTCATCTTCGTTTGCATAATTAAATATTATTGCTACCGGAGCAAAAACTTCTTCTTTATAGAGAAGCAGGCTATTCAATTTGCTTTTATCCGTTATTTCAATAAGTGTCGGTTCCACATAGTTCCCATTTAATCTCCTTCCTCCATAGAGAATTTTTCCTCCTTTCTCTACTGCATCTTGTATACCTTTCATCATTTCTTCGACTGCTTTTTTAGATATAAGAGGTCCCATAGTGGTATTTGGATCCCTTGGATCCCCTACTTTCACTTTTGCTAAATTTTCTACAATTTTTTTCTTTAGCTCATCCTTTACGGAATGATGCGCAATTATCATTTTTATAGCATCACACCTTTGTCCTGCATAGCTGTATATCCCAGTTGATATCAATCTTGAAGCCTCATCTATGTCTGCATCATCTAAGACTATTGCCGGATCTCCTCCGCCTAACTCCATTATGTATCGTTTAATTCCACCCGCTTTCAATACTTTTTTCCCTGTTTCACTGCTACCAGTTAAGCTAATTACTCCAATTCGAGGATCTGAAACCACTTTCTCCATTTCGCTTCCGGGAACAGTTAGCACCATGAGTGATTCCTTTGGAAAGCCAGATACTTCTGCAATACGGGCGAACATTAATGATGGAACTGGAACTTGTGTTGGTGGCTTTATTATAACAGCATTCCCCGCGACTACACTATATGTAAACTTAGCAACTGTATCGAAAAGGGGATAATTAAAAGGTGAGATAGCGAGCACTATTCCATAAGGTTCTTTTCTGACTAGACTTTCGGACTCTAATGTTGTCTGATCCCAATCACCAGGGATATACTCGCCATATACTTTTCGAAGATCAAGCATAGCACTCTTTAACCTGTTTATGCTCGCATTTACTTCTCCGGCAGCCTGATCTCTCGTTTTTCCAGCTCCAATCATTAGCGATTCAATAAAATCCTCTCGGTGTTCTTCAATTAATTTAGCCATTTTCTCTAAGTATTCGATTCTCTTATACCCTGGAGTATTCCTTATCTTCCATTTTCCCGATTCATACAATTCTTTTATATAAGGCTCAATATCATCATATGTCAATTTAGGTATAGTTCCAATAGTATTGGTATCTATGGGAGAGAAGATTTGTTCTTCCTCCCTACCAAATATCCACTTTCCAAGCACAAAAGCCTTATATCTTTTACCTAACTTATTTTCTTCAAAAATATCTGAAAAGAAGTCTCTGTCGTCTTTATTCATGATGTTTACCTTGATTTTTATAATTAATTTTTATCATTACATATAAATATATAAAAATATAAAATTATTTTTCATTTTTTAAAAAAGGATATTCAGAAAAGGCAATGCGTTTTAGTAAAAAATTTATAGCGAAATAAAAATTACTAATTTTAAAATTTTTTAATTGATGAGCATCGTCTTAAAAAGTGATGCAAGATGTTTAAAGGTTCAAGATAGTTCTAGTCCGAGACGAAGGGCATGTTAGTACTAACCACAGGACTTATCTAAGCTTTGCACTGAGCTCCTACGGATCTCTTTCCTTTTTTTAGACAAGCTATTCTTCCTGTAGAAAGCGATAGCAACGGAGGGGTTAAAACAGGGCAGTATGGCTTGTGCAAAATAGAGGCGTCCCTATTGGAGTCTGAATTCAAACCTGAAGAGGTTGCAGCCGTTGATCCGAGGAAGCTCGATAAAGCAGCTGGTCCGGAGTCAAGGGCTGTGGGGATCAGATCGATTGATCCGCTTGGAATTAATTATGGGATAGCCATAATAATTCTCCGTAGATTTTGTCACATCTTCCACGGTTATCATAAATCCAAAGCTTATAAAAAAGCGGGGGAGATTTTTGGCTTTAACGAGAGAGATATGGATGTTAAAATGCATCAGTTTTCTTCAATAGAAGGGAAGTCCTTGCATAAAACATATTCGCTGTTGATTATTTTGAACCCAAATGCAATCAACGCTTTCAATAATGAAGCTTTAGAGGAATCCACCGGTATCCGAATTTTCATTTTTGGCTTTAAGGCTATTTTGGTTTTTATAGCACTTGCTATTGTTATCAACGAATCAGTAGCTTTATAATAAGAAAGCGCTAATCTCTCGATTACAACTTTATTTTTATCTATATGCGCCCTTGCTACTCCTATAAGCCTTTTCCCGCTATATATAGTAATATATGTAGCTTCTTCCTTGCTGATTTTATATATAGAATCATCGATATCCCAAGTCAAATTGCTCCATATTGATGTGTCCAGGAGCTTTATCTTCGAATTTATCTCATTATGCTTTTTTACGCTATCAACTTTCAGCTTCAAGCCCTCAAGCTCTCCAAGCTTTCCATTTAAATTATCCAATCCAGCTTCTAAAATAAATACAATGTTAGTAACTTTGTAGCCGTTTTTCAGGTACAATCCTAAAGCATTATTGTTTCCGTTTTTCACAGAGAGATATATCCTTTTTACTCCCTCAAGCTCAAGAGTTTGCTCTATACAATTCAACAGTTTCCTTCCTATTCCCAATCCTCTATAGCGAGAATCCACCGCAAAAGCATCAATGTATGCTTCTTTCCTTTTTTTATAAAATATTATGAACCCTACAAGTTTCTTTCTTTTTAATGCGACATATATCCTCGCCCTTCTGCTCTTTTTCTTAATTATGCTTTTCAGCCAATTCTTGCTCTCTTCATCCAAATATTCGATGTTTTCACTATATATTTTGAAAATGCGGTCCACGTCAGAAATTCTTGCCTTCCTAACGATAACGTTCTTCATCGAATTTTCTTTTTTAGAAAAACTATCTTCTAATTCCAAATTTTCCATGCTTTCACATTCAGCATATACAAGTTATTTATCAAAGCTCAATTAAGATAAAATAGATTCCCTTTTATTAAATTTATGGAATTGTTTCATAAAAAATAACAGTTCCGTCATCTTCCTCTTTTACGCCTTTTATCTTGATATAGTTGATTTCGCTTGTATTCTTTACATGTGTGCCGGAGCATGGAATGGAGTTGATATTTTGTATCTCAACGATCCTGTATATTCCAACATCCGGCAACCTCTCTAGATTTGGTGCATTAAATACAAATTTTTCCAATTCCTCTCTTTTAACATATCTGACATTTACACTTATGCCCGCTTTGACCGCTTCGTTAGCTGTTTTTTCTATCATTTCCAGTTGAATATGACTCAAGTTTATATGCTCATATTTTATGTAGGATCCGATACTGGCATGATTGGCTTCGATTGTATTTACCTTTTTTCCAGTAACTTTCATAACAGCGTAGTCAAGAATATGACCTGCAGTATGAGATCGCATGATTTTGTACCTTCTCTCCCAATCAAGCTTTAGTCTAAAAATCTCCCCCTTTTCCTGTATTCCGCTGTTTTTTTGTATATTGGCATAATGAAACGCGACACCATCAACTTCCAAAACCTTTTTCACCTCAAAAAGCCTCTCGTTATCATAAATTGTTCCGGTATCGCTCTCCTGTCCTCCGCTTTTTGGATGAAAGATAGTCTTGTCAAAGACCAGGTATGCTTTGTTTTTGCTTTCCATTAAAATTGATAAAAGATTGGCGTTTATTTCCTTCAAGTAGGAATTTTCCAGGTAAACCTTTTCAGTTGGGCTAAATTTCCTAGCTTCTTCTTTTAAATTAACCAAATTCTACCACTCAAGGTATATTTTAAAAAAATAATAAAGATATTTAACTTATTTCAAATCTTCTATAATTTCTTCAGTGCTTACTACCTTTGCATAAATTTGGTTTATTATCCTCAATTCCATTTCATGGTACTCTTGCGAAATTGCAGCTGTTGCATCCTCTACTACATAAACTATGAAACCCCAATCTGCTAAATCTCTCACCGTTCCTGCAACGCATTGATCCGTGACAATTCCAGTAACTACAACATGTTCAATTCCCATCCATCTAAGAATATGTCCCAAGGAAGTTCCATTAAGTGCGCTGTCAGTAGTTTTGTAAACAACTATTTCGTCTTTTAGCGGTCTTAATTCATCAACCTCTTCCTGCGAAGAAGTTCCTATAATTTGAAGCGAATAATTCCATCCAGGTCTAGATTGAACAGGAGACCTATCTTTTCCATCCGTTCTGTAACTTCCTATAACAGCATGCACTACAGGAAGCTTATTTTCTCGGAAAAAATCGAGGAGCTTTTTTATATTGGGTATAGTGACTTGGACGAGTCTATCATATAGATATGCGTGTCCATGCTTTTCTTTTATCATCTTTGCCTCTTCTAAAAATCCCTTCTGGACATCGACTATTACAAGGGCAACTTTATCTTTTTTTGGCTTCATCTTTTCCCAAAAATCTCCTTCTGGAATGAATTTATAATATAAATTTTGATATTTCTTAAAAGTAGGTTCTTTCAATGGTATCCCCTAATATATTCTAATTAATATAACATATTAAAAATTTTTTATTATTAAAAAATTATTTATTCTTTGGAATAATATATTTTGTAGCAATTATGAGCAATATTGTCCATGTCAGATTTCCTAATATTGTAACAAAAGCCGTAAGAGCCCCATAGGACAAAAACATATCTAAAATCATTGCAAAGAAAATTAAACCGAGGCTGATAACTGCAAAAGCAGGCGTGAGAGGCCATAGCGGGACTTTCCAGGGCAGTTTTTCTATAACATCTTTATGCTTTTTCCTTAGTTGAATAGCAGCAGCAAGTGTAAATATCCAAGAAACTGCCCAAGCCCAAACGAGAGAGTACCCCAGCATAGCATACACTGTCGTTTGTCCGGCCATTGCACCTAAAATTATTAATATGATGGAAATTACTAATACGAATAAAGTAGCATAAGTCGGTGTTTTGTACTTAGGATGAAGATATCCCCACCACTTGGGTACTTTATATCCTCTCCTTGATAGATCATATAAATTTCTAGGGGGCTGGTACATTGTCCCCATTAGAATGCAAGTAGCGGCAGCGAGCCAAGCTCCAAAAGTGATAATCAGCCCTCCAGCAGGTCCCCATAATCTCTCTGCAGAGGTAGAATATAGCGCTTGATAAAAAACGACAACTTCGTTATATGGAATTGTGCCAACCGCACAAACCAAATCCCAACTGTAAAGAATTATAAAGGTCAGTGAAGACCAAAAAAGGGCCCTAGATATATCTATTGGTCTTTTAGCTTCCTCACCTGAAAATATTATAGTTGAAGCTCCCATATACGCATAGACACCTATAGGAATTGCGGCAAGAAAACCGAAAAATCCGTTAGGCATAAAGTTTTCTTTAAAATAAGAAAAATTGATATGAGGAGTTGCAAATGCTGCATAAGCTACCATTATCGCCACTAGAAACAAAACCATTATCAATTGAGCTTTTGCTGCAATATCAACTCCAAGTATGTTCATTATAGCAAAGATTACATTAAACAGAATGGCAAAAACAGTTACCCATAACGTTATATTTCCCAAGTGAATACCGGCGTAATCAAGAAGCCAATAGACATAAGTTCCAGTAGCTAATCCTGTAGAACCTCCTGCAATTATCCACCCAATGCTGTATGAGACAGAAGACACCAACTCCCATTTTTCTCCCAATAGCTCTTTTACCCAAATACTTGGTCCTCCAGCAGAAGGTTTCCATACAACAAGTTCGCCGAATGATAGCATTAAAGCCATTTGAGTAATTCCCGCGATAAGATATGCAATAATTACAGATGAACCGGCCGAAGCGACCGCATATCCAGTAAAGGTGAAAATCCCGTCTCCGACTACGGCTCCGACAGCAATACCCCAAATCATCCAGAAAGAAAGGACCTTTTTCAATTCTAACTTTTGCGCTTCTTTATTTTTTTCTTCCATAAGTCCACCTTCCTTCCATATATTTATTAAAATATTTTAAAATCATATTTATAAACAAAACTGTTAAAAAATAAACAATAGTTATGGTTTTATTTTAATTAGAATAGTAATATGTTTCATAAAATATGGAAATGTAAAGTATTAACAAAAATTTCTAAACAATTCATTTATGATTATAATACTGAATCGAATTTTTGTACTTATATAAAGTTAAAAAATATTAATCCGATTTGATTTTAGATAACATCAATAATGGTATTATGTAGAATTATTGAGAAGAGCTGATTATTATGTTCTACAGAAAAATTTTCTATCTTCTATCGATCATTATTATTGCTGCATCCTTTGCCATAATTGTATCAGAAGCACAAACCTCTGAACCAACAAACACTCAAATAAACTCAATTAATTTCGTTTCTTCTCAAAACACTCCTGTTTATCCCGGGAGCAAAAATGCCCAATTGAGGATAGAAGTTCTCTTTAACGTAAATGCCAGTAATGCTATAGGAAACTTGAGCAGTTTGCCACCCGGTTTTTCCCCGAGCTCAAACAGCGGGTATTCATCAGCTGCGAGAGATTTGTATGGGAACCAGGTTTATTTTATAAATGCTAGCGATGTGGTGTATTTTGAGTACTATTTAAATGTTAATAGCGATGTCTCTCCCGGGACTTACCCTATTGGGTTCTCCTTATCTTATACCATTAATTCCACAACAAGAGAGACTGACTACTTTACAATTTACGTTACAGTCTCTCAATATCCCCCTTTGATGGTTAAAGTTGTCTCTTCCCAGTGGAATCCAGCGGGATATCCTGGGACTCAGAATACGCAGCTTCAAATCACGATAGAAAACGATGGTAACAGTACGATCAATTCTGCGGTTGCTTCTCTTTCGCTTCCAAGCGGGTTTGTCTATACAGGCGGAAGCATTCAGATTGGAACCCTTCAGAGCAATTCAAGAACGACGATCTCTTTTTCAGGAATAAATATCGATAAAAGCCTCTCGCCCGGCAATTACACTTTTTCTATAACCTTAAACGCGTTAATGTCCACCCAGGACGGAGTTGGATATGACGCGCAGGGAACCATTACATTTACAGTTCAGGTGGAGAGCATTCCCTCCTACTATTATGAGCTAAATCTTCTAAGCCTAAAATGGGGAGCAGCATCACCTCAGCCCGTCTATGAGAATTCCAGATACGTGCAACTCAGTGCAACCTTTTTAAATACAGGTCAATACCCGATTTTTTCTGTGAACGGCACAGCAAATTCTGAGTACTTCATTCCGATTTCGAACATCGACTCTTACTATGGAAGCATTTCAACTGGGGGAACATTCACTCTTTCGTTCTATTTCGACATAAACTCAACTTCTCTCTCTCAGCTTCTTTCCCAAAATGAAGTTCCTGTACACTTCAATGTTTCTTATATGATAAATTTAGGAAACAACGCATACATAGTAATTTTTTCAAACTTCACTAGCTTTGTAGGAATTGAGAATTATGTAGGAGTAAGCAACGGAACAGGGGTCTCTCTCATATCGAGCGGCTGGCTTAGCAGCTACACAGTTTATCCAAACACAGACAACGCCATTTATACTGTACAGATAGCAAATAGGCTTCCATTCTCAATCAACGGTATAAATGCCACACTGTTCCTTCCAAGCGGCTTTGAAAGCAACGGGTGCAATTATGCAAGTGCATATTACGGCACTATCTTGCAAAGCTATTCCTCTTCTACTCTTCAGTTTAAATTTAATGTAGGCAACATTCCTCCGGGGATTTACAATGCTACACTCTTGGTTGACTACATAGCAAATACAGGAGGTCCGGGCTCAAGGCTCTTCAATTTATTTCGAGTACAGCTTAATATAACTGGGGAAAGCAATACATTAGAGGTAGTCGACTCGTCTTTTCCACTAAGCTCCGCTGACACTTTTTCCCTCGGCGATCAGTTCAGGCTTACAATAAGGAATTTGGGATACGATTCTATGAATTACCCCGTTTTAACCGTTAACCTACCCCCGGGGATCACGTACTCAAACACAAATACTTCAGTATTTTCCATCCTTCCATATACTCCCTCAGTCTCTCTTCCATCTCAGCTTACAGTTCAGAGCCTACAGGCATACTACCAGCAAGTGCTTTCGAGCTCTCAGCAGTCTAGTACCCAGCAGTCAGGAATTCAGAAGGGAAGTACTATTACATTTTCATTCCCTCTGAACATAAATGTTAACAGTACAGGAATTTACACTGCAAATGCAACACTCAGCTTCGTTGATGCTTGGGGGAACATTAGAAATACCTCAATAAGCTTTCAAATTCCAGTGCTTGGGAACATTAGGTACATTGACGTTAAAGTATTTGGGTCTCTCGATATAAGGAGCAGATACACCAACATGACCGTTGTAATATGCAATTACGGAAGTAGCCCTGCTTATAATGTATATGTAACTTTATCTCCTCCCTCAACAATAACCTCAGGTGCATCATCCTCACTGCTCTTGGCTACGCCATCTGTCTTCTACATAAAAGAAATTCCTCCAAACAGCAATGTGAGCTTCCCAGTTACTTTTGCATTCAATCCGCTTGGAGCTCAGTCCTTTTCCGGTGCTTCAACAATTATAAACTATGGAGTCGCGCCATTGAACATCCAAATAAGCTATGAAGATCCTCAGGGAAATTCAAAGAGCTTCACTACCTCTTTGGCGCTGTCAATTGAGCCATTCATAGATATAGCTTTGACCGGCGGACAAGCTATATACAGCAGCAATGACATAAAGGTGACGGGAACATTGATAAATTACGGCTCATCAACCGCTTACAGGGTTGAAGTTGTTGGGAGCACAGGAAAACAGACTTCTAGCTATTTTGTTGGAGACATAGATCCAAGCTCACAGTATGCCTTTAGGGTCGATATCCCAGCTTCTCAGTATGTCCCGATTGTAAACATAACAATAAGCTATTATAACGCCTTCAATGAAAATATCAATAGAACGCTACAGCTCTCTGTTATCAACCAACAGGTGAACGAAACTTCCGCAACAACTACAACCTCGACCAGCGAAATGCCTGAAGAATATATTATAGCATTATTCATCGTGGCGATTTTCCTGCTTGGTGCAGGATACATAATTTATAGAATGTATAAGACTCACCAAAAAGACATTGAAAAAAGGTTGCCAGAATGAGCATCAAAAGGTTTTTCTCGCTTTTGGGAATGTCCTATAAAATGGCAGTTAAGTCCCTCGGAAGCAGGAAGCTAAGGAGCATATTGACTATTCTAGGAATAATTATAGGCCCAGCAGTAATTGTCATGATGGGAGCTGTAGTAGGAGGGTACTCTCAATACATCCTCAATCAAGTGACGAGCCTCGGACAAAACAACATAATGATAACTCCGTCTTCAGATTATACTCTGACATCTAGCGATCTGAGCTACTTCAAGTCGTTCAGTTATGTTGTAAATGCCGTGCCATATTACTTGACACAAGCAACAGTCACAGTGGGCAACTCTCAAGAGCAAATTTATATTTACTGCACGGATGTGAACTTCGTATTACATGCGATTGGAGGGCTGGAAATCGAGGAGGGAAGCGCTCCTTCGCAGGGAGATGTGCTTGATGCATTAATAGGGCATAAAGTCGCCTACGACCAAAATGGAAATTTAGAATATGGAGTGGGCGATGTGGTACCATTAAAAGTTTTTACGAAAATCACTAACGGAATCCCTCAGTACAAAACAGTAAACGTAATTGTAAGCGGAGTGCTTAAAGAATATGGGGGCGCTCTTATCTTCAGCCCAGACCAGACAATATTCTTAGATACTGATGCGGGTCAGAAGCTTTTAGGTCTAAACAGCTGGAGCGGCATATTAGTACAGGTGAGTGATCCTATCTACGTGAAGGATTTTGTCAGCACCGTAGAGAGCACCTATGGAAATAAGGTTTCTGTGATCTCCTTCAGTGCAATTGCAGATATAGTTTCAAGCATAACTGGAGCAGTAAACTATATAAATTATGTAGCTTCACTTTCTGCATTTGCCGTTGCAATAGCTGGGACAACAGCGACCATGGTTACTTCAGTCATTGAAAGGACGAAAGAGATAGGCGTAATGAAGTCGATAGGATATACCAACAGGGAAATCATAATAATGATATTATCTGAATCAACTCTCATGAGCTTTATAGCAGCCGTTGCAGGCAGTCTGCTCGGAGTTGCAGGTTCATTTGTGCTTGGAGGAAGTGGAATGACTATAAGGGCTGGAACAAACACAGTTGTAATAAACAGTCATCCGCTGTTCTCTGCACATTTATTCATAACTTCAATTGGATTGACAATACTTGTAGGAGTAGTAGGAGGGATTTTGCCTGCATATATGGCCTCGAGGATCCCTCCCGCTGTTGCGTTGAGATATGAATGAGTTTTTTAAATGTAAAAAATATATAGAGAAAAATAATTATAATTTATTTGGTGAGAGAATGTCAGAAGTACCACTAAAGCCTGTGGGGAAGGAAGAGATCAGAAAACTTGAACTCGCTCTTATTATTGCGACTTTGTTCAGAGAAGACGTCCTTCAGCAGGCTCTTGAAACGAAAGACAAATTGACATGGCTTGATTCTCTGATAGTTGCTGCAGGAGCACTGGCTAGGGAGAGAGCGGGAATTCCGGCATCGAGGATAGCTGAAGAGCTTGAAAGGACTGAAGCAACTATAAGAAACCACCTTTCAGGAAAGACAGATGCTGGAAAGATGGTTAAAGAAACTTACGAGCAATTGGTAAAGAGTGGAGGGAGCTTAAGCAACATAGTTCCCGAAATCCTTGTAAAGAGCAGCGAAGAGGAAAAGTGCAAGGAAAGACTTGAATTAGTGAAGCAAAAAATCGAAGAGATAAAGAAGCTATTAGAGTAATTTTTTCATTTTCCTCAGCAACCAGTGAGACAAAGAGCTCTGGAAGAAGGGAAGATGCTGCTCATTCCTTCTCCTAGACTGAAGACAGGGTTCATGCTTTTGAACCCGAGCGAGATCCAAAAAAAGCTATACAGGGAAGCTAAAAGGAGCAAGGCTGAAGAAGCATTCAATAAGCTCAGGAAGATAATAAGCTCTGAAGATTTAGGGGGAATTGAAAGATCCAGCAGAGAGTTCAGAGAGGGATTCAAGCTGAGATGAGGCTAATCGATACAAGTGTTTTGATTGAGGATGTAAAGAAGGGAGTCTACGAGGAAGGAGCCATTTCGTCAATAACTTTAATAGAAGTGCTTCGTGGTATAGCTCCTGAGAAGAGAGTAATGGTTAAAGAGCTTTTGGAGAAAAGCTACGAGCTTAAAAGCTTAGATAATGAAGCAATATTAAAGTACTGCGAATTATACGATGCCCTCAAGGAAAAGGAAAATCTCATACGTGATGCGGATCTCTTGATCGCCTCTGTAGCTATAGCAAAAAACTTAGAGCTCATGACGAAAGATAAAGATTTCGAAAGGCAAAAGGACTTAGGGCTCAAATTGAAGCTGGAAAAATAAATTGCAAGCCTAGACAAACTGTTTTTAAATTCATTACAAAAAACTGAGCTAATTAGCTGATGTTCATGGCTAATGAGGAAAAAGAAGCGATAAGGAAGAGAATTTGGTCCCTCCTTGAGAGTAGACGAATCTCGTATTTCTAAAGGATGTAAGAGGAAGAATACCAAGCTTCAAGGGGCAAGAGAGAGTAGCTGAAATGCTGTTCAGCACAAAAGAATGGAAGAATGTTAGAATCATCAAGGTGAATTCAGACTCTTATCTTTCTTTTTTTTAATAAAAAGGTAAATAAATGCTTGAATTAAATTTTTAAATGAACCATATTCTGTTAAAAGGGTAAGAGCGAAATGGCGAATCTTCCACTAAGTATAAATGATAAATATTTGTACAACCGGATACTTCTTGCTTTAAGGGAATCTCTTGATGACGAGCTGGGTCCGTCTTCTCAAGACAGGCTTTTCTTGATCTCTGAGCCTCCTGAAAATGTAGATGCTGATCTGTCTTACCCTCTTGTTAGAGAAATAAGGCAGATGAAGAGAGGCATTGAAGATTATACTAAAGAGCTGAGCAGAAAACTTACCGAAGCTTCTGGAGTAAAAATCGACGCTACATACACTTCAGGGTACTTGAATTTAAAGTTTAACAGAGTGGAGTTTGCAAAAAAATTCTTTGAGGAATTTTTTAGAGATCTAGATAACTACGGCGGTGGTCAGGCAGTTAAAAAATTGAACATTGTCGTTGAACACACGAGCGCAAATCCACTTCACCCACTGCACATAGGGCATGCCAGAAATTCCTGCTTGGGCGATACTATAAGCAGGTTGCTAAAATTCTACGGAATGAACATTGAGAGAAGGTTCTACATAGATGATATGGGCAGACAGATGGCTTTGCTTATATATGGGATATTAAAGCTTAATGAAGATGGTGATTGGAAGAGATTTTTGAATGAGGAAAAAATCGATCATAGGATAGGGGAAATATATGCTGCCACAAATATACTTGTTGAAATTAACGAGTTAAAGAAGAAGATTAAAAGTGCTAGCGAGGACGATTACCAAGCTTTAATTGCTCAGCAGGATGAGCTGGTTGCAGAAAGCGCGAGGATAAGGGATAGATCGCCGGAGATTTTTGATGTGCTTGCAGAAAAAATTATGAAAGACGAAGATCCTGAAAAGGAGATTTCTCAACTTTCTCTGAGATATGAGCAGCACGATGAAAATGTAGTGAAAATATTCAGAGAAGTTATAGAGCTTGTGATAGGAGGCTTTAAAGAGACTCTGGGTAAGCTTGGGATAGAGTTTGATAAATGGGATTATGAAAGCGACCTTGTTTGGAGCGGTCTTGTTGATGAAATTTTAAGGAAAGCTAGAGAATCCCAAGTCTTCACTATATATAAAGGAGCAGAGGCTTTAAGCTACGAGACCATTCTGAACGATAGCTTAAAGGAAAAGCTGTTCATACCAAAAGAGATGGATATTCCTCCTCTGATTTTGAAAAGGAGCGATGGAACTACCCTATATACTACGAGGGATATCGCCTACTCTATTAAAAAGTTCAAGGAGTTCAATGCAGATTACGTTATAAACGTAATAGCAAAGGAGCAGACCCTTCCGCAGGCGCAGCTCAGGCTAGCTCTCTACTCTTTGGGATATAGAGAGTACGCAGAAAGGCTTATTCATTACTCATATGAGATGGTAAATCTCCCTGGATACAAAATGAGTGGAAGAAGAGGAAGGTTTGTTAGCCTAGATGAGCTAATTGAGATGTCTGAAAACGCAGCAAAGCAGGAGCTTTTGAAGAGGAAGGGGCAGGTTGCTGAAGACGTCGAACAAGTGTACAAAGCTGTAGGCAGGAGCGCTGTTAGGTACTCGCTTGTAAGCATTTCTTCGGAGAAGCCTCTCGTACTTAAGCTGAATGATGTAATAAACTTTGAGAAGAATACCGCTCCATATGTTCAATATACCTATGCAAGAGCTTTCAGCCTATTGGCAAAGGCCGGAAGCTATGAAAGGCCCACGGAATTTGATATCATAGAGAAAGACGATCAGACATATAAGCTGATAAGATCTCTCTCAAAATTCCCATGGGTGATTCACAAATCTACAACTGAACTGAAGCCTGAGCTCATTGTGGCATATTTAGGCGATATCTCTCAGAAATTCAACAGCTGGTATGACAACGTCCCGGTTCTTGGTGAAAAGGATGAAAGGTACAGGGCTCTAAAAATTGCCACAGTAAATGCCGTGAAGAGCATTATTGGATCAGCTCTCAATATAGTTGGAGTTGTGACATTAGAGAAAATGTAAATCAAAATTTTCTTCACTTTTTAAACTATCGGCTTTTTTGCTTCATAGCAGACAAATGATCCGTTTTCATTAAAAGAAGGCTCTTCTGGAACTGGACTCGAATTAGGAGGGTAGTGAAGCACGCTGCCAAATTTTTCCAGAATGAAGCCTGCATTGCTGATCATTTCCTTAATCTCTTTCTTTGTGAAGAATACGGCTTCCTTATAGAAGAAAGTCTCTTCTTTCTTCTTCTTTTCTTCGTAAAAAGATCCCCATTGTGAATCAAGCGGGACGACACATGTGACCAGTTTTCCCTCTGGCTTTAATATTCTAAAAGCTTCCAGAAGAGTCCTGTTAGGGTCCTCTACGAAGCATAGTGTGACGATTAGGTAGGCTGTATTGAAACTCTCATCTCTAAGCGGGAGATATTCAGCAGTCGCCCTAATTACTTCAATCCCTTTTTCTGCTGAGATTTTAAGAGATGAGACAGAAGGATCTATACCAAATTCGACATTTAATGGTTTAGCGAATCTCCCTGTACCTACTCCAATTTCTAAACAAGGGCTTATGCACGGAAATCTTTTAGCGAGATCAACCTCGCTTTTATATATTTTTTGTTGTTTATCAAACCATGAGTCATATTCTTTCGTTCGCTCATCAAAAATTTTAAAAGTGATCCTTTTTCCTTTGTTATTCAATTTAATCAACCAGGAAAAATTAACACTTTTACATTTAAAAAACAAACTCTATATCCATTCCTGCAATTTCCTACAAAACGTTTTTTATTATGTTATGATAATTTTAAATTGTTAATTTCGAATTTTAGGTGTTTTGCTTGATAAGGGATTTCATTGATAAAAAGCCAGTCGTAATGAATTGGGCTGATTCTCTGCTTGCAGTTTCTAGGGAAATGCTGAAGAGGAATAGGAATCATTCAATAATAGTGGATGACAGCGGAAGGGCATGGGGGGTTGTGAGCATAAGGGATATTGCAAAGGCCATTTTTGTAGAAGGTGAAGAAGGAATAGAAATACTTGAATCTGGAAGGCTTGGGAAAATACTGGAAAGTCCTATAAAATACTACGCATCATCTCCAATCATCTCCCTTAATATTGAGAGCTCCCTGGACGACGTCATCGATCTTTTGGTGAACAAAAATATAGGCTTTGTCCCAGTTATAGAAAATAACGAGATCATGGGTGCAATTGATGAGAGAAATTTACTAAAAGCGATCCCAGAGCATATAGACTTGAGCCCGTGCGAAGTTCCAGCTCCAGAGCCGCAGTCTGTCGATTTCGATGAAGAGATACTGGTTGCTGTAGGGCTTATGCTGAGCACTGGAGTGAAGCAGCTTCTAGTGATGAAGGGGGAAGAAATATACGGCATGACATCATTATTGAAAATACTTTACTACGTGCTTTCTGAGCATTCAGTCGATCTCCTCCTTAAAGGTAGCAGAAAGCCAGTTGAGGAGATGGTTGCGTATGTTTCAGAAAATCCATGGCAGATTGATTGTACCTATTCTCTGAAGGAAGCTGCGTCTTTAATCTACTTTGAAAGGCTTGGAGCTGTATTGGTAAGAATTAATGGAAGCGTAAAAATCATAAGCGATAGGGATTTATTGAAAGTTCTGCTTTTTAACTACTGAACCTAAAAATTTTAAACTGTTTGTTAAAAATTTTAGATTAGCATAAAATCAATACATATTAAAAAGGGAAATTTAGAAATTTTTGATATATGTAGGTGTCACAGAATGGAGATTTTGTTCATTGGAACAGGAGCTGGAGGTAGTCCAGGCTCAAATAGATGGAGGGCTTCGTCTGTAGTTTTCAGTGAAGAGACAGCTCTCTTAATCGACTGCGGAGTGGGATGCCATTACAGGCTCGGTGAAAGAGGCTTGCTAAAGGAAATTGATGCAATATTCATAACTCACTACCATATGGATCATTTTTTGGGATTACCGGAGCTTTTATTCCAAGCCCATATTGAAAAAAGGAGCAAGCCACTTAAAATAATTGGTCCCAATGGAATAGAGAGCATGATAAGAACAGCTGCACCCCACCTCTTTTCAAACATAAGCTTCTCCTTTTCAGTTGAAACAGTTAAAGTACATGAAACCTATAAATTAAATGACCTCACTTTGATTCCAGCACCCGCATGTCATACTATTGAAAGCTACGGGTTGAAGATCCTCGATAAGAGGGGGAACTCATTAGGATTTTCTTCAGATACATCCGAACCATGTGAATCTTTGATTTCCGTATTAAAGGGGGTAAAATACCTTGTTCATGAGGCGACTTGTGATGAGAGAAACAAAGATTTATGTCATAAATATGGACATTCCACTGTTTTAGAAGCAATTGAAGCGGCAAAAGCAATTGGAGCTGAAAAGCTGATTTTAAATCATATAGATGAAAACTTCAATAACTTGAATAGCAGTTATCAAATTTTACCAAAATCGTTAAACGGCAAAGTAATATTTGCAAATGACCTTGATAGGATCATACTCTCTTAATTCTTCGATCGTTAGGGATAAATCCTAACTTCTTACACTACAAAAACTTCTCTACTTCTCAGAGTATAGTATCCTCATTTTTTAGAAAAAGTATTACCCTTGATTTTTATGAAGGTAGCTTCATGCTAAAATAACTGGGCTTTTATCATTTTAAATTTTATTTGGATTTGCAAATTGAAGATAAGAAAATTTAAAACAGATTATAACAAATTTTAACTTAAAAATAGGTGATCTTATTTATGGGTAAAAAGAGAGCTATATCCACAATTGCAATCATAGGAATTGTAATTGTCATTGCCGTTATAGGGATTGTAGCCTATTACGCGATGGAAAACAGGGGAGGAACCTCCCCAACAACAACCACCACAACTACTTCTGGCTTGAATGGATCTCTTACAGTGCTTGTGCCAAGCGGAGATCCTACTCTTCTACCATACGTGCAGATGGTCGCGAATGACTTTATGTCGAAAAACCCTGGAGTTACTATCCAGGTTCAACCTGTTCCATTCGGACAGTTGGTCTCTACAGCTTTAACATCTCTCAGAAACCAGAATCCTTCTCCTGATTTAATTATATATTATCCTTCACAAGCGTCAACATTAGGACCATACCTCCTTGATGTGAGGCCCTACTTTACGAAAGGGGTATTTAATTTAAGCGATATACCGCCATCCACACTCCTTCCGGCATACCTTCTAGATTCACAAGGAGGAGTTGTTAAGATATCAGGAGTGCCGTTCCAGCAGGTATTCGGTTATGTGCTCATTTATCAAAAGAGCATATTCGAAAATCAGACACTAGCAAATGAGTTCAAATCCAAATATGGCTTTGACTTTGATCCTACGAAGTGGGATACTTGGGACAAGCTTATAGATGGTGCCCAATTCATTCAATCTCAAAACATAACCAAATACGCCCTTCTATTCCCTGATGGATTGACTCAGTCGATATTCAATGGGTATGTTTCAATATTCTACACATATGCGATAAACGATCCGTGCACTCAAGTTCCGCAATCAAGTCAGCAGGGAATCCCTGTTCAGGGATACTGGGCGTTTTTCAAGCTCGTCAACAAAACGATCGTGCCTACAATAAATTGCACCGCTGGTGTTCAGGCACTTGAAACATATAAGCAATTGATCCAGTTCCAGCCTCCAATTGACCAGCAGGCAATGGAATACGATCAGCTCAGAGACCTGTTCTTAACTGGAGATTATGCGATGGTTGCGGCTTGGACGAGCTTCATACCAATTTACAACAACGCATCTCTCTCTAAGGTAGCAGGGAACATCGGGATTGCGCCACTTCCAAGCGTTGCAACAGGTCAGGCACCAACATTTATAGGAATCAATCCGAACTCAAAGAACCCAGACCTAGCTGCGGACTTCATTGCATTTATGACGACGGCTCAAGAATATAAGAAGGGAGCTGAATTATATGGTTTCATGCCGGCTACGTTTTCCGGTATGGAGGTTGCAGCAACCGTTAACAATACTGCATGGGTTGCAAACTTCATACCTTTGCTGAAGAACATGACCATACCGAACCTTCAGAGAATGGCCCTCGTAAACTACATTAGCAACTTCTTTACAGATTTGAGACCAATATTCATTAATACTGTCGCCGACTACTTTAGAGGAAAAATAAGCGCGCAGGACGCAGTGAATTACATAGAGCAACAGTGGATAAACCTTATGAAAGTTTCCTCATAAACTTTTTTTTGGTGTAGTTCATGAGGAAAATAGACAAATATATTTTTTTAATTTCACTTCCAGCCATAGCTTATATTCTCATATTTACAATTTATCCTATAGTAAGTAACTTCATCTTAAGCTTATATACTCAGGATCCTCTCGGAAGATTGATATATACAGGTCTTGAAAACTATTTCTGGTTTAAAAAGGATCCATATCTTTCCAGGATCATAGTGAATACGCTTTTATACATGTTTGCAACCCCGATTATTGACATAATCTTCGCGATTCCCTTAGCTGTTGCACTGAAAAGGGTAGGGAGCAAGTGGCTGTTCCTCATAATGCTTCCTGCATTTATTCCTCCTGTCACAGCTGCAAGCATGTGGTACCTCATGATAAATCCGTTCTTTGGAGTAGCATATTACCTCACAAAAACCAACTTAGCTTCATCAATTTGGACCGTTGTGCTTATAGATGTGTGGAGAAGCCTTCCGATGGCTACGCTTATAATTTATTCCGGATTGGTTTCAATACCAAAAGAAATACAGCATGCTGCCAGCTCTGATGGTCTTGCAGGTGCAAAGAGATTCTTTATGATAGATCTTCCTCTCATCTCGCCTCAAATACTTACGGCTTTTGTCCTTATGATGATAACTGGACTCTTTACATTTGACCCAATTTATATAGGCACATCTCAAGCTGGGCCGAGGATTCTGGACAATTTAGCATATTACGCCTTTGACCAGTTTTACTCCGGTGTTCCTGGATATGCAGCTGCCATAATTGTTCTCATGTCGCTACTATCAACAGCTCTCGCTATTATCTACATAAAAACTTTAGGATCTCAGAAGTTCATGAGGCTGTCCGTTCCGGACTTTATACCAAACTCTGAAGCTCCCCTCTGGTTGCATAAGCTTATTGTTGCTATTTACCTAGCCTTCTTCCTCATACCGATGTACTGGATTATAAATATAGCACTGAAGACACCTATTGAGCTTATAAGCATCCCTCCCTTACTATATCCGAGGTCAGTAACGTTTGCCAACTTCGATCTCATGTTTACTCAAGGTTTGCCCTATATAATAACTACACTTGCAGTGGCTTCTATAAATACTCTTATAACCCTCTTTCTCGTTTCCCCATTGGCGTATTCGATGGCATCTCATAAATTTGGCGGTAGCAAGTTGCTTATCTACATCCTCTACCTCAACGCTACTCCTACGCTTATATACATAATCCCAATTTTCGCATTTTTAAAAATACTAGGTATAATTAATACGTGGTGGGCCTTAATACTGACATATCCAATAATGACGATCCCAATAACGACGTGGATAATGTATAATTATTATTTAAAATTTCCAAAGCAGATCGAAGAAGCTGCTCAGATGGATGGTATGAACAGGCTTAAGGTATTCTACAAAATGGTTCTGCCATTGAGCAGAAGCGGTCTCAGCGTTGCGGCCATCTATGCATTTTTGTATAGCTGGGGAGCGCTCATCTTTCCTCTAGCTTTTACCTATTCGCCATATGATCTCAGTAAGCCTTTAAGCTTTTCAGGGGCTCAGACCTTTTCAATATTCATAGGACTCCTCATGAGTCCTGTTTCTATGAGCTATGGGGGTGTAGCTGCGGCCGGAGTCATAAGTTCAATCCCGTCTCTGGTGCTCCTCTACTTCGGTAGGAATAACCTTGAAAAAATTTGGGGCTCAAGTGGTGGAAAAATATGACACTAAGGCTTGAAAATTTGAGAAAGAGATATGGTCAGTTTGAGCTTAGGATAGAGGAATATACTTTCAAAGAAAAAAGCTACAATGTAGTTTTAGGCTCTTCTGGATCTGGAAAGACTACCACCCTCAGGCTCATTGCAGGATTGGAACTCCCAGATGAGGGGAAGATAATACTAGATGGTGTCGACATAACAAATGTTCCAGCATGGAAAAGAGATATAGGGCTCGTATTTCAGAACTATGCTCTTTACCCTCATTTAACTGCGTATGAAAATATTTCCGTTCCGCTTAAAATAAAAAAGCTAGACAGAAAGACAATAGATGAGAAAGTTAAGAATGTCGCTGAGATACTCGGGATCTCCAGCGAGCTTCATAAGTATCCTCATCAGCTTTCTGGTGGACAGCAACAGAGGGTCGCAATTGCAAGAGCCCTAGTTAAGGAGCCAAAAATACTTCTCCTCGACGAGCCTTTGAGTAATTTAGATGCGAGGCTAAGACTTGAGGTCAGGGTATTTCTAAAGGAATTGCAAAGGAAGCTGAACATGACTGTAATACATGTAACACATGATCAGGAAGAGGCTATGGCAATAGCTGATAATATAGTAATACTGAATTCCGGCAAAATCGTTCAAGACGGCAGTCCCGCTGAAATCTACAGGAAACCTAAGAACACATTTATTTTTACCTTTATTGGACTGAGCAACTTGCTTCCTGCGTCGTTTTTTGGTATAGATGATGCTGACCTTGTTGGGTTTAGGCCAGAAGATGCTGAAATTGTAAACACCGATGGAGACATCAGCGGATTAGTTGAAGAAATTCAGTACTTAGGTGCTTACAAGCTATTGGAGATTTCAATTGATGAAAAACACAGCGTGATTGTGAGGGTTTTGCCTAGTGAAGAAATTTCTGAAGGACAAAAAGTTGGGATATCGATCCCAAGAGATTTAATGCTTAAGTTTAAAAATGAGGAGAGAGTCCCTCAATGAGAAATTTCAAATTAATTTCGATAACTCACACAGATCTAGACGGAGTAGGCTCTTCATCCCTATACATAAGAAATACAAAGCCTGAAAGCTATAAAGTTATATTCGTTGAGCCTTACCAGCTTTTAAAGGCGGTTAAGAGCATAGCAAAATCTGATGAAAGTTTCGATGAACTGGTTATTACCGATATAGGTCCGAATGCCTCAACTATTAAAGAAGTAGAAAGAGCGTTGGAAAAAATATCGAGGGAAAAAGGAGCTAGAATAAGATGGTTTGACCATCACATATGGAATAATGAGTGGAAGGATGATCTCATCAAGCAAGGTGTAGATCTGAGAGTTGACGAAAATCACTGCGCTACTGAGGTTGTTTATAGAAATTTGAACACCGATGATATTTTTTCTTATATGCTTTCCAAATCTGTGTGCTCAGCAGATTTATGGATATTTAACGACTGGGCTGCACCTTTTTTGGTTAGATTTGTAGGCAATGGCAGAGGAAAAAAATGGCTCGAATACGTTCATAGCATATTTGTAAAGTCCCCGAGCTTCGAAACGCTAATTGAAGCATCAAAAAATAAAGCCGTAGAAGTGTTTGACAGGGAAATTGAGCTCATGGGATTTTATAGAGAAAAAGCGGAAGATATCAATATAGAAGGGATCAAACTGACATTTGTATTTAAAAGTCATAACGATCTGAGCACAAGCATGCTTGCTCAGTATCTTATGTCTGTAAGAAATTCAGATATCGTAGTTGTGGTGGATAAGAGAGGGAAATATGAATTTAGGTCGAAAAAGTGCAACGTTAGAGAAATAGCTTTCAAGCTGGGAGGTGGCGGGCATCCGGAAGCTTCAGGAGCTCCTTTTCCCAATTTTCTTACACTACTTATGAAAATGAAGCTCTATGGGCTTGCTGTTGATTTGGCAAAAAAGAAGCTCTTAAATACTGTAAAAGAAGTTTCATGCATCCCCTTTAACGTTATTAAGAAAGAGATTTAAATTTTTTATCCTGTTCATTACGTAATATCGTTCTTTTAGAAATAATAAAGATCAGATAGATAAAACCCTGGAGCTATTTTTCAATTAAAGAAGCATGGGAAACCTAATATACGCAGAAAAATAGCAGAAGCTAACGGGCCCGCGGGGATTTGAACCCCGGACCACCAGCTTAGGAGGCTGGCGCCCTATCCTGGCTAGGCTACGGGCCCTTCAAATATTTTGTTTATACAAATTACTTTAAAAAACCTTTTCATGTACTTAAAACTTCTTCAATTATATTGGTTTAAAATTCAAGCGCAATCTCTCTTTCTATTTTGCTTCTTATGCTCTTTATAACTTTATAAACGGATATCGGCTCTTCACAGATAATCCTTATCTTAAATCCTATCTTCTGTTGCTCATCGAGCCATTGAATGCTCGAAAAGTGCGGCTGTGCAAACAAGACGCATCCTTCTTCTGTCAAGCCTGTTATCGTTCCGCCCACGTGTGTCTTCTCTCTGAGAATGCTGGAAATAGCGTCCGAGAGAGAGGTTAAATAACCAGCTTCAGGCACTCTTACAAATAAAGAAATATCTATTGTTCCCATATTACATTCCTTATCTTTTTTACTATTAAAATATTATTCATCTTTTCAATAATATTTTTTAACATGCCATTAGAGAGATCTTACAACTGAAAGCCTCGCCCTTTAGGCGGGGAGGAGGTCAGAGAGGAGTAAGGACTTGGACAAATTAGAATTAGTCAAAATTCTTCTTCAGCTGATTCCTCCTGGAAAAGTTACAAGCTACAGTGAGCTCTCAAAGATAACTGGCTGGTCACCGAGATCAGTTGGAAAAATATTATCAAAGAACGATGAGCCCATCTTGGTTCCCTGCCATAGAGTTGTAATGAAAAACGGCAATCTGGGAGGTTATTCTGCTTTTAGCGGTAAAGAATTTAAAAGAAGGCTTTTGGAACTAGAAGGAGTTGAATTTTGCAGTAATGGAAAGATAAAAAGAAGTAATTTTTATAAACTTTCAGAGATCCTTTGAGCTCAGCTTTTCAATGATTTTTTTCGCTAAGAGTTCAAGAGATCTGTCAATTTCGCTCCCGCTTGCAAGCTCATAAATAGGAACGCCCTTATCCTGGGACTCTCTGATCCTTTCATCTAAAGGAATTTTTCCTAAAGCCTCAATCCCGTGATCCCTTGCAATCTCCTCGATGTAGCTTTTTCCAAAAACTTCGATTTTACTGCCATCATCGCAAGTGTAATGACTCATGTTTTCAACGATCCCTAGTATGGGAATCTCCATTTTCTTGAGAAAGACCACTGCCTTTCTAACAACTCCTTCAGATAGCTTTCCGGGAGATGAGACGATGATTGCATATTTTGGTGAAGGTACATATTGAGAAATTGTAATAGCCTCATCACCAGTACCTGGAGGCATGTCGAATATTAGGAAGTCGAGATCCTCCCATCGAGTCAAAGCGAGGGTTTGAAGTATGAACTTCGTTCTTAAAGCGCCCTGCCAAATTAGAGGAGAGTCCTTTTCTTTTAGCATTAACTCAAGACTCATTACCTGTATACCTTTAATGTTTGCAGGAATAAGCTCTCCAGAGCTTTCTTCCATATATATTTCGGCATCGGAATTCCCGAGAACGAATGGTATTACGGATCCCGTCTCATCAGCATCATATACCCCAACCTTATAGCCCATTTTTGAAAGATACATAGCTATAGATGCAGCTATAAAGGTCTTTCCGACACCACCTTTGCCGCTGAAGATCATTATCCTGTTTTTTATTTTTTCAAACTTTTTCTGCATCATGCTTATGTACTGATCTATCTCTTCGGCTGCCTTTTTCGGATTAGTAGTAGTGCTCCCTGCCTTCATTTCCCTAATTCTCAGATCATTTTTTCCGCTTCTGCTTTCTGACATGCTATACACCCTTTCTACTGTATATAGTTAACAATTGAGGTTTTATAAAGAATACATATGTAATGCTTTCAAATGCAGATCTCATGCAATTGGAGTAAAGGTTATTGCTGAAAGTACTAAAAGCAGCGTAAAAGTCTGTATGAAGAAATTCAGAGCTTTTCCTTTATTTCCAGGGATTTTCAACGAAATGATTTCGCTTATTATCCTCCCTCCATCAGTGATAAAAATAGGCGCCGCATTTATTATCGCGAGGCTGAAGTTTATAACATACATAAATGTGAAAAATTCCAGCATGGGAAAATAAACACTATCCGGAAGTGATTGTATGCCTTTTGCCTGCTCGATTGTGATTCCAATCTTACTTACATTCGAGGGCTTGTAGACAAGCAACCAGCTGAGGTTTTCAGAGCTTGGAGATCTATATGTAATATTGAACCAAACCCCACTGTTGGTGTAGTTCTCGATTATCGGCCCTATATCATATGGAGAGCCTATTTTTGTACCGTTTATTTCCAGTATCGTGTAACCCGGCTTTATTCCATAAATTTGTGCTGGAGATCCACTTTCCACAGAAACCACTGTCGCTCCGACAGCATTTACTGTCATGAGTAAAATTAGAATTAGAAAGATGAACGCTATTATCAGGTTAGATGAAGGCCCAGCAGAGAGTATTTTAATCTTATCTTTAAAAGATGCTTTTTTGAACGCCTCTTCGTCCGGCTCCACAAATGCGGCCGGTATAAATACTGCAAGTATGAATCCTACGTTTTTAACGGGGATATGTGCTACCCTTGATGCAAACGCATGAGAAAGCTCATGGATTAGGGCAGCTATTCCTATAGAAATAAGTATGTAGATAATAGCGGTTCCTTTTATTGTTATCCCAGGTATAATTGGAACGAGACCACCTGAGCTGTATCCTGAAAACCTTAAAGCTACAGCTTCGATCATGTAGTAATAGAACATGAAGAGCGATATGAACGTGAGAATTACTGAAGCGTATATTAATCCTCTCAGAAACTTGTTTTTTTCATATTTATCCAAAAAGGAGAGAGCAGAAGGCTTTTTAAAAATTATAAAAAAGGGGGAAACTTCCAATCCTTTAAATTTTTTCCTTAAAGCATACCCAATGGCGAGTGCTATGACCCAATAAGTAACGATCGCGACAACCGTTAAAACTACATCATTCAACGATCATCACACATAAAAAAATCAAAAAAGGCATATATAACTTTAGCTTAATTCTTTTACCTTTTCGACGAAGTCAACTTCGTAAGGAAGTCCCACAAATGCAACTTCTCCATTTATTGCTATTACAGGCACGCTCATCACATTGTATTTGTCAGCGATGTCAGGGTTCTCATAAGCTTCTACTGTATCTGCAATTACGGATTTGTTTCCTGATTTGTATGATTCGAAAGCGATCATGTTTGCAAGCAGCGCTGCATATGGACAGTATGGGCATGATGGAGTAATTATAACTTCAATATACACCTTTCTGTTTATGCTTTTGATGGTTTGCTTGCTGCTTTCTTCAAGACCTGAATCGTTCTGACTAATTCTGATAATTGTCTCTACTAAGCTCCTTATCTCCTCTCCTGAAGGTATACCAGTATATCTTATCCTTCCCTCAACTAATGTTACAGTAGGCGTTCTTGATATTCCATACTGCTTAAATTTCTCTACATCCTTTTCTTTATCATATACAACAAAATCAAACAGCTTTTTTCCGTTTACGCTAGGACTTTTTTCCCTGAAATAACTTAAAAGCTTTATCGTTTCCTGACAGTAGTAGCAGCTTTCTTTAACAAAAATCTCTGCAATCACTGGAGATGCCATATCTCTAAGCGCCTCTTCGAGAGCCTCTAATGTTTCTTCGTCAAGCTCTCCTCCAGGCACCATTGGGTGCTCTTCATTAAATTCGGATGTCTCTTCTTCTGAACTCATGATTATTCACCTAAAAAATGACATAATCACTCTTTCGTTTGAAGGATTAAAAGGTTAACGTAAAGATCTTTTTTTGCACATTAGAAATGTCATATTTAATCCGAGAGCCTCCTCTATCTTAGTATGATGTTTGAATATTCCTAAGGTATTATTTTTTAAAGCCCGATGATAAGATATGAGTATGGTAAGGGAGTCAGTTCATTTTAGCACTTGATCCTCGAATACTCTTTCTTTTAAGGTCAGCGTCTTACCTTTTTAATCCTGTTTCTTGAATTTCAAAATTTTTAATTTAAAATATCTGGAGATCAGATTATACAACATGTCCATATCAACAAATTGAAGGTTTTTAATCATGAAGCTGTACTCAAAAAAAGGCGATGAGGGAAGCACGTTCTGCATGAAGTATCTAGAAATGGTTCCTAAGAATCATCCGTTTGTTGAATTCGTCGGAGAGCTTGATGAGGCTGAAGCTTCCTTAGGGCTAGCTAGTAGCTTGATTCCAGATGAGCTTAAGGAAATAAAAAGCGAGGTTGATTGGATCCAAACCCTTTTGTTCAGGATAGGTTTTACTATCGCTGGTAAGGACTGCATCAGCGAAGAAGACTTAAAAGTACTTGAGAGCATAGCAGATAAATATTCAATTTATGCAAAGCCTCTATTTTTGCTCAACGGTGGGCATCCCGCTGCAGCAGCCGTATCGCTATCTAGGGCAATAGTCAGGAGAGTTGAAAGAAGACTTATAGATTTAATTTCAAGAAAGGAGGTCATAAACAAAGAAAAGCTGGTCCTTTCCATTTTGAATAGAGCGAGTAGCGCTTTGTATGGAATACAATTAGCCATAAACGGCAAATTGGGATATGAGACCAAAAGGATAGAGTGTGGAAGCTCAAAGCTCGTATAAAAATTCCGGAATTTCTACGATTTTTTTCCCAGAAATTACCTGATCAATGCTGTGTATTACTCCTCCATAGTTTAAGAGCTCCCTTTCAACTTCTTTCAGATCAATATCTCTGCCCTCTATCACTATTAAGATTGACTCCGTTTCTACATCAATCTCTTTGACAGTTATGTTTACACCTTCAACTCCCCTCACTCTTTCTAAAACTAGCGAGAGCTCATCAATGCCTATTCCTTTGATTGGAATGAGAACATCCAGAACGGCCCTTAAAATGCCCATATCTTATTATCACCGGCCTATTCCAAAATTATATTTGATTTGTTATCTTTATCTTTTTTTCTATATATTGCGGCTCGCTATTTTCCTTCCATATCAACCTCAAAGTAATCGAACTAGAATTAGGAGGCAACTTAAGCACCAGCTCCCTCTTTGCTGAGCTTTTTGGCTGTATGCTTTCTAAGTCAATTTTTGATACGAGAATACCTGAAGAAAATGCAACCAGCATCGGTGCTTCGAGCGGACTTTCAGAATTATTGAAGACGTCTACATTTACGATTACACCGCTTTCATTTCTTCCCCTTATCTCCGCCTCCAAATCTATGCTCCGCTGTTTCTTGCTTGCAGAGTTCACTATCAAATTTGTAATTAATATGAAACTCTTGCTCTTTCCGCCGACATCAATTCCATCATTCTTAAAACTTAAAGTAAATATGGGCTCCTTGTCAAAGGGAATTTGATAATCATCGCAATTTTTTGAAATCTCTAAGCGCTTAACGTATCTCTCATTAACCCTTATCTCTAAATACTGAGGAACTTTCTGCGCAAATATGTTAAAGTGAATGTTATTTTGCCTCAATTCATTGCTTTTTACGGATATCTTCTTTATTTCCTGGCTCTTTATAATAGCCCCTCCAGTATAATACTTTATCCAGTTAGTCGTATCCGAATTATCTTCAATTAGCTTTATAATCGTCGCATGGGTCAAAAACACAGGTGTCGAGGATATAACTGTAAGCTTATGGAACCTCCTCTTCGCCTCTCTATTTACAAGCGGGGTGATGTCTATCACCGTAGCTCCATATGTATTTTCTCCAATAGGTAATATAAAATTCGGCTTAAATTGTTTTGATACAGAAATACCATCGAACCAGATCCTCCACTTAACGCTTTCCTGCTTGTCAAAAATTGCTCCTATTTCAAGCAGTGATAAAGTAGCTTTAGAATTGTTCTTCACTTTGTGAAAATAGACTGACTGCTTAGAAGGTCTATACAGACCGCCAATGCTTTCGCCTATTACTACCGATTCGCTAAGAGCCTCACCGCTGAACTTTTTTTCCAATAGTGCTGTTAAAGTGCTATCATCCAAAATAATGTCACCCTTTCAATAATTCTTAACTAAAAAGCAATATATATCATTTGACAGTTTTAGCTTTTATCATTTGCCTAATTAAAAAACATGCTAAAGATTTACCAATATAAATGATAAGGGAACAATTATTGGAACCACAAATCCTGTCAGGAAGCCCTGCACGAAAGCAGCGATAACGCTATCTTCACTCTTGCAGTACTTAAGCACAAATGGAAACAAAACGTCATATACAGGATCTCCGGCATAAGTTACTGCGCCAAAATCTCCAAAGTATTTTTGAATGCTTGGAAATGCGATTATGCCGAAGAGCTCACGGGACAAATTGGAAAAGAAGCCTATAGTTCCTAGAGTGCTTCCGCCTAAAGCGCTTAAATATGGACCTGTAAAAGTATACCATCCGAGCCCCATGCATGCAGGTATGGAGCCCTTCCCAAGCACAAAAAAGAAAAGCAAACCCGTTATAAGAGAACCTAAAATTCCGAACAACAGCGTTCTTACTCCTAAAAACGCCTTTCTAAAGCTTTTGATTTCCCTAATCCTTAAAGATGCTTCTATGCTGGCAAAAAACACAAGCATCACTAAAAAAGAATTCTCCATTAAAAGACTTACATTCTCAGGCCTAAATAACTTTCCTGCAATAAAACCAGCTATGAACGCGAGAATTACTGCTTGATAAAACTTCATCATTTGGTACCTTTCATAACTATTTTTGCTAGAAAAGCTCCTAAAATTCCACTTAACACTCCCATTATTGAAGATATTGTGATCAGAAAGACGTCTGCGGTTTCCCAGCTTGAGCCCATCTCCATACCCACAGAAAATATTATAACAAGAACTGAAATTTCTAGCCCATAGCCAATGGCCTTTTTCACTCCCTTTCCGTTTTCAAACCTTTTCCTTCCAAAAATTCCAGCGAGAAATCCTATAAATATTGCAAAGTAGAGAATGCCCAAATATGCAATTTCATCCATTTATCCTTCACCTTTTGCTCTCCATTTTCCCATATGTTTAGGATAGTTGTATTTTGGTTCTATTCCAGCTTTTTCAAGCATTTCGCAGAGCTTGCATACATCTCTTCCGATGCTCGTCGGCTCGCCACATATTCTGCAAGTTGGGAGGGAGTTTAGTTCCTTCAGCTTGTTTGTTCTATCTAAAAGCAAGTTATCAAAAAATTCCAAAATCCTCAGCTCAACGCCCGGAGCTTCCCTTTCAAGCATGTAGAGCCAGTGCCTTATTCTTGCTCTCAATGTCGGCTGGTAGATTATATACGGACACTCGGTTTCTTGAAATTTGAATCCAAGTAAATAGGCATAAAATGCTGCCTCATACTCGTATATCTTTCTCAAGGGCTTTACTCTCTGCACTAGCTTGTCGCTCAACTTAGGGGAAAGTGGGTGCTGTCTCAGTAGCCTTTCCGGATCTCCTCTAAGTATGTTCATAAAAACGGTTTGAACCTCATCATCCAGATTGTGGGCTGTGAGTGTCCTGTCTGCTCCGAGCTCTCTGGCATAGACATTAATTATCCTTCTCCTCAAGCTGCCGCAGTAAGTGCAGGGAGAGAGCTCAATCCCCATTTCACGAGATTTTTCTACTATTTCTCCAAGGGAATAGCCCACAAATTCCTTTATGCTGGTTATTACTGTATCTATGCCCCTCTCTTTAGTATATTTCTTTATCCTTTCTATGTACTCCTGCCTATTATATCCGGGAATTCCCTCTACAATTGATAGTGCTATAATTTTGCTTGAAGGGTGAAAATGCGATACTGCATCTAGAAGAACAAAGCTGTCTTTTCCTCCGCTAATTGCGAGGAGGAGATTGTCTCTTTCTGAGAACATCCTCTTATCTTTTACTTCGTTTGCAATCCTTTTCCTAACATCCTCTATAAAGCACTCTCTGCAGAGATACTTGTTCGTGAAGGCTTGATAGAAAACTGCCTCTCTTCCGCACAAACTGCACTTCACAATCTCACGCACTTGCATCAGTATTATTGAAATGAGAAATTAAATACATTTTGTTTAAAAAAAGAGATAATTTTTAGAAAAAGTTTATATTAAAATATGAAAAAGATCAATTGAATTTTAACAAAGGTGACTATTTTGCTTTTAACGAAAGAAGATGCTTTAATAATCGGCGATTGGGACGCTGATGGAGCAGTCTCCGCTGCAATACTTTCGTATATGCAGAACAGCAGAGCGTACCCTTCAAATAAAAAGCTTGTCGTATATGTAAGACCTAGCGGTCCCAGAGAATTGAGAAAAGTTATGAACGATTATTCTGGGTGCCCCGAGTTTATTGCGTTTCTAGACATACCATATATCCAGGAAAATTTTGGGATTTTTGAAGACATAAAAAAGAGCTGTCCTAACACGCAAGTCATTTATGTAGATCACCACTTCTCCACAATAGACAATGTCGAGGTGCTTAGAAAATTTATTGACAAGTTTAGACTGGGGAAGGATAAGCCTACGTCCATGCATTTATTGGATATTGCTCACGAAATTAAGCTCCAGCTTCCTCAAAGGCTTGAGCTTTTTGCGAAGGCTCTTTGGTATATAGAGCTAGGGAGGAAGCCATCTGATGAAATAAAGGAGACCGTTAGAGTTGTGGCTACGATCTCGAGGGCTCTAAAGCTGAACAGGGAGGAGAAGTTTTGGGAGAAAATGGTTAGGTGGCTATCCAACCCACTCCCGATACCTTTGGGAAAAAGCGATTTGGAAATACTGAATAAAGTTGAAGAGGAAATAAAAAAGAGAGATGAGGAGCTTGAAAAGGCAGTGGAAGACCTTGCAATAAGCGCGAGGAGGGTCGGATGCTTCAGGTTTGTTGACGCGAGAAAGAAGTGGAAGAGGAGAGGCGTCTCCAGTCTTGCGACGAGGTTAGCGAGGAAGTTCAAGGCACCTGTCGCTCTTTTAGCTAAAGTAAAGGATGGAGAGATTTTGGTGATAAGGACTAAAAATGCAACTGCTAAAAAAATCGCGGACGAGCTCTATGCTATTGGCATGGCTGTTAATACTGGAGGCCATAGAAATATAAGCATTGTAAGGCTGAAGAGCGGTTATGATTTGAAAAAAATAGAAGATGTATTAGTAAAGTACTGTAGGTACATATGAAAAATCACATCACGTGGCTTTTGAAGACCTTGTCATGATATATAATTATTCCCTTATCAGTTATATCGAAAGGATGTCTTCTCATATCATGCGCAGTGCCCCTCATCTTCCAAACAATTATAGACCTTAAAAGCTGCCCATCATATTCGTCAAGATCTAGCCTTATTATCCCATCAGCAGCATGCTCAACGCCAGGACCTCCGAAGCCTCTTTCTGTTACGCTTACTTGGGAAATTAAAAAGCTTGTTGTTCCCAATCCAGAAAGTATCCTTTTTAGTTGCATTACTGTATTTCTGGCAATTGCAGGCTTAGTCATGTATAAAGTGGAGACGGAATCTATAACTACTCTCTGAGCATTTGTCTCTTTAATAGCCATTCTAATTACATCTATGAGCTCTCCGACATCATCAACGCTTTTTACAACATACTTCTCTCTTTTCGCAGCTTCACCTATGCCCGAAGTAAATGCATCTACAATAGCGAACTTTCCCTCCTCTTCAAATTTTTTCACATCCCAGCCGAACGTAGCCATAGCTCTCCTCACTTGAACGGGATGCTCCTCTAAAGACACATATACTGAAGCCTCTCCCCTCACAAGTCCATTGTACAGAAAGTGCTGCGAAAGTATTGTCTTTCCTGTTCCCGGCCCTCCGGTGATTATGACAACGTTTCTTTTAGGAATCCCCCCATTCAGTAGCTCATCAAGCCCGGGGATCCATGTTTTTACCCTTTCAATAGTAAAAGACACTTTTTATCACTCATAATGATTTTATAATATATTATGCAGGCGTGTAATAAATTATTTACTGAATATTTTTATCTGAAACTTTTTCTGAAACTTTTCTGTGGTTTATTTGACGCGAATGCCTGAAAGATACGTCTCCTCTATCTTTACATCTCTGATCTCTCTCTCATCGAGCTCAAACGGATTTCTATTTACAACGATGAAGTCGGCGTATTTTCCTTCTTCTAGGCTTCCCAAACTACTCTCTTCAAACAGGAGATATGCAGAGCCCTCTGTATAGAAATAGAGAGACTCCTCTAAGTTTATCCTTTCATCTTTCGTGAATTCATATATTGGCAAATTTTCGTATTTTCCCCTTGTAATGGAGCTATAAACCGTTTCCCATGGGTTCAGCGATTCTACTGGAGAGTCTGTGGAAAATCCCAGTTTAATTCCTTTCTTAATCATCGACTTGAATGGGTAAGCCAACCTGATCCTTTCCTCTCCAACTCTATTTTTGATCCACCAGTCAGATATTACAAAGCGCGGCTGAAGTGATATAGCTATTCCAAGTTCAGCAATCTTTTCTAATTGGTCAGGCCTCAGGATTGATGCGTGCTCTATCCTATGCCTTTTCTCCTTTAAATTTCCAAGCTTTTCGTAAGCGCTAATTATCATATCTATTGCCCTATCTCCAATTCCATGAACAGCAATCTGTAGCCCCAGCTCGTCCGCAGCTTTAACAATTTCCATTAGAACTTGTTCATCAATATTTGAATGACCGCTATTTTCTGGGTCATCAGAGTATGGGCTTGAAAGCCATGCGGTTCTTGCGCCAAGGCTTCCGTCTGCTATTATTTTAATTCCCATGAGCTTCAACATATCATCCCCTACCCCTCTTTTTAATCCCAAACTCTTAAAGAAGTCGAATAATTCCATAGCTTCTTGATAATTCAAATAAGCCCTTACCCTAACCTTCATCCTGCCCTCATCTTTTATCTTCATAAGAGCTTTGAAAGCCTTTAAGCTACAGCTCACGAACCCCACAGTAGTTACTCCTTGGGAAGATGTGTAATTCATCGCATCTTCCAAAAACTTTGAGTAATCGTCAATGGTGAGGGATTCCGAAAACTTTCTCCTTGCAACTTCAAACGACTCCTCTTTCACCACTCCAGTTGGAATTCCATTCTCATCCTTCATAACACCAGGAAGATCGCTGTTTATAAGACCAGTGAGTTCCATAGCTTTAGTATTTAGAACTGCAGCATGCATGCAGATCCTTGTAAGCATTACTGGCTTCTCCTTTACAACTTCATCCAGGTCGTGCCTAGTTGGCCATCTCTCCATTTTTTCTTGATCCCATCCGTGCCCGAGGATCCAGGAATTTCTTGCTTTTCGAACGTATTCCCTAAGCATAGACTTCATTTCTTCTACGCTCTTCACTTCTCTCAGATCAAGCATATTTAAAAACATTCCGAGTTCATCCAAGTGCATATGCGAGTCAATAAATCCAGGAAGGACCACTCTTCCATTAAGGTCTAATATTTTTCCATTGAGCTTTCTGACCACATCTCTCACAATGCCTTCCTTACCCACATATACAACCCTACCCTCGCTTACGATCATTGCCTCTTCTATCCTCAAAGGGTTAAAAGACGCATATATCTTCGCATTAACGAAACCCGTTACCATAAAGCTCCCCATCACTTGAATATAATTATAATCACTCACTTTAAAGGATGTGGGTTCTTAAAAGCGAAGAAGGAGGTCAAATAGGATTTTGCAAAAATTTAAAAAGCAATAAATTTTGCGCTTTTAGAAATTAAAGAATTGCAGTTATTTATAGCTAATTCAAAAAATGCGGCGGCCGGGATTTGAACCCGGGATCACCGGCTTGGAAGGCCGACGTCCTAGTCCAGGCTAGACGACCGCCGCTCTTGTTCCTCAACTAGTGATGTTTAATGAAAAAATCCTTATAATTTTTTTGCTTTTTCAAAAAAGGAGTATAGGGGATTGTTAAAAAATTATTGAGCCGTATATCCCCCATCTACTACAACTTCTGAACCAGTCATGAAAGATGACTCATCGCTCAGCAAAAATACGATAACTGAGGCGATCTCCTCCGGCCTTCCAAGCCTTCCAAGAGGATGCAGCTTCTTTAGGGCCTCATATACCGCATCTCTATTTCCTGTACCCTCCGCATAACCCCTCACCATTGGAGTATCAATAAATCCAGGATGGACAGAATTCACTCTTATGTTATATTTCGCATAGAATAGAGCATCGACCTTAGTCATGATCCTTACGGCTCCTTTTGAAGCATGATATGGAGGTACATCCGGAGCTCCTACTATTCCATAAATAGAAGACAGGTTTACTATGCTACCTCTGTTGTTTTTAATCATGTATGGAACTGCGTGCTTTGTGCAGAGGAACACTCCATTGAGGTTAACATTTATGACCTTATTCCACTCTTCAAGCGTTATCTCATGAGTGGGCTTGCTCACTCCCGCTATTCCAGCGTTGTTAACCAACCCGTAGACATCTCCCAGATCTTTTGAGATCTGCTCAAATGTTCTCTTTACCTCATCTTCGTTCGTCACATCAAGCCTGTAGAATTTTACGTTTTGATTCCCAGTTGTCCTCTTAATCTCCTCTGCAGCCTTTTTCCCTTCATCTTCAAGAACATCGCACACTGCTACCTTTGCCCCTTCCTTCGCTGCGAGCATTGCTGTAGCATATCCAATGCCTCTTGCAGCACCTGTTATTACCACTACTCTATCTTTTAATCTTTCACACAATTTTTACACCATTTTATATTATAATCTTCTATACTATTTAAAAGTGAGTATATATTTTATATAATTTTATATTTTATAATTTTTTCATAAAATTAATTTGTTACTGTGAAAAAGAATTCAAAGATCGGAGAACCAGTAAAAAAAGCGCTTTTTCAGCTTATTTTTAGAAGATTTTTTAATTTGAATTTCCAATTGCCCGGACGCTTCGATAATCGATTTAGCGATTGATCGATCAGTAAATTTATCGGTGCACTTTATAAAACACCTCTGCAGTTTTAATATGGAGAAATACTTTGAATCAATTTTTTGGAAAAGTTATGGAAATACTTTGGAAGATGTTCCACTTCAAAAGAAAGGAGTTTAGCTATTTAAAAGGAAGATTTTCCTCTATATAAATGCTTTTAAGTTTTACTTCTTTTCCTTCAATTGATATATATGTATGAAAGTTTTGTATGATTTGTGGGAACACCATAAGCTTTGAGAAAACGGAAAATTTTCGCCGATTAGCTATGTATTTTACCCAATTTTTTGTGAAAGGATAGCTAACAAAATCCCCTTAATTTTTAGTGTAATTTAATACTGAAAAATCGGATAGCTTCATTAGATATAAACTTTTTCTGTAAGATTTTTGGCACTCTGTACAGCATTTCTTCATTTACCTTTTAGTGAATTTAAATAGCTATTTTGCCATTTTCGAGGTTAGAGAACATTCATTTTTAATACCAGTTGTCCTCCATCTTAAAAAGGAGAAATGAGCTTAACAGTTAATTGTGAGCATGATTGAAATGCTCGGACATCTTTTTTCTTGGTCTCCGCACGGCGCATTGGAAATGAGGTTAAATCAACCGCCGGTGTTTTTAATCTCCAGTTAAACACACCGAATTTTAAGCTTGGTTGTCTTGACATAATGCTCGGATGTTTTCATGGAGACCCTCATCGGAAATCTTCGTTAGAGAAAATTTCTTTTACATCGGCACATCTGGTGGAAGCCTTATGAATATAAACGCTTTCTCTATATCACTCAGAAAGGCATCTTATTTCTTCAACATTATTGCTTTCAATCTTCTTTCCAACAACAGCAAATAGGAAGCCTCTGTATGCTCTAAACAGTTATATTCCGCACTCAAAAATACAAATCCTAAAAGAAGAAAAGAATTAAGATGGATCTTACGGAATTCCTAGACATGCTAAGACAAATGGAGATATGGAGAGAAGAACTACCCATATAAAGGACAGTAATACTAACAAACTCAGAACGATTAGTAGCAAAACCAAAAAAAGTAACACGGACAAGATGGCTCAAATTGTTAATCGTATAAGTATATAGACTGCAATTCTTCGATCAACACTACTTCTGCGAACTACCAAAATCCTAAAAACGATCAAACTCAAAAAACGGTACCGAAATACGCAAGGAACCAAAACCTTCCTCTCTAACAACCTAATAAAAATTTTCAAATCCAACACGATACCAATCATCAAACCCTCTTCATCTCATGCTCACGAAGCCTAAAAATAAAATACCAATGACCAACTATCCTTCTGCGCTTGAAGCAATACTTATTGGAAAGCCTTACCACGTTAAAGCTCTTTTTATAATGGGTGGCAATCCGGTATTAACAATCGCTATTTACAGATGGCTAAGGAACTAGATTTTATAGTTTTTTGATGCAAGTCGATAAAAACCCTTTCAACTCTAATCCTATATCTGTAATTTTCCAAATTTGCTAGAATTTTTATGATGAATAGTTTTAGAAAAGTTTTTTACTTTCGGCACGAAAGTAACTTTCGGTGTGAAAATGTTATTTGATCCGAGGCCAAAAGTAAATAAAAAAGATCTTTACGATTTCGAAAAAGAATTTGAATTTCTCAAGAAAAATATAGGAGAACCACTTTTAGTAGTATCGGGCTTAAGAAGAACGGGAAAAACATCTCTCATTCTTTCCACTCTCAATGATTCCGACATTCCTTATGTTTTCTTTGATATGAGAAGCATGCCGAATTCAAGAAGAGACCTATATCATCTCTTATCCGAAGGGCTCACTGACTTTCTTACTAGAATCTCAAACAAAGAAAAGTTTTACAAGTCCTTAACCAAGATGCTTAAGCTGATTAGAGGCATATCTGTAGATGGATTCGAAGTTTCTCTTTCATGGGGGAAAGATAGAGCTTCGCTTGTGGAAATTCTTAGAGCTTTAGATGAATCATGCGTTGAACACGGAATAAAAGCGGTTATTGTCTTTGATGAACTTCAGAGGGTAACAGGAAAATTATCTGTAGAGCTGGCTAATGCCATTGCATATTCGTATGATCACTTGAGGAATTTATCATTTATCGTTTCTGGCTCGGAAATGGGTGTACTATACCGATTCTTCGATGAGCCGAACGCTCCACTCTACGGAAGAGCTTACCTTGAAGTAAAGACTAGAAGGCTTGACAAGGAAAAATCTATAGATTTCTTGAAAAGGGGATTCGAAGAATCGAAAATTAGAGTAAATGATGAAGAATTAGAAGCTGCTGTTGATAAGCTTGACGGCATTATTGGCTGGCTGACTTATTACGGATATTCTAGAACAATGCAGAATAGAGATTTTGAAAGTATATGGAGAGAGGCTGTTACAATGGCTAGGCAGGAGCTTGAGAACTTTTTAAAAAACAGGGTAAGTGCAGAAAGATATAGAGCCGTATTAAAATTTCTCGCTAATGGAGAAAGAGAATGGAAAGAGCTCAAGAAAAAAATGGAAGATTTGGAAGGAAGGGTTTTAAGTGAAAGGGTGCTTTATGATATCCTCATTACGTTGAGGAAATATTCAATAATTGATGATCAGAACAATTTCCTAGATCCTCTTGCTGAAGAAGCTGCAAGGAACTTATAGTAAAAGTGATCTTTGAAGAATAAAGGTTTTTAAGACTATTTTAAGCGATTTTGTTCAATATTAATAGGTTATTATTTTAGAACCATAACACCAAAATATAAAGATCTCTTTACTAATCTCGTCACTATTTTTGCAATAGCCACCCTTTATCCATATATGGTTCAACTGAGAACAGAAGCGCTAGGAAGGCAGTTGAAGCTTTGGAAGCAAATTATAATCTCATTAATTTACGTATTCATTTTGTTTCCACTACTAGCAATATCTGTAGCGAATAAGTTGGGTCCTCAGTTTGGAATAGGATTTGTTGCAGCGAATTCGGTGCCAGCATCAAGCGCAGCACTTGGTTACGTTTTAATTTCGGCAGGAAACGCAGAACTTGCTACTGCCCTAATACTAATTTGACATAATTGTTGCAATTCCAGCCTTGCCAGTAATTTTGGGATTATACAGCAGGAGCATATCCGTCCCCGTGCCAATTGGCACAATTCTTATCTCACTGACTGAAATATTGATCCTCCCGCTGATTGCAGGACAGCTAATCAGAATATATATAGAGAAAAGTGTGGAAGCTTGAAGAGCTTAGAGTGATAAGGAGCTCACTTTCAGTAGCGACTATGATTTCACTGTTTGTTTTGATATTCATTATAATTTTTTCAAAAGCTTCATTGCTTATTGCAAAGCCAACAATTGCCTTAGAGATCATAGGTTATCAAACACTGATAGTGTTCGGATTAATTGCGCTGTCTTTGGCTGTCGATAAGGTCCTGCGCATAAAGTATGAAGATCACCAATCAATTATATTGACTTCCATTACCAAAAACGAAAGTGTTGCTGTAGCGATGGCTACAATGGCGCTTAGCCCTGCTGCCTCCGTAGTTCCGCAATAATCCTATTGATCCAGCCAGTGCTTGCAATTTCTTACATTCATCTTGAAAAAGAGGTAAAGAAGTTATTAGGAACAGCAAACTCCTAATTTTTAAGAAAAGCTTCAGCAATTGCTTGTTTCAAGACAATTCATATTTCTTTGTTTTTCCTATTAATAAGTCCATCAGAAGTTTTTCATGCTTCTTTTCATCTTCTTCTATAAGCTCAAAGATTTTTTTGATTCCTCCCTTTAAATTCTCTCCGAGAATCCTGGTGATAATCGAAGACAGAGCTTCCTCATAAACTCCTCCTTCATAATTAACCAGCATACTTATAATTTCATAAATTTGCTCGTCTGAAATTTTGTCTATTTTAAATACAGAGGCCTTTAATTGCTTTATAGAATTCAAGGAATCCATAAATAAGTCTCCAAGAATATCTCTACAAAGATCTTCATCGGAGGATTCTCCGTTCAAAAGTCTATCGTAAATCAAATAATGCTTATAAGAGTCCATCCCGATGTATAAAAATATATGCTTGATGTCTTCTTTTTCTATTTTGGAATAAAGCATGTTATAAACAAAATATGTTTCATATTCTATATCTCTTAAACACTTTAAGTATTCTTTAAATTCTTCCATAACTTTACATCTCTTTAAAATTTTCTCTTCATTTATGTTTTATATTTTTTCCGTTTGCTGAAAGATCTTAGGTTTTCAATAAATAAGTACGATCATTCCAATATATAATTGCGATCGATTTAACATTATTAATGCAAAAAACTTATATAAAACCTTCATTTTTTTTCAATTGGTGAATTATGCGTTGACGGAAAAATATCTTCAGGAAAGGAAAGATTACGTAATAAGTGCAGTTTCCCTATACCATCCGATAACCGTCATAAGAGGAGAAAATGCTTTTTTATTTGATACTGAAGGAAAAAAATACATAGATTTCACCTCAGGGATCGGAGTTACCTCTCTAGGACATGCAAATCCTGAGCTTATCGATGCGGCTGTAGAGCAGCTGAGAAAGTTGTGGCACATATCAATAATGAACCTCAATTATCCTTCATATGTTGAGCTGGCAAAAAAGATATCCGAAGTATCTCCAGGAAAGGAGAAGAAAAGAGTTGCATTCTGGAACAGCGGATCAGAGGCGATTGACAACGCTATTAAGGTGGCAAGACAGGCGACTGGAAGGCATGTAATAGTTGCATTCGAAAATGCATTTCACGGAAGAGGCACTTACGGTCCAGCGCTGGCTGCTACAGGAAAATATATGCCATACAAAGAGAGCATGGAGCCATTTTCCCAAGGAGTTGAGCTTCTTCCATATCCTTATTGTTACAGATGTCCATTTAGGCACGAATATCCGGAATGTGGTCTAGCTTGTCTAGATTATATGAAAAAGTGGTTTACACATGCAAGATATCCTCCCAACAGAATTGCTGCATTTTTAATGGAGATGATCCAGGGAGAGGGAGGCTTCGTCGTTCCTCCAAAGGAGTATGTAAAGGAGCTGAAGAGCTTTTTGGAGTCAAATGGCATTCTGCTGATAGATGATGAAGTTCAAGCAGGATTTGCGAGGACTGGAAAAATGTGGGCAGTTGAGCACTTTGATGTCGAGCCAGATATAATGGCATTTGCAAAGGCGGTAGCCAACGGCCTTCCACTCTCGGGAATCGCAGTTAGAGAGAGCATCGCGGAAAAAGTGCATTTAGGCTCCCTTGGGGGAACCTTTGGTGGAAACCCGGTCTCCTGCGCCGTTGGATTGAAAGTTTTAGAAATAATGAAAAGAGACAACCTTCCTGCTAGGGCTGAAATGCTTGGAAGGATAATTAGAAAGCGGCTAGAAGAAATGTATGAAAAATATGAAATAATAGGGGATGTGCGTGGCTTGGGGATAATGCAGGCAATAGAGATTGTAAAGGATAGAAAGACAAAAGAACCGGACGAGGATATAACAAAAAAGATAATAAATACAGCTAGAGAAAGGGGTCTTCTTTTGCTCATAGCCGGTCTATACTCTAATGTTATTAGGCTACATCCGCCTTTAACAATCGAAGAAGACGTGCTAAAAAGAGGGCTCGATATATTAGATGAGTCAATAAAAGAAGCTTTAAAAAAGAAGTAATTTTTACTTTTTCTTTAAATATCCTATAATTATTAATGCGGTTAAGATAAAAGCGGATCCTAAACCTACCAATGCTAAATAGTTATATGAAGCAACTATGTTTATAATTGAGCTATATACGCTGAATCCTGCTGAATCCGTTACTTTTACTTGAATTTTATTTAAGCCATTCGCTAGAGAAAATGTATATTCCGGCTCACTGCTTGTTGATACGATCTTTCCGTTTAAATACCATGTATAAATGTATGGAGGCGTACCGTTATTAACGCTTACAAAGACCTCGACCTTGTTGTTTTCAAACAAAAAGTTACTTGATGAAGAAATATATGTGAAGTTACTCATAACGGGATCTGGATTTACATCTACTTTGATCTCTTTTGAAACTTCATATCCTGCTGAGTCTTTTGCAATGGCTTTAACATAATAGCTTCCTGGATAGGTCGCATTAAGTATATACTGAGAGGTGTTAAAAGCAACGGGAGTTCCGTTGATCATCCATATATACATAAAAGGAGGAGTCCCTGAGCTCACATTTACAGTAAAAGCTATTGGAACGCCTACATCACTATTACTTCTTGCATAATCAAGACTGATCGCTGGAGGACTGTTTACTTTTATTTCAAGAAGCTTTTCTACGGTGAAATTCGCAGAGTCTTGTAAATATAGAACAACGAAGACAACTCCAGAGGCGCTTGGAGCATATGTAACATTAACTTTGCTCCCTTGCTGCAAAATACTTCCACTATCTATAAGAGACCCATTGGCATAGATAGAGTAGGTGTACTGAGGAGTGCCGTTAAATGCATAAAATGAGATACTTATTGGTACACCGACATCTGTTTCTGTTGCATTTGCAGAAATAAAAACGAAAGGATCTGGGTTTACATTTATAGTATAACTATTTGAAAAAAAGGAATTCCCTAAAGAATCATTTACTTCAATAACAATATAATGCCCTCCCTCATTCAGAGGCTGAACAAATGCTAAAAAGTTTAGCTTATCTGAATAGGAAGTTAGCTGATAGATTGGAGAACCGTCTACATAAATAATGTAAGTATATGGGGGAAGACCTCCGATGATCTGAGAACTTATTTCAATTGGAAAACCGACATCTGCATCTGCATTTGGATATGATATTGCAATTTTTGCGCTGAGTTTAGAGAGATTGACCGAGTAGAACACAGGATAAAAATTTCCGCTCCCTATTTGAACCGTGGGAATTCCATCAATTAAATTTGTCGAGAGGTCATCTGCTCCTTCAGCTGTATCGCTCCCAAATCCATATAGAGACATGGGAAGAACAATTGTTTCATTCTCCAGAACATATTTAAGCATCAGCTGGGCATTCATTTTTGTAAAATTAGTGATCTCTCTATTCCCTTCTCCTCCGAACACCAATTCAGAGTCGTAAAAATGTCCGCTTGGAGTTTGGGAGAAGCCCGAGATTATAAATGAAGCTGATGTTATCCCTGTTTGTGGTATAATAACTTTATCGTACCAAGTAATTTCTTCGCTTTCTCCCAGAGAATATCCAAATGAGATGTATACAGCGTTACTTGAGAAATTTTCGCTCACTGCAAGTTTTAAGTTCAAAGGAAGAGTATATTTTCTCATTTCTGTTGAATAAGCATAGTAGTCTTCTCCTACGTTGTCAACATAAACATACCCATTTCCTTTAACGCTCTGGTTTGTAAGGAAAGAAAAATGTGAAGTAAAGTTCCAAACGTTATCTACAAAGAACAAAGTATTATTATTAGTCCAGAAATTTGGAACGTTCTGAACCCAATATGTATAAGATCCGTATGTTGTATTCACCTGAAGAACAACGTTGAGCTGAAGACTAGCTCCGTATTCTGAAACCCCAGATGGAGACGTTGAATTATATGCCTCTATTGAGTATATGTTCGCTATTCCAATAGCTTCCTTGTAAAGCAATTCATATGGAATTAGGACTCCCGAGGAATTTACAACCCCATAGTCCGCAATTCCGATTGGCGCAGGAAGGCTGTTATAATATGAATATACATCTATAGGGATCGTTGAAACCTGGTAGCTTACATAAGCTATTTCGTTCGAGGCATCATTGTAAACTACTAGATAGTAAGTTCCGTAATGCATAGGACCTATATTAGCTGAAATGTTATATCCTCTATAGGAATAAAGATATTCGATTGAGCCGGAAGATTTAAAAGTAGATAATTGGGAAGGAGTCATAAGATACACATCTACTATTTCACTGGAATTTACCTCAAATGTTATGTTCATTCCGCTTTCAACTTGTATAGGATAGTAGAGAAAGTAGTTAGGTTGGATGCTCACATAACTTAATGAGCTTTTTTCTGGCACTTCTCCGAAAGGCTCAGATCTTGCAACTGAGCTATTTTCAACAAGTGCAACATTAGAAATACTCGCAATAGCAGTAACAAAAATAATTGTAAAAGCAAGGCAAAGAACTTTCTTCCTCATTTATAGTAGACCTCGCTCAGCAAATATAAATAAGCATTTTTTTAAAAGCTTTTCTATTTAAATTATGAAGGTGCTTTTGAAAGCTTTTTCTTTTTGTTTTAGTACATATTGAAAAAATATAACCTAATTTTACTTACTTTTAATGTTTTTTAAGACTGGGGAACTAAGTTGACCGGAAAGCTTGAAAACCTAAAGAGAATTCTAGCTATAGGTCCAGCAACTTTAGTTTCTGTCGCATATATTGATCCGGGAAATTTTGGGACGAATATTGAAGCTGGCTCTAAATACGGGCTCACTCTGCTTTGGGTCGTCTGGCTTTCCGGAGCAATGGCGATCATGTTTCAGTATATTTCCGGAAAGGTTGGTATTGTCACGGAAAAAGGACTGCTTGACGTATCGATGGCAAAGCTCAGAAAAAATGAAAAAAAGCTCTACTTTTTCGGACTGTTTATTGCGATACTCGCCACCGACATGGCGGAGTTCGTAGGTATGGCTGTCGGTTTTCACCTAATTTTAGGCATACCGCTCTCAATTTCAGCTGGCCTCTCAGTTGTGGATGTTCTCTTGCTTTTTTTACTTACTGAAGACTTAGGGAGAATGGAAATTGTAATAGCAGGACTTGTAGGGATTGTTGGATTAAGCTACTTGATCGAGTTAGTAATTGTTCATGCTAATCCTGAAGAAATTCTCATGCATTCATTCATCCCTTATTTAAGTGGAAGTGAAATGATCCTGACCGCAACAAGCATAATAGGTGCGACAATAATGCCTCATGCAATTATTCTTCATTCGTATTTGTCTGCAGAAAAGTCAGCAGGGAAAGGAGGAATTAAACAAAAAAGGGGAAATTAAGAACCATCTTAAAGAAACACTCGTTAATTTAGGAGGTGCCAGCCTTGTTAATGCTGCAATACAGATAATGAGCTATTATGCATTTTATCTAAAAGGGTTGACTAATATTACTAGCTTGGAAAGTGCGTATTACACATTAGCTCCTCTTTTCGGTGCTTTAGCATCATGGATTTTTGCGATCTCTCTCTTCTCGTCTGGATTGAGCTCCTCTATGGTAAGTGTAATAGCTGGAGTAAAGATATTGGAAAGCTATTTTGGAACTCCTACTAAGCAGTGGAAAGTTAGGTTAATGCTGAGATTGATAAATATGGTGCCATTTCTAATTGCAGTTTACCTTGGAGTGGACATGATGAGCATTCTCGTCTATACCCAGGCAATTCTCTCTTTCTCTCTTCCCCTTGTGCTCTTTCCTCTTATTAATATAAGTAAAGATGGAAATTTAATGGGAGGATACAAAATTAGTAAGCCTCTTTACGTTATATCCTTAGTATCTACCGTATTTATTGTCCTAATAAACATCGCTATGTTTGTCTTTTAATTTTTCTGACCTCCTTCCCAGCTTAAAAAGCGAGGCTTTCAGTTATAAAGAGTATTTGCAAAAAGAATTTTGAATATTTGGAAGTAGATTTATCCAAACCATTATTCGAAAAAACGATAGAAAAATAAATTAGTGATAATTTTCATCCTGTAGATCAGATGCTTTTTCGTTTTTCGTTTACACTTTTTTTGTAATTAATCAGATGCTGGTTTATATCCAATTTCGTTACGACTTTAAAGACAAAGCTCTATATTTCAACAAGCTCTTCAATCGGTATAAATCTTCTATACCACTTATCAAAAATCTCTCTAGTAATAATGTGTAGCTCGATTGGTTCATCTATCGATTTAAAAACCTTCACCATTATTTCATATTTCAATTCAATTTTTTCTGTTATTATCAAAATATCAATGTCGCTTGAGGCTACGTTTTTTCCCTTGACAGCTGAGCCAAAAATATATAGTTTTGCATTAGGGTCAAAGCTGTTTACAATTTCTTTAATTTTTCTCCCTATTTCTATATAATTTTTAAAATTTGCTTTATAGGAAAACATTATAATTCATCAATTATAGGTTTAAATACTTCTTTGACAAATTTAAAAAGGCTAATTGTTTCCTTTTCTTCATAAGTATAAGGGAAATATCTTGAAGCCACGTATGCCTCCTCTAATCTTGCTATGTAATGCAGTTTATCCTCGTCTTCAATAAATGAACGCAATTTTGTATTTATTTTTGTTAAATCTTTTATAAGTCTTCTAATTGAATGAGTCCTTGGATAAGTTCCAAAATGCACCAGCATTTTATATTTTAAAATAAGCTGGCAGTACTGCTCCAAGCTAAAAACTGCGAGGTCCCATTCCTTTTTCCCAATAAGATCCTCAGAATTCCTTAAAAAAGCTTCAGCCCTTCTCTTTATGATTTCCGCTTCTTCAAAAGACAGTTCTGTTCACCATGAGTTCTTTAGGTTTGTTTTTATTATAAGTTTTGCCTATACAATAATTTCGACAATAGTATTAAATTAAAATAAGATCTTCTTTAGCTGCATAATCAACTACTTCAAAATATTCATCTTTTCTCACTTTCCGATTTAAATCTCTCCACCTCTCGCTTTCTGATAACACCCTATAAGTAGGATAGTACTGATCCATAATGTTTACAACAAGCCAATCCTTCGGCATGTTTTTAGAAAGCCATTCAATTATCGGGATACTGCAACACTTCACATGGTTTGGAAGCACTAAATGCCTTAATATGATGCTACCTTCATTTTCTATCAATAACAAATTTCTGATTACAGCTTCTCTATACCTTGGTGCAGCGGAGAGCACTATTGCATGAGAATCATCCCAGTATTTAAAGTCTGGAAGCCAAAGATCTATGAGATCTCTGAGCAGTATAGTGAGTTTCTCGCTCATATAGAAATTGCTGTTCCATATCTGAGGCGTATTCGTTTTTAGATATTTAAAGCTTTCAACAATTGCATGTGTATAAGGGGTAGGCTCTCCACCTACATGATTTATATTCTTTGCACCTTCTTTTACAAGCTTATCCTGTATTGCAGCAAGCTGCTGAGGTGCTACGACTTTTCCTTTGAGTGGAAAGCTTTGAGAGATTTCATAGTTCTGGCAATAAACACATCTGAGATTGCATCCAGAGTAAAAAATTGTCCCGCTTGGAACAAGTGGATATTCTTCTCCGTAGTGCAGAAAATATGATGAAATATATGTCTTATAATCCACTTTGCAGAATTTTCCCTTATCTGTTAACCTATTCGATCCGCATTTTCTCTCGCAATATTCGCAATTTGTAAGCATTCTTTTTAGTATTTCAATTTTAAGGTCCAAATATGAATTATTAGAAGAATCTCGTAGCTCGATGGATTCGTCTTTCATTATGTCGTTTGATAACTTATGAAATTCTTTCTCAAATTCTTCATGTAAAGACCAAAGCTCTTGTAGGCTAAGGGAGGTCAACTTAACATCGACTTCAAGACTTCTAGCGATCTTATATTTGGGCGGATACCTTCCTCTTAATATTCCATAGTACCAGCTTAGTGCTCTCTCGATTCTTGAGTTCAAACTGATCCCTTCCGCGAACTCGTCATAGAAAAAATTGGTCAAAAGGATGTTTGATCCGATGTTATTTGATTGAAATGAATGTTTTTAATTGCAGACCTTTGCATCATCTAATAATTGATTTTAAATATACGGATTTGTCAGGAACAGAGGGGGATATAATGTCTAGTACTTCTTCTGTAGCTTTCATTGAATCCCCATTAAATGGCTCGTATACATACATTGCATCTTTAATTAGGTCAATATCAATTCCCGTAATAATGGAATATAATTCTAAATATCTGCTTCTGTCCTTCGAATACGCTTCTAGAGATTCTCTATACATCCAAGTTATTTTTTCTCTCACACTTTCAGCAACAATATTTGAAATTGCTAGGGAGCAACACAGCTCATTTTCCATAATTCCCGCATCTTTTACTACTTTAAATCCCATCGATTCGACTTTTTTATACAAAGGATGCCAAGTTATTACATAACCTTTTTCTTTTTTGGCCATGTAGAGGAGCTCATCAGGAGAGCTATAATATACGGTATTTTCAGCATCAATAATACCATTTTTGATAGATAAGCTTCTTATGTAATCCATAGTGCTGAGCTTACTCGAATGAACCTTATTCCCCCCATCAAGATATAAAATCTCATACCCTCTCCCCATACCTCTAGGGAGAATTTTGTAGCTTTCATAAATGGTTGAAAAAATGAGCTGACCAATAAAGGGGGAAATTGCAAGATCTATTCTCCCGTGGACTAAAGCATCTAGAGCTTCTAAGCCATCGCTAAAAACTTTCACGTTCACTTTATGTTTCATTTCGTTCATTTTTTTCAAAAAGTATCCCAAGAAGAGGTATTCGCTCGAATAAACTATTCCGATCGTCATCCTCATTTCATCTTTTTCATGAGCTTTTTCCTTTATCCCGGTATATGCATAGATAAATTTGCTTCTTCCTATCTGCTTCCTTTTTATAAGCCCTTCTCTTTCCAGCTCATATAGGATTTCACTTACTCTCGACTTTGAAGCAGAAATGCTTCTATGAATATAAGATTGGGGTATTGATTCCCCTTGAAAGTTTGCGAGAAGTTCCAGTATTTTTTCTTTAAGCTCTCCTTTAGACATGATCTCAAAAAATTTTATATATAACTGAGTATTTAAAATTTATCGAACATATGTTCGGTTGTGATTTAAAATGAGAAGAACATATATAACGTTTAGCTTTCTCATATTAGCTCTTTTTTATCTGGTTCCCTATGCTTTTCTGAGAAATTCAAAAGGAATTGAACTCCTACTCTTCTGGCCTTCTTTAGCTTTCTTTTGGATATTGCTCTCCTTAATACTCTTGTGGAGAGGAAAAATGGAATGAACGTTTTTATCATCTATTTTTTAATTTATGCTATTATTGGAACAGCAATTGCAGTTGCATCAAAAAGAGTTGGCATAAAGAGCGCGAGAGATTACTATATTGGTGGAAGAAAAATAGGAGGAATTCTAGCTGGTGCTACTTATGCTGCGACCACTTACAGCGCGTTCATGATGATAGGACTTGTAGGAATGGCTTATTCGACAGGAGTGGGGACGCTTGGCTTTGAGCTTTCATATTTGCTTTCTACAGTCGCAATTCTCTCAACAGTCGGATATGAAATATGGAGGATCTCAAAAGAAAGGCAATGGATCTCTCCATCTCAGATGCTAGGAGATCTTTATGGTTCTATCTTTTTATCAAAATTTATTGCTCTTTTATACATTTTTGCTATGATCCCATACATAGCAGCTCAAATTCAGGGGTTGGGCGTAATTTTCCAAATAGGAGGGATGAGCTATGAAAGTGGCGTTGTCGCTGCGGCCGTAATCGTCGCACTTTGGATAGCTATTGCGGGAATGTGGAGTGTGGCAACTACCGATTTGTATCAAGCTATTTTAATGCTCGGAGGTGGAATATTATTTTTATATGTCGTTATTTCGATGATTTTGCCTTTTGGCGGATCTCTAAGGGCGATAGAGGTTCTAGCAAGCAGCGGATATTTAGGTATTATGCCATTTTGGAGCTTTCCCGTTTTTCTTTCTTATACACTACCATGGATCTTCTTTGCTATAACAAATCCTCAAGTCATTTCAAGGCTCTTCATACAGAGAGATGAGAAATCTTACAAAATGAGCGTCACATTCTTCGCTGCCTTTGGACTTCTATATACTTTATTGGCAGTAATGATTGGGCTTTTTGCGAGATATCTAGCAATAAACGGTATAATCCCTTCAGGTTTGGGAGGCAATTATGTTACTCCCGCGATTCTCTCGAAGCTTAGCGCAATAGCAGCTGGTTTCATAGGGATATCTATCATAGCTGCTGCGATTTCTACGGCTGACGGCATTATTCTCTCTGTATCGAGTGCTATCTTCAAAGATCTTCTAGGACTTAAAGATAAAAAAGTTGAGTTGATTGCTACAATCGATGTGGTTTTGACAGTAGTAGCTTCAATTTTAGCTTATCTTCACCCTGCTTATATTGTTGACCTTTCAGTTATGACTTCATTGTTATTATTGCCTTTAGCTCCAGTAACTATAGCTGGAATTGCTTTTAAAAACAAACTGGGAAAGTTTTCAAGAGCTTCCAGTTTAGCTTCTATAATATCGGGAGTGACGATAGGTGTTTATGGTTTGTATGCCAATGGAGCCGGAAGAATATTCACATCGATGCTTTGCGGATTGCCAACATCCCTATGGGTTTTATTGATATCATGCTTAGTCATTGTAATAGGGATATCTTTAGATTATTAATCCAAATTAAAAAGACATATTTTAGATTTAAAATAATTTTTAACAATAAAAATGATAATAATGAATTTTTATTATTAAAAATTTTATAAAAACTTATAAGTTTTTTAAAAATTGTAAAAATTCTACAATAAATTTTTATATATGAGAAAATATTATAATTAATATGGGTGGAAAATTTGAAAGAAGATTTGGAAGACTTCTTAAAAATGAATTTGGAATCGATATTTACACTTACTCCAGCTAGGCCAGTTACGTATTTTGGAGTTGGAGCGATCAGGATGATATCTGAAATTTCAAAGAACTTAAAGTCTAAAGGCATTGATAGGGCAATTATTGTTACAGATCCTATTGTTTGGCAGTCTACAAAAGTGGAACAATATATTAAGCCTGCTCTTGAGGAGAACGGAATAGAATTTACAATTTATGATAAGGTTAGACCGAATCCTACTTATGCTTCATGCGATGAATTAGCTAACATTGCAAGAGAATTTAATGCCAAAGTATTTATAACAGTTGGTGGAGGAAGCCACAATGATACGGCGAAAACGGCAGCCGCACTCTTAAAGAATCCGGGAAAGACTGCAAAGGATTTGTATGAGAAGATAATTCTGATAAATGAAGCAATACCAGTTGTCTCAATCAACACTACTCATGGGACTGGGAGCGAGCTTGATAAATATGCAGTAGCTCAATCTGATGGCGGCTACAAGCCTGCAATTGCAGGTCCAGGTTTATATCCCGTATTTGCTATTGAAGATCCGGCCCTTACCTTAACCCTTCCTAAGAGGCAGACTCTGTCAACAGCATTGGACGCATTTCACCACAGCTTTGAGGCTGCAACCACAAAAACAAGAAATCCGTACTCAACACTTTTATCGAAAACAGCAATAAGGCTAATTGCAAAGTGGCTGCCCGTAGCAGCGAATGAGCCCAATAATATTGCTGCAAGATACTGGCTAATGTATGCTTCTGCTATAGCTGGAATATCATTCGATATCGCATCTCTACATTTAACACATACTCTGGAGCATCCAATGAGCGCGCTGAATCCAAAAACTCCTCACGGCATAGGACTGACCGCAATTTTTCCAGCTGTATTAAATGTAACTTATAAGATCTTCCCGGAGCTATCAGCAGATCTTTTGAGCTCAATAATACCAGATCTAAAGGGAGTGCCTGGAGAGGCAGAATATGCTGAAAGAGAAATTGAAAAGTGGTTCGCATCAATTGGAGTTCCAGACAAGCTGACGGATTTAGGATTTACGGATAAAGATGTAGATAGACTTGTAGAAAATGCAATTACTTCTCCAATGACTCCGCTCATGGCAGCAACTTCACCTGTTGAGGTCACAAAAGAAGTTGTAAGATTTATATACGAAAGGTCGCTCAGACCGATACATTAAATTTTAAAAAAATTAACTTTTTTTCCGTATGTCTTCTAATATTTCTTTCGCCCTATAGAATGAGATGTTTTTCTCGTTTACCATTATTTCAGCTATTTTTTCAGCCTCTTCGTAGCTTGCTCCTGCCATCACAGCAATATTCTTAGCATGAAGCCTCATATGACCTTTTTGTATTCCTTCTGTAGTAAGTGCTCTGAGCGCCGCAAAATTTTGAGCCAAACCAACTGCCCCCATTATTTCTGCTAGCTGTTTAGCAGTACTTATGTTTAAGATCTTCAATGCGATCTTTGTTATTGGGTGAACTTTAATAGAACCTCCTACTATACCAACTGCTAAGGGCATTTCCAACGTACCTACAAGATTCCCCTCTCTGTCTTTTTCCCAAAATGATAGGGTTGTATATCTTCCAGTTCTAGCAGCATAGGAATGAGCCCCAGCCTCTATAGCCCTATGATCCTGACCTGTAGCGAGGGCGACGGCTATTACTCCATTCATAATTCCCTTGTTATGAGTTGCAGCTCTATATGGATCGGATGCAGCAATTTCAGAAGCCATTGCGATAAGTTCAACAGCCTCCTCTCCAAGCATTTCTTTTTTAACGATAGCCCTTGTCCTTACGATCCTCCTATCAGCCAGGTTGCTCAAGATCCTTAAAATTGCTCTTCCTTCAGTTAATTTTTCAATGAATGGCGCGACTTTTTCTGCCATTGTGTTAACCGTATTAGCTCCCATTGCATCTTTTACATCTACTAGTAGATGAACACATAGAACTTTTCCATAATTTCTCGTATCAATTGCCCTTACCTCAACGTCCTTTGCTCCCCCTCCTATGTTAACCAGATATTTATCTGTCTCATTTGCTAGCTTCAAGATTTCATCTTTATTCTCATAAATGATTTGCGAGGCGAAGCTGATGTTTTTTACTCCATATATATAAATTTGCCCTATCATGATCGAATCTGTAGCAATGCTGATTATTCCGTTGCCATCTCTCATAAACCTAGCAGCGTTTGATGCTGCAGCTACAACGCTGGCCTCCTCTATTACCATTGGTATTAGGTAATCCCTTCCGTTGATTCTAAAGTTTGGTGCAACGCTGAAAGGCAGAGGCATCACTCCTACCACATTCTCTACCATAGTTTCGGCTATTTTTCTATCTAGACTACCCATGCTTTTAAGGAGGTTTACTTCTTCATCGCTCAAATTTGAAAATTCCTTGACTATTTTTAGCTTTTCTTCAAAGCTCATTTTATGGAAATCCTGGATTCTAGAGCTCTTTTCTCCCATCTTTTCCACCTTTCAAACTTGACCTCCTGAAGAACCGTCTCCCCTTATATCGCTGTAGGCCGCTTTTACTCCATTTTCCAAAATTTCTGCAATTGCTGCAACTCCGATCCTACTCGGATATCCCCTTTTAATAATCTTTTTCCCATTCAATTCATTCGCGCTAGGCATATCTATTCCCTCCTCATATTCCACTAAATTATTTTCAGGGTCCCACACAAACCTTGGATGCTCGAGAGCTTCTTGAGGATTCATCTTAAATCTAAAAATGTTCTCATAAAGTTGAGCGTGTAGCTGAGGCCTGTAATGGGCTCCAGAAAGCCCTAAAGACATAACCCTTTCTTTACCCTTTATTATCATTGCGGAAAGAGTGTGAAAGGGTCTCTTTCTCGGTCCAAGCGCGTTCGGATGCCCATCAATCAAGTTAAAAGAAGAAGCCCTCTTATTAAAAGTAATTTCAAATGTCGGCTCAGTTACATAGCTTCCCCAGCCTGTAAATAATGACTGTATCCCGCTAACTACATAACCGCTTTCGTCTATAATAGAGAAAAATGTAGTATCGCTACCTTGAGTAGATAGCGTGTTTCTGTATTTCATTGATTTTATTGCATTATTTAGAAACTCCTGACTTAAAAGCTCCTCAACAGTTGTTTTCATATATTCAGGATCTCCTATGTATGCATCTCTAACTGCATATATAGGCTCATAAAGCCTCAAATGAGATAAAACTCTCTCTCTTGAGGTTGAATTATAGCTCATTCCAAGATACTCCAAGAGCTTTAGAAGCTGAAGGGTTGTTATTCCTTGGGTATTGGGAGGCATTTCATATATGGTGTTGTCTCCCAGCTCTATGCTTATAGGTTTTCCGATGTGGGCTTTAAACTCCTTAAAATCTGAAAGCTCAAACGCTCCACCAAGACTGTTTAGGTATTCTACAGCCTTTTCAGCTATCGGACCTTCATAAAACTCTCTCGGATCCTGCGAGATAAGAATAAGCGCATTAATTAGGCCGTCATATTTGAATATATCTCCTGCTGTATAGCTTTCTTTGTTCGAGAAGTAGGTTTTTTTAGATCCAGGATCCTCGAGAAGTTTTTCCTTGCTTGAATTCAGAGCAGAAGCGAATGAATTGCTAATCGGAAATCCGTCCTTAAGTGAATCGACAACTATACTAACCAACTTCTTCCATTCCATTGTTCCGAACTTTTCCCACATAACTCTCAAGCCATCTACCAAGCCCGGAACTACAATACTATGAGGTCCCTCGTTAGGCATCTTATTAAATCCTCTGCTTTTCATATATTCAATACTAAGCCTCTTTGGGGCCCAGCCTGAACCGCTTATGTAGTGGACTTTTTCAGAAGGATCCGCGATCAAAGCAAAAAAATCTCCACCGATTCCCCCGAGGTGAGGAAGTACAACGCTCAAAGTCAAAGAAGTCGCAACAGATGCATCAATCGCGTTTCCCCCCAAATCCAATACCTTCACTCCTATAGTTGTAGCAATAGCAGACTCACTTGTAACTACTCCACCTTTTGAATAGAACGGATGCTTAAACATAAATTTTACCTCTTTTATAATTTATTTTTAATTTAATAAAAACTTAATGGAATTTTCTAACATAAATCGACTAGCTTTCTAGATAACTCGTGTTATTTTTTTCCCTCTTCTTTGATAGTTTTCTTTTCACGCTCGAGAGATAAATAGTGAAGATATGCAAGATAAATTGCAACCGCTCTAATTTTAATATAGCTTTCAATTTTTTTCTTTTCGGAGTCAAGAAGTTGCTTATAGCCTTGTGACTTCATCCTTTTTATTATCATATTGATCTCCTCGATGTCGGCTAAGTCTGCTTCCTTTCCAATTAATTTTCCATAGAGCCTTTTGCCGAGCATTATGTAGGGCTCAAGTGATGGCGGCTGCATTACGTTTTCCAGCAACTTCATTACTTCAATTCCCTTTGATTCAATCATTTTGGGGAGCTTTCTAAGCCCCATTGTAGATATGGACTTCGCGACCTCTTTCGAACTGATTAGTATGTTGTATTCTTCGTATTCTGCGAGATCATCGATTTCACTTTCAATTTTTTTAAGCATTGCTCCTGGTGGAAGCCCGAATGAAATCATGTCAACCCTTGTCTCCCCTTCTAGATTCTCTCCATCAAAGTATGTTAAGCCCAAAACGTAGAAGAGGGGTGCTTCGCTACTCTGATCTTCTATAGGTTCAAGTAGCGCGTCTATCGATAAAAGCTTTAGAGATTTGCTGGGCTTTGTTATCCTTGCAGCGAAATTTTTTACAGAAAGCTCTATGTGCCTCCCTTGGTCTAGGTACTCTAGGACCTTCTGGGCATAGCTTTTTACATCTTCCCATCCCATCCCAAAAGCGAGGAAATCAGCATATGCTATTTCATCGACCTGATCCATCATTATAAGATCAAGAGTATCGGGCTCATATCTTCTGACTTTTTCCGCGAACTCAAGCCAATCAAATGAGTCCAAAAAACCAGCCGATGCAGATTCGTGAACTTCAATGAACTTCTTCTCACTGACATTGCTGATTCCATATTCAATAAGGCCAAGATGTATACTCTCGATCCTCCTCAGAGCTACGGAAATAAATGCAAGAGCGATCCTAAGCATCCTTAAGTCGAGTCTTTCATCCACTTCATAGATATAGCCATAAGTAAAATCTCTGTACATACCATGAACTTCAACCGGAACTACTATCGCCCTCTTCTTCCTGTCAACTATAGTTGAATTTCCTACTTTGAATATTGAAGGCTTTTTCGATGATACGAGCCACATTATAGTATCAGGAATTTTAGTGAGCATTCCAAATCCATTTCTGGGAGGATATACAACAGGTTCCACTCTCGAAAAGAGCCTTCCACTTCTTATATCATTGTAAAAGTTGGCATCTTCCCCCCACCTAGCTTTTGTATCTAAGTACTCCTCAATCGCTCTCGCAAGTCCCTCGTCCTGCCAAAAGTTCACATCTTTGATCTTCTTTTCGATTACTGAAGTCACGGATCTATATTTTTCAGACATTTGGTGGTAAACGACTATCGCATCATTTGCGTGATCGAAGCATCCAAGCTGAAATATTTCTACCAAATCGCAGAATCCTATAGGCTCTAAAGGTATCTTTTCACTGTCACTCTCCAAGTACCTCTTTATGCCATACGGGGGGCCAAGCTCATAGAAGTTCAGCCTATCCCAAATGAACTTTAGCCTGCTTTTATTGACCTGCCCATCGGTCAAGATCTTAGCTCTTTTCAGCGCCTCTATTTCTGGCTCAGTTAAGTCCTGCCTCAACCAGGGGGAGACAAGCTTCACTATTCCAGTGAAGAGCTTCATGTACAGATTCTTTGGGTTTATTATTGTTTTTTCTACAGGAAGCGAAACCCAATTTTCAAAAGCCTCGTAGCCCTTCGCAAAAAGCTCTCTATCCCAGTGGTTGTGAGGAATAATTATTGACTCAGTAAACGGTATTTCCTCCCTTCTTCCCTTCCTTCCTTCCCTCTGCAAAAATTCTCTTAAACTGTCTGGAAGACCTATATGCACAATCCTAACTACTGAACCTATATCAATGCCCTGTGAAAGCGTTCTCGGCGAGACTATTATCTTTATTTTACCCTCTTTCGCCCAATCCTCGATCTTCTTTCTTTCTGATTTCGAAACTAAATGATGATGAGTTGCAACCTTGTCCTCTCCAACTTTTATTTTCAGCTTCCTAGCAATCTCTTCAGCTCTGTTTATTCCCGAAGTAAATACAATTGTAAGTCCATCATCTTGCAGGTATAAAGATAAGATATCTGTAATATCAAATTCTATGGAAGGAACATTATAGCCTAAAGCCTCAAGATACTCAAGGGTTTTGTAGGGATTTTTCTTAAACGAATTGAGATCTTTTAGGGAGTCCAATATTGACTTGTCGACATCTTTTCTGCTAGAAAGTGACCCTTCATACTCTTTTAATTGATTCCATATTTTTTCAAGATCTTTTCCAAGGACGACGCATAATCTGTTTTCAACATGAAAAGGTTTTCCTTCTATTATTTCAAAGTCTCTATCTGTGATCGTTTTTAAATAAACTCCCAACTCAGTTGGATTGGAAAGAGTAGCAGTTAAGATAGCTACCTGAGGCTTTCTTTGAGATACTTTGCTTATGAGCTCAAGGATGCCTAAAATTAAACTAATGCTTCTAGGATCGTAAAAATCAAGTTCATCAATAACAATTAAGCCTGGATTGAAGTAAAAGTCCTGAAATATTGATGTATTCTGTTTTGTGAAAAATTTTTTCAGGTCTGTCAAGAGGAATGCAGGATTGGTTATCAAGATTTTGCTTGAGATTATCTTTTTTCTAAGGCTTAAAGTTCCGTGTTCCTTCCTATAAGCTTCTTTTGACGGGGAATCCAGCTGCATTACAGGAACTGAAAAAGCCTTAGAATATGCCTCAATCCTGCTCACTTGGTCATTTGAAAGAGCTAGCGTTGGATATATAGCAATTGTCCTGAAATTTTCATGAGTGCTGGCCTTTTTTAAAGCATAGAGGGCCCATGCTTCAGTCTTTCCAGACCCCGTTCCAGACTTTATAATGATGTTTTTTCCTTCTTCGAGGGCTTTCATAGCTTTCAACTGATGGGAAAATATAGGCTTATCAGATATTCTTTTTATGAACTCCTCTTCCGTATTTTTGAGCTCAGGAAACATTTCTGCAAAAGTGATCTTTTCATATTCGGGAGAGATTTTTGGTTCGACCTTTGTTATGACCGTATAGCCCTTTTCTTTTAATACATCTGAAGAATCTGTAATCCTCATCTAGAGTTCACTCACTATAACGTTATTTCACACTCTCTAAAGGCAAATCTAGATAACTGTTTTCTGTAAAATCATTAATGTATTTTGAATCTAAGAATAAAAATAATTTACCATATAATTCAGGCATTCTGTTTTTCCCTGATAAAGCACACAATTCTTTAAGGGCAGAGGTGCAGTTTATTGAGCACCGAATAAGCTAATTATACATAAACATAAAAAAGTAGATTTTATTTAAAAACATTAAGAATTTTAAACTGGTGATAAATTGTTCAGCATAGTTGTTGTAAGCGATAGAGTATTTAAAGGAGAAGCCGAAGATGAAAGCGGAAAGCTTATGAAAGGGCTTTTAGAATCTAAAGGATTTAAAGTCGATTATATATTTACAGTTCCTAATGATCCTAAGGAAATACTGAGAGTGTTAAGAAAGTCGAATTCAAAAGCATTTATATTCATAGGAGGGACGGGCCCGAGTCCAAGAGATATTACACTAGACACTTTGGAGGAAGTAGCTTGGAGAAAGATTCCGGGGTTCGGGGAAGCGTTTAGGATGAAATCCTTTGAAAAAGTTGGTGCGGCAGGGCTAATTTCAAGAAGCGAGATGTTTCTGCTTTATGACGGAAGAGTATCTGTGGTAATTCCAGGCTCTTTAGATGCTGTCAAGACAGGATTCGAGCTAATAGCAGGCATCGTACCGCACTTGTTAGAAGAGGCAGAAAGGTTTGAAGGAGAACACAAAAAGCCTAATGTTAGCAACAAATAACTTTTCCTGCATTGCTATCAGCTATATATCCGAAATACCTCTCTGCAATTTTTTTGATCTTATTAAACTCTAAGTAATCAATAAATGTCTTAACAGCATTTTTTTCAAGGCTCTTTCTGTTTACTGCGAAGTCATAGTGCTCCTCTGTCAACGGTATATATCTCAGTCCATAAATTCTAGCTGCATGCTCTATGCAAACACCTGCATCTGCTCTTCCCTGTGAGATAGCAGCAGCAACTGAATTATGAGACGGCAAATTATATTCGTAACCTTTGAGCTCCCTAGTTATCTTTTTAAAATCTACCCCTTTTTCAGCAGAGATTCTTTTGAGGAGATAGTCAACATACATTCTTGTACCGGAGCCCTTGTTTCTATTTGCAAATCTAAGTCCACTTTCCAATACATCTTCTAATCCTCTTAAATTTGTTCCCTCTCTAAATGCCAGCACGAGCTTTCTTGAGTATCCTCTAACAAGCAGCGCACTGCTTTTTAGAACTGGATCTTTATTCAGAAACGGAGCATTGTAAGTACCTGTATTCTCATCAAAGAGGTGGATTGGAGCTATATCAATAAATCCCCTCTTAACTAACTCAAGCCCTAAATATGACCCAACAGGTATGTATGAGAGTTTCGCTTCGAGTCTGCTTTCTTTCAAAATATCTGGAAGCATTAGATCGTGGCTTCCCATTATTATTCCTTCCTTGTCTTCAAAGCTGTTAAAAACAACGACATCTACCTCGCTTCCCTCCTCAATTACATCTTTATTCTCACTCAAAAGAGCGATCCCATCAGCCCTCGCAACCATCATTATGCTTCCAGAAGATGTAGAAAAAGGTATTGCATATATTTTTTTATCAATACTGTTAAGTAATACAGGGACCAGCCACCTCCTTCCGATATCCTTTCTAAAGCTGACCGCAATAGAAGCTTTTTTTGTTTTTGCCCTATATTCAGTACCTCTGATTTTGAATAATGCAGGTAGTAAAATGAGCAGAGAGTTTGCAAGAGAAGAGAATGGAAAGCCCGGCAATCCTATTAGTAGTTTTCTTCCAGATCTCGCTAAAACCGTTGGCTTTCCCGGCTTGAGCTTAAAACCGTGTATAAGTACTTCTCCTACCCTATCGAAAACTCTATAAACAACATCATCGATTCCAGCAGATGTTCCTCCACTTGTTATAATGATATCATAGCTTTTGAGCAATTCTCTTATTCTTTCTTCAAGTATGTCTTCTTTGTCTTGAACGATTCCAAACATATCAGATTCTATTCCATGAGCTTTTAACAAGCTGTATATCATATAGGCATTTACATCGTAGATCTTTCCGATGCTAAGATCAGATCCGGGTGGAACTAACTCATTGCCGGTGGAGAGAATAGCAATTTTCGGCTCAATATATACTTTTACCTTGTTTATTCCCATTGAAGATAGAATTCCTATGTCTATATGGTCCAAAACCCTTCCCCTACTAAATAGAAGCTCTCCTTTTGCGATATCGCTACCTGCAAATGATATGTTCTCTCCGGTGTAAACAGATCTGTAAACTTCCACATATTCATTCTCTTTTCTTTTTGTGTATTCCTCCATTACTATTCCTGAAGTTCCCCTCGGTATCATTGCTCCTGTATCTATTTCTACCGCGTTTTTCTCATCTACTTCTATTTTTGGGAACTCCCCTATCCTTACCTTTCCAGCTATTTTGAGGACTGCAGGATTAAGCTCATCCGCGTTTTCAACAGATTTTATATTTACAGCATATCCATCTACTTCAGACCTATCAAAAGGAGGATAGTCGATAGGAGCATATATGTCATCTGCAAGGACTCTATAAAGGGCTTTCTGCAAATTCACTTCTTCAATTCCCAGGGGATTTAGCAACTGCTCTTCTTCTAGAACTTCCAATCCTTCTTCAACTGATACTAACCTATGAAACAGCTTTCTTTTCTCCATCTTCATTTCACCTTATAGAATAAAATTTATATTAGATGGACCCAAACCGTCTCTCCCTCTTCAAAACCTTCAACATTTCTCGGTATTATCATGAATGCATTCGTTTTAAGGAGAGAGCTCAATATTCCAGATCCTCTGAGCATAACGGGCTCCGCGCAAAGCTCATCGCCGCACCTAAATACATTTACACGGATAAATGTATCATAACCAATTCCTCCCGTAACCCTCTTTGTAAGCTTTGCAGGTATTTCAATATTTTCTAAACCCTTTGTCCCGAAATACTTTGATAAGAACGGGAGAAAGATGAATCTCAAAGCTACAAACGAAGCAACAGGATAGCCAGAAAATAAGAATATTGGTTTTCCTTCTATTAAAGCTATGGTAGTAGGCCTTCCAGGTCTCATCGCTATTCCTCTAGAGAGAATCTGCCCGTTTAGGTTTAAGATTGCATCAAATGTGAGATCTCTCTCCCCTGGACCAGTGCCACCTGTAGTTATTACGATGTCGTTTTCTTCTAAAGCTTTTTTGAGAACCTCTACGATTTTCTCCTTCTCATCTTCAACTACTCCATAGTGAGTCAATTGCAAAAAATTATGCTCTATTAATGAAGCGTAAATCAGCCTTGATGTAGAATCAAATACATAGAATTCTCCCTTTTTGTGCGTATTATTTATATCTACAACTTCAGAGCCTGTAGCTATTATGCCTATTTTAATCTTTTCTAAAACTTCAACCTCTTTAATTCCCACTGAAGCAAAAAGCGATATGTGCCAAGGCTTAAGGATCTGACCTTTTTCTGCAATTATATCTCCCTTTTTTAGATCCTCTCCTTTTTTAGAGACATTTCCGTATTTTGGAACGCTTTTCAATATATGGACTGAGTGCTCATAAATTCTGGCATCCTCCTTCATAACTACTGAATCGTATGGAGAAGGAATGGGCATTCCGGTATTAACTTGAACTGTTGAGCTGCAGTCAAAGCCCTCTCCATTCTTTTTCAAAGCTAGAATTATGGGATTGTTGAATGATGCAAGCGATACTTCGTCGCTACAAACAGCAAAGCCATCTACTGCGCTTCTATTCACTTCTGGCACATCTACTGGGGAAACAATAGATTCATTTAAGATCATCCCTATAGATTCATTTATGTGTGTTTTGAAGCCTCCTTTGCGGATTTTTACGCTTTCCAAAAGAATCTTAATTGCATCTTCTATTGGTAAAAAATTATATTCATAAGCAAAGTTCATATTGACGCGAGCACCATTTTTATTCTGAATAATGCATTATTAAAAACGTTTTTGTATAAATTTTTAACCGCGAGATTCAAATATTAACGAAAGATTTTTTTAATATGTGTTTTAATTTAATATCATTAAATTTCAAGGGGCAATAGTTTTGCAAAACGATAAATTGGTCGATAGATTCGGAAGGAAAGTTGATAGCTTTAGAGCTTCAATTACATCTCGATGCAACTTCTCCTGTATCTTCTGCCACCATGAAGGGTTGACTGCAATACCTAGGGATGAGCTTCTTTCTCCAGATGACTATGGCTTTCTATCTCTAGTTGCAAAGAAGTTCGGAATAGTTAATTATAAACTTACAGGTGGAGAGCCTCTAGTGAGGAAGGACGCGCATGAAATTGTTCGTGCTTTAAATGAAAACGGCCTTCATGTAACTATGTCGACAAACGGATATTTTCTCAAGGAAAAATCAAAAGATCTCTCTGAAGCTGGTCTGGAGAGGGCGAATGTGAGTCTTCACTCTCTAAACCTGGGAACATTTTCGTACCTTACTGGAACAAATGGGAAATATCTGGAGAAGGTCATTGAAGGGATTAATGAAGCTTTAAGCTACGGTATAGACATCAAGCTCAACTTCATACTGATGAACTCCAACAAAAATGAGCTTAAGTCAATAGTTGATTTTGCATCAAGCAAAGGCGTTAATTTGAACTTAATAGAACTTATTCCCTTAGGCACTCCGAAAAATGTATACGAAAGGGAGCATTTTCAAGTTAAAAGTGGATTTGAATATCTTGAAAAAGTTTCCGTAAAAAAATATATAAGAGAATTTCAAAACAGGCCTGTATATGTTTTGCCCAATGGAGTAGAGGTTACAGTAATTATAGGATATGGGAATCCTTATCTTTGTAGCAAATGCTCGAGACTGAGGCTAACACCTGAAGGAAGAATTAAAACCTGTATTTTCGTTGAGGACAAGTATGTTGACATACTTAAAGAAATAAAAAATAGAGATGAAGACGGTGTTGCTGAAGGATTGAGGAAAGCCGTTTTATTAAGGGAGCCGTATTTCAAATTTGGAGGTGAAAAAAATGTGCACCAAAATGGTTGACATTAGCGAGAAGGAAAGCGTTTACAGAGAAGCGATGGCAACTGGATTTATAAAATTAAAGAAAGAGACACTTGAACTCATGAAAAGCGGAAGAGTTGAAAAGGGAGATGTATTCTCGGTTTCGACAATTTCTTCAATTATAGGAGTGAAGAAGACTCCCGAGCTCCTCCCTCTTACTCACAACATACCTATAACTAATGTCGATACAAAGTATGAATTTGAGGAAGATGGAATTAGAGTCTATGTTACAGTAAGAAGTGTCAGTAAAACTGGAGTTGAAATGGAAGCACTTGTAGGTGTTGCGAGTGCACTCTTAAACATATGGGACATGGTTAAAAAATATGAAAAGGATGAAAATGGTCAGTATCCAACAACAGAGATAAGGGAAATTAAAGTAGTTAAAAAGATTAAAAAGTAAAAAAGAATTTTTATAGTTAGATCAAAACTTAAAAAATTTATATATTGGAATCACATTATATATTTCTTAAAATAATTCTAAAGGTAAGGAAATAATGTATGGGAATTGGGGTAAGATTTTAAGGGTAAATCTTACTGAGAAAGAGATAAAAGTTGATACTTATGAAGAGGAAGTAGCTAGGAAATGGCTCGGCAGTAGAGGACTTGGAATTTATCTACTTCTAAAAGAAATGGATCCGAAGGTTGATCCGCTCGGTCCAGAAAACAAGCTTATTATTGCTGCAGGACCGTTAACAGGGACACCGGCTCCTACTGGAGGTAGGTACAACGTTATAACCAAGAGTCCTTTAACAGGATACATAACGTTCTCTAATTCAGGAGGGTACTTTGGAGCTGAGCTTAAAAAGGCTGGATATGATGCGATTGTCGTTGAAGGAGCCTCAGACAAGCCCGTTTATCTATACATAAATGACGAACATGTAGAGTTGAGGGACGCATCTCATCTGTGGGGCAAAAAAATGAGCGAAACAGAGGCAATAATAAAGAAGGAGCTGAATGAGGAACACTTGAGGGTTGCAGGAATTGGCCCAGCTGGTGAAAATCTGGTGAGATTTGCGAACATTATGAATGACGTGCACAGGGCAGCTGGAAGAGGAGGGCCAGGGGCAGTTATGGGTAGCAAAAAGCTCAAGGCCATTGCTGTTAAGGGTAGCAAGGAAATCCCCGTAGCAGATAAGAACAAGTTTATGAATGTCGTGAGGGAAAAGGTCAACAAAATTAGAAATGACCCTGTAGGCGGAGGAGGTCTTCCAAAGTACGGGACCGCAGTTCTCGTCAATATAATAAACGAGAATGGTCTATACCCAACAAGGAACTTCCAGACAGGAGTTTTCCAATATGCATATGAGCAGAGCGGAGAAGCGCTTGCAGAGAAATATCTTGTAAGGAATAATCCGTGCTTTGCATGCCCAATAGGATGCGGAAGAGTTACAAAGCTCCCAACAGTTGGTCAAACAGAAGGTCCAGAATATGAGACGATCTATGCTTTAGGCAGCACGTTGGGAATAAATGATCTTGCCACAATAGTTGAAACCAATCATTTAGCGGATGAATACGGCCTTGATACTATATCTCTTGGAGGGACCATTGCTACAGCTATGGAGCTATATGAAAAAGGATATATTAAGGAGGAAGATTTACAGAAAGGTCCTCCGCTTAGATGGGGCAACACCGAAGTACTTCACTATTATATTGAAAAAATTGTGAAGAAAGAAGGTTTTGGAAAAGAGCTCGCAGAAGGAGGATATAGGTTAGCAAAGAAATATAATGCCGAGCAGTATTTTATGGGAGTAAAGAAATTGGAGCTTCCAGCATATGATCCCAGAGGGGCAGAGGGACATGGCTTGGGGTATGCAACGAATAATAGAGGAGGATGCCATGTAAAGAACTACATGATTAGCCCTGAAATTCTGGGATATCCGTACAAGATGGATCCCCACGATATTAGCGATGCAAAAATAAACATGTTGCTTCTATTCCAGCACCTCACTGCAATTATTGACTCTGCAGGTCTCTGCCTCTTTACGACATTCGGGCTCGGTGCGGATGATTATACCGATCTACTCAATGCTGCACTTGGATGGAACCTGAAAACGGAAGATTATTTGAAGATCGGAGAGAGGATTTGGAACGCAGAAAGACTATTCAACCTCAAAGCAGGTCTCGATCCGCTAAAAGAGGATACATTGCCAAAGAGGTTCTTAGAAGAACCTATGCCTGAAGGTCCAAACAAAGGAAGAGTCGTCAGGTTAAAAGAAATGCTTCCGAGATACTACAAGATGAGAGGATGGACCGAAGACGGGAGGATTCCAAGAGAAAAGCTTAAGGAATTGGAATTGGAGCAGTTTGCTTAATATGAATATATATAAATATTTTTTTAAATTTTTCTTTAAAAAATTTGCTAAATACACAATAATATAAGATTTTTATTAAGATGAATTGAAATGGTTAAGGTAAGACTTTTCGCAATGCTCTATGAATTAACTAATAAGAAAGAGCTTGAAGTAGAAAATGCAAACACTGTCAGAGAAATTATAGAAAAACTTGATTCGATGTATCCAGGCTTCAAAGGATTTCTTGAAAAAGGCTACCTTATATTGGTTAATGGAATAAACATTGTACATTTAAATGACCTCGATACAAAAGTTAATGACACCGATGTAGTGAGCATATTTCCTAAAGTAGGCGGAGGGTAATTATGAGTAAAGGCGAGAGAAAATTAGAGACCGATTATACATTAGAATTATGGGATTCGACTGTTTTTTTAAGACCTTCGCTTAACATGAAGTACCTATATATTGAGCTAACTACGAGGTGCAATTTGAAGTGCAAAATGTGCTTTAAGCAGTATTGGGAAGATAAAGAAGGTGATATGGACTATAATCTCTTCTTAAAAATATTGAACGATACACAGGAATTTCCAAGCATAAAAATGATCTTTCTTGGTGGAATAGGAGAGCCTACCGTATATCCGAAATTTACCGATGCAGTTAAAGAAATAAAAGATAGAGGCTATGCTTTAGGGCTTTCAACTAATGGAACGCTTTTGAATAAATCTTTAATAGACTTTCTTATCAATGAGCAAGTTGATCTCATTTATTTTTCAATGGATGCCCTTCCTGTTCAGTCAAATCAGGTTAGATTGGGGCATGTGACTTCAGAAATAACAGGTGCAAATATCAAGAAAATAATTGAGGAGAAAAAAAGACGTGTACTTCCAAAGCCTTCTATCAGCGTGGAAGTTGTCGCAACGAAAGAAAACTATAAGCAGTTGCCAGAAATGGCAAAATATCTAAATGAATTAGGAGTTGATTCGATGCTTATATCGAATCTCTTGCCAATGACTGAAGAACAGGTGAACGATATCGTCTATGACGGGAAAGTAGACATGAGTAAAATAGTTGATGAACTGGAAAAAATATCATCTTATGGAATTTATATAAAGATCCCCTACTTTGAGTTAAAAACTGAGAGGAGATGCGAATTTGATGAGAACAATGCAGTTGTAATTAGATGGGATGGCGAGGTCTCGCCTTGTTACAGGTTCCTTCATACTTACTATGAATACATATTTGGAAGGAAGAAAAAGGTTAATGCTTATTCTTTCGGAAATGTGAAGAATAGGAGCCTTAAGGATATATGGCTCGATCCTAAATACTCGAAGTTCAGATTTGTCATGAAAAACTATATGTATCCTTCGTGTACTGATTGCCCACTGAGAAATGCTTGCGATTTCGTAAAAACAAGCGATATAGACTGCTGGGGTAATGAGCCCAGCTGTGCTGATTGTCTTTGGTCAAGAAGACTGATTTTCTGCCCTATTCCTCAATATATGTACGGAAAGTACTTTTAAAAAATTAGAGGTATTTTTTAAACCATGAAACTATTTGATTGAGCCTTTCAACTCTGTTTTTAGGTTTGCCCTTTCTTGAGAGCTCGTGGTTTTCACCTGGAAATATTACGAGCTTGGTTTCCACACCTTTAAGCTTTAATGCTGTGAATAGTTGGTATGCTTGATCTATCCAGCACCGGTAGTCCTCATCTGAATGAAGGATAAGTGTTGGTGTCTTGACATTGTTGACATATTTCAATGGACTTCTGTCCCAATATACTTCTATTAAGTTACCTGTCCATAGATCCTTCCCTAAGTCTCCTCCTATTTGATCTTCAGCGAAGTAATAGCCTATATCAGAAGTTCCATAGAAGCTTATCCAGTTGCTTATTGACCTCTGAGTTACTGCCGCTTTGAACCTATTAGTATGACCAATTATCCAATTTGTCATGAACCCGCCATAGCTTCCTCCAGCAACTCCAAGCCTATTTTCATCAATGAAGGAAAAGTTCTTAATCGCGTAATCTAGTCCTTCCATTAAATCCTGATAGTCTCTTGTACCATATTTTCCTCTCATATCCTTGAAGTCCTCGGTATATCCTGCGCTTCCTCTGGGATTGAAGTAGATTACCGCAAACCCCGCATCAGATAGTACGTGGAACTCATGCATGAAGCTCTCGCCATATGCAGTTGCAGGTCCGCCGTGAATGTATAATATAGCCGGGTACTTTTCACCTTCTTTGAATGTTGTTGGCTTGAGAACCCATCCATCTATGATGTTCCCATCAGAAGCAGTAAACCTGAAGTACTCGGGAGCCTGAATCTTAGCTTTTTCTATAACTTCATCATTAAAGCTCGTAACTTTTCTCAACTCTTTGTTTTCATAAATGTACAGCTCTGCAGGTCTCGTAGAGCTCATTATTGTTAAAGCCACTCTATCTTTAAACGATGTAAAGTCCTCAACCGTAAATTCACCTTCTACGGCTGGCTCAATCCTTCCTATACCATCAGTTCTATAAAGGGAAACTATTCTTCCTCTATTGAACGGGAAATAGAGCCATTTCTCGCTCCATTGGAGCTTTCCCTGAGAGGAGGGACCTCTAACATCAGAATTCATATTATTTGCAATGTCCCAGTCGCTTAAAGTAATCTTCTTTATTTGTCCGCTTGATAGATCCATTATCCAAAGCTTTATATGGGAATTTAGACCATGGGTGAAATCGCTAGCTCTAAAAGCTATTTTAGAAGAATTTGGATCCCAGGCTAGATCTTCAATCGAAAACTGTCCCTGAGTGAGCTTTGTTACTTCTCCTGTTTGCAAATTAATTAGCTTTATATCCGTTTTGTAAGGCCTCATATGGTCTTCCGCAGAAATGTAAGCAATTTTCTTTCCATCAGGGCTAATTTGAGCAAAACCTATTTCTTCATTTCCCTCAGTAAGCTTTTCTAGATTCCCATTGTTCAGATCTAAAAAGTAAAGCGCATTCCTTTCTCCATATATATATCCTTGACCATTGAACCAAAAAGGAACTTCATCTATTATTTTTATCTCTTCTTTCTTTTTAAGCGTCGGTAGGCTTATTAAGACCTTATCTTTTGAAGGGTGATGCCCGAATATCTGGAAGCCTTTTTCATATTTGAACACCAATCTAGGCTCCGTTTTGTTCTTTAAATCGAGAACCCAAAGCTCTAGTCCCTCTTCGTTTTCTTTTATCGATCTTCTAGATAGGAAAAGGATCTTGTTCGAATCTCCTGCCCAGAATGGGGAAAAATCCGACGGTCCGTTTGTTACGTGATAGTATTCATCTTTTTCAATGTCATATATCCAAAGTTTCGAGTAGTATTTATTGTCAGAAATGGAGGGCTTTGTTGTGACAAAAGCGACCTTCTTTCCGTCAGGAGAAATCTTCGGATCTGATACGAATGTTATCTTTTCAAGATCTTCTATCTTAAGTCCCATAAATTCCACCTTTTAAATTTTTAACAAGTCTATTTATTTAAAAATTATGTATGTTAATAGCACTTGCATTATTAATTAGTAATTTAAGGTTCCATTTGTAAGCTAACATTGAGAGGAAATTTTGAAAATCTCTAACATAATTATCTAATTAGGTTATCATAATTTAAGGAAAACCGACTAGATAAAAAAATTAGATTATTCCAAAAAGCATAATCAAAATTGTTGCCAATATTAAGCTGATTATTGTCAATATGAGCGTTGACGAAGCTGTGAAGTTTGGGTGCCAGTTATATTTTAAAGCCATTATCGTATTTAGCGTTGCGGGTGGCATTATCCCAAGCAATATTGTTTCATACCTATAGAGCTGTGAAATATGGAATATATAAATATATGGAAGGTAGACTATTGGATTTAGGACAAACCTCATGAATGCCATAACATAAAACGCTTTTCTGAAGCTCCCTCTAAATACGTCTGTACCGAAAGTTAGTTGCATTCCCATTACAAATATTGATAAATAGACAAGGGCTTTTGGAGCCCAGAAAAGCAGAATCGGAATATTTGAAGCGATATATGGAGTAGCGTAGTGTATAACGTTTCCCATAAAAAATCCCAAGATCACAGGATTCAAGATAATCCGTTTTGATAACACTTTACCGCTTCCTATAATATCTGGAATAAGTATTGCATATATAAACGATATTAGCCCAAAATATAAAGACATAGTTGCATTTCTAAAAGCTGAATATAGGACAGGATATCCTATAAATAAGTTGTTTTGGTTGACGCTATTTATTAGAACTACATATTTCGTTTCTTTATCTTTGAACGACATTTTACAAATAATTACCCCTGCAATTAGAACGAATGTAGTTATTGCTACAAAGGGAAAAATGAGCACACTCATAATTCCGCTTTCTGAAAAATTGTTTATGAATGTTAAAGGGGTGAGCACCCAGTAAACAATATTGAAAAGTATTTTTGCCGTTGCTGGATACCAGTTATAGTTTATGAAAAGACGCTTGTAGAAAAAGCCTGCAAACATAATTGCAAAAAGCAATGCTATAGACTCTAGCACAGGTACTAAATCGAACGCCATTCTTCACCATCTCTTCTTATTTTTCACTTCTAGTAGCCGGATTTAAACAAACAACCACCAACCTCAAAATGGAGGCTCACGTTTTTTTTGTGAACTAGACTGAATTATCATTTTCCCTTAACATCGCCTCTGACACTCTATTCTCCTTAAACTAAGAGGTTTCCCTTTAGGTAGATTCATAGGTAATATTTTTAGTAAAAAAATATTTTTTGTAAAGTTAAAAAATGTTTTTAATAATTTTTAAATAAAATGATATCATGGTATTAGGTAGAGGTATTGAAAATGTGGAAACTTAGAGCCTTAAAAAAATTTCCCTTTGGCGGACTCTATAAAAATAAAGAAGAAACAAAAATCAGCTTAATAGGCGCACCATTAGATTTGACAAATTCACATGCACCGGGTACATATCTTGCACCTGAGGCCATAAGGAGAATTGCTGAAAGCCTTGAATGGTATTCGCTTCTCTATGAAGGAGACTTTTCTGAAAATGGAATTTATGATGAAGGAGATTTGGTGCTTTTTCCCGGAAAAGTGAGGGAAAATATAGATCTTATTTCAGAGTCGCTATTAGACATTAAGGAAGAAAAAAGAATTCCTTTTATGCTTGGCGGAGAGCATACCGTGACACTCGCTTCTTCAAAACTGCTTGATGAAGACACTTTGTTGGTTGTGTTCGATGCCCATTTTGATTTGAGGGACGAGTATTTGAATTCAAACATAACACACGCGACAGTAATGAGAAGAATAGTTGATAATTTCGAACCAAAAAATTTACTTTTTATCGGAACGAGAGCTGTTTCTCAAGAAGAACTGGATTTTGTAAAGAAGAATCAGATTGAATATATAACAAGCAGAAGGATCTGGCTGTATGGAATAAGCGAGTTTGCGAGGAACATTGAAAGAAAGTTGGAAAAATTTGGAAAAATTTATGTTTCCATAGATATAGATGCGGTAGATCCTGGTTACGCACCTGGGGTGAGCACTCCTGAACCTTTGGGGATAGACCCGCACATGTTTTTTGGACTACTGGATCCTCTTGTTAATGAGAAGCTAATAGGATTAGATATAGTAGAAGTGAATCCAATTAGAGATGCAGGAGAGGCAACAAGTGCTCTAGCAGCAAAAATTGTGATAGAATCTGCTATAAAGCTTAATAAAATCTATAACAAAAGATAATAGAAGATTAAATTGCCTTGATTTTTTTCACTGAAGGCTTCCTGACTTTATAAATAATTTTGCTACCGCAGTAAATGCACTTTATGCTGTGAAGTAGCTCGAAATCGTGAGGTTTAAGCTCTCTCCCGCATCTTGCACATATGTAAATTATACTTTCTAGACCTTCATTCTTACCTTCTTCTTCCAATGAAATCACCCGGCTATTATATTCTTGTCCATCATTGGTTAATTACTTTTTTTAAAAATCTAGAATTGGAAAAATTATTTTTCATCGAACCCCTCTTTTCCTATAAGAGGAACAAAAACACACGAAATACTTTTTTTAATATTGAAGGTTTTTTCAGAATTTTTTCTAATTACATAAAGCGACTGAAATTCTATGCTACCTATTGGTATTACCAAAGTTCCTCCTACTTTTAACTGATCCTTTAGGCTTTCAGGAACTTTTGGAGAGGCTGCGGTTACAATAATTCTATCATAGGGCGAAAATTCTTTCAACCCTTGAGAGCCGTCTCCTACAAAAACGGTGACTCTATCACAATAGCCTGCCTTTTTTAAATTTTCTTTAGCGAACTCAGCAAGTTCTTTAATTCTTTCTACAGTATATACATGACCCGATTTTTTAATTTCTGTGTTACTTGGTGCTACTATTTCTGCGAGAATGGCTGCTTGATACCCGCTACCCGTTCCAACTTCGAGGACTTTATCTCCAACTTCAGGATCAAGTAGAGTTGTCATTATTAAGACCATGTGCATAGCGCTTATAGTCTGTCCATATCCTATAGGCAATGGAGTATCTGCATTGGCCATATCTTCATATTGCTGAGGAACAAAGAGCTTTCTGTCAACCTTTAGAAAAGCCCTTCTAACTTTTTCTGGAATTCTAAATCCTTCGCTTTCCAAATTTTTTATTACCCATTCTTTTTCCTTCATCCGCTTGCCTCTTATCATTATTAATTTGTTAAGAGTAAATATTTTTTACAGACAGAAAGTAGCTTAAAATTGGTGCATTGCCATTGAGAGAAATAAAACTCATCGTAGCAGCCAGTGATTGGATCGTCGCTTATGGACATTACAATGTCTTAGCTACCCACAGGACAACTTTTGAAATTACAAAGGATAATTATCTTACAAAAAGGGGAAATTGCATAATAGGTATAAAGTCATCGAAATCATTAAAAGATCTTTCTGAAGATATGAAAAATAACCTGAGGAATTCTAATACAATAGTGAGATTAATTCTATATGTAGATGGAAAGAGTGATGCCGTAACGTGTATGGGCAATGAAAACCTCATACTCAACAGCGATTCGAAAATAATTGTAAGAAAAAGTGGCTATATCGATGGCTCGACGCTATGCATAAATGCAGATAAGTCTTCGAATGAGCTAAGCAGAGAAGTCGTAAAAAAATTAAGAGAAGGTAAAAAGGTCACTTTAGGATTGATTGTATACTCATTATCACTTCATTGAACTGATATATCTATTCTGTAGATAGATTTTGACGGAGAGTATTCGATTGCCTCCTTTATATAATCTATCCTTGAAGATTTGATCAAAGACGCAATCCCCTTAACTTTTTCTTCAAGTTTGTCCTTTACTATAAGGGCATATATATGAAGCGTTGTCCCTGTTTTTACAACGGCATTAACGTTTTGAAGAAAACCTTCGATCATTGTCGGATTATTCATTATTATTCTGTCAAACTTAGCTTTCTTGCTCATCATTAAAAGCAGTTTATTAGCCTCGAGGTTTGAAGCTATTACCTCTCCAATTATCTTCTTTTTATTGAGCAAAACTGAAGCATTTAAGAACTTTATTGCATATGGATTTATGTCGTTTGCGAAGACAATAGCTCTTTTTGCTGCAGCCAAATGTATGGAGAAGCCTCCAATTCCTGAAAAAAGGTCAAGCACAACCTCCCCATCTTCTGAAATTTGTGATATATAGTGATGCTCTTCTGCAAGTCTCGGATTGTAATATACCTTTGAAATATCTACATAGAAGAGGAGCCCGTATTCCTTTGCTATTGTCTCCGTCTTTTTTTCCCCGAGCAAATGTATTATCTTTGGAACCCTAAATTCTCCTTCAGTTCCAATTTTACCATAAACACTTTTTATATATTTGTTCACTCTCAATATCTTCTCAGCGAGCTCCTTTCCACGATCAATCTCATTTTCATTTTTTAAATTTACTAATGCAATGTCTCCTATCACTAAGAAGCTTGAACTGCTATCTAGGTTTTTATTGTTAGAAAGTTGGTTTTGAGACATTTTTCATCATTTTTTAAATAGTGAAAAAAGCCGCCGGCGGGACTCGAACCCGCGACCACCAGCTTACAAGGCTGGCGCTTTAGGCCGTTGCGTCTGCCTGCTGAGCTACGGCGGCATATAATGTTTTTATCTATTAAGATTTTTACAAGAGGATTTAAAAATTTTATACTTTGACCGTATATAAACAAATTTAAAATCTATTCAATAAAATGTATGCTATCCATCAGGTTCTCTTCGTATGTTTGTGTTGAGAGATCAATTACTGCATATGCGCCTGTCTTATTCTTGTACGGATAACCCTTCGTAGTAAAGAGAGTAAGTACACGTCCATCATGATTTATCTTATAGCCAAGCTCTGTATATTCATGCCCCCTTATAACCATTTTTATGCCAAAGTTATCAGCAACCCAATTGGTCACTTGCTTTCCCCAAAGGTATCCTATTCCTCTATATGAAGGAAGTTTGTCTATGTTTTCCTCAATAGGATCGTTCCAAAGGATTTCTGTAATTACATTTATTTTCTCGCTTTCGTTCCTTCCAAGGAGGTACTCATAGATATTACTTACCTTTTGAAAAGTCGTTACTGGAAGCCCTCCATGAAGTGCTATTATGTTTTTATTTAATATAATTGCGGCATCTAAATAATCTACCAAGCTGACAAATGTATTATAAATTCTTATCCCTCTAGTGAAACCGTACCTGCTATAAAGTTCTGTAGGGAAATCATGAGGATATGGAGGCGCATGCTTTAAAAGCTCGTGATTCCCTCTTAGAACGAAAATCTCTTCAGGGTACATAGATTCTAATTCAAGAACTGAAAGGAGAGTTTCGGTTTGATATAGTCCTCTATCCACATAGTCTCCCAAAAAAATAATCTTTAAATCTCCTTTTTCTAAGCTGTTATAATCAATTTTTGACAGTATATTTTTTAAAGTCTCAAAATCGCCGTGGAGATCTCCTATAAAGAAGACTCTACCGCTATGAGTTACCTCTCTTACATAAAATTTATCGTTATTCCTGCTTCTTTCTTCAAGATAAATTCTAAATGAGTTCAGCTTCTCTTCAACCTTATAAGGATCATTTATGTAAGAGTTTATAATTGAAGCTACTGCTTCTGCGATCTCCACAGAAACTCACTGACATTATTTTAAAAACATTTGAAATATAAAGCATTTTCTCCGCATATACTAAAAGAGCAAAGAACAGCAATTTTCTAGATGAAAAAAATAAATTATAGTTGTGCATATAATATATATAAAAATAAATAGGTGAAGTTTGGTGGAAGTCTCATTAAAAACAGGACCGGTGAGAATGAGCGGATATGCTTTAAAGCTTAGGAGGGCCACTAATGCAGCTTTAAGGAAACTTTACCAGGAGAAGAAAATAGAGCCAAAAATCGCTAATCAGATGCTTACTGACCTCAACAAAAGCCTTTATGACATACTGATAAATAAATACAATATTCCAAAAGATGCTGTTATAAATATAGAACTCGTTCTTGATATATCAGACAGCAACCTAAACCTCAAAGATATAAATATCTCCATTTATGATAAAGATGATATACTCAGCGGAAATGTAACTAAGGAACTTAAGCAGTTATTGAAATTATAACCTCTATTTAAAATTTTTGCCATTTTGTTAGCTATAATTTTGCGAGAATAAGAATAGGTTATCGAGCAATCAAATACGAAAAAATATCGTAATACGCGGTTTTCTCATTAAAAAGGCACTTATAATATTATATAATAATTGGATCGGAGGAGCTTGCTATGAGCTTAAGTAGTGATTCAAATGAAATTAATGACTCTATATTCAAAGAGAGTTATATCCTTTACAAGCTTTCAGAACTTAGCAATATCGAGCTCTCAGCCATATTTGAGAAATCTCTTTCAAATGAATCTTTCGAGCTTAACTTAGGCATTGAGCCAGATGGATATGCTCAGATACTATTTAACGAGGTCTTAAGAAGGGCGGGGAGACTGCCTTATTCAAAAGAGTTAAATTTTTATATATACAATGATCTTTTAGAATTTACAGTAGAAGATATAATTCAATCGGTTGGGGAGGAAAAGCTAGAAAAATTAATCATGTTTATGCTTGATGAAAATGATAAAAAAGAAGAGATAGAAGCAATAATATTTGAAATGGTAAAAAATTTTTCGAATAATGATGAAGTAATTGAAAAATATCATGAAGTCAAGAATGCATTAATAAGGAAGTATGAGAAAGAGAAATCGGTGATAAAGAGCTTTATAGCACACATGATAAATAAAGCAATAAACAATTCCTTCCCGCCGGCAGTGATAACCCTATGAGACCTGATAAAAATGAGAAAGCCATGGCAAGAAGAATTTACATATAGCGTAATAGACCTCTATCTATTCAACAAAGGCGATTTGAATTCAGTTTCTCAGATCCTTCCGATGGGTCTTAAGGCATTTGGAAGCGAGCTAACCGATTATATCATAAAGAATACTATTAAAGAAGCAAATGGAGATTTTTACTGCGGGATTTGCTCAAAGGGACCATTTTCTAAAAAGGGAATAAAGCTTCACTTACTGAGAGTTCACCAGAAGGACATATTGGAAATTATTGATGAGTTTGTCATGAGCAGAATAAGCGCGATCAAAAAAAGCAGGATTTAGCTATAGTGTCATTAAAGCTTAATGATCAGCTTTGCAATGTGATGACGATTAGCCCCGAGCACAAAGCAATAGAGTTCTCTGTGCGATCAAGAAGGATCCATTCACTTTCCAATCTTCTTCAAAAAAAGTGTTCATGAATAGATGCGGAAAACCTATGAATTGCTCTAAAAAACTTATTCCTGAATTGAGGAGAGTAGGTCAGTTAACTTCAAGTGCTGGCAATTATTAAATTCTTTCTTATTTTGTCGGTCTTTCTTTTTACGTACCCAATAAAGAATCTAAGCAAGAACTTTAAAGGATCATACGCTCTTGACTTCAGATAATAATGGTTCATGATTTCCTCGCTCCAATATATGGAATGATCCAATATCTTGAACATCAGCTCTATATGGGAGTCTTTCAGCATCTCTCTCTTGAACATTACTCCATGTTTTAAGTTACCCATAGGCACGAAGAGCATTGGGACTATAAGGCTTCTATATGGCCTGAGCTTTTCTATCAATTCAATTGTCTCCATTACATCCTTTTCCGTTTCTTCAGGAAGCCCAATTATAAGCGTTGCTGCAGGAATTATGTTGTTTTCATGCATAATTCTAAAAGCATCCTCTACTACTTCATGCCATTTTTCTGGTTTGTATGGAGCGGACTTAGCAGGCATGATCTTCTTCGCAAGTTCATATCCTCCAGTTTCAACACCTACTTCAACCCCTATATAATCCTGTTTTTCTCTGATCTTCTCCATAACTTTCGTTATGAGCTTATGCTCTTCTTCTGCATATTTTATTGCAGCTAAACTTGCATGGCTCCAAGCAAGGCTTTTCACGTGCTTGAGCACGGTATCATGAAGCTTGAGAACAGGATCAGGTCTGGGCTTAACTCCATCTGCGCCGTAAAGAAGGATATCCTCGCTGTGTATTAAACCTCTGGTTACACCATTCCTAACATTCACTAGAACTTCTTCTTCAATTTTTTCGAGAGGAATATATCTCAAAGGTCTGAGCGTTACGCTGCAGAATTTGCATCCTCTTGGACAACCCCTCATAATTTCAATAAGCCCATTAACGCTTGCTTTTTTTATCGTAGGAATTTCCTCAATGCTTGGAGAGTCATGTGAACCTGCATAAATATAAAATGGTAGCTCCTCGTTGTTTAGTGCTTTCTCTATTATATTTGGAAGAATCCTCTCAGCTTCTCCATCGAAAATAGATGTGACTCCCCACTTTTTCCAAAGCTCTACCTCATAAAGCCACTGCCACGCAGCTGGTCCGCCTGCGATTATCTTCACGCCTCTCCTTCTCATCTTTTTAACAGCTGGACTCTCCATAAGCCTTCTAAAGCTTTTTCTATTTACAGGCTCCCTTCCTGTTATAAGCCACCATTCATTGCTTGGAGGTCCATATGCAAAAAAGTCATGATGTCCAACCAAAAGAAGCTTTGAAGTATCAGCATATCTGTTAAGATAGCTTGGATCTATAATTGATGCATTGTATCCTTTATCTAAGAGTACTGCCTCCACTTTTCTCAATCCATACGGAGCTTCATTCGGCTCTCCGTTAGCCTTTATTTTTGGCTTCGGTGAAGAAATCCAGGTCCATAAAAATTCTGGAAGCCCGATAGATGGACCAGTTGCAACGAAGCCTAAAAACTCCCTTCCATGATGATTAGACATCATAGTCCTATCAGTGGTAATAACAATATCCAAATTACTCACTTTCATTCACCCTTTTTAGAATTGTAAATTGTATTCCCTTTTTCTTTAGGGCAGAAATTGCGCTTTCAAATTGCTCATCTACAAGTGTAAAATCCGCCATGTCATCTAATGCCTCATCATCCAAGCTGGGGTCTACTTTCCTCACATATATATTTACTCCAAGGAAAAAGTTCATTTCTAAGAATTTTTTCACAGTTAAAACTGCTTTAGGCTCATAAAGAGGGGTAAAGATTATAAAATCTACGCTTTTTCCCTTATTTAGAGCCTCTCTGTATATGTCTGAAAAAGTACCAGAAAAATCTAGCATGCTGTTATCTTTCGTAAAAACGTTCACTCTGAGAGATGTTCCATTAGGCGTTTTTGCTCACCCTTCTAAGCATTAAATCTAAATCACTAAGGAAAGTTTGAGCCTTCTTTCTGTCTTTTTCATCTAAGTTGTTAATAATAGAAGATAAATTCTCCTGAAGGCTTTTTAAATGCATAACTACATGATTATATATCCCTTCTTTCTTAGCTACGAAATAGACCTTCTTTCTTTCTGGAATCCTCTCCACCAGATTGAAGGATTCCAAAAGCTTTAAAATGTTGGATACATGTCCTTTAGTATATCCGCTCTTTTCAACAAGCTCTTTAAAACTCATTGGCTTTCCGTTGTAGAAAAGTATGCTGAACAGAACACATGCGGAAAGTGGAAGTCCTGTAAGCAGAAGCAATTTTATTAGTCCTAGATTTGTCATCTTAGATCTCCTTGTTTGTTTTTTATTAAACTTTTCAAACTTTAAAAACTTATACTTATTTTACTGATTTAAATATTCTTCTTATTTTTGAAAAGATCAGACCTCACACGGCAAATCATCGCATGAATGCTCATATTCAGGTCGCTCATCATTTCTAGAAAGTTTAGTAATCAATGCTTTTTATGCATAAAGATATTAATTTTTTGAAGCTTTTTATAATTTGTTTGGTTAAAAACAAAGACAAGGGCATTAGATGTTCCTCGTTTATCGAGAGTTTTATTCTTTGAAAACTAGAAAAAGCTTATCACTCTTTATAAACAAATTTTTTATACTTTATTTTTGAGGGTGTTAAATTTGGATGGAATATCGCCAATCATTAAAAAACCATGCGTAGTAGTTTCAATATTCAGCGGGGGTCCTGACAGCTTTTGCTACACGCTTAAATGGATCAAGGAAGGGTGCGATCTTCATTTGCTCACATTTAACTACGGGCAGAAAGCATCAAGAGAGGTTGAAGTCTCTAAAAAGTTATATGAAAAACTGAAGGAATTTGCTGGAGAGAGTATAAGAATAGAGCATAAAATATTAGATATTTCCTTTATGAAGGATCTCTGGAACAAGACGCAGCTTATCGATAAGAGCAAGGAGCTCAGCAGTGAGTATGAGACCAGCATCGTCGTTCCAATAAGGAATGTAGTAATGCTTTCTATAGCCTCTGCTTACGCATATTCCCTCATTTCTGAAGACGAATCACTTAATGCATACGTAATTTATGGGGCTCATTCCGATGACGCTTCAATTAGCGAAAAAGCCGGTGGTCCGAAATATCCCGACTGCTCTTCTGAGTGCATAGAAAGTCTTCAGGCTTCTTTTAGGATATGTCATTTTCCAAAAGATAGGAGGCTTGAGATCTGGAGCCCGATAAGAGAGGGCATGAGCAAAGCTGAGAATATAAGAAAATGCTATGATATTGCTGAAAACATTATCTACGAAACTTGGAGCTGCTATAGAGATGGTGACTTTCATTGTGGTAAGTGCGAAAGCTGCATAAACAGGCACAAGGCCTTCTTAAAAGCGAATATCCCTGACTGCACGATATATGGTGAGCCACCGGGAAATCGGGAAGAATTCATAAAAGTAGAAAAAGGATATATACATAAATCATGTAAAAAATTTTATGAATTTTCAACAAATTATAATAAAGAATAAGCATGTATATTAAATACGGGGCTTAACATGAAGGTTAACATCGTGAGGTTTGCTGTATTTACTGCTTTAGTTTATGTCTTTACTGTAGTAGTTCAATTTGCACAACCTTTTACAGGTGGATATTTCAATTTGGGAGAAGCTGCTATTTACGTATGTGCGCTGATTTCCGATCCATTAACTACTGGACTTGCAGGGGGGATCGGCTCAGCACTTGCTGATGCGACCACAGGATACGGAATATTTGCTCCAGCGACCTTATTAATAAAATTTACAGAAGGATATGTTGCCTCTCTTCTGTTCAAAAAAATGGGAAGAAGCAATAGCAGTATCGCTAACTGGCTGGTGAGCTTAATTTACTTTGTTGCAATTTCTGCTATAGGAATAAAATTCTTCAGTGGAAACCTGACCCTTTCGCTTTCAAGCTATTCATTTTCATTTAATATTCCCTGGGAATTTTGGGTATTAGTTGGTGCTATTATTATGATAATTCCCTTCATAATTGAAAGAAGGACAAAAGCAGGCGCAAGATATGCTTCTCTTCTTCTGGCTGGAATGATCATGGTCACAGGATATTTTCTTTATGAATTTTTCATTAGTAACCCTCTGACTGGAAGGCCGAGCATCGCCGCTGTGTTTGAGGTACCGGTTAACTTCGGTCAGGCATTAGTGGGAGCGGCTGTAGCGATTCCAGTATATAGCTTTTTAAGGAAAGGAGGTTATATTGAAGATGAGGAGGACAAAAGCGAGGATAAGGATAAGAAATGAACATATCTCAGAAAGTTTTCGTTGATAATTTGAGCATCTCTTATAAGAATGATGAGCAAATAGTAAAAAATATCAATTTCTCTTTAAATGAGGGGGAGCTTCTTCTCTTAATAGGGAAAACTGGAACAGGAAAGACATCAATTTTAAACGTTCTTGCAGGAAATACTCCAAGACTGATAAAGGCTAAGGTCGAAGGGAATGTTAGGATAAACGGCATAGACCCAAGAGATTCGCCTAGCGAGGTGCTACTCAGAAACGTTGGTCTAGTCCCTCAAGAACCTTCTGATGGAGTAATAGGAGATACTGTAGAAGATGAGGTACTCTTAAGCTTGATGTTTAGGAATGATGATGCGGATGTTGAAGGGTGGCTGAGGCTTTTTAATCTTGAAAGGCTTTACGAGAGGACTACATTCACCTTAAGTGCAGGTGAAACTCAAAAGCTTGCTATACTCTCAAGGGTTCTTTTAAATGCGCATGTTCTCCTCTTCGATGAGCCCACAACGTATTTAGATGAGGAATCCAGAGAGGGTTTTAAAGAAGTGGTCTTCTCTCTTCTGAAAGCCGGAAAGACGGTTATAATCACTGGACATGGTGCTACCTTTTGGGATAATATACCTAAAAAGATAGTAGAACTCCCGAGAAAAGCGGAAGAAGTAAACGTCGAGGAGTTTTCAAGAATTGAAGTTGATCGATTAAATAAAATGACTTATGTGAAGGTAAAAGGTCTTGAGTATCAATATTACCCTTCAAAAGTTCCGATATTTAAAAACATCAACCTAAGCTTTGATGGTCCGGGAATTATCCTCTTGAAAGGACCTAATGGCTCTGGAAAAACAACATTTCTCAAGCTCCTTTCGGGAATTGTTAGGCCAAAAAGGGGAAAAATAGAAATGTCTCACAGTGCTTTATTTATTCCTGACAACCCGCTTCTATACTTTAGCAAACCAACTCCAAAGGAGGAGCTAGAGTTGTTCGCAGGAAATTTAAAAAAAGAGGAAAAAGAAAGGCTTCTGAAAATTAAGATTTTTGCAAAAAAGATGAAGGAGCTGAGTAGTGGGGAGAGGAGGCTGATCTCGTTGATTTCTGCATCTCTTTCCCACCATCCGATAATTCTCATGGATGAACCAACTGTAGGTCTAGATCCGGAGTATAAAAGCACCGTTTTAGATATATTTAAAAAGCTTTCAGATTCTGGCAGACTTCTTATTATTTCATCTCACGATAGAGAGGTTGAAAAAGTAGCTACGGAAGTTGTTGAAGTGAATAAGCTGAGTGAGAACTAATGCTTAGAGAGATCATCTCTTTCCTTGCGAACACAATAATTAATTCGATATTTATCAACCCCTCCGTTCCTCACAGAAGGGCACATATATTTTCAAAGCTTCTTTTTGTAATTTCTATTGCAGTACCATTTTACGAGAGACCTATACTTGGTTTTTTCTTCATAGCTGAAATCTTCCTTATTTATCTCCTTTCTGCAAAAAGTTTTTTGGAGCCTACATCTATGATCATCATTTCTTCGATTCCCGCTTTTTGGATGGCAATTTCAGGAATGATAGTTTTTGCTCTTTCCGGAACAATATCAATTTCCTGGTTCGCGGAAATACTATACAAAACTCTGTTCTACTCTCTAATCGCTATGCTAACCGTTAGCCTTATAACTCCAAGCGACATATCCTCGATTCTTAGATTTTTTACAAAAAAGATAGCATACCCTTATCTTCTCTGGTCACTAATTCCTTATCAGCTCAAGGACGCAGTCATTTCACTCAAGGTGCAAGAATTGAAGAAAAGCCCCGTGAGTAGCAGTGTTTTCGTTGTATTTTCCGAACAGCTTGAAAGGTCTGACCAGATCACAATTGCAAATATACACAGGCTTGAATCGAACATTAAAAGGTTCATTTATAAGAGAAGGAGTAAGAAATTTACCTTATTTTTCTTCATTCTTTTCGTAATCAACTTCGCTTTGATGCTTATCTTTCAATATATCAATCTTTAAAGTTTCGTTTTAATGAACGTTCAATAAATATTATAAAAATTCCATCACAACAATTATATTTGAGATTATCGGTAATGCCTATGCCAAAATACACTTTTGGTCCAATAATTTCTAGAAGGCTAGGATTAAGCTTAGGAGTGAACAACATACCATACAAAACTTGCTCATACTCATGTATATACTGCCAGCTTGGAAGGACGGAGAATTTTTCAATTGAACGGAGAGAATTCTATAATTGGAAAGAGATTGTAAACGATGTCGAAAGGACTGTGAATGAGCTGAATGGAAAAGTCGACTATATTACGTTTGTCCCGGACGGCGAGCCGCTGTTGGATAAAAATATAGGGATTGAAATAAGTGAGATCAAGAAAAGAGTTTCTCCAAAAGTTGCAGTTATTACCAATTCATCTCTTCTATACCTTGAAGGAGCGAGAAGCGATCTCTCGGAATCTGACCTCGCATCTGTGAAGGTTGATGCAACTAGAGAAGATGTTTGGAGGAGAATAAATAGACCTCACCCTAAGCTATCTTTATCTAGCATTTTGGATGGAATAAAGGAATTTTCTAAGACCTATAGAGGGAAGCTAATAACTGAAACCATGCTTGTTGATGGAGTGAATTCGGAGACTAAAAGCATTGAGGAGGTTGCCTCATTTATAAATTCAATAAATCCGGCTAAAGCATATATATCAATTCCAGTAAGACCTCCTGCGGAGCAGTTCGTAAAATCTCCGAGTCCAGATAAGCTCGTTGAGGCACATGAAATATTTAAGAGAATCTTAGGAGAAGAAAAAGTGGAACTTCTCAACCTTCCTGAGCCTCCGCCTCCTTCTGCGCACGGTAGTTCGGAGGACTGGATCCTCTCTGTAACTTCGGTGCATCCCCAAAAGCTTGAGTACGCATTAAATGCACTTAGTGGAATAACAAACGATCCGGAAGGAGTTATAGCAAGGCTCGAAGCTGAAGGAATGATAAAAACTGTTGAATATGCGGGATCGAAATTTATAGTTAGGTGGTTCGAAAACAGAAAGAAATGATCAGAACTGTAAAAGTAGTTCAGTATATTTTTTAATTTTATCTTCTCCAAATTGAGCGAGCCAAGCCGTCCACGTCAATTCTATGGGTCTATATCCGTAAGAAATAGCGATTCTTTCAGCTTCCCTGACAAATTCTATATCTCTTTTTGTATTTATTTCAGCAATTTCTCCTGATTTATACAGGGTTTCATTTAGAAATCTTTTGACAACTCTATCTGGCACGATAGTATCTACCCCTCCCATCATCCTTAAATATTGAAAGGTGACGATTCCCATTCCTTTCATTCTTCCTATTAGATCCTCCCTCCACTTTTCCAATACAGCACTCTTTGCCCAAAGTCTGAGAGCTTCTCTGTCTTCCCTATTTATGGATGATAGATAAAATGCTATTTCCTTTGCGACATTCCAGGACCTCTCGTTCTTCCACACTGCTCGAAGATTATCGATATCTGCGCCAGCTAGGTCTCTCAAGCCTTTTATCTTCCCAGCATCGACAAATTTTTCTTTGAACTCCAGTGCTCTCGGGAGAATTGAGTTGAAGTAGTTTAAGCCTGTAGAGGTGAAGGAAGCATCAATGACCATCATTAGCGCGCTTCCTCCCCACCTATCACTCTTCAGCACCTTATCGCAGTATTCTCTAATTCCAGGAATTTTATTTAAGTACGAATTTAAAATTTCTTTAAGCGAAGCCAAGCTCTTCGCCTTTTAGATTTTTTAAGAATTTACGGTTATTTGAACGGGATAGAAAACGCATGCCCCCTGATTATTAGGCATCGTGCAGTATTCTAATTGTAAGTAAAGCGTAGCTTGCTGAGAGCTCTGAGTAAAGAAGCCTGAAAAGGTAGCATTAACATATCCATTTGGTGGAATAGAAACCCATCCTGTGGAGTTGCTTAAAATTGCCCCATTGGAAATTTGAATATAATTGGAAGAAGTATATGTCGAGTTGTAAAGTGCGATATTTGCATTAAGGCTTCCCATATTTCCGGTCATATTATTGAGGAAAAGAATAACATAATATGAAGAGCTATCTGTATTGATAATAGAAAGAAGAATAAATCCCGTGATGTTATATGTATTTCCCGAAATAGCCGCACTGACATTAATAGAAGTTTTATTTGCCCCAAATGAAAATGAAAGAACCCCGCTTGTCAATGTATAAGTATCTCCTCCCAAGATGCTATCTGTGCTTGGAACTGTATAATTTAGTGTATATTTTCCAGCATTGCTTCCTATGATTATTGAACCTCCAGAACCCGTTCCGACTACAATATCGCTCAAAATATAAAGCTGCACATTATTTCCTGTTGAAATAGTTGAATTGATTAGATTTCCTAAATTATCCCAAACTTCTATTTTATAACCTTGAGGAACGTTAAGAAAGTTTACATATCTAGGATCAGTAGTAGATGTTATGAAATCATCAAAATATACACCACTACCACTTAAATTATTAGTAACATCATCAATTTCTAACCCAACATATGAAGGTTGAAATAAATAACGCCCTTTTATTGTGGCTGATGTACTTGCAACAAGAGCTCCAGATGTATCATATACGTATGCAGATATGCTTATGCTAGATGATGCATATACATAATTAACAACTAATATATACCAATTATTCACATTATAATTTGATATGCTAAAGTAATTGAATTGATTCCATCCCCATCTATTTGAATAGCCCCATATGTATAATTCACCATTATATATTGAAATTTCGTAAAGTTGAGATTTATTGCTATCAATTAATGCTATCCCTTTATAAACATCAGGATTAGTTGTTGCTAGCTTAACTTTAACGGAAACCCAAAGCGAATTATAATTGCTTATGCTCGTTTGCCAATAATATTGAGATGCATAACCAATCCCTCCGTCATTATCCTTTCCATATAGAGCATTTCCCTTATAACCCTCATTTGGAGAAATACTCCAGTTTCCTCCGATGTTACTCCATCCAGAAGGCATCTGCTCAAAATCTGTGTAACAAATAGCACTTCGAGAGGTTCTCTGAAGGCTCATTGGATAGGAAGGTGGCGGAGCTTGGAACTTAATTGAAGGATTCGTTGGTTTTACATTGATTTGAACCGGATCATATACAAATACGCTTGCTATTGCTATTAATCCCACTAGAGGAACTATCAAGATCGCGAGTGTTTTAAACTTATTCATTTTCTTCACAATTTTCTTCCATAATATTTCTACGATCATCAAATTTTTTGTCTTGTCTACTTAAAAAATTTTTATGTTGAAAGGTTCGCTTTTTTGAAAATGAACCAACCAGCAACAAATGGAACTGCTATCCACAGAATTCCTGAAGCTATTACAAGAGCTGGATTGATGACTGAAGAAGCAACGCTCGGGGCTAAGCTCAGAGATCTGCTCACGAAATACGAAGCGAATTCCGTCAAACCGAGTGGGCTGAAGTAGTCTAGCTCGTACCTGAGCTTCTGCAACATATCGAATAGATTGCCGCTTGTTCCGTATAATTCAAAGGCAACTACAGAGGCGATTATGCTGAGGATTATCGTGAAGAATATATACAGGAATACTGAAAGCGCTAGGTATCTTCCTGAGCTTGCGACAGTCGATATAAAATAGCACAAGCTATAGAAGGCGACTAGAGCGCCAGTGACTCCTAAAAATAGGAGAACCATTTGGCCTGCTCTCAAGGTGTATCCTATCAGAGCAATGCTCCCTAGGACGAAGGAAGTAAAGAACACCGCCGTAGAGGTAATAGTTGTTAGAACTCCAGCCGCATACCTCGTGTAGTATATATCCCACCTCGTTACAGGTCTGGCTAAAAGGAACTCTAATGCACCCATTCCTCTAGGCTTTGCAATGAGCGCATATACTATATAGAGCACAATGATTGGAAAGAACTCTGCAAAGAGCGAAATTCCTGAGGCCCCTAAGGCCAAGCTTGTTACAGTCCTCTGCACGCTACCGGGCGTGTATTGCTCTACAGGAATTGTTGAATAATATTCATTCCCTTGAGGGTCTTTCATTACAAGAAGAGCAAGTGACTGGTTCGAAAGATTTTCACTCAGCGAAAAGATATTCGCGCCTGGAGAGACATTTCCTATATATTTCGCACTGCTTAAGTTGATTTGGCTTAATGAAGATAAGATTGTCGAGTTCACAAGCTCATAATAAAGCGAATACCCTCCACTAGGTAGATCTAGAATTAGGAAAGCTTTGCTCAGATTCTCATTGCTGTAAACGCTTCCGGATCCGTAGATTTTCTCCGTATTGTTTATTCCTGAAAAAGTCAAACATGAAGTGCACCAATACAGATTTCCTCCTCTTTCGTTAAATGTAGATAAATACATCAAAGACCCTATGTTTGTCGAAAGGTCTATTTCAAGCACAGGAGTCAAGCCGGATGTATTCAGCATGGAAATATCTTGAGTGCCGAGAGAAATACTATAATTTCCGTAGCCGCTTATTGGAAAAGTCTCACTCTTCACCAGAATTGAGGAATAAGGAGTTCTAGGCGAATTAGCCTGTTGCGTGAGGTTTACAAGAGAAAGCGTTACATTAACTGTTCCCCTAGCTGGATTCAGATCTGCATCGTAAGCATAAAGCTGAACGTTAAGCACACTGCTGCTGATATTAAGGCTGCCATAGCCGTCAAAAGAAACTGTGCCTGAGCTCATGCTTAAAGTTGCAGATAGCATATAGGATAGACCTATTCCTGCAAGTATAAAGACGATCAAAGCTATAAGTGTTGCAGGTCTGAGAAATGACCTTTTGAAGTCGTAAAGTAGAGCTCCCATTGTTATTCACCTCTGCTTTTCAAAAGCGAGAAGAAGAAGTCCTCAAGGCTCCTCTCCTCATACTTTATTTCGAGAACGTTGAGACCCTTTTCTACTAAAACCTTTACAACCTCTCCTGAGCTCACGGATGGAGAAGAAATGACAACGTACTCTCCTTGCTTTGATACTTTTCCGTATTTTTCAAGTAAGTTCACAGTATTGTCATCAATTTTATCCAGCTTAATTACAATTGATGGCTTAACTGTGTTTATTATTTCATCAACTTTGTAGGATCCTATAACCTTGCCTTTATGTATGAAAACTACCCTGTCAGCTATATTCTGAACCTCTCCAAGTATGTGCGATGAAAATAATATTGCCTTCTTCCTCTTTTTGAAATCCACCGCCATATCTCTAAAAAAAGCAATTCCTTGCGGGTCAAGCCCATTTAGAACCTCATCAAAAATGAAATTGGGAGGATCGTTTATCATGGAGACTGCAAGTGCAAATCTCTTCTTCATTCCCTGAGAGAAAGCTGAAAGCTTCATGTTAAGAGCATTTTCTAGTCCAAATCTCTCCAGCATTTCCTTTCCCATTTTCTTTGCCTCACTTGAAGATAGACCATAGTAACCTGCCAAGTACACGAAATAATCTAAAGCTTTAAAGTCTGTTTCGAAAATGGGCAACTCTGGAACCCAACCGATCTTCTCAGAAGCCTTCCTCTTATCTCTCGTAATTGAGAACCCATCGATTGATACGTCTCCTGAATCAGGGGGGAGAACGCCGACGGCTACCCTGATAGTTGTCGTCTTTCCTGCACCGTTTAATCCGACATACCCTACTATCTCTCCATTACTTACATTGAAAGAGACGTTCTCTATAGCTTTCACATTTCCAAAATATTTGCTTATGTTGTTTATTTCTATCAAAATTCGACACCAGAAAATTGTCCTGAGTCTATTTTGCGTAATTCTCTTAATATTTTTTATTTTTTAATTAATATTAATAAATTATCAAACTATAGAAAGTAGCAATGGCAGAAGCAAAGGTTATGCGTAGCAAGAGCGTTAGTAGCTGAGCCAGAAGTTCTGCTCATGGACGAACCAACTTCTTCTTTAGATACTATTTCTGCTGATAAAAAAGCTGATTAAAAAAACCTCAGAATCATTTTGCTATAATCATTGTAACTCACAGTATATACAAGCACTGAGATTATCTGAATATACTTCATTTTTATATTTGGAAGAGTTAGCCAAATATGGTCATACAGAGCAGATCTTTGACAAGCCTAAAAGCGAGTTGACAAAAAGATACATAAGAGGAGAGTTTGGTAAAAAATCATCATTATTTTTAAATAATAAAATTCGATTTCAATTTCACAAAATTATTTTTCAGAAAACATCCCGCCTCCTCCGGGAGTCTCAATAATTACTTCATCTCCCTCTCCAAGCATCTCCTTAAATTTGCTCCCATTCTCCTCTATCTTTCCGCTTTTTCTCACTACTTGAACTCTTGCAGGCTTTCCTGAACCTCCTCCCCACAGTCCATATGGTCCTCTCTTAAACCTATCTCCTATTATCGCTAAATAAGCAGGCTCCAAAACTCTAAAAGCCCTAATTATTCCGTCTCCACCTCTATATTTCCCCTTTCCTCCGCTTCCCTCTCTGATTCTATATTCAGTAAAAATTATTGGGTAGCTCCTTTCAGCTATCTCTATCGGCGTATTCATAGTATTTGTCATGTTAACATGAACTCCGCTTACCCCGTCCTTCCCCGGCCTTGCGCCCGTACCGCCACCTATAGTCTCATAATAGGCCCAACTTCTCCCTCCTTCAATATATCCTCCAAGCATAACATTCATCATAGTTCCTGAGCCTGCTGCTGGAATCTTTTCAGGGAGAATATATGAAAGCGCTTTGAAAACCGTATCTACAATCCTTTGGCTAGTTTCCAAGTTACCCCCAGAAACTGGAGCGGGTTTTCTAGGGTTGAGTACGCTTCCCTCTTCAGCCCTCACATTTACTATAGAGTAAAAACCCTCATTTGTAGGGACATCCTCTTCAAGGAGAGCTCTAACTGAATAGCTTGAAGCAGCAAATGTTACTCCAAATACGGCATTCAGAGGTGCAGCAACTTGCTTAGAGGAGCCTGAGAAATCTATATCAACCCCTCTGCTGCTTATTGAAACATTTGCTCTTATCGCAATATCTCTATCATCGAGTTCAACACAATCCTCAGCGCTCGCCTCTCCCTTCTTCCAGCTATCTATTTGCTTTAGAGAAAGGATCCTTGAATACTCAATAGACTTTTCCCATGAATTCTGAACGTTTTCTACTCCATATTTTTCGATCATCTCCTTTACTCTTACAGTTCCAACTAAATCTGCCGCAATTTGTGCGTGAAGATCCGCTATTACACTCTGAGGAGTTCTAACGTTTTCCGCTATAAATCTTAAAGCTTCTCCATCAATCTTTCCCTTCTTCACTAACTTTATTGGAGGTATTATTAGGCCTTCTTCATATATGCTCTTGGCATCAGGATTTATGCTTCCTGGGACAGGTCCGCCTACATCTACGTGATGAGCCTTATTTACCACATAACCAATGAGCCTTCCGTGATGAAAAACAGGAGCGAGTAGCATTATATCGTTGAGGTGGGTCCCAGAAATATAAGGATCGTTTACTGCGATTATATCACCTTCTTCAATCGCTATGCCATTCTGTTGGATAAAAAATAGAAGTTTTTCAAGTCCAACCCTAAACGAACCTAAGTGAACTGGAATATGCTCGGCCTGAGCAACGATCTTCCCATCTTCATTCGCTACAGCGCAGCTATGATCCATCCTCTCCCTTATGTTAGGGGAAAAAGCCGATCTCTTAAGAGAAATGCCCATTTCTTCTGCAATATACGAAGTAGTTTTATATATAAGCTCCCAGGCTACCATAGCTACATCCTCTCCAATATGAGCTCTGAAAAAGCGCCAACAGATACCCTCCACCCTGAAGGTACAAATGTCGTCGTATCATATTCATCTATTAGCAACGGCCCTTCAGCTTTAAAGCCTTCATCCAATGAATACCTGCAATATATTGGGGTTTCGATCCATTCCCCATTCATGTAAACTTTTCTGTATCCTTTTGCCCTTCCAGACGCTCTAATCTTAGGGGCTGAGAACAAAGGTTTCTCCCTCTTTGAAACTGCAAAGACTCTTGCCAGTACAACCTCTATATCACTTTCAAGCATAAATCCATAAGTTGAGAAGTGCTTTTTATTAAAGGTCTTTTTTATCTCCTTAATATCTACGGGACTTCCAACTGGAACGGTGAGCTCCCATCCCTGTCCTACATATCTCACATCGGCATACCTAATAAAGTAATCGACTCTTCCAACCTTCTTTAAAAGCTTTTCCTCCATATTTCTATAGGCCATTTCAATGTCTTTTGGAAATGCTGTCCTATCCTCAAATCTCCAATCTGCCATTAGAAGTCCTAAAGCACTGAAGACTCCAGGATGCGGAGGTATAACGATTTTCTTTATTCCTATCTCGTTGGCAAGCTCAGCTGCAAACTGGGGACCTGCACCGCCGAAGGCAAATAAAACGAATTCTTCTGGATCTATCCCCCTCTCAACAGTTACGAGCCTTATAGCTCTGGCCATTTCAAGGTCTGCAAGCTTTATTGATCTGTTAGCTATCTCTACAGGTTCTCCTAAAGATGAGAGAGCCTTGATAGCCAGATCTTTCCGGATCTTCATTTTGCCACCCAAGAGGCTTTCCCCTATCCTTCCAAGAACAAGATTTGCATCTGTGAGAGTTGGGTACTTGCCACCCCTATCATAGCAGGCAGGACCAGGGTCAGCACCTGCGCTCTTTGGTCCAATTCTAAGCGCTCCTGCATCATCCCTCCATATTATTGTTCCTCCGCCCGCTGAAACTTCAGCTAAGTCTATAAATGGAAATCGAACCGAGTACCCTGAGCCCTTAATCATTCTTCCATGGTTGCTCTCTCCTCCCACCTCATATTCGCTTGTTATTTCGAACTCGTAATTAACTATAGTCCCTGCCTTAGCAGTAGTACCCCCCATGTCAAAGCTTATAGCCTTATTGATACCCATCATCCTGCAAAGCTCTGCTGTAGCAACGACCCCAGCAGCAGGTCCGCTCTCGACAAGCTGGACAGGCCTCTTACTGGCCTCCTCTGCATCTACAATACCTCCTGAGCTAGACATAACCAAAAGCTCCTTTACGTTAAGCTCTTTCAGCCTCTTATTGAGCCTTTCAATATACTTAGAAATTATTGGCATTAGAGCAGCATTCACCAAAGCGGAAGAAGTCCTTTCATACTCTCTGGGCTCGGGTGATACGAGATAAGATGGGGAGACATATTCTACATATTTGCTTAAGATCCTTTCAGCCGTCTTCTCGTGTGATGGATTTATGTAAGAATGGAGGAAAGAAATTGCCACTGAAGAGACACCCGCTTCCTTCAATTTTGATCCTATCTCTTCGATTTGCTCCTCCCTAATTTTCTCGAGCACCCTGCCGAATGCATCTATCCTCTCATTTGCCTCAAATATAAAATCTCTTTCAACAAGAGGCTTAGGCTTTTCGAAAAATATATCGTAGAGTTTTGGTCTGTTCTGCCTCCCTATCTCAATTACTCCCTTAAATCCCCTTGTAGTAACTAGAGAGAGTTTGGGAATCTCTATTCCAAACTGCCCTCTGATGGCATTTGTACCCAAAGTAGTAGCATGTATTACTGTTTCTCCACTGCCCAAAGCTTTTAATCCCTCTATAACAGCATCTTCTGGGCTTTTTGGAGTAGATAAAGATTTGAAGAAACCTATAGATCCGTCATCCTTTATATACACAAAATCCGTAAATGTTCCGCCAGTATCTATTCCGACGACTTTTGGCAAATGATCCCACCTAATGAAGCATAAATTAATCTTGAAAATTTTGCTCTAAATAAATTAATTGTTAATATTTCAGGGGATTGCATCAGATTTGAGATAAAAAATCAGTGTATTGTTTTTTTCATTCTTCAGCTAGTGATTTTACAATGAGTACTTTTAAAATATATATTGAAATAACATTTATCCAGAGCAAATTTCAAAAAATGGTTGAATTGCATGTAGAAATCAAGAGCAAAAAACCACTTTCATTCTGGTTTCATAAAAAGTTAAAAAACCTCAATTTTAAAGTTTGATATCAGTAATGGTACTCAATTGATATTGTGAGAGCTACACCATTGAATATCGAAGGGTTGTATATAGTTACATATACTTCTCCCGGAAGCACAGGCACAACAAAAGTTCCGCTAGAAGATTCCCTCTGAGGAGGGTACCTAGAAAAGTAGTTTCCGTCCGGGAACTGCTGGGAAAAGTTGCTTCCTATCCAAATATAAATGGCGCTCGTTGAACTATATGATATTTTCAAATAGCCAGCATATGGAAGTGTATAATTTAATGTAACGTAACTCATAGAAGGTATTGCAAGCGCTTTATTCGATTCAAGCGATTCGCTATAGTTCAAGTTTGCAATATTGGAAAGCACGCTCATCTTATAATAGCTCCAAGCGAATGCGCAGATGAACAGGAGCGCTATAACGAGGAGAATGGCATTTGTCACGTTAAAAGATCCTTTTCTCTCGTTTTTTCTTTCTTCACTTTGGGTTCCAGTAGATATTTTTTCTCACCATCACATAACTTAACCTCTTCTCTATCTTATATTTTTCGAAATGCCGAGGGAAACGCATTTATCTGAAATCTTTTAATTTTATATTTATTGATCTAAAAGGGCGATTGAATTGGTGAGACCAAAGTTTTATGGAGTTATTACTCCATTTATAACTCCTTTTAAAGAGGATCTTTCCCTAGATTTGGATTCTGCTAGATGGCTCGCAAGGTATCAGGCAGAAGGAGGTGTTCACGGAATCTTTCCAAACAGCACTACTGGAGAATTTGTTCACCTTTCAAAAGAGGAAGCTGTAAAATTGACAGGCACGGTACTAGAAGAGGTAGGCGGGAAGGTCTGGATAATTCCAGGCATAAGCGCAAATAGCACTGAAGATAGCATATCGCTCGGAAGGATTTTTAAGAATATGGGAGTTTCTGGAACGATCATCACTCCGCCATTTTTCTTTAAAGTTTCTGGAGAGAGGCTGAAGCTTCACTTCTCGATGGTAGCTGAAAGAGTAGACCTACCTATTATAATTTACAACATTCCTAGCGCAACTGGAATAAATATCCCAATATCGCTCTACAGGGAGCTTTCGGAGGAGTACAGCAATATAGTAGGGGCTAAGGTGACGTATGAGAACTTCACATACCTCAGGGGGCTGATCCAGGAAGTGAAGTCAGTGAGAGAAGATTTCTCAATTCTTGTAGGATTTGACGACATGCTTTTACCGAACTTAATGATGGGCGGGGATGGAGGAATAATGGCTTTAGCCAATGCGGCACCTAAGATTCATAGGAATGTGTACGACTTTTGGAGAGAGGGAAGTTTTGAAAAGGCATTGGAATGGTGGAAAAAGTTGCTTGAGCTCACTAAGGTCTACGACATTTCCACATCTTTTCCAACAGCTGTGAAAACGCTTCTAAGTGTAATGGGATCGCCAGTAAAGCCCTACGTTAGACCTCCTTTAACTCCTGAGAGAGATGAAGTTGTTCAAAAAGTAAGAAAAATAGCGGAGAGCTTGGGCTTGAAAATTTAATAATAAAAGTTTTTTTAAAAAAAATTACCCCCAGAGGTCTTTAGCTTGCTTTAAAAGCCCCAGCTCTTCAAGCTTTTCTTTCATAGGCTTTCCAGTAACAGGATCGATTTTTCTCATAGCATAATAATGCCTCAGCATTTCCTCAATATTCGGGACATTCCCCTGAGTCCCTCCTCTTTTTATGGACCTGAGGATTATTTTTGGAAGCTTTTCATCTTCTTTTCTCATTCCAAGTCTCAGGTTTATGCTTCTCTTTATATTGTAGATCCTCTCACCCAATACATTGAACTCTTTAGGCTCAACCTTCACTCCAGTTATTGCTGAATAGAATTTTGATATCGTTGTAAGAGAATTTGCGGAGAACTTACATAGTATAAGCGAGTCGTAAACTTCTCTAACATTTTGGAACTTTATAAAAGACTCCACCTTCTCTGGATTGGAAGCAAACCTATCTGTCTGCCTGATTCCGAGCTCAGGTATCTCCTGTCCAATCTCAACAGTAAAGTAATCAGGTCTCATGTGACACGCTCCTCTAGTGCTTGTTGCGTATGTTAATGCTTGCATCGAAAAAGCCCTGGGATCATGCATAGGTATTTCAAGCCCCTTTACAACAGCTACTTCTCCATCTTCTATGCCCAGCTTACTTGCAGCAACTTTCGTTCCCTCTGCGAGAATCCCTCCAATGCTCTTTCTATTTGCTATCATGTGAACAAGCTCTATAGCTACATCCTTATCTCCCCATTTAGCTTCCAATCCTCCTAGCTTTTCCTTGGTGAGCTTCCCCTTTTCATATGCATTCATCGCAAAAGCTACGGATGCTCCTGCGGAAATTGTGTCCATCCCATAGGCATTGCAGAGGTAGTTTATATATATCAATGCATCTAAATCATCAATACCGCATAGAGGACCAAAAGCCGCAGCGGTCTCATACTCTAAAGTATCAGCCTTTTCTAAGCCATATTTACCGAACTCAATTTCCTTGCCGCACGCGATCGGGCATCCCGTGCATGCGATTGGCTTCACATAATATTTCTCTCTTAGGGCCTTCCCATTAAGTTTGTATGCTGGAAATATTGAATCCTGGTAGTATTTAGTAGGGACGTCTCCATAGGACATTCCGGCTGCGACATAATCTAAAGTACCGTAAAGGCGAGACATATGGGTTGTGGGGTTTGACTCAATTTCTGCTATTGCTTTAGGCAGGAGCTCAGAAAATGTCTTGGGATCCGCAATCGGCGGCTCCATGTTCCCGTATACTGCTACAGCCTTAAGATTCTTCGATCCCATAACTGCCCCCATTCCTGTCCTCCCAGCAGCTTTTCCCTCGTCATTGATTACTGCTGCAAATTTGACCATATTTTCCCCTGCAGGTCCTATAGATGCCACCTTAACATCCCTGCCGAGCTCATCCCTTATCGCTTCTTGAGTCTCATACGTAGTTAGTCCCCACAGGTCGGATGCGTCCTTTATTTCTGCCTCTCCGTTATGGACAAATAGGTATACAGGCTTGCTGGATCTTCCCACAAATAGTATTCCGTCGTAGCCGCTCAGCTTTAAGGATGCAGGAAAATGTCCCCCTGCAGTCGACTCTCCCCACAGCCCAGTAAGCGGGGATTTTGCACAGATAGCGTATCTGCTAGATGAGGGAACTTTACTTCCAGTAAATGAACCTGTTATAAAGAGGAGCGGCGAATCAGGAGAAAGCGGATCCAGATCTCTGGTAAGGATGTCATAAAGCAGTGCTGCTGCAAGCCCTGAGCCTCCTACAAAGCTCTTTGCCATTTCTTCGCTTAGTTCGAGCGTTTTAATTGTGCCTGTGCTCAGATCGACTTTAAGTATTTTTCCATGAAATCCTCCTATCATAATTACCACCCATACTCTCCTTTTAATGCGTTAAGAAACAGCTCTTTAACTTCCTCAATAGAAATAGGCCTTGGAGACATTGGAGTGCATATATCTTCATATGCGTATTCTGCCAATACATCGAGCTTTTCTCTGAGCTTTGCCTCATCCACTCCTAGATCCTTTAGAGTTAATGGAGCTTTGACCTGCTTGAAGAAGTCCAAGAACTTTAAAACAAGTGCTTTTTGCAGCGGCTCTTCATTCACCCCAAGCTCCTTTGCAAGTTCTGTATATTTATCAGAGACCTCAGCGTAAAAGCCAATGACATACGGTATGAAGACTCCAACTGCGAAGCCATGATGTATTGAGAAGACTTTTCCCAACGAATGACCCAAGCTGTGAGTGAGTGCTATTCCTCCATTGCTAAAAGCTAATCCTGCCATCGTAGCAGCCTCATGGATTTTCAGTCTAGCCTCTATATCATCTGAATGCGAAAGAACTCTCGGAAGCCATCTCATAATCAACTTTATGGCGCCTATCGCTAAGAAATCGGTCATTTCAAATGAAGAATGGGTTAAGTAGCTATCTACAGCATGAGCAAATGCATCAAGTGCGGTTCCTAATGTAAGCTTTGGAGGAAGCCCCACGACAAAAGAGGGATCAAGGACTGCAAAATCTGGAACGAGCTCTGGATGGACGACTGAGAACTTTCTAGGTGGGGAATAAGACTCATCGGTGATCACTGCTGCAGAAGTTGCCTCGGAACCTGTTCCGCTTGTCGTAGGAATTGCTGCAAAGAGAGCTTTATTTCTTAATCCGAGAGGGGCCATAGGGTTTATAAGCTTAAAATCAATATCTGGTCTTTCATAAAGTGCCCATGCAACCTTTGAGGTGTCAATAGCGCTCCCGCCGCCAACAGCGACAATTAAATCTGCATCAAACTGTTCCATAGCTTGAGCACAAGGCTTAAGCGTAGATATGGGGGGTTCTGGAACGACCTTATCCCATACGGTGGTATTGAATCCAAATGATTGAAGAACCCTGCCTACTCCAAATGCCATGGGCTTAATATACGGATCGGTCACGATGAACGCTCTTTTCTTTTTTAAAGCTGATGAAACACTCGACGCGAACATAGGAGTGGCGGCGAGGCCCATAAATATTCTTGGAGAAATGAACGTCGTTATTAGCGTTCTACCTTCTGGGGAATATGCAAACTGTAAATATTGTCTAACAACTGGTTTATATAGATACCAATTCGACATGGTTAGAACACCTTTATATATCTTTATTATTTATAATTATAGTTAGAACACTTATAAAAAACTTTTTAATATGACTTATCAAAGGATTTAAAAATAATTACAAAAATAATTAAAGTTTTTTCTTCCAGATACCTAAAATAAGCAATGATGCGACTACCGCAAGTGTTATGCATAACACAATTATTCCCATCAAAGAGCCTTTTTCGGAACCGACAGTCTGCGAATTGGATAAAGTGCTCGTTGAGCTGTTCTGAAGATTCTCTTTCTCTTCGCTTTGAGAAGTGCATGTCCCGTTGTAGGTGCAGGCCTCAGTTGTTTGGTTCTCAAAAGTGTTTGAGGAAACGTTTCCCAATCCTGATTTCAGACCTTCAAATTTAACTTCAACATATGCGGGGATTATGCCAGAGCTTGAATAAGCTCTGAGGAATAGACTCAAGCTTGTAGAGTTACTTACCTGTATCGTTACCAGGGAAATCCCATTGCTAGAACTGCAATTTTCGCTGCTGTAAGATCCTTCTATTCTCGTTACTTCTACATTACTCGAAGTTGGATGGAGTATTAAAATGTATACAATACCTGGAGATTCCGCATTTATAGAAATTACCGAGCTACCCTCTTCATTCAAGATCATGCTCATGTTCTCTAATTCTTCACCTCCTATGCTATTCAGGATGTATTCCGCCCTACTCGCAAGATCTGAAGGAATTAGCACGTCTCCGAGCAAGGTCATATTGGGATAGAAGCTCCAACTTTCAACCCAATTTATGGCTTGAGTAAGTAGCTGCTCCGAAGTGTTGGTGTTGAATGACTCTAAATTGAAGCTGAAGTATACTGAACGGTATCCATTATCGCTCCAGAACTTATCATAGGCAATTATCCCGGCGAGCCCATCGCTTGATATTGCCACGATTTTTGGCTGATATGCTCCGAGAAGGGCTTCCATCAAACTTTCTGGGATTCTTAATGTTATATTGAATTTCCCAATTCCGGGAATTTTAAAGGAGATATTAAGATCATTTCCGTAAATAGAAGATGTTTGAACCGCTTCATAAATGAGAAGCATATCAGTAAAGGAAAAATTGCGATAATTTGATAGATTACTCCCGTTTGAGTTAGAAAGGTTTACAGTTGGCCATTTTGAAAAATTGATTTTATTTGATACTATAAAGTCAATATCCTGGGGGAAAGCCAGTTGCCATCCTACTTCTGTATATAAAAAAGGAGAACCGTTTTGGCTTCTTTGGTTGTCAAATTCAAAATTTTCTGGCAACGAAAGGCCCATTTTCTGAGCATCTGAGGTTGAGTTTAACTTCCCGCTGAACTGAACAAACGGAATCTGAAGAGGAATTGATCCTATCATCTCAGCTACTTGAGGATCAGCGTTAATGCAAAAGAAGTTTGACACCTCATCTTTTACATATTCGAATAAGGTAAGCTGCGGAATGCCAAGAAGAGTTGCCAAGTTGTCGAGGCTAGATAAATTTGACGTATTATAGTCTATGTTTCCTTTAGCTCCTACTTTTGTCTTTTCGCTACAAGATTCCCAAATTACCCAATCGCTGAGAGATCCCTGTGTAGCTATTAGACCGGCATGGTGTTGACTGACATAGCTTGAAAGTGCACCAAGAGCTCCATTGTCCTTTAAATCCCAATCGAGGAGAGTTGAGCTCTCCAAGCCTAAATACAAATTGCTTAAGATGATCGCATTCGGCTCATATTCTTCAAGTGCTGAGCTCAAATCGCTCGAATCTGTTATGTATATTCTATATTGCTTTCCTATTAAATTCCAGTAATGAAATTGCAATGCTCCTAGACTGTTGTGCTCACTTGCCTCGGTCCAGGAGTCGTTTATGTTATTGATAAGACCTTGGGAAAGATTATATGAAGAGATTGAATTGATAAAGCTACTTGTACTATTGTAGATTAGCCAAAGCTTAACGCTGGGATCAACGATGAGAATTTTGTTCGTACTAGAGCTGTTGTAAACATAGTACATACCTGCCAAAGATTCTGATGTATTGTTGTAAATGTCACTCGCCATTGATTTGTAAACTACATAGTTGCCAGGTTCTTGACCTGGTATTTGTGTTTCAATTGCTTCGATAGTTGAAGTTATATTGGGAATACTAGCATTTATTCCAAAGCTACTTAGCTTTGAAGCTATTCCCTGAAGATAGCTGTTGATCTCTTCAACGCTATTTTCTATCCCTGTGCTCAACTCTTCTGAGTGCGCACTTATCCATAGTCCTCCAGATATGCTGTACTCTATGCTCAAAGAACTAAGCGGATTTTCTCCGACTGCTACAGCAATTAAATTTAGTGGCATGCCGGAGCCTAAGGACAGCCCATCAGGAAGAAATATCGGCATACTTAGTGAAGATTGAGTAAAGTTTTGAGAATTTGGAATGAAAATGAAGGTAATCGGAGGAAGCATGCTATGATTTTCTCCATAACTGACATTATAAGAGTCTTCATAAATAATAATCCCGTTTTTAACAACCTTATAGCTTACGCTTGAAATTACAGAGACGGTATAATTTGTGGTATATCTTAAAATTGGGGAAATATATACAGCAGAAAAGTTCTTCGTAATAAGTCCAGGTATATAAGCAACACTCCATCCGGGATAGAAGGGAATTGAATTGAATGTGTAGTTTATGAGCTCTTGCTGGGGGAATTTTAGCCCCATATATGCCCCCAAACATGCTGGACAGATGTCACCTTCAATTCCGACTGTTATGTTTATGCTCACTTCCACGCTATAGCTTTCATTTCCATTAATAAAAATTAGGACAGGCTGTAGCGAGGAGACTTCATTAGAAGCAGGATACTGGTATATAGAAGGCTGAAATGCACATTGGCTTTCATTCGCAATTGAAGATGAAGATACAATTAGAGATGACAAATATGTTATTGTTATAATAAAAACTGAAAAAAATAAAACTCTCTTTGCAATTAAGGAGTTCTCAGACATGCGCATCTATCTCTTTAAAAAAATTTTATTGCAAATTAGATAAATATTATTAAAAATTTTATTTTTTGTGATTTTTATTAAATATACTAACCTAAGTTGATCTCTTTATTAATATAACCAGTGTAAAAACATATGTTTAAAAGTGATATAATCCAGGTTGAGGTTTACTTTTAGCGAAAAATTCTTTAAATTATAGAGCTATTGCATTGTTATAGGTCTTCCGTGACCTGGATATATAATTTTAGGCCTAAGCTCAAGCAACTTCTTCATGCTCTTCTCTGCCATTATTTGATCAAGGGTAAACTTTCTTGGAGGAAGGGATGGTTTTCCATTATCGCTTTCAATTGCATCACCTGAAAACATAATATCTCCAGAAACGTAAGCAGTGCTTCCTGGCGTATGACCTGGAGCTGCGACAGCTTTCATGCCAGCTACTTCATCTCCATCCTTAACTTTAATGTCGACTTTAACAGGCTTAATGGTCGCAAATAAGGACATTATTCTTAGAGACAGGCTCGGAAATTTAGGCCTTGCACTTCCTTCTATAATGTCAGCCTCAGCTTCCGGAGCTACTACTTTTGCTTTTGTCCTCTCAGCTATCTCAGATGCATACTTAATGTGATCATAGTGATAATGAGTTATCAAAACATATTTTATTGAGATCCCATGCTCTTTTGCAATTAAGAGTACATCGGAAGGCTTAGCACCTGCATCGATTAGAATACCCTCGCTTGTAAGATAGGTATTACACATTCCTTTTATCAAAAATACTTCCAAGCTTTTTCCCCTCTTTTAATATAATTACGTAATTTATAAAATTTAACTCATTTAGATATGAAGTATAGGGAAGAATCTCAAAATATATACGTAACGAATTAATTTTTCGCAAATATAAAAAATGAATTAGGAATGAGCTATGAAGAGGAAAGCCCTAATTCTTATAGGACCTGAGTTTGAAGATATTGAAGCATTATATCCTTATTATCGCTTAATTGAAGCCGGATTTGATGTAACAGTAGCTGCGCCTTTCAGCGGTGAAGTAGAAGGCAAGCATGGATATAGAATGAATTCTAAAGCAATAAAAGACATAAACCCTGATGACTTCGATATTCTCGTCCTTCCTGGAGGAAGAGGACCTGAAAGGATAAGAGTTTCAGCAAGAGATGACGCTGTAAGAATTGTGAAGAGCTTTTATGATTCTGGAAAGCCTATTGCAGCAATTTGCCACGGACCTCAACTCCTCTTGTCTGCAGGAATCGTGAAAGATATCAAGCTTACAAGCTATCCAGGGATTGCAGACGACCTAAAAGCTGGAGGCGCTGAGTGGTTAAATGAAAAGGTTGTTGTTCATGGAAATATAATTACATCGAGGCTTCCAGAAGATCTTCCTTATTGGATGGAAGCATTACTGAAGGCGCTCAGCAATTCCTGAAGTTTTTCATTCATTATTATAAATTTGTAGAAATCGACAGCTTATATCAGTAAAAACTATAAATAATGCATAATTGAAAATCCAAAACATTTAAAAAAAGGCTTACTTTAAGTGCAAAAAAAGATACTATAGATGAAGCAAAAAAAGTAGCGCAAAGAGAGGGAAAGACGCTGAATAGCATAATAAAGAGATGCTTTGAGCCATTCGCTTTCCTGTTGAAAGTCGAGTCGAATGAATTGAATGGTAACAAGTTTTCTTCTTATATACATAGATAAGTTAAGAATATAAGTTGACAATTTCTAAAACTTTTATAATAATTTTTTATGCAAAACTTATATATTTTGATTAATAAATTATACTAGTGGTAATATGTCTTCTGAAAAAGAAAGAGTTGAAGCTCTTTTAAAAAAAGTTGAAGAAATTTCCCAAGAATCGAAAAAATCCGACTACAAGATGCCGGTAATTCTTCCTTTCCTCCCTGCAATATTATATTTCGTTGCAGTAATATTGTTAGCTATTGGAATGCTTTATTCCTCTCCGAGCATAGAATATCCATATTCTTCATATTCATATCTTCAGGAAAGCTCGCATAGTTTCAATGATTCTGTTTTCTCTTCTTTATTAATACTATTCGGATTTTTGGTAATAATTATTTCCATATTCATCAACTTCTACGTTATATATAAATGGGTTAAAAGAAGAAATGATCACTTCCTCAGAAATATGTCTTTCTATGAGAATATTGCAGAAATAACGAATCTTTTAAAGTTCAAGAGAGTATATTCAATTAAATCCAGACTAAATGAGCTGAAAGATATCAACAATAATATAAAAAGTGCTATTGTCAATTCGATATTAATAATTGTTCCGTTCTATATCTTATATGTTTATCACTTCATCAATAAAGACTTCGTAAAGCATTCTCAGAAGGAAAGGCTTCTTTTAAGCGAAGTTATAGATGAAATTAGGGAAAAAGTCCCTTTATTTACAAGAAGAATAGAAGAATTTGCTGAAGTTCCAGACAGAAGCACGCTTTTATACGTAATTCTTTACTTTATTACCTGCGGACTTTTCGGCATATATTGGGTCTACACGCTTACAAACGATCCAAACAGACATTTTGAAAGCCACCAAATTATAGAGAAAGAGCTGATCACAGCACTGAAGGAAATTTTATCAAAACAGTAATTTTTTGCAATATTTTTTTAAACGCTAGTAAACTGTCTCGCTTAAAGTACTGTGTCTCTGATAGAGAGGATGAAGTTATTTGCAAGTAGCTCGAAAAATTATTCTTCATTAAAATGCAATATTTTTATATTAAATTTATATATAAAAATTAATAACTAAAAAGTTAATCGATCTATGATTAAGTACCATAATCCAGGTATGTTGGTAATGAGGGAGAGTTCAAGCTGTTTAAGGAGCCGTGGAAGTTCAGGTTCTACGATGTTAAAAGGACTGAGTGACCAAAGTGTCACGCTATATTCACAACTATTACAGCGTGCTTTTCCAAAGGAAAAGGAGTCGGAGTTCGTGATTCAAGTGTGACAGAAAAAGGTTATAAATTAAGAAAATGTCGCAAATGCATCACTCAACATTTTAAGTGTAAGCGGAAAGTTTTCCAATTCTGAACAAAAGTTTGTACTTCCAATTACAGCTATATCAACTTTTTTATTCCAAGCTTTTAATAGAAGTACTAAGATCCTAGTGGAATAAAACAGACGGAGATTCTGCTGTCAGTTAGGAAAACCTCCTGAAGGAAATAATCAGTATGATCGAGAACAACAAAGTAGCATTTGAAATTCTGACTAAGGGCAGCGCTTGCTGTAGGGGATGATCTTTGCCTAGAAGAGGCTGAAAAGCATTGAAGCCTCCGCATTGCTTTCTGCTAGACTGATTTCATTTTCGGAATGTTTTCTTCAACCGTGTCTTTTGATTCCAACGAACCAAAAATCTTATAAAATTCGAGGATAAAGACCTGCAGGCATCATATCTTTTTTGTTCTAATGGTAGATTGCTATTTTTTTGATGACTCTGCCCTAGCTGCCCTCCTTCTTGAAGAAGAGAAATTGAATCTCTCTGTCTGAGTGGATAGCATGTAATGATCCGCTAGTGGTATCATGCACTAGCGAATTTGAAAATTTTTAGCCGATTCCATAGAGCGAAATTCTTCAGCTTTTTTAAAAGACCAATTATCGATATGATGCAACTATTCCTTCGTAAGCATTATCCTATCATTCGATTGATTTTAATAAAAAAATATTTAATAGTGGGATAATTTAATATTAAAAAACAGAAAAAGGTAATTTGATATGGAAAAAGAAAAGGGCAATATATGGTATATCTTTGCATATATATTGACCTGGTTATCAGGCATAATAGTATTCATTACCGAGGGACAGAAGGATAAAAGGCTCAAGTTTCACTCCCTGCAGTCGATTTTCCTCGGAATATTAGGCACAATAATAGATTTGGTATTTTTCTTCATACCTTTCCTCGGACCTTTCCTGCTCTTTCTGGTTTGGCTGTACGGGATGTACATAGCTTTTAAAGCATACAGTGGAGTGGACGTCAAAGTTCCAGTCCTCGGAGACTATGCAGCGAAGTATTCTGAATACACTCCTTAGCCTTTCTCCTTTCCAAAAAGCACGAGAGCTTCAGAAAATTTTTTATCATTTCCCTAATGCAAATAAGATAAGCGAGGTGCGGCTATGTGCCAGAAGAAAGCGCCAGACGAGGTGTCCAACGTCGCACCTCATGTAAAATAGAGCGATGGATCGGGAAAGAGCTATATCTCGTCCCAAAGATTTTTAGAAGACCCTTGTATTGGAAGAGCCCTCGAGAACTTCTCGATGAGAGGTTTGAGCTCCTCCCACTCTTCCTTGCTAATTGGAGGTGTTCCCACTTCTTGCTTGATCTTCCTCATGAGCTCCACTGACTTCCTGCACCCGTTCTCAGATTTCGGAATCACGAACCACATGTAGACTATCAGCAGTGTGAACTTCATGGGCTTTGCCTGAGATCCCATGAATTCCATTATGAAGAATTCATCGGTCTCAGCAGCCTCAGAGAAGGAGAGCTTTTTGAAGTAAGAATATATGAGTGAAGTTGGGAGGAAGAGGGCCTCAATCATGTTCTTCACGATTTGGGCGTCGGAGGTTGTAATGCCGCTCTTTTCTTTCGCTGTATTGAGGAGCTCGACTGCATCTTCTCTATCCAGGAGCTCGGCGCTTTCTCCGTATCTTCCGAAGATCTTTGGAAGTGGCCTGTCAAGTATTCCTATGCTGTAGACCTTCCTCATTTTGTTGAAAAAGTTGCCTCCATAATAAAGCACATAAGGCTCGCAAATCAAAATAAATCAGCTCATATGTTTTCTGTTGCACCAGCTAATTAACTTATCCTCGCTCGGTTTAAGCGCCTTCCAGCATTACCTCCTCATTGAGCTGATATGAATGATCTTTAGAAAAAAAGCTTTCCATGAACAGCATTAAAGATAAAGAAGCTCTGTGCTTCGAATTCTCGAGCCTAGATGTAAACCTTTTCTCAGGATTCAACGTCTCCAGGAACAATATAGAACAGAAGGTGCGTCTCTGGCTTTATTCTCAATGCTTTCCTGCATTTTTCCGTATCTCTTTTATTACGCTCGAGCTAAGCAAAAAGATTTTGCCAAAAGGCTTAGAATAGATAAATTCGTACTAATTTATTAAAGATAATTTATAAAGATATAAAAAGGAGAGAAGATGATTTATGAAAGAATCGGCATAAATGTCTTTCTGACAAATTCTGAAGGAATAGAGGCTGGTGATTTTTTAGAAAGGTGCTCAGACTTCATAGTTATTGAAAGATCTTTCCCACCTACTAATAATGAGGGAAAATTCTATGCATATTTCCTTGTAAAGAGTGGGTTATCTACCGAGAGTGCGGTTAAGATTATCCTTACTCTTATCCATAAGGGAAAAGCGTTTTACTATGGATTGAAGGACAGCAACTCGCTTTCTGTGCAGAATATCGTTTTAACAGAATTTGTTGGAAAAAATTTGTGTTTTGGAGGTAAAGCTAGGCTAATATATCAAGGAAAAACTGATTTTATCCCCAAAAAAGGGGGGTTCAATTCAAACATATTTGCAATAAAGTTTCCGGACTCTATAGATGCGGAAAAAACGCTTGAGGAAATTAAAAAGCTCAAAGCATTTCCGAACTTTTTTGGTCATCAAAGATTCGGGTTCCATGAACCCTTTAATCATGAAATTGCGATAAAGCTATTGAAAGATGGAAAGCTAAATACAAGAAGTTGGAAAGGTGAGTTTTTAGCGGAATCGCTACAGAGTTATATTTTCAACGTCTGCCTTTCAAGAATAGATTTTAAGGAAGATTACAACAGTAAGATGGGAATTCTTTTAGGAACAAGACATAAAGAGGCTTTAAAGAAGAAAGTCTTGTTAAAGGATCATTACGAATGTTCACTGGAAGTTGCGGAGGAGCTTGGAATATTGGAGCTGATAGAAGGAAAAGATTTCCTTAAATACCAGCTAAGGCCACTGTTTATAAAAAACCCTCTCATCAAATATTATAAATCTAAAGAGAAGCTAATAGCTATTGCCAAGATGCCTCCTGGAAGCTATGCATCTCTGATTATAAGAGAAGTTTTTAAGAATGATGAAAGCTGGATGAATAAAAAATGCGTTGCTGAAAAAGTCTGTAAATAAAAAGTGAAGGCTTCTTCTATGATTCTTTGCTGTTCAAACGCAAAAGGACCTATTCAGTGATTTTATTAAATATAATACTTAAATTTTCAAAGAATTAATTAAATTGAGAGAGCGGTTGAGGAAAAATGATAGAGGAAGAGGAAACCAAGAAAATTCTTCAAGAAATGAAGGAAGACCACATTCATGGTGCTTCATGGTATTATGAAAAAATGGTTGAAGTATTTTAAAAAGCTGGGTTTTTCGATAAAAAGCTTGCAAATGAATTAATTAAGATAAGACCCGGGATGGCCTCTATCCAAAATGTGATTGAATCGCTAAAAAAGGCTGAGGAAAAAAGGAATCGGTTTTAATAGAGCTTTAGAAATGCTGGAAAAATACAAAAAAAGCTTCAGAATACTTTTCTAAGACTAAGATCAACGCCACATCTGTTATGACAATAAGCTTTTCATCTAATGTTTTCAATTTTCTCAAAAATTCAAATGTTAAGAAAATATATAGTTGAATCTGAGCCGAACTTAGAGCTAAATGAAGCTAAGGAAAAGCTACGGAAAAATTGTCGATGCCGAGGTTATTTTACACAGCTCAGTTCATTATTTCATTGGGAAAGTGAATGCCATTGCAACTGGAGCGGATGGGATATATGCATCAGGAGATGTTCTGACCTTCTCCCCGCTCTAAAGGGCGAGGGTTTCAGTTGTAAAAAAATATTTAAATTAGGCTAGTCCCATAAATAGCATTAAAGCTGGTACTAGCACGCCGATTATTCCAAATACTATTAGAAGCCAGCCTAATGCTTTTAAAGAAACTTTTCCTCTGGTCATCAGAAATATAGCAATAAATGTTATTATATATAATGTTGTCGCATACGCGAAGAGGTAGTTATGAACTAGCGCAATAAAGGCGTAGAGGAACCAAATCATACCAATTGCTGCATACAAGGAGTAGTCTCCTACGGGAGTTAACCCATACCCTTTAATTAAAATAATTCCTAACGCAACCCATATTACTCCAAAGGTTAAAGCAAAAGTTGCGGTTGTTCCTAAATTTAGTGCGGTTGCTGCATATAAAGCGGCAACTACGTTGAAAATTGCCGCAGCCTCACAAAAAACCCCTGAAGACTTGAGGTCTGGCTTGTTGCTCATAAGTGACATTCCCAGCACAAAGAAGTTTGCTCCAAACAAATATAAAATCATTCCTACTAAAGATTCAACCCACTGCATTTTTATCACTTATAATATTATTATAGAAAACTTTTATTTAAATTTTCATTTCCTATATTTTTATTCTATAAAAATTTTTCGATTAAAATGGAGAAAATTTCTTATCAAGTTGTTCTTACAACTGGACACCTTGTCCAAGTGTGGAGGAGAAATCAGCTATTAGAAAGCTTTGATGAACTTTTTTCTAGCGAAAAAAGGGATCACCGCTATTCCTGTGAGAAACCCCCCGACATGTGCCCAAAATGCTATTCCTGTATATACAGCAGAAAAAGTGGTTAACACAGCTAAGACGAGCTGATAAATAAACCATATGACAATGAAAATTATTGCAGGAAAGTTTATAACTACAGGCGCCCAGAACCAGAGGGTCAATGTCTTAACCATGGAGCTTGGATAAAGCATGATATATGCTCCAAGGACTCCGCTTATCGCTCCGCTCGCTCCAACCGCTGGTATAAGCCAAGGGTTGTTCATTTGTGAAATTATGCTTGAAGTTTCAGGAACATGAACTAATGTTATACTAGTTACGTAAAACAGTGCGGCCCCTGTACCGCTAAGAAAGTAAAATAGTAAGTACTTCACTTTACCTAAAGCAATTTCTATACTGTCACCAAATATGTAAAGAAAAAGCATATTGCCCAATACATGTACAATATCTGTATGTATAAACATAGCTGTGAATATGGTCCAGAGTCTCTCTCCATTAATAATGTAATACGGCGTTATCCCAAAAAACTCTATTATATCATTGATGCTTGTAGCGTTTGGCAAAATCACCCATGGGAAGAAATACGTGACCACGAAGATCCCAATGTTTACGAAGATCAAAATTTCATTCACAATTGGTCTTTCTGTAATTTTTTCGCTATTTGTTGCAGGAAGCAAAGTCTCACTGTCCTACGCTCTTCGTCTTAATCTCTAACACTACCTTTGATCCATTCTTCAGCCCGAGTTCTCCCCTCAGATAATCGGGTGCAACTATTTCAATTATATCCTTCTCATGACTAGTCCTGTCTGGGATTATTATCGCGGCTCTCTCATATCCGTTTACTTTAACGGGAAATAGCGTTGCCCCTCCGTAATACCTTTCCTCATTTCTAAACCCTTCTATCCTCAATCCCTTTTCTGGATTCAAAAATGCTCTCTTCAAAACGCTTTCCCCCTTAAGTCTAACATTCAGAGTCCCTGGATATGGAACGAAACCGACTAGCTCCTGTATTTTCTTTGAGTAATATGGCAATTTTATGTAGAACCTGCCCTCTCCCAGTCCTTCAACGATCTCTCCTTCCAGAATCAAAACATCCTTTTCCTCTTTTACTATGCTTTCAGCTTTGCTCCATAAAGTCTCAACAAGCTTTAGACCTTTTTCCGTGATTTCCAAATATTCTCCTTTCCCCTCTACGATCCTATAAATAATACCTTGAGCTTCCAGCTCTCTCAAAATTCTGGATATGCTCTGCTGACTAAGACCGATTTTTTCAGATAGAGCTTTTTGGGTTGTTCTAGTCCTTTTTTTGCCATCAAATATTAAGATTAGCAACATACCAAATCTTGCATCCTCATAATTCATCTTTAGCAACCTTCTTGCTTATTTTATCTGCATAATTTAGAGGAAACGGTAACCCGGGTTTCTTTCTCAAATTTTTAACAATTTCAAAAGCTTTTTCGAGAGGTATCTTATAGCCTGGACTTATATAAAGTTTCCTTGCATTTTCCGGATAGCTTAATATTTTTCCGATGAGAATGCCTTTATAGAAAAAATTTCCCTCTTCATCGATCTTGTCGTAAACAAGCAAACTCTTCGCCACGCCAATAGTTGGAATATCTAGAGCTAATCCCAAATGTGTCGCAGAACCAGAAAATCTCGGATGAGCGATGCCGTGGCCATCCACGAGGAGCAGATCGATGTCAACAAAATCTCTTAAAATAGACACTGCAGCAGCTGCCACGGGAACTTCTCTAAATCCGAGGAATCCAGGTATATACGGGATTCTGATCTTGTCTCTAATAGCCACGAAGAACGCATCATTCTCTTCCCTTCTGTATGCGACTGCAGAAGCGATAATTTCTTTTCCCTTTGTGAAGGCACAATCTACAGCAGCTATGTTTATATTGTCCGATAAGTATGTTTTGATTAAAGATAGTTGAGCGAATGCTTTTTCTTTAAACAAAAGCTGTGATGCCTTCGCTTTTTTTATCGAGAACCTTCGCTTCATAAACATATCCACTAAATTAAATTATTAAAAAAACTAAATCTGCTTTACGGAACCCTCATAAGATCCCCTGTCGCTGATTACTACGTAGTCTATTGATCCTCCTGACATCGCATCCCTTCTTACTCCCTGCTTCACAGCCCTTATTGCGAGGTCAATAGCAGTCTTTTCATCTATATTCTGTTGATATAGCTCCTCTAAAACACCTATTGCAACCGGACCGCCCGTTCCAATTGCCATATATTCATCTTCAAGCACTGAACCTGCAGGATCTAAAACTACCAATGTTGGCTTTTTATCATCAATCCCGGCTAGAATGAATTCTCCATAAAGCGGAAACCCCCTATAAGAATAAAGTATATTCGAAAGCAACTTTGCTGCGCTCTTTGTAGACATTTTGCTTTTTATTTCTGTTTCGTAATACCTTATTTCCTCCCTGAAAATTCGAATTATGTTCTGCGTATCTCCCATCAAGCCCGCAGTTCCAGCCCCAAGCCTCTCGTTAATTAAATATACCTTTTTTGCCTGGCTGCTCATTATAAAAGTTCTATAGGTCATCCTCTCTTCTCCTGCAATAACGGCGCCATTTGAGAATTTTAAACCGACTACCGTTGCCCCCTGAAAAGTTTCAACCATTTAAATGCACCTTATATAATATTTTTAACGCTATATGTTATTATCATTTCACATTATACCAACTAAAATAATTTTTGTATTGTTTAACGTGATATTTTACATTATGAATTCAAAAAAATTAGTTGCGCCCGGTTAGAAAAAAATAAAACTAATTCAGCATAATATTCTATTTGTTGGAAGGAGGTTTTAAAAATGAAGTCTTATGCAAGAGTTTTAGTTATGGGCTACGGAGTCATAGGGAAAAGAGTTGCTGATGCAGTTGTTCTCCAGGATGACATGAAGCTTGTCGGAGTTGGTGATGTTTCTTCGGATTGGAGGATAAAACTCGCGCAAAAGAAGGGGATAAATGTTTACGCTGTTGGGAATGATGCGAAGGAGAAAATGGAAAAGTCAGGAATAAAGGTCGAGGATACTGTAGAGAGCTTACTAAAAAGTGGCGCCGTCGATATCGTAGTAGACGCCACTCCAAAGGATATTGGTGCTAGGAATAAAGAGACTCTTTATAAAAAGTATGGTGTCAATGCAATTTTTCAAGGAGGAGAAAAGGCTGAGATTGTAGATGTGAGCTTTATTGCGCAGAGAAACTACAGAGAAGCATTAGGCAAGAAGTTTATAAGAGTTGTAAGTTGCAATACAACTGCAATAGGTAGAGTTATAGGAGGGCTCCATGAAAAAATTGGAATAAAAAAAGCGAGAGTTTCTATCATAAGAAGGGCCGTAGATGTTTGGGAGAGCCACAGCACTGGTATAATGAACACTGTGGTACCGGAATCAAGCATACCGAGCCACCATGGACCTGATGTTAAGACTGTTGTAAAGAACTTAAACATAGTAACAATGGCATTCAAGGGATCGCATAATCTCTTTCATATGCATTCCGGTTTCATTGAATTTAACAGACCTATCAGTAAGGATGAAGTATTGAATGTTCTTAATGCGGAGCCGAGGGTATCGCTGATCGCATATAAAGATGGTCTGATGGGGCTCAACAGCGTTTTTGAGCTTTCAAGGGATTTGAACAGACCAAGGGGGGACCTTTATGAGGTTCCTGTCTGGAGCGATCTGATGAAAGTAGAAGATAATGAGCTTTACCTTATATGGGCCACTGGAAACGAGAGCATAGTCGTTCCGGAAAGCATTGATGCTATTAGAGCGTCACTTGAAATAGAAGAAGAACCTGAGAAAAGCATACAGAAGACTGATAAGACACTTAACATAACTAAAAGTTTATATTAGAAAGGAAAAAAGGATCACGGAATATAATTGAGCCAGCAATGGATCGGTATTAAATACGATTTTAATGCTTTTTTCATTACTATTCAACTTAAATCTAAACATTATCTCTTTTGCTATATCCTCTTCTACCGTAGTGCTTAAAAGAATATTTCTTCTTTGTATGTCCTGCATTCCTATCGCTATATCACCCCTAAGCAACCTGCAGGCAATTCCCTTTTCCTGAAGGATATACATTAGATAAATTGCTCCCGGCTCCAGAGAAGGCGTATAGATTACGTCGCAAGATTCCCCAGAACTTTCAAGCTCTTTTATAGATTCTAAATATTCAGCATATCTTTCCGAAATAAATGAAAAGCCTTCCGACAAGCTTTCTAAATCTCTTTTTGCATTTGAAATTCTCATATCGCTTCTATTTGTCAGCTCTTTTGCGACCTCAATTCCCAATAAAGATGCAAGTATAGAGGAATACAGAATTTGGTTTTCCCTTGCATCTATCTCTATAGAATTCTCCTCATTTATCCATCTTGAAATTACCGGATCATCTATATATGGTATGAGGAATAATGAGGGAACTAGCATAACTGAAGAAGAGCTTGCAAGTCTAGCAAACTGGTTTCTTTCTTTTAGGCTTGCCATAATATAAAAAATCTTGAATGTACTCTCTCTATAGGGAATTACGTTTAAATACAGCTCAGTAGACGGAACGAGCTCAAATCTTGCCTCCTGGGTTAAAACCCTCAAATAGTTGAAAAAAATTGTTGCAGGAATTACCCCATATCCAGAATATGAGATGATTATATTGCCTTCTTTTAAAAAATCAAAAACCCTGTTGAAAATTTCCTTCGATTTTTTTACCGCATCATTCAAAATGCTTATCGTTTCTTTTTCATCAAAATTTACAGAAGCGCCGTGTTTAGACTCCTGCAACAGCTACATCCTCCGTTTTCTTCTGGATTTTCGGGAAGCTCCGGTATTAAGTTATATAAAATCTCTCTGGCTTTTTTAACATTTTCTGACATAACTCTTTCAACCTCATCAGCAGTAACTGGTCTTTCCGCCCAGACATCGTAGTCTGTTATCATTGCTAGTGTTGCATAGCACAGCTCCATTTCGCATGCTAGGTTTACCTCTGGCACTAATGTCATACCAACTATATCTGCTTTAAATACTTCTTTCCATATCCTGCTCTCAGCAAAAGTACTGAATCTCGGTCCCTCAATACATACATATGTGCCTTTAGTATGTATATTTATATTAAGTTTTCTTGCGGTTTCTACTACTTTTCTTCTAAGCGACTCGCAAAAGGGATAAGCCATGCTTACATGAGCAACTCTAGGTCCGTCGAAGAATGTATATTCCCTACTCTTTGTAAAATCGATAAATTGATCCGGTACTATAAAATCTCCAGGCTTCACATCTGTTCTTAAACTCCCAACGGCACTAACGCTCAGAACCCACTTTGCACCAAGCTGCTTTATTGCCCAAATATTTGCCCTATAATTTATCTTGTGAGGCGGTATTCTATGACCCTTTCCATGCCTTGGAAGGAAAGCTACTTTTTTGCCTTTCAGAGTGCCTATTGTAAAGGCATCGCTCGGAGCTCCATAGGGGGTATTGATCAATAATTCCTTTGCATCTTCTAAAAATTCCGCAGAATAAAGCCCGCTACCGCCTATAATGGCAATATCTGCCTTTTCCTTAATTTTTGAAGAAGTTTTATTTAACCAGTTTTCCAAGTATAACACCTCTTTTTTTATTTTTTATAACTCAACTATATTAATAATTAAATTTAGGGTATCACATTGCTTAAAGAAGCTAAATTTTTAATTAAAAAACTGAAAATGCAAATGTTAAATTACCAATTTTTCGCGAAAAATATGCCGAAATTAAAATATAACATCTGTTGTTATTGTTTTATGGTGATTTTTAATGGTGAAGATCCCGATAAAGCTGGTAACATGGAGCGAAGTTGAAAGTTGGTCAAGAGACCTTGCAAGAAAAATTATTGATTCTGGATACCAGCCGGATGTGATAATTGCAATAGCTAGAGGAGGGGTTGTCACTGCGAGAATTTTATGTGATTATTTAGGAGTTCTTGATCTTTTGTCCATAAAAATTGAACATTGGATAGAAACTGCGGCTCATACCGAAAACGCAACTGTCAAATATTCATTTAATACGGACCTTTCATCAAAGAGAGTCTTGCTAGTTGATGATATATGCGACACAGGTAAAAGCATAGTCGTTGCTAAAGAGCACATTACAGAAAAAAGTAGACCTTTAGAAATAAAAACTGCTACGATGCAATATATAAGCAGCGTCGCAAAGTATAAGCCTGATTATTACATAGATGATGTAAAGGACTGGATATGGTATTTGTATCCGTGGAACTACATGGAAGATTCTATAAATTTAGTGAAAAAGATCCTTCAGTCAGATCCTTTCAGAAAGTGGAGCGTTGATGAAATATCAAAAGGATTTAAAGAAGCATATGGCATTGACCCGCCTATAGAGCTGAACCAGGTAATTGAAGAGGGAATAAGAAGAGGTATATTTTATCACGAAAACGGAGAAGTCAAAATTAAGAAACAATATACAATTTAGGCAATATATGTTATTTTATTCATCTTCAAAACTTCTTTACTTCGTTCTTTTAATAATCACTGTAAATTTAAAACTTGATGAAGCAAAGATAAACTCGAGTCGGTAGAAATGAACGAAAAAGCTTTGAATTACGAGGTTTCTATATTTAAATATTTAGCAGAAAAAGGAGAGGCAAGTATAGATGAATTATCAGATGTTTTCAGCCTTCCTCCAAGCAATATTATTGAAAAGATAAAAAAGCTAAATGAGATTGGGCTATTTATAAATTCGGAAGACAACAAATTCAAAATTCCTTCAAGTTCTGATTTCAGCTTAATTGCTCTATATTTAAAGAGGATGAATACATTTATAAATTATAATATGATTTTTTATGAAGAATGCGATGGCTCTCAGGAAATTGCGGAAGAAATTGCGAAGAATGGAGCTGAAGAGGGCAATTTAGTATTGTGCGAAGAGATAAAAAATGCCAGGGGCAGGTTTGGAAGAAAATGGCATGCACCAAAAGGCGGTATTTGGTTTTCTTTAATTTTAAGACCTCCGTCTCTTGAATGGATAAATTTAATTTCTCTAGCAATGGGAGCCTCTGTATCTATTGCTATTGAAGACGTTTTGAATATTAAATCAGGGCTTAAATGGCCGAATGATGTTTTGATTAATGAGAAAAAAATCTGCGGAATTCTCAGTGAAGCTAAAATTACAGATGATAGGCTTGATTATGTAATTGTGGGAGTTGGGCTTAATGCAAATAATGAATTGCCAAACGAGCTTAAAGCTCAAGCTATTAGCCTTAAGCAGATATACGGACGCAATATTCCAGCGCTTCCTCTCCTTGGTAGGATTTTGTATCTGTTCGGCTGGGAGTATAAAAAAATAATTGAAGGCAGAGTTGAAGCTATAATAAGCGATTGGAAGCTACGCTCGTTGACCATAGGGAGAAAAGTTCGAATAGAAAATCGTGATGAAATCGTATATGGAACGGCTGTAGATATTGACACTGATGGTTCGCTCGTTGTAAATTTAGAAAATGGGAAAATAGAAAAATTTTATGCTGGAGACGTTTTTCATTTGAGGTTTTGAAAAAATAAGGCTGAAATCTTTGTCTTTAAGGGGGAATAAAAATGCTGGAGTTTTTCTATCGATGATAAGTATTAAAACGATACATGTATTGAATAAAGAATTGTCCCAAAGAAATAGATGAGGGATTAGCAATCCAGAAACGATCCAGAAGTGGATCTCTGATCGTTCTTACTGCCATGCATATGAAATATGTAAAAACCGAATAGACACATGAAATTTATGAATCGCTCTAAAGGACTTATTCCTGATGAGAAGAAATCAGAGATATTTAAGGCTCTTTATACTATAAAAATATTGTAGCGTAAAAATAGTGTAGAAAATGAACAACATTTATAGTATAGTAAAAAAAGCTCTTTTGTCGAAGGAAAAGAAAAAATATGTCTTCTATGCTCTTGACAGAAAAAAGTCAACCTTAAGAGAAATTAGAGGAAATGAGATAACCGATGTAAATGAGTTCGGATTTCTTATCCTTCTTGATGGCTCGCAAATTCCTATTCACAGGATCAGAAAAATAACCTTTAAGGGTGAAGTCATTCTAGAGAGAAAGGGGTGAGATTTTGTCTTTTGCTGGTGCTTTCCTTACATCTAATGAAAAAGCGGGGCTTTTCCACTATTCTATAAGTCAAAGGGTCGTGGAAATATTGATTGACGACTATGAGGAAACGGAGAAAGGAAGAAATTTGCCCTGGAGCATGTTTAGCAAAATTAAAGATGAGCTAACAAGTGAAGAGGTAGGAAATTTGGCAAGAAGGTATAACCCGAGGCTTATCATGTTCAATGGAAGCAATCCTTTAAAACATGAATGGATCTTAAGATCTATTGAACCTATTAAAAAAATGAATATAGATGTTGGAATAAGCTATTCCTGCCATAAAATCGATGAGAATTTTAGCAGTTCTACAGCAGGCTATTATGCGCCTAAAATCTTCAATGCAAGTATTATATATAAAAACATAGAAAAAATCGAAAGGTGCATAGAATTTTCAAATCTAAAGAAAGAAGCCACAGAGTTGCAAGTTTTTCTCGAAAATAAAGGTGATAAAGCTATTGTTGATCTTCTGCTAGATCACTTTAATGAATTTGAATTTCCCGTTCATATATACAACTGGATCGATGAAATGAGCAAAGAAGAAATTAATAAAATAATGAGTATCTCTCTAAATACATACTTTCATGACCACACGGGAAAATCTATCAATTATTTCGCCACGAGATGCCAAAAATGCAGAAATGTTGTAGTTACCAGGCATGAAGAAAACCTCATGAAAAACAACCTTAATGGGGAGAATTGCCCTTTCTGTGGTTATAAAATACTATATAAGTCGCCTCTGAAAAAATATAACATAAGCAAAACTTTTGTGAGCAAGAAGGTCGAAATAAATTGGTTGATGAATATAGAACTCCCTTAAATAATTCTCAAAATTTAAGAGTTGCAAAGTTTTGGGATCAGGTAGAAGGAAAAGAGAAAACTGTAAAATGCAAGCTTTGCAAGAGGTATTGCGAAATATCTAATAATAGCTATGGAGCATGCGGTGTAAGAAAGAATATAGATGGAAAGCTTTATACATTAGTCTACGGTCTTCTTACAGCTGTTGCTATTGATCCAATAGAGAAGAAGCCCTTGTTTCACTTTAAACCAGGCTCCTCGGTTCTTTCAATTTCTACCGTTGGGTGTAACTTCTTCTGTCAATTTTGTCAGAACTGGGAAATAAGCCAGTCGAGGTTGGAGGAAGGACTTTACGGAAACTATTACGAACCTGAAGAAATAGTTAATATAGCATTATCAAATAGGGCAGATGGAATTTCATATACTTATAATGAGCCTACAGTATTTTATGAATATATGTATGATGTCGCAAAAATAGCCAAGCAGAAGGCACTTTTCAATACAATGGTTACAAATGGATATATAAGCGAATATGCTTTAGAGGAGATTTCATCGTATATGGATGCAGCAACTGTTGATTTTAAGGGCAGCGGAAATAAAGAGTTTTATCAGAAATATATGGGAGTGCCAGATCCCTCACCTATTTTTGACACCTTAACTCTCATGAAAGAGAAGAAAATTCACATTGAAATAACTGATCTCGTAGTTCCCAAAATCGGTGATAGAGAAGAAGATATTGATAAGCTTACAAAGTGGATCGTGGAAAACCTCGGCGATGAGACACCTTTCCATATATTAAGATTTTATCCCCAATACAAGCTGAATTATCTGCCTATAACCCCTGTAAAGACTTTAGAAAAATTTGCAGAAATAGCTAAAAATAATGGACTAAAATATGTATACATAGGCAATGTTCCCGGACACGGGCTTGAAAATACATACTGCCCATCATGCGGAAAAGTTCTTATTGAGAGGGAAGGTTTTTATATAGAAAAAATAAATCTCACAGAAGACGGGAGATGCAAATACTGCGGATATAAGACAAACATAATATTATAATCAACTGGTGGGAAATGATGGAATGCAAATATGTTGTTTTTATGGGTCCTGCTGGAAGCGGGAAAACAACATTAACTGCGACTTTTTCTGACTGGCTTTCTTCTCAAGGAATAGACAATGTAAAGGTTAATTTAGATCCCGCAGTAGAATACCTTCCTTATGATCCAGATATTGATGTTAGAAACTATGTAGACGCCAGAGAGGTAGCAAAGAAGTATTCTTTAGGACCTAATGGCGCTCTGCTTGCTAGCATGGATCTCCTTTATGGAAAGCTTGAAGATATAAAGAAAGAACTTATGGAAATTGAAGGTGAGTATGTGCTCATTGATATGCCTGGTCAGCTCGAACTTTTCAGCTTTAGGAGTACAGGTCCTCTAATTGTAGATAGACTCTCTTCCAAAAATCGGACAGCTGTAGTTTTTTTAATGGATGCAAATTTTACAGCTTCAGTTGAAAACTTTCTCTCAATACTCATGCTTAGTCACAGCATAAGAATCAGGCATTATTTCCCTCAAATAAATGCAATATCCAAGATCGATCTCCTCTCTCCGGAGTTATTGGAAGAATTATTGACTTTAAAGGAGTCTCCTGAATTATTAAAAGAAAAAGTCATAGATAAGGGAGATCCGAAATATCATGACTATATCAACAGTATTGCTGACTTTCTTATCGAGGAAGGCATTGATTTTATACCTGTTTCAAGCACAACTGGAGAGGGGTTAGATGAACTCTTCGCCTCAATTCAAAACCTTATTTCCAATTTAGATGAAATAGAAACAAATCTCTAATTTTTTATTTTCGTTTGCTGAAGGCAAAATACTAACTTTCTGAACAACATTTTTTTATTAAGGAATAAAACTTAGCCATTTTATCTTCTGAAACTCTGTTGAGGAGGATCTTCACATTTTTAGAATTTACTATATTTCCGTGAGGTCTCAAGCCTCCGGACATGTTATATGGAATGTGCAGAAATTCATGAATTAAGACTCCAGTAATTTCTCTTTCATTCAAAGATTTTATTTTGTTGCACAAAAATTCTATGGTATATAAAGGTGGAAGGACGTGTCCTATTTGGATAGCTTTTGATAGACCGTATATCCTTGCATACGCATTTGATTTTGCTCCATGCGAAACGACAAATGCAATGTTGTTAAAATTTATTTTTAAATCAGAATCCAAAGCAATCCCTTTTGCAACTTCTCTGATCTCATAGCATCTTTTGTATTTTATCATTACGCTCACATCTTAATTTATTATAATAAAAAATTTAATGGAGGTAATTTCTTTTTATTAAATGGAAAAATTATATAAAAATCACTTTGTGATAATTGGCTGGTGAAATTAATATTGATAAACTTTCGCAATAATTTGGAAGCCTTCTTTGAAGATAAAAAAACACTTTTGGACAAAAAGATCAGCGAGTTATTGGAAGAGCATGTAGAAGCCAATGCCATTGATGTATCCAAATATATAGTAGAAGGCGGGAAAAGGCTTAGAGGTCTCCTAACTCTCTTCATTACTGATGTTTTAGTAAATGACTACAACAGAGCGGTGAGGGCAGCTGTTGCATTGGAATTGGTGCACTCTTGCAGCTTAGCAATTGATGACATAATCGATCAGGATGTAAAAAGAAGAGGTAGGCCTTCGGTATGGGTTGCTAAAGGAATTTCTAAAACAGTTCTTGTAAGCAACTTATTAATACCTATTGCAATTAAGGAAGTTTCTTATTTGGGAACTTCAGCTGTAAAGAAGGTAATAGAGACGTGGCTGAAGGTGACTATGGGGGAAATCTATGATGTTTTCGATGAAAGTTCTTCTTATCTGAAAACTATCGAATATAAAACCTCAAGCCTGTTTCAGCTTAGTCTTGACTTAGCCGTAATAGCTTCAAATAGAGAAGATCTTATAAATGTATTTGAAAGATACGGTTTATATCTGGGTTATCTGTACCAGATTAGCGATGACTTGGTTGATGCTAAGAAATATATTGAAAATAAAAATGAAGAAAAGCCTTTATTTTTAATAAAGATGCTAAATTGGCTTGGTGCCAGCAATTTGATCTCATGGGAAGAACTTAAACTAATGGTTTTTAAGAAATTAAATGAATTTTATAACTCAGCTATTACCGCTATAAATGGTATTAATGATAAAGACCTGACGCTTATACTGAAAGAGTTACCAATCTATATTGTCGACAAGATTTTGGAAGAGGGAAACTTGAAATGGAATTTAGTAGAATAAATATAATAGGTGCGGGTCCAGCAGGAGCTAGCCTTGCATTTTTTCTCTCTTCCCTAGGCTATAGCAACATTACAGTTTATGAATCATCAAAAGTCCTCGGGAGCAAACCGTGCGGAATGGCTGTACCAGCTTCAATTAAAGATTTGATAAAACTTGAAAATGAGCACATAATTAATGAAATTAAAGGATATAGATTGTTTATTGATGAAAAATTGCTTCATGAAGATATCTCAGGAACGCATTGGGGATATATAATAAATAAGCAAAAATTTCTTGAAGATCTTGTTAGTGACGTGGAAGTTAAAAGAGAACATTTAAAAATAAACTTAGATGAGCTTAGTAAAAGGAAAGATGAGCTGTATGTAATAGCCGCGGGGATTTATTGGAACGGATCGCCAAAAGAAAGACTCAATGCTGTGGAAGCTACTGTAAACGTTTATAATTGGAATGAACCTTCCATTATTCAAATCTGGTTTGATACAAAATTAATGGGATATTACTGGGCATTTCCTCATTCAGAAAAGAAAGTAAACATAGGTGTAGGAGGATTTGAAGATTTTTTCAGTTTGAAGGCTAGGCTTATTAAGTTTATCAAGAAAATCGGTTCTGTTGAGAAAATGGAACCTGAAAAGATACTAGGAAGTCAGATTGTAAGCACAGGAATTGTTGATAGTATCCTTTCCCCCGCTGAAAATGTATTTGCAATTGGTGAAGGAGTCGGCAGTGTTCTCCCACTTACAGGTGAGGGGATAAGACCGTCAATTCAAATGGCGAAAATCTTTTCCGAAAATATTAGTAGTAAGGAATTATTCATTCAAAATTTTAAAAGTTCCGCTCTTTACAAAACGAGCAAGATACAAAGAAAAATACTTTCTATTTTAAAACAAATGCCCCCATTTTTGAGGAACAAAATAATGAGGAGTATCCCAAAAGACATAATGATAAAGATCGGATTAGGAAGCTACAGTGAAAATGATGTCAACAAGCTAAAATTGATATTAAAAACATTTCAAGTCTGAGTTCTTTTGCTTTAACACTATCGGAGTTTTAAAAAGTGGAAATCTCTTTCATGAAAACAGAATAGTTTAAAATCTAAATAAAAAGAATCAGTGAGAGAGCTCATCATCATTGTTTTGTTCTCAGACGGTTTGCTTTCCATCATCTTCACGTTATTAAATTAAAATACTTAAACTCGCTAGATTAAAAAATTAACTTATTTATTTCGCAATTAAAGTGGTTTTATATGAATAATATGAATTACATAAGGGTGGGTGAAAAATTTAAATTCAAATGCACTAGATGCACGCTATGCTGTGGCACTGGTCCTAATGTTTCAATAACGGTATTTGATGTAATAAGGATGTCAAAGTATCTCGATGTAAACCCAATTCAATTTCTTAAAATCTTCACCAATGTTATAATTGCTGACTTAATTCCAGTAATAGCCTTAAAAGGAGATATTGCAGGAAGGTGCGAATTTCTTGGTTTTGATAGTAATGGAAAGACCTTCTGTAAAATTTATAAGTACAGACCGCTTAAATGTAGGCTTTATCCTGTCAAGCTCATTTCTCCAAAAAGCAACCACGTTTATTTAGATACTGATTGCCCTGGACTGTATGCTGAAGATGCAGAGTTCATTGACTTTCCGGTGGATATATACAAAAGAAATGCGTATGAGGTTGAATGGCAATATAAAAAGCTCTATGAAAAGATCTTTAATGAAGGGAAGGAACCGCTCAATGCTCTTTTAGAATTAATAGAGGAGCTCTATGAGGAGGCAAAAAACAAAAACCCGTCATGGCTGGAAATATGAGCTATTTCATTCTATTTTTCCAAGCTTTCAACTGACCTCCCCCCACCCTAAAGGGCGAGGCTTTCAGTTGTAAACTATTTGATCAGTGAAGTAGCAAATGTATTGTTCGTATTTAAAACATATTTACCTCCATCGTTTAGAACTATAATTTTTTCTTTCTTAAATTTATAAACCGTCTTTCTGATCTTTTCTTCACTAGCTAATCCTTTTAGCAATTCGTGAAGTTCTTTTATAGTAAATCCTTTGCAGTTATTTTTAAAGAGCTCCAAAATAATGTTCTCAAGCTTATCCACATGTGGGGCTAACATAACCACTAGGTCTTTGTCTTCATATATTACATCTAAACTATTTTCAACTATTTCCTTTTCGGCATTCATTCTAATACATCCCTCACAATATTCAATTAAAGATTAGAAAACTATATAAGAGAAAAGCTAAGCTCTTTCTAGAGCTCCATTTTTTCTTTCAATTTATCAATGCAGAGTTCAGCAACCACCACAGGATATTTTACTCCGAACATTTCCAATATTCTTGGATGGACTTCTCCTATATAGCCAATTCTTTCTTTTTCTATAAATAATGATGCGCTTCTCCCCTTAATTAAGAAGCTTTTTTCCTCTCTCTTCGAAATTGGCTTTAGCTTCAGAATTTCTAGCAACGAATATATATGAGATTGCATCTCTTCAAAACTTGCTCCTTCATTCACAATTGCATATCCTGCTTTGTTTTCAGTAATTGGGATTCCACCGCTCGCATATCCACATTCTCCGATTTCGAATATCTTAATTGGAAGCTGGAGATGTTGACTTTCTTTAATCGCATAAAGTAACGAAGGTATAATTGAAGGTCTTATAATTTTCATTGTCTCTGTAACCGGATTTTTTACTCTGATTACTTCTTCATTTTCTCCTATAAATTTAGACGCGTCATCTCCTGATAGAATAAATCCGAGTATTTCTTGAAATCCTAATCCTGTGCTTACTTCTCTTATAATTTTTTCTACAACAGTTAAATCTGAAATTCTTCCATCCAGAGGTGTGTATTTGAAATCTAAGGGTATAGAATTATACCCGTAAGCCATTGCAATATCTTCTACTAAATCTACTTTATGCAGAATGTCCATTCTGTATTCTGGCACTATTACATTTATGCTATCTTCAGAAACAGAAGCAACTTTAAACCTCATTTTTTCTAAAAGCTCTGTTATGTCATTCAATGACAACTCGAAGCCTAAATTTTTAATTATATATTCTGTTTCGATCCGAATTTGCTTTCTTTCTAGCGTAGGGGTCAACACCTTTCTTTCCTCATTTCCGTTAGAATAAACAATTTCAACTTTTCCAATTATACTTCCATGGTTTTCATTCAAAACGCTTGTTATCAAATTAAGAGTGCTCGAAATGGTATAAAAATCGTTGCCAGTGATGTCAATTAAAAGATTTTTTGTGCCCGGCTCAATTCTAGTAATATCTGAGTTTATGACTGGAGGTAGGCTTATTATTTCATTACCAGAGTAGATTGCAGGATGGCTGCCATTGTAAAGAGAAAGCTCCCCATAGCTTATTCCTTGCTCTGTTGATTTTAGAACTTCCCTTATCTCCATGTTTCTACCTATAAATAGAGGTCTCATTTTTTCATTGAGGCTGGCAAGCTTATAAGTTATTTTCCTATCAGGAATCTTATCTAAATCATGTATTCCAATAGCCATTTTCTTCCTTTTTCTTCCAACAGTTAAATGAAGCTTTTCCTGAAACTGGATTAGCTCTTTTATGTCTTCGTCATCGAGAGAAATTCCTCGAATTGTAGCTATTACAATCTGCGGTCTGCTTGGCACATATTCAGCTAAGACCTCTATATTATCTATTAAGGTATTTGGCTCGAAAAGCCCTTTTTTCTTTCCCAGTAAGCCTTTAATAGCCCTTCCCAAACCTTCACTTATATATAAATCAGGCCTATCGCTATTAACTTCGACTTCTAAAAGCTGATTGTCTATAGTTCTGCTTTCTGATTTCAAGTTGAAAAGAAGATTAGAAAGTTCTTCTTCTGAAAATTCTTTTTCTATGAATTTTGCCAACCTTTTTTTGTAAATTTGAAGCACGGGCATATTCTAAAGACACCTTTAGTAATTCAAATATTTAAGAGCATTTGAGTAGGAATTTCTCAGATTTTCTAAATTTCTGTCATAGAGCATTCTTATATCGCTTAGATTCAATAAAGCCATAGCAAGCCTGTCCAGGCCCATTCCCCAAGCACCAACAGGATGTTTTATATCGAAAATTTCAAGCACCTCTGGCCTGAACATTCCTGCACCAAAAACTTCGACATAGCCTAAGTTACCAATTTTCACGTAACCCTCTACACTAGGCTCAGTAAACGGGAAGTAAGCTGGCTTAAAAATAAGCTCCTCAAATCCCATTTTTTTAAAGAACAGCTTCAGCATTCCTAAAAACTTGCTAAATGACATGTCCTTCTCGGATATGATCGCATCAAATTGATAAAACTCAGGTAGATGCCTTGCATCTATAACATCCGGCCTGAAGACTTTCCCTATTGTAAAAAATCTAAACGGAGCCTCAGGACTTAAGCTTAAAGTCCTTCCCGAAACCACTGTAGTCTGCGTCCTAAGTATTAATCTTTTTGCCACCTCTTGATCCCACTTATATCTCCATCCGATGCTACCAGTTTTTCCGCCATATTCATGAACTTCTCTAGTCTTCTCGATCAGCTCCTTTCTAGCAAATATTTCCTTTACTTCTTTATCAATCCAAAAAGTATCGTGTATTTCTCTAGAAGGATGATCCTGAGCTTGAAATAGAACGTCAAAATTCCAAAATTCCTGTTCAATTATCGAACCGTAGACTTCTTTAAATCCAAGCTCTAAAAGTATCATTTTAATTTTCTCAATAAATTTGCTGTAAAAATGCTGAATACCGGGATAAACTTTAGGAGGCTCAGCCTCAACGTTATATTCTTTGAATTTTACTTCTCTCCATTTGCCGCTCACAATGATTGAAGAGGTTATTTTTGAGACGACCGATTCTCCTTTTTCAAGCACTTCCTTTATTTTCTTAGCTTCAGGCTTGATCTTTCTTTCCTTTAGAATTTTTTTCTCAATAAGACCTCTCTTTATTAAGATCTCTATTCTTTCTTTAAATCCTTCTACGCTCTCGCTTCTTTCTATTTTTAAAAGAATTTCTTTGTCTTTCTTTAGCTCTTCTACCTTTTCTGGAATTAACTTAACTTTACCATTTTTTATGTCTATTAAACCTCTCTTCTTCCCTGCAGCAAGCGCAATTGGGAGAATCTTTCTGTCTATGTTTTTCTCGAGCTCTTTCATATCTATTTCCTGTTTTTCTCTTAAAGCATCCAATAATGCTTCTTCCGGAAATCCCTTTTCGAGGACTTTTTTTCCTTCTTCCGTTAACTTATATTGTATCTTATAATTTACCTCCTCTCTCACCAAACCCTTAGATTTTAAAAGTTCAACTACAGCATTCGCTGTGGAGATAGGAATATTGCAACCGCTAGCTAATTCTTCTATACTGAAGACTTCATTTTTATCAGCTAAGAATTTTACAACCTTTTGCTCATTATCGCTTAATTCATACTTACTTTCCATCACAACCGCCAAAAGACATATATTTATATAAGTTTGAGATTTTTCAAACTTAACTGATAATTAATAAAAACCAATTTAAATAAATTTTCAGTTAACTTTTAGTCGGTGATTCCCTTGGAAAAAGGCATAGGAATAATAGGAGCAGGCTACATGGGACAGGCACATATAAGAGTTCTATCTGAAATTGCGAAGAAATATAGCTTAAAGATAACCTTTGTAGTGGAACCTGACATAAATAAAGGAATGGATATATCCGCTAAGTATCAGCTAAGATATTACCAAACACTATCCGAAGCAATAAAGAATGAGGAAAATTTTATAGCATTTGTTTCTTCGCCCACATCCACTCACTTAGACTACATTGATGAGCTTTTGTCTAATGGAATTGAATACATTTTTGTGGAAAAGCCGCTGGGAAGCGATATAAATAGAGCAAAAGAGATTTTTAAAAAATATGGAAGAAATGTGTTAGAAAAGGTAATGGTCGGTCATATAGAAAGGTTTAACCCTGCGTTTGTAGAGTTCAAAAAAATTGTAAAAGAGGAAAGTGTGCTAGGAGACCCCATAAGTATTACTTCGAGAAGAGTTGGGCCTTTTGCGGGCAGAATTAGAGATACTGGAGTAATATTAGATCTAGCAATTCATGACATAGACCTCTCTCTAAGTCTCTTTGATAATGAACCTAAAGGAATAGATTCTTACAAGTACAATGTTTATAGCAAGGAGTACGAAGACTCTTGCTTTATAATACTGAATTACGGAAAATTCCTCCACTTTATAGAGGCCAACAGAGTTACCCCATATAAAGAGAGGAAAGCTATATTTACAGGCACTAAAGGCATAGGTATAATAGATTATATGCAACAGTCATTAGAAGTATTTACTGGTCTATGGAAAATGGAAAGATCTGTTAACAAGAGAGAGCCTTTGGCTGTTGAAGACGAAGCATTCCTTAATGCTGTTATTAAAAAAGAAAAAGTCCCTGTGACTTTTGAAGATGGAATTAGAAGCCTAGAAATCGCATTAAAGGCTTTAGAAATAGCGAAAAATAACAATAAATAATTTTTAATAAAGTTAAGCTTATTTATTTGCACTGACTTATTAATGATATTAGCCCGCTAGTCTCACGTCCTCAGAAACGCCATAAGGCGGATGAAGATGAAAGAGGAACGGTTAAGCGGGCAAAATTCTCAATCTAACAAATCTGAGTATATAGCTTTCTTAAGCTTTTTTCTATATTCTTTATCTCTGATCAGCTTTAAAGACATTGTCAAGAAAAGCTTTGGGGAAAAAATAGGAAATAGAATAAAATTTTGGTGTTCATCGTAATCTATTGCTTTGCTGGATATTATCGAATAATTTTTAGATATGAAGCTAATTGTTTCATCTAATAATTCCTGATTACTTGGATTATGAAATACTCTAGAAATCCTCTCCTGTTTTTTCAGCTCTCTAAGGACATTAAAAATATTGCTTTTTATTTTTTCAAACACGTCCTCACAATTTATTCGCGTTACGTCAAAGTTTAAAGCCTTACTTATGCCATATATACCACCACCACTAAGCGGCTTCGACATTCCGAGAGCATCTCCAATTGCTATGACTTTTTTTGGAAATGCTACAGCTTCAGGTAAAGATACATTTATGACTCCGCCGTAGCTTTTTACAATTTTTATCCTATTATTCCCAAATAGTTCGTTCTCAAACTTATTAAGCGATAGCGGTATTTTTTTAGGGTCAAGAGACCCCAGTCCCAAAATGAATGTTCCTCTATTTAATGGAACTTTCCAGCTGAAAAATCCTGGAGAAAGATAATGATTAAAATAAACAGAAATATAATTTTCTTCTTTTATATTTCCCTCAATTTCAATAAGTCTGTTGATTCCTATTATTTGACTTGTTCTTTTATGCAAAAAAGGAGGAGGATTTTGCTGTATTGAGTTTCCCCAAGCTAACACTATATTATTAAAATCTTCAATTTTTTTCGTAGAAAAGTTGTAAAATCTGTCATGATCAACTAAAGCTACCTTTGTCTTTAAATAAACATTAACTCCTAATCCTTCAGCTATTTTTAACAGCTTTTTTTCCAAGCAAACTCTGTCAATACTGAATATTGGCTCATTTAGTTTTAATTTAATGCTTTCACCATTTGAATTAAAAAAAAGCGATCTCTGTAAATTCTTTTTTGATACACTCATCTATTGGCGCATTCATCATCTTTAATGTCTTCTTGGAAACTATGCCTGTACAGTGCTCAGGGAGGCCCACTTCTGTATGCTCTTCATATAAATAAACATTGCAACCTGATTCGGAGAGTCTTATAGAAGTAAGGAGGCCTGATATGCCTCCACCTATTACACCTGTTTTCAAAAAATACACCTTTATGGAAAAACGTTTAAGCTCCTGTATATTGTAATTTTTCTTGATTCTTCTTCTAGCAAAAGCCAATCATCATAGCTCATCTTCCAATCTGCGGCACCAACATTTTCTATAACTTGTTCAGGATTCTTCGCTCCTGGAATTACTATCACATTATCATATGAAGTGAGGAGCCAGTTTAGCGATACTTGCGAGGGAATTTTTCCGTATTTTTCTGCAATTCCTTTAACAAGATCTATTAGCGGCATAATATTTTTAAAGTTCTCAGGATAGAAGATGGGCTCATTCTGTCTTACATCAGAGAATTTAGGAAGATTTTCTGCTGTATATTTTCCGGAAAGGGCTCCTTTTGCGAGAGGACTCCATGCTATTATTGACATATCGTTTTGTAAAGCATGCGGTATTATTTCTTTTTCCGCATCCCTTTCAATCAAATTATATCTTACTTGATTGCTTACTACTTCTTCCCTAGAAAGGCAGAAGTTTGCCTCTTCAACTAATATTGAAGGAAAATTGCTAACACCGATATATCTCACCAAACCCTGAATTACCAATTTTTCCAAAGCCCTCATGTATTCGCATGTAGGTATATTATTCCAAAGAGGAGGAGAATGCACTTGAAGAAGGTCAATGCTCTCCTTTCTCAGTCTTCTTAAGCTTCCTCTTACAGCCCTCAATACGTCGTGATAGCCAAGCATCTCTCCGGGTATTTTAGTAGCTACAAATACTTTCTCTTTGAGATTGAGCTCCTCGAGAGCTCTCCCTACGAAATCTTCACTCTTCCCTCTTCCATATGCTATTGCAGTATCAATCATGTTTATCCCATTGTCAACTGCCGTACTGATAATCTTTTTTATCATCTCATAATCCAACAGTCCCCAAGATTCACTGAACTGCCAAGCTCCTAAACTTACAGCACTTATTTTTTCTTCTGTTGAACCTAAAGATCTGTATTCCATTTTTTCACCTTAAACATTATTTAATCTTCTTTCTAAAAAATTTATTTAAAAGTTCGAATAATAACCAATTAAACATAAAAAAATAAAAATGGTGTTATTTAATGAAAACTCCTTGGAAAAAACCTTTTCCACCCAGATGCCTTACAATTGCCGGAAGTGATAGCGGAGGAGGGGCTGGGATACAAGCAGATCTCAAGACTTTTACAGTTCATGGAGTATATGGAATGGTTGCAATAACAAGCATTACAGCACAGAATACAAAAGAAGTAAGAGCTATTTATGATGTTTCTCCTGAAGTAGTTGCATCACAGATAGAAGCAGTTTCGGATGATATAGGAGTAGATGCGGCTAAAACAGGAATGCTAAGCAACAAGGAAATAATCCATGCAGTTTCCGGCGTTTTAAAAAAATACGACTTTCCTCTCGTTATCGATCCTGTTATGGTCGCTAAAAGCGGAGCTAAATTGCTGAAGGATGATGCTATTGAAGCGTTGAAAAATGAGCTTTTACCGAGGGCGAAAATTGTTACTCCAAATAGAATGGAAGCTGAAATTCTTTCCAATGAAAAAATACAAACTATTGATGATGCTATAAAAGCTGCAAAAAAAATAAAAAAAGAATATGTTCCTGAAGCCGTTGTCGTGAAGGGAGGTCATATTTCAGAAGATAGTAAATATGCTGTTGACGTCTTGTACGTTGAAGACCACGCAATTCTACTAGAAGGTGAGAGGGTTAATGGATGTACTCATGGGACAGGTTGTAGCTTTAGTGCTTCTATAGCTGCTAATTTAGCCTGGGGATACGATATTATTGAAGCTGTAAAAAATGCGAAAGAATTCATTACTCATTCAATAAAAACTGGCATTAATTACGGAAGTGGACATTGCCCTGTAAATTCTTCATCTTGGATATACATTCCTGCAGAGAAGTTCAATATAATAAAAAATCTTGAGCAAGCAGTAAGTCTTTTAGTAGATAATAGTGAGGAATTCGTTAAGTATTACCCGGAAGTTGGCATTAATTTAGCAATGAGCCTTCCTTCATGGTACGTAAAAGATGAAAATGATGTAGCAGGGATTCCTGGGAGAATAATAAGAATTGGAAAGAAGCTAGAGGCGTGTTATAAGCCTGAATTTGGAGCTTCGAAGCATGTAGCAAAAAGCATTATAGCAATTCAGAAGCACGACCCCTCAATTAGAGCAGCTATGAATTTAGTATATGATGAGAGTTTCTTAGAAAATGCCGAAAGGCTTGGATACATCATTTCAGGATTTGACAGAAAGTTTGAACCTGAAGATGTCAAGAAAACTGAAGGAGCCACCACACCATGGGGCATTGATTTTGCAATCAAAAAAATTGGGAAGGTGCCTGATATCATATATGATGTAGGAGAGCCTGGAAAAGAAGCATTAGTCTTCATATTTGGACAAAGCGCTAAGGATGTAGTAGAAAAAGCGCTTAGGATTATAAGAAGTAATTAATAAGAGAAAAACATATTTTATTTTCTCACTTTATATAATAATAAGGTGGTTTCTTTTGAACAACTGTTTAAAGATTTTTTACCATGGACATTCATGCTTTGAAGTAAAAACTGGTTCAAATTCAATTTTATTTGATCCTCATCCAGGAGAAAGCATAGGGCTAAAGCCCATTGAAACAAAAGCAGACATCGTTTTAATAACGCACGAACATTTTGATCACAACGCAAAAGAAAATGTAGTTAAAGAAAACACACAAGTACTTTCGTCATATTTTGGAGAAAAAAGACTAAATGCTAATGCAGAAGAAATCTTCGTTAAAGGTTTTAAACTTCCACATGATAATCAAGGAGGAAGGAAAAGAGGTTTCGTTGCTGCATATCTTGTAAAGATAAGGAATTTCAAATTGCTTCATCTTGGAGATTTAGGAAGCGATATTTCCAATGAATTGCTAAATGAAGTTAAAAAAGAAAGGATTGACTTTCTATTTATCCCTGTGGGAGGATACTACACAATAGGTCCTCAAGAGGCATGGGAGATTTCAAAAAAAATAAACCCGGAATATATAGTTCCTATGCATTATTGGAGAAAGAATATGAATTTGCCAATAAGTCCTCTAAGTGATTTTCTGAAATTTGTCAATGTTAAAAGAACTGAAACTACAAATCCATTTGAATATTGCAAAGACATAGAGAAAATTGAAAGAGAAATGGAAGTACTTTTATTTAAAGAATACTACTAATTCTTTAATCTTCAATTATTTTTATTCTCGGTTTTTTAACCGCAGACTCTTTTTCCGCTTTCGAGAGATACATTATTATAGCTTTTCGTATTATATCGCTTCTATTTGTACCGCTTTCCTGCGCAAGCATGTCTATTCTTTCCAGCAATTCTTCATCTAGCTTAAATGTAATAATTTTCATCGTCATTTTTACCCCTATAAATAAGTAATGTCTACAATGTTTTATTTAATTATTTGATCGAGTATTACCTTATTAGTAATTAAATAAAAAGACTAATGGCAATACTATATATACTTGTATTTCAGTATTTTTCTTGGAAGGGAAAGACTATGCCAACAGTTCATCTTTCTATCTCAGATAAGCTGTATGATGAGCTCAGAGAGATAGCTGAAGAATATGGCATCCAAATAACAGACCTAATTAAAGTATTTATTAAAAATAATTTAAAAGCAGCAAGACGGGGTACTTTATCTCCAGATAATGAGGATACTGAAAAATTGGAAGAATTGGAAGAAAAGATTGAACAAATTTCAAGCCAAATAATTCAACTTAATAAGTTTACAGAAAGACAGTTAAAAATACAAAACTCTATGATCAAAGCTTTGGAAGAAAAAGTTTCTAACTTAGAGCTTATAATTGATGAGCTGGAAGAAAAAATGGATAATGAAAAACCTTACATTGAACCAGAAATCATGAAATAAACTTGTTAAGTTCGCTGATAGTAAATCAACTTTTAGCTGAAATTGAGCTCGGTAGTAGAAAAAATTATAAAAGGGTTGAATACAATAATTAAAAACTGATACCGCAAGCCTTGTTAAAAGGCTTCCCCCCGTAGCTCAGCGGTAGAGCGGCCGGCTGTAGTGAGACGGCCTCCGAATTAAGGAGGAAGATCTGCCGAAACCGGCAGGTCCCGGGTTCGATGCCCGGCGGGGGGACTCTTCCCCCCAGTCAGCCTTTGAAAATTTCTTAAAAATTGAAAAGCTTTTAAACTATACTTGATTTGGGAAAGCATAAACTTAACTAATAACTATTCTAAAAAATGCAAAATGGTGATTTTTTTGAGCGATGTGGCTATTAAGGCAGAGGATGTATGGAAGATTTATAATCAGAATCACACTGACGAAGTTATTGCCTTAAGAGGTTTGAATTTAGAAATAAAAAAAGGAACGATCACAACTCTTTTAGGAAAGAATGGGGCTGGAAAGACTACATTTTTAAGAATTATTGCAACGCAGTTAATTCCTACAAAAGGAAATATTAGCGTTTTAGGATATGATGTGATTAAAGATGTTTGGAAAATAAGAGAAAAAATAGCTGTAATACCTCAGGACGCTAAACCTCTACTTTTCCCTTCTCCATTGGAGTTCATAAGCTCTTTTCTGGTAATGAGGGGGTATTCATTTTCTGATGCTAGAAAAAGAGCAAAGGAAACGCTCAGCGAATTAGAAATTCCTGAAGAATATTGGAATAGAGCTGCTTGGGATTTAAGCGGTGGATATCAAAGGAGACTTCTTCTAGCCGCAGTAATGGCAAGTGACTCTGAACTAATATTACTCGATGAGCCTAGCGTAGGATTAGACCCTATTGCAAGGATGGAGCTTTGGGGAAAAATAACTCTGTTGAAAAAAATGGGAAAAACTGTTCTTCTCACAACGCATTATATGGAAGAGGCAGAAATGCTCAGCGATCATGTAATTATAATCGACAAAGGAAAGAAGATTTTAGAGGGAAATCCTAAAGAGTTAATAAACAGTTTTAAATGGAAGCATAAGATTGAAGTTCTTGACGAATGCGATATAAGCTTAATGAAGAAAATGGGTGTACTATTCGGTTCAAGACCTCCTTTTGTCATTTATCTAAACTCTTCCATTGATTCTGTTTTAGAAGAACTAAATTCAAATGGCTGCAGGGCTTCTGCTTCCCTAACAACACTTGAGGATGTATTTCTGTATGCTGTAGGTGAGGAAAAATGGAGCATAATAAAAGAAGAATAATATTGCAACTTAGAGGAGCTATATCTCTGGGTTGGCTAAACGGTGTTGTAGCTGCAAGGAGAAATCCGCTTTGGATAATAAGTAATTTGATACCTCCTATTACATTCCTTATACTAATGAAGATATATGCAAGGCCGGAGATGGTGGAATACGCGCTGATTGGAGGTTTTATAATGATCATCGCATCAAATGCGATAGGACTTATGGGGGATACCGTTTTTTATAAGAGGGAAGTTAAATTCCAGGATATGATAGTAGCAAGCCCTATGACGCCTGTGGCATATATGTTCGGTCTTGTGCTTAGTGGAGCTTTCTTCTCTATACCTGGCATAACGTTATTTTTAATATTAATGGCTTATTATCATCTGCTCTCTTTCGTAGCTTTTGGAGTAATAATACTTTCTAGCATTTTATCTCTAGTAGCACTTTCTGGACTAGCATTCACATTAGCAACTTTCGTCAAAGAGCCAAGATTCGTATGGCCTCTCTCTGGAATTTTGTCCTTTTTAATCTCTGTACTTCCTCCCGTTTACTATCCTTGGATCCTGTTAAACAAGTGGCTTGCAGTTATCTCCATGTTTATTCCTTCTAGTTCTGCTGCCGCTTTATTTCAAAAACACTTGGGATTGACTTCATCATTGCCCATGAATGAATTATTTATATGGATAATTTTAATAGTAGAATCCTTACTATTATTAGAGGTTGCCATGAAGCTCAGTAATTGGAGAGAATCGTGAGGTGTTCGAAAATAACAATAAAGGTATTTTTTGATGGATTATATGTAAAAAAAGACGAGGAAGGTATAGGTACTTATGCTTTTGTAATATATAGGAACAAAGAGAAAATTTATGAGGAGATGGGTAAAGTTAGCAGAAAAGAAGGAAGGGTTACGAATAATGCTGCGGAATATATAGCTTTAGAAAAAGCACTTAGATGGATTATTGAAAGAGGACTTAATGATGAGAAAGTTATAATTTTGGGAGATTCTCAACTAGTTATAAGACAATTAAATGGGGAATATAAGATAAAAAGCGAAAATCTTTATCCTTTGTTCTTGCAAATTAAAAACTTGCTTAATAAATTTAAAGATGTTGAAATTTCATGGATACCAAGAGAAGAAAATCAGGAAGCCGATTTTCTGACAAAAAAGGCTTTAAGTCTAAAGTAAAAATAAAAATAATCTTTAAAAATTTTAAACCCTTCTACAAACTTATTTGCCTTAACAAACTGTTTTGAGTTTCATAAAAGTTTATATTTTGATGTTAATGTTTTTTTGCTATTTATAAATCTCTCCGCATTTGATTTCTAGAGTTGAGCTGCTCTGTGAAGGGAAAAGAGCTCTTCCAGAGAGCAGCGATAAGAAGATTGTAGAATTTCTTTGGATGCTTCGCGATAAAATCTATAGAGCCCTCAGATGCTTTAGGATATTGTTGCATGCATAAACATGTTCTCCAAATACCTTGCTCTCGAAAGCCTTTAAGCCATATGCAGAACCAAGAAGGGATGCAGGAGAATAGAGATGATAGGATGATATCGATCTATAGGAACTTATATGAAACTTGACACCCTCTCAGTATTATTAGATGCAAATTTAAATAACTTCTTGTTTCTTAATTACATGCTTTAAAAAGTTTTTGAATTTTAAATTCTTTCAACATGAATCGCTACAACTGGGCAGGATTCTTCGGCTCTCTTTGCGCATTCATAAAGCTCCTCGGGAATTTCACCTTCAGAAATTTCATCTGTCAACTTCATTGAATATTTATCGATAACTCTATTTTTACCATTATCTGAACCTAGTTGAAATATTTCGCTACAAACTGTAGGTGCGACACCACAAGCTATACAAGTTCTTCTATCGACTATAACTCTAATTTTTCCCATTTTTGTCCCCTTTTTTATATTATTAAATAATAAGGTTATATTTTAATTTTTGTCTTTAAAAAAACTTTAAAAAAGATCTTTTTGAAGATCTCAAGCTGGAAAATTAGCTTTTTACTTGATAGGTTTCAATAATATAACCATAAAAGCCGGAAAGAAGCATCTGAATAGCAAAAGATGCTATAATTAAAGACATGAACTTTCCCAAACCGTTAATAAATGTAGGTCCTAAAAGTCTCAATAATGCAATCGATACTATCAACGTTAAATATACGAAAAAGCAAGACAAATACGCAGCTAAAAGAGTATTAATGATTCCATGCAGTTCTCCGAATATAATAAGTGACGTCATAGTTCCCGGGCCTATGATCAAAGGTGTTGCTATTGGAACGACTATCAAATCTCCTGTTTCTACCTCTTTTGGCTTATGTCCCGTAGTCAAAGTGTCAATAGCTACAGTAAGAAGAATTATCCCTCCTGCAATCTTTAAGCTATAATATGAGATGCCAAAAAAAGAAAGTATATATCCGCCAGCTAAAACAAAAATTGTACTGAGAAAAAGAATAGTCAAAAAGACCTTATTTGTTATTGAAAAGAAACCCTCTCTCTGATTGCTTTCGACTAGGTCAGTAAATTTAGGTATAGCTACTAACGGATTCATTACAGCATAGAGCTGTAAAGACAAAACTATTATTTCACTTGCTGAAATATTCATATATATGCTCACCTTTTTTCTTTAAAAATAATTTTGTGCATCTTAAATTTTTAGCTTTTCAAACAAAAATATTCGTACTAGTATTCATTTCGCATTAATGAGGTTTTTAAATTATTGTGCAATTTCTTTATAAAGAAAAAAAGAATAAATTTTAATAATATTATTTCTACGCAAGTTTATAGAAATTTGGTGAATCCATATGTGTAGGTTGTTTGGATTTATAGGAGATCCTGGGTTTGAAGATACCCTTTATAAACCAACATTACATGCATTTGTATCCTCCAGTTATGAAGATCCGTACGCTGCCAATATTTTCAAAAGGGCTAACTTTTCTCATAAAGAAGGTTGGGGGGTATTTACAGCATTAATAAACGGGAGAAAGGTCTCATATAGCATAAGAAAAAGTTTGCATCCAGTATACATAGATAAGCCTAATGATAAGCTTTTAAATAGCGAAGATGAGAGATACTACCGTCCATTTGCAGTTAAAATTTTTCATGCAAGAGCTACAAGCGAAAAATCAACGGTCAATATATTAAATGTTCAGCCATTTGAATTCATGACCACATCTGGTTCAAGACTGATTATAGCACATAATGGTGCAGTAGACAAGCAAAAACTTATTGGAATGATCGACGAAAAAGAAAGCTATAAAAAAATATTTGAAAAGTATAGCGACACATATGTGATGGGAAAATATTTATCATCTATAATTCAAGATGATATAAAACATGAACAAATAAAAAACCTTAAAGAGTTTACTCTTTCCGCTTTGAATATCTCTTTAGTTCTTCTAAATGAAGAAAAAATACAGGTTGTGTTCGGAAACTATTACGTAAACGACGAAGAAAAAGATTACTATAAACTATATGTCAAAAACTTAAGAGATGCGCTGGTGTTTTCTTCATCTACTGCTGTAGATTTTTACTTAAGCGCAGATGACAAGCAAAACTCTGGATGGTTTACACTAAATAATGGCGACTTTTATAAGTTTGAAGTGAATTATTCTAAAAAAATACCAAAGCTTGAAGATTTGACTGTATTTAACATTAGATAAATTTTAATATTTCTTTCTTATAGCATTATAAGTCGAAAGTACATCTTCTATAAATCTATCTTTTTTGTATAAATATGCTGGGTGCCCAGAGCTTTCATATACTTTAAGCTTTCCATTTGGGAGAGATTCTACAAATTTTTTAACCGAATCAAAATCGATTATCGTATCCTTTTCTCCTATAATCACGCAAACCGGAAAATTGTATTTGTTTAAAGAACTTAGTACATATGTATCATCAGTTCCTACTGGGCCTATTAATAACAATCCTGAAACAGGGTTTGATGCGGAATATAAAAGAGCTAAATACCCTCCCATGCTAGCTCCAACCAATAAAGGTGGTTTTAAATCTTTCTTTATTTTTTTAAGTGCTTCTTCCAAAAATGCCTCGTTTTTGTGCATATCTGTATCTTTTGGCTCGCAACTATTTTTTATGCCATAAGGCATATCCAAAGCAATGTAAGGTATTTTTTTCTCGTCAAAAATCTTAAATATCCCCACTTCATTCCATACATCGCTACTAAAGCTATAACCATGTAATAAGACGATGGGACTATCTTCGAGATCTATATTGTCATATATGTAATTACACTGTGTCCTACCTACGCTGATTTTAGAGCTTTTCAATTTTGATCATCTTTTCTACAATAATTATATTAAATATTACATGTAAAATAAAAAATATTTTCGTCAAATTGCCTTAAATATATTGTAATATTTAAAGCAAAGGATTGATGAATATGCATGAAATAGCAATAGCCCAAGGAATTATAGAAGCTATTAAAGAAAAAGCTTTTCACGAAAAAATCAGCGAAGTAAAAGTATTATTTGGAGAGCTACAAAATATAGATATAAACATTGTTATGAATTACGTAACGATGACATTAGAATCATTAAACATAAAAGTAAAGCTTTCATATGAAATTCGGGAAGCCCGATTCAAATGTAACAAATGCGGTTATGAATGGAGTCTGAGCGATGTTAGTTTGAGCGAGGACGAAAGAGAAATGATACATTTTATGCCTGAAGCTGTACACACAGTAGTTTCATGTCCTAATTGTAAAAGCTCTGACTTCGAAGTTCTCGACGGAAAAAATGTTATGATGCTGGTGAGATAATTTGAGTCAGAAATTAATAGATCCCAGAATATTCGGGATAAGAACCAAGACAGCTAATGTAAAAAATATTATTGGAATAGTGAGCAGTAAAGGAGGTGTAGGGAAAACAACCATTTCTACCCTCTTAGCAATAGCACTTAATGAGCTAGGTTTAAAAACAGGGCTTTTAGATCTCGATTTGACCAATCCTAATACGCATTTAATATTAGGAGCTGACATGAAAATTAACTTCGAAGAAGAAAATGGGATAAAACCAGTAATTATAAATGAGATAAAGTACTTCTCTCCTGTCATTTTAACAGAAGGAAGAATTTCCCCTTTAAGAGGAAGAGAAATAGATAGCGCATTAAAAGAACTTCTTTCTATACTCGACTGGGGAAGTCTCGATTTTCTAATAATTGACACCCCTCCTGGAATGTCGGATGAGCTATATGACTTGATAGAATTGCTTCCCCAGATAAAATTGATATTAGTATCTTCTCCTGACAAATTATCTTTGGAAAGCATCAAGAATATGATTAAAAATTTGGAAAAAGAAAATGCAAAAATTTTGGGAATTGTAGTGAACTTGTATAGAACAACCTTCGATGCTTATAAAAACCATAAAGAATTATTAAATAAAGGATTAAAGATGCTAAAGCTTATCTCGTATGACGATACTTTTATTTTTTCATTAGGATCAATAGACAAAGTTAAAAACACAACAGTATTTAAAGAAGTTTATGATATCGCTCTCGAAATATTAAAAGAAGCCAGAAAAGACTGAGGTATTTGATATGAAGCTTAAGGACATATTATATATAGCAGTAATTGCTGCTGGGTATGCTGGATTAACTGTTTTAATCGCTCCAATAGCATATGGTCCAATTCAGGTGAGGATTAGCGATATTTTTTTAGTGCTTCCGTTCAACAAAAAGTTCGGAACAAAGGCTATTTGGGGGCTTACTATTGGCACGTTCATTGCAAATTTAAATTCTCCATATAACCCATATGACCTTATCCTGGGAACTACTGCTTCTTTCATTTCAGCTCTTGCTATCTATCTTTGTGGCAAGTATATCAAGAATAGAAAAGTAGGACTTATAGCTGGAATTGCTGCATCCATTGTAATTGTGGACTTTTTCATAGCCTTTTTGCTCCTAAACTATATATTTAAAGTACCTCTAGGTATAAGCATGCTTGGCGTTACTATAGGTCAAATAATATCTGTAGGTATAGGTGGATATCTACTAGCTATAGGGCTAGAAAAGAAGTTTCCAGAAGAAGGTGAGCAACAAATTGCTGAAAGTCTCCAATCTAACAGTTGAATTTTTTAAAAAAGTGGCTTTAGAAGATATAACTCTTGAACTTCCCCCAGGAGTGCATGCGATTTTGGGACCGAATTCCAGCGGAAAATCGACTCTACTGAAAGCGATTGCCTCTTTAATTCCAATAAAAAAGGGAGAAGTTATATATGATGGAATTTCAATCTCTAAACTTCCGCCCAAAAAAAGAGCTCAAATTGTTGGATATTGTTGGCAAAATCCGTATCAAGGTTTTTTTGAAGATAGTGTGAAGAGGGAAATCGAGTTTATCCTCAAAAATACAAACGCAAAAGCCTCCGAAGAAGTCTTAGAAATACTTGGTGTAAATAAGCTATACGAAAAAAATCCATTTAGGCTAAGCGGAGGAGAAGCTAGAAGAGTGAGCATTGCTAGTATAGTTGTCGCTGATCAACCGATAATACTGCTTGATGAACCTTTCAATGATATGGATTTGGATGGTTATTTATCTATAGTAAATCTTTTAAGCTTTTTCAGAAAAAGAAACAAGACCGTTATTATAGCTTTAAACAATTCTATGCACCTTAATTTAGTTAAACCTGATGATGTATTTGTTATATACAGTGGAAGGATCGTTGAAAAGACGACTCTTAGAGAATTGAATGATGATGTCTTAGAAAAGTACAATATTGTAACGAGGAAGCTGATCCTTGAATCCGCTTGCTGAGGTTATAAAAGCCAAAGAAATAGATACTTGGCTACATAAAGAAAAATCTTTTTATTTAAAGATTTTCTTGCTATTTTTTACAGTTTTCGGAGCCTTTTATCCAAATAGAATAGATGTTATGATTTTTGATTCTATTTTGCTAGCATCTTTATTTATTTCTGGAAAGCTTTACGATCTTTTTATCAGTTTGATATTTTTATATTCAATGACTATTCTTCCAATTGAGCTGATAAGCTTTTTAAGTGGAACGAATGTTAGTTATCTTATATTTCTAGCAATTTACACCCTTTCCACTGTTCTTTCTTTTTTCTTATTTACTTCGACGACAAAAAATGAAACGATCGAAGAGAAGATTAAAATAAAAGTGCTTATATATTCTTTCAATTTCATTTATTATGCAATTTATGAGCTCCAAGAAATAATAAACAGTTTTAAAGTAAGAGGATATCAAGTTTCTTATTTAAAACCTTGGAAAGCTGTTCCTATTTTGGTAAGCTATGTATATTTATTGTCGCAAAGACTAGACATGATAGAAATTTCAGTTGAAGCGAGAGGTGGAGATTGAACATATTTATTTATAAAAATAACTCATTAAATATTGGTATTACAAAGCTGAAAAGTATATTAAATTGATGCTGTTTATCAATAATTTTAAGGGCCCGTAGCCTAGCCAGGATCAAGGTACCGGCCTTCGGAGCCGGGGATCCCGGGTTCAAATCCCGGCGGGCCCGCATGAATTTTTCTTTTCAAATTTTTATTAGTTTTTTTAAATGACTTGCCGAATAGCTGTTGGAAAGAGTAATACGGATAAAAATATTTTTCTCTAATTTTTATCAAAAAAGACTTCACGTAATAAAGTATATTCTTTTAATAATTTATTAATGAGAAATGCCTAGACAAACTATTTTGAGTTCCATATAAGCTTATAAGTTCGGTATCAAATTATATCAAGACCTATGAAGCTCGAACCCCTAAGAATTAAATTCCTCTTTTCTCCTAATATAATGTTAGATTTATTTTATTTATATTTGCTAATAAAATTAGCAAACTTTTATAATTATAAATAATATAAAATATTATAATAAGGTTAGTATTTTAAAAATCTTGTGCGAGTTATAAAAGAAAAATTAGAGAAAAGTTTTTATATCATGATGAAATATTTTCTAAAATCTTAAGATCCAAAAATAAAAATTTCAATCAATAAGATGGGGAAAATGGATGGATAATCCTTCAAATAATAGTTCATCAGAAAAAACACAGACGGAAAAAAGTTCACAGCCAAAATTGAAAAAAGTTTTGACTTTTACTGATATTTTCTTGGTTTCTCTAACAGGAATGATCGGTTCTGCGTGGCTTTTTTCCGCTTTAGGAGCATTAAACTATATGGGACCTGCTGCTATACTTTCTTGGATAGTTGCAGCTATTTTGTTTGTTTTCATGATAGTGACATTTGCAGAGCTCGGGGGTCTATTTCCTTATAGCGGAGGAATCGCTAGATATAACCACTACACACATGGGCCAATCAGCAATTTCTTTTTGAGTTGGGCATATCTAATTAGTTCAATAACCACTTCACCTGTTGAAGCTGTCGCTATTGTTGAATATTCCAGTGCATGGTTGAAATGGGCCTGGAACCCCGAGAAAAACGTTCTTACTCCTGAAGGCATGGGTCTAGCGGCGCTTTTGATAATTTTCTTCTTTATAATTCAGTATATAGGTGTCAGCACTTACCAATGGTTCAACAGAATTATAACAGCGCTAAAATTTGTAATCCCAGTTTTGACGATAATTTTGATATTTACGATGTACTTTGATGGAAGGAATTTTATGGGATTACCAGGAGGATTTTTCCCATTTGGAGCAGCAAGCATTTTAACAGGTTCAATAATCAGCGGTGTAGTATTTGCTTATGAAGGATTTGAAGAAGGACTTATGTATGCTGGAGAGGCTAAAAATCCGCAGAGAGATGTCCCATTAGGTATAATAACAGCATTGTTTGTAGTTGCAGCTATCTACATCCTCCTTCAGGTAGCTTATATAGGGGGCATAAACTGGTCTGCAGCAAGAGTATCTCCAGGAGATTGGACAGGGCTTTATAATGCTTGGGGATCCTCTCCATTTTACTATGAACTAGTTTCGACAGGCGTTCCTCTGTTGGTCGGATTTGCAGTAATAATCGCTATTGATGCAATACTTTCCCCTGCTGGCACATTTGCAGCGTATGTAGGAAGTACTGCTAGGCAAATATTTGCGATGGCAAAAATTGGATATCTGCCAGAAATTTTTGGGAGTATTCACAAGAAGTACAGAACTCCATGGGTCGCTTTGATCTTTTCAACTATTATTGCCATCATATTCTTAATGCCATTCCCAACTTGGTATAGTATAATGAGCGTTTCAGTTTCTGCAGCTGTTTATTCCTACATGACCGGCGGAATTACAGCACATGCACTGAAAAAACTTGTGCCAGATCTTAAAAGACCATATAAGACTCCATTTTGGCAGTTGTTCTATCCTGCCGCCTTCGTTGTAGCATCTCTATTCGTTTACTGGTCTGGCTGGAGCGTAGTAAATGTAATCATTGAAGTTTTGCTAATAGGATTGCCCCTGCTATTTTTAGGTCCTTATGGAAAGAAGTTGTCTGTTTCCAGATCGTTCATTTATGCGATATCATTATTTGTATGGATCGGTACAGGATCTGCAATAGGACTTTACTATTATGTATTGGATGGAATGGGAATTCAAGGGTTCATCATATACTGGTCATTAGTGTCTTTGATACAGATCATAACCCTTTCTCTAATATGGTTAAAGACAAAATCCCCAGATATAAAAGCGTCGTCTTGGCTCATCATATATAACATAGTCATAGGAATCGTCTCTTACATAGGTAGTTTAGGAGCCCTTTCATCGCCACTCTTGCCAGTACCATATGATATAATTGTAATGATAATAGTCTCTTTGCTAGTATACTATATAGGTTTGAAAGTAGCATACAAAACTGAAGATCTAGAAAAAATAGAGAAAACAGGTATTGTCCCAGAGGAGTAATTTAATTTTTCAATTTCTTTTTTTAATTTATAGCTGAAAGCCTAATTTTTCTGGGAAAAAATAAAAAGCTTATACTTTTTATTTTATTTTCAGTTTTGATACTAAGTACTAAAAAGTGTGTATTCATTGAATGAAAGGTTGTTTCTAGAAAAAAAGTTAGGAGATAATGATAAATTTTCAAAGGAGGATCTCTGATCACGCCACTTCCCTACAGATGAAGGATATAAAAATCAGTCTCTGTGAGCTGAGCCTACCAATTCTAATAACGAAGTTACGTTGTGAAATCTTAGCCAATTTTCTAGTCCACCTAAAATAGATTTTATGGTATGTTTGGGGTCATCATTCGAAATCAATGCAGAACCTATTTGAATGGCTTTTGCGCCTGCTGAGATGAATTCAGCGGCGTCCTTCCAATCTTTCACTCCTCCACTTCCGATGATTTCTGCTCTGTACTCTCTATATACATCATAAATTACTCTGACTGCAATCGGATGTATAGGCGGACCTGATAAACCTCCATGAATATTAGAAAGTACTGGCTTTAATGTATATACATCTATATAAATAGCCTTTACAGTATTTATCAAACCTAAAGCTTTTGCACCAGCCTCAAGTGCTTTGCCTGAAGCTTCAACTATTTTATCATTCAGACCAAGCTTTGCTATAACAGGTATTTTTATAATTGATGAAACATTCTTTACAACGTTGAAAACGTTTCGAGGGTCGGCACCTATTTCTAGACCATATCCTTTCGTATGGGGGCAACTTAGATTTAGCTCAATAGCATTAGCTCCAGAGATCTCCGCCTCCTTTGCTACTTCTGAGAATTCATCCTCATTAGTACCACCAACACTCACAATAATAGGGATGTTGAGCTCTTTTGCCTCTTCTACAAGCTCTTTTATAGTACCTTTTCCCGGATTTTCTAGCCCAACAGCATTAATGAGTCCCCCATTCGGCAAAGAGAGAATTATCGGAGGTTTGTTGCCAATTCTTGGCATCGGAGTTATAGTTTTTGAAACCACTGCTCCAAAACCATATTCATATAGCCTTTTTATCGCTTCCTTGTTCTGTCCTAATATTCCACTTGCATTCATTAATGGATTCTTTAAAATTATTCCCGCTAATTCTATATTTAATGTCATTAATATCACCATCCAGTTCATTTTAAATAGGATATTTTGGGCCTTTCTATTATTTCTCCGTCTAAATAAACTACAGTTCCATTAATTATAGTTGAAGAGACGTCTCCTTTAATGATTAATCCGTCGTATGGAGAGAATCTCGCTTTTGTGTAAAACTTTGAAGAATCTATTTTCCATTCTTTATCTAAGTCAACGACAGTATAGTTCGCCTTACAACCTATATCAAAGCACCCCCATCCGGGCTTCATGTTCAGTATTTTATGAGGGCCCATAGACAACAGTTGAATCAAGTCTTCTAGATTTAATATTCCCTTATTTACCAAATTTATCATCAAAGGTACAGCAATTTCAATCGATGCTATTCCTGATGGGCATTTTTCAAATGGGAGAGACTTCTCCTCTATGCTATGAGGTGCGTGATCTGTACTTATTGCATCAAAATGAGGTAGCAACCCTATAAGCTCTTTAGCTATATCTCTTGTTCTCAATGGAGGATTGACCTTTGCAAGGCATCCAAATTTTTCCTCATCTTCTGAACTTAAATATAAATAATGAGGACATGTATCCGTTGTGAATTTATACTTTTTAGCCATTTCATAAACATACTTATTTGTAACATGAGTAATATGTAGCTTTGCCTTTATACGTGCACTTTCAAGCATATATCCGATTTCTTTCAAAGCGAGCATTTCTGATTCAATGGGCCTGCATGCCCATCTTTTTCCTTTTCCACACTCGCCTAAAGCATCCTTATGCTCAAGATGTATTATTATTGGTTTTTCTATTCCATTAGCCACAAAGCTTTTTAAAATTTCTGGAAGTCTCTCGTGTTCTTCTGGAAAAAGCTCTCCTACGGAAACGACTTCTTTTGCTTTAAGCATTTCAATAAAATCATCAACATCTTTGCCAATTGTTACAGAGATACCGAAATTCACGTATGCTTTTTCATATAAGCTTTTAATTTTCAAATTCAAAGACTTTGTATTATCTATTTTCGGCTTAGTATTTGGCATATCTACAATCCCTGTAAAACCTCCTCTTGCTGCAGCCTTTGTGCCGCTTTCCTCATCTTCCTTGTAACTCAGCTCAAGCCCTCTCAAATGAGCATGTAGATCTATGAAGCCTGGTAAAGCTATCCCTTTCTCTCTCAAGTCTATGCATTCTATATTTCTGCATATAGCTTCATCAGTATTAAGGAGCCTCTTTGAAACAATACCGTCCTCAATAATTAGTGTGAGCTCTTTTAATTCTTTTCCAATAAGAGCCTTAAGCAATAATGCTCTCAAAATGGTATTTTACCTCCGAACATTCAAATACTGGCCCATCTGAGCACATGAGCTTCGTTGTTCCTTTTATATAGCATGAACCACAAATTCCCATTCCACATTTAGTTAAATTCTCTAAAGCTACATAACAATCATTCTTTTTATTACATAAGTTGCAGAAGTTTTTCATCATTACTTCAGGACCTACTGATAAAATCCTATTGTATTCATTTAATCTAATTTCTCTTAGCGCATCCAATGCCTTTCCGCATTTTCCATAGCTACAGTCCTCGGTATAAATTATGAAGTTCTTCAAATTGTTCATTTTTCCATATATTTTAGTTACTTCAAAAAGCTCTGAGCCTTTCTTTACACCCCATACCAAATCAATTTCTGAGCCTTTTGAAAACTTTACAAAATAAGGTATTGGGGCAATTCCTATTCCCCCTGCAACAACTAAAATCTTTTCTCCATTTTTAAAGAAGAACTCTTTTCCAAGAGGACCCATAATGCCCAAAATTTCATTTTTCTTTTTTAAGCTTAGGGCCTTAGTGCCGTTTCCCTTAATTTTATATAAAAAAGTCAAGCTATTTCCGTCATAATCTGAAACGCTAAGCGGAATAAAATCGATTCTAGGAATCCATACCATAAAGAAATTAAATGGCTTGACTTCTAAACTTAAATCTTCTAATGGCAAAAAAGAAATTAAAAAAGTATTTTCAGCGACTTCTTCGTTTCTTTCAATCTTAACGGGCTTAATTTCAAACTTTTTCTTTTCCATTTTTCCTATTCCTCTCAAATTTTGCATATATATCAAATTAATCTTTATTTCTTTAGATAGTTAGTCAGCTTTACTATATCATCTTTATATATTATCGTACCGCAGTACTCGCACTGAAGCTTTAAAGGATCTCTTGACAGGACTTTGAACTTTGTCTTTATGCTTTCATTCCTTTCGTTAGTAATGCAAGTCATATTTGGGCATTTTAACAGCCCTTCAACACGATCTGGTAAGCTGACTTTATATTTCTTAACAACCTCAAAATTTTCTACTATGTTAACTGTCGCAGAAGGCGCAATTAGTGATATGACATCGAAGTCTCTTGGTTCAAGCCACTTTCCTTCTATTTTTATGATGTCTTTTTTCCCCAGCTTTTCACTTTCTACGTTCATTATTATTGCGATCCTATCTCCTTTCTCTCCCCTTATGCCTAGTACTGAAAGTATGTTCATTGCCTTTCCAGCAGGTATGTGGTCTATGACAGTTCCATGTTTTATTTTTGAAACAACTAATGTGGACTTCTCGCTCATAGCTCAACACCAAAGATGAGTGATAATAGAGCCATCCTCACAGGCACTCCATTTTTGGCTTGTTGAAAATATGCGGCATATTCGGTAGAATCGATCTCTTTGTCTATCTCATCCAGCTTAGGTAAGGGGTGCATTATTTTCAACCCCTTTTTCGCATTTTTTAAAAGATCAAGCGTTATTTTATATGACCCTTTTGCTTTTTCGTACTCGGTAATATCTGGAAACCTCTCTTTTTGCAACCTTATAGTATAGAGAACATCAATTTCATCAATTATTTCTTCTAAATTTCTGATTTCCTCGAAAGCAACTCCTTTTTCTTTTAGATAACTTATAACCTCTTCCCTTGCGCCCAAATTCGGCGGAGAAACTAAGTAAAGTTTCTTAGGATTATAAATGAGAAGGCCGTAAATGAATGATGTTGAAGCTCTTCCATATCTCAAATCTCCTACTACTGCATAAGTTAGCTCATCGATCGTGCCAAAAATTTCTCTTATAGTATAAAGATCGATCATTGCTTGAGTAGGGTGATGTTGCTTTCCATCACCCGCATTAATAACAGGATTTTCCGCAATTTCGGATGCATATTTTGCTGCTCCTTCCAGTTTGTGCCTTATTACAATCAAGTTTGAATATGAGTCAAGCATTCTTATAGTATCGGTAAAGTTTTCTCCTTTGCTTATGCTTGTTCCCTCTTCTCCAGAAAAACCGACTACATCTGCTCCCAACCTTTTTGCAGCAACTTCAAAGCTGAATCTCGTCCTTGTCGAAGGCTCAAAAAAAGCCAGCATGACTACTTTATCTTTTAAAAGCTCAAGCTTTTTATCCTTATGCTTTTTTGCTCTGTCTGCATATTCGAACAATGTTTCCAAATCTTCTCTAGTGAACTGCTGTATAGAAATAACATCTTGGTTATAGAAATCTTTATTTATCATAACGCCCTTGCTTAAACATTTCATAAAAAAACGGTATAAAAGCTTTTCTTCTGAAAGTTTCCATTGCCTTTTATATCTTATCAGTATTTTGAGAGATACTCCTGAATTTCTTTATAGGTTTTTTCATCTATAGTATTACTTTCATAGAGCTCTTTAAATAGTTCTTTCGCGGTAAAGAGGCTGTAAAGCTCAACTCCTATGGACTTAAGCTTTTCTCTCGCTCCTTGCTCTCTATCAACTACAACAACTGAGAACATAACATTCCCTCCCATTTCTTTGACGGCACTTATTGCATGTTCTAGAGAACCTCCAGTTGTTGCAACGTCATCTACAACCACGGCTTTTTTGTTTCTCACTTCACCTTCAAGCAGTGCTTGTGTTCCATGCTCCTTTCTATCAAGCCTAACATAAGCAATAGGCTTTCCTGTTTTACACCCGATAAATGAAGCGAGAGCAATTCCAGATGTTGCAATACCAACTATAACATCAGCCTGATCAGTTGGAAATCTCTTCACGATTTCTTCTACAACCTTCTCTCTAAGCGAAGGAAAGCTGTAAAGCCTTCTCAAATCAATGTAAAATGGACTCTCTATCCCAGATGTAAGCTTAAACTTTCCAATTTTTATTATTCCGTTTTTTAAAAATTCTACTGCAATCCCCGACATATTTTCACCCTCTCCTCTATCGTTTTTATAATTTGGGTAGCTTTTTCTTTTATATTTTCTGCGCCAGTTATAGACCTTCCAATAATTTCGTAATCAGCTCCATTGCATATAGCACTTCCAAAATCTGCCCCTTGGGCGCCTACTCCAGGTGATAAAATTTTAATATCTTTTCCCACTTTGCTCCTTACGTTCCTTATTACATCAACTCTTGTTGCTGGCGCTACAACCCCCCAGGCGTTAGCCTTAACTGCAATTTGAAGGAAATCATTTAAATGTCCATCAATATACTCCTTTGATCCTTCATGCGACATTGAAACAACTAATATGAGTTTCAAGCCGAGATCTTTAGCTTTCTTAGAAAGCTTATCTATAGCATTTGAATACCCTACAAAGCTATGTGCGATCATCGCATTAAATCCGTAGCTCTTTATTATTTCTGCAGACATCGACATAATATCCCCTATATCTGCTAGCTTAAAATCAGCTATCAAAAGCCCTTTATAATCTTTAAAAATACGTTTATATGATTCAAGCCCGTTTTTCAAAACTGCTGGGAGACCAATTTTAAAACCGCTAACTAAACCATTTAGTTCATAAAACCTATTTTCTATCCATTCAACCTCGTCTACATTTGGAGGAGGATCCAGTGCTATGATTATAATTTTAACCACCTTTTTAACTTTTGAGTGTTAATGGGGCAAAAGTCCCCTTCAATAAAGGAGGGGATGAATAGCCCTCTATAGAAATGTTCTTATGATTATCAAAAAATAAATATAACTATTCGATACAGACTTGACAAAGATACTTATGGTCACACTGGAGGCCCTGAAAAAATATGTGAAGAGCCAAAGGGAGAGAATAACGTGATCCAATTGGCATTCAAGTACAAGATTTATCCAACGAGAGAAGATGTAAAAAAGATGAGTGTATAGTAAGTTTCCTGGAAGAAACAGGAAACCTCCACCGCAAGGGGGGAGATGCCTCTTCAGTAAGGGCGGGGTAGTTCACATATCATACTATCATATTTTTAAGCTTCGATTCTAGTTATTTAGAATAATATTACAAAATAACAAAAGTTATTAAACAATAGAGGAGGGTGCTGTTAATGAACTTGCTACTTTCTATAAAGAACTTATCGAAAAGCTTCAAGTCAAACAGCGGCGAAATAAAAGTTATAGATAACATATCATTAGATATTTATAACGAATTTTTTGTGATTTTAGGACCTTCTGGATGCGGAAAATCTACTCTACTTAGGATTATTGCAGGAGTTGATAAGCCTACTAGTGGAAATATAATATTTCAAACTGGTAAGCCTCCAAGGTTCGGATTCGTATTCCAGTTTCCATCGCTTATTCCATGGATTACCGTTTTAGAAAACGTAGCAATTGTTCTGAAAAATATGGGTATTCCTAAAAATGAAGCTGAAGAATCCGCAAAAAAGTATCTTTCAATTGTTGGTTTAAGCGGTTTTGAAAATGTATATCCGTATGAGTTAAGCGGAGGGATGAGGCAAAGAGTTAATCTAGCAAGAGCTTTATCAGTTCAGCCAGAAATTCTCCTTATGGATGAGCCTTTTTCCAATTTAGATCCCTTAACTGCAGAAAACTTAAGGGCTGAAATTCTAGATATATGGCTTTCTAACATAACGCCAATGAAAGCGATTATAATGGTGACTCATTCTGTCGATGAAGCAATATTCCTTGCTGATAGAATAGTTATTCTAACTCCTAGACCTTCTAAGATATCAAATATTGTTAATGTTGATTTACCAAGACCGAGAAACAGGAGATCCCCTGAATTTGAAAAAATAGAAGACTTAGTCTACTCCTATGTTAGTTAGAATATATATAACTATATTTTTATTATTATTTGCGTTTCTATTCGTCTCTAATTCTAAAAATAGAGCATATATAGGATCGAACATAATTTTAAAAATTCAAGAATAATTATTAAAGATCAATGACATAACATCAAGAACTGGCTATTTCCTTTTTATATATTTTCTGTGAAATCACTGAATTGTTGGGAATATATACTAATGTATTATCGCTCTTCTTTAATAGTATGAACATTACTCCAATATCTAGAACTTCTCCATCCTCGCCTACGATATTGACTTTATCTCCTATTTTGAATGGTCTTATAGTTAAAAGAAATAGACCAGATATTGCCTGCCCTAGAACCTGTTGGCTTGCATAACCTACTACTAATCCTAGAAAACCTCCTAAAGCTACACCAGCCGTCCCTCCAGCAACACCTCCAGCAATAGAGGAAAGAATTGCTCCTATCCCTATGATTTTAATAGCATTTCTCGCTCCAGCAGCAGCAGAGTGATCATATTTGAACCTTAGATTCCAATATATCACATCAGATAATGATGCGACAATTAAATATCCAAAAAGAATAGCTAAAGGAATATTTATATATGAAGAGTAAGATGAAACATTAAGATTATGTTCTGCCAAAAGCTTAAATACATACCCATTTATTAAGGCACTTATTATTATATATGCAGCGATCCAAAGAGTTAATTTATATATAGAATAAGTGAATTTTTTAGCTATTTCTTTTCTATTGGAAGACATAACTAAATCACTATATTTAATTTACTTTTTCGTTTCTTAAAAATTTTTTAATTTTGAAAAGCGATCAAAAAAATCTTAAAATAAAAACAATGATATAAGGAGCCCATTTTCATTAAATGTGGCGGGCCCGCCGGGATTTGAACCCGGGACCTACGGGTTAAGAGCCTCGGCGAGCTCTTGCCTAGTACCTGTTTTTAATAAAAATTATCATAGTTAATATTTTTTTCTTCTTTTTGTTTTGTTTGGAAAATATAAATCAATGAAAACTCCTTATATAAAAATTTATCTTTTTGTTAACAATCAAGAATATTTAGAAATGGAGCATTCCTTATTATAACATAAGTTTAGTATTGAGTATGCTCAAGGCTAATAAACAGGATTTGGCTACCTCTTATAAGAATGGTACCATATTTCGCTTTAGGTTCCCCAGTTCTCTCCTTTACTTCTGTGCAATTTTTCAATATCACGTTCATAGTGCTATCGCTAAAATCAAGCTCTCCTATATATTCTCCGCCATCTTTTAGTTTAACTAATACATTATTCCCTTTAGCATCTTGTAAATATTTCAATGGTAATTGTGTTTTTGATGACATTAAATTTGCACCTTTATACATATTCGATATAATTTTTACACTAATATGCTTATTATGATGGGGTTTTTATCTCTATCGTTCTACTTTTTGGAGTATCTTATAATGATCTCTTTCTTCATCTCAGGAATAAGCTCCCTTCAGTAAGGTCATTGGCCCACATATCAATTCGTTTTTTTACATCTTTCATATACATTACAATAAGAATGTTTTCAAAGATCTCTTTTCAACTTTTCTAAAGGTTTCTCTTCGACATTCATGAAGTAAAGTTAAAAACTTTTTAATTATCACTGCTTTGAAAAGTGAAGCTTTCGGTTGTAAAGTTCATCTCTATTTGATTCTAGTGGATTTCGCTCTACTCCCATAAATTCAGCTGCATCTGTGATTTTAATTTTTTGATTATAATTTATTCTCAATCTTTCTAGCCTGTTTACATAGTTTTTTTCTCTGGCAAAGTGATGATCTATAATAATTGTGTTCAAAGTATTAATAGAAAAAATTTTTTCTAAATTTTTCTCTCCGTTTTCAACTTCTTCTACGCCCTTTATTGATCCTATGAGATAATAAGGAGGACCACTGATATATACAATTGTAGGTTTGTTATTTATAATCCAACGAGCAGCTTCATCATCTCCCGGACCCTGTGTATCTGAAGCGAACAAATATCTTTGTTCTTCATCATCAATTAATATAACTAGAACTTTTCCTAAAGGCGTATTTTGAGATCCATGCCATAGCGGGAAGGAAATCTTCATTTTTATTCCTTCAAATACAAAATCTTCACCGTTAGTGAAAATTAACTTAGAAATATCCTTAGTTTTTTTAATAAATTCTTTGGCTCTCATTTTTTGACTATAATTAATATCAATTTCAGGATGCTTCATAATGATAGTTTTATTTTTAAAAGCTTCAATACAATAATCATTGCTAAGGTAATGATCTCTATGAAAATGAGTTATTACTATTAAATTTGAATCATTAAGATTTTTGCAAATTTTTTCAATACTTTTTTCCAATTCATTTAATTCAATCTCATGAGGAGGTAGTCCATATCTATATGGAGCCAGTGCAGCTCCTGGATCAATAAAGATTTTAAAGCCTTTGGCTTCAACAATATTAGCCATTGATCGAACTCCCAAACTGTCCGATGTAATAATAGTAATTTTCGTTTAAGTCTACCTCCTAATAATGAATTAAATTAAAAAAAATAAAAGTTTTAATTGTACAACAATAAGATGGAAAACCATGGAAGAAAAAATATCAATAATGCAAAAATATAACATAACTTATGACACTTATGAGATGCTTTATAAAATAGAACAAGAAGAAAAATATAAGCTAATTGATAAGTTAATTGACCAAATAAGAGGAAAAATATTAGATGCTGGAATTGGGACAGGTCTTTTTGAAGAGTATTTATTTAGAAATGGAAAGATGATAAATTTCGATTTGATTGTTGGCATTGACATAAGCATTAAAATGTTAGATGAGCTGATTAAGAAAAGAGATTTTTTAAAAGAAAAAATTGAGTTAGTAAACGGAGATATTGCATTTGCGCCATTTAGAGAAAAAATTTTCGATTATACTTTTTCCTTCACATCTCTTTTTTTAAATAACGATTATGAAAATGAGCTAAACGAGCTTGAAAGGGTCACTAAAAAGAGCATTGTATTAAGTATTCTAAAAAAGGGACTAAAAGAAAAAATGCTTGAAATTCTTCAACATCATAATGCTACTATGATCACGCAAAATGATAAAGATGCAGTATACTTAATTAAATTAAAAAATCATTATCAAAATCAGCTTTGATATGTTGTGATTAAAAATGAACATAAAAGAATCAATGACAGTTATTGATCTTATTGCATTTTTAAGAGAGCTAGAAAAAGAAAAAATTAACTTAAAAGTTTCTAATATTTATCACATCCCTCAGACTAAGAGAATCTTAATCAAGTTAAAAGATCCTTATTTTAAGTTCCTAGTAGCTGAAGCTTCTAAGAAAATTTATTTTTCTAAGTATTCATTACCAACTCCGGAAAAGCCGAGTATTTTTGCACTTTCGCTTAGGAAGTATTTAAATGAAAGAGTTATTACGAGCATAAAACAGATAGGTTTTGATAGAATTTTAAAACTTGAATTCGATAATGACTACGCTCTATATATCGAACTACTCCCTAGAGGAGAAATCATCTTAACAGATCCTACAGAAAGAATCATTCATGCATCATCATTCAAAAAAATGAGAGATAGAAAAATAGAAAGAAATTCGCAATATATTCTGCCTCCAATTTTTGAGAAAAGGCCTACGGCCGAAATGTGCATCGAAGCTTTATCAAGCGAAGGTAAAAAGGGCTTAATTAAAAAACTTGGGCTTCCACATGAACTTATTGATGAAGCTATAGGAGAAGTTGGTTGCGAAAATTGTTTTGAAAAAATTTGCAATAAAATTGAAGAAATAATGGGTTCTTTAGGAATTGATGGAGGATATATAGTTCATCAAGATGATACGCTTATAGCATTCTATCCTTTTAATCCATCTGTAATTCATAAGAATTCTAAAATTGAAAAAACCGAAAAATTCAATGATGCTCTTGATAAGTATTTTTATAGTATTGATGTTCTGAGACCCGTTGCTTTGGAAGACGAAGAAATTTCAAGAACAAAAGCTAGCATTGATAAGATTAGAGAAGATATTGAAAAAGGTGAGCAAAAGGTAAAAGAGCTATATGAAGTTGCAAACAGATTAGCTTCATTTTCTTCATATATAGAAGAAAAAATTAAATGTGCTAGAGAGGTTCAAAAGAAATACGGTTGGGAAAAAGTAAAGGAAAGATGCCCAGGCATACAAAAAGTTTTTCAAAACAGTGGAGAGTTCACTTTAGATTTAGAGGGAAAAGAATATAAATTCAATATATTTGAAGATGCCTTTACGCAAATTGGTAAAATTTTTGATGAAGCTAAAAAACTAAAGAAAAAAGTTGAAAATGCAAAAGCTAATTTAGAAACACTCGAATTAAAGCTCAAAGAGTTGAACTTAAAAAAGCATGAAAAAGAAAGAGAAGTTAAAGCTATAGCGAGAAAAAGAGATTGGTATGAAAAATACATATGGAGCTTTACAAGAAACAGGTTATTGATTATAGCTGGCAGGGATGCACAGCAAAATGAAGCTATAGTAAAAAAATATCTTATGAAGAACAAAAAATCTCTGTATTTCCATGCAGAAATTCATGGCGCGCCTTCTACGATATTATTAGCAGAAAATGAAGATATTAAAGAAGAGGATATATATGACACATCTGTTATAGCAGCATCTTATTCGAAAGCATGGAAGGCCTCTCTAAAAGTCGTGGACGTATTTTGGGTACATAGTGATCAGGTTTCAAAAACTCCCCCTGCTGGAGAATACCTTGAAAAAGGAAGTTTTATGATATATGGAGAAAAAAATTATGTAAGAAACGTTCCATTAAAACTTGGAATTGGATTGCAACAAACTGCCGATAATGCTTATAGATTTTTTGTTGGAAGCGAAGAATCAGTTAAGAAGAATTCCTATCCAGTAGCTATTATTGAACCGGGAAATATTGAAGCTCAAGAAGTAGCAAATAAAATATATCAATATATTAAGAATTTAAACTTTGAGTCGCTTCCATCGTTAAAAGAACTGGTTCAGATAATACCTGGAAAGTCTAATTTATCTTTTGAAATCAATCATTAATCGCAAGAGGTTAGGTATAGCATAACATATTATAATTAGAAAGAAAAAAATATAACTTTTTTAATTTATATTTAGCTTTTGAATAGAGGGAACATCAATGGATATAAAAAGAAAAGAGTATTCAGTTAAAGATTTAATGAGTTTTAATGTTGTTACAGTTGATCCTAATACTTCGTTAGATGAAGCAGTAAGGATTATGCTAGAAAATAATATTGGAAGTGTAGTTGTTGTAAACGAAAAAGGGGTTTTAATTGGAATATTAACAGAAAAAGACTTAATCACAAAAGTGATTAAAGGAAAGCTCGATTTGAAGGATCTTAAGGTGAAAGATATAATGAGTGCTCCAGTCGTATACGTTGAGCCCGATACTCCTCTTTACGAAGCGGTTGCATTAATGCAATCAAAAAAGATAGGTCATCTTCCAGTTGTAAAAAATGGAAGAGTTGTAGGAATTATTGCAACAGGAGATATTATATCAATAGCGCCTGAATATTTGGAGCTACTAAGAATAAAGAAAAAAAGATGAATGGATTTATTAAGTTGAGTGTCATGATAGTTTCTCTCGTTTCATTGTCAATATTTATTAGATTTGTTTATATGTGAAAAGAATTCTTCATCAGCCAAATCTTTTATCCTTTTCGTAATATTCATTAGGTTGTTTTCATACCACTCTTTTCACCTTTTTTCGAAAAATTAAAAAGTAACATTTAAAATGTCATTATGTTTCTATTAATATTCTATAAAAATCATTAAATAAGAGGTTTTTAAAATGACAAAAAACATATATGTCGAAGAAGTTGAGTGGCAACTGCCTCAAGATATGGAAATTGAATTAGTCGAAAGAAAAGGTATAGGCCATCCAGATTATATAGCTGATTCTGCTTCTGAAGAGGTTAGCATAGGATTATCGAACTATTATATTGAGCATTACGGTAGAATTCTTCATCACAATGTGGATAAGGTATTAATTGTTGGAGGACAATCAGATCCTAAGTTCAGAGGAGGTCGCGTCCTCCATCCTATATACATATTAGTTTCAGGCAGAGCAACAACTACAGTAAAAACTGACGATGGCATTGAGAACGTCCCAATTGGAACTATTATAATGTCATCAGTAAAAAAATGGATTAAGAACAACATGAGATATTTAGATCCAGAAGAGCACGTCATTGTGGACTATAAAATAGGAAAAGGAAGTGAAGATCTTACAGGGATATTTGATAGAGGACTTAGTGTTCCGCATGCAAATGATACGAGCTTCGGTATAGGATTTTACCCATATTCTACATTGGAAAATGTTGTTTATCAAACCGAAAGGTTCTTAAATAGTCCAGAAATGAAGAAGAAAATTCCAGAACTAGGAGAAGACATTAAGGTAATGGGCTTAAGAAATAAAAAAGAAATCGATTTAACTATCGCAGGAGCTATGATTAGCAAGCTTGTCGACGACAAAGATCATTATATCAATATTAAAGAAAAAGTGGTTGAAGAAGTTTATAAATATACAGAGAGATTGGCACCTGAATATGAAATAAAGATATTCTTTAATACAGGCGATTCTCCTGAAAAGAATATCTTCTATTTAACAGTTACGGGAACGAGCGCAGAGCATGGAGATGATGGCGCAACTGGTAGAGGAAATAGAGCCAACGGGCTTATCACACCGATGAGACCTATGAGCTTAGAAGCAACAGCAGGAAAAAACCCAGTCAATCACGTTGGAAAAATTTACAATATCATCGCTATGCTAGCAAGCAAGAAAATATATGAGGAACTTCATGAAGAGGCTCATGTTATAGTTCAGATATTAAGCCAAATTGGAAGGCCAATCGATGATCCTTTGGCAACTTCTATTAAATTAACATCTAAAACAAAACCGATAACTAATGATATGAAAGAAGAAGCAAGAAACATAATTGAACAAGAACTAAAAGAAATAACAAAATATACGAAATTAATCCTCGAAAAAAAGGTACAACTATTCTAATATTTTATTTAAAAAATAGTTTTTAAATAATGGTCATATTTTTTAAATTTAGCTTATAATTTTAAATCATAAAGATGACAAAATTTTTAGTAATTTAGAATTTATCTCCATTGATTATAAACCTAAGTCAGATTTTTACCTATCTTTTCTCCTCTTTTCCCTATATTCATTGAATATCTTTTCAAACTTTTCTATCTCTTTAACTTTCTCTATCTCTTTAAGCTTTTCCTCGGCTTCTTTGATCTTATCCAGTACTTTTCTTTCTATGATAATAATGTCTTTAATTTTTTTGTAGTCGTATTCAAATATGGAAACAACAGGTATACCATTTTCTTTTAACAAATTGTATATACCACTATTTTCGCTATACTGATATGAGATGAGAATTCCTCGGATATTTTTATTTTTTAAAAGAATTCCAATATCGCTTTGGTAAGAATCAGGGTTTTCAACATAAATCAAGTTTACATTATATTCGAGTAGTTTGTTAAGATTGCTTTTCGTTAAACTTGAAACAATTGGAACGGGTATATATTCTCCTTTAACTAACTTGTCAAGTATATCTTCATATTCCTTTACCCTTTCTTCGAGCATTTTTATATCTAAATTCTTTGCTTCCAGCTGTTTATTTAATTCGCTAATTGATTCTTTTAAAACACTCATAGTCCTTTCAATGCTAGAATTTATATCAACCAGCTGAACATTCTTTTTTGCTAGTTTAATTTCCTTATCTTTGTTTTTTAGTTCTTCGTAAAGTTTGTTAATCTTTGCCTTTAACAAAATGTTTTCTTTTTTTATTTTTTCAAGCTCTTCATTTAATTTCTTTTCTAAATCTCTGGCTCCGGCTTTATAATCTATTATCACTTTATTTTCTCTTTCCATACTCAGTATCCGTTTCAGTTCTTCTTCTATGGCATCAGAGACAGCCTTACCTTTAATTACTTCCTGCTTTATTTTTCTAGAAGATAAAGAGAGCCCGGTTCTCAAAAGATATTCATCAACTTCTTTTAATTTTTTAGAAAGCGTTTTGAATGCGTTGTAAGCGGCGGAATATGCGTCTCGCATATGAGAATCTAATGATATATCGCTAGTTCCTGATAACGCATTAAATGCCATTTCTCTTTTTACTTCTACGCTCAAAGATTCCTCAGGTATAAAAAGTTCCGCATTAAATTTACTTGCAATTTTTTTAACGGTATCAGGAACAGGTTTAACATCTGCAGCAATTATTACCGGACTTCCATAGCTTTGAATCAACTCTATAACTTCTTCTCTATCTCCAGATCTTTTTGTTCCTAAATATAGTAAATTTCCTTCTATGTCTAAGATTGCAATGCCGAAATTTAGTCCAGGATCTATACCTACAATAATAGGTTTATCTTCTTTCTTCTCCTTTTTAAAAGCGAAGGATATTACCAGGTCATTCTTTATTTCTATACTAACACTTGTTCCTTGCCTGGGTTTTATCAATCCTATTAAACTACTTCTTGGGGTATAGACTGTAAAAATCGCACCATCTATTCCCGCTCCTGATTTTCTATACAAAAGTTCATAATCAAAATTGTTCTTGTCTAAAACATCTTTTATATCATTGGTTATTTGGAGGATAGTAACTCTAACTTTTCTCTTATATCTGTTGTTACTCATTCCTCCAGGTCCATAGCTTCTATTTTTTCTAACAATTATTTTAGTTCTGATCTGTTTTTTAATTAAAGAAGTGCCATAACCTGTATAAGCAAGATATGCTAGATAATAAGCAGTTTTTTGCGGAGTTAAATTAAAAGTTGAAATGCCGGACTTTTTCAAAATGCCTCTAAAATCCTCAAAACCTTCATCATTTAAATTCACTTGAATGAATTCTGTATTTTCGGGGAATAAAGAAATTATCCTTTTTAATTCTCTTACGTTTGGAGCTAATTCAAAAATGTTATCTGTAGCGACTTTTTTAACATTATAGTCCCATGCCAATCTTATTATTTTTTCTAGGCCTCCATTTTCAATTTTAGAAATGAGTTTGCCATCACATATAAGTACAATAGCATATAATTTTTCCATTTGGTTACTAATATCAAAACCAAGTACGCATATATTCGCGTTTGTTTTGCTCATTTTAAACTTTTACCTTATTTGCTTATTTTTAAAAGGTATTTTTCACCAAATAGCAATTATCTATTAATTTTAGAAGCTTAATATTACATTATTAACAACGTAGATTATAAGTTTTTAGCGTATTTCCCACTTAAAAATATTGTTGATTTTTTAAATATTTTTCACATAGTAAAAAATTTCTTCTTTTGCTAAAAATTTACGAATGAAAGCCTAAATTTTAAATCAGTGATTAAGGTTTAAATATTTTTTAGATTTCGATCTCTATTTAAGTTTAGCGATCAGCTTTCCAAGGTAATTAGGTATTACTAAATCTAACTGTTTGCATGATGGTTGACCTGAATTTAAGCTAATAGAGCTTTTAATGCTTAAGAATGATCTCCGACCACTATGTTTTGATGAAATATGTATTCAAAAATAGATGCGGAAAACCTCCTCGCTCTTTAGGGCTAAGAAGAGATCAGCTCAGGATTTTAGTATTTTTATAAAAAATTCCTCGCAATTAAGTTGTGAATTATATTTTTTATTAAAAAAAGTGCAGACATTATAAATATCTCTTTTTAAATAGCTGTTTGCATTTGGATGATTTTTATCAAAATATTGCGGCCAGTCAATGAGTACAGGAATCTCATCGGGTAGTTTTATTATAATGTTATATTCGCTCAGATCGCCGTGCACTATTCCAACTTTGTTATAAGCGATATCGATGACTTCCAATATTTTGAGAAAAACAGTTTCAGGATTTTTCAGCTCTTTTATTTTATACAATTCTACTCCTTCAACATATTTCATAACTACAAGGTTTCTGTTGTATCCAACTACCTCACTTACGTACTTAGTATATTTTGAAAGTATGTCTAAAGCCTTATACTCTCTTTGTGCGCTTATTTTTGATTCATCGAACCAGTTTGATGTCCTCTGCTCTAAAACATACGATCTGAGCCTTTCAGTTTTTTTAAAACTCCTCCTTCCAACCATATGAAACTTTAAAGCAAGTCTTAAGTTCCCTGGACCTATTGCTTCATAAATTTCGCTTTCTTTACCAACATTAGTAAGATCTCCTATAGCCGTTACTAGTCCCTTTCTTACAATTGCACTTAGTGAAATCATATTTAATCCAAGATATGTAAGTTTATATCCTACTATACTTCCTATTTGCCTTCTTATTAACTTCAACGATGAAAGAAGATTTAAAATTGAGTTCATTTTTTCAGAACTAATCCTTGCCTTTTGATGAATATAAGATATTGGAACATATTCGTATTTATGAAGACCACTTTCAATCGCAATCAATATTCTAAACCCTTCATTAGGTATTTTCAAATATAATTCTCCCAATTTCAAAGTTATCACTGAAACATTACCAAATTTCTATAGAATTGTTAATCAAATAGGTTTATATGTTATTTCTGAGTAATAATATTATGGTTTAGGTGATTTCTATTCCAGTTGGAAAAGTTAAAGCTGAGAACATATTGAAAAAATTTCCATATCTTTTGCCATATGACAAAGCTTCTCATGCTAGAGAGCTGATAAGAGAGTATAAAATAAGGGTCCTGGCTGTTGCGAATTCTCCTAATAATCCAAAAATAGTTGGACTAATAAAAAGAGTTAATATCTTAAATATAAGTTCGACAAAGTCAAATCTTCAGGTTAATGATATAATGGAACAGCCTATTGCTATTATTAGAGAAGATGATGAAGTTGATGTCATCCTTAATGCTTTATTAAAAAACAATGAATGGTATGGGATTGTTACAAACAGCAGTGGAGAATATAAAGGTATTGTCGGTCTAGAAGATGTAATTAATTATTATTACAAAAATGAGCCTGAAATCTTTAATGTTGAGGCCTCGGTGCTTTCAAAAAAATTAGAATATCTCTATGAAGATGACGAGATTTCAAAAGCTTGGTACAAAATGCTAGAACATGATTATGCTGGTTTTCCAGTTGTTAAGAGAGATTTAAAAGTTGTAGGATCTTTGACGCAACATGATTTGATAAGCAAAGGCTATACGAGAATCCAACTTGAATCACAGACCTCACCAAGAAAAATACTTGTAAAAGAAGCTATGAACGTGCCGCCTATATGCATCAAACAAAGCGATAAAGTTACAAATGCTGTAGATGAAATGGTAAATAAAAATGTAGGCAGAGTTTTTATTATTGATGATGGTGGAAAAATAAAAGGAATAATAGACAGATCAGATATCGCTAGACTAATATTTGAAAAGAAAATTAAAAGTTAAATAGGTGAATTAATTTGGGTTCAAATTATTTTAGAAGCAGGATAGAAGGTTATAGATGGCTTAGGAGCGATGGGAAGCCCAGTTTCAGTACAAGGGTATATAGAGTAGAAAAAGAGCTCGAAAGATTAGCAAAGAAAATCTTTGTTAGCGTAAGTCAAACTTCACCTGTTTTAGATGCAATTGAAAAAATGTATACATTTCAAGAAGAGCAATTGTTAGTGCTACATGGAGAGAGTAATTTTTCAGGTTTAGTGACAAGTGAAAACGTTATTGATTATTTAGGTGGGGGGGAGCTTTATAACATTGTCATGGATAGGCATGGTGGGGAAATCCATAGCGCTTTAAATGAGCAAGTCAAAACGATAATGATAAAGGAATCTCCATTTGTATATATCAATGAAAAGCTTCCTGACGTCATATCATCAATGATTAAAAATAAAACAAGAGCTCTACCCGTCTTATATAAAGATAACACAGTATATGGAATAATTACGCAGAGAGATATTGTAATGCTATTGGCAGAAAAGAGGACCGGAGTCAAAGCAGGTGAAATTTGTTCACCTATCATTTCAGTTAATTCTCTTGATCCTCTTATTGTCGGCATGAAAATGCTTGTTCAGACAAGCTTAGATAGCATATATGTAAAAAATGAGATGGATCAGATAATAGGTACTTTAGATTCAAGTGGAATAGTACAGCTTTTCGGTTCACATGAGGCTTTTAAGTTCGTTAAAAAAGGATACTTAACAGAAGTTAATTCTATACCAATAAAAGATGTTATGCAGTTTAATATTGAGAGAGTTTATAAGCAGGTCGATATGGGTGATGTAATAAGTAAAATGTTCAATAAAAAGCTCAAAACTGTTCTTGTAACAGACGAGAATGATGAAGATATTGGCATGATAACATTTGATGACGCTTTTTTTGTTTTAGCCTTGCCTATTTAATTTTTGCAAAAATATCATTGGGGTTGAAATCTAAATGGTCGTAAAAATAAATGACTATATAAGTTCTCCTGTTATTTCCGTATTACCTTCTGATACCTTGGCATATGCGAGAAACTTAATGCTTAGACACGAAATAAGCCGGCTCCTTGTTATTGATGAGGGCAAGCTTGTAGGAATTCTCACATCATCCGATCTCTTAAAAGCCTTGAGCGTTCCAGAATTTTCTAACGTATCGTGGGATAAAATTTTAGTTAGAGATGTGATGAGTAAAAATGTTATAACCATAAAAATAAACTCTTCAATTTCAGATGCTGCTGCTCTGATGAAAAAATACATGATTGGTTCACTGGCTGTAATAGACAACAATGGAGATGTCGTCGGATTAATTACGAGAACCGATTTAATCAAAGCATACGCTGACAATTACACAAATAATTATACAGTTAAAGATTATATGGACAAAAATCCGCCAACAATATCACCATTTCATCCAATTACTTCAGTATTTGACAAAATTGAGGAAAAGCCATATTACAAGGTAATCATAGTAGACAGCGGAAAGCCGGTCGGAATCATAACTAAGAAAGATATAATATTTCTAAGAAAGGATGTATTTTCTAGGCAGGAAAAATATATAAAAAGAGACGAGCTTCTAGAAAAAGGAAGAACGGGCGGAGTTAGATATTATATCGTCCCTCTTGCAAGCGATATTATGAGTACAAATTTGGTGACTGTTTATCCAGACGAAAAGCTTCCAGAAGCAGCAAAAGTTATGATAAAAAATAAGATAGGAAGCTTAGTTGTTATAAGCGAATCTAATGGCCTTCTCTTAGGGTTGCTGACGAAAAATGAAATAATAGATGCTATAAGTAAGCTTTGAGGTGGGAAAAATGGCATGTGATATAAAAAATTTATTAAATGAGAATGTTAGCTTTCTATTGAGAACAGATTTTCCGACTATTGATAAAAATCAAACACTCACGCAAGCTTTCAAATTAATGGAAAAGTATAGAATTGATAGAGTTGTTGTCACGGAAAACAAAATACCAATAGGTATAATGACAAAAAAAGACGTTCTGAATAAGTTAATGGTAGAAAGGACAAGATTAGTTTCTGCATCAAGATTGCATGTTTCGAGCTTTTATACGCCAAATCTATATCATGTTGATGAAAGATCAACAGTAGCCGATGCTGGAAGAGAAATGAAAGAGAAAAAGATCAGTTCAGTTGCAGTAATGAAGGACGATGCTCTAGTGGGTATCGTAATAAGAATGGACTACTCAAAGCTATTGTCAAGCTGTGAAGAAATTTCATCAAAAAGTTTTGCATCTTCTTTGAAAAAAGTTGTTAGATTTGGAGAAAGAATTACAAGTCTAAGAGAAATATTCCTCAAAGAAGATGTAGTATACCTACCAGTAGTTGACCCAAATAATTATTTAGCAGGGTATATAACAGTCAACAATATTGCTGATGCACTTTTATTTTATCAAAAAGACACAAAAGAATCTCTCAGGAAAGTTGCAAGAAAAGAAATTGTGGTAGAAGAAGTAATGAGTAGACCTCCTTTATTCGTATATTCAAGCGATCCGATTTCAAAAGCATCAAAATTAATAATAGAGCATCAGTCAAGAGGAGTTTCAGTAATTGAGAAAGATTTGCTAATTGGAATAATAGATGATAATGATATATTAAGAAACATAATTTGATTAAAACTGAGATGACTTAAATAACTTAAATTTTTTAGATTTTTTAAATGAAAATATAAAAATTATCAAGGATTCTTATTTTCGAATGGTAGTATTAAAATGGAAAAAAGATTTATTGTCGATTGTATGCTCGGAAATGTTGCTAGGTATTTAAGAATATTAGGATATGATACATTGTATGAAATAGATATATCAGATGATGAAATTATCGAAAAAGCAAAAAAGGAAGATAGAATAATAATTACTAAAGACAATCTTTTATGGAAAAAGGCACTTTCAGACGGAGCAAATGCTTTTCTTGTTAAAAAAAGTTATTCTAATACAAAGGACATTCTATGTGAGTTAAAAAAGAACGGGTTAATATCTTTGAAATTCAGTCCGCATAATAGCAGATGCCCATTATGCAATGGGAAGTTAATGATCAGTATAAATCAACCGCTTCTAAAAATACATAAAAATAGCGAAATGAGAGTTTATTTTGTATGTCAATCATGTGGAAATATATATTGGATCGGAAAACATTTTAAAAATATATTGAAAACTTTGGAGGATGCAGAATATGAAGCAAATAGAACCTGAAGAACTAACATTGGAAGATGGAAGAATTTTGGTGAAAAAAGCTAGAGAAAGCGTAGAGAAAGCATTCATTTATGAAGAAGCCAAAATTAATGATGTACCTGAAAAACTGAGGAGACCAGGAGCGGCTTTTGTTACTATAAATATTATAAAAAACAGGAAAAAAGAGCTAAGAGGATGTATAGGCTATGTAAAGCCCGTATATCCGCTGATTCAAACGGTAATAGAAGTTGCAAGGGAAGCAGCATTTAATGATCCTAGATTTCCACCGCTTCAGAGAAGAGAATATCCATTCACTCACTTTGAAGTTTCTGTTCTCTCTGGTATGAGGGAGCTACCGAGAGACCCTGAGGAAAGATTAAAGAGCATAGTTATGGGAAAAATGGGTTTAATGGTAGTCAGAGGAATATTCTCGGGTCTTCTTTTACCTCAAGTTCCTATTGAAGAAGGATGGGATAAGGAGACTTTTTTAGAATATACATGCTATAAAGCTGGATTAGAGGGATCATGCTGGAAGGATGAAAAAACTGAATTTTATTATTTTGTAGCAAGAGTTTTTGAGGAGAAATATCCATTTGGTGAAATTATTGAGAAAGAACTTTGAATTAAATTTTTGTGATGGATCAAAAATAGGTTACAAATTGCAAACTGAAAGTCTCGCCTTTTGATGTAGCGATAAATATCTAAAAGCTTTTCTAGTTTTGGTTTTTATTGAAGATGAACATAAAAGCGATGTACGCATTGAATAAAAGAGGTTCAGATCTCATATAAGTTCATATTAGTTGATGCATCCCTTCTTGGTTCTGCATATGGCTTTGGAGCTTTCAAGAGCAAGGTATTTGGAGAACATGTTTATGCATGCAACAATATCCTAAAGCATCTGAGGGTTCTATAGATTTTATCGCGAAGCATCCAAAGAAATTCTACAATCTTCTTATCGCTGCTCTCTGGAAGAGCTCTCTAACCCTCATTGAGGTATGTCCTTAAAAGAACATTTTAAAAGAATGCGGAGAGATTTATAAATAGCGAAGAAATAACATTAACATCAAAATATAAACTTTTATGAAACTCAAAACAGTTTGTCGAGGCTCTCACCGAGAAAAAGGTGAGGAATAGACGATCCTAGAAAAAGCTCTCACTGTTCTGCGTAAGAAAGAAGCATTCATGAATAAATGAGGAAAACTAATGATTTCCCGAAGGGAGAATAAGTTGCCATCGAAAAACTAACATATGGTTTGATGTATTGTTTGAAACTACAAAACAATCAGTTTAACTCTGATTAATCATTGACAAAAGTCTCATGCTTGCCGGTTATCATCATCTTGCATAAATCACATAGAACGGATATTTTATTTTTTTCTTGATATGAAATTGTTTAATTATTAATATATAAAAAATATAAATATATCTTGGGGTAATTTTCTATGGATTTCGAGATAATTGCAAGAACCTTTGACGCTTTAGAAAAAATTTCATCAAGGATCGCTTTAACTAACGCTCTTGTAGACTTATTCAAACAAACTTCTAAAGATGAAGTAAAGATTGTAGTTTATTTAATACAAGGAAGATTATGGCCAGATTGGAAGGGCATGCCAGAAATAGGTGTTGCTGAAAAGCTTTTAATTAAGGCAGCTAGTATAGCACTGAATGTAAAAGAAGAACAAATAAATAAAATTTACAAAGAAGTTGGTGATCTTGGAAAAGCTATTGAGCAGATTAAAGCAAGCAAAGATGCTACTGCAGGTACATTGACATCATTTTTAGGAGTTCAGAAAAAAGAAAAGCTAAGCGTGAAAAAAATATATGAATCATTTGTGAAAATAGCTACTGCGGAAGGGGAAGGCAGCAGAGATATAAAACTTAGAGTTCTTGCTGGGCTTTTGAAAGATGCGCAACCTATTGAAGCTAGATTTATTGTGAGATTTGTTGAAGGTAGATTGAGAATAAATATTGGAGATGCAACAGTTATGGATGCTTTATCGATAGCCTTTACTGGAACTGATGCAAACAGACCCATTATAGAAAGAGCTTATAACTTGAGAGCAGATCTAGGAGATATAGCAGAGATTTTAGTCAAAGATGGCATCAATGCTTTGCAGAATATTACTCCTAAAGTTGGCATACCGATTAGGCCGATGTTAGCAGAAAGACATAATGATCCAAAAGTTATGTTAGAAAAGGTTGGCGGAAAAGCATATGTTGAATATAAATATGATGGAGAAAGGGCACAAATACACAAGTCCAACGATGAAATTACAATCTTTTCTAGAAGACTTGAGAATATAACGCACCAATATCCAGACGTAGTAGAGTACTCAAGGAAATATATTAAGGCTAATGAAGCTATAGTTGAGGGAGAAATAGTTGCCATTGATCCTGATACAAGAGAGCTTAGACCATTCCAAATACTCATGACAAGGAAAAGAAAACATGACATTACAAAAATGATGAAAGAAGTACCAGTGAGTGTTTTCTTGTTTGATGCTATTTATGTTGACGGCAAAGACCTTACTAACTTTCCTCTTCCTGAAAGAAGAAAGTATCTTGAAAGCGTTATTGCTCAGAGTGATGATATGCAAATTGCTCAATACAAATATATAGATAATGCGGAAGATCTTGAAAAGATGTTTTATGAAGCTATCAGTAATGGAGCGGAAGGGGTAATGATAAAATCAATAAGCGAAAAGAGCATTTATCAGGCTGGAAACAGAGGATGGTTGTGGATAAAGTATAAAAGAGATTACAGAAGCGAAATGAGCGATTCAGTCGACTTAGTTGTCGTAGGTGCATTCTATGGCAAAGGAAAAAGGGCTGGTAAGCTCAGTACAATCCTTGTTGCAGGCTACGATCCAGATGCAGATGTTTTTAGGACTGTCTGTAAGGTTGGAACTGGGTTTACAGACGAAGAACTAGATAAAATGACAGAAGAGTTCAAGGGCTACATCATTGATCATAAAGATCCTAGAGTTATAAGCGAGATAACTCCTGATGTATGGCTGATACCGAAAAAAGTCGTCGAAGTCATAGGAGCAGAATTAACTTTGAGTCCATTGCATACTTGTGCAAAGGGAGAAATAAGTAAAGAGGCTGGCTTAAGTATAAGATTCCCTAGATTTATTAATTGGAGACCAGATAAAGGTCCTGAAGATGCTACAACTTGCAAGGAATTGGTTGAAATGTACAGAATGCAACTCAAGCAAGTCGAAGAGGAGCAAAATCCATAAAGTTATTCCGATATTTTATTTATATTTTTATAATAATCTGTAATAAAAAGCTTTAAAGCTTCAGAAATTCCCTTTATCGATAAAGGGGTCAATTTTTTTATTTCAATAGAGATTTCCTTAACAAGATTCCTATCTTCAATAACAGAAGTTTTCGCATCTTCTGCTATAAGTTCAATATCTTTTTTCAGTTCCTTAAGCATATCTTCGTTTTTTTCTACATCGAATAGCGGTCTTAATTTTATATAAGAAGACGACATAGAAATGATAGCTATAGATTTTTTATTAACTTTTATCTCAACGCTTTCTTCCTTTTCTTCTTGATAATTTTGTTTTTGAGAAGAGATTCCTGATTCAAGAATCGCGAGCAAAAATTCGTAATATTCCTGCTCTTTTTTCAATTGTCCAATTTTTTCTTCTAGAAATTTTTTTAGTTCGCTTTTTTTGTCATTACTCATTATATTCATTCCTTTAAATTTTTAGTTATTCAAATCTAAAATATTGAAAATAACTTGTTTAGAATATTAAATAATAACGGATATAAAATTTTAACTATATTGGAGGAATAAAATTGAGGCATTATAGAAATAAGTCAGAAAAGTTTTTCGCTTTATTCTTTACGTCATTGTTCATTCTGTTTTTAGTCGTTTATCCAATAATAACTAATGCATCTGAGATAGCAGGAAAGAGCATTGAAATATTTGTTCCGGCAGTGACTGAAAAAGGCGGAGTCATTTTAAAATTAAAGATATCTCTTATTCCAAATGGTTCTGGCAACATTTACATTAAAGGAGCACTTTTTGCTGGGAACGATACTCTCAATTCTGCTGCAGTAGCATTCTACGTTGGGCTTTTGATGGCGAATAAAAATCCAATGAATTATAATGGAATTATTGAGTTCACAAGTCCCTTAACACAAATTGAGGGGCCAAGTGCAAGCCTAGCTATAGCAGAAGCTTTTTATATGCTCGCTAAAGATATGAACCCAACTTCTCTTTCTTCCAGTGTTATAACTGGTGCAATAAATATCGACGGTCTGTCTGTCATCATAGGTGGAGTAGAGGATAAGCTTAATGCCTCAATAAATAGTGGTGCCTCTTATTTTTACCTTCCATATTCAAACTACAACTTACTTGCTGAAACCAATAGCATCCAAAATATCGGAAATATAAACATAATTGGAGTTGGTGGCATAGCTTCTCTTTCTAACTCTTTAAGAGGCATTAATGCTTTACCTTCAATATATATGAACGCTGTTATGCCAACTGATATTTCAAACTATATGGGAGAAGTGGCTTTATATTTTATGAATAAAACGAAAGAAATTTCTTATAATTTTTCAATAAGCAATTTTACCGATATAACTAATCTCGTAAGTCAAGGCGAAAATTATACAGCATCGAGCTTGTCCTTTACCCTTTACATAGATTCACTGTATTATTACTTGCAGCAATCTTTGAATAATAAAACATTAGTAGAGGAGTACATCAAAAAAGTAAATGAAACTATCAATGAATTAAAAGAGAAAACTTTAGAAGATGAAAATAAATTAACCAATAACGATAAAATTCCGATCAGTTTATTTGAAATCTTCTCAACCGAAGAAGAAAGGATATGGGAGGCGCAAGGGTATTTAAATATGGCATCACAATCCCAACAGCAAAATGATACCGCCTATTATTTAGCATATGCTATTGGCAGACTGGAAACAGCGAAAACTTGGTACGATATGAGTAAATTGAATATAAGTGAAGGACAATTATTGAATTTAGAAGCTTTTCAAAATTCTATGAAACAGTATATCGATTTTTTGAGTATAATCTTGAACTATATTAATAGCATTATTTCTCAATCTTCAGATGCATCCGTCCAGAACTATTATAAAGAGCTATTAGATATATATAACAAAATTTGCTCTAATTCAACAGATATATTTCTAAAGTATTCTTTAGCTTCAGTACTTACATACGATGCAACGTCTTTATTATCGTCCATGAATTATATAGATGAATACACAATGCAAGAATATTATAATGAAGATCTTTATAATTTTGAAATCTTTTACTCAAATCTTCTTTCAAATGGCATTTCACTATTTATTCCATTAGCTTATTATCAATATTCTAGTAGCAATTTGCTTACTTATGATAATAGGCTATACCTTTTGGAAAACTCGATATCTTGTATTTTGCCCTTTTTATTCTACTCTTTTAATGCAAATTTATTATATTCAACAAGTCCTTCTTCGCAAGTAAAATTGGTAATACCTAGCCAAAACATAATTTTTGAGACGCTATTATTTTGGGGAGTAGGTAGTGCTATTGCAGCATTTTTCTCCCTCCTTATTTATCATACGAAAAAGAAGATTAATATGTAAGCAAAAGCATTCCTTGCTTCAAATGTTAAGTAATCAGCTTTTTAGGTACATATCTAAATCTTCCTTGAAAACTTCATACAATCGGGGATTTCTCAAAATCATTGCAGGATGATAAGTAGCATAAGTCTGGAAACTTCTATCATAGGCTTTGAAATTTCCTAATTTCCCTCTGATTTCCGAGATCTTTTTTTCTTTAGGAATTTTCTTATAAGGAAAAGATTCATCGTACAAATATTTTACAGCTGTACCACCTAAAAGGACAATTTTTAAAGGATTTATATACATCAATTGAAATATCAAATAGTGTAAACATGAAAGAACTTCATTTGTTTTTGGCTTTCTGTTTTTTGGCGGCCTGCATTTCACAACGTTTGTAATGTACACATTAATTCTATCAACCTTAATCTCATCTAGGGCTCTGTTTAATACTTCGCCTGCCCTTCCAACAAAAGGCCTACCATAAATGTCCTCATTTTTACCCGGCGCCTCTCCTATTAATACAAACTTAGAATTTAAGTTACCTTCTCCAACCACTGGTTTAGTTCTGCTGAGATAAAGCTCGCATTTTTTACAGTTTTCAATTTGTTTTATAAATTCATCATAGGAAATAAAGCTCATCATACTGGAACCCTCCTTTTACTGAATTGGCTATTTAGTCCAGAATCTTCAATCTTCCAAACATAATGTTCACTCAACAGATAATTTGCTACGAAACCAAAAATTATGCCGACCAAATTTGATATTAAAGGTTCCACTTTCAAAATAGTGCTTAAAAACAGTAATATGACATAGTTAATAGAAATTCCTATTGCAGAAGAAATATGATATCTAAAAAATTTTTTAAAAGTGATGCTTTTTTCAGAGCTTTTAAATGTATAAATAGAATTCAATATGAAATTGTTAATTATGCTTAGTTCTATAGAAAAAGCGCCAGAAATATATAATGGTAGATGGAAAATATAGTGAAATATCCACAAAGCTGCTTCATTAACAGCAGTTCCGGACAATCCCACTAGCATAAACTTAAGAATTCTATATTCATTTAAAGACAGAAGATGGAGAATATAATTGATATACTCTTTTAAACCAAGCTTACTTTTTCCCGCATATCTTTTCTCAAAAACGTATTCTATCTCTCCAATATCATTTTGCTTTACATGGCTTTTTACTATAATTTCTAGAAGTATCTTATATCCCTTAGGATTCAGCTTATCTTTCGTTTCTAAGTACACTTCCCTTTTAAGCGCAAAAAAGCCCGACATAGGATCGCTGACATTTTTTAGTTTTGGCAGTAATAGCTTTGCAAGCCCTCCAGCTATTTTTGAAATTAATCTTCTATATGTAGGCATGTTTTTGTAACCATTTTTCCCCATTCTTGTAGCTATTACAATTTTATAATTTTCAATAGCTATTTTCCTATACAGATCTGGAATTTTCTCAGGAGGATGTTGGAGATCGGCATCCATTACGACAAGAACCTTACCTTTAGCTTCATTCATTCCTCTTAGCACCGCTGTTGATAGCCCCCTTTCATTATTCCTTACAATAACTCTTACGTTTTTTTCAATATCAAGTCTTTTTGCTTCTTGGACAGCTACTTTCGAAGTATTGTCCGGGCTGTTATCATCTACTATGATGACTTCATAATCATAATTAGCTAGAGAGGCTGCTATCCTCTCAAAAAGTGCACCTATGTTTTCCGCTTCATTAAAAGTAGGAATTATAATTGAAATTTCTTTTAATTCTTCCAAAACTTCTCACTTTTAAATATGTATCCCAAAAGATTCTTCAATAGCTTTTAGCGTTGGGAACTCAATAAGGTCTTTATTGTATGTATCAATTATGATTGGGACTATCTCATCGATTATTCCATATTCTCTAATGATCGGTGAAAGATAGTTTTCTCTAATAAGTGAGATTGGGTTTCCTGATTGATAGTAACCTGCAGCGGGAATCACTATTACGTTGCTACCATTTTTTAAGGGAACCTTCAAGAAGCAAGGCATTTTTACAACACTTCCTATTTCGTCTTTTATAGTAAAAGAAGGATGTTCATGCCCTATTATAATATTTTTATAACTAAAGATCTCTTCTGTCAATTTGTGTCCATGTAGCAAAATAGTCATATTTGAAAGCTTATAGCTTTCAACAATGGGTACATTCATTTTTTCAGCAATTATTGAAACATAATTATCATGATTACCCCTTACTAAAATGACTTCATCGTAGAGATCTTTTGACTTCCCAAAAAATCTTATTATTTCTTCTCTCTCTTGAATTGTCAGTCTATTGAAGCTGTTTTTTATGTCTCCATTAATAATGAGTTTTTTAGCTTTAGTTAATTCCTTTAACCTTATTATCAAATCAATTGCTTTTTTCAATTGCATCTTAGGGAGAAAGACTCCACTCTCAGCCGCTTCATCCTCGAATCCTAAATGCAGATCTGCAATTATAATGCTCTGAGAAGCCTCATGGAATATCGCTGGCTCTCCAGCTATTATAGAAAACTCGCCTAAATTGAGCATTTTTGTTCCTCTTAATAATTTATTTGTGGCAAAAAATATAAAATTTAAGAACTCTTGCAACAACTTAAAAATTTTTCGATAAAATTATGAATAAAAGTTTTTCAAGCTCATTTACAGCAAATTTCGTAGCTCGATAGTAATGATAATTTTGTTCACATTAATGTTATATATGCGGATAAAAATTATTTCGCAAATATACACAGAGAACTAATTAAGTTTTATAAATAGATCTAGCTTAGAAAGACCGTATTTAACTTTATAATTTGCTATTTTATTAAATCATATAGACGATGATGATGTGGGCAGCCCTTGACCGAATGGAGTGATGCCCCTATCTCACACTGAGTTATTTAAGTAGTGATTATATGACAAGCAAGTTAACATGGGGAAGTATAGTAATTGCAGATTTGGATAACTTTGAAGAAGTAGTTAGAGAAAAAGGTTTAAATGAATACGTTAAAAATTCTATAACAAACGCATTAACAGAGGGTGTAATTTTTTTAGCAATAAAGTTCAGAGGAATAATTATTTACGGAGTAAATAAAGAAAGAGGGACAGAAGAAGCAGTTTTAGAGTTTCCCATGATGAGATGCTCAGATTTAGAATCAGATCTGTATTCTATAAAAGAAGAAATAAACAAAAACGGTGCAAATATTACAGTCGTATGCTTAGAAGGCTACGTTTTAGGAAAAAATGCAAATAGTAGAAAGGAAGCATATTATGGAACTCCATGGAGATCATTTGCTAGAAAGATTTTAGAGGAAGCAAAAAGGAAAGGCGGTAATAGGATAATAATTATTTGATTTCTAAACTGGAATTGCGATTAAAATCCCGTCTTTATCATGGATAATTTTGGCATAGACGATATCCCCTATGCTTAAGCTTTCTCTTCTGCTTATCAAAGTAAAAACTCTATCTTTTTTTGGTGGTATAGCAAGATATTCGTTTTTAAGTAAGCCCTTTTCTACTAAAGATAACTTCACAATCTCCCCTTTCTTATATCCGTTCGGTATCCTTTCAGATTTTTCTAGTCCGTAGTCTTTAGGGTCTAATAGGAGCTTTATCTTATATCTATCTTCAAGCTTTCTCATCCATTTTTCAAATTCCTTCCATGATAATGCTATTATTCCTGGGACTTTTCTTCCGTATTTATGAGAAACATACTTTTGAATTCCTAATGGGGGAAACTTTTCACCTAATCCAATTTTTATCGCAAACTGTATTATTTCTTCAATATCCTCATCGTTAACTGTTGGAATCCAAACTGGTGCTAAATGAATAGCAATTCCAAGTTCTTCATGAGCATATTTAATGAGCTCTTTAACTTTTTTTACCGAATAAAAATTATTTCCAGAAAGCAATTTTCCTTTTTCCTCGTTTAAAGTATCTATACTTACATTTAGCCTGTCAATTCCAGCATCTTTTAGTTTTTCCAATGTTTTAATGTTTGCTGGAAATAACCTAGTTTCTACTGTTATCGATTTTACATTTTTCATTTCCCTTACAGCTTTGACAAACTCTGGAAGATCTTTATGAGTAATAGGATCGCCCATCCCGTCAAAAATTAAATGAAAACTACTTTTAAAATTGCATGCATACTTAATCCATTCGTAAAGCCATTCAGGATCCCTTAGGATAAACTCTCTTTCCCTATTTGATTTTGGACCCGCTGAAACGCTACAGAAAATGCATGATAAACTGCATAACGTTGTAATTCTTACCTGTAAGTTATTGTAGCCTCTATCAATTATTCCAAACGAAATATGACCTATAAGAGGGAAAGGTTTCCTTATTTCTAAAACTTTTCCAACTTTTGTAAGTCCAAGCTTAGATTCTAGGATAACCATAAAACCTTCTTATCCTCCAAGCAGATGGATTAGAAATTCCTATAAAATATAAAAATATACTCCTGATAATACCTTTTTCATCTTCTATTCTTTTCATAAGAATTGGAATCCAGCCTTCTATCGAAAAATCTAACGTTACGATCTTTGTTCCTTCTTTGAGCTCTTTATCGAGCTTTAGCGAAATCTCTCTCAAAAAAGATGGAAACATGTATATGTAAATAAAGTCAAATTCGCTATAGTCGATCTTTCTCGCATCTTCGCATATGACTGAAAATTTATCGTTTACACTATTATAAATAGCGTTGCTCAATGCCAAAGCGCATAAATCTTCCCTTTTTTCTATGCACGTAGAACTGCAACCGAAATACTTTGAAGCAATTATTGCAACTCTCCCATCTCCACAACCAATATCGCATATTTTAGAATCTTTATTTAGTTTTGCAATCTCAAAAGAAAAAATTATGGGTTTAATGGAGGAGGGTATCCAGGGAGCGTCAACCTTTTCTTCTTTAGGCCATATTGGAATATCTTCCCTCATAGACGACCCTTTTAGAGATGGTTAACTTTATATATAATTCCCTTAGTATTAAATTATAGTGCATACAAATAAATTAATTAGTAAAAAGGTGGAATGTATGGAAAAATTAAAGATTTTTTCACTCCTTTTAATAATAACATTAGCTTTTGGTATAGCAGCGCCAGGAATCTTGTCTAGCGCACAGACAGCAAACTCGATAACGTTGATTGAATTTAGCTCTTCCGGAGGACTTTTCATGAGTCCATGGAATCCAGTGCTAGGATTTACAGACATATACAGCTACCAGCTTTGGATACACGTTAGAGAGTGGGGACTGTATCCAAGTCCATCCACAGGAATGCCAGTTCAAACAACAGCAACTTATCAATACATAGGAAATTATACGGTTAATCAAACCACAGGAGTAATAACTCCTTATCTTACCATACCGAGCAATGCTCTAGTATTTGATCCAATTGCTCTTCAATGGGTTCCAATAAATCAAGCTGCTCAAAATTCGACATACGCTTCATTCGTAAATTCTCAGCTTCAAAGCTCAGGAGGAACCCCACCTGGGTTTTATCAGTCGCTAGCATCTTATATTCAGAACGATGGAAAAGCACCTGTTGAAATAATATTCAACTTCGAGCAAGTTCCATGGCATGATGGCATAAACTTTAGTGTTGCAGATGTGCTTGCGTGGCTAGCCTTCATGTGGAGATGGAGTACTGATACAAGCTATATAACAAATCAAACAGATCAGTATTACGACGAGACATTCTCTTCGCAGTATGGACCTACAATAGGAATGTTTGAAGGTGTCCAAATAATTAATGATACGTCCTTAGCGATTTACACAACCTATGTTGATGTTGATCCTTCATTAATTGCTTATACTGTAGATCCATATCCAGGAGTTCCTTATGATTTACTTGCGGCAATGGAGCTTGCAGTAATGAATAGTACTAACTTATGGTGGGAAAGTACAACAACTTCAAAGGGAACAGTCAGCGGAATTGATATGCTCATAAATGCGCAACAAATCAAAGCTGCTGCCTTAGCCCTAACTCCATCTAACGTTTATTACTTTAATGGGTTGTCAAAATTTGGATATAATTATGGAAGCGATCTCTCTCAGAGAGTAAATGCTTTGGTGAACTGGATTAACACTCATGGAGTCGCAGTAGTCAGCAACGGACCATTCTATGTAGACTCTTACAATGCTCAATCAAACACTATGGTTCTGAAGAGCAGAACATTCTTAGGACTACCAAAGATTCACTATATATGGAACAATTTAACGGTTCCAAGCCTTGATGAAATATTTGTAGAGTCAGTTACAACGGAAGATGCGGGCATACAAGCTGTAAAGAGCGGTACAGCTGACATATTCTTCTATAGTGAGCCAATAAACAAGATAGGTACAGTTCCCTCAACTGTAACATTAATCCCAACAACAACGAACTATAATGACCTTGGAGTTAACCCAGTTAACAATGTTTACGATCCTTCACAGCCAGGAACTATTCCACTAAAGGATAGAACTCTCAATGGCACAATTGTTCCAGGATTAGTACTCTACAACCCAAGCTCGACATTAGGAATAGACCTGTCTAAATACGGACATCCTGACTGGGTACCAATCAATTTGATAAACTCTACCGTAATGGAAAGCAATTACTTCCAGTTCAACCCAATGGCTCTTCAGGGAGTGAGATTTGCATTAAACGTTTTGATCAATAGAAACTCTTTGGTACAAAACGTTTACCAGGGTAGCGCGGTGCCATGCTTCAGTGCGATAATTCCAGGATCCCCAGCATATAAAGCATTGAATATCAGTACATATGAGCAGCAACTTGGTCTTTATGGGAGTGGAGATCCTACAACTGCGGTAGCAATTTATAACCAGTCAATACAGCAGGCCAACCAGAGCTTGAATAGCTATGGAATGTCGCTTAAGTATATCACAGATTCAAGCGGAACATGGCTATATCTGATATTACCCGATGGAACACAGAAGAAAGTTACAATATACTTTGAGGTCAGAGGTGACGATCCGTTTAGAAAAGCTATAGGAGATCAGATAACTCAATGGATTGAACAGTATTTCCACATATATGTACAGGAAGATTACATAACTAGACAAGTAGCAAATAAAGCTATTTATGGAACTGATATGGCGTCATTCTCTATGGGGAACCATCCATGGACGATGTATACTGAAGGTTGGGTAGCCAACTACGATGAGCCTATATACTTCGCGAGATATGATGTAGCTCAGATGTATGCTCCGTTTACATACGGATTCCAGCCTACCCCATCGAATAGCCAGCAGTGGTATCCATGGAACCAGACAATCTATCAGCTAGGTCAGAATTTGGCATTTGGTATATACACTCCACAACAGGCAAATCAATTACTTAATGACATAGTAAAGCTTGATGTAATGGGAATGCAACAGTCCTGGAGAATATTCTTAACGCAGGGATTGCAGTACTATATGGTTAATGGAGCCAGAGTAGTTATTCCATACTATGGCGTTCAGACAGGATTAGGGAGCATCTGGGCTCTTAATACTGCATATGTGGTCAGCGGAACTACAACATCTCCGTCTACAACTACTACAACAACTCCAACTACTACCACTACTCCAACTACTACAACAGCACTTTCAGGTACGTCATCTGCATTGCTCTGGGGAATAGTGATTGTAATTATCATAATAATCGTTATATTGGCATACTACCTCACAAGAAGGAAGAAATAAAGTATAATAATTGAATAAAAATAATAAATTTTTTTTAAAATTTCATTATTTATTTCATTTTTTAATAAAAATTTGTTCTATGGCATTCTCATTTTTCTTTAATAAACTTTAAATATAACAATATTTTTTCATAGTTTTAGTTAAGTAAAATTATGTGTGGTTGGATTATAATGGCGAGCCTGAGCAGAACTATAACTTTACAAATAATTAGCAATATAGCCGCATTAATCATAATAGTCGCAGTCATATCTGCGTTATTGGTTTTTTATAGTCAGACAACTTTACAGGGTATAGTTGTTGAAATGGTGCAGGATTTTGCAAGGCAACTTGCAAAGAATCCAACTATTCCTCCAGATCAAAGACAACAACTTGTTAATATGTATCAGCAATCATTAATGGTACGTTTTGGACTTGTCGGAAATCCGTTAACGAAAGTTTATCATATGATGATAAATATTTTTATGTTGAATTTGGGCAATTCAAGGCAATCATATATGGCAGGCACTACATCAATTTCGGGTCAAGTTATTTTTGCTTTGAAGAATACAGTAATTCTGTTTCTCACAGCAACGTTAATTTCAACCTTATTAGGTTTGGGTCTTGGTATGTACGCTGCTAGAAGACCGCACGGAATAATAGACAGCTTAGTTTCGTTTTTCGCAATACTATCATCGAGTTTGCCGATGTGGTGGGTAGGAATGCTTATGTTGCTGGCTTTCGCTTTTAACTTGCATTGGTTCCCTACACAGAGCCTTCCAGTATATTTTGCTATTCAACAATTGCATGCTCAATATGCTTCTGGAGCAATAGGATTTTTTACTTATGTATTTGACTACATACAAACGTGGCTTTATTATATGACATTGCCGCTTATTACCGTAGTTTTAGTAAGCATCGGAGGATGGGCATATATAGTTAGAAATGTTGTTATAGGAAAAATGGCTGAAGACTTTGTTATGACTGCTAGAGCAAAAGGAGTGCCAGAAAGAAGAGTTTTATTCGGGCACGTCCTCAGAGCAGCAAGTCCTCCAATTGTTACTACAGCTGTTCTGAATATCATAGTAAGCCTAGGAGGAGCTATAATTACTGAAACAGTATTCGGATGGCCTGGAATGGGTCTTTTGTTCTGGATAGCTATAGAAAACAGTGAGCCAATGTTGATTGCAGGGAACGTGTATATTACAGTGTTATTGTTTATAATTGCAGTAATTATCCTCAACATACTTTACGTGTTCCTTGATCCGAGAGTGAAGACATCTGGTGGACAACAAATTTTCTAAGGGGGGAATAATTTTGAGTAAGAGATTTTCTACAAAAGGCTTAAAGAGGTTTTTTGGTGAATTAAAAAGATCAAAAGTCGGGATTGCAGGATTTACTTTATTTTTAATTTTTTTATTATTAGCTTTATTATTTCCATATATCGGAAATATGAACGATATAAAAAACTGGGATAATTTGCAATATTGGCAAGACAACCCTAAAGCCGTCCCACCCTGCTGGGCAACGAGTAATCAGTTTTCCACAGTAAGAGTCGTTGGTGAAGAAAAATCTGATAACTTAATCGTGAGAACTGGCGAATTTGAGAACTTTACCTATAAAGAATATTCGTTTATGTATGAATTGAAAAACGTTCCTCCTAACGAAATAATATTTTCATTCAATATAAATTATAACAGTCCAGTATATGTCATGCTGGTGTTGATAAGACCTGACAATAAAACACTGTATTTAACTGGAAATCCAATCAGTGGACAATATACATCAATTACAAATTTATTCGGTGTTAGTCCTAACAGCTATACAGGTTCAATAAGACTTCCTGTTTCCACCTATATAAACAACATGGTAACTGATAACACATACATACTTCCATGGTTGCAAGAGAATAACATAACTCTCCCTATTCAAGATGTATATAGACTACCGAGCCTGGCTTTTAATGCTATTCATGAAGTCCTATCTCCAAACATGCTTGAAACAATAAGTCCTACATACTTGACAGGAACTTATAACTGGACAATAATGTTCTATAGCACAGGCAACTTTACAGTAAATGTCAAAGAAATAACAGCATTAGGTGGGTGCTATGGAATATTTGGAACTGACAATGTGGGCAGAGATTTATTTATGGGTTTAATATACGGAATTAGGTGGGCACTGATAATCGGTTTTAGCGTCAGCGTGATTTCGGTTCTCTTCGGAGGGCTTTATGGAGTAATAGGTGGGTACTTAGGCGGAAAAACTGATGAAATATTGTTAAGAGTAGCTCAGATATTCTACTCTATACCAATTCTACCAATATTGATATTGTTAGCAATAATATTTAGACCTTCAATATGGAACGTAATTAGTATGCTAATTATATTTGGCTGGCCATCAACCGCTATAGTTACAAGAAGTATGGCTTTACAAATTAAAGAGGAAACTTATGTTGAAGCAGCTAAAGCGCTAGGTGCTAGTTCCTCTAGGATCTTGCTAAGATACATCTTTCCACAGGTGCTTCCATATCTATTCGCTAGCATGGCTTTAAGCGTTCCCGGCGCTATACTTACGGAAGCAAGCTTGAGCTTTTTAGGATTAGGCGATCCTAGCATTGTAACTTGGGGGAGAATATTAAATGAGGCGGAAATTGCTGGGGCGACAATAAACGGATATTGGTGGTGGGTAATTCCTCCAGGATTAATGATAACATTGATAGGATTGACATTTATATTGATTGGGCAGGCATTGGATACCATACTTAATCCAAAGCTAAAGAGGTGATCATAATGTCAGTTGTATTAGAAGTTAATGATTTAGAAACTCACTATTATACGTCAAGAGGTACTGTAAAAGCTGTTCACGATGTGAGCTTTAAATTAAATAAAGAGGAAGTGCTTGGAATTGCTGGAGAAAGCGGATGCGGAAAATCTACACTTGGGTGGAGCATAATGGGAATGCCTCCGCCACCAGGGAGAGTTGTAAAAGGTAGCGTGAAAGTCGATGGTATCGATGTTTTAAAACTATCAGATGCCGAAAGAAGAAGAACAGTGTTATGGAAGAAGATTAGCATGGTATTTCAAGGTGCTATAAACGCTTTCAACCCGGTATATACAATAGGAGATCAATTAGCTGAACCACTAATTATTCATGAAAACTATACTAAAAAAGAGGCAATAGAAAAAGTAAAAGAATACTTAAAGATGGTAGGGTTGAATCCAGATGTAGTAAAAAGGTATCCTCATGAATTAAGCGGGGGAATGAAGCAGAGAGCTGTAATTGCGATGGCACTCATATTAGAGCCAACTGTTTTTATTGCCGATGAACCTACAACTGCTTTAGATGTAGTAGTTCAAGCCCAGATATTAAACTTAATGAAGGAGCTGAAGAAGGAGAAAAAACTGAGCTTCATATTAATTACTCATGATATGAGCGTTATTGCAGAACTTGCTGATAAAGTAGCAATAATGTATGCAGGCGAAATCGTCGAGCTTGGAACATCTGAGCAGATCTTTCTAAATCCAATGCATCCTTATACGCAAGCATTGCTGAGGAGTATACCGAGGCTGAAAGGTGATATTAAGAAGCTTGAATATATACCTGGAGAGCCGCCAAATCTAATCTTTCCACTCAAGGGATGTCCGTTCAATCCTAGGTGCACTAAAGCGGTGGATATTTGTACAAAAGAAAGGCCTCACTTTGTTGAAGTAGAAAAGGATCATTATGTGAAGTGTTGGCTTTATGAAAAATGAGTAATGGTGAGAAATAAATGACCGAAATTAAAGAGCTTGAAAAGTTCTTTGAAGATCATCCTGAAAATTTGTTGATAGTCAACAACTTGATGGTATGGTTCCCGATCAAAAGGGGTATAGGGGAGATTTTCAGAAGAAAGCCCCAAAGATACGTGAAAGCAGTAGACAATGTTTCATTTAACATTAAAAAGGAAGAGACATTTTGTCTAGTAGGAGAATCTGGTTGCGGAAAGACAACGACTGGTAAATCATTATTAAGATTGGTTCCAATTACAAGCGGTGTCGGGTTATTCCGACCTAGTGATATAACTATTGAGAGGCTGAAGAAAGAAGGAATAAAAGTCAACAACGGATATGTCAATATCTATGGCTTACCTCCAAAAAAGGTAAAACCAATTAGAAAAGATATACAAATGATTTACCAAGATCCGTTTGGTAGCTTAAATCCGAGATATAAGATAATGGACATTCTTACAGAACCGTTAAAAATACATAATATTGGCTTGAGTGAAGAGGAAGAAAGAGAGTTAGTATATAAAACTTTAGAAAAGGTTAAATTAAAGCCACCTGAAGATTTTGCTGATAGGCATCCTCATCAGCTTAGCGGAGGACAAAGGCAGAGAATTGCTATTGCTAAAGCAATGATAATGGGCCCAAGATTAATAGTTGCAGATGAACCTGTATCTATGTTGGATGTTAGTATCAGGGCCGAAGTACTTGAATTATTGATGAACTTTAAGAACGAGAATAAATTAAGTTATCTTTTTATAACTCATGACCTTGCAGTCGCCCGATACATATGTGATAGAATAGCAGTAATGTATTTGGGAAAAATTGTCGAAATGGGAAAAGCTAGAAACATTATAGAACAGCCGATGCATCCTTATACAAGGGCATTAGTTGCAGCTATACCTGAGCCTGATCCCTCTAATAGATTAAAAGTCAGAAAGCTATTTATAAAAGGAGAGGTACAAAGTGCAGCTAATATTCCCAGTGGATGCCGCTTCCATCCTAGATGCATGGCTTACGATGAAAATAAACCAATATTAGGAGACATATGTGAAAAAGAGGATCCAGGGTACTATATAACTGAAGATGGAAGGCTAGTAAGTTGCTGGTTATATAAAAATCTTAAGAAAGCAGAGAAATTTGAAGATTTCTACATGTAAATTCTTATAAGTTATCTTTTTGAATAGAAATTTTTTCCTTTTTTATTAGTAGGTTAAGCATTTTCTCAATATTTTTGAGTCTTTTATCAAGAATACGAACAGCATTTAAGTTTTTATCTACTTCAGCTTTTACAAAAAATCCATCTTTTCTTATAATAGAGAAATCTTTACCAAAAATCTCATCGTAAATTCCTAGGAGAAAATAATCTTTAGAGATTTTCCCTCCTTTAGGCATATTGTATTTGTTAAATATTCCACCTAAAAATATTCTGTTTAGTTCTGTAGTTAAAAATTTCTTCACATATCCACCTTCTTTTTTCGCATCGTTATATCTGTCTTCACTTGCCTTATTATACCAATTTTTTACATGCGTTTCAATGTCTTTATAATTTATGCACATAGATAAAGTATGTTCAAAACCAGAATTAAACCAAGTTACGTTTATCTTTGATACATCTAATGGACTAATTTTTGAGGCAAGAATAATCCTTTCCTTTTCATCTAATTGGCACAAATAATGATTTTCCATAACATAACTGCTTATACGTTCATTATCTTTTTTTACCTCAAAGAAAATCATAGGAATAATAACGTTTGCATGACTCAATATTTTCACCACTTAATATTATTAGTTAAAACATAGACTTATCTAATTTTTATTTTTGATATAGTCTTTTGTCTAATTTTATTTTAGCAATAGTAAAAAATTTTAATAATAAAAGTTAAAGTTAATTTGGTGAAAATTTTGATAAGGATCTTTCCAGAAAGTAAGGCAGGAATTATTGGATGGGGAGCTTATATTCCAATATATAGAATTAAAGTTGAAGAAATAGCTGGTATGTGGGGCAATGATTTGGAATCGATTAAAGGTCTAAATGTCGAGGAAAAAAGCGTCGCTGGTATAGATGAAGATGCAATTACTATGGGATATGAAGCAGCAAAAAATGCCATCAAGAGGGCATTAATTAATCCAAAACAAATTGAGGCTGTGTTCTTTGGAAGCGAGTCAAAGCCATATGCTGTTAAGCCTAGTGCAACGGTTATTGCAGATGCATTAGGGATAACTCCCACTACTATGGCAAGCGACTTAGAATTTGCGTGCAGGGCTGGCAGCGAGGGAATTCGGGCTTCTATTGGACTAGTCTCTTCACAAATGGTTAATTATGCGCTTGTTATTGGAAGTGATACTGCCCAAGCTAATCCTGGCGATGTACTTGAATATACTGCTAGTAGTGGAGCTGCGGCATTCGTTATAGGTCCAAGTAATGAGGCAGTAGCAGTTTTTGAGGCATCATATACATATGTAACTGATACAACTGATTTTTGGAGAAGAAGTTTAAGTCCTTACCCTCTGCATGGGGAGGCATTTACGGGGGATCCCGCATATTTTGATCATATTGTAGGTGCTGTAAAAGGCTTGCTAAATAAAACAGGTTTAAAGGTAGAGGATTTCGACTATGCGATTTTTCACCAGCCAAATGGAAAATTTCCATTAAGAGTAGCTGAGAAGCTCGGTTTCCCAAAGGAAAAGGTGTTTCCCAGTATTGTGGTTAACAAGATAGGAAATACGTACAACGGATCTGCTTTACTGGGTCTTAGTAAGATCCTTGATAGTGTAGATCCTGGAAAAAGAATTTTGGTTGCTCCATTCGGAAGCGGTGCGGGAAGTGATGCCTATAGTATTGTAACTACAGATAAGATTAAAAACAAAAGAGACCTAGCTAAAAAAGTCTCAGATTATATTGAAAAAAAGACTTACATAAATTACTCAACATATTCTAGATACAGGAACTTGATAAAAAAGATTGGTGTGTGATTTATATGAGTGCATTTATAACAGGATTTGGTCTGACTAAAATTTCAAGAGACTTTTACAGTACGATTGAAGATATGGTATATAATGCTGTGAAAAAAATGCTTGATCAATTTGGGAATTTATCTTTCGTTGATACAGTTATAGTTGCAAACGCGTTTGGATATTCTATGCAAAGACAAAACATGTTTTCATCTTTAATATCTGAAGAGCTTGGAATAAAAGGTGCAAGAACCTTCAATGTAGAAGCAGGACAAATAAGTGGTCACTCTGGTTTAATCTTAGCTGACAGTTTAATAAAATCCGGTTATTCAAAACATGTCCTTTTGATTGGGTTTGAAAAAATGTCCGATTATAATTCAGAAGTTTATAATTCACTGATTTCTCAACTTACGAACATAGAATATGAAGGAATCTACGGCTCTACTTTAGCATCTAATTTCGGTATAATTGCTAGATATTATCAAGAGAAGTATGGATTGAAGGAGGAAGAATTTGCTAGTTGGCCGATTCTTATGCATGAAAACGCATCTGAAACGTATCATGCTCAGTTGAGGTTTAAAATCTCTACTAAGCAGGTGCTTGAATCAGAAGCGGTTTCTCTTCCAATCAGGATGTTACATTCGCCACCAATTAGCGACGGTGCTGCTGCATTGCTTATTAGTAGAGAGGATCGGGAGTTAGTGGGTAAAGAAAAAAGGGTAGTAGAAATAAGAAAAGGATGCATTAGTTCGGGAACATTTGAACTTTCTTTAAGAGAAAGTTTGTTGTTTTTTGATTCGTTAGAATATGCAAGACAATGCTATGGGATAAACGCTTTTGCGGAAGATATAGCTAAAACCGAATATATAAGCATGTCTGATGATTATACAATAACTGCTGCTGTTATTGCAGAAACTATAGGTTTATCTAAAAAAGGTCAATTTTTTGCCGATATTTACAGTGGGAAGTTTCGGATCGGAGATAAGCAAATGATAAATATAACTGGAGGTACAAAGGCAAGAGGGTACCCGATTGGTGCATTGGGGGTTTATGAAGCTGCAGAAATTTCCGCTATGATGTCGGGAGAAAAAATAAGAAGTAATCAAATTGATTTAAATGATGCTATTATGATTGGAATAGGAGGAGCGGGCAGCTCTTCTGCTATTTTGCATTTGACAAAAGCCTAAAGGTGAGAAACATGGAAAAACTTTCAATTTCTAAATTTTGGAGGAAAAAATCACAATATTATAATTTAGTAGGAAAAAGATGCAAAAAATGCGGATATGTTTTTTATCCGCCAAAACATGTTTGCCCCAAATGTAACTCAAGTGATTTAGAGGACTACTTCCCCCCTGAAACGGGAACATTGATATCATTTACCAAGCTATATGAAACACCAAATACCTATAAATCTCAGAAGCCAATTTATTTGGGAATAATCAAATTTGGAGAAATTAACGTTCTTACTCAAATAGTTGATGTGCAAAATGAGGATGAACTAAAGCCAGGAATAACTGTAGAAAGAGTCTTTAGGAAAATCAACGAAGATGGAAATTATGGACTGATATACTATGGGATTAAAGTTAGGCCAGTCGTATAAAAACGATATAGAAATCTTTATGCACAATACAATAGATTTTTTCTATATATAATATAATAAATAAATGTTTATAAGTTCTTTTTATTTAAAAATATTCAAATTAAAAAATTTCAAAAAGTGTAAAACTTAGATATATTTTCAATTTGTTTAAGAAAAACATGTAAAACAATGTTCAAAAAGAGGGTGTATATAAATATGAGCAAACCGAAAAAATTAATCTTAGTTTCAGCGGAACATCATCCTTATCATAAAAAATGGCTTCAGCTATCTCAAGAAGTAGCACAAACATTAGGATTAGACTTTGAATTAAAACTCGAAGATTACGTTTTCGCTATCGAACACGGAGTGACAGATGAGCTGGGAATGGCAGGCTTACCTCAGCTTTTTGTAGAGATGGAAGATGGCAGGATAGCGGTAGTCCTTTCGGAAGTACCATTAGATTCAAACTATCAGCCAGATTTTGAGAAGTCAAAAGCTGAAGTTATAGAAAAGATTAAAAATATTGAATAATAATCTCAAAATAATTTTTAAAGCTAATAATTCTTTTATTTATTTAATGATAACATAGTTAAATAAGCATTGAAAATATTTTATACTCAAGGTGAACGGGTTGAGTTTATTTAAATTAGGAAAGCTACCAAACGATATATTTGATAGAATTATCTATCCAAATATAGGTCTACTCAGAGATAATGTTATGGTAAGGCCCAAGCATGGAGTTGATGTTGGAGTTTTCGACATTGGCGAATATTCAATCATCGTAAAGACAGATCCGGTTTTTGTTGTACCAGAATACGGATGGGAAAAAAGCGCATGGTTTGCAGTTCATATACTTGCCAGCGATGTTTCAACAAGCGGGAATCCCGCACAATATATGGCAATAGACCTTAATTTGCCTAAAAAAATTACAAAAGAGCAATTTTCGGTATTATGGAGCAAAATTAGTGATGAATGTAAAAAGCTTGGCATTTCAATTGTAGCCGGTCATACTGGAATATATGATGGTACAGATTATCCTATGATAGGTGGCGCAACAGTACTTTCAGTAGCAAAAAAAGGTAATTATGTCACCACAGAAATGGCTGAAGAAGGAGATTTGATCCTAATGACAAAGGGACCTGCTATAGAAGCAGTAGGGATACTTTCTACTATGTATCCGGAAATTGTTGAAAAAGAAGGAGGAAATGAGCTGAGAAGAAAAGGAGAGAGTTTTTTCTATAAAATGAGCGTTGTAGAAGACGCACTAAGTTTGTCATCATTAGGTTTAAGAACTGCTATAACTAGCATGCATGACGCTACCGAATATGGAGTATGGGGTGCACTACACGATATATCAAGAGCTAGCAATTCTTTAGTAGAAATTCAGGAAGAATCTCTTTTTATTGATGATGATGTTGAAAAAATATTGAGAATTTTCGAAGAAAAAACCAAAATCCCAATAGACCCATATGCTTCAATAAGCGAAGGCACATTGATTGCTACCGTTAAGAAAGAATATGCTGATCAAGCTATTGATGTTCTTTCTAGAAAAGGAATTAAAGCAGGTATAATTGGAAGAATTAGAGAGAAAGGAAAAAGAGGGGTATATATAAAAGGTAAAAATACTATTAAAGAATTAAAATTTCCAGAGGAGGATCCCTTTTGGAAAGTATTTTTTGCTTTAAATAAAAAATAAAATCATCACGCAAAAGAAAGGGTTTAAAATGAGTTCAAAACCTGAAGTTCCTAGAGGGTTCAGAGACTTTCCGCCAGAGGTTATGGAACTAAGATTAAAAGTTATAAATACAGTAAGAAATATTTTTGAAATTAATGATTTTCCGCCAATGGATACTCCTTCAATTGAATATTGGGAAACCTTGGCTGGAAAGTATGGTCCAGAAGCTGAAAACAAGCTAATTTGGAGATTTAAGGATCCTTTTAGTGAAAAAGAGTATGCTTTAAGATACGACTTAACTGTACCATTAGCTAGGTATGTAGCATCACATCCTGAGCTTCAGCTACCTTTTAAAAGGCACCAAATTAGCTATGTATGGAGACATGAAGAACCACAGAGAGGAAGATATAGAGAATTCCTTCAGGCAGATATCGATACAGTAGGTTCAAAATTTGTAGAATCTGATGCCGAAATAATAAATACAATGAGTTTAGTTCTAGAAGAGCTTGGCTTAGACGACTTTATAGTTAAGATTAACCATAGAAAAATCCTTTATATAATATTCGAAAAAAGACTTGGAAGTAACGTGACGTCAGTTTTGAGAGCTATTGATAAACTAGATAAAATAGGAATTGATGGAGTTATATTAGAATTGCAGAAAATTGGGTTGGACGAATCCAGTATAAATTGGATTATAAATCTCATAAGCAACAGAGATTCGATAGATAACTTAGAAAACATAAAAAAGAATCTCGTCGAATTCGATTTTTCGCTCGAAGATCCATTAAATGAGCTAATAGAATTTAGAGAGTTTTTGGCTCATAGAAAACATATAGTGTTCGATTTAAGTCTTGTAAGAGGGTTGGATTATTACACTGGCATTATATTTGAAATTTCTCTGGAAAAGGGAAGTCCTGGTTCGATAGCAGGAGGAGGCAGATATGACAATCTTATTAAGATGTTTAAAGGAAGCGATCTTCCAGCTACAGGGGGTAGTCTGGGCATAGAAAGAATTTTTGATGTACTTGAAGAAAGAAATATAACGAGTAAATTTAAGAAGAAAAATAAGGTTTTTATTATCACTTTAAATGAAGATAGCTATAAATACGCATGGAACTTTTCATATGAGCTAAGAACAAGAGGTATTAAAACTGAAATTGATTTAATGAGAAGGAATGTTGATAAACAGAAGAAGAAAGGTGCTTCTGAAAATATTTTATTCCATGTATATATAGGCAAGAAAGAAAAAGAAGGAAGATACATAACCATTGTAGAAAGAGATACAGGTAAAAGGCTAGAGCTTCCTTATGATAAGGCAATTGATTACATATTGATTCAATTAAAAGAGAGGTAAATGTAAAGATGAAGAGGTTAATAGATGTAAGAGAAGGAGAAAAAGTAAAAATTGTTAGAATTGATGCTGGCGAAGAAGCTGTAAAAAAACTTTTGAGATTGGGAATTATTCCAGGAACCGAGGTTGAAGTTATAAAAAACAATTATGGTCCTTTGCTTGTAAAAATAAGAGATTTAAATATTGCAATCGGTAGGGGGATTTCTCAAAAAATATTGGTTGAAGAAACGCAATGATGTTATTCTTCAAAATTTTAATTAAAAAATTTGTTTATGGATTTTATAATAATTTTTTAATCCATTCAATGTTATTATCTCTCATCCTTTGGATTTCTAAAATCCCTTCTCCGTTTATATTGCTAAATCTTCTTTGGATTTTAATATAATCTTCAATAGGTTTAATTTTTCCTTCTTTTATTACAGGCATGCTAGGACCTGAAACTCTCAACTTGTTATCAAAGTACTCATAGAGTATCCACATGCCAGTCTCTACAGCCAGTCTTGCTACTTCTACGGTTTTCGATGCATCAAATCTCCATCCTACAGGACAAGGAGAATGTAACTGAATAAATCTAAATCCTCTAATTTCTTGAGCTTTTTTAAGTTTTTGATAAAGATCTTGCGGATATGCAATGCTTGCAGTAGCGACATATGGAACATTATGAGCAATCATTATTCTTGCTACATCTTTTTTAGGTTCGCTCTTTCCATATACGGGAGTTGTAGTTGTCCAAGCCTTTATTGGTGTAGAACTGCTTCTTTGTATTCCTGTATTCATATATGCTTCATTATCATACATTATATATATTATGTCTTCGTTTCTTTCTGCAGCCCCACTTAGTGATGCCATACCAATGTCTGCAGTACCACCATCTCCAGCCCAAACTATAACTTGTGTATCCTCTAAGCCTCTTTGTTTTAGGGCTTCTCTCAAACCGCTGGCTACGCTTGCTGAACTGGCAAATGGTGTATGAACAATATTCATTTTTAAACTGCTATATGGATATGTTCCAACGACAACTGATGTGCAACATGCAGGGATAACCAAGACAGCATTACCGTTAAATGCTGCAGCAACAGTCTTTAGTCCGATGGGTATTGGACATCCAGGGCAAGCTGCATCTCCTGGAAGAACATGCTCTCTCATTTGATACGGTATTGGTGGTTTATTCGAAGCTGAAATTGTTCATCACCCCTTTATGATACCATACAACTTTATTCGATTCATCACCTGATTCATATTGCTTCAAAAATGACCTGAAAATTTCGTAAAAGTCTTTTAATGTCATATCGACTCCTCCTATTCCGGCAATAACATTATGTACAACATTAATTTTGCTAGAAGCTAAATGCAAACTACTTATGACATCTTGATATATTGAGCCAGTACTTCCATAACTGATGCTTCTATCGAATACAATAGTCATTTTTGAATTAAATAGATACTTTTTATAGTCCTCTGTTGGCATCGGTCTGAAGTACCTTACCCTTAACAATCCAACAGGATAACCTTCACTTCTCAAGACATTAACTGCTTCAATAGCATCTCCGCTCCAAGCACCCATAGTTACCATCATATATTTTGCATCCTCACATTTATAACAGGCGGTAAGTCCGCCATAGCTTCTCCCAAAAATCTTTCCATATTCTGAATCAATTTCTTTAGCTTTCTTATATACGTTCATCATCGATTTCTGCATATCCATAAACATTTCTTCAGTACCTTCAGGAAGAGTCATGTTTCCAATAGCTATTGGGTTTTTAGGATCAATAGTGTACGGCTGAGCTCTTTCTCCCACAAAATCTTCAGCTTCTCTCTCGTCTGGCAATATTACAGGCATATAAGTTCCTCCTAGTACAAATCCTTCTAATCCAACTATAACAGGAAGATATATATCTGGATCTTCGCTAAGTTTAAATGCCTGCAAAGTCAAGTCTAAAACTTCCTGATTATCCATTCCAAATGTCATTATCCATCCTGTATCTCTTTGATCCATGTAGTCGGAATGATCAGGCCAAATATTCCAAGGAAGTCCAATTGTTCTTGTTACTATTGCCATTACTACAGGTATTCTGCTTCTTGATACCCAGTGCAACCATTCGTGCATATAAAGCAATCCATGGCTTGAAGTTGCAGTAAAAGCTCTTGCACCTCCTAATGCTGCTCCAAACGTTGCTGCAAGAGCACTGTGCTCAGACTCAACTTTTATTATTCTCGCTTTTAATTCCCCTCTTTCTACAAATTCAGATAGTTTTTCAATTATTGCTGTTTGAGGTGTAATGGGATAGGCCGATATGACAGAAGCTTTTGATAATTTAACTCCATAAGCAACTGAATGATTTCCACTTAAAACTTTTTTATTGATATTTTTAGAACTCATTTTAACACCTCTGAAGATTGTTCTGGAACCATAGTAATTGCTTTTACTGGGCAGACATTCATGCAGATTCCGCATCCCTTGCAATATTCGTAATTTATTGTCGCTCCTGTGTCTTTTTCGACCCTAATAGCGTTTACAGGGCAATAAGTTTCGCAAAGCATGCATCTTGTGCATTTTTTGATATCAACTATTGGTCTTTCAGTCCTCCACTCGCCTGTTTTCCCTGCTGCACCCTCTTTTGGATAGGATATAGGCAATTTGCTCTTTGAAGGAATAATTTTTAAATTACTCATTTTTTATTTCACCCATTTCCTTTAAGCTTTCATAAGCAACTTTTACCGCTTTTTTATTCTTTTCCGCAATCTGACCTTCGAAGTTTTCATCTATTGCATTTAATAGAGAATCTAGTTTTATTATTCCGAGGATTTTTATGAAAGCTCCCAATATGCTTGTATTTACTAGAGGCCACCCTGCCATTACTAAGCCCTCATTTTTTGCTATAGCATTGGCATCAACAGTATAAACTTTAACATTTTCTATAAAGTTCAAGTATTTTTTTAGGTCATTTAGATTGATTAATGAAGCATTAATTAACAGATTTCCATTTTTCCTAATTTTAATATCTTTTAGCTTTGGCAAAACAGCTCTATCTAAAACTACTAGACTATCCACTTCAAAAAACATTCCATGTTTGTATATTACACTATCGCTTATCCTGCTGAAAGCCATTACTGGAGCTCCTCTTCTTTCCGCTCCGTAAAATGCAAAGGCTTGAGAATAGAAGTTTTCATATGATGCTGCAGCCGCTAAAAGTTCAGAAGATGTAACTGCTCCTTGCCCTCCTCTTCCATAAAATATAATTTCTTGCAACAATATTCTCAACCTTTTTTATTTCGAATGATTATTATCATTAATCACTTAAAAATTTTTTGTTAAAACTACTAATTTTTAAAAATTAGATACTAAACGTTGTTTTTATATTAAAAATATCTCTAATTAAGGCGTAAAATTAGTTTACCGAATTTGTTCAGATATTTCTGTTTATCTTAAAAGATATAGTAAGATAATATTTTTGAAAAATTTTAAGTTAATCTTTTCTGAACCCGCAAAGAGAATTTTTCAAATCTTATAAAATCTCAATTGATTAAAAAATATAAGATAGTGATCATTTTCCAAAATATTAAATAACGATCATACATACTCAAGAGATCTTTTAAAATTCTCTTTAAATATACTTCTTAGCTTGACGAAAAACACCATTGAAAAAGCTGCAGGTATTATAGAAACAAAGATATAGGAAAGCCTCCAAATCATCGCGTTTGCAACTCCAGTAGAAATTATCAGTGCATATTCAAAAAAACCGCTTCCTCCAGGTGTGGGATACAATTGTACCGAGTAACTCATAGAGTATGCAAATAATCCATTAATAACGTTTATTAAGCTTAAATCATAACTTGGATCTAGAACTAAAAAGCTAAATACATATATAATAATAATAAAAATTGTATATAATATTGCTCCTTTGTTAATCTCACTGCTTATTCCCTTTTTAACCAAATCTCTAAAATCTTTATATTTTTCTAAAAATATGCCAAATATTTTTGGAGTCAATCTTTTTTTGAAAAGTTTCCCAACAATTTTTACAAGAATATTTTCTTTTAAAACAAAACCTAAAAATATAAACAACCACAAGGAAATTGTAATAAGTGTTGAAATTAAGACTAAAATTGATGTTGGAAAAAAGACAATAGAGCCCACAAATGCAATCGCAGTTAAAATTATTGAGTCATAAAAAGTTTCCAGCAATCCAGATGAAATTGCTATCTGTATCGGAATACCTTCTAATGAAACAATCGTGGCAATTCTAGTCGGTTCAGAACCTATATTAGATACAGTTATCAATCCCATAAAGTCCCCCATAAATCTCGAAAGAAAAAGTGTTTTTAGTGAAACTTTCACCTTTAATTTATTAAATATAAACCTTAGCCTAAAGATCTTCATTGTTTCTGCGATAAATATTAGTAATGTAGAAAGGAGAAAACCTGTAGGATCTTCTAAAATTAGATAAATAAAATTTAAGCGAAACATTTTTATCAAAATAGTATAAATCGCTACAACGACAAAGATGCTGGAAACAGCAACTACCCAAATTATGTTGTTTTTTACTTTTTCCAAGGGATTAACCTCAATTTTTACTTAATTGCTTATTTGCTCTATATTTAGCATAAAATTAAAAATTAAAAAATATTTTGTTTCGAATATACAGCTTTTTTTCAAAATTTATTTAAGAAAATTTTCCAATTGTGAAAAGAGAAGAAATAAGAAGAGAATCGCCTTTAAGCTTTTCACCACGCTCTATGTCTTCTATCTTAAAGTTTAGCTAAATATGTTTACAACTGAAAGCCTTGCCCTTTATGGCAGGGAAGAGGTCAGATTATTGAAATGCTAATTTTTAAATTTTAATATCTTTTTTCTTTTGTATATGGTATTACCTCCTTTTCCAAAATTAGAATGCTTTCTTCAAATTGGGCAACTTCCCCATTTCCAGACTCAATCAGCATTGGATATCCGATAGCTAACTTCTTTGAAACTAGTGTTGCTATATTTTTTCTGAAGGTATTTTTATCAATGTAATTTTTAAAGTATCTTTCATTAAATGGAAGCTCCTTAAATTCATCAAATATATATCTATAAAAATCTCTTAGGGTAGGTTCTAGCTTTTTCGTTTCATGAGGTGATTTTAAATTTAATGAATAAATAGCAGTGAAGTTACTATCTATAACTACTCCTGCACCATTCGTAGCAAAAGGTTCAATTGCTATTGCAATATTCGGCTTTAATCTTCCGCTTACAAGTAAATTTTTTGTATTTGGAATAACAAGACCACTGTGCAATTTATAATTTTGCAATTCATGACCAGTTAAGTTCCTTATAGGCTTTGCTTCATAACTTATTATTGTTTTTTCTATTATCTCACTTATTTCAGATATCTTTATTCCCGGTCTTATAATATCAATTGCCCTCTCTAATGCTTCTTTTGAAGCCATTAGGAGATTTTCATTTTCACCTGAAAAATCTATGCTAAAAGCAGTATCGGCAATAAATCCATTTACATGCACACCAAGGTCTATTTTCAATATTCCATTTTCCGGTATTATATCTTCAGAATCTAAAAGAGGAGAATAATGCGCCGCTACATGACCAAAGCTAAGATTACAGGGAAAAGCTAATTTTCCTCCTAGCTCTTGGATTTTTCCTTCAATCTTTTCTGCAAGTTCGAAAAAAGTCATCCCCGGCTTAGCTATGCTTCTCGCATATTTTTTCGCTTCTATGGAAATTTTTCCCGCATTAATATATGATTGAATCTCTTCTTCCTCCATAACTCCTCACACGCTAAAAGCTAAAAATTATTAAGTAGAAGATGGTTCTTTTTCTTTCTTTTTATTTAGAGCATATGCTCCAGCAATGACAAACACGATAATCACAATAACAATAATCAAAATGATATATGCATTTGGAATCATAGTAGTTGACATCGTTGAAGAACTAGTTTGAGAGCCTGTTGTACTTAAAGTTTGTGGTTGTGTTTGAATTGTTATGTTCGACATGTTAATTCCGCTTAGCATTGAGAATAAGGATGCATAAATAGAACTTTCTACGGCCAGAGATATTGCACTAGTAAGGTAAGAAGAGTCCTTGGTTTGATTATATTGGGAAAGCAGATTTTGAACTTGTTGTAAATATGCAATTGAGATCAAGCTTTTGTATGAAGAATTATTTAATATATTAGCTGCGTTATTAATTTCTGCAATTATATATTCTAACATATCGGTATCAAAAATCACATGAATATCTTTAGTGCTAGTGGCAATTACTTCTATACTGTAGTAGATCGCAGCTGGATAGTCGCCACTATAAAAGTAGTTCAAAGCATTATTGCACTCGTTAGAAATTAAATCAAGATCGGTAGATACACCAACATCATTAGCTAAGCTTTGATAGTATGTATATACCGATTTTGCATATTGAGTATAATAGTCAGCAACATAATATAAAGTTGAAGAAGTAATAGGTTCAGATGATACATTTGAAAGACTTAACCAATTCCTCGCTGAAATTACACTCATATTTGCAATTGCTAAATCAAAAGGATCTTGCAAAGTATACACATAGGTCATTTGAGATGGATTATAGTAAGAAACTACCGAACTAGCAGCTGCATTAAGAGATTGATTAGCAGTGTTTAATCTATCAAGCGATGCGATATAGCCTTCCATTCCAGTAATTGTAGTAATATTCACTTTTTTAATTTCAGAAAGGAGTGAATTATACGTTTGATTTATCTGGGTAATATAAGTAAAAATGTTCGTCTGATTTGTAGAAGTAGTGAGAATAATATAAAGCCCATCTAAGATTATGTCACTCTGATATATATTAGAAAGTGCACTATAGTATTGTTTATTGCTCCAAAGTATTTGAGCGTTGCTATAAAGAGATGTGCTAGTATTTATGTACTGATTTACATAACTTATCAAATTGCTAGAATAAACTCCGCTTTTTAATAAATCGGTCACCTGTTTCATCGTTATATTGTAAATTTGCTCAAGTTGAGCTTTCCAATTATAAAAATATTGGACAACTTCTGGAGGGAAAGTTAAATTAAAGCCAAAATATCCTGGTTGTAAAGTAACATTGTTAAAGAAATAAGTCATAGCCTGTTGTATAGTTGATACTTCTATAACCTTTACACCAAGTTTCTCGCCTAGTTCTGTAACATTAATTTGCTGAGGCACATATCTTATTATCGTCCCAAAAGGAGTTGATTGCTCTACGGTCTTTTCCTCAGTTACAATTTCCTGCCCTACTGGAATCAAAAAGATCTTGTATCCAGCCTCCGCTGCAGCTTGTAATTTTTCTGGTATACCGCCTACTGGACCAATTGTCCCATCAGGGTTTATCATTCCCGTCATTGCAACATTGGTATTAGGAGTAAGATTTAATAAAGCCGATATTATTCCAATCGTCATAATAGCACCTGCACTAGGTCCTCCTACAATATAGCTGGGAGATTTTATTGAAATGAAGTAATCATATTTTTTATAGTCAATTCCCAAAATGCTTGTTGCCACGAGAACAGCGATCCTTGCTGCAGATTGTGTGTCTATTTCAGTCGCAGGATCTGCGGAAAAGTATACTTCTCCTGTTCCAGGGTATGCCACAGTTACAGTTAGATTTGTGACTACTCCAGTATTGCTAGAAGTTACTGCTAATGCTGGCAGTGACACTTTAGTTAAATAATTATAATTAAACGTTTCTATAGAGCTTGCGTTGGGAATTAAAATGCTGGAGTTAAGAGAAATAAATAAAAGAATCACGATCCCGAAAGCTTTTTCAAAAAAATTCAAAAAAATCACCCTCGTCATTTTAATTTATATATATATGTATGAGCTTCTCTGATTCCAACAATTGCAGTTATATTTTCTTTTTTGCTTATATATGTTTTTGCTCTTATTTTAAATAGATTGAATTTTTTTAGAATGTTGAAGAATAATGATTCATAGACTATTAGCTTGCAATTTTTTCCTTCAATACTTTTACTTCCCTTTATAACTTTCTTTATTGTTAAGTCGACTACATGAGGATAAAAATAACTTAGTTCACTTATTTTGGCAGATTCTGCGATAAAATCAAAAATTCCTGCATATTTTCCATCAACTTTAAAGATACCTTTCGGCATATTTCTATTGACCGGTATTAAAGAAACATCATATCCTTTATATTTTCCCCTTCTTTTCGGTTCATATGAATCATAAATATATTTAACAGGTACTGACAAACGAACTGAATTTTTTATAAACCAATTTTCAAGCTCATTATTTTTATAAGGTTCTATAATATTGGATTGTTCAATGACTTTGAGACTTTTAGAATCATATATAATTACATCTATATCACTTACATTTGGGTTGTGAATACCAAGTGCTATGCTTCCTCCTATGCCTATAGAATCTAATTTTATTCCATTTTCTTCAAGTTTTAATATTAATTCTAAAGCAGTTTTTTCTAAGCTATCTCTGGTTTTTCTCAATAACCTTTCGATGCTCTTACCCGGATCAATATGAAATTTTATATCAATAAAGTTTACATACGGAAGGAATGTCTTAAGGTTCGGATCGTATATAGTTTTAAACCCTTTATGTGCGATTTCCGGGGAATATTCCCTAAATATTCTCATATAGAAATTTGGTTCACTTCCCCATATTGAAGGAAATGCACTTAATTTGTATTTTTTAAACGCATAAATGATTCCTATCGGATGATAGTAGCCCATTACTTGATAAATAGTTCCATACTTATCGATTATTAGGTCATGGTCTATAAACATTTTACCTCGCCATTGTAAAGAAAATTTAATTAAAGAATCGAGATTTTATCTGTAATCTTATAAACTTCTAAGAGATCTTTTTGAAAAGCTCATCGGTAAGAGGTCTTTAATTCGTGCTGATTTAAATATTCCATCTTTATTAGCAATAATTACTAAAGCGTTTGGATTAAATTCTAAAATCACCTGTCTGCAAGCGCCGCATGGATATATGTGTTGTTTGGTAGGTGTGTATACTAATAAAATCTCTATTTCCCTATCTCCTTCGGAAACAGCTTTAAATATTGCAACTCTTTCAGCACAAATGGAAAGTCCGTAGCTTGCGTTTTCTATATTTACACCTGTATAAATGTTTCCTTTTTTAGTTTTTACCACTGCGGCAACTGGAAAATGAGAATAAGGAGAATACGAGTTTTTAATTATATCTTTTGCTATAGCTAATAGCTTTTCTAAATTAATTTTCTCGGAAATGGCTTTCACCTTATTTAATAATAATTAAGACCGAATAAAAATTTTATTTCCATTATATAAATTTTATATGAACATTTAAAATGTATAAATAATCAATTATGCAACAGTAAAATTTATATTGAGGGGGTATTACCATATAGCTAAATTAACATATTTATTTATTGAGTTTTCGCTAGAACTGAGGGGTTATATTTAAATTTTCCTTTTTCGCATTATTTATCGGTGTTTTAGCTATGGAGTCTGGATTATTAATCAAAGAAAATATAAGAGAAAATGTAAGCGTAAAAGTATATGGAAGCCATATATATGGAAACCTTAAGAATTGCAACAGGGCTAAGCTCTCCGATGAAGGAGAGCTTAAAAACATAGTAGCAAATGCTGCTAAGATTGGGAAGATGACGATGTTGGACTTAAGATCATGGAAAATAGGCGAAGGAGTTTCTGTAGTTGCAGTTATACTAGAAAGCCATATTACCGTACATACATGGCCAGAATATAATTTTGCAACTGTAGATGTTTACAGCTGTGGAACGCATACAAATCCGAAAGCTGCTTTTGAATATATAGCAAGAGAACTAGAAGCAGAAGAAGTTGAATACGGAGAAGCAGACAGAAGTCTTGCATAGTTTTAACTTTTTTTTATTTTTTGTGATTTTTATGATAAATAGAAAAGATCTACCTAATTTGGTCACAGTCATTAATGGATTAGTTGGATCCTTTGCATTATTGTTAGCGATTAGAGGAGAAACCGAATTATCTATTAGATTAATTTTTCTATCATTGTCTTTGGATGTACTTGACGGTCTTCTAGCAAGAAAACTTAATGCTATGAGCGAAAGCGGCGAGCTTTTAGATAGAGTTTTTGATAGGGTTTACCAAGTAATTGCTCCGTCGATAATTTATTGCTACATGCAAAATTGGAATGTAGGGAGCATGTTCTACTCAGCCTCTATAATTACGCTCAGCTTTTGGAGGATCATACGACGAACACCAAGTAAGGAATATTTTTTAGGTCTTCCTCTTTTTGTTCACACATTTGTCATTTTATCCAGCTATTTATCGGGCATTGCGTTGCCTTATTATCTCATGCTTGTTTTGGTCATTGCTTCATTATTTCCAATAAAATATTTTAGAAGAATAAGAACATTATCTCCAAATGAAACAAAAGGAACTTTTTGGCAAATAAGGATTATAGTTCCGTTATTTCTTTCAATCATTCCATATTCTAAATTAGAAATTTTGTTCGAATTACTATTTTATATTTTTATTATATATGCACTTTTTGGTTGGATACCTTTGCTTCGTAATAAAAATTTCTTTTTAAGAGAGAAATAATTTAAAGGTCTAAAAGATGGAAGAAATTCTTTTTAAAAATATAAAAGGAATTGTTGGGGTATACGAAAAGAAACCTACATTGTTGCGAACTAGTGAAATATTTATTGATGAACAGGGAAGCTTACATTATGAAAAAATAAAAAAGACAGGAAGAGTAATAGATTGCAAAAATGGTGTAGTTATACAGTCTTTTTTTAATGGCGGATTAGATTTAAACATATATATGAAAAATTCCGAGAACATTATTGATAACATATATTTTGATAACTCTTATTTGTTAAGAGGAGAATCAAAGATTTCTAAAGAATTATTAGAGTTAGCAATAAGAAGAAATATTATTGAATCCCTTCTAGGAGCTGTAACAGGAACTATACACATCGGATTGAAATGTTCCCATGTAATAGAACATTCTAGCAAATTTGGCTTTAAGACACTTTGTGGTCCTATTATATATGGAGAAAACATAATTGATAAAAATGAAATTAATAATTATGCATATTTAAAGAACATAGTTTTGAATGTCTACTTAAATAAGAATTTAAAGTTAGAACATCTAAAAAATTTTATAGAAAATTATGATAACAAAGTAACAATAAATTATAGACTTCCCAATTCTCATTTGGAATATCTAAGTATGTTAAAAACTACAGGGAATACTCCTATACTGTCTCTAGCGAAAATGAATCTAATAAAAGGAAAAATAATTATATCAAATGTAAATTGGATTACCAATACTGAAATTGAGCTTATGAAAGAAAAAGATATCTTCTTAGAAAATTCTCCTGTAATGTCATCATATCTAGGAATAGGAAGCGTATTGCCGATTGCGGAATTTATGAAAGATAAACTAACTGATAAAATAATTATTGGGACTGATTACTTTTTTGAAGGCCTTTTTCAAAATTTAGTGACAAATTTATTTATATTTTTTATTCTTCAAAGGTTCTTCTATTCTTCACGGGCAATAAAATGGAATGATGTTATAAATATGTTATGGAATGGTTGGCAATTAATATCTAGTGAAAAATATTGTATAAAAGATGGATGCGAGCCAGATTTAGTGCTCATTGACAATATAAATTGGGGAGATTTAAATTTCGAAAGAGCAATTTTTAATAGCAACCTTTTCAATATAAAAGGGATATATATAAATAAAAAAAGTTACTTGAATTCGAGAGATTTAGATAAACTGAGAAAAGAAAAACATTCAATTGAAGGTGAACTTATTTCAAAAATGGACATTCTATTGACAAAGGTTTAGAATATCTTTTCTTATTTCACTATCGAACTCTTTTAGTATTTCATCGACTTCTCTTTTTGTATTGACAATGATGTCTTTAACATTTTCATATCCATTATCATAAAAACGTTGAGCTTGAATACAAGTAGATAACCGGTCAGATAATTTTACAATTTTTGCTTCTAAGGTTTTGCCAATCGAATATTCTTCATAGATCTCTAATATTTTGTTATATCCTTTAAAAATATCTGAAAATATTTGCAGTTCTAATGCTTTCTTCTTTTCATCTCCTAATAAGTTCTCTTTTGCAAACAAAGTTATATCTCCAATTATGCATTCTGAGAAATCGTGAAATAAACTCATTGATATAGTTTTTTCCATATTGATATTGTAACCATGATTAATTAAGATATTTGATATAACTCCTGCAATCGTAGCGCTTTCAAATGAATGGGATGCAACCGTTTCTGTAATCGATGGGGGGATTCCCCTTTGCATCCAGCCTGTCCTTGCAAGTTTTTTTAAAGCATCTATGCAATTGTTGATTCGTGAAAAATTGCTATTTTTGTTCATATTTTTCAGCCTTAATTTAAAATTAATTTAAAATAAATATTTTTTATTAAGCGATAATTTTCATTGTTATTAAATTTATTTAGAGTTAAATTTTTAAAAATATTGGAATTATCCAGAAAAGCGTATATTTTAAAACTTAAAAATGCTTTGAATATAAGGTGGGTAGAAATTTTTAAAGATCTAAGCAAAAAGATAAGAATGGATCCTTTTTACGTTGTAATGTTTATCGAAGGACTTGCTTTTGGAACATATATAGTAACAATAAGAACTAATATTGGAATGGAAAATTACAATGCTTATTCTTTTTTAACTTTAATAGCAGCTATGGAAACAATTCCCGGAATTTTTTCTGTATTCGCAGGAGGAATTAGTGATAAAATAGGCAGAAAAAAGATAATCTTTTTTTCTGGACTAATGTCGTCAATTTTTCTTATTTTATTGAGCAAAGTTCAACTATCACAGTTACCAATCTTTGTATTTTTGTTTATGAGCTTTTATACGATGTTTTATCCAATAATTTTTGGCATTTCAATAAGCAAAAGTAAGGGCTCAGGCTATTCCCTTAGCAAGTTTTTGTTTTTTAATTCTTTTGGATGGAGCTTGGGAGGGATACTTCCTGGTCTAATATTAAACTTATGGAATTTAAATATTCTTTATATAATAGCTGCTATTTTAATAATTATTGCATCAGTAATTACCGTAATATCTTATAATGAAAAAGAATATCAAGATCCAACTGTAACTTTGACTGACTTCAAAAATGAAATTAAAAAGGCCATACCTTTTTTGTTTCCTCTTATATTAGGATCTGCCGGATTTTATATGCTTAACAGTATTATGTCGCTAAGGCTTTTTATTTCAGTTAATAACATTTTACTATATGGAATATTTTATAATACGATAACAGGTCTCTTGAGTAGTATAGCTAGACTGATTGCTGGTAAAGCAATAGAGAAAATTCATCCTTATAAAGTAACTTTTTCATCTTTCTTTTCATATTTGATATTAGCGTTATTAATGGAAAAAGCCAATAGCACTTTGACTATATTACTGTGGTTACTGCCCATATATCCATTTTTTGAAACGTCTAGTTACTATGTTTTAGGTAGAATGATAAAAACTACTTTTCATTCGACAGCATCCGGACTTTTTACGACTGCTGTTTCATTAGGGGGAATAATTAATCTTTCATTATCTTTAGTTTTTTATCATTCGAGCTATCAAACGCTATTAATCATAGATTCTATATTATTATTAATTCCTTCCATATACTTAATTTTTCTAGTCAAAAGTTCAAACCGTAACTAGCTTTATTGTGTGGACTTCCCCTTCCTTAAATCTATAAGTTTCAATTAACGTATCTCCTTTGGATAGTTTTCCTTCTGAAATTAAGACTTTACGGATTTTTTCAAGGCCATTTTCATAACTATCAGCAGCCAAGACGTAAGGTTCAACTCCCCATATAATTGATAGTTTTCTTGCTGTATGCATATCTGGGACCCCAGCGTATATGATTCCATAAGGTCTATATAACGATATATTCTGAGCTGTTAGTCCAGATTTTGTATAGACGGAAATCTTTGCATTTAATTGCCTAGAAAATTCCGAAATTCCCAAAGCAAATCTATGGGCTAAAGAATTTTCAATAGGCTTTACTGGGTAGACTATAGCGGAGTTTTTTTCGGCTTCTATAATGACTTTTTTTAACCATCTGACAGCATCGATAGGATAATTTCCAATAGAAGTTTCATTTGTAAGCATTAAAGCATTTGCACTTTCTTGGACAGCATTATAGATATCGACAATTTCACTTCTAGTTGGTATAGGAGAATTGAGCATAGATGATAAAAGTTGAGTTGCAACAATTGATGGCTTGCCTTGTACAATAGATTTGCTTATTAAATCTTTTTGGATAGTTGGCAAAGTTTCCATTGGAAAATGTGTCCCAAGATCACCTCTTGCTACAACTATTCCGTCGGCCACTTTTAGTATTTCCTCTACATTATATACTCCTCTTTTCGTCTCGATTTTTGCTAATATGTTTAGTTGTTTATTGCACTTTTTATTAAGGAGTTCTTTTAACTGAAAAATATTATCTTTTGATTCAACAAAGCTTGCCATCAAATGTGAAAAATCATTGTTACATGCAAATTCTATATCTCTTTCATCTTTTTCTGTAACATATGGAATTTCTATATCTTTATCTTTTATAGAAATTGATTTCCTGGAAGTTATAACTCCTCCAGCTATAGTCTTAGCAATAAAAGATTTGGGAGAAGTTTCTAAAACAATTAGTTGTATAGCACCATCAGCCAGCTGAATCACATCTCCCCTTTCAACTGTCTTGAAGAACTCCTCATATGGTAGTGGGATATCGTTCGTTTCGGATTTGTTTCCATAAAAGAATTGGACAATATCATCTTTTTTTAAATTAATCTGATTTATAAGTTGCCCAATTCTAATATTTGGTCCTTGAAGGTCTCCAATTATACCAAGTGGAATGCTTAATTCTTTTTCGACGCTTTTCAAGTTATTTATGTAATTATACCATTGGCTAGGATCCCCATGACTGAAGTTAATTCTAAAACCTCTTGCACCTTCTTTGACTAATGACAAAAGAACTTCATATTTTTCGATCGAAGGTCCCATAGTAACAATTATTTTTGTTTTGTTTTCCAAACTGACCACCTGGATAATCAGAGTCGCTCCACTTCTTCATTGCAATACTGCTCTGTGTCGTTATATCATCATATTAAAATCTTATTATAATTAAAAAAACTTTTAAGTTTTTATAAAACTTATTCGAGAACTTCACTTATTTATCTTGATTTACTTTTCAGATTTTATACTTTTTTCATCAGAACGCATGCTATTTTAATTACTCATTCTCAATCAAAAAAATGAGGCAAGAAGAGCTTAAAAACCATTCCTGCCTTATACAGTAAAGCTTTCAGATATTAATTTCAAAGAAACTAACGATATGTATATACGTCAAGGACCACTTGTGCCTTTCTAGGTCCTACAGTTCTTACAATCCTTCCGAAAATTAGCTCTGACTTCCACCCTAAGCTTAAAAATTTTTCTTTTACTTTTTCGTAAGCTTTATTTATTGCGCACTCTTTTTTACCATCATATTTTTCGAATTCATAAATGTGTAGAAAGCCATACGGATTTCTTAAAGATGTCAGTGCAGCATTATAAAAGCTACTGTCAATATTTGGAAGAGGCAAAAGAACTCTATCGGCGGTATTTTTTAGATCTCTTGTCATAATCTCTCTTGCATCTCCGAGCAACACTATTATTTTTTCAGTTAAGTTGTTCAATTCCACATTTTTCTTTTGTAATTCAACAGAAAAAGGATTAATATCAATCGAATATATTATTTTTGGATTTGAATACTTGGCAATTACAATACTAAAACCTCCTATGCCCGAAAACATATTTATTATTATTTCGTTGTCCTTTACAAGCTTTGCAATACGGATATGCTCATAGCTTAACCTTGGAGAAATATAACTTTTTTCTATATCAACATAAAAAGAGCAATCATGTTCTTTATATATAGTTACTGTTTTCCTTTCGCCATAAAGATGAATATATTTCCTTGTCCGTTCAATGCCATATATGGGCGTTTCGGTGAGCCATATACTCTTAACATATGGCATTCTTGATGCCAATTTTTCTGCAATCTTTTTAAAAATTTCTAGCTCATAATTTTTAATCCAGACCGGAGATTTTATCACTGCTATATCTCCTATCAAATCAATAGAAGCTTCAATTTTTTCATTGATATTCAATTCTTTCAAAATATCACTTATGACATCATTCCTCAAAAAAATCCACCTGATAATATTAACAATAACAAGAATGGTAAAAATTTATGTTAGAAAAACTTTTCTATCTTAATTATCAGTTTTTCTGTTCCATCAACTTTTGACACGCTAATTTGCTGGTCATTTACTTTGTAGTTACAGACTGGACATTTATAGAAGCTTTTTATTCTCTTCGTTCCATCTGTAAATTTTTCTGTCTCTATCGAATATTCCATTATAGTTTTACATTTCGGACATTGTATTCCTTCCCCAGTCTGCATTTGCATATCGCATCTCCTACTTTTTCTAGAAGTCTATAATAATATTAAATTCTTTTGATTAAAACCTTAATCGTTAGTAGAATTAAAAAATAAAAGCTTATAAAGATTTTTTATTTTTTATTGCAGCGTGCGCGGCAGCAAGTCTTGCAACCAATATTCTAAATGGAGATGCACTGACGTAATCTATTCCTCCTATTTTATGGAAGAATTCTATCGATGTAGGATCGCCTCCATGCTCACCGCAGACGCCAATTTCAATGTTTGGGTTAACACTCCTTCCTTTTTGCACAGCTATTTTAACGAGCTCTCCTACTCCTTTTTCGTCTATTACTTCGAATGGATTGTTCTTGAGTATTTCCAGCTCAAGATACTTTGGCAAGAATTTATTCTCAACATCGTCTCTGCTGAAGCTGAAAGTTGCCTGCGTTAAGTCATTCGTGCCAAAGCTAAAGAATTCAACATTCTTTGCAATTTCGTCTGCAGTTATTGCTCCCCTAACTGTTTCGATCATCGTTCCTATTTTGAAGTTTAATTTTATTTCATATTTTTTCTGAATTTCCTCAGCAGTAGGCAATATGGCTTTTTCTTTTACAAACTTTATTTCATCTGCTATTGCTACCTGAGGGATCATTATTTGGACAATTGGGTTCTTGCCTTCCTTTATCAATTCTGCCTGTGCTTCAAGTATGGCCCTAGTTAATCCCCTATAAACTTCTGGGAATGTTATACCTACTCTAACACCTCTATGTCCCATCATTGGATTCGCTTCAACAAGAGCTTCTACCTTCTTGTAAAGCTTCTCCAAGTCCTTAATCTTATCTTCGCTCGCACCAGACATTTTAGCTTCATAAATTTGTCTTAGTAGTTCTTCTGGCTTTGGCAAAAATTCATGTAATGGAGGATCTATTAGTCTTATCGTGACTGGTAACCCATCCATTATGCTCAACATTTCCTTGAAGTCTTTCTTTATCATTTCGGAAAGTTCTTCCATTGCCGCTGTTCTTTCTTCCGTAGTTTCAGATAGTATGACCTTCCTTAGTTTTTCTAATCTTTCAGGTCTTCTGAACATTCTTTCGATTCTGAGCAATCCTATACCCTCCGCGCCATATTCTCTCGCGATTCTTGCATCTTCAGGTACATCAGCATTTGCCTTAACCTTCAATACTCTTACCTGGTCTGCCCAAGTCAAAAGCTCTTGTAACTCCCCACCAACCTTTGGTTGGACTGTTGGAACTTTTCCTAAGTAAACGTTACCTGTATTACCATCTATTGTGATTATGTCTCCTTCTTTTATCACTACTCCATTAACTCTGAATTCTTTCTTTTCATAGTCTATCTGAATTTCTTCTGCACCAACAACTGCGGTCTTCCCAATTCCTCTTGCTACGACAGCTGCATGACTGGTCATCCCTCCTCTGCTAGTAAGAATGCCTTTAGCGGCGTAAAATCCGTGAACATCATCAGGTTTAGTTTCGACCCTAACCAAAATTACTTCTTTTCCTCTCTTAGCCCATTCTACAGCATCGTCAGGATCAAATACTACCTGTCCATATACTGCACCTGGAGAAGCAGCAAGACCTTTAGCGATAGGCTTTGGAGCACTAGTTTCATCTACTTTAGGATACAGTAATTGCAGGACGTGTTCAGGCTTAACTTTAAGTATAGCTTCTTCTTTTGTTAAAATCCCCTCTTTTGCCATATCGACCGCAGTCTTCACTCTCGCAAGAGGAGTCATTTTTGCATCTCTAGTTTGTAGGAAGAATAGCTTCCCTTTTTCTACGGTAAATTCCACATCTTGAACATCTTTATTAACTTTTTCAAGCATTTTTAAATTCTTATAAAGATCCTGATAAAGGGAGGGAAATCTTTCCTTTAGGTCGCTAATATGCATAGGTGTTCTGATTCCAGCTACTACATCTTCTCCTTGAGCATTAGGTAAGAACTCTCCGTATATCTCGTTTTCTCCAGTAGCGACGTTTCTAGAGAAGACGACACCCGTACCTGAATCCATTCCCATATTACCAAATACCATAGATTGAACTGTTACTGCCGTACAACCTGCAATTTCTGGTGTTATTTTATTTGCAATTCTATAAAATATAGCTCTCGGGTTCATCCAGGACCTGAATACTGCTTTAATAGCCATTTCTAATTGGTACCAGTAGTCTTGGATAAATTCGCCTTTCTCCTCACGAATAATCTTCTTATATTCTTCAACTAATTCTTTAAGGGCATTGGTGTCCAAGTCTATATCATTTTTTGCATTGTATTTTTGCTTAATTTTATTGAGAGTCTCATCAAACTTTTTATCATCTATTCCAAGGACAATTTTTCCATACAGCTGGAGGAATCTTCTATAAGAATCATAAGCAAATCTTTCGTTATTTGTCTGTTGTGCTAATCCCTTTACAGTTTCATCGTTAAGACCCAGGTTTAAAACGGTATCCATCATACCTGGCATTGAAACCGGAGCGCCGCTTCTCACCGAAACAAGTAACGGATTATTTTTATCTCCAAACTTTCTTCCTCTTTTCATTTCGAGCTTCTTCATATGTTCCCTAACTTCATCCATTAATCCCGCCGGAAGTGAAAGAGTATCTATAATTCCCCAGAGCTTTTTTATAAGCTCATCCCTAACTTGAGGAGGCACGCCTTTCTCTAATTGCTTCACAATTTCATCAATTTCTTGCTTTCTTTGCTGGAAGAAATCTCTACAAGCATCGGTAGTAATGGTAAATCCGGGAGGAACTGGTAATCCAGCTTGAGTCATCAGTGCTAGTCCTGCTCCTTTGCCTCCAAAGAGCGCCTTATTTTTTGGATCTCCTTCTTCAAAGTCATATACATATTTCTTACTCATTTTATTAATCACCTAACTATTCTGATTTATTTCTTTTGTAATTATAAATAACTTTATTTATAAAAATTATTCTCGTTTTTTGTTATGAAATTATTATTAAGTGTATATATAAAATTCTCATCATTTAAATTTTTAGAAGTATAACAGATATTTTTAAATGGACAGCCATCGCAAAAGCTCTTAGATCTTTTTTGAGGAATTAATACGTTTTTTATAATCAATAAGTCTAGAATTTTTCTAATTTTAGATTTATCTAAACTTGTTTCTTTTTCTAAGATTTGTTCATCTATTTGTCCATATTTTTGTAATATTTTAAGAACAAGAATCTCCTCATCATTCAAAGTTACAGTTTTTTTGATTTTTTCTAGATCAATATTCACTATTCCATCCTTCAGGGCAACCTTTTCCGAATCTTATCGGCTTATCAAGTTTGGAGAGTAACACTATCCTGCTAGGTTTGCTTTCGCTTCTTATAGGATATCCAGTCGCTTTAGAGAGCTCCTCCGCAAATTTTCTTACTTCGTCATGTGTTGGCATATTGTCTCTGCTCAGTCTGAGCATGCTGGCACCTACATACATGTATCCTTTAGGCTCTATATAGGTAGGTTGCATTATTTCTACAATTTTAGCGAATCCATTAATAGCTTTTTCATCCATGTTTATTCCCTTCATCAAAGTTATTCGAAGCACCGTCGGTCTTCCATATTCAGGTAAACCTTTTAGAGTTTCCATGGTTAATTCCCATGCGTTAGGAACTAAGGGCTGGTTCAGCCATTCGTACATTTCTTTATTGTATGCTTCCATACTTATATATAATTGAGATGGCTTTTCTTTTAGGTTAAGTATAACATCCGGTCTTACGCCTCTTGTCACTAAGAAAGTAGTCATACCTCTTCTATGAAATTCCATTATAAGATCTTCAAGTTTATTGTATAAAGTAGGCTCTCCTGTTAGACTTATTGCAACATGTTTTGGATCCATCGCTTCTTCAAACATTTTTTTATCAACGTTTTTATGATCTTTGTAACCACTGAGCATCTTTCTCTGTTCTTCTATTAATCTATCGACAACTCTTTTGACATCATCATTATAATCAGGCATTTTCACCTCATTCCATTTTAATCCAGTATCAGAAGGCCTAAGCCTCCAGCAGTGAACGCATGCATTCCAGCACCAAAATGCAGCTGGGGACATTTGAATGCATCTATGGCTTTCAATTCCATAGAATTTGCATTTATAGCAAAATCTTCTCTGGGTAAGCGCATTTCTCGTCCAGCTACAAGTTTTCAAAGTAGTATGTGAATCAACAAAATGATACCCTTGCTTCTTCATTACTTCTGAAAGTACATCATAGACGTTTTCTTTCTTTTCGATAACGTTCATTTTTTCCACCTTTCTTTCCAGTTGACTTATAATAATAGTAAAGAAAAATTAATAAAAGTAACACAATTATCATAGCATAATCTAAAATTTTTGAGTATCCAAGGATTATTTCCCAGTTATCTTTCAATATAATTCCTATATAAATTAACATTAAATTCCATGGGATCGATCCTATAAGCGTATAAATCGAGAATTTTTTAAAATTCATCTTTGCTAAACCTGCAGGAAGAGATATCACAGTTCTGATAGCTGGTAACATTCTTCCGATGAGTATAATTTTTGATCCATGATTCATAAAAAGTCTATTTGCTCTATCTAAATCGCTATCATCTATAAGAAAATATTTTCCATAGTATTTCAGAAACTCTAAACCAATTTTTTCTCCAACGAGATATAATATAATAGAGCCGAGCAGGTTTCCCATAGTACCTGATATTAAAACAAAATATACATTTAATACATTGCTCCCTACTAAGAAACCGGAAAATGTCATAACTACTTCACTCGGAATAGGAATCAAAGCGCTCTCCAAAGTCATCAAAAAGAAAATTCCAAGATATCCTATTTTTGAGATAATTGTTACAGAATAGTTGGTAACTAACTGTAAAATAGAATTAGAACTTAAAGAATGGTAAAAATAGACGGAAGTTAAAATAATCAGAAATGATAAAGCAAATATGATAAAAAAACTTTGCTTTTTCATCTGAGCACCTCAAAATCACTTTGATGTTATTTTTTTCACAAATTGTGATTTCTGCGCTATTGTCATTGAAGATATTGTTTTTGGAATAATCACTTCATCAGATACTTTTATAGCTCTTACCTTATTCTTTATGAGCTCTTCTGTTACGTTATCCGCGAAAACGATCCTTTTTACATTGACAAATATTAGTGGTTTTTCCGAAGATTCTAAATCGTTTTTTGATACGGTTATTTCACCTATGTTAGAAATTATAATGTAATCCTGTGTAGTAATACTTGACTTTAATTCGCTTAATGGAGTCTTTATTGCTTCAGAAGCTGCTTTGATAGTTGTATCGACTATTTTTGAAGTTTTTTCTATACCTATATCTATACTTGCTAGTAAATTTCCTATAGCCTCATTGACGAGAGAGCCAACCGTTGTATTAAGTTGTTTTGCCTTATTAGATATTTTTTCATAGAGATCTTTATCAATACCTCTAATTGTTATCGTTATTTTTTTCTCTTCATTTTCATTAGATTTATTTTCTGTCATACATGTCACCATTGTATTACTATTAGATTAAATAGTTTATTAATTTTGCTTTTAGTTTAATTTGGATAAGATACTCTAATAGGGGTTCAGGTCTCATATAAGTTCATAGATTAATCTCATCCCCTCATTTTTAATTTCCTGCATCCCTTCTTGGTTCTGCACATGGCTTAGTGACTTTAACAACACCCCGGGACTGCACATCTTGAGTATTTGGAGAACATGTTTATGCATGCAACAATATCCTAAAGCATCTGAGGGTTCTATAGATTTTATCGCGAAGCATCCAAAGAAATTCTACAATCTTCTTATCGCTGCTCTCTGGAAGAGCTCTTTTCCCTTCACAGAGCAGCTCAACTCTAGAATTCAAATGCGGAGAGATTTATAAATAGCGAAGAAATAACATTAACATCAAAATATAAACTTTTATGAAACTCAAAACAGTTTGTCGAGGCAATTTTTTCAAGTAAAGATTTTCAAACCGAATTTCATCGTATAATTATAAATAAAAAAATATAAAAATAACATTAAAAAAATACTTGTTTATGTCTAATTTGAAAAAGGTATTACTATGAAAACCATAGACAAAGAAGAAATTTTTTCGGAAAATATTGGAAGTACTTTAATAAAACTTTCAATTCCGCTAATAGTATCGGATTTAGTACAAGTTATATATAACTTTGTTGACACTTTTTGGCTAAGTAGATTAGGTACTGAAGCTCTTAGCGCTCCAGTAGTTTCATGGCCTCCAGTATACTTTTTAATTTCCTTCGGTGCAGGATTGTTATCAAGTGGCATCGCAACAATTTCTCAAGATTATGGAAAAGGAGATTATAAAAGCGCAAGAGAATATTCTGGGGTTCTCTTTCTCTTTACATTAGTTTTTTCACTAATTGTATCAGTTATTCCTGCTATCTTTTCTTATTATATTCTAAAAATTATGAACATTCCGGAAGACTTGATTCCATTTGCTAACATTTATTTGAGAACAATTCTTCTTGCAACGCCATTTGCATATATAGGCATTACATTTACTACGATAACATCTGCTTTAGGAGATGTAGGACTAACAATGAAAATCAATTTGCTTTCTGTTGTTATAAATGTTATTTTAGACCCATTCATGATATTTGGAATTTATCCTTTTCCAAAAATGGGTGTGTTTGGATCAGCATTAGCAACTCTTGTTTCTGAAGTTGTCGTTGCGATTTATTCTATATTCATGCTTTTCTATAAATATAAAAAACTGAATATTGGAGTAAAGGATTTGAAGTTCGATATGAAATGGTTAAAAGAAATCTTCAGAATTGGGGTGCCGCTAGGCATCCATAGATCTTCTAATTCTTTAGCCCAAACTTTTTCAATATCTTTACTTTCTTTTTATGGAGCGGATGTAATAGCTGCGTATGGTATTACCACACGAATTATAGATTTTGTTCAATCAATAACAACTGGTTATGCTAGGGCGACTGCCATTATGGTTGGCGCTAACCTTGGGAGAAAGTTCATAGACAGGAGCAAAGAAGTAGTGAAAAAATCTCTTCTCGATCTCTCTTTGATTTTGGTTTTCATAGGAGTTATTTTAGTTTTATTTAGAGATCAGCTCATAGGTATTTTTACCCAGGATCCATCTGTGTTTAAATATGCTGTTGATTACTTATTTATTTCTTCGATAACGTTACCATTTTATGGATGGTTCTTTATTAGTTACGGTGTAGCAAATGGATCTGGAAATACTTATTTCTTTGGATTATTATCTGTATTGAGAATGTGGGTTTTTAGAATTCTTCCCATGTTTATATGTATTTATATATTAACCTTTAATGTAATTTATATATGGCTTGTAATAGCAGTAAGCAATATAATAAGCGGTATTACGGGACTAATGTGGGTTAACAAAAAAACATGGATTGTTATAAAATAAAAAAATCATTTCTTCTTTTGGAGCTTTTCTATTTCTTTTTTGCTTAAAAGTCTATATACAGTAATTCCAGTTTCTGGACTTTTTCCTTTGATTGCAAGCCTCCCGTTCTTAAGCGTAACAACTTCGACATTAGTAAGTTTTACTTTTTTCTTAGCTTTAACATCAAATGCTTCATATTCCATTTCATATCACTTCTTTTTAATATTTTTATATTTTTATTTTTTTAAACTTTTCTCTCTTTTTTTGTAATATAAAAAAATGATAGGCCAATATTTCTCACCTTTTTAATATAAATGACAAAAAGCTTTGTATTTATTTTTAGCTTACTATTCTTTAATCGTGGAAAATATAGGATGGAGGTCCAGCTTTGATTATTAAAGGAGATCTTTTTTGATTAGTGAAAGATCATCCCAAATCTCAAGCTGATGAATCTTTATACTTTCAAGGTTAATTATCTAGTTATAAAAAAGATGCAGGTCTTAAACTGTGAGACAATATATAATAAGTTAGATATTATTTCCAATAGATTATCAAAACCCTTTGCTAAGTGAAAAATTATCAATATAACTTAAGTTCTTTGCTTTCTAATATCTTACCTATAAAATCCCTGATAATTTTTGCACATTTGTCCATATCTTTTCTGAGCTTACTTTCAATTATCTCCTTTGATGAATAGTAGGTGTATTTAGGTCTCCCGACCCCATAATTTTCAATCTCTCTATTTCTTACGACAAAGCCCAAATTAAGTAAATTTGTTAGACTTCTACTTATGGTAGCCTTACTTAGCTTAAGATCATTACTTAGCTCTTCAATAGTCGTTTTTTTATCAATAATTTTAAATAAAATCATAAGGTCAGTTTCAGAAAAATCATAGCAAAATTTTACAAGCTCATACAGCGTTAATTCTTTTCCGCTCGGAAGTTTTATTTCCTCTTCCTTTAATTCATCACTCGTCATAATCACCTTGAAATAAAATATCTAGTATATTTTTTATTATTTTTATTATTTTTATTTTTTGTTGCATTTATTATTATTATTTCTATCTATTATTTATAACTTATTCTATGGAGGAGTTTTAGATTACAAAAATGTTTTTAGAGCTTCAATATCGATATAATTTTAATTTGAAGTTCTTTTTTATTCTTTATTAATATGTTTTTATAATGAAAAATTATATAAAAATAGATGAATTTTTTGTTAGGGTAAAAAGCTTATAAGAAAGTTTTGCAAATCTTTTTTTGTCTTAATGGTAGGTATTTAAATCTTGAAGGGCATAATGATGGTTAGTCTGTGAACAAAAAAGTTTGCCATTCTAAAAGTCCAAAAAATGTCAATTCAAAATAAAGATTTTAGAATGGACCGGCCGGGATTTGAACCCGGGGCCTCTCGGATGCCAACCGAGCGCTCTTCCAGGCTGAGCTACCGGCCCGTCATGAAAAATATATAAAGTTTAGAAGCATTAAAAAATTTTCCTTTATATTTAACATGAAAAAAATCAAACATTAAAAAATATTAGATTTGACTTTTATTTTATATAATAGGTGAAATTATGTCTTATAAGAAAAAAAGGACAAGTCCATTTGACTTGATTGACGATTTCTTCAAGGAAATCGAAGACATGTTCGAAGAAGAATTCGAAAGGATGGAAAAACTATCGAAAGATTTTACGAAGTCACCGCTTGTATATGGATTTAGGATGACAATTGGTCCAGACGGGGTTCCACATATAGAGGAATTTGGGAACGTTAAGAGGGTCGGAATGAAACCAAAAATTTCAGAAGAAAGAGAGCCTTTAGTTGATATATTTGAATCTGGCAATTTACTTACAATAGTTGCTGAACTTCCAGGTGTAGAGAAAGATAAAATCGATGTAAAAGTAGTGGATAGTAAATTAATAATAAGAGCGAGTAATGGAGATAGAAAATATTACAAGGAAATTGAATTGCCAAAGCCAGTTAAACCGGAAACAGCAAAAGCGCAGTATAAAAATGGAGTTTTAGAAGTGAAAATTGAGCTGAAGGAACGGGAAAAGGAGGAAGGTCATAAGATAAAAGTCGAATGATAGTTTATTCAGCTGTAAGGTTCATAAGATAGTTAAAAAGGTCTCTTAGAAAATCACTTCTAGTATAATAACCTTTTTTCTCAACAATTTTATCTAATTTTTCTAATAGTGAATTATCAATTTTAAAAGTGACAGTATATTTGCACTTAAAAGGGAGAAGACCATTATTTTTAAAATTATATTTATCCGTATTTATTACAACGTCCTCTATTATATTCCTTAAATAATCACTTCTTGAAGAAAAGCCGTTCTCCTTCCAGGCGCTCTCGATCCATTTCTTTAAATTTTCATCTACTCTGAAGGAAACTATTTTGACAGAGTTTATAATTAGCTCAAATCTTGATGATTCTTTTTTATCTGCAATGAATATTATGTCGCTTGGCATCTGAGATCCCTAATTCAAAAATAAATCAAAAAAGAAAAAAAATATTGACATTTTTTTAGTTAGGCATGCTTATAAATCCTTTTTATCAATATATTATAGAAACTTCCTATTGATGCTAGCGTGTTTATTGATGTTTTTTACTGTTATTTAAACTGTAATACGGTGTATATAATGAGCGACAAAAAAATTATAAATGAATATTTAATGGACTGTCCGATTTGTAAAGCAAAGAACTCTCTAGTTATAAGGGAAATCATTTACGATATGCCACAATATGGAATGTCATTGATTGTAGGAGCTAAATGTGAAAAATGCGGATATAGATTTTCATATATAATTCCATATGAAATTGGAAAAAAGAGGATCATAGAATTAAAAATAGAAAATGAGAGAGATCTCAATATAATTATGTTTATCGGTGAAAATACCGATATTGAAATTCCTGAAATAAAAACCGAAATATTGTCTTCAGAATTAGACGAAGGTTTTGTGACAACAGTCGAAGGTTTATTAGTAAGAATAAGAGAACAGGTCAAAACAATCTGTACAGACGAAGATAATTGTAAAAATTATTTAATGCAAATAGATAGGTTACTTCACTTAAATGAAGCATTTACAATAAAATTACATGATAATTACGGGAGGACAAGAATATATTCGGAAAAAATCAAAGTAAATTATGAATAGTAATTATCTTTTTGAATTTAAAATGCATTTATTCTGATCTGTTTCACCTGAACCTACAATCTCTCCATTTTTTATGTAATAAATTTTTTGCGCACAATTTCCAACTTCAATATCATGAGTAACCAAGATTATAGTTTCACCCGCCTTGTTTAGTTCTTTAAGTGTTTCCATAACTATTCTTCCTGAGTCTCTATCTAGATTACCCGTCGGCTCATCTGCTAAAATCAGTTTTGGTTTTCCTACTAGGGCTCTTGCAATTGCGACCCTCTGTTGCTGTCCACCAGAGAGCTGGTTAGGCTTTTTCTTTAGCCAGCCCAAATCTCCGCCAGCTCTTAGAAGGGCTTCACGAACAAGCTTTTCTCTTTCCTCTTTGCTTATATCTCTTATAAGAAGAGGCAGTTCTATATTTTCATATACCGTTAATCTTTGAATTAAATTAAATTGCTGAAAAACGAACCCAATTTTCCTATTTCTTATTTTTGCTATTTCGCTATCCTTTAATTTTGCTACATCTATTCCATCTATATATACTTTTCCAGCATTAGGTCTATCAAGCAGGCCAATTATATTCATCAAAGTGCTCTTGCCAGAGCCTGAGGGGCCCATTATAGAAATAAACTCTCCGCTTCTGACTGTAAGGTTGATTCCCTTTAAAATATGATATTCTATTTCTCCTGTTTTGTATATCTTATGAATGTTTTCTAATCTAACGATATTTTTTTGGCTTTCCACTCAATTTTAACCTCATTTAGCATACTTTAGTTCCAGGAGAAACGTCTTTTTCAGGTAGCAATAAAACTGGCAATTGGTTGCTCTCACATCCAATAGCTAAGATCATGCCTTCACTCACATACCCCAAAAATTTTTTGGTTTTAAATTAGTTAGAACGGGAACCTTTTTTCCCACAAGCTCTTCAGGTTTATATGATTCAGCGATTCCAGAGATTATTTGTCTTTCACCGATAGATGGACCAAGATCAATAATCAGCCTCAAAAGCTTATGACTCCCTGGAATTTTTTCAGCAAATTTTATTAGCCCTATTCTTATGTCTAATCTAGAAAACTCTTCATATGAAATTTCGTTAGTATTTTGTTTAGACATTTTTCCACCTTATTGAGACTTTTTAAATTTATTTACTCTTATATAAATTTTTTACAATTAAAATTGTTTCACATTATAGCAAATAATACATTCTCATTTTCATGCTAAGAAAAGCTTAAAAACGAAATTAAAATTAATCTTTTTCTCTAAAACTTAATACTCAAGATCATATTTATAAGAGGTTTTAACATAAAAATTAACATGCATGTGTGCTAAGTATAAACAAGGTTATTATAGCATTTGGTAACTCGCTATAATGCTAATGAGGAGGTGCTGTAGAAATAGTGAAAATTCCTCTCGATTATATTTGTGTCAAGACAGGAGTTTTGTGTCCGCGATGCCAGAGGCTAGTAGATAGTGGAAAAGTCGATAAAAAAGAAATTCCTGTAATGAAAGCACTGATTGAACTAGAAGAAGAGAAAGAATTCAAATTTTTAAAAGATCTTAATTATATAAGAACCATTTGGAGCGAAGATCTTTGCGTTATAGTCGTAAAATCCGATATGCAAAGTCAATATCAGCTCAAGAAAGTTGCTAAGGCGTTGAGTGAAAAGTTGAATGTAAGGGTTCAAATAGTGGAAGATACAAGAGATCTCAAAAAATTAGCTTCAGAGCTTTTAAGCCCGGTTAGAATAGTAGGTGTTAATACGATATGGCTTCCAGATGGAACTACAGAATATGTTATAAGGATAAGTAAATATGATGCGAGAGCACTTCCCACTAAAGTTGAGGTTTTAGAAGATGTGTTTCATAAGCTTTTTAAATCTCCTGCAAAAATAAAGATGGAATAAAAATAAAAAATATATTAATTATTTAAAAAGTTCAGCGTTTACTTTTTCTCTCTTCTTTTCATAATATCAGGTATCGCTAGTAACACTAGCATCACAACTTCTGAAGCGGCTCCAAGTATTATGTCATGCCATCCAAAGAGTATTCCATATGCCCAACAGTACATAAGGCTAAGCACACCAATAATAAAGAATCCAATTATCAGCCACCATGGAGCCTTCCAAGCTGCTTTCTCGTGCCACTCCTTTGTTGCTCTGATCTTCAAGTTTGCTACGCTTAATAGAAATATTGTTAACATGTATGGAACTTGGAACATAGCGACAAGTATAGCGTATATCGGAGTATATAACAACATTGCTATGTTTATGATATAAGTGAAAATCAGGCCAATTATTGGAACTCCATATTTGTTTGTTTTTGCAAAGATCTTTGGGATGTCTCCCTCAACAGCCATTTGATAAAGGACTCTAGATCCTCCTATCATAGCAACATTCGCATTTGTTAGTGTTCCGCTTATTAATGCAGTCCACATTAATGCTAAACCGACACCGCCTAATACAATTCTTGAATATTCAAATAATGGCGCTTCCCCTGTCCCTAGATCGCTTCCTAGAACTCCAATGCCGGTTATCGTTATGAGGCTTACAAATAGTAATGGAATCAAAGTAGAGGCAAGCCCTGCTCTTGGGACGTTTTTCTCAGGATCCTTTATTTCAGGCACTATTGATGCAAATATATCTGTAGCATATGTGCTCCAAGTCGAATATAAGGATGCTGCTAAAAATAGCATGAACATTCCGTAGAGCGAATTTGCGGATGCACCCGGTATTTCACTGCTAGCTACCCAAAATGGATGAAAGTTTGATAAGTTAACATATGGTATTGCAACTAAACCAACAAAAATTGTAGGTACAATTCTCAATAATGTCATAATAACTTCAGCTAATCCAGCCAATTTTATTCCGAAGTAATTAATTATGAAAAACACCGTCACCGTTACGCCAGTAAATATCGTTTGATACGTAGTATTAGTAGGCCATATATACCATCCGGTAATTAATGTACCTATAGTTGCTGCTGTTCCCCAGCTTACATAGAATCCCCAAGCAGTTAGCCCTCCAAGATATTTTCCTAAAGCGATACGAACGGGAGCATACTCAGAGCCGGCCTTGTCAGGCCATATCGTAAAGTCGTATGCAAGGGTCATTGCTAGAAATCCGCCGAAAATCATCGTAACGATCCATACAAAAGATGCTGCCGGGCCTGCAATTCTATAAGTTACAGGGTAATTTCCAAAAAGACCATTCGACCCCAACGTTCCCAATACTAGTGAAGCTGACACAAACCATCCAACCTGCCTTTTTAGACCATGAGAGTCTGCCATTCATAACACACCTTTTATTTTATTAAAAGATTTACTTATTTTTAATTTTCGCATAATATTTAAATTTTTCTTCACATTCTAAAAAATTTCTATAACAATTAGATTTATAAGATAAAGTTTTTTTAAATTATGTAAAAAGAAAATTAAGAAGAAATAAAATTTCAAAAAAACGAATTTTTTAAAAAAGAATCTTTTGAATATAAACCATTAAAATGTTTTTTATTATAGAAAATTATTACTTGTCAGACTTTAATAATATAATTTTTATATAATCTATTTAAAATCAATTTTTTTATTCGTATTTCATAAATTTTACTCTTACAACTTCTTAATTAAATGCATAGGATATATTCGCGAATTTTTTCTTTGAAATAAAAATTTGCGATAAACAAATTAAAATATTGAAGTCTTTAGTAAAAAATAATTTTTGTTCCTCAGCTTTCTACTAAAAAAGAAAGCAACTATCTACCTTACGCTATTTAATGAAAGGGGACTAATATAAAAAGGCTTCAATACAAATCAAGCATACCAGTTATTTTGTCAACGAGTTCTTCTGGTGCTGGTCCTATGCCTACAGCAGTAATAGTACCTTCTGGTACCTGGGTTAAACCTGCATCTTTAATAAGTGAAGCGGGAAGACCTAAGCTTTTTGCATTATTGTAATATACTAATAATTCATCTAAAGAACTTACTTTTAAGACAACTTTTTTTTGTCCTTCTTTTATCCATTCTTCAAGCCATTTTTTCCATTCATTTCTATTGCTATTTAAAATTTGCAATACGCATTCAACGCTGGCATGTGCAACTTGAGCAGCCAATTTACCTGGACTAAGTCTCAAGTCTTTTCTGGCAACTATAACTTGCTTACATTGCATAATAACTTCACTTAAAGCAATGCGAAGAATTTTTAAATATAAAATTTGTTTAGGTTTTTAGCCTTTTTTAGGTTTATGCTTACACCCTCATCTTTTTACCATAGAGACCATTTGTTAGGATAGGGGAGGTTTACTTGAGTTTAACATATAGTACTATTGCGGAAAATTTAAAATTTATTAACGATTTGAAAATTAATAGTAAAAAAATGAAAATGTTAGATGTGATAAGTATGCAATCAAGCAATGTTGCATCAAAATTAAGCGTACATAACACCGTAAAAACAAGAACTTGCACCAGTTGTGGAAAGACAGTTTCTCCTGAAGAAAAGCCAACAATTTTCCTGTGCCCGAACTGTGGACAAGTTGAAATAGTAAGATGCAGTAAATGCAAGAAGCAAGGTGTAAAATATAAATGCCCGGTTTGTGGTTTTGAAGGACCGTAAAAGGGATGAGAAGAAATGGCAAGAGTACTTGTAAGCTTAAAAATTTATCCAAAAGATGCTGAAGCTAAAAGAGAGGAGGTTGCTGACAAAATCAGAAAGGCTTTACCGCAGGATTATATCATAATTAAGGCATCTGAAGAGCCAATAGCATTTGGCTATACGGCATTAAAATTATATTTGACTTTTCCTGAGGAGACAGAAGGTGGAACAGAAAAACTGGAGGAAATATTAAGAGGTATCGAAGATATAGATGATTTTGAAATCGAAAGCGTCTCAAGATTAAGTAGTTTCTAAACCTATTTATTTCTGACTTTAAATAATTCTCAATAAAATCTTTTATAAATATCGCGGCTGTAGTAAAAACCAAAGATTTCACATGCGAAAATACAATTTAGCAACTTCTTAGAAAAATGTTTATTATATCTTTTGCAGTACTTTTATTTTGTAGTTAAAGATGTTTTATAAAACATATTGTCGCTATATTTTTAATCGTTTCTTCACTTATTAAAAATTTAGAAGTGTTGTAATATGAGTACTACTAATGAAAAAAAGGAGCTTTTATTAAGAGTCGCAGAAGCTAAGCAAAAAGATGTTGGGAGAGGAAAGGTAAGAATAGACCTGGAGATGTTGAAGGAAATTGGAGTAGAACCTGGAGATGTCGTTGAAATTGAAGGAAGAAGAAAAACAGCCGCTATTGCCTGGCCAAACTATACTGAAGATCAAGGTCAGGATATAATAAGAATGGATGGATTGGTTAGGAAGAACGCAGGTGTGAGCATTGGGGATAAAGTAATCGTGAGAAAAGCACAGACGAAGCCAGCTACATACGTAAAGCTTGCCCCAAATAACTATAACATCGAGGTTGAAAACAGCTTTGTAAATTACATAAAGAGGAGGCTAATTGATACTCCTGTGGTAGAAGGAGATACAGTACTCATTCCAGTATTGGGTCAGCCAATTCCATTTTCAGTGATACAAACCAAGCCTATCGGGATAGTCATAATAACTAATGAAACTAACTTAATAGTTTTAGATAAGCCGGTAGATACGGGGAAAATGCCTAGAGTTACATATGAAGATATTGGAGGACTTAAACCGATTGTTGAAAGAATCAGGGAGCTTGTTGAGCTACCGCTTAAATACCCGGAGGTTTTCAAAAGATTAGGAATCGAACCTCCCAAAGGAGTACTACTTTATGGAGCACCAGGAACTGGTAAGACCCTTTTAGCTAAAGCTGTTGCAAACGAGACCCAGGCATACTTTGTTGCGATAAACGGCCCTGAAATTATGAGTAAGTTCTACGGAGAAAGCGAACAAAGGTTGAGAGAAATATTTGAGGAAGCCAAGAAGCACACACCAGCTATTATATTCATAGATGAAATAGATGCAATTGCCCCTAAGAGAGACGAAGTAATTGGTGAAGTTGAAAGGAGGGTAGTAGCTCAGTTGCTAGCACTGATGGACGGACTCGAAACTAGAGGAGATGTTATTGTAATTGCAGCAACGAATAGACCTAACGCCATTGACCCAGCATTAAGAAGACCGGGAAGATTTGATAGAGAAATTGAAATACCTCTGCCAGATAGACAAGGAAGGCTCGAAATACTTCAAATTCATACGAGAAATATGCCCTTAGCGGAAGATGTAGATTTAGAAAAGATAGCTAGTATTACTCACGGATATACGGGGGCTGATCTTGCAGCCCTTTCAAGAGAGGCAGCGATGCATGCATTGAGAAGGTACTTACCGAAAATAGATTTAAACAGTGAAAGAATTCCAGAAGAAGTACTTAATAGCATGGTAGTTACTATGCAGGACTTTATGGAAGCATATAAGGAGATTATTCCAAGCGGATTAAGAGAAATATATATTGAGGTTCCAAATGTTAAGTGGAGCGATATAGGTGGGCTTGAAGAGGCAAAACAGCAGCTGAGAGAGGCAGTTGAGTGGCCTCTCAAGTACCCTGAGTCATTTAAGAAGATCGGCATAAGACCTCCAAGAGGCGTATTACTCTTTGGACCTCCTGGTACTGGGAAAACGATGCTCGCTAAGGCTGTTGCAACTGAGAGCGAGGCGAACTTTATAGCAGTCAGAGGTCCAGAGGTGTTGAGCAAGTGGGTTGGAGAGAGTGAGAAAGCTATAAGGGAAATATTCAGGAGAGCAAGACAATACTCTCCTGTTATTATATTCTTCGACGAAATTGATTCGCTTGTACCAATAAGGGGAATGTCAAGCGACTCTTATGTTACTGAAAGAGTAGTAAGCCAATTGCTGACAGAAATGGATGGAATTGAAAGCTTAGAAAACGTTATAGTTATAGCTGCAACTAACAGGCCAGATATAATCGACCCTGCTCTCTTGAGGCCAGGAAGGCTTGAAAAGCTCATCTACATTCCCCCTCCGGACAAAGACGATAGACTAGAGATTCTAAAGATTCATACAAAGAAGATGCCTTTAGCAAGCGACGTCGATCTGGAGAGGATTGCAGAAATTACTGAGGGATATACGGGTGCAGATATAGAGGCTTTGGTTAGAGAAGCAGGGTTGAGGGCATTAAGAGAGAATTTATCGGCAACTGAAATTAGGATGAGACACTTTGAGGATGCCCTGCAAGTAATAAAGCCGTCAATTACTAAGCAGATGATCGAATACTATATTAAATGGTTTGAGCAAGCGAGACAAGCTATTAGCAAGAAAATAATAGAGACGACTCCTTATATTTAAATGGAGGGGGTAAAAATAAAAAGCATCTGGAGGAATTTGCCTCTTCAGGAGATAATTTATAGAGTTCTCCAGCTCAAAAATGGAATATCTACTGATAAAGAATTATATGAGGCTGTCAACAATGCTGCAGAAGTAAGTTATTCTGAATTTTTGAAAACTATTATGAAAATGGAATTATATGGACTTTTAAAGACAAGCTTAATAAAAGAGGACGTCTTAAGTATAGAATTGAACAAAGAGAGTTGAGCATCTTGGGAGTAAATATAAGGGAGCTTATTCCTCCTGAGGCTATAAAAGAGATTGAGCTTGAATCACTTAAAGGAAGAACGATTGCAATTGATGCATATAATGCACTATATCAATTTCTAGCGGCTATAAGGCAACCTGACGGGACACCCCTTATAGATAATAAAGGAAGAGTAACAAGCCATTTAAGCGGAATTTTTTATAGAACAATAAATCTTATTGAAGCAGGAATTAAGCCTATATATGTATTTGATGGTCTACCTCCTAGTTTGAAGGAAAAAGAACTAGAGAAAAGAAGAAAAGTAAAAGAAGAGGCAGCCAAAAAATATCAGGTAGCAATTGCTGAAGAGAAATATGAAGAAGCTAGGAAATATGCCCAGATATCTACGAGGCTTAATGACGAGATGGTGAAAGAGGCTATTAAGCTACTTGATGCCATGGGCCTTCCAACTGTACAAGCTCCAGCAGAGGGGGAGGCTCAGGCTGCATATATGGCAAAAAAAGGAGATGTCTGGAGCTCTGGAAGTCAGGATTATGACAGTATATTGTTTGGGTCGCCAAGAGTGGTTAGGAACCTTACAGTCTCTGGAAAGAGAAAGCTACCTAAAAAAGATGTCTATATTGATATCAAACCGGAAGTTATAGAATCAAACGTAATTTATGAAAAGCTCGGCATCAACAGAGAGAAGCTTATAATCATAGGAATTATGCTAGGTACGGATTACAATCCTGACGGTATTAAGGGGGTTGGAATCAAAACAGCTTTGAAAATTGTAAAAAGCTATGAGAAAACGGAGGAAATTCTCAAGAGCCTTCCTCAAACTCAGGTAGATTACTATGAAATCTTCAACTATTTTATGAACCCCGAAGTTACCGATAATTATACAATACAGTGGAAAGAACCTTCTGTTGAAAAAATTAAAGAAATATTAGTGGAGGAGCATGACTTTAATGAAGCTAGAGTTGAAAACGCTATTGAAAGACTTCAAAAGTCTTTTAAAGAAAATGTAAAATCTCAAACTAAAGGTCTCGACTTTTGGTTCAAATAAAAAACATTTTGAATTTTAGAATCAAATTAGTTTGCTAATCAGTTTTGGAATTTCAAATGGGTTTTTTGCTACAGGTATTCCTGCATTTTCTAAAGCTTTGATTTTTCCCTCATAAGTGCCTTCTCCCATAGTAATTATAGCTCCCGCATGCCCCATTCTTTTGCCCGGAGGTGCTGTTTTGCCTGCTATGTAAGCAACTATCGGCTTGTCAAATTCTCCTTTCTTAAATCGCATTGCTACTCTTTCTTCAATGTCGCCTCCTATTTCCCCCACCATAACTACCGCCTTCGTTTCTTTATCATCATTAAATAATTTCATAACTTCTATGAAGTTTAGACCGATTATCGGATCTCCTCCAACGCCTATAACAGTCGATTGCCCAATTCCCTCTCTTGATAGAGCGTAACTTATCTCATAAGTCAAAGTACCGCTTCTTGACATTATGCCTACGGGGCCCCTTGTAAATACGCTTCCTGGCATTATGCCAATTTTCGTCTCGTTTGGAACTATAATTCCAGGACAGTTGGGACCTATAATTCTTATGCCTTTCTCATTCGCATAATTGACAAATTTCATCGTCTCATGCACGGGAATCCCTTCAGTTATAACGATAATGTTTTTTATTTTATTTTTAATTGCTTCATACACAGCATCTGCAGTAAAAGCGGCTGGTACAAAAATTATAGATGCGTCAATATGCGGATTCTCAGACATAGCATTCTCTACGCTGTTATATACCTTTACACCGTAAACCTCTTGACCTTCTTTGCCAGGTGAAACTCCTGCAACAATTTTTGTACCGTATTCAAGCATTAACTTAGTATGGAAGGATCCCTCTTTCCCGGTAATCCCTTGGACCAATACTTTTGTATCTTTGTTGACTAATATTGCCATTTTGTTATTCACCTCCCTTTACAGAATTGACAGTGCTTCTCGCAGCTTCAATTGGATCATTATATGAACTTATTCCCAACTCTTTAAGTATCCTTTTCCCTTCCTCTTCATTTGTGCCTGAAAGCCTGACGAAAATCGGCTTAATTTTACCAACAGACTTCAATGCTCCTTCTATTCCTCTAGCTACTTCATCGCACCTGGTTATTCCTCCAAATATATTGATAAATATACTTTTAGCTTTAGGGTATTCAAGCAAGAGAGAAACAGCCTCCTTCACTCTTTCTGAATTAGCTCCACCGCCTATATCAAGAAAATTCGCAGGACTCCCACCGAACTCATAAATCAAATCCATAGTTGCCATTGTTAGTCCTGCACCGTTTCCTATAATCCCAATATTCCCATCTAACTCGACAAATGCAAAGCCTCTTTGTTTAGCTCTGATCTCCCATTCAGTTTCTTCACCGCTCATTTCTTTGTTCGCAACAAGTTCCTTATGCTTATAGACAGAATTATCGTCTATTATAATTCTCGAATCTAAAGCTATAACTTCTCCGTTTACAATAGTGAATGGATTGCTCTCGACTAAATCTCCATCATACATTTCAAAAATGTTATATAGGCTCTTCAGAAATGATGTGAAGCTAGCTAGCTCTTTTCCACTCAGACCTAGCTTATATCCTATATTTCTTGCTTCGAAATCTCTCATACCAAGGATCGGGTCAACATGATATTTTATAATGCTTTCCGGGCTTTTTTTAGAGACTTCTTCAATTTCCATACCGCCGCTTTTGCTTACTAATATAACTGGGCATCTTTCGGCTCTATCGATAGTTATAGAAGCGAAATACTCATTATCATGTTCTACTGCTTCTTCAATAAGCAGGAAATTCGGTTTTAGTCCTTTAATTTCTAAATTAAACAGATTGTTCGAAACTGTAACAGCTTCGTTAATATCTTTAGCAAATTTTACTCCTCCTGACTTTCCTCTTCCTGCAACCAAAACTTGGCTTTTTACAACTAATGGGAATTTCAGTTTGCTCTCTTCAATCTTCTTTTCTATATCATCACTTTTTGCAATGACGACCCCCTTAGGAACCTTAATACCGTGCAATTTGTAAATTTCCTTTGCTTCATATTCAAAAAGCTTCACTTTTATCACTATCCTTTTTAATTTTTTAGATATTTAGTTAATTTAAACTCTTAAAATTTATCGTTGTGGCATTAAACAACTATTTTTGTATTGAATAAAATCTTAATATGTAGGAAAATGGTAAGTGCATTTTTAGGAAACTTCTATGTGTGGTTAAAAAATTACGAAAAATTTTTTAAAGCGAAACGTTACTCAACTCTCAAAGAAGATTGCTGCTCATGTAGTTAACTCAATAGCTAAAGGGAAGTGCGGGGGGTGGGATTTGAACCCACGCAGGACTTCTCCATCGGAGTCTGAATCCGACCCCTTTGGCCATGCTCGGGCACCCCCGCATTTACTAGGTAAAAATCTTTTTTTTAATATTATATATATTTTTCAGGTATATTATTTGGATAAAATGCTTTTCTTGGCCATATCTTATTTTTTCTGAGGATTTCAACGACATGAGGATATAGAAAGACGAATTCTTCCTCGTAATTTTCATATAGTGAAGAATCAATGTCACCGAGCTTTTCACGTAAATCTTTGCAACTCTCTTCTTCACTGAAGCTCTCCATAACAGCAGGATGCGCTCTGACATTAGAATCTATTAGGTTTTTTAATGCATTTATTTGCACTTGAAAAAATTCCTTTTTTGCACCTGTAATTGAATGAAAGTCTTCTGGAGTGCATCCTTTTATTGAAACCCTCACGTGAACGTTTTCAAAATTCGATAACTCCGGAGAAAGCTCATTATAATAGCCGAAGTAAATTCCATTTGTCTCCAAAATGAATGTCATGTCATAGTTTTTTAAATTTTCAAGCACTTGAATTAAATGTTCGAAGCCTAAAGTTGGCTCTCCTCCACTTATTCTTATATTTTTGTAGCTTTTTTCGTTTGCAATTCTTATTAGTTTAGAAGCTACTTGCTCGGGAGAATAGAAATTTCCAAACCTCTCTGGATAATCTCTTTGTCTCCAGGCCCAGCAGAACTTACATCTTAAATTGCACCCTATGCAGTCAGCTGTAGCGATCCCTCCATACCATTTCCCACCTCTAAATCTATAATACTTCCTTAGCCAAATGCCGTGATCTTCTTTTAAGATTATCTTTTCAATAGTTTTTCCAAGCTCTATTGGATTATAACCCGTGTTGTCAATAAAAGAATTTATCATGATTTCACTTTTTTTCATTTTTTAGGATTATTTTAACAGAAGCAAACAGCACTGCGACTATAATCCCTATATCTATATATATGTAAATGTTCTTAAAAAAGATGTATCCGTTAAGCGTGTAGTATATTGCTGAACAGCCGTAATATAAGTCTCCTGCGGACGATGAACTCGAAAATGTTCCAGAGATATATGGGAGTATCAGCTCAACCCTTCTCTTCAATGTGAGCATCATAGAAATTACGACAAACTGAGAGACATAAATTCCATATGTCAACCAAGAAAGGAAACTCAACCTTTTTCCCTTATCTAAAAGCAGAGCCAAACTAACGATGAAAGTAGGAAGGATCAAAGCGAGTAGGATTGTTGAAATGATATTGACTTCGTTCAGCATTTCCAAATTTAATTGAGTTTTTTCAAAATATTTTATTGAATAATAAACCAAGGAAATAGTTCCCGAAAAAGGGTTCCCTTTGATTAAAACTAAAGGGAATATGAATATAAGTAGGTTGAAAACGAAATATATGAATCCAGCTATAAAAAGAGTAAGCTTTTCTCTATCCATTTTTCTTAACCTGAAACATAATATTTTAAAAATATTTGATTTCCATCATATATGTACTGTACATCCACATATTCATATGCATGTTTCTCAAAAGGATATGCGAGCTCTGAATTTTGAGGTACTCGCAATTCAAATGACTTTGAATCGAATTGCCTTCCAGGAAAATCCGCATAATCTAAAGTTATATTTACATCTACTGGGAAGAAGTTGCCGTTTCTTATAAAAAGGGTAAAGTTATCAATGCTGAATTCAAGCTTCTGAAAAGGCACGTTTAAATAGTATATCCCAGATAAGTTTCCTTTATCCAATTCTGCACTTATTCCGACTTCTAATATGTTTGAGCCATTATAATATGCACGCTGATAAATAACATATGGAACTTCAATCACGATTGTCTGATTATTTATAAAACATTGTGTGAGGTTCTCACTTACAGGAGAGAGAATGTAGCAACTCTTTATATTCTGAAATGAGATGTTCTCCGCGCTGTAGTTTAAAGATACGCTTCCATCCGAATTAAAATTATAGCCTGTAAGGTTTACTCCAGGCTGGTAAGGTAAGATAGAAGATGTCTCTATCTCAACAGGCATTGTAATAAGGAGAATTACCGATATTAGGACATATATACCGAAAACCAAAACAGAAATTGAAAATCCGCTAGGGAGGAAGCTTTTTCTATTAAAAAATATGTAGAGAGCAACTAGAAGGAATATTAAAATCCATATATAATTAGGTATTACGAAAAGCTCCTTATATTTTACGTTCGAATAGAGGATGGGAGGGTCTATATAAGGATTGTTATCGCCCTTCGTGATTACATACTCATTGTACGTGCCTACAATCCTATGAATCACACACTGAGTTTTAGATACGCACCAAACTACAACTTCTCCGTTTTTATAATTTTTATCGGTAATACCTACGACAATATCTCCCGTTTTCAAAGTCGGATACATGCTATTTCCGCTTACTACAAATAATGCGACAGGAAGTCCTATAATCTTCCCCATAAGAAGGAGAACCAGAATTAAAGAAATAGAACCAATAATAACTTTTTTAAGATGCTTCACACCATATAGCACCTTTAAAAATATAAAAATTTAAAAATTAAATTATGGTTATGGTGTTGAGTTTGGAGTTTCTGGGCTTGGACTGTATATTATATACAGCGAACCACTTGCTGAACTCGGCAGAGTGCTCCCTTCAGGAATATATACATGCAGACCGATGACGTATTCATTTCCTCCACTTAGAGTTCCAAGGTTGAGCGGCGAACTGCTAGATAAAGTTAAAAGGTCGCCTTTGATTGTTCCGTTGACAATTAAATAGACGTGGGAACCGGATGGCAGTCCGCTTATAGGATTATTAACACTTATCCATACATTATAACTTTGACTGTCAGTGTTTTTAATAATTGCTATATTTTCATAATCTGTATATTGATATGTTGGATGAATGGTAATGCTCAAGCTAGATTGATTATTTCCTGGCGTTACAGTTATTGTATTTCCACTTACGAGATCATGACTACCGGCATTGGTTCCTGCTAGCAATTGTATTGGGTTGGATACTGGGCTCAGTGATAAAGTTACTGGATTGTAAACGAAGACGCTGGCATAAACAACTGCTAATGCTACTCCAAGTATTACTGGAATTAATAGTTTATATGTTTTCATACTCTTCCCTCATTAATAGATTTCATTTATAGTAAAATTATATGAGTTCTTTTTTGCTAACAAGATATTTTAAGAATAACTCCTAAAAAAAAGAGACAATTTATCAAATAAAAAATTTACATAAAATTTTATTATTCTAGTTTTATAGCTATGATGGAGAACCGTACCTACTTTAATGCGAGAAAAGCTTGAAAAAACCTTAAAAGCTCTTTTCATTTAATAAACCTTTTAAAAACAATAATTGAAAAATACTGCTGGCGATCTGCATTTTGCTGTTATTTAAAAAGGAAGTGAATATGGCTTGGACAAACGTTTCCTTGCACTCAGTTCAATTATTTTTACATACAGCTTTGTCAACTCTATTGTATCTTTAGCTTCAAGCTTGAGAGTCTATGAACTTACTCAATCTACTTTTATGCAGTCTTTGACGTCTTTTTCATATAATACATTGTATGCATTGGGAAGCTATTATTACTCCAGAATATCTGGTAAGCTGAAGCAGGACCAGTTCGCAATTTTCTCCCTTATTTTGATGGCATCAAGTATACTATTTATGGCTTTTTCCCCTTCAGCTATCTTTATAATACTGTTCAATGGAGTTTTTGGGATGTCAATCGCATTTATCTCTCCTCTCATGGCTGGGATGATAATAAACTACTTGATGAAAGATAATATAGGAATAACTAGAACGAATGTGATAAGTAGCTTAGGTATAATATTTGGATATATATTTGCAGCTTTTGGGGGTGCACTATTTTCATCAAAAGATTTGATGTTTATTAATACTGCTTTTACGTTAGCTGTTTTGCCTCTAGTAAAATATTTTCCAGAAAAGTTCAAAACCAAAGGAGAGAGAAGAGCTCTTATCCTTTCATTAATGCCTCAGGTTGCAGGAAGGATTAGAGCCATCCCGCATGAAATCGTTAAATATGAAAGGGAGTTATCATTTAAAGCTCTTTACAACGACTTCAAAAAAATGTTTTATTTTAAAAAACTTAGGGAAATGCCTACTGTGCTCCTTGGAGCGACAGTTTTATATACAGCCATTCAGATATTTTTCACTCCGATGCCCTCATATTTGAAAATATTCGGCTATACGGATAGCGACATTTATACTCTGTACTTAATTAATAACTTTACGACTTTACTCCTATATGACTTTATGAGGAAGAGAACTGAGACTGAATCTGGAACATGGAAATTGCTTATCATAGCCGTTATGGTAAGACCTATTCTCTTTCTCTTTCCTTTGCTTACATATTTGAAGGTACCGATAAACTTGATATTTGTAATTTTTTACATAGGAATTGGAATAAGCTGGTCCGGTATTTCAGTAGCTCTACCAGTTCTTATAATGAAGAACGCAGATCCCGAATCAAAAGGATTGGCCCTGAGCAAGATGAATGCAACAACTACAATAGGAACTATAGTTGGCTCTTTTGTGGGAGGAATAGTTTCTAAATATTATTTTATAACTGGAACATCTATCCTAGCAAGTTTGATGGCTTTGGTATCATTGGCAATATTCTTTAAAGCTTCCAAAATCATACCGACCTAATTCTTCACTTACGACAGGATGTAGTTTAAATAATTTTAAACGATTTAAATCTTTCAAAGCTTAGTGATGAGCTTTGTTAGCAATGAATTTTTCTAGTTAAATTTTCGTATAAAAGTTATCTTATAGCTCAAAGCATTTTCGTAGCATACAAACAATAAATATATCATTGAATAGGACAGAGACATGTGAACTGCTCCACGACTAAAGTCGGGAGCTTCCAGCGTTTAGGGTAGGCTTTGCGCCTATCCCCTCATTTGCTGGTTTGCGAGGCTCACAGCTCAGCCGTCACACAGAGCTCATTGACCTGTGGGCTATATTAATTCCTACAGCTGTCAATTGAACATCCTTTTGTACAGTAACATCCATTGAATTCTCTATTTCACTAACATCTAAGCTTTGCCCATTCATGCTAGAACTGAAGCTCTGGGTTTTCTGGGAACTCATAATATAAATCGATATAAAAAGAACTTCTTATACTTTATGAGGAAGATTTCAGAAAAAATTTTATGATTTTTATAAATGAAAATATTTTAAAATTGTCATATAGGAGGAAATCAAGCTTGCTAAGCGGATTTTACCTTTTTATACTTTTTGCTTTAAATGCATTATTTTTCGGTTACGTTGGAATTGTTGATTTGAAATATAGAGAAATAGACGACAAAGCCTTTTACTGTTTCATCCCGATAATACTAATCTTAAGCATTTACTCCTATTTCCAAAATGAGATTATTGAAATTGTCAATATAATAATAGGGGCTTTTCTATTCATTTTTGCTTTTTTCATGTCAAGGTCTGGGTTTATAGGCTCTGCCGATGCGTTTATAACATCATATGTTTTTTTTCTAAACCCATATGTCTTATTAATTAGACATTATGTAATGCCTGCAGGAATATTTATTATTATAACTTCCCTTTTGCTCTCATTGCTTTTAATTTTTAAAAACATTATAATTAATCTTAAAAGAGTGAAATATTTCAGAGATATCACAAACGGTTTGGGGCTTTTAGTAAAAATATACTATTTTCTCTTTTGTGAGACTTTGAACAAGGAGGAATTTAAGAAAAAGAAATTTTACTTTGTTGTTGCAACTAAAAGCAAAAAAAGGATATACGCAAATGTGGAAAAAGAGCCTTTTTCTTTTGAAGAAAAGGGCATAAAAACCGATTGGATTATAGCAATGTATGGCATACCTCTCGGATTTTTCATCTTTTTAGGATTATTGCTCACATATATGATGATTTTTTTAAAAATAATATTAGTTTTTTGATTTTCTTTTAAAATAAAGCGAAATTTTTGATCAATATAAATATAATTTCATGTTTTTCATACTAAGTGAACTACCCCGCCCTTACTGAAGAGGCATCTCCCCCCTTGCGGTGGAGGTTTCCTGTTTCTTCCAGGAAACTTACTATACACTCATCTTTTTTACATCTTCTCTCGTTGGATAAATCTTGTACTTGAATGCCAATTGGATCACGTTATTCTCTCTCTTTGGCTCTTCACATATTTTTTCAGGGCCTCCAGTGTTAAATGTTGTCCACTCCATCCCCGCCTCATTGAAGGAGACTTTCGCCCAAAAAAGTTAAAGGTCTAATCTATTACGTGGTATTTCTTCTTAATATAGCTGTACATAAATGCCCAAACAGTTCTATTTACTATAATAATAAACATTACCAATAAAAACACATATGTAGATAAAGCCAACATATTTCCGCTGTATGTCGAAAGGGAAATAAGGTAACCAATGCCAAAGAAAGTTATAAGGTTTGTTCCAATACTAGCATATTCTGCAACAATATCCGCATTCCACGCGCCTCCCCAACCAGCAGATAGGCCTGCTACTAAATATGGAGATATCATAGGGATGTATATATAAAAAAGCTTGTATATTCCTCTTATCTTGTAAATTCTAGACATTTCCATAAGATTTTTCTCAATTGGTCCTATTCCTGTAAGGAATACATTGAAGAAGATATACCATATGGAACCTTGAAAAATTATGAAAAAGGATACTAGTAGAGGGGGGAATCCTCTTTCAATAAGTAAGAGGAAAATCGGCCACCATAATATTGAAGGCATTGAAGCCAAAACTTCTCCAGCCAATGTAAATATGGATCTATAAATAGTAGGCTTTTCATATAAATAATAAGATATAAGAATTAAAAAAATCAAACCCAACATCATAACGAGTACTACTCTTGCTGTACTTATTAAAAGTCCTTCAATGCCATTTAATATAAGGCTAGCCTGAAAAGTTTCTGCAATATAATTTTCGATTGCTTTAGGGATTTCTATAATGCTGTATATGTTAAATAATATAATAACAGATAGAAAAGCTAAAAGTAAAAATGACGCTATAAATTTATAATTCCTAGATTGAGTGTGCAAGCTTATTTTGCTATTTATTTTTCCATTAATAATGATCAAGCCATCAACGATTTTGCTTACAAGAGGTGAGAAAAAGGAAGTAAGTTTTTCGTACAAAATGTCTACGGATAGACCTTTAAAAGATTCTTTTCCTTCACCTGCAGCGGAGTTAAAAAATGGATTCAAAAACAAGACATATATCAAAACAGACGTTATCATCAAAATAAAAGTTCCAATAAATACTAAAGAGAAATTGTTCGAATCTGCTGCCATTTGAATATAAGTTCCTATTCCTGTTAATTCATAGTTTGTTGATCCTAAAGTGATAACTTCCGATGCTGTAAGAAAGAACAAACCTCCTGCCCAAGATATTAAAATGTTTCTTGCTAGAGCTTGTTTGGAATAAGGAATATAAATTTTAAAAATCTTTGCAACAGTTGAGAGTTTATAAATATTAGCCATATCTATTATTTCTTGAGGAATTACCTTTACAGCAGAATACACTCCAATTATAAGATTCCAAGATTGGCTTGTAAATATTAAAAAAATTGAAGCTAATTCAGGACCTAACCACCCTGGCAAATTGTTTACAAATAGCAATATTATGAGAGGAAAGAAGCCTAAAATAGGAACGGACTGTAGCACATCGATAATAGGATATAAGATCTTTTCCACTTTTTCATTTCTTCCCATCGGTATTCCAGCTAAATATGCAACTAATATTGAAAGAAACAATGCTAAAAACATTCTAAGCATGCTTAGTGCTAACGCTATGATAATGTTCACAATATCACCGCATTTTTTATTCAAGCCCTCCGCATTAAAACGCGAACTTATCAAGTGTAACAGTTGAAATTTAATTAAAAAGTATAAAGCTTATAAATTTTAGTCATTTTTATTTATAATTAAATTATTCTTGTTAACTGTCGCTTGATTATTTAAGAAAGTTAAAAAAGAGATTTTATGAATGATAAATAAACTGGCGAAGGCGTGAGCGGTCTACTTTTATATTCGGGATGGGACTGAGTTCCAACGAAGAACCTATTGCTGTTATATTCGATAAACTCTACTCTGTTTCCTTCTAAGCTGTAGCCCGAGATTGTTAAACCGTTTTCAATTAATTTGTCAATATACTTTGGATTTATTTCATATCTATGCCTATGCCTTTCATATACTATTTCCTGCTTATACATATCATATACTTTGGTGTTTTTCACTAGCTTTATTGCATAGCTTCCCAACCGCATAGTTCCTCCTAAATATTTTACGTTCATTTGTTCTTCCAATAAAGAAACAACCGGATAAGGAGTTTGCGGATTTATTTCTGTACTGTGAGCCCCTTCTAATCCAACAACATTTCTTGCAAATTCGACAACAGAAAGCTGCATTCCGAAACAAATTCCCAAAAGTGGGATATTGTTTTCTCTTAACATTTTTATAGCCCTAATTTTTCCCTCTACCCCTCTCTTCCCAAAACCTGGCAATATAATTCCTCCATTAATTCCATTCAATTCTTCTTCTAAATTTATCTTGTCTTCTTCGATATCCGTTGATTCTATCCAGATAAGCTCAGGTTTTATTCTGTAAAATGCACTAGCATGAATTATTGCTTCTTTTATGCTCAAATAACTGTCATGGAGTTTCGTATACTTTCCTATCATTGCAATTTTCACGCTTTTTGATGGATTTTTCAGCCTCTCTAAGAAATCTTCCCAATCATCTAATGAGTATTCTCTATAGTTCAATCCTAGCTTTTGAACAATATACTTATCTGCACCTTCTTTTTTCAACATTATTGGTACTTCATATATAATATCAACATCATGGGTACTAATAACGCCATTCATTGGAACGTTTGTAAATAGAGAAATTTTCGATTTAATTTCTTCATTTATGGGAACCGTGCTTCTTCCAAATATCATATCTGGCTGGATACCTATTCTCCTTAGTTCATTAACGCTATGTTGAAGCGGTTTCGTTTTTAATTCACCAGTGTTTGGAAGCAAGGGAATATACGCAATATGGATATAAACTACATTTTCCTTTCCAAGGTCAATAGACATCTGCCTAGCTGCTTCTAAGAAGGGAAGACTTTCGATATCGCCCACTGTTCCTCCTATTTCTACAAATGTAACATCACTTGAATATTTTTTGCTAATATCTTTTAGTTGATCTTTTATTTCATTTGTTATATGAGGTATTATCTGCACAGTTTGACCGAGAAAAACCCCCTTTCTTTCTTTCTCAATTACAGAACCGTATATTTTTCCAGTTGTTATGTTATTTTCTTTACTTAGATTTATGCCTAAAAATCGCTCGTAGTGGCCTAGGTCTAAATCTGTTTCTCCACCATCATCAGTAACAAAAACTTCGCCATGCATATATGGATTCATTGTTCCAGCGTCTTTATTTAAATAAGGATCAATTTTTACAATCGTTACAGTGTATCCCATTTTTTTTAGCAACATAGCTAAACTTGCAGTCGTAATACCCTTTCCTATACCGGACATTACTCCACCTGTAACAAAAACATACTTGTTCAAGGACCAACACCGCGAGCTTAAAGTAGTTTAACAAAAACTTAATAAAATGAAAATTTTCTCTGAAAACAATTAAAAATTTTTTGTTAAACTATACTTTCGATAAATATTGTCACATATCCTAAATATGGAATGACAAAAGTGCGATTGTCGGGAGACCAAACTACACCTATAATTCTATCATATGTTATTCCAAGACCACTGGGAAATTGCCCAAGAGCGCTGTCATCGATTGGATTATTGTCTCCCTTAGTTGTATAGTAAACTACTCCGCTTATATTTTCAATAGCGACAACTCTATGTATAATGTATCCACCACCTAACCTTTCATAAACTACTATATCCCCGACTTTTATTTGATCAGGTGACTTATGTATGAGAAAAACGATATCTCCTTCCTTAAGCAATGGTAGCATGCTAGTTCCTTTAACAACTGCTACTGGATTAGAGAGGCCAGTTGCTTCTGATAAAGCAGGTCTAATAGAAATTACCAATATTATAAGTACTATTATAAAGATCATATCACTTTTATACTTGCTTAAAAAGCCTTTTCTATTCGAATAGCTCATAAGTGAGCGCCCTTTTTACTGAATTTTATTTCTAACGATCAAAACTCCTTCTTCGTAGTCCCAATAAGCGATCTCAAAAAAGAAAAGCCACATGCTTATGCACTTTAAAGCTTTACCGATTTCCTCCTCTCCATAGTATCTAGACAGGATCTGATAAACTTCATCTTCTGTTAATATATTGTTGCTATCTCTTGATTTTTTTATTATATCTTTTATCGGCTGAAGCGTTGAGATTTTTTCTTTCAATAAATCTCTAACTTCTAAATGATGAGTCATTGCTATTTTTTTGCCAAAGTCTGTTAATAATAAATCTCCATTGTTATAAGAAATAAGACCTAGTCTTTCAGAAATATCTATTGCATGGGGTAGAACATCTATGTCTACATCTGTCACATCATTAATGTATGATACGTCTGCCATGCCCCCGACGCTATAAAGAGATTCTACAAGCCCTAGAACATGATCTACACTGATGCATTTAGGAGAAACAGGCAGGACGTACTCTTTTTCTATGTTCAATTTATAATTCATCCTCCTAAAATAGACAAAACGTTTGGTGTTTAATTAGTTACACATTTTTATAATTAATTTTCAATAAGAAACTAATAAACATAACCTGTTAAACTATAGTTGCTTTAAATTTATTAGATATTAGTATCTTTTCTTCTTGTAGAAAAAGTTTAAAAATAAAAAAGCTTAAATCAATTGCAATCTTATTTATTTATAAATCCCTTTATTTCTTTAAAAATATTAAAGTCAAGTAAGTTTATTAGGAATATTATGCTTATGGTGTGCTATATGAAAAAAACAAATTCGATATCAAAACCTGTAGTACAAATAGAAAATATTGTAGCAACTGTTACACTTGATCAGCAACTGGATCTGCATGAAATAGAAAGAAAAGTTCCCAGAGTAGAATATAATCCTGATCAGTTCCCTGGGCTTGTTTTCAGGCTAGATAGACCAAAAATAACTGCACTAATTTTCAAATCAGGAAAAATGGTTGTAACAGGTTCAAAAAGTACCCAAGAATTGATAACTGCAGTTAAGAGAATTATAAAAACATTTTATAATCATGGGATAAAAATTACAGGAAGACCTAAAATACAGATACAAAACATCGTTGCTTCTGCCAATCTTAATGTAGATGTTAATTTAGAAGATGCAGCATATAAATTAGAAAATAACATGTATGAGCCAGAGCAGTTCCCTGGACTAATTCATAGAATGACCGACCCATATGTGGTATTACTGATATTTAGCAGTGGTAAAATGGTAATTACTGGTGCTAAAAGGGAGGAAGAAGTTTCAAAAGCAGTCGAAAACATATATAAGACTTTAAAAGAATTAGATTGCCTCGTAACGAAAAGCGAAGATGAGCAAGAAGAAGAATTTTTTTGAATGAACAAAATAGAACTATTTTTTGATCTGACATCGTTCTCGTCTATTAATGGGTTTTTTCAATTGTAATACAATTACAAAGTCTCATGGCAAGAAAATTCGTAAATTTAATAAAAATTCAATAATATATTCAACCGTTATCTTTTTAAACTTTTTATATAATTTTAATAAATTCGATTGTGGGCCCGTGGCTCAGCCTGGTAGAGCGGCGGAGGGCCTTGCCTAGTACCTTTTCTTTTTTCTTTCATAAAAACTTGTAAAATTTTTACAATAAGAAGCTTTTTGAAATAATATTTTTCATTTTTTTAACATTTATGCAATTTTCTTTTTACTTTTTATTAAAAGAACAAAAGGAAATAAAAATACCTTTTTGTAGGAATATTTATTTAAAAATCGCGAAAAATTAATAAACATCTGATAAAAATAATTATTTAATAATTATTTATAAAGTAAAAAGGTGGAAAAGGGATGCAATCTCAAAGTAGTATCGAAGAAGGAAAAAATATTAAAAAACCGCAAAAAGCAGGAATTTTTGAAGAAAATGGAGTACTATATGTAAATGGAGATGAGTATATAATTAGAGTTACCTCAGCTTTGGCCAACAGCACAAGACTTTTCATCCTAAAATACATTAAAGAGCATGAATCAGATGTCGGTGAAATAGCTGATCTAATTAAACAAAGTAAAGCTAATGCAAGTGCGCAAATAAAGAAATTAGAAGAAGCAGGACTAATAAGAACGACTTACAAGCCAGGACAAAGAGGAGTTAAAAAAATTACTGTTAGCAATGTTAAACAAATAGTGATAAACCTGGAGTAATCATTGAAAATAATTAAAAATCCAAAGCATTTCCGACACAATAAAATAAAAAATTAATAAGACAAATAATTGGTAAATTTTAGCATTTTTCGATGACTATTGAAAAACTTTTCTCTATAAAATATAACATAAAAAAGTTTAAAACGGTTGATTTTTTCTGAAGGACAAAGTTTCAGGTATAAAAATTTATCTAGCAATTTCAAAAATTTTAAAAAAAAATTCTAAAAGTTAAAATTTTTCAGACAATGCTTGTTTTTTAACTTATTATATTTAGAAAGCTATTTAGTTTTGATTTAGGAAATTTTTATTTCTAACTTTTTATATAATTTCAAATGGTTGATTTAATATGAAATACCATCCATGGATACCTAATGATAATGAAGAATTATTAAATATAATGTTAAAAACAATAGGCATTAATAACTGGGATGAACTTTTTACAAGCATTCCTGAAGAAATAAAGTTGAAGAAAAAACTGAAAATTGGTGCAGAACGTCCCCTTAATACAATAGAGCTAGAAAAACATATGAAAGAAGTTGTAAGGGCACAAAATATAGTAGATTTAGAAAGAGTTTTTTCTGGAGGACCCGTTGCACCTCACTTTGTTCCACAAGTGACTACTTATCTAATAAATAGAGGAGAATTTTTAACTGCTTATACTCCATATCAGGCAGAAATTTCACAGGGTTTGCTAAAAGCCTTATATGAATACCAGAGTCTAATGGCAATACTTTATGACATTGAAATAGTTAATGCTGGTATGTATGATGGAGGAACCGCGCTTGCAGAAGCCTCGCTATTATCTATAAGAATTAAGAAAAATAAAAAAATTGCGATTTCTTCTACGCTTTTCGAGGAGTATAAATCTGTAATTAAAACATATTTATATGGTCAAAATGCAACCTTAATTGAATATGATTTTGATAAAGATACCGGAGAGATAACGGGAGAAACTATTGAAAAAATTAAAAATGAAAAACCTTCTGGAGTAATAATAGATTATCCATCAAATTTTGGTCCAATAAGAAAATCGACAAAAGAACTTATCGAAGAAGTCCATAAATATGGATCGCTTGCAATAACATTTTCTGACCCTTCATCTCTACCTATATTAACGCCACCCGGAGAGCTAGGTTCAGACATTATTGTAGGAGAAGGACAAAGCTTGGGACTTCCGATGTCTGGAGGAGGAAGTCTTTTAGGTATATTGGGCATAAAAAATGATAAGGAACTTTTAAGAAATCTTCCAGGTAGGCTTATAGGGGAAACTGTTGATGCGGATGGAAAGAAAGGATATATGATGATACTTCAAACAAGAGAACAGCATATAAGAAGAGAGAAGGCAACATCTAATATAACAACAGCCACTACTTTGAATGCAATTGCAGTAGCTATTAATGTTTTACTATATGGAGAAAAAGGCCTAAAAACCAGAGCTGAAAAAATCCTTGAAAACACCAAAATGCTTAAGCAAGCACTAGAAAAAAATGGAATTGAAGCAAGTTATAAAAAGGCCCTTCATTTTAAGAATATTAGCTATAAAATTGACGATCCTTTCACAGAAGGAAGAGAGATTATTGAAAAATATAAAATAATACCCTTTACACCATATCAAAATTATGCGATTTCTTCTGCTACTGAAGTGCATAATAATGAGGATATTTCACTTTTTAGTGAAGCCATAGGAGGTGTGTTGAGAAAATGAGCTTTAGACAAGCTAAATGGAATGAACCTATAGCTTTTGATATTGAACATCAAAATAGGTCTTCCCTTGAATTTGAAGTCGATGAAAAACTCGAATTACCAAGTGAGCTAAAAAAGAAAAGAGCTAAAAATTCCTGGAATGAGTGAAATAGAGGTAGTAAGGCATTATACAAGGTTCACAGAAGAATCTTACGGCGTAGATAATGGTCCTGTTCCTCTTGGATCCTGCACGATGAAGTACAATCCTAGAATTGCAACGAATTATGTAAATAGCGAATATTTAGCAAACATTCACCCATCTCTATTAAAGTTTGAAACAGCACAAAACATATTGAAATTAATGTATCAGCTTCAAGAATGGCTAAAAGAAATAACAGGAATGGATGCCTGCACTCTTCAGCCACCTGCAGGGGCTTCAGGAGAGCTCACTGGAGTCTTGATAATTAAAAAATACTTCCAAGAAAGAGGAGATACTCAAAGAGATGAGATGCTAATTCCAGACAGCGCCCACGGTTCAAATCCCGCAAGTAGTAGCATGGGTGGTTTTAAATCTGTAAGAATCCCAAGTGACGAACATGGGCTTGTCAATTTAGAAGCTCTAAGAGCTTCTGTAAGTAATAAAACAGCAGGCCTGATGCTGACTAATCCAAACACTCTTGGTCTTTTTGAGAAGAATATTACAGAAGTAACAAAAATTCTTCATGAGAATGAAGCGATAGTTCACTACGATGGTGCCAATCTGAATGGAATAATAGGAATTGCTAGGCCTGGAGATATGGGATTCGATATCGTACATTTAAATCTTCATAAAACATTTTCAGCTCCTCACGGAGGAGGAGGACCAGGCGCTGGAGCTGTATGCGTTAAAAAGTATCTAGAAGATTATTTGCCTGGATATATTGTTAGTAAAGACGACAATGGTAGGTATTTCCTCAAGAAAATGAGCAAGTCTATAGGAGATGTATACTCAACGTATGGAAACCTTCCGGGCATGATATATGCGTATATATTTATACTTTCCTATGGAAGCGACATTTACAAAGTGGCGAAATATTCGACACTTAATACTAATTTTTTCATTTCTTTATTAAAAGGAGTAAAGGGAATAACGCTACCTTACGATGAAAAAACTCCAAGGCTTCATGAAACTGTGCTAAGCTTCAAAAAGTTAGCTGAAGAGACTGGAGTGACGGTTGAAGATGTAGCCAAATACCTCCTTGATAACGGCTTTTATGCACCAACGATTTACTTCCCATTAATAGTGGATGAAGCTTTTATGATAGAATTTACAGAAACCGAAAGCTATGAAAATATAGTAAAATATGCTGAAGTTGTAAAGAAAGCCATTGAAATAGCGTATACAAATCCAAGTGAATTGAAGCAGGCACCAATTAATACAAGTGTAAGAAGGTTAGATGCAGTTAAGGCAAACCATCCATCAACTCTCAAGCCATCTGTAAAGTTTGGGAGGAAGTAAAAAGGTTTGAACTATAAACCTAACAAATTTTTTTGGGAGAAAATCTACAACTGGTTAAAATCTTTTATTGAGCTTTCTTTTTACTCAGATAACAATAGCGCTCTTCTGCTACGTTCGTTTTTGTTAGATTATCCGAGGATTTCGCTCGAGGAGATATATTCTTCGGTAGAAGGAAAAAAAGTTATAGTCATTGCGGGCTCGAAATGCTACGAGGATTATATAAATTGTAAAAACCCAAATGAAGCTATTATTTTTGTAGCGGATAAAGGGATTAAATGCTTGTCAAGAAATGATATAAAACCGACCGCAATTATAACAGATTTAGATGGCATTAATGATAACATTTTATTTCACCCTAAATACAAAAATTCCTATTTTTTTATTCATGCACATGGCGATAATCAGGAATTAATAAAAAAATATTTACCTTCTATTATGAAGCAAAAAATTAAAATAATAGGTACTACACAAACTAAACCTTTTTATCCTTTATTCAATTTTGGGGGATTTACTGATGGTGATAGAACGGTTTTTACCGCATTATTTTTTAAAGCGAAAGAGATAGAAATCTATGGAATAGGTGAAGAATATTTCAATATCGATGTGTTCTATAATCTTAATAAATTGGATATAAAAGCAAAAAAGTTCCTTGCGGGCTACTTAATTATAAATTGGTTGAAGTGTAAGTGGAAATATAGAATAAGCATTCCGTATGAGAATGATGAAAAATGTCTGGAAATATATCCTTGGGAAGAGTAAATAAAATTCAAGTTGGCGTCGAGAATATTTCCTTTGATGCATCTCACTATACTAAAAGTTCTGATGGAAAATGCGAAAACCTTCACGGCCATACTTTTATTCTATCAGTAGAATATGAAGGAAATTTTAATCAGGAAAGCGGCATGGTCTTTGATTTTATAGAACTCAAAAAAATCATAAAAGATGTTATTAAAGATTATGATCATAAGCTAATTCTTCCAGCAAAAGATAAAGAGAATACTAGAATTGAAGGGGAATTTTCCTTATCTGTTAAGTACTTAGATTATCCGGCAGCAACAACAGAATATATTGCCCTTTCTATTTTTCATGATATTGCCGAAAAGTTAAAAGGAAGAATTAAAATTAAGCTATATGAAGGAATGAATAATTATGTAGTTATAGAGGGAGAAAGTGCTTGACGAAGTTCTCTCCTGACATTCATGAGAATCCACCCGAATATAAAATTGCAATTAATAAAGCAGGAATCGAAGGTTTAAAGAAAAAAATAAAAATTAAGATCGGAAACTCATGTAGCGAAAAACTGTGTACAATCAACTTATATATAGATCTTGACAAAGAATTAAGAGGGGTTCATCTATCAAGATTAGTAAATTCTTTAAATCAAGAGCTAAACAGTAATGAATGTTTTAAATTAAATGATCTTCTGGAAAAGACAGCTAAAAGAGTTTTAAACACGCATTTTTCTTCAAGCCGTTCAGAAATACATGTATCGTTTGAAGACATTATTGAAGATACGCGGTTTGTACTGCATGCGAGTTATGTAAGAGAAAAAAATGGTTCACAAGAAGGAAAAGTTTCTATTGAATTAAATGGAATCACGTCGTGTCCATGTGCAAAGGAAGTGTTTAAATTCTATGAAAACACGGAATATGAAAAAACTCCTACTCATATGCAGAGGGCTGAATTGCACATCACCTTAAATTCAAAATATAACCTAGATCTGTTGTACAATGAATACTTACTGAAGGCTATAAGTGTCGGAAAAAGCTCATTTTCCGACATTTTAAAAGAAACACTTAACAGAGATGAAGAATATGAATTCATAAAGAAAACTATTAATAATCCTATGTTTGCAGAAGATGTGTGCAGAAAAGCTTATTTTTATCTTAAAAAGGAGCTACCAAGTGACATTGGGCTTAAGATTAAAGTCATTAGTTATGAGTCAATACATCCATACAATGTAATAGCAGAGGTTAGTGACCTTGAAGAGCATAGGTATTGATCCTGGAACAAAAAGCTTTGACATAGTAGTTATGGATGAAGAAAAAATAATCGAAGAGAAAAGCATTCCCACAGAAATCATCGCATCAAATCCTGATATTCTAATAGATGAAATTTTAAAAATAAAAGATTTTGACGTTATAATTGCCCCCTCAGGGTATGGATCTCCATTTGTATGTAACGAAAATATAAAAGATATAAGGTTATTTGCATCCGAAATCCTTCTTCTTTCTAAATATAAAGAATTATTGAATTTAAAAGATGAGGGAAGTATGGTCTATAAGGCTCTTTACAAGACTTCAGTAAAGCTTTGGAAGAATAAAATAAATGCATGTTATATCCCATCGGTAAAACTTTTAAATAGCGTTGAATTAAAATTTAAGATTAATACAATTGATTGCGGAACTGCTGATAAGCTAGCTTCAGCTTTTTATGTTATTAACTACCTTCGTGATCGAGAAAGCTTCGATATAGATAAAATTAACTTCACTATGCTAGAAATAGGGTATGGGTATAATGCTTTAATTAAAGTAAGGCGTGGAAGAATAGTTGGTGGCATAGGAGGCACTAAGTTAGGAATTGGTCACTTAACTATAGGTCCGATTGATGCTGAAATAACTGCATATAAAAGGCGGTGGAAAAGAAATGATATATTTTATGGAGGTCTAAAAGATTATTGTAAAACTTCTTCTCTTGATGATGCTTTGAAATCAACTGAACCTATTTGTAGGGCTGCTGTTGAGCAAATGTTTGATTCTATTTTTGAGAAAATTTTAATATTAAACGAAGATACTAAGGACATATTGATTGTAACTGGAAGATATTCTAGCTCAAACGAATTAAAAGAAAAATTGTCTAGTAATCTTTCGAAAAAATTCGAGCGTATCATATTCCATCCAAAATATTTTGAAAATTCTTTTGTAAAAGAATCTGCATTAGGTCAAGCAATGATAGGTCTCGGTTTTATGGGAAGCAAATACAAGGAAACTTTTGATGTTTTAGGTATAAAAGAAAGTAAAGGTACAGTTCTCGATTACATTATGCATCCAAAAATCCTTGAGCTAAGAGAAAGACTTCTTCAAATTTATGAAAAAGCTTTAGTTAATAGATGATTTTGTTGTATTTTGAAGTTAATTATTAAAAGTTTATGAAAGCAATAGCTTAATATTAAAAAATAAATGTATATTTATGATAAAAAGCAATGATGACAGTCATGCCGAGTGAACGAAAGGATGTGCCTCTCCGGGGAAACTGAGCTATTTATTACAAACAAAAAGCCTCCTTTTCAAGGCTGGAATGAAGATTATAAGCTTTTCTATTCCTGCTTTTTATTACTGATAAAAATTAAAACAGCGTATGCATTAAATGAGGCGTTGTCTTCAAGAACTTAACAAAGAATAGTCGGCCCAGATAAATCTTTAGAAAGGAGATCTTTGGTCTCTCTCACTACCTAGCAGATGAAGCATGCAATTGTAAATAATTGCGAAGAACCTCTCGCCCTTGAGGACGAAAATGAGTTCATTTATGCTTCAATATTATATTGCAAGTTGATATTTAACGATTGAAATTTTTATCTCATAAATTAAGTTCGTAAAAGATTGCTTTTTTGTGAAAAATAAAGATATAAAATTTGCAATATATAACATGTGATAACCGGGTTATGTATCTTAAAGAGCTTTAAACTTTTCAAACCATGCATCATATCTCTTTACAAACAAAGGATCCACGCTAGGCTTTCTCTCCTTTAGTATATTGAGAAAATCTTCCATGGTTATCGACCTTGGCTCACCTTCTCCATTTTTCTGTTCAAAGAATTCTCTAATAACTAGCGTATGTGTAGCCTGAATTATATCCCTTATATCACTTGCTGAATATCCTTCAGTTAATTGAGCGAGTCTATCCAAATCTACATCTGAAGATAAATTCAAACCTTTCGTATACAAAGCAAACAACTGTCTCCTTGATTCCAGATCTGGAAGAGGTATCAATATTCTTTTATTGAACCTTCTCACAAATGCCTCATCTAATTGCCACGGTTTATTTGTTGCACCGATTACATACACATGTATTTTTTTATCTTTATCTTGAATCCCATCCATTTCTTTGAGGAACTGATTTCTTACCCTTACTTCTCCTCCAACTTCTCCGCTAAACGTACCCAACAGTGCGTCTATTTCATCTATGAAGATTATTGCAGGACTACCTTCTTCGCTCTTTTGTCTTGCATATTTGAAAATTTTTGAGACGTTTTTCTCAGCTTCTCCTAACCATTTGGACATTATACTCGCCGCATCAACATATAAGAAATACCCGTTGACTTCATTGGCAACAGCTGCCGCAAGCATAGTCTTTCCGCACCCAGGAGGACCGAAGAGTAGTATACCTCTTGGCCATCCTAAGGGAAAGAGATCTGGTCTTTTCACCGGATATACTATAGCCTCAACAATTGCCTGTTTGGCCTCTTTAAGGTCAGCAATATCACTAAACTTTACATTAGGCTTTTGAGTCAGAACGATATCATTTATAAAGCTATCTTTTTCGTTAGATTTACTCGCAGTATTAGATTCTATTGCTTCGGTATTGCTTTGCAGTTGCTGGATCCTCTTTTCGTAGCTTTTAATCATTTCTAAATAAGTACTTATCAAAGGACTGTCAGGATACATTCTAACAATTTTTGTCAAAATTTCGATAGCCTTTCTATAATTGTTTATGGCCGTCTCATAATCTCCGTCTTTATCAGCTGCTACTGCTGCTCTTGCATATCTAGTTGCCATTTCTTGTAAATAAGGGAAAGCCATAAGTACCTTCACCTTTAAAAAAAATTATTTAGGATTATCTTTGATCTCTATCTTTCCTTTTTTCTTTAAATTATATAGAGCTTCGTATATCTTCTCCTTATCAATTCCGTAGTTTGTAGTTATTTCTTGAATATTCAGCTTTCCTCCTGTCTTTTTTATTTCATTTAGAATTATATTTTCCACAATTTCAATATTGTAGGAAGATGATGATGTTTGCGCCTCTAATTGGATTTTTTCTGTTTTATTTACAATGCTTTTTTGCTGGTTAATTTCCCTCTGAGTTGACTGCTGAGTACTTAAATTTGTGATTTGTGTTGTCTGCTGGATTAGTTTCTTTGGCTCCGGTAGCATTTTTTCCACGTTGCTGTCAGCCAACTTCCAAGCTTCTTGAATTATTTTTTCCACATCTTCATTAATCATAAAAGTCTGGTTTGTATTGAACCCCCCCATTGAATTACTAGTGGAAATCATCATGTCAGTTATGTTTCTATTAATTTCATCTAAAGTTTCTCCTACTTTAGGGAATATAGCAGAGATTTCGTTTTTAACTCCAGCGAGCATTTTAGAAACCGGACCGAGCGCTGCTTGAAAGTCTTTATAATCTCTTACAGTTTGAAGTCTTTGAATTACTCTTTCGAAGCTTATTTTAGTAAATAAGATCGCTTTTAAAAAGTTTCTCAACTCGTAAACTTCTTCTGCATACATTTTTGCTAAATTATGATATGTTCTTTTTTCATCTTCCTTTATATTCGGAGAATCATATTTTTTCAAGTTCTCTACGATTCTGTCCGTAAGCTCTTGTATCCTTTTTTTCGTTCTATATTCCAGTTCATCAAATTTTTCTCCTTCGTCCTTTAACCTTACTATTACATCCTGTATCATGTCTTCCCATGTATAGTTCTTTGGACTGCCGAAAATATTCTTTAGCCAGCCTAGCAGGCCTGCCTTTTTTTCATCCCTATCGATACTTAGACCCATAACCCGGTTACCACCTTTATTTTTTAGTATTTATTACTGGGATGATACGGCAGGCACATTTGCATTATCAGATTGAGGAGCAGATTCGTGAAGCTCAACGACTATAGGTTGCTCTACTTGAGGAACTTGGGGAGTGACATTTTGAACTTCTTTAACTACGCTTTCAACATCTAGGCTTGATGTTTCTAGCTTAACTATTAAATCCATTATCTTTTTTGCATCATTTTTCTCCTCAAGGTTTCTATCTTTATTTAATCTTAAGATATCTGCAGCTGGTTTATATCCCCTTTCACTGATTTCTCCAGCTATATAGCTCATTTTCAGCGCAGTTATAGCTTTTTCTATTTGAACGATTTGGTCTTCGAGCTCATTTATCCTCTTCTTAATCATGTCTTTTGCTTCATTCGCATCTTTTTTTAGAGTATCAAGGTCTTTTGAAACGTTGGCTTTAAATTCCTCATATGATTGCCTTGTTATTTCTCCTTTTGCATATAACTCATCTAAAGCTTTTGCTCTTCTTCTCGCTCTTTCAAGCCTTTCAATAACTTTTAAAGCTGAATATTTCCATTCTGGAAGAAGAATAATATCATCTTTCTGGATCAATATTCTTTCGGCTGGAAGTGTTTTAAAATTTATATCTCCAAATAATATCTCTACGGCATTAACATTCCCATCCACATTACTATAAATACTTGCGAGAGACCCTACAACCCTCTGATATGGATCTTTTACTTTCTGTCCGACATATTTATCCAACATGTCTACAGTATATATGACCATTTTCATACTCCACCTGCTTCTTTCTAAAATATTATACTAATATCATAGCATTTAAAAGCAAAAAGACAATGAATTTCAGATCGAGAAAATTTAGCTTCAAATTCAACAAAATTAAACATCATTTCATGAGATCTATGTAATACTAACTTGCTTTAGCGAAAAAACTATTTTTTCTGAATTAATGGGAAGTCTGAAAGCTTAGCTTCTGCTTCTTTCCCTTTCGCATCTTTTATTTTTATACTTTCACCTACTATGGCATATCTACTATCAATATATAACTGTGCAATTCCTCTTTCCAATACAGGACTATATGTGCCACTTGTCACCCACCCTACTTCTATGTCCTCTACATAAATCTTGTAACCGCTTCTTGGAACGAATCTTGAAAAGTCCTTTTTCATAATTGCACCTAGTCTGATCCATCTAGCTCCTTCTCTTCTACATGCACGAAGTGCATTTTCACCGATATATCCGTGCTTTTCCCAGTCTATAGAACCAAGACCGTACCTTAAAGAAATTGCACACGGAAATCTCATTGGGTCTTCGCCATATTCGTTTCCTCCAAGCACATAACCCATTTCCATTCTAAGCGTATCTCTTGCGACAATACCTATAGGTTTTGCACCAGCTTCTAAGAAATTTTTATAGACATTTTCTGCAATGCTATTTTCAACCCATATTTCAAAGCCATCTTCTCCTGTCCATCCGCTTCTACTAATTAAAAATATAGGATATTCTCCTAATTTGATATCTAACTTAAACTCCAGAGGTTTAAGCTGCAATGCCCCATTTATTCCAGCTTTTTCTGCTACTTCAGGACTTTTTGGGCCCTGAACTGCAAGCATGACATATCTTTCGGTAAGATCTTCTATTTCTGCATCAAAATTAAACTCTTCTTTTACTTTCTCAAGATGCTCCAGCACTCTTAGCCTAGTAGCAGCATTTGCAACACCTAGCCACTCTTCATCATTAACCTTATACCACATCTCATCATCAATTACTCTTGCATATTCATTTAAAGCCAAAGCAGGGCCACTCATAAAATTAATTTTGGTCTTTGCAATTTTCTTTGTAAAAACCTTTTCCAAAAGCTCCAAAGAATCTTTACCTTTTAAACGAAGCCTTCCCATATGTGAAACGTCAAAGATACCGACTTCATTTCTGACATTTAAATGCTCACTGATAGTAGAATTATAAACCATTGGAACTTCCCAACCTGCAAATTCTCCTATAGTTGCTCCTAGGCTTTCATGCAGGCTTTTTAGAACTAAACTTTTCATACTACAATCACCTATACGGAAAATCAAGTCATTTTAATATTTAAAAGTTTGTATATAAAAAAATTACCAGTGCTTAATACTTAAAAATTTAAGCGGGATTTTAACTAGACTTTTATTATTTTTACTGAAATTTTTGGGTTCACAAAAATCCTCTATTTTCCAAGCTCCTTTGAAATTAGTTCGGCTACCTTCTTACCTGATATTAGCATCCCAGAAAAAATCGGCCCCATTCTGTAAAGCCCATGTAAAGTAGCAACCGACATTCCAGCAGCATAAAGTCCATCACATACTTTTCCACTAAATTCAACAACTTGTTTTTCTCCTAGTTCAGCATGTGCAGATGATTCATTTTTAACATTTATCGCAAAACTTGGATTCTTTTTTGCTAATATTTTTATCAACTCTGCATCATGTCCAGTTGCATCCAATATAGCTTTTCCAGTGAAAAATATGGGATCTACATGTAGCTGTGCCAAATCTATAGCACTCCATTTTACAACAACTCCACTTACCCTAAGTGGTTTTTCCCTAACAATCAAATCCTCAACAGAGTATCCAAAAAGAATCTTAGCACCTGAATTTATTGCTCCAGTAGCAAGTTTTGAAATCAACTCGGATGCGTCAAGTGTGTATAAGTCTTCAAATTCTGTTTTTTTATATTCAATTTCAAAATCTTTGATGATTTTTAGTGCGTCAGATTTAATTACAATTTTATGCATTAAATTTCCTCCTCCTCCTATTCCTCCTCCAAAGCTAAGTTTCCTTTCTAAAACTAATACTTTGAGCTTCTTATCTGCTAAATACTTAGCTGCAGTCATTCCGGATGGTCCAGCACCTACTATAATCACATCGCTGTCAGCAAACTCAATAAGGTCTTTCATGCTATGCTCAAGAATCAACTTTGTGATCTTGAATTCTAAATTCTCACTCATAAGAAATCCCTGATATAACTATATAATCAATAATATAAAAATTTTGTTATAAACTCATTTAAAGAGTTTAGAATACTTGCAAAATATGATTAACTACTTGAAGATGTTTATAGAAGAAGCTTAAGCGATTGCATGAAAATAATTTATATTTACTAGAAAAATAAATAATTAATTTGAACTAATCTTTAGAGGCTGTTTACTATGACCGAAATTGTCAAAATCAAGGATTATAACGTAAGAAAAGACTTTTATTATACAGAAACAGATGAATGGATAAAACTTGAAGGAATGAATGCTAGAATTGGAATAACCGATTACGCTCAAAAGCACTTGAAAGACATAATCGGAATTGACCTTCCTGAAAAAGGAAAGAAGATCAAAAAAGGGGAAGTTTTAGCAACGTTGGATTCTATAAAGGCAACGTCAGAAGTCTACGCTCCAATTTCTGGCGAGATTTTAGATGTAAACGAAACTCTGCTTGAATCTCCAGAGCTTATGAACAGCGATCCATATGAAAGCGGCTGGATAGCTTTAATAAAAATAGAAAATAATGATGAGCTGAATTCGCTTCTTACATTTGAGCAATATGTTAAATTACTTGAAAGCAGAAAGTAGTAAATGGTGAAAAGTTTGAACATCATAAGAGAGGAAGAAATTGGAGGAATATTAATACAGGAATATGAAGAGTTTAAACTGGAATCTCCCTCCTTTTTAATAGTAGGTTTTCCTGATGCAGGTTTGGTAGGTGGCATAAGCTTAAATCATTTAATTAGAGAGCTTAACCCAAAGGAAATTGCGGGAATTGATATTCCGAGGCTAAATCCCCCAATAGCGATCATTAGGAAAGGCGAGTATCATCCTCCTATAAGGATTTTTAAAAAAGATAACATCCTCTTTTTAGTATCAGAGATTCCTATTCCAGCTAATACTGTGCAACCCCTAAGCTATGCCATACTTGAATATTGCATGAGAAGAAGAGTTGATTACGTAATCGGTCTAACAGGAATAGGTTCGACTGAGAGATTGAATAAAGAAAAACCTGATGTATTTATAGCTTATGAGGGTGATCAAGCAAAAAGAATGATATTGATAAATGAAGGAAAGGTATTTGATGAGGGTATGTTAATGGGACCATTTGCAATATTTCTCAAAGAGGCAAAAAGATTTAATCTTCAAAGTTTAATAATATTGGCAGAAAGTTTTCCTGATCTTCCAGATCCTGAAGCAGCATCTGTCGCCGTTGAATATTTATCTAAAATTCTTTCAATAAAGATAAGTATCGACAAACTCCTTGAAGAAGCTGAATACATTAGACTTAGAACAAAAGAGATAATGAAGCAGACAGCAAAAGTAATGGGACAGATGGGGAGAAGTGCTGAAGCCCAACCTGGTATTTTATATACGTAATAAACTAACCAAAAAGGGTCTACAAGATGTATTGGTATGACGATTTTGAGCGAATAAGGGAGTATATCAGAAAAAGGATTAAAGAAATGGAGAGAGAATTTGAGGATGCTTTTTTAAGTACATCACTGCCTATTGAGGAATTTACTGCGGAAGATATCTCTTCTCCCCTTTATACGATATATGAAAGTGAGGATAGCTATTACGTAGTGATCGATGCGCCTTATATGGATACTTCTTCTCTTACAATAGAAGCACATGATAACATTCTCAATATCGAAGTAAAGCTTAAAGAAAAAATTAATCTGGGAAATATCGGATATAGACTTCACTCGTGCGAAATTTTCAACTACAGAAAAACTATATCTCTTCCTCCAGACGCAGACGTTTCTCGTTTAACATATAGTATAAAAAGCGGCAGAATCATAATAAATATACCAAAGAAACATGAGAGGTGAACAGTCTTGATAGGCAAAAGCATGCAACTTCCATTAGTTTCTGATCTGATGGAAGGGAATTTATCAGAAGGAATATATGTAATTGCAGGACCTCCAGGTATTGGAAAAAGTGTATTTGTAAAGAGGCTAATTGCCAATTCAATTGCCGATTCTTATATTCTCTATGTAAGTGTTGATTCAAGTATTAAGGACATGCTGGAGTTTTTAGAAAAAATGAACATTTCGAAATATAAAGACCATATTCAATTTCTTGACGCTTTTTCTACCACCTTCACTGGAATAAAACAAGATATACAGTATGAAAAAATTAACTTGGAAAGTGCAAGCGATTCTCTTTTTACAATTTATTCAAAGCTATCTCAAATGGATGGCAATAAAATTCTCGTTATCGATAGCATCACAGAAATGCTTATCGGAACTGACCCTGATACAAGTATATCGTTTATAAAAGGACTTAAACAAATTACTGAGTCAACGCATACGTTGGGGGTAATTACAATTCATACAGGTCCAGACAGTTTAAAGGATATACTATGGATATTGGAGTATCTTTCTGATGGGTATATTGAGCTAGCATTTGAACCTAACTTCGAAGCTGTAGGTATATTGCTTAGGAGAATAAGGATCAAAAAAATGAGAAACAAGTTTCATGATAGCAATTGGTATCCATACAAGATAGTGAAAGACTATGGCTTGCAGTTTATGAGCCCGCAGGAATTAAAAGCTATTGCAGACGTTGTTACAGGGAAGAAAAGTTCTCAGTAATTTTGGTGAAATTAGTTTGAAAATTTGGCTCGATGCACTGACTCCAAAACAGCTTTTACTCTTTTCCTACACTGCAAAAAAAGTAGAAGAAGAACTAAACGTGGAAATTCTTCTTACTTCTAGGAATACAGAAGAAATTGAAAGGCTTAATAGAATTATTCCATTCAGAGCAAAGCTCATAGGAAGCTATGGGAAAAACTTTGAAGAAAAGTTAATATTAGATTCAAAGAGAATAATTGACCTTTATGAAGTCGTTAGAAGGTTTGAGCCGGATATATTGGTAGCATATCCCAACCCAACGGCAAGCAGAGTTGCATTCGGTCTAAAGAAGAAAATATTAATATTCAGTGATACACCACACGCAGATCATGCCCATAGGCTCAGTGTTCCATTAGCGGATTGGTTGGTTTTTTCAAAGTTTCTAGATAAAAATCTTTTTTACAGATATATTTTGCCAAAGTTTACGAAAATCGTAACTTATAGAGGAGTAGAGGAGCTTGCTTGGACAAAAGATTATTTTCCAAACGATGAGCCTATTAAAAAAATAGGGCTAAATCCTTTTGAATATGTTGTTTTCAGACCACCAGAACGATATGCCTCGTACTATATATGGGATAGAAATAATTTAACCAAGAAAATTATTCAAGAAATTGCTGAACTTGATAAAAAAGTTGTACTTTTCCCAAGGTATGAAGAAGATTCGTTATTATTTAAAAGCGAAAATGTGATAATTATTGATGTGCCGGTTTTTGGGCTTGATTTAGAATATTTTAGTGCACTTACGATATCTGGAGGAGGGACGATGGCTAGGGAGGCATCCCTCTTGGGTGTGCCATCTTTCACGTTTTTTCCTGGAAAAATACACATAAATACAGCACTTGCAAAAGAAGGCTTCCCAATATATAGGTTCTTTGAATTGGAAGAAACACTTAAGTTTATTGAAATGATTTTAAAAGAGCCAGAAAAATATAGAGTTGATACTAAGAAATTAATTAAAGACATGGAAGATCCGTCGGTAGTTGTAAAAAAACTCTTTAAAAATAACATATAAGAAGAAAAGTGATGAGATTTGATTTTTTACGCGTTCCCAGTTTGGCACCAAAAGCCTTTAAGAAAAGAGGAATTTGAAGCTATTTATTCTAGCGGTTTTTCTTACGCTGAAATTAGTATTGAGTACCCGTGGCCTTTTTGGAAATCTGAAAGCTTTTATGAACAAATAGAATTTATAAAGAGTTCAGGATTGAAAATAGGTGTTCATTTGCCATGGAGAGATATACTTATTATCTCTCCCTATGACGAAATAAGAGAAGGAGCAGCGAATTATTTGAAGAAACTTGTTCAAACACTTGAAAAAATAAACGCGGAATACGCTGTAATGCACCTCACTACTAGAGAAGAAATCAACCTTAAAGACGAGACATATTTACAAAATATAGAGACTGTATTGAACCAGCTCATTTCTGAATATAAGATGCATGGCATAGAATTATTATTTGAGAACCCGCCTGCAGGTATTTTATCAAACAGATACAATTTCACTAGCTTAATAAACAGACTAAATGCAAGGATATGCTTTGATGCAGGTCATCTAATTTCAAGATTCTTAAAGGGAAATTCTTCCAACTTGCAAAATGTAATAAACTTTACTAATGATTGGCTCTTCAATCTTTTTGAATATATTAAAGTTGTTCACATTCATGGTGCTACAAAAGTGAATGGAGAAGTTATTGAGCATTACTTAATCGATGACTACGTTGACTTCTTTTACAATATACTAGAAAAGTTTAATCAGAATAAGAAAGATGTAATTGTGACATTAGAAATTTTTTATAAAAATCTTGAACGGAAAAACGCCGATTTAACTACTTTAACCAATTCTCTAAATTTACTAAAAAGAAAGTTTATTTTTTAAAATTTTTATAGTAGGTGAAATTTTTGCCAATTACATTGGGCATTGATGAAGCTGGAAGAGGATGCATGATAGGTTCCATGTTTGTGGCAGGTGTTGTAATAGACGATAGGGCAGAAAAGGTATTTAAAAAGTATGGAGTTAAAGATAGTAAAAAGCTTTCAAAAAATAAAAGAGAAAAACTTTACGATATCATAACTTCTAATGCATTATGGTTCGAAGTCGTTGAAGTAACACCATTAGAAATAGATAACCAAAACATAAACTATCTTACTATTAGAGCAATGAGAAAAATAGCAAATGACGCAACCAAAGAAATAAAATATTTGAATAGAATTATTGCTGATATAGTTGGTAAAGGAGATTTTAAACTAGTAGAAAGTGATAATATTGAACAACTGGTCTTAAAAAAAGCTGATGAGAATTTTATAGCTGTCGCTGCTGCAAGCATAGTAGCAAAAGTTCAAAGAGATAGGGCTCTAGAACAAATTAGAAACAACTTCGGCTTAATTGGTTCAGGATATCCAGGGGATAAAAAAAGCGTTGAATGGCTAAAACTTCATTATTCTAAAATTCCAAGAGAGTATATTAGAACTAAATGGAAAACTTTTAAAAAATAATGTCTTAACTTTACTTTCTAAAATCCTAATACAGTGAGAAAATGCCTACTAACCTGCCTCCTGAAGCAAGAGCTAAATGGATTAAGGTAATGGAAGCAAAGACTACTGAAGAAAAGATTAAGGCTCTAGAAGATTTTATTTCCTCTGTTCCAAAGCATAAAGGAACAGAAAATTTGTTATATTGGGCAACAAGGAGGCTAAGTCAACTTAAGGAAGATGCTGAACTAGCAAAAAAGAAGAAAACTGGAGGAGGTATTAAATTTTATATTGAAAAAGAAGGCGATGCGCAGATAGTAATGCTTGGACCTCCTCTCTCAGGAAAAACCTCTCTTCTATCTAAATTGACAAACGCAAAAGTCGAGATCCTTGGTTATCATTATTCCACAAAAATTCCCCAACCTGGAATGCTTAAATATATGGATGTTTACTTTCAGCTTATTGATACGCCAAGCATACCTTATAAGATGGATGAAAGTGTGCCATGGCTCAATAGAACAATTGGACTTGCTAGAAACGCAGATGCCATTATTCTAGTATTAGATGGCAGTAAAAACGTAAAAGAACAGATACTCGGTTATTTGGAATTGCTGGAAAAGGCGGGAATAATGACAAAAAAACCTAAAGGAAGTATAGAAATAAAAAAAGCAAGCAAAGGAGGATTAAATATTATACTTAATGGAAAAATAGTTGATGGTAGAGTCGAAGATATAAAGTCTATACTTAAAGACTATAAAATTATTCATGCTGTCGTAAAAATTAATGGAGAAATTAGTTTAGAAGATATAGAGACATCGATTATTGGCAGTAAGGTTTACAGACCTACCATTATCACAGTCAACAAGAGTGACCTTATTGATAACATTGAAGAAGTTGAAAAGGAAATAAGCTATATTTCAAAAGAAGTTGAAGGCGTCATATTTACTTCAACAATTACTAACAAAAACTTAGAAAAAATTGGAGAACTTATATTTAAAAGTTTGAGATTAATTCGAATTTATACCAAACAACCAAATGGCGATGTTGCAAAAAAGCCGCTAGTTCTTAAAAATGGGGCAACAGTTAGAGATGTCGCGTCTAGCATTCATTCTTCACTAGAAGAGTTTTTTAAATATGCAAAAATATGGGGAAAAAGTGCTAAGTATCCAGGCGAAAGAGTAGGTTTGGATCACGAACTTCAAGATGGAGACATAGTCGAAATATATTCTAAGGTATAGTACTGTCTATTCATCTTCACCTAGGTTATACGGCATACCTTTTTTCCATATTTTTTCCGGCAGTTTATCTTTATATTTCTTGAGAAATTCTATATCTTTGTTTTTTTCTTCTTTCCTTATGTAGTCAGGAAGCATGTGAGGTATCCCATTAATTATAGGATACCATCTTCCGCATCCAGGACAGTATAATACTCCAGTCTCAATTTCCCTTTTAAAGCATTCTTCACAAGGAGGCGGAGTTGTTAAATTCTTTATGAAATCTCCTCTATATGCGCAGTATAATTCGCATAATGGAGCTTTCTGAGATAATTTTCTTTCTTTTTCAACACTTTCAATTACTATTAATTCTAAAGGAAATTTTTTACATATAGGACATGCTAGTATATCCATCAATCTATATTTCATACTTCTTCAACCGAGGATAATTTTTTCAAGTTCTTTTAAAATAAGCTTTTCCTTGTTTTGTATTTTAGACTCAACCATTACTCTTAATACGGGTTCCGTACCACTAGGTCTTACGAGAAACCACGAATCTTCCTGTAAAACTTTTACACCATCAATATCAATCATTGGATAACTTCTATAACAATTTTTTATTTTTTCTATAATTTCCTTAGCTTTACTTATATCAATACTGTATTTTGTTTTTATTGTATAAGTCTTTGGATAGATAGAATATAATTCTGATATTTTTTTTCTTTCTGCTGACATAACTTCAAGCATTAGAGCTAATGCCATACCTGCATCTCTTACATACTGATGTTTTGGATACATAATTCCGCCATTCTCCTCGAATCCCAAAAGCCCACCCTCTTTTTTTAGTTTCCTAGCGATATCGACGCTACCAACCTTCATCCAAATGACGTCTATTCCGCGCTTTTTAAGCAACTCCTCAATAAAATAGCTACTGCTGATTCCTGTATATACTTTCTTTGGAAGCTCCGGGTTTTTTTCCGAGAGATATATTGACAGAATGACTGCTGTTTTATCTCCCCACAGAACGTTTCCAAATTCATCAAGAAAAATCGATCTATCTGCATCTCCGTCAACAGCTATTCCTAAATCTGCATTCACTGCTTTTACAACATTGGAAGTATCAAAAAGAGTTTCGGGAGTTGGCTCAGGGAGTCTGCCTGAAAAATCCGGATCGAGGTGAGAATTTAAACTTATGGGCTTTCCTCCAAGGAGCTTTACAAGCTTTGGAATAACTAAAGAACCAACGCTATTTGCTCCATCTACAACAACTTTAAAATTTCTTCTTTTTATAATCTCATCGTCAACATTATCTAATATCCCTTCCAAGTACTTATCAAGCGGATCTGGGTACTTCGGAATAAAGAACTTTTCTTCTGAAGATATCTTTCCGGAAATTCTGTTTTCTAAATATATTTTTTCTATTTCATTTTCTTTCTCTCTCGGTATTTCAATTCCATCGCTATCAATAACCTTTATACCATTATATTCGGGTGGATTGTGACTTGCAGTAATCATCACACCTCCGTCAAAAAAACCTTCATTTTTTATAACATACTGTAAAGCTGGTGTGGTGATTAATCCTGCGTCGTAAACCCTACACCCTGAAGTTAAAAATCCAGAGATTATTGCATGTCTTATCAGTTCTCCGCCATACCTAACGTCTCTCCCTAGCAAGAACACAGATCTTTCTCCAAATTCTTCACATATAGCTTGCGATATTTTCACCAAAAATTCAGCTTGAAGTTCATTTTTAACTTTTAATCTTATACCATCGGTTCCAAAAATCTTTCCCATGATGAAACACCTATGATGTGAAAATATTAAAAATGTTTATTTATGAGCTTCCTATAAGTGTATATTGATTTTAATTATTGAAGTTGATATGATTTCATTTATTTAATTTTAAATGGCTTTTTAAAAATTTATTTAAATGTTTTTTCCTATTAATATCTCATTTAAGTTTATTTGATTTCAAAAAATAGAGTGGTGCAAAAATTTGAAATTTAATACCTTAAAAGAACCGCCTTACTTACAAGTTGCAATAGATGTTACAGATCTAAAAAAAGCACTTTTCATTGTCAGACAAGTAATAGATTTAAGTGATAAAATAATAATCGAGGTTGGAACCCCACTGATAAAGAGCTATGGCATGTTACCTGTAGAAATTATTTCTTATCTTTACCCTGAAAAAATCATTTTAGCAGACATGAAAACAATGGATGTAGGGTATTTAGAAGCAAATTTGGCTTTTAAATCCGGCGCTACAATTTCCACTGTTTTAGGTGCAGCCGATAATGAGACCATCCAAGGCGCTCTAAAAGCTTCGCTTGAATATAACAAATTCATTCAGGTTGATTTAATTAACGTAAAAGACCTCGCAAGCAGGGCAAGAGAAGTTGCTGAATTAGGCGTACATATAGTTGGTTTGCATGCTGGTATAGATCAGCAGACAAATAAAAAGCTTAGAGCTATAGATATGATAGAATTGTTAAAAGAAATAAAAAATGCAGTTGAAAAAACATCGTTGGTTTCTATCGCTGGGGGCATAAAGCAGGGAGAGTTAAAAAGATTTGCTGAAAATGGAGCAGACATAATAGTTGTAGGTGGAGCTATAACATCCAGTGAAGACCCAAGAGAAGTTGCTAAAAATATGTTAAAAGAAATACTTTAAATTTTTAATGCAACATCAACTGTTCATATTTAGTTATATAGTCGATGCTACTCTTGAGATCTATGAACTTTGCGGATGCCTCGATTACCTCTTCCTTTGTGACTTTCTGTTTGTTTTTTCTAATAGCTAATACTTTTGCAGGTACCATAAGCTGTATAGCGTACCTAAGGCTTCTATTAACACCTATGTTGGTCAGTTCTTCTATTGCATCATCAGAGAGTGGTATATCTTCTTCTTCTGACCTTATCAAGATTATTTGCTTAATTTCATCTCTATTATACGGCCTTGTAGTAATAATCAAAAGTCTATCAAGTAAATCTAATGGCATTCCGTGAGGGGATTCTATATCTGTTCCCCTTATTTTTGTGATCCCTCTATTTGTTGCTAATATTATTATCGGTGCAAGCTCGCTTTCCATCGCCCTAGTCAAAAAGCTAAATGCTTCTAAATCAAGCATATGTGCATCATCTATAAATAGTACTCCAGGTATTATCTCTCCCATACCATCATTTATCCATTTTTTTACCTGTTCATCAACTTCTTTTCTAACATCCTGACCTATTTCCTTTAATGGTGAGAAACCGAAAAGGATTTCTAGACCTGCTTTTCTCGTTGCAAAATATATATCAAGATCATGCAATGTTATAGTGTGAACAATTTCTTTATCTTTCTTTATCGGACCTTGAGGCATTTCCATTATTCTTTCGCTTGAAATATAAGGAGATTTTTCTTCTGCTTCTTCCTTTAACCTACCTTCTTTGAATATTCTTCCAGTTTGAGAATCTATCCAAATAACATCTCCTTTTTTAATTCCTAATTCTAAAAGTTGTTGTGTTATTTCTTCACTAACTGTTAAGGTTATGTTTTCATCTTTAGTTTCTAAAGTAATTTTTGCCTCTCTTGGAATCATCATGTATGGATTATATGGATTTCTCAGCCTCCTTATTTTTAGCTCTTTAACTGCCCCTTCATATACAGTTCTTTTCTCCTTGATTCTAACACCTATGCTTTTTCTTAAAGTTTGCATTAACATCTCTGTCTTTTTCATTTCAGTAGAATATATTTCGGAACCAGTAAATTCTACAAATGGAGTATCTTCGCCAAGCTCTCTTGCTATTGCTACTGCAAGCGCAGTCTTTCCCGTACCTGTTGGACCTACAAATAGAATCCCTCTTCCAGCCATTTTGCCTTCTTTTATCATTTGAACAACGATGCCTGCGGCTTCTCTAGCCTCTATTTGACCGACAAGTCCATCCGCTATTTGCTTAGCTTTACCATTTTCATCAAGACCTAATCCTTTGATATGACTATGAAATCCGATTCTCTTAAATTCCTTGACTTTCGGTAATTCTTCAATTATCGACATAGTGCTGTTCACCTTTGAATCTTATATTTTTATATTAGAAATTGCATAATATATTTGATAATAAAATTTAGGTAAAAAATTTTTTAACAATATTTAAGCTTAAGCTATCGTACTAGCCTATCTATTGTTAATTTTGGTGATAAAAAATGGACATGAACCTTAGAAATAAAAAAATCATCATATTGGCTGGTTCCACAGGTATGGGATTTGAAATAACAAAAAACCTTGTTAATGAAGGTGCAAAAGTAGTGTTTTGCAGTAGCAATGAAAATAATTTAAAAAGGGCTATTAGCTTATTAGGCAACCCCATTAATTTAAAAGGAGAACTTTGTGACCTTTCCTCAACGAATAGTATTAAGAATTTTTTTGAGAAAGCGAAGGAATATTTAGAAAACTTTGACGGTATGGTTTACAATACTGGAGGTCCTAAAACAGGTAACATTAATAGTTTAAGCGAAGAAGATTACTATTACGCTTATAAGCTATTATCAGAAAGTGCATTTGTTTCTACAAAAGAGTTCTTGAAGTATGCTAATAAAGGTGCATCTGTAGTATACATGACAAGCACTGCGGTGAAAGAACCAATTTATAATCTTCTGCTTAGCAATACAATGAGACTAACAGTAATAGGACTCGCGAAATCTCTTTCTAGAGAATATAGCGATTTTGCCAGATTTAATGTTGTTATGCCAGGTTATATTTTGACAGAAAAGTTGAAGCAGTTATTAGAAGAAGAAGCTAAAGAAAAAGCAACGACATTCGATAGTATTGTAAGTCAATATATAAAGGAAATACCAATGAAAAGGCTTGGTGATCCAAAGGAAGTTGCAAATCTTGTTTTGTTTTTACTAAGCGACTTATCTTCATATATAAATGGCGTTGCAATTGCAGTAGATGGAGGAATGTTAAAAAGTATGTTATAGAAAGTAATGCTTCTGTTCTGATAAGCCGTCATTAGAAAATTATTTTTTTGAGCCCAAATGCTTTGATTGAAGCTCTACCTCAGCTTCAACCATAGCAATTTCTCCCCTTAACTCTTCAACAGCTTTCTTCAATTCATTCATTTCATTTTCGGGAATTCTTACTAAAGATAACGCTTCTTTTCCAATACTTGTAGTCTTGAGCTTTTTTGCTCTACCTGCGGTCTCAAGAAATTCAACATATAGAAGAGCTAGAATATCTTCTTTAAGGCTTTTGCTAACAATTGCATTTCCTACTTTAAAGAAAGTGTAATCAAACTGAATTCCTTTTTCTTTAAGCTTATAAATTAATGTATTTAATCCTTTTTCTGTTATTTCACCATAAATATCTATTAATTTTAAAAGCTTCATGAGCTTAGGATTTTGCATAACCTGATCTCTGGTAATAAGTTGTTTGGCTTCTAACTTAAGTTCTTTGCTCTTTTTTTCTTGACTTGGAGCAGACATTGTTTTAACACCTTATTTTTAACAAATTCTAAAAATTAATATGATTTAACGTTAATATTTTATTCGCGTTAAGCATCTATCCATTCTCTAAATGTGAGCTACTCTGCCCTAAAAGACGAAATTATTGCTAAAAATTTTATAATAACTTTTTTTAACCGTAGAAATAGCATAGGTTACAATTGAAGGCCCAACCATTTCTAACAGAGAAAGGAGAGCTAAAGCTCATAAAAATTCTCATCTATCTTCCAAAAAATTTTTTAAAAAAGTTTATTATTTGATGAACAAATAGCTTACGTCAGTATTTACAAAAACTCCAGCAGCAGTACTCCCTTTCGAAATCTCTGCAGAAATTGTTTTCCCTCTCGTACCCATAATGACCAAATCGTAGTTTTTGCTATTAATCTCTTTAATAAGTTCATTTGAAACACTACTTTCTTCTGGATTGAATTTAGTAACTTTACTAATTATTTCTACTCCCCTTTCTTTCGCTAAAATTTCTGCCTTCTTAATAATGTTTTCATTACAAGAATTATTACTACATGCATATATAACATGGACCTCGGATCCGAGCATTCTCGATAGCTCTAATGCAATTTTCAAACCTCTTTCACTGCTAGCTGATCCGTCAAAAGCCACTAGGATCCTTCTGAGCGCATAGCTTAAGCTAAATGCTCTATCAACGTAGCTACTCATCTTCTTCCCCTCATTATTCTAATTGTATTCCATCCAAATTAAATTTACTTGCTGAAAATGAAAGCGCTTCTATACCAGGAAGCATTTCTCCGCTCAAGTATAGTAACAATGCTCCACCACCACTACTATTATGAATTCTAGTTCTTAGGTTTTCAGGTATGAAATCGAGCACTGCGGTTAGATGCCCGCCTCCAAGTATAACTTTTGCATTTGTTGATGCAGCATTCTTTACAAGTTCAATGGATCCTTTCATATATTCTTTTTCTTCTATAACTCCTGCCGGCCCTCGCAATACAATTACCTTAGCTTCTCTCATTATGTTAGAGTATTCTTCAATGGTTTTCTCCCCTATATCTTTAATTAAGCCTTCTTTTTTCGGCAGTTCTTTTATATCAACAACGCCTCCACCTTCAATAACGAAATCTTCAGGCAAAAGGATTCTATCTTTGTAATTTAACAAAATTGATTTAGCATTAGATAATAGAGAAATTCCACCTAGTTTTTCAAGTTTCTCTTTATTACTCTTACCAATATCAATTCCTGATGCGAACAAGAACAGTTCTGATACAAGCCCAGTTAATAGGACTCTAGTAGACGAATTTGAATTTTTAAGAATATTATTTATTATTCTGATACTATCATTAATTTTTGTACCACCGAGCACAAAGATCTTTGGAGATATTTTAGGATCTCTGATTTCCTTTAAAGCAATAACCTCGCTTTCCATAACCCTTCCTGCAAGTGACGGCAATACGTAAGGAAAACCTACTATACTTGCATGCTTCCTATGTGCAGTGGCAAAAGCATCATTAATGAAGTAATTAAATAGAGGCGCTAGTTTTCTTACCATATATGATTTTGAATGAAAATCTCCTGAAGCTTCAATGTTTTCTTCTGATAGAAACCTTACGTTATCTAGCATTAAAACTTCTCCATCTTTTAGCATAAAAATGCTATTTCTCGCGTGAGGTCCTATTATATCATCGATGAAATTTACTTTGTAACCAAGCTCTTTTTCTAAAAGTAAGCTATGCTCGCTCAGATCACTAAAATCTTCCATTCCAGGCCTTCCTTGATGCGTTAATATTACAACAGATGCATTTTTATCTATCAATTCCCCTATAGTTTTAACATGTATTTTTATTCTGGAAAAATCTATTATTTTTTTGTTTTCATTAAGTGGGCTATTAAAATCTACTCTTAAAAGAACTTTTTTCCCATTTAGATCAACTGAATCCAGAGTTGCAACTTTAATGCTCATTTCAGTCAACTCTTTGAGAAATCAAAAATTTTTCCAGCATACAATATAAAAATTATCGCTAATAAAAATATTTAAAGAAAGAGATTAGAATTGATATAAATTCTTCATTATAAAAGACTAGAGAATTTTTCATTCCTATATTTTTATCAAAAATTTTTGCTAAAAAGATTTATTATTTGAAAAATTAAATAATAGAAGTTTAATGAAATATGGGATATGAATTTCATGAGCAAAAAAGACGACTTAAATGATAAAAATCTTCTTGAAAGGATCATTAACAGTTTCTTAAATATATTTTTCAACTATAATAACATAGAGGCTTATTCCATTGCGCAAAGTCTAACTGATATAGAAATTTTCGAAAAGATAGATGCCAATGAAGTAAAAATATACATTATGTTACCAGAAAGTTTATCAGAAGAGCAAGTGAAAGTTGTTCCTATTGATAAAAATCATATAAAAATATTCGTAGAAAAATATGAAGAAATATACAGAAAAATAAAATTACATTATAAAATTGATATTAAGTCTGTTCAAGCAGAAAGAAAGAAAAAAGACCTAATTGTTCTCACTGCAAAAAAGAAAAAATTTTTAAAAATTAGTTGGAATCAAAATCATTGATATCATTCTCAATTATATGTATCGAAGTAGCATCTACAATGTGGTTTGCTATATCAGTAACATTTCCGATAACTATTACAGGAGCATACTGTGTTAAGTTCCCTTTGATCTTGGTATTAGATAATATAATTACTGTCCATTCGGTGGGAATCATTTTGTTCCAGGCTCCCAAACCCTTCACTTCATTCGTCATAGGTTGAATAAGAGGAGTACCTCCCAAAACGGTCAAATTATTTTGATTTATACTTATAACGATTCCCTTAACTGTTATTAGCCCCGTATAGTTATAATACTGGCTCTCAAATAAAAGTATCAAACTTATAGAGTTGTCTAAGTTTTTAAGCGCATTTAAAATAAGAACTTTTACTGAATTTAATTGTTTGTCTACAGTTATGTTGGATAATTCGGATATCAATTGTTCCGTTTGATTGCTTATTTGCTGTAAAGAACTAAATGCGTTTTGAGCATTTGTTGCTGAAAGATCTAAGACAGCAGCATTTGCCGACATTACTAAATTTTCGGCACTATTAATATAGTTTGTAAGGATCTCTACTTGTGTCTGATTTACATTAGCTCCATTTCCATGACTAATTCCTTTTCCATATGAATAATTTTCCAATTGATTCTGAGCGACTCTTAGCAATACTTCTGATGATGTAAAAATATTAAAACCAAATTTCTTTGACAGTGGCTCGCCTTGCATGTATTGAATTATTGTTTTGTTAATTTCATCTTTACTTATTACTGAAGATAGGTTACTATTTTCTATTTGATTCTGTATCTGATTCATTATTTGCTGTATATTCTCTTCCATTTCTCTTTGCATAATTCCAAGCCCTCTAACTGCCATAGCCTTCTCTCTGATATTTTTCACATTCAGTATTTCTGTTGAATTTACTATACTTGTATTAAACATTGAGTTTATTTCGTTTATCCTTTTTATAGCTAAATCAGATAGCTCGGCCTGAATCTTCGCTTCCTTTATTGAATTCTCCATGTCATTAAGTTCTTTTACTACATTTTTTAATATAATTGAAGCCCCTGTATAGTTTCCTTGGTTAATCAAATTTAGAGCTTGATTTAACTGTTGCGTTAGATTAGCTTTTACCTGTGAATCTAAAAAGCTCATATTATTAATCCTGTAGATTAGTTGAGTAACTATATTATTTAGCTGAATCTGAGCTATTTCTTTTAATTCTGGAAGAGATAAATTCAGCTGTTGCAATCTCAATATATATATTTCTTTTACTATTTCTATATATATCTGGGTGGCTTTACCTTGCTCTTCGCTCTGAAGTGCTGAGATGAACTGCGTAAGAAGCAATTCTAGTTGTGAAGTATTTAATCCTTTTGATTTATAGTAATCAATTATATTATTAATACTGTTAACTATAACTTGTTCAGCTGTCTGATTAGTTACCTGTGATCCCTGTGCCGTAGTAGTCATTACGCTCGAGGTGTTCGTTGACTCTGCGGATGATATTGTAAACACGTTTCCAAAAGAGAAGGTCAGCAGAATAAATAGTAAACCAGAGACCGTTCCGGCGAATAATTTTTTTGATTTTTTTCTCATTTTTTCCATCAATTGCATCACCTTTTTCATCAAAAGAATTTAACGCTATATATGTAAATATGAACAACTCCTGTACACAAATTGAACAAAAATGGAACACAGTGATAGAGACATAGAAATGAAAAAATAAGTAGTTTTTATAAAGATGGACGCTCAGGAAACTTCACATTGTATCGAGAAAATGAGTGGGTAAAGGTTTTTGAGCGTTGAGACCTCTGAAACCCTAGATGAAGCTGAAGCCCCAACCCTTTAGAACAGTGTAGCTCACTGTCCTTCTTTTAGCTTGTAATAAACCTTTCCACCAACTTCGAATTGTTCTATGATTCCGTCTTTTTTTAGTCTATTTATTCGCCGATAAAATGCAGATCTCGGAATATTGAGTTGGTTCAGAAGATCGCCGGGAGTTATCGGTCCTTTCTCTCTAATGATTTCAACGATTTTTCTATCCCTATCATCTAAATACTTTATTTTTTCTTCTAAGCTTTTTCCTTTTTTTGGACCTCTAAAGTATAAATATCCGATAAGCAACCCTATGGCAATTAAAATAATCCCAATTATATATAAAGCATAATTGCTAATGCCTTGGTGTAATCCTGCAGTTGAAGGTGTTGTGCTCGTAAAGCCTGTTGTGTTTGTAATGTTAGCTGACTGCAGGTATGAATATGATAGTGTTATATTGCCAGGCATATATACAAAATATAATCTTCCATCCGAAGTGACATTAAAATCGATTGGTAAGGGATTCGTTGAGAGCAAAATTGCGCCATATGGGAGAACAACGGTAGTATTAATGTCACTACTAAAGCTCACATTCCAAATAGTTCCATTAGGATAAGCTAATTGTGAAATATATTCTAAAAGCACATTGCCAGTAAAATTATTCGGTACTAGAACTATTGTGTTATTCTCCAAGTAATAATCAACGTTTGATGTGTTAATGTTGAGGACATATAGGCAATTTCCAATGCAATTTACAACAGAAACGTCATTTACTGGTATTACTTGTTTAATAGATGCAATTCCATAGCTATCAATACTGATCACAGCATTTGTATAACTGGGTTCTTGTGCTATTGAAATAAAAGTAATTGAATAAATGAAAATTATAATAAACGCTAAGACAATTATTTTCTTTCTCATAATAACCACTTGTCTATGTCACTAAGTTGAAATTGGACACTTATTTACTATGAAAAATATTTATACTTATCTAAACTAACATTTTATATAAAAATTAGGCGAAAAATAAATTCTTTTTCTTCTTTCGATTTCAGATGACGGGTGCTATATATTGTCTGAAGAAAAAACGATTATCGAGTTTCAACCATTAGATGTTAGCTATGAACAAGAAGGAAACAACGTATTCATTGTAATTTGGGCTAAAAACAGAGCTGGAGAAACAATTACTTTATTGGATTGGAGATTTAAGCCATATTTTTACGCAATTCTCGAAGAAGAATCTAATATCGAGAAAGTAAAAAACGAAGTTTTAACTTTAGTTAGAAGAAAGGAGCCTAAAGCCTCTGTTGAATTAGTAGAAAAAAAGCTTTACGGAAAACCAGTAAAGGCTTTAAAAATCATAATGATGATACCTGAACAAGTCAGGGAAGTTAGAGACAGAGTAAAAAATGTTCCTATGGTAAAAGATGTCCTAGAAGCGGATATAAGGTTTTCAATGAGGTACATGATTGATAAGGATATAAAACCGTTTAGATGGTATAAAGTACCTGTAAGAGAGGTCTCTAAGAAAAAATATAGAAGTGCTAAGATTTACGAAGTCCTTGAAGATCCGATAGAGTTAGAAGCAGAGGCTTCTTTTCCATCTCTAAAAACTATGGTATTTGATATAGAAGTGTACAGCACAACAGGTTCCCCTAGGCCAGAAAAGGATCCAATAATAATAATCGGTCTTATGGATGGAGGTTTAAAGCAGTTTTATTCAGAAAATAAAGATGATAAAGAAACAATAAAAAAGTTTATCGAAGAAGTACAGAAAATAGATCCAGACATAATTTCAGGTTATAACATTAATGTTTTCGACTGGAATTACTTGCTACAAAGGGCAAAGTACAATGGATTGAATCTTGATGTCACAAGAGAAATAGGGAAATCACCTGCAACGAGCACAGCCGGTCATATCAGTGTAGCAGGAAGACTGAATGTCGATATCTTTGATTTTGCACAGGAGATTTCTGAAGTTAAGAGAAAAACACTTGAAGATATTTCTGAATATATGGGAGTAATGAAGAAAGATGAAAGGGTTCTTCTGGAATGGTATGATATCCCGAAGCTCTGGGACACAGGAAAAGAAGGCAGAGAAAAAGTCCTCAGATACAATAGAGATGACGTTATTTCGACTTATAGGCTTATGGAAAAATTTTTGCCTTTTGGAATTCAGCTTTCTGGACTTACAGGAATTCCGCTTGATCAGCTTATGGCTACCAGTGTTGGTTATAGATTAGAATATTACCTCATAAGAAAAGCATATAGATTTAATGAAATAGTGCCTAACAGAGAAGAAAGAGAAAGGGAAAGTTACAAAGGAGCAATAGTTCTGAAACCAAAATCAGGTGTTCATGAAAATATTGCGGTTTTAGATTTTGCGAGCATGTATCCTAATATAATGATTAAATATAATGTTGGACCGGATACTTTAGTAAAAGAATGCAAAAATGATGAATGTTACGTGGCTCCTGATGTTGGGCACAAATTTAGAAAGGAACCACCAGGATTTTTCAAAAGCGTCTTGAGCGATCTTTTAGCCGCTAGACAAAAAATAAGGCAACAGCTAAAAAAATTGAAACCAGGCGATCCAGAATATAACGTACTTGATGAAAGACAGAAAGCTATTAAAGTTTTAGCGAATGCCAGCTATGGATATATGGGGTGGCAAGGCGCAAGATGGTATTGCAAAGAATGCGCGGAAGCAATTACGGCTTGGGGAAGACAGAATATAACCTTTGCAATCGAAAAGGCAAAAAAGTTAGGTCTTGATGTTATATATGGAGATACAGATAGCCTTTTTGTCCAGTTTGATGAGAAAAAGATCAACGAGCTTTTAAACATAATAAACAGCGAATTAGGGCTTGAAATTAAAATTGATAAAATCTATAAGAAGCTTTTCTTCACTGAAGCAAAAAAAAGATACGTAGGAATTACAATAGATAATATAATAGATATCGTTGGTTTTGAAGCTATAAGAGGGGATTGGTCTGAAATTTCCAAAGATATACAAACAGAAATTGCAAGACTCATATTGGAAAAGGGAACCACAGAAAAAGCGATAGAATATACTAAAGAAATTATTAGAAATCTAAAAGAAAAGAAAATTCCTATTGATAAGCTTGTAATATGGAAAACGATAACAAAGCCTATTGAAGAATATGAAGTTGATGCACCGCATGTAACTGCTGCAAAGTTGTATCAAGAATATGGACTAAAAATATCACCTGGAGATAAGGTAGGATATGTAGTTGTATCTGGAGAAGGAAAAATCAGTGAAAAAGTAAAGCCATATTTTGCTGCTACACTTGATGAGATTGATGTCGATTATTACGTAGATCACCAGATTATTCCTGCAGCTATGAGAATATTAGAGTATTTTGGCGTTTCAGAAAGCGTATTAAAACAGGGAGCGATAGAAAAGCAAAAATCGCTCTTTGACTACCTTTCAAGTAAGCAGAAAAAATAATATATTTTATGTTTAATGTGTGTTCTTAACTTGAATACTTTAGAAAAAAGTGATATAGGATGCCTATTCATCTTAAAATTGGAAAGAACGATCTAGCGAAAAAAGTTGTAACTGTTGGAGATCCTAATAGAGCTTCATTATTAGCAAATTCTTTGCTTGACTATCCCAAGCTAATAAATGAAAATAGAGGTTTATTGTCTTATACAGGGACATATAAAGGAGAAAGAATAAGTATTGTAACCCATGGAATCGGAATGCCAAGTGCGTTAATTGTATTTGAAGAGCTTGTTTCATTAGGCGCAAAGGCTATAATAAGGTTTGGAACATCTGGCTCATTAAAGGAGCAAGTAAAAATTGGCGATATAGTAATTGCAGAATCAGCAGGACATTTTAATTCAAGTGCAATAAGGCAGTATTTTGATGATATAATTCCTCCAAATGGGTTTTCTTTCGATCTTATCAATACCCTAGTCGATAATTTTAAAAGGAGCGACTTTAATTTTCATGTCGGTCCTATTATAAGTAGCGATGCTTTTTATTCAGAATCGAAAGATTTGGCCTTAAAATTATCACGTTTAGGATTTTTTGCTATAGAAATGGAATGTGCCGGTTTAGCGATGATAGGTTGGCTAAGAGGTTTAAAGACCGGATGTGTATTATATGTAACTAACCATCTCCTAAGAAATGGGGAGGAGATGCTAGATTCAGCACAAATTAATAAAAAGATGGTTTCGGTAGCTACAAACATATTTGACGCTTTAACTAATTTTGCAGTTTGAAGTGAAAAATATGAAAACTGTAGAAATTAAAAAAGGGGCAAAAAGTTTAATTGAAAAGCATTTTTATTCTATTTACTCTAAATGGGTAAAAAGCGACTCCTCATTATCTAATGGAGATTTTGTAAAATTTTTATTCAACGGAGAAGTTATTGGATATGGTTTTTATGAAAAAATTGGTTCTATTGGGGGTAGGATAATATCTTATATAAGCGAATACGACAATCCTGATTTAAATGAGCTAATTAGGTGGAGAGTTAACCAAGGGTATCTCATTAGAAAAAAAATCGGAGAAAAGAAAGAAAGAGGGTATAGGTTATTATATGGCGATTGTGATGGAACGCCTGGATTAATAACAGACGTTTTTAATGACACTTCCGTAATCCAAACTACAAGCTATGGCTGGGATAGAAATCTTAGTCTGTTGGCTGATGCTATAGTAAAAGCTGGTATTTCTGAACGAGTTTTTTTAAAAAATGATCAAAGAGGAAGAAAATTTTTTGGATTACCAATAGAAAAAAAGTTTCTTCATGGAGAGCCGCCTCCGTATACTTACATTAAAGAAGATGACTTAATATTTAAAATCGATTTTTTAAATGGACAAAAAACAGGTTTTTATCTAGACCAGCGAGAAGCGAGAAAGAAGATTTCATCTCTATCTTTAGATGGTGCAAAAATCTTAGACCTTTTTTCATATACAGGAAGCTTTTCCGCCCATGCATTAAAGGCAGGCGCATCTTTTTCTTTACTTGTTGATGAAGATGATAGAGCATTAAATATTGCAAAAGAAAACCTTATCAAAAATGGATTCGAAGACAAGTTTGAAATAATCCGCGGAAGGGTTGAAAAGGTTATAGATTCGCTTTTGATCAAAAAAATGCAGTTCGACATCGTAATAGTTGATCCTCCAGCATTTATCCCGTCAAAAAACTTATATGAAAAGGGAATTAAAGCATATAAAAAGCTATTTGGCAACACCTTAAGGCTTGTTAAGCTGGGAGGATATATTTACGCATCAAGTTGCAGTTTTCATCTTAGTTCGGATGAATTATTAAAAATTTTGCAAGAATGGATAAACTATTATGGTTATAAATCGAGGGTCATTTATGAGCTTTCTCCATTCAATGTATTTCCATTCACAAGACCATTGGATGTTGAACTTAGATATCTAAAAGGATTTTTGTTAGAATTAGAATAGAAGAATACTATTAAAAATAACTTTTTAAGTCTAAATTAAAAACATTGATGTTAAAGTGTTAACTATGAAAATCTCTGTAATACATCCAAGTGCTATTCCTCCATTTTCTGCAAGACAAATTATTAGAGAAGCAAAAGCTAGAGGTCATTCGGCAAATTACATAAGACCTCAGGAGCTTAATGTGATTTATGTTAACAATAGTCGGATAATTATCAGAGGTAAAAGAGAGATAAAGCCAGAAATAGCATTTATTAGAGGAATGAGTTATCCTGGCTCAATTGAACATTTTATTTGGATGACAAACATAGTAAAAATTCTAGAAGAGACAGGAACATTCACTATTAATAGTTATTCATCTATTATGACTGCGAGAGATAAATCTCTCTTACCGTTGATTCTGTCAAAAAATGGACTTCCCTATCCTAAGACAATAATTACTGAAGACCTGCAAAAAGCGTTAGATGTTATAAACGAATATGGAAAAGTTGTAGTAAAGCCTATTATTGGTAGCTTGGGAAGAGGAGTGATGCTTCTAGATAATGTCGATGTTGCATATACTGTTTTAAAACAGCTTCTCTCATGGAATCAACCAATACTACTTCAAGAATTCATTAACAAGAAAGACAACAGAGATATAAGAATCTTGGTAATAAATGGGGAAATTTATGCGGCTTATTACAGAAAGGCTAGGCCAGGATTGTTCAAAACAAATATAGCACAAGGAGCTACGCCTGAACCTGCAGTATTAGATGAAGAGTTAAAAGAGCTTTCAATAAAAACTACTGAACTTTTAGGATTATTTTATGCAGGAATAGATATAGCAGAATCTGAAAAAGGGGAGAGGTATATACTAGAAGCAAATGCCTCTCCTAATTGGAAGGGTCCCTTATCTATGGGTCTCAATCCTGCTAGAAAATTAGTTGAAGAAGCTGAAAAAACTTATAAAAAATAGGTTGTCTAAAATGTATGTTGATTTATTTATTTCAGCAATAGTAGGTATATTTTTTACTTATTTTTTTACATTCATTGTAGAAAGATTTGAAAGAAGGATTGGACTTTTAGGTGAGGATGTTCATAAGAAGCCTGGTAGATTTTTACCGAAATCTGGAGGATTAGGCTTTCTATTTGGCTGGTCCTTTTCGATTTTAATTTATATGTTTATGAATGCAGGAAACAAAATGATTTTTAATGATTTAATTACTATTCTTTTGATTATCTGGTTCGTTGGAATTGTTGGCTTATATGATGATATGAAGAGACTTGGAGGGATAACAAAGGTCCTATTGACAGCACTGCCTGGAATCGCTATTTATTTTGCGTCTCTTTATAGGCCATTTGTTTTCATACCTTTTTTAGGAAATGCGAGGTTATCTATTGTTTATCCTATACTTCTTCCAATAATTTATGCTGTAGCATCTAATGCTATAAATATGACTGATACATTTACGGGAGTTGCTCCGGGAGTAGTTCTAATTTTGACAATTTTTACTTTCCTTTCCTTTTTATTTTTCCCATTATTACCAAAAAGCGATCCTTTATATCAAATTGCAATTATTTTAGCCGTTCTTACTATTTCTTCTCTTATAGGATATTTACCACATAACTTTTATCCAGGAAAGAGTTTCAATGGAGATTGCGGTTCTTTATCGTGGGGAGCGATCTTAGCTACCATAGCTATCTTAAGCAAAACTGAGTTCTTTCTTGTTATGGCAGCTATTCCAATAGTAACGAATGGCTTCACAATTTTAAGCAGTATAAAAGGCATAATAGAGCATCATGAACTAAAGACGAGACCAACGATTCCAGATAGAGATAATAACATAATTAAAGCAAATCCGGATGAAAATGCACCAATAACTCTTGCTCATTTATTAACTCTAAAAAATCCCTTATCTGAAAAGGAACTTGTGATATCCTTATATCTCTTAGTAAGTATCTCAAGCATTTTCACAATGATCTTTTATGCCATTTTATTTTGATTTTTTGCTAAAAAATAAAATAGAAAAAAGAAAAAATTATTTTTTATTTCTGCTTACTAGAGAATCTACAGCCATTATTACTAATATCAATAGAACAAACACGATGCCTAAAATTATATCATGCCAGCCCCATAATACTCCATATGCATAGCAATATCCAAAACCGATTAAACCTACAATAAAAGCTCCTATTACTACCCACCATGGGGCTTTAAATATAGCCTTTTCATGCCATTCTTTTGTTGCTCTAATTTTAAGATTTGCTACACCCAGCAAGAACCAACAGACAATCCAAGGAACTTGGACAATAGCTACCAAAACTGCATATGCAGCAGTATAGAATATCATTATAACGTTTATTAGATATATTAGAATTAATCCCCAATGTGGAACGCCATATTTATTAGTTTTTGCAAAAATCTTCGGCATGTCTCCTTCTACAGCCATCTGATATGTTACTCTTGATGCGCTCATTAAAGCAACATTTGGAACAGTCAAAGCACCACAAACTAATGCTATCCATAGCAATATTTCTCCAGCATTCCCCAAAACAATTTGACCATACTGAAATAGTGGCTTTGAAAGAGTCCCCATTTGTGAACCTAAAACACCTATAGCAGTGATTGTTATTAAACCGACAAAAGCCAAAGACACTACAACCGAGAACCAAGCTGCCCTTGGAATTCCCTTTTCGGGATCTTCGATTTCTGGTACAATCGAAGCAAAAATATCCGTTGAATATGTGCTCCAAGTGGCAATTAGTGCGGCAGAAAGGAACAGCATAAGCATGCCTTCCATGGTATTAGCCTGAACTCCAGGAACTCCAGAAACCCAAAAAGGGTGGAAATTAGACAAATTGACGAATGGAATAGCTACGAGACCAACTAATATGAGGGGTACTACTTTAAGTATTGTGAGTATAGTCTGAGTTATACCTGCTATTTTAATGCCAAAATAATTGAACACAAAAAATATCGTTACCAAAGCAAAAGCGAATAGCTGTCTGTGTAGAAACGTCGAAGGATCTGTGCCAAATATATATCTGCCTAATATTAGAGAAGCTATTGCTCCTGCAGTTCCCCAGTTTATATAAAATCCCCAACCTGCAATGGCTCCAGGTATTTTTCCCAGTGCTATTCTCACTGGAGCGTACTCAGCTCCCGCCTTATCTGGCCATATTGTAAAGTTATAAGCTAAAACTACCGCTGCAAAAGCACCAAAAAGCAGTGTAACAATCCAGACAAGAGCTGCTGCAGGACCAGCCATACTATAAGTTACTGGCAAGTTACCAAATAAACCTGTTGCTCCTAAAGTTCCAATAACTAAAGCCGCTGAAACATACCATTTAACCTGCCTTTTTAAACCCTGAGAAGTCATATTTTTAACCTCACTTTTTTTATAAATAAAATATTTATTAATGATCATATATTTTAATGTTTCTGTAAAAGTTAAAAAATCAAGACTTGAAAAAAATAAAAATTTAATTCTTTATTTATAAATATGATTTATTTAAAAAATTATGGTATTACAGCGGTTAATACTGCTTTTTCTGTATGCAACCTATTTTCTGCTTCATCGAAAACAACACTCCATTTACCTTCTATAACTTCTTCGGTCATTTCATTTCCTCTATATGCTGGCAGGCAGTGCATAAAAATCACATCAGGCTTTGCTAATTCCATATGAGAAGGAGTAACTGTGAATGGCTTAAAGTCTTCTTTTCTTTTATCTTTTTCCTGCTCCGGCTTACCCATACTCCACCAAGTATTTGCGATCACTACATCTGCACCTTTAACTGCTTCGTTGAGGTCATGGACTATTTCCAATCTAGTCCCTCTTTTTCTTGCTTCTTGCTCAGCAAATTTCCAAATTTCTTCATTAGGTTCATATCCTTTAGGAACTGCTATTATGAAATCCATTCCATGTCTTGGTGCTTCTACTATTAATGAATGTGCGACATTCCAAATGTCCCCTGTATAAACGACTCTCAATCCATCCCATTTGCCTTTTTTCTCTCTAATCGTCATTAAATCTGCAAGGACTTGACATGGATGCTCTAAATCCGTCAAAGCATTGATAACCGGCACTTTCATATACTTAGCAAATTCTTCAACTTCATCTTGTCCAAATGTCCTTATTACGAACCCTTTCAGATATCTATCAAGGACTCTTGCTGTATCCTTTACCGGTTCGCCTCTTGTTAATTGCATCTCATCAGGCCTAAAATAAAAGGGAATGCCTCCAAGTTCTGCAATACCTACTTCAAATGAAGATCTAGTTCTAGTTGATGGTTTCCTAAATAGCATCCCTATTGTTTTTCCTCTTAATGGTAAGAACTCAATTTCAAGTTCCCTAAGTTGCTTTAACTCTACAGCTAAATCAATCAAGTAATCTATTTCTTCTCTACTAAAAGCTCTTGTAGTAATAAAATCCCTACCTCTAAAATTTTTTATTTTCGAAAAATCAAACATATCTTTCACCTTTTATTAAATTTATTAATTTTGTTCAAACATAATAAATATTTAATGTCCTAACAAAAATTAAAAAATAATCATTTAGTTATTTTTTAGATTTTTCACTTATTTAACTCCCATAGCTCTCTTGTAGAGCACCTAACTCCTCCGCCGCCGGCTTCAATCTGAGGTATTTTTATTCTCAATAATTCAAGTCCGTAAGTTTTTTCTATATATTCATTTGCTTTCTCATTATAAGAATCAACCGCCAGTTTTCCATTGCCGAGATTTAAAGCGTTTGTCATGGTGATCGGGCTCTGACTCTCCCTTGGCATCTCATCAATTTTAACTTCAAGCTCTTTCATGAGCTTAAGGAATTCTGTTACTCTAAACATCCCGCTTTTTCTATCATATTCTAAAGCAGAATAAAAGCCAACTCTTGAAGGATCTATTATCCCCACTCTTTCGCCACCAACGTCTCCCAAGTAAGCAAATGCGGTATCGAGATGAACAGCCCCAAATTCCCAGTATTTAATGTATCCAGCTAGAGGAACTCCTATTATCCTAACGTCTTCTGGCAATATCTCGCCTAAAAATTTAAATGTCGCATAGTTAGAACCTCTTACCCCGATGCCTGTCAACAGTGCAACTCCTTTTTCAGTTTTTATTATAAAGAAATTTCCTCCCTCCATTACAGCTCTAACCAGCATGTTGTCAAATTTAACCCATCTCGCCCTTGCCATAGGGTATATATTTAAGTTGTAGTATATTTCATTAAGAACTTCCTCTTCCCCTCTTCTTAGCTTCAAGCTCATGTTACCAATAATTGGATATTTTAGCCACGTTACACTCTGGTCTCTTGTATAGAATATTTTGGCCATATTTTCAGGGACATTTACTTTAAAAATCTTTGACCTTACGAAGAGGTTCTTCGCTTCATCATAAATTTCGGAATCTATTGCAACAAAAGTCTTCACTCCATTTTCACTAAGCGTGTTAGCTATTCTGGAAATATCTTCAGACAGTTTTATTGCATCAGGAGCATCAGAACCATCCAGGGCTTTTTCTCTCCAAACCCATTCAGTATGTCTTCCCTTTACTATATTTAACTGTTTATTAGAAACTGCCAGCATTAGTATTCCTTCTCTTTTCGAATCTTCACCTCTTAAATCATCACTCCTTAAATTTTCTATTACGGAGATTTGTTTTGCGATTTTTTCTTCCCAATCAAAAAGAATTTCCATATCGCTTTTTTCTTTTAGTTTCATATAATCGTTATATGGCATTAAACTTATAACTTGATCCAGTGCAAGAAATTTTTCGAGGGCTTTATTTCCTAAAGCGTTCTCAATTTTAGAGAGTTCTATAGATTCCGTTATAGGCTGTTGCGGTAAAACTATTCCTGCTTTTTTTCTTACTGATTCACTGAGGTCAAAAGAAGTAATGGGCGGATTAAAGACAAGCTTTAGCCCTCTCTCTAACTCATTTTTTTCCATTTTGCTTATTATGTCAATATCAATAAAATTCAATTTTTTCACCAAATTATTTCTATAATTCTTTAATATATATCTTTTTTTAGAATTATCAAAAAACTATTTAATCAATTTTTTATTAATAAAAAATTATTTTTAAATAAAAATTCGAACTTTTTACAAGTAAATTTTTTTGAGGACTTCTGAAATATCTTCTATACTTGCATTCTTCTCATTAACTCTCGAAAGGGAAAGATTACACATAGGGCACATCGTTATAATGCGATCACTTGTGAGAACAAGCTCTTCTAGCCTAGTTTTCGCTATTTCTTTTGATAATGAAGGAGATAATGTCTCCACTGGACTGCCACAACAAAAAGTCAATTCTTTTGTTCTAAAAGGTTCGTTAATTTTTACTCCTCCGTTTAAAAGAAGTTCTCTTGGTTGAGTAATGATGTTGAGGTTTCTAGCATAATAACAAGGATCATGTATCGTAAAGCTCTCGTGAATTTCTCTTTTAGGTTTCATTTTAAATTTATAAAGCAACTCTAAGTAATTGATGACATTAATGTTAAAATCTTTTAAAATTTTTGGATAAATAGTTTTCAATATGTACGTGGTATGAGGGTCTATAGTTATTACTGCCTTAACACCCGATTCCTTTAAATTTTTATGAACTGATTCTGCGTGTTCTTTAAAAGCATCTTTTAGTCCATAGTCAAACAAAAGAACACCTGTATACATGTCCTTATCATAAAGATAACCAAAATCTGTTCCCGTTGACTTTATAAGTTCAACTATATTTCGTATTATAGAATATTGCTTTTCAAGTTCATCCTTTGATACGTTTACAACTATTTTAGCGAAAAAATCAGTCAAGCTAATGAATCTTTCTCCGAATTTCATAATAATTGAAGTACCTTTAGCTTCTTCAATTGACTCTAGATAATTGGTAAATTCTTTAATGTAAGGTACTAGCTGATATAATCCACCGGTATAGATTACTGTATCTGTGTTTTTTGGCAAATCGGTGCCCAAAGCCCATTTATATATGATTTCAGTTGAAACGGGAAATGGGATCCCATATTTCTTATCAAAGCTCACCATCATATTTAAAATTTCCTTAATTGGAAGTGTCATTTTTTTCACCTTAAAGCATATTTTTATTTATCAGATATGATTTAACTGTCCTAACATCTTCATCAATTCTTATATTTGCTGGGCACTGTGTAACGCAAGCACCGCATTGAAGGCAAGTGAATATAGCATCAACTGCGCCATCCGTAAGAACGTTTTCTCTTACAAAATTAAGAATTGCTGTGATTCTTCCTCTAGGCCCATATATTCTATTTTTCTTAATCTTCAAAGTAGGGCAGACCCATTCACAGTTTCCACAAAAGGCACAGCTTAAAGCATCATCAAGAACTACTTTTATTTTTTCGTTGACAATTTCTTCATCTTTGCTTTGAGCATCCTCCATTTCCTACACCTCAAATATTTTACCAGGGTTCAAAATGTTCTTAGGATCAAATGTTTGCTTAATTGATTTCATTATATCGATAGCCTTCACGCTGTTTTTGCTTTTTAGTTCCATTATCAGGTCTTTTTTCTTGTCCAGACCTATTCCATGTTCAGAGCTAACAGTACCGCCCAATTCAATCACAGCTTTAAGTATCTCGCTTTTCATCTTTTCGTATGTTTCAATCTGCTCTATGTTCTTTTCCTCGATTTTAATTACGGGGTGCAAGTTTCCATCTCCTACGTGTCCAGCAAGCGTTAAAGGTAATCCATATCTTTTTTCTATTTCTCTTATTCTTCTTACAGCTTCTGGAAGCTTCGAAGGAGGAACGCTTATATCTTCATTGTAATCTATTATTTTGCTAGCAGGATTCTTTCGCATTTTTACTACTAGATCTCTCAATCCGATGTCATAATTTCTTCTTATATCGAATATCCCTTCGCTTTCGGCTTCATCTAAAGTCTTTGCTTTATACACATTTTTTGCTCCATTTCTTTTCAGTATGTTTTCGACTAGAGATAATACCCTTTCAGAAGATTCTGGAGAAGTTATTATAGAAGTAACAAAATAATGTCCATTTCCAGCTATATTGATTTTTAAAACTTTAAGTGTAAGCTCAACGCTTTTGTCATCGACAAACTCCATAATTAAGATATCTAGCTTATTTTTCTTAATTTCAAGAAGAGCATTTACAAGTCCCTCGATGTCATCAAAAAATGCAGCAAGCGTAATTACGTTTTCCGGAAGAGGAGTTATTTTTAATGTCGCTTCAGTCACTAGTGCAAGGGTTCCCTCGCTACCAACAATAAGTCTAACAAGATCATATCCCTGCCTACATTTAGAAGTCTTGCATCCTATCTTTAATATTGTTCCATATTCATTTGGTATAACAATTTCTAACTCGTTGACCCAATCCTTCATGGTGCCATATTTAACTCCCCTCATTCCTCCAGCTCCAGTATTAATCGCGCCACCTACCGTAGCTATTTTTATAGAAGCAGGATCAATAGGAAACATAAAACCATAGATAGAAAGTTCTAAGTTTAAATCATAAAGCCTAACGCCGGGTTCAACTACTACATACGAATCTAGTATGTTTATATTTTTTATTTTATTCATCCTTTCAAAGCTAACTATAACTCCGTCTTCTCTAGGAAGAGATGATCCTGTAAGCTCACTTGCAGATGCCTGAGGATATATTTTTATATTGTTTTTGTAGCAATATTTCACTATTTCTGAAACTTCTTCAGTATTATTAGGAAAAACAACCGCTATTGCATTTCCTTCCATATGTGATGCATTTTTTGCATAAACTTTTATCGTTGACTCGTCAGTAATAACATTCCCGTCAGAAACTATAGATGACAAGTCTTTAGCTATAGTTTTTTTGCTTTTTAGCATTTTTATTTTCCCAATTTATTATTGTTTTTAAATAATATAAAAGACTTATCATAAAATTATTTTTTAGACAAAAAATTTCAATTTTAAAATATAATCTAAAATTTTTTAAACCTAAATTAAACAATCGAAAATATCATGCTTCTCATTTATTTAATTTCAAAATAAAAAAAGGCTTTACTCAGATTTTCTTCTTTCTTTAAATATCTCTTTTCAGGAAGTTTGAAGTTTATTGTTATATTTACAAATAAATATTTTTTATATAAGAGAGCAAGAGAGATGATAAATCTCTAGGTATTTTATATGGTTATTTTAGCTGGAGGCGTTTTTAGGATAGGAGAGCTTATAATATTTTATTAATTTCTAATTGTTGAGCTTACTTAGTTATGAAAAATTTTAAATGACATAAAGTATAACTTGTTATTCCTTTTTTAAAAGAACATGTTTAAAAAGATTGAAAAAAAGCGATGATTTTTAACAAAAAATTATAAATTATTGAGAAATTAAGGCTTTTATTTGAGCTTTTTTCCTTGCTAATGAATAATTAATTAGAGCTTGAAGACCATGAATCGCTCTTTCTGGTGTGGGATACACAGGCACTTTTTCATTCTCTATTTTCTTTGCGAGATCTTCAATTATAGATTTCGCCGCATACCAATTTACTACTATAGGTTTTTTCGTTATTGGAACGATCTCATTTATTATCGCATCTGTTATAGCTTCTACAGTTTCTCTTGGAAAACTACCCTCAATTATTACCACATATCCATCAACTACATTGTGCTCTTCTAATACTTTGAATGTCTTTGAATAAAATTCATATTGCTGTTTTGGCGTTCCCTGAGCTGTTACATCTATTGGGTTATATGGTGCACCATAAGGAGGGATAATTTTTCTGATTTCATCTATTACATTCTGTGGTAGCATAGGAACGTTAAATCCAACCTTTTCCGCTTCATCAGCTGCCAATATACCAAGTCCTCCAGAATTGCTCAATATTCCTATACCCCTAATTTCACTATTTGTCGTTCTATTCTTCTGCATACTTAAAGCTCTTATATAGTCTATCAAATCTTGCATTGATTCTACTACAAAAGCGTGGTGCTGCTGAATTGCAGTCTTATATATATTGTAGCTTCCAGCAAGCGAACCTGTATGCGACATTGCGCCTCTGGCACCACTAGAACTTCTTCCTGATTTGAGAACTACAATTGGTTTTTCGCTTATGGTTTCTTCTACTGCCTTTAAAAACTCTCTTCCTAGGCCATTAGGCAATCCTTCAAGGTATATTCCTATAGTATTAGTTGTCTCGTCTTCTTTCAAAAATCCAATGATTTCAGCCTCATTAACATCTCCTCTATTTCCAAGATTTACAAGGATGCTAAACCCAATTCCTTCGTCTTGGAACCAGTCAAACGTACCGTCAGCGATCGCTCCACTTTGTGATATAAATGCAGTAGATCCTTTTCTTCGGATTCCAACTCCGAATGTAGCATTTAAATCGACTGCTGTCGAGACTATTCCGAATGAGTTCGGGCCAATAACTCTCATTCCACAGCTTTTAGCTCTTGCTATCACCTGTTCTTGGAGTTTTCTACCCTGTTCTCCTGTCTCTGCAAAACCCGATGTTATTATTATTGACGCTTTGACTTTCTTTTTACATGCCTCTTCTATAGCACTTAGAACTCCTGCGGCAGGAATGACAACTATCGCCAAATCAACCTCGTCTGGCACGTCTAATATACTTCGATATACTTTGTATCCGTTAAGCATATTATGCTTAGGATTTATTGGAAACACTTTGCCTTTATACCCGCTGATAACGTTTCTGAAAACTAACCCTCCTATTTTAAGAGGATCTTCAGAAGCTCCAATTATAGCGACGCTACTAGGATAAAAAAAATATTTTAGATCGCTTTGCATAACTCTCTACCTAATTCTTCACCCTTTTCGAATGCTTTTATATTCAACTCAACGTATTTTGGTCTTACATTTTCTTTTATTGCTTGGATAAAGTATTCTCTATCTATACCGGTATCAAAGAACACTCTAAATGCTCCTAGCATCAAGACGTTAGCAATTCTTGCGTTGCCTAGCTGTTTTGCCATATCGGTTGCCGGTATAATACATATCTTATCCGTGACTTTCTTTATAGCTTCTATTACTTCTTCTTTAGTAGGATATTTAGATTCACCCAACATTACTGATGACGGTATTATTCTATAATCGTTTATTAGTATTGCACCATTCGGCTTTAGCATGTTAAGTCTCCTTAAACTTTCAGATAGCTCTAACGATATGATTGCATCTGCTTCATGCTCTAAAATTATCGGAGAAAATGCTTTTTTCCCGAACTTCACATGACTCGCAACTGGTCCGCCTCTTTGCGCTGAGCCGTATAATTCTCCTACCCTTCCTTCAAGGCCGGAATCTATGGCAGCTGCTACCAATATCCTTGCCATTAATACGTTTCCTTGTCCACCTATACCTGTTACAATTACCTGTTTAGTTTCGTTGCTCATTGTTTACCACCCTCCGGTTTTATTATCGCATTATAAGGACATACTTGCGCACATACTCCACATCCGACACAAAGTTCATCTGCAATGTGAGCTTTTTTCTTAACAGAATCCCACTGTAAAGCTTGGCATCCAAGAGTCAATAGGCAAACACGGCATCCCGTACATTTATCCGGGTCAATATAGTAAGGAGTCTTTGGCGGCTCTACATATAACGCACAGCCCCTCTTTGATACAACAACTACGTTTTCACCGGTCTCTCTTATTTTCTTTATAGCTTTCCTAAATGCCTCTATAGAGCCTTTAACATCATATGGATCGATTACTTCAACTTCATAGCCCATAGCTTTGATCACGTCTTCCGCATTTATTGATGGATTCTGCGAATGATCTCCTCTCATTCCCGAACTCGGGTTCGGCTGACCTCCGGTCATTGCTGTAATCCTGTTATCAGCAACTATGAATAGCATTCCTTTCTGACCATTCCATTTTGCATTTATTAATGCAGGCATTGATGCATGGAAGAATGTCGAATCTCCCACAATACCTATAACTGGATCCTTTGTTTTCAATGCAACTCTAAGCCCCTGCGGAAATCCAAATCCTGAACCCATGTTCAGGCTAACATCACCGATTCTCATTGGAGAGAACGGAGCAAGACCGTAGCACCCTATATCTAGAATTATTGGTATATTGTCAATTTTAACGCCTTCACGTAAAAGTGCCATCTTAAGGGCATAAAATGTTCCTTGATGAGGACAGCCGGCACAGAATGTCAGATATCTAAATGGAGTTATTTCTTGAGCTTTTTTAACTGCCTCTTTTACTTGTGTTGGTATTTCTGGTAATCCTTTAGCACCAAGCTCTTTACCTGCTATATCAACTAATGCATTGGCGATTATTGAGCTATTCAATTCATTGCTCCAAGGTATGTTTCCAGTATTACGTCCATAAACTTTAAGATTGCTCAAACCGTTCTCATGAGCGATAACATTTACATAGTTTTCGAGATAAGGTTCGGTTTCCTCAGCAATTAAAACCTTATCTAAACCATTTATGAAGTTTGCGATTACCTTTCTTGGTACTGGGAAAACTCCTACCAGACCTAGAATGCTTACTTTTCCCTCAAGTCCAAGCTTTTGCAAAGCCTCTCTAGCATACATTATGTTTATACCATCTGCTATTATTCCTATTTTGCTATTTCCCTTTTCATAATAGTGATTCAAGTTCTCTATGTCTCCTTGTATTTTATAGAGTTTTTCATGTAGTTCTTTATGTAATTTTTGTATGAATACGTCTCCGGTGTACCATCTGTCAAGATTCTTAACGAACTTACCTTCTGGAAGCTCTTTCGGATACTTAGGTAACTTACCAATCGTTACAGAACCACTCGCATGCGCAATTCTGTGCGTTGATCTAACAATTACTGGCAAGCTGTATTTTTTTGAAAGTTCGAAGGCCTTTATCATTAAATCTTTTGCAGTCTGCTGATCATATGGCTCTAAGCAAGGGAAGTGAAACATCTCACAGTAAATTCTAGTATCTTGCTCATTTTGAGATACCCATGCACCAGGGTCATCTCCAACATATATTACCAACGCTCCATCTATGCCCGTCATATTTATTACATTAAAGAAGTCAGAAGCCACATTGACACCTACATGCTTCATAGTAACTAGAGCCTTGAGCCCTGCAGCTGCTGCACCGCCTGCCACTTCAGCTGCCACCATTTCGTTAACGGAGATCTCCGCATAAATGCCTAACTGTTTTCTCATTTCGTTTAGCATTTCTAAAACTTCAGAAGACGGAGTACCAGGATATCCTGCAACAACATCAACGTCAGCTTCAAGCGCGCCCCTTACGATAGCCTGGTTGCCTACCATTAACATTCTTTTTCCTGGTTCATCTAAAAGTAAAGGATTTTTTTCAGAACTCATTTTGTTTCGCCTTTTTGAAATAGATAATTTGTGATATAAAATTATTTATTACTTTACTTTATATATAAATTTTTCCGTTCATAAATATCTCCATTATTATAAATTTAAAGTAATTATTTTACATTTTATAAATGTTATATAATAATAAACATTGTAATGATGCTTTATCAATAAAAATTTGAATATATTAATTTTTATAAATAAACTTTCTATCTTTCTATATTTTTATTTCATGTGAACTAACCCTGCCCTTACAGGTGGGCATCTCCATCTTGTTATGAATATTTCCTGTCTGCAAGCTTTAAAAGCTTCCCGAACCAAAAGCGAAATGCTTAGAAAAGCATTATAGTCATGATCACTGATCAGAGCACGCAATCAGAAAGACAAAAATACGATCAGATAGAGTAAAGTCTTCTTTCACATATCCATACTTAGTACAGGACTTTGAGGCATACGCTGAATTTCCTTTCACTACCCATTAATTTCTCCACTCCTTTATCTATAACCTCTACTTCGTATATTTTACTTGTTTTTTAAATTTTTCTTAAGAAATTTATTAAAAAATTAATAAATCAAATTTTATGCTAAACTTTCGGTTGCAATTCTTATAGAGTCAACTTTAATGTAAGGGACTTTAGTAGGTATACTTACTTCCCACCACCAAATCTTATATATATCTTTTGAAAGCATTGAGATTTTCTTCAATAAATTGCTAAATGAATCGGCTATTCTAATTCTATCTAAATACCCTACAATTTCTCCATTTTTTATGAGAAGAATGGCATCCCTAGGCGCGGTAGAGAAAATGCCTTCTGCATAGTTGTGCAATCGTGTATACCAGTTGTTGTTGAAGAATATGCCGAGTTTTGTTTCCCTGATCATTTCTTCTAAGCTACTATCGCCAGTGTTTACTTTTATATTCCAGTTAATTGGAGCTAACATTCCTGCATTAGCTGTAGATTTCGTATTAAATTTCTTTGCAGTTTTCGAGTTGTGCAAGAATGTTTTAAACATTCCTTTTTCAATTATTGGTTTAGTATATGTGGCAAGTCCTTCGTCATCAAATTTAGTAGAGCCTGGAAGATCTGTTTCTTCTGGAGAATCATAAAGTGAAAGTTGTTCAGAATACATGTTGTTTTCATTATTTTTGAAAAATGAAAGGCCAGCTAATGCATTAAAAGCTGAAGCAGAAAACATAATGTAGTTCAGCAGATTTCCTGCAATAAGCGGTGACAATATTATGTCATATTTTCCGCTGTCAATTTTTTCTTTTTTATTTTGAAGCAAAGCAAATTGAGTTGCCTTTTCTGAGGTATTAAGAAGCTCTTTTTCATCAAGGTACCTTGAACCAAAACTCCACATACCGCTTTTTTCTCCTTTAAAGGATCTTATATAAGTTTTAACTGCCGTACTGACTTCATTAAAGTTTTCCTCACCATTTATAGACAATACTTTCTCTTCTTTGATAAACGAAAGAACCCCCGCGACCTTTTCTGCCCCGGATTCCAAAGATTTCTCTATCATTTTTTGCATGTATACGGGCACTTCGCTCATTTTTTCGATAACTTTGATATCAAGAATTTTTGAACTATGTTCAGCGTTAGGCTTTGGCAATTCAGCATAAAGTTCAGATGGTTGGATCTTGCTTATTACATTGCTACTGCTATCGAGTATTTTTCCAATATCTTCAAATGAGCTAAAATGTGTAGACATAACTGAAATTCTCTTATCCTTTGCAAGATAAAGATCAAGTCTTTTATTCGACCAGTTTTGTGTTATTGTTATCGTGTTATTTGCAGCTTTTGTCATCGTTTCTTCTAGATACGTAATTTTTACAACAACGTCATCAAAACCTCCTTTTTTCATTTTTTTAGCTACATCTTCTGCAATGTTATTTATTTCCCCACTCATTATGCGATCACCCCCACTTTCATTTTGCTTAATCTTATATTTGGTCCTCCATGCCAAACAGGAACGCCTTGATGAGGCTCGCCTTTCCCGCATGTTCCCGAAGAAAATTCTAGATTTTTATCTTTACTTATTATGCTACTGTAAAATTCTCTCGTATTGAATTGAAGGACAGGGTTTAAAACGGGTTCGCTAATTTCTCCTCTTTCTATTAGATACGATTCTAAACCTACATACCTTTGTCCCCATCTTATATCATCGATATTCCACTCCATATAGCTTTTAATGAAAATTCCGAAATTAATGTCTTCGATTAATTCTTCGAAAGTCATATCTCCTGGTTCTAAATATGTGTTTGACATTCTTACAATAGGCTCACTGGTATAATCCATAGCTCTAGCTCCACCGTTGCTATTTGTTTTAAATACGGATGCAGTCCATCTGTTATGAAGAGGCTCGTTCAAAAGACCCTTATAATAGATATATCTCTTTCTTGCGGGGACAGTTTCATCATCATATAAGTAAAATCCATTGCTCTCAGGTATTGTCGGATCATCTATAACTGTAGCATTCGAATTACCTATATACACTTTACCGATCATTTCAGGCTTTACAAAGCTTTCTCCTGCCTGTGCGCTTTCTCTCCCCCAGATTCTATCTGCCTCCATTGGATGTCCTGCACTTTCATGGACAATTAGACCTACTATTTCACTACCTACTACCACATCTACAGCATCTTTTGGGGGAGATTTACCTTCTAATAGAACTTTTTCTAGAGATTTTAAATCATTTTTTATTTCATCTTCAAGCCTCCAGCCTTTTAGAAGCTCGAGTCCTCCACTTGCACCTTTTTCTATCATTTTTTGCATTGATCCTTTCTGCGGGTCATATATAATTATGTTTCCGAAGAAGTACAGTCTAGGTATTTTACTCTCTACATATCCACCATCGCTATTGACGATAACTTTTTCTTCTATTTCATCACTGTATGATTCAAACATTGCATTCAATTTCGCATTCTTCATGGAATCTAGAGCAACCATGTACAAATTTTTCAAGTAAGAAATTTTTTCATCTATTGGCAATTGATCAAATGATTCTTTAACATAAACTTCGTATTTACTCTTACCTAGACTCCTTTCTTCAGATAGTGAAAAATTCTCTTTTTTATTTATATTGAGTGCTTTTGCATTGGCAATGGCTTTATCTATACCAGTAAAAATGCTTTCTTTACTTATATCATTTGTAGACGAAAAAGCCAAATTGCCGTTATAAAGTACTCTTATGGCTATACCTTTTCTTGACGATTTTCCTGCACTTATTAAATTTCCATTTCTAAGAATCACATAATTTTCTTCATTTTTATGAAATCTTATTTCTGCATATTTAGCTCCTTGTGTTAATGCATAATCCAATGCTTTTCTGAGTAAATCCTCATCCAAAGTTAAACATCTCCTCTTTCAATTGATAAATAATTTGTTGTTATAAATTTTAAATAACTTTTTTGTTGGAATGAAGAATAAAACTTTCGAATGTTTTCTTAAAAAATAAAAATAGTTATTGCAGCTACACAGTTTCTACCTAATTTTTTCCCTCACTCTAAACAGAGCATGGTTTTTGCATTTATTTGAGTTTATATCTTTCAATAACAGAGCAGTAAAGTTAGATACATTCTCCGGTAAACAACAAGTATTTTCGGGCGTAGCTTTGGGAGTTCCCGCGATATTCATGATACAATTCATAACATCTTCAGCGTGTGTTTACGTAATCTCGTATCTAACGGATAAAGTTTCTAATAATAGAGATGAAAGATGAAACCCTTAAAGATGTTTAAACCTTCATTGCAATAACAAATGAAAAGATTTTCAGCTGTAAAAAAACTAAATAGAACAAAAAAATGTTGAGTCTATAATAAAGATCCTTCATAAAACTAAGCGAGAGTAATATCAATAATATATAATAGCATGTTCTATGTTGTATAGAAGGTCAAGTACAAGCGTTACCTCTATAGTGAATATGTCTTCAAGTCAAAAAAGATCACCTTAATCATTCCTTGTGATATGATAGAAGACGAATGGGCCCGCGGGGATTTGAACCCCGGACCTCTGCCGCGTGAGGGCAGCGTCCTAACCAGCTAGACGACGGGCCCGAGCTATGGCAATTTTAGTTTAAATAAAATCTGTTTAAAAGCTTTTTCTAAAACTTTATTATTTTTAATTTTTTAATATTTTAACATTAAAAATATGAGGGGAAAGTTTTGAATAAAACCTCTAATATTCCCAAAGAACTTTTAGATAAAGTTGAATCATTAAAAGATGAAATGGTTAATACTTTGGTAGAACTCATAAAAATTCCTGCAATCAGTCCTAGTTCTGGAGGAGAAGGAGAGCTCGATAAAGCTAAAAAACTCCTTGAAATTATTAAAAAATGGAAGTTCGATGATATTATTGAAGTCAATGCTCCTGACCCAAGAGCAAAAGGAGGAATAAGACCAAATATTGTTGCTATTTATAAAGGTAAAAACGAAAAAGATAAGATCTGGTTTTTAACACATATGGACGTTGTTCCACCTGGAGAATTAAGCAAATGGACAGAATGCAAACCTTTTGAACCTGTCGTTAAAAATGGAAAGGTTTATGGCAGAGGATCCGTTGACAATGGGCAGTCTCTAGTAGCTTCATTATACGCAGTAAAAGCCTTGATGGACTTGGGAATTAGACCCTCTAGGACAGTGGCTTTAGCTTTTGTAAGCGACGAAGAAACCGGTTCTGAATATGGAGCGCAGTATTTATTAAAAGCCAGACCAGATCTATTCGGAGAAAATGATTGGATAGTAGTTCCAGACGGAGGAAATTCTGAAGGAAGCTTTATAGAAATTGCAGAAAAAGGTATTCTTTGGCTAAGAGTTAAGGTCACCGGGAAGCAGGTCCATGGCTCAATGCCCGACAAAGGACTTAATGCCCATCGTGTTGCTGCCGACTTTGTTATAACATTAGATAAAAAATTGCACGAAAAGTTTAACAAAAGAAATGATTTATTCGACCCTCCGAGGAGTACATTCGAACCGACTATGGTAAGAGGTTCAGCTGGTTCAGTTAATATAATTCCCTCTGACCATGAAATCACTTTTGACTGTAGAATATTGCCTGAATATACTATTGATGAAGTCCTAAATGTAGTAAACCAGACAAAGAATGAAATTATTGCAAAACACAAAAAAGTCATTGAGGGAGAAAGTCTACCCAAAATTGAAATTGAAATTGTTAATCGCAGTGATTCTACAAAGCCAACAGATCCAAACAGTGAAATAGTGAAAAAGCTAACAGAATCGATACAAAAATTGAGGGGCATTACACCGAAAACAGGCGGAATAGGTGGAGGTACAGTAGCGGCATTCTTCAGACAAAAAGGAATCCCTGCTGTAGTTTGGTGCACTATCGATGAAGTTGAACATCAGCCAAATGAATATGCTTCAATAAAGAATATGGTCGAAGATGCGAAAGTCTTCCTTTCACTAATGATATAAATTTTTAGCCCAAAATCTTAAATTTATTAAACACGAAGGAGTGAAGTAATAAAATATATATGAAGGTAGAGTATAGATTTATATTATTGTTATAATAAGAAAATTACACAAAGGTGGTTTCGTTGAAATTAAGTAGTGTTGTAAAAATCGATCCAAAAGGTAGGGTAACAATACCACTCTTTATAAGAGAGTCTATGGATATTTCAGAAGGAAGGTATATGGTGCTCATTGCTGACGTAGATAAAAAAGAAATGATTTTAACTCCAATAACTACTAAAAACGAAGAGCTTTATGAAATAAGAGTTGAGCTCCAAGACAAGCCTGGTGCTCTAGCAGATCTTACAAAAGCCTTCTTGGATATGAAGTTGGACATTTTAATATCTAAATGTTCTACTATAAAGAGAGGAGAAATTGGAGAATGCACGATGATCGTTGAACCTGGGAATAAAGAAATAAAACCTGAAGAAATCGAGAAAAAAATAAGCGAGTTGCCTGTCATCTACATGGTGTCTGTAAAACCTGTCGAGAAGAACTTTTAGAGAAAGCATATTTATGAACTCTACGAATTTAGTATTTGTCGGAACATGTGGCTTTCCGACATCAATGAAGAGAGTTTTTTCTCTAGTAGATGTAGTAGAGATTCAGAAATCTTTTTATGATTTGTTATCAGATAAAGAAATTTCTAATATCTTGAAAAACAAAAGAAATGAAAATAAGATAACCTTGAAATGCTGGCAAGTGATTACACATCCTTCAACTTCTCCTACGTGGAAAAAAATGAAAAATAAAATAAATGGAGAGATTAACAATTACGGATACCTCAAACCTACAAAAGAAAACTTTGAGGCATTCTCGAAAGTTGTAGATCAGGCTAGAAAGTTAAATGCAGAAGTAATAGTTCTTCAATCTCCTCCATCTATGCCTTATGACGAATATACCAAAGATAGAATTTCAAGTTTTTTTAAAGAAATTACAAGCATAGTTGAAAAAAATATAAAAATTGCTTGGGAACCAAGAGGAAAATATGCTGAAGATGATTCTTTTTTAGAAAAGATCGAAAATGAAAAAGTAGAGATAGTAACTGATGCATTAAGAAGAGGTAAAATTTTTTATGAGCATTTCCTTTATATAAGACTTCACGGTCTAGGTGGAAAAAGAGAAACAAACTACAAATATAAATACACAGATGAAGATTTAATCTCTCTATCAAAATTAATTGGAAAAGCTATAGTTCATAATAAAAATATATATGTTTTGTTTAACAATATATTTATGTTAGAAGATGCTGTTAGATTTAAAAAACTTATGACAGGTGCAATAAAATAATTAAGAGTGATTACTTTGAGCATCTATTGGTACAGATGCGATTTATGCGGGAAGAATTCGCCTACTGCTAATTGTACGATAAAAAATAGAAAATTAAATGTATGCTATAGATGTTTTATAACATTTAAACTTTGGAACAAATGTAGCGATTATGGATGGAAAATAGAGGTAAAGAGACTTAGCAATGCAAACACCGAAGAAAAACTGGAAAAACTGGAGTTTATATTAGAAGAAATTAGTAAAAAAGAATAAAACTAGAAAAGTCAATTTTATTCCATAGGTGAAAATTTATGAAGATTATCTTAAACGATGCAAGCGATCTTAAAGATATTATAGACGTACTCGCAAAAGTAGCAGAAGAAGTTCCTTTAACTATAAGCGAAAAAGGAATTTCCAGTAAAACCTTAAGTGAAGATAAAACTACAATGAGTATCTTAGAAATACCATCTGAAATATTTAATGAATTCGAGCTTGAAGAGAATATATCATTCAGGGTAAAAATTAGAGATTTCAACAAAATACTAAAAAGAGCAACAAAAAACGATGTTTTAGAACTTTCATTGGAAAAAGATAAAGGGATTTTAAAAATCGTTTTTAAAAATTCAAAAAACGGCGCTATTAGATCGTTTGATTTGCAGGTTTCTATAGAAAATGTAGAAGATATAGGCGAGCCCAAGGTAGATTTACCTATAGAATTTGAAATTCTAGCTGGTGATTTAAAGGATATTCTAGATGATGTCAGCAAAGTGGGAGAAGAAGTTGAATTTGAATATAAAAATTCGAGCATTGTGATTAAATCTGAAGGTCAAGGCAGAGCTTATATTGCAACTCTTACTGAAGGTAATCCTTTGATTTTATTAAAGTCTTCTGTAAGTGAAGCGAGTTCAAAATACGGTGTTGAGCTTTTATCTTCGGTTGCTAAAAAAATGGACAGTAACACTACCACAAAAGTGGCTTTTGGTTCACAACTTCCAATAAAAATACAAGTTCAATTTACACCTGGTGGATCGTTAACCTATTGGGTCGCTCCGAGAATTTAACAATAATTTAATTTTATGCTTATAAATTATCAGTGCTTTATTGAAAAATTCAAAGTAAGATTTCCAAGCTCTTTTTCATGTAACCTACTTCGCCTTAAATGATGGAGCTTTTGGTGTTCAAATAGAGCTTCACGCGCGCAGCTTCATCTAGGGTTTCAGAGGTCTCAACGCTCAAAAACCTTTACCCATTCATTTTCTCGATACAATGTGAGGTTTCCTGAGCGTCCATCTTTATAAACTTTTATACATGAAGATTTTAACATTAATAAAAAAATCTCAAATTCACATTTATACTATTTAAAAAACTATTAAATAAATTTCAAATTGACAATATTATCTTATTGATTTGCTTTAATGCTACTTGTTATAGTAGCTTTTTCTGGGCCGTGTGGTCCTGGTATAAATAATAACTTTGATTTATATATTTCCACTTTTCTTATTGGGTAGATCTTTTTTGCCTCTGAAAATATTTCCGTTGATAAATCATTTCCGACTAATAGCTGAATAACTTCATCAAAGCTCTTCTCCTTTATCCTTTCAGTAATTATCTTTTCCATAATTTTTCTGATAGCTCTTTTTTGGCTAGTATTTGCTTTATAGGATGTGAATGTTATAGCTATAATCCTCAGCTTATAGCCATCCTTTGTCTCTACGTTAAATATTCCCTGCACTTTGCTACTCTTTCTTCTGGTCAGAACCTTAATATAATCCCTTGCCAATTCGTGACCTTTAAATCTGGTATGTGCATTATGACCTTCAACCTTAATTATTTGGAAATTTAGCTTTATGTGAACCTGAGTATAATCACCAGTTATGTCATAGAGAGTTGCTTCTACTGTTCTTCCAATTAATTGCTCAGGAGTTAGAGCTGGTATGCTACCTATAGAGACTTCTCCAAATACCGATGGTGCAATAACCTCATACCATTTTTTCATTTTCCAGGTTTCTTTTAATTCTCTCCTTTTCCCTTTTACAGACGACATTTTCTTCCCCCATATAGGTAATCTTTATAACTTTTCTTTTGCTCCTTTTATTGAATTAATTACAGTTTCGATTGAATTTATATAATCTTCAATCGTATTTCTTACAGTTAATATATTAATTCCTTTATAAACAATCTGAATTAATATAGAAGTTTTGAGATTATAAGTTTTAACTTGAAGTTCGGGAGAACTTGTTAAATCATCCGGTACTAAAGAATTAATTATGCTTTTACACAAATTCTCATTTGTTAAAGATATCTGAATATCTGCTTTGATATTGAACAAATTTTCATTCAATTTTTTCACCGTATTATTTCTATATAGGGAAAAGTTAACTTGTTTGATGATTTTAAAATTTTATTTCTTGTCTCATTGTCTAAATTTGAAAGTTCAAATATAGAAGTATAAAGCTTTCCATCTCTCTCACATACCACTATTTTTTTGCTATCTACAAGTCTGCGGTTTCTAAAAAAGTCCCCAATAAATGAAACCGGCATAACTTCATTACATTTGATTTTCAAAAAATTTCCTTCGAAGGTCATATCCTCTTTTTTAAGAAATTTTTTAAATACATCTGCAATTATTTTAATGTAAAAATTTCTATGGACCATAAGTCCATGCAGAGGTAACATTCCAGCGTAAAATAAATATAATGAGGCTGGAGATACTTCTAAAGCTATATCTATACTTTCTGCGATTTCTTTCAGGTCAAAATCTATGTTATTAAGTGTAGCAGATATTGAAACTCTTATCAGATCCTTACCACCGGCATTTGGATCAATTTTTTTGTATTCGTTTAAGAGAAGTTCAGCTATTCTTTTTACTTTTTCTGAACTTTGTTGAGTATAGTTTAAGTACGGATCAATTCCCTCTTTTTCTAAAATTTGCTTTATAAACCCAGGGTCTGCCACAGAAAAAGAAGGATAAAAAGGATCAATGGTAAAAAACAAAGAATCAATGAGACTTTTTTCGCTTCCTCCAATTAAGTTTAAAGATTTCTTTAAGATTTTTAATTGAGTAAAAGAAAGATATGATGATATTAAGTGCTCTGTTTCAAAGGGCGTTTTGAGCTCCTGATATATACTCGAATATACTGCAACTTTTTTATCTTGATCTATAAGCATACTTCCTTCTAGGATTTGAAGAATGGAATAAACAGGATTAAATTGAATAACATCAATAGAGGGTTTTAATTGAATGCTTTTAGTTTTCGGAATTACAATTACTTTTTCATTGCTACTATTTTGCATTCCATTATAACCTATTAAAATATTTAGCCCTTCTTCAGAGAGTTCCTTGTCATATGTAATTTTTAAAAAGCATTTCTTCCTTGTTAAGGATAAACTGGATGCTAGAAAAATCCCTGCATGAGTGCTCATCTTGTCTGGGTATGCGCTTATAAATATTGGTAGGTCTTTTGAGATATATTCGCTTAATTTTTTTGCGTCATCCGCATAAGCTTCAGATATTGAAGGATTGCTCAAAATCCCACTCATCATTTTTTTGTTTTTATCAGATATTTTTACCTATATAAATAAAAAAGCTTATTCACAAGTTATCGATTATTTTACAACGGAAAATTTACTAACTTATGAACAAAAGCTTAAAAAAATTATAAACTTCTATACAATACATTCAAACGTAGTACTTGTAATTATAAATAAGAGAATTCTGATCATTTTCCAAAATAAGCTATAAATGGTTTTTATTGCTCTCCTTCATCACTGCCTTCGCTTTCTTCCTGCATGAGTTCTAAAGCTATTTCATAGTAGTCTTCAACTCTTTGCTGCTGCTCTTCGTCGCTAACTCCAAATTTAGAAGGTTCTGAAACTAAAGATGTAGTTTTTGGCTTGTCCTTTTCTTTGACTTTTTCTTTGATGACATAGCTTTCCTTTTTCTTCGCTTTCATCTCATATCCACATTTTGTGCATCTTAGTACCGTTTCTCCATCTTTTTTCACTGGTACCATGATGCCTCCACATTTTGGGCAAAACTGCATTTTTCCATTACCTCGATTATTTTTACTTTTAAAAAGCATTTTTACTATTTAAGCCATATAGAAATATTTAAAGATAACGCTATTACGCTTGAAACTACATTGTAACAAATTTTTAAACTTTTATCTTTTTTGATAAAATAATTTTTCATTGTGTTGCATTTTTACGATAGCACTGATCGAAACTTTATGCAAGGCTTTAGATAAAGAAAGAATTCATTCTAAAACAGAGAAGAACTTCCGAATTCTACTTCACCACAAAGAGCAATGCTCTTTAGACGGAATAATAGTTCTCATTTATGTGTGAATATATTGTCTACTTACGAAAAGTTGAGAATGAACAGAATTCTGTATTGAGTTTTTTAAGTTTTTTTCAAGCTCTTATATTTAACTCATATGATACAGAAGTAAAATTTTAGATCTTTTTTGTTATATATTGAAAATTTCTGCAAAACAACTTTGAAAAAAATTTAGCCTTCAATCATGCTATAAATGATTGGCCTTTTAACTGTTGTAAATTCGTTTTCTTATCATATTGAAAAGTGGATTTATTAAAAGAGATATTTTCATAAATTTATAAAAATAAATTTATATATTTTAGAACAATTTGCAGGGTGTTATTTTATTGAGTAAAAATATTACTGCAGTTATACTGGCTGCGGGAAAAGGAGAAAGAATGTGGCCTTTAACTTATGATACGCCGAAGCCGTTATTACCAATTTTGTGCAAACCATTACTTAATATTCATCTAAACGCATTAGAGGAAGCTGATTTATTAAACTCAGCAATCGTCTTAACTTATAAGAATAAGGAAAAAATTTTTGAATATTTAAATGGTTACAACAACCTAACGGGGAAAAAAATTAAATTAATGGAGCAAAGCTTACCGCTTGGGACAGGCCATGCAATTAAAGAGATTCTAGAAGGAGCAGAAGATCTCGGAGATGAAATTTTAGTTGTATATGGAGATATATTTGTTCCAAGTAAAGAAATGTCTAGAATTCTTAAAAACATATTGGAGTTTGATGGAAACATTATTGCTGTAAAAGAAGTGAATAACCTTTCGAAATATGGGCTAGTCAAAGTAGACGAACATGGAAATCTTTTAGAAATACAGGAAAAAAGAAAAGATATACCTCCTGATGTTAATGGTTATGTAAATGCTGGAATTATGAAGCTTAGAATTGGAGATTTGAAAAAATATATAGATAAGACTGAAATTTCGCCAAGAGGAGAAATTGAACTGACATCGGTATTAAATTTGATTGCAAAAAATAATTCTGTAAAAATTTATCCGATCGAATCCTCATGGATGGATGTCGGCACCCCATGGGATTTGCTTAAGGCTAATATAATTGAATTAGATCATTATTGCTCGGAACTTGGAAAGAATCCTGAGGACTGTTTGATATATGATAAAAGTACAGTTGAAATCATTGAGCCGGTTTCGCTAGAAGGACCGATATATATATCCGGAAAGGCTGAAATAGGTCCCTGTTCTCATTTAAGAGAACATACAATTTTATGCGGGGAAAATAAGATAGGCTTTTCTGTCCAAATAAAGTCCTCAATTATAATGAGAGGTGCAAAAATACCTCATTTAAACTATGTCGGAGATTCTGTAATTGGCGAATATGTAAATTTAGGGGCAGGCACTGTAACTGCAAATCTTAGGCACGATGGAAAAAACGTTAAATCGCTTGTAAAGGGAGAATATATCGACACTGGAATGAGAAAACTTGGCGCTATTGTTGGAAACTATACAAAAACGGGGATAAATACTTCTATATTGCCTGGGATAAAAATTGGTGCGAATACCTGGATCAATGCTGGATGTATAATTGATAGAGATGTACCAGACGATGCTATAGTATATTGTTCTCAAGAAAAGAAAATTAAGAAAAAATAAGAAAAAATGGGTAAACATCTTGGATAAGGGAAAAATTTTTCAAAACGAAGTAAACAACATTATAAAAAAGAGATTTGACTATCACATAGCATTGCTTTACCCTTCTACTTACAGATCTAGCCTATCTAGCTTAGGATATCAGTTAATTTATTTTTACTTAAACAGCTTTGAGGAAATTTTTGCTGAAAGAGTAATTACAGAATCAAGAGGGGATTATATCAGCATTGAAACGGGTACGCCACTAAGTAAGTTCGATATCATATTTGCAAGTGCTCACTATGAGTTAGAATATCCTGAAATTATAAGGACGCTATTGAGATCAAGAATATCTCCTTTGAAAGAAGAGAGAAATAGGCCGATTTTAATTATAGGCGGTCCTTCTCCTACGGCAAACCCTTTTCCGATGGGAAAAGTTGCCGATTTTATCTTTAGGGGTGAATTTGAAAGTACCGGCAAAAAATTTTTCGACTCAATTCAATATATTGATAATCCGAAGAAATTTAAAGAAATGCTTTCTTCTATCGAAGGCTTTTGGAGCTTGGAAAATAGAACAGAAAAAATCTCAATAGTTAAAGATTTGGATTCTTCTTTTTTTCCAATTATTCAAATACAAAATCCTCATACCGAACCAATTTTGGGAAAGGGGTTAATGGTAGAAACTTCTAGAGGTTGCAATAGAGGTTGCTTTTTCTGTATGGAATCGGCCATATCGCTTTTTAGAAGAGAGAGAAGTGAAAATAAAATTATCGAATTAATAGAACAAGGGCTAGAAGTTAATAACTTAAATAGAGTAATTTTCTTTTCTCTTAGTTTTTTTGATAGCGCTCTTGGAGAAAAAATCTTGAAGTATGTTGTAGATAGAGGCATAGAAGCAAGCATTCCAAGCGTCAGGATTGATTCTCTTGATGATAATAAAATTGAGCTGATAAAAAAAGCTGGACAAAAAACTCTTACTGTCGCACCGGAGACTGGTATATATGAGCTGAGAAAAAGCATTGGAAAACCTATTAAAGATGAAATGATACTACAAATTGCTGAAAAACTTAAGGCTCTTGATATGGGAATAAAATTATATTATATGATAGGGCTACCGGGAGAGAGGCAAAGCGATTTGGATGCTATCATTGCACAAGTGGAATATTTTTGGAAGACTCTAAGAAACAAGAAAAAAATTAAAGTTTCTGTAAATCCGTTTATTCCGAAGCCATTAACTAAAATGGAAAATGAAAAAATGGAAGAAGCAAACGAGCTACAAAGAAAAATTGATTACCTAAATGCAAAACTCTCGAAGATTTCTGAATTTGAATACTATCCTCCTAAATTAGCACGTCTTCAGTATACTATAAATAGCTTGGGAGAAAATGCACATGTTTTTTTAATTGAACATGCATTAAAGAAAATTAGGGACTGAGAAGGTTGGTAAATTACTTACCACCATTAATAGGTGTAATTGGAAAAACTAATGTAGGAAAATCGACGTTTTTTTCTGCAGCTACAATGACAACAGTTGAGATTAGTAACAGACCTTTTACCACAATAAAACCGAATCATGGAATAGGGTATGTTAAAATAACTTGCCCTCATCTTGATTTTGGTCTTGAAGCTTGTAATCCAAGAACAGGTTATTGTCAAAATGGTAATAGGTTCGTTCCTATCGAACTGCTCGATGTTGCTGGTCTAATACCTGGTGCACATATGGGAAGAGGCTTAGGAAATAAATTTATGGATGACCTCAGAAAAGCAGATGCATTTATTTTAGTTATCGATGCATCTGGGTCTACAAATGAAGAGGGGAACCCAGTACCGCCCGGTACCTACGATCCTATAGAAGAAGTTAAGCAAATAATAAATGAAGTTGATTTATGGTTGGCTAAAATAGTAAGCTCTGATTGGCAGAAGTTTTCTGTAAGTGTTGAAACAAGCAGAAAGAATTTTGTAGATGCATTATACGATAAAATTTCTGGACTATCTATAAAAAGATCTCATGTGATTGAGGTACTTGAAAGGATTGATTTGACAAATAAAAGACCGAGCAATTGGAAAGAAGAAGATTTTTATATTTTTGCAAAAGAATTAAGAAAGACGGCTAAGCCTCATATAATTGCTGCAAATAAGGCAGATCTTCCTACCGCATATGAAAATATTGAAAGACTGAAAAAAGAATTTCCCGAGGTTCCAGTTGTTCCAGTTTCATCTGAATCTGAACTAGCTTTAAGAAAAGCTGCAAAGATGAATCTGATCGATTATATTCCAGGAGATAGTATATTTTTTATAAAAGAAAATGTCAAGTTAACTCCACAGCAGGAAGTTGCTCTAAAATATATAGAAGAAAAAGTCCTTAAAAGGTATGGTTCTACAGGTGTTCAAAAAGTAATTAATTCTATAATTTACGATGTATTGAAAAAAGTTGTAGTTTTTCCTGTTGAAGACATTAATAAGCTTACAGATAAAAACGGCAATATATTGCCAGATGCGCTAATAGTAGATCATGAAGCTTCTCCTAAGGTAGTAGCGGGTTTAATACATACTGAACTAGAAAAAGGATTTCAGTATGCTATTGATGCAAGGACAAAGCAAAAGATGGGAGAAGGTAGCAGAGTTTATGATAGGCTTGTCTTTAAAATTGTCTCAACAATCTGAGTGTTCTCTTTCTGAAGGATGAAGGTTTGTTTGGTGCTCATCATTTTTATTAGTTATACAGCTTACACCTTTCACCTTCTAGGAGAGAGAAGGTCAAAATATACCTCATTGAAGAAATTTTCCCTTAATATCCGATAAAATTAAATCGAAAATTCTATATAAAAATCTTGCAGTATATTGCTTATTTCTCTTTTTGTCTTTTCGTTAACATCAAAGACAACAGCGCCCATTCCTGGTTGCCCATAAATTACTCTTCCACTGGAATTCATTGGTATTAATAAAGGGACATATAATGATAGAAGATCTTCCTCTCCTCTAACAATTACTAAAGATGAAATGCCTTGGATGTAGTTAATTAAAACTTCAGAAAGTTCTTCATTTATTGTTTCTTTACTGATAGTTCCTTGTTTGTTATATATTTCGATTATATCCGTATAGTAACTTTTTATCTTTGAAATATCATATCTTTCTCTTTTTGTCTGCATATCTACAAAAGAAAGCACAGGAGATTTTTCTGCAATTTCTATATACTTTTCCGTTACATAATCTCCTATTGTTATATACCTGAATTTATTATGTGTAGTTTTTATAAGGTTTTCAAAAGAGGAACCAGAATAAATTGGACCAAATGGTTCCGAAAGAACTTTCTTGAGTTTATCATTCATTTTTAGAACTATTTATCATCACCTAATCTTTATTGCATACTTTCCAGGCTTCGTAATTCCTAAGATTTGAGCTATTTTACTATTATTAACATCTAGGACAATTACAAGTCCTTCCCAATCATTAGTAAATTCTTTAGACCCGCAGACAGGACATACTTCGACATTTGGTTCTACAAGAGCCTTGCACTTTATACATGCCTTATAAGGAGATTTCAACCTTTTAGACATTGCTTATCCCTCTACAGTTTTACCAAGGTAGGGCTGTCTCATAGTTAATTGGACCCTTATTTCTTTTTTTTCAGTAGAAAAACTTAATGCGATAATCCTTGCTCTAACAATATCTCCTCTTTCAATGATTCTATTACTGTTTTTCAGAATAAATGCTTCCCTGCTGCTATCATATTCAACGTATTCGTCAGAAATTTGCGATTTATGCACAAATCCATCTATTGGACCGATCCTAATGAATAATCCATAATCTTTAACGTCTGTTACAAAGCCCTCTACTACTTCATGCATTAAAGGCTTCATAGAAATTATTGACGCTTCTACATTATGATAAGATGCTCCATCTCCATGCACAATTTTTCCAAATGGATCTACCTTTGCCTTTTCGACACCAATAATAATTCCAAGCTCATCGTCATAGTATCCCGAGTAATATTGATTCAGTATTTCTGATGCGACTTTGTCCAAATCTTCATTCATCCTTTCCGGCGGAATCCTTAGTATATCCTTTACCCTAGAACGTAAAAACATATACTCATTACCTCATTGCTACAAATATTGAAAAGTTGTTTTATATTATTGATATAAAGCTTTTATAAGTATTATGTTAAATTATAGCCAGAATTCGAAATCTGTTTCAAGGGAGTTTTCACTTTCTCTGTAGTAAATACTTTTTATCCCGATCTGTCTCAATTTTCTCCTCAATTCTCTGTCATTTGTAGCAACAATTACAATGCCCTTTTCGGTTAAGTTCAAAGCAATTTCTAAAATGTCTTTATCAGCAGAAAAATAATTAGACTTTTGAAGTTCACATTTTTCCTTAATCAAGCCAATTCGTTTTTTTATTTCATTATCATTTTTTCTGTTTTTCCTCTCCAATTTTTCTAATTCATTTAAAACGCTTTCTAAGCAAATGAATTCCGGTTTATAATTAATCAAAGAAGAGATCTCTTCGAAAACATCAAACTTTCTTAGATGCATAAACAAGAAATTTGTGTCAAGCACTACATATATGTTTTTTATAACTTCAAGATCCCCCATCCTGCCAATCTCCACTTCCCATTAATCTCTCTGCTGAACACAGCCCTGCTACCGCTTATGCCAACAATGGGCTTTGAAAGCGAAATTTCTATTACATTGCTTGATACTCTCTCAACTACTCCTTTAGTTAGAGCAGTCCCTATCGTAATCATTAGTCTTTCTTTTGCCTGAATAGGTCTTGCTGTGATGAATTCTTTTGCACCTACAACTCTTTCGAGCAAATGATATTCCATTTCAATATGGTCTATTATAGGAAGTTTATTATTAGGAATTGTAAGAACGTTTCCAATAAGTTGATCTCTTTTAGTAATAGATGGATCTAGCTTTGTCCCTACAGCGAGCAATCCGCCTGGAAGGGCTTTTTCAACCTCAATTTCACCGAACCTTAAACTAGTAACTTCAGTATATATAGCCTGATATTCTTCTCTTCCGCCCGATTTTTTAACTTTCATGCCTGGCAGAATTACTATTTCATCGCCGATTTTAAGCTCTCCTTGCGAAAGTGTGCCTCCAACCACACCACCAGCAAGTTTTTCAGGAGGTGTACCAGGCTTATTTACATCAAAGCTTCTAACAATGTGCATTAAAGGAGGCTTAGTCAGATCTCTTTCCGGAGTAGGTATGTACTTTTGTATTGCAGCCATAAGAACATCAATATTAGCCCCTTTTAGAGCGCTAATAGGTATAATAGGAGCATTTTCTGCCCATGTGCCTTCTATGAGACGTTTAATTTCATTGTAACTTTCTCTAGCTCTTTCCCTGCTTACTACGTCAACTTTGTTCTGAACTATAATGAGATTTTTTATTCCGATTATTTCAAGAGCCTTAAAATGCTCAAAAGTTTGCGGTTGAGGACACTTTTCATTGGCTGCTATCACTAAAAGTGCTCCATCCATTATAGCAGCACCAGAAAGCATGGTAGTCATAAGTATTTCATGTCCTGGCGCGTCAACATAAGATATTCTTCTTAAAAGCTCAGGCTCCGATCCTGAGGGACATTCCTTGCATTCTGGTAAGGGCTGGTACTCTTCTGGAAATGGACAGTTAGAACACCTATATATACCCCCATCTGCATATCCAAGCTTTATTGTCATTCCTCTCTTTAACTCTTCACTATGTTTTGAAGTCCAGATACCAGTGAGAGAATAAACTAAAGTAGTCTTTCCATGGTCTACATGACCTGCAGTCCCAATATTTACTTCAGGTTGTTCCTTTTTTTCATAAGCCAAAATACATCACTTTAACGATATAATTTATTGCACTAAAATAGTATTTATTTGAACAAAGCTTTCATCTATTGTATTTCCTCTGACCATTTTTCTTCTTTTTTCACCATTTCTTTCAGGATGATAACCAGGAGGCCCTGAAAGTAGCAACTTTTTCTTAACTGCACCAGGAAGATCCTTTCTCATGGGAAAACCGCTGTTATCCGAGCCCCCTTTCACTACTAGTTTACCTTTTAGATCTATAATTACAGCGTCTATTTCGTCACCTATCTTCATTCCTACAAATCTTCTGCTCGTTGAATCATCTAGAGTTAGCTGAAATGCTTTTGACTTCATAGCTATAGCTTCCGCCTGAAGTTCTCCGATTTTTTCTCCTAAAAGGTCTGAAGATATCTTTACTGTATTTTCATCTAAACCGTCTTCAATAGTAGTCTTAAAGTGCATTTTAATTACTTTTCCGCCTTCCTGCGAGAACTTTAACATGAGAACGGCATCATTTACGTTAAGCTTATCAGCCAATGCGCGTGAAACAATAGCAATGGGAAGTTTTCTTCCTTCTTTTTGCTCCTTGCTCAGCTGAATTTTTTCATCTCCAACTACTTTCACTTTGATTGATTGATTATTGTGCTTTGGAACTGATACTACTAATTTAAATTCGGGCATTACTTCATTTACCTCCGCATCCAGCTCTTTTTTCATTGCCGGATTTGCAGATTATTTAAATGCGTTTAAATTTATTATTATTAAAAGGATAATTAAATTTTAATTATACCTTTTTTGAAAGCATAATAATTAAATTCTCTATTTCAACAAAAGAAATTGAGTTTCTTTTACTCTATTGCAAATGTTTATAAGCTTTTTGCTCAGAGATAATTTTGAATTAGACATTTATCCAATCAACAATATAAGATAATGACTCGTCTTTAAAAACAAATAACAATTACATTTTTGGTGATTAAATTGAGCGGTACTTCTAGAATCGAAGAGCAAAAACTGAGGCAACCTATTGTCGTTGTAATGGGTCACGTAGATCATGGAAAAACAACGTTACTTGATAAAATTAGAGGGACAAGTGTCGCTAAAAGAGAGCCTGGAGAGATAACGCAACATGTTGGTGCAAGCGTAGTTCCCTCGAGAGTTATAGAGCAATTAGCTGAACCTCTTAAAAAAATAATACCTGTTAAGCTAAAAATTCCAGGGCTGTTGTTTATAGATACACCTGGACATGAGCTTTTCATGAATATGAGAAGAATAGGCGGAGCGATCTCAGATTTTTCTATATTGGTCGTTGACATAATAGAAGGTTTCAAAGAGCAAACTGTAGAATCATTGCAACTTCTAAGGGCGAGAAAGGTTCCATTTTTGGTCGCTGCAAATAAAATTGATAAAATTCCGGGTTGGAAGCCTTATCCAAATGAAGCTTTTATAAATTCATATGCTAAGCAGTCACAAAGAACTAAGGAACTTTTGGATGAGAGGATATATCATCTAATGGGAGAGCTTGGTAGATACGGATTTAACAGTGATAGGTTTGATAGAATAAAAGATTTTACACGAACCGTGAGCATCGTTCCCGTCTCCGCAAAAACAGGTGAGGGAATACCAGAATTGCTTGCAATGCTTGCAGGGTTGTCTCAGCAGTACTTGAAGGATAGGCTGATATTTACTTCAGGAAATGCCAAAGGAGTAGTGCTTGAAGTTAAGGAGATGCCAGGACTGGGGAATACTATTGATGTAATAATATATGATGGAATTTTAAGAAAAGGAGATACAATAGTTCTTGGAAGCGCCGAAGGACCGATCGTTACAAAGGTTAGAAATCTCCTTATGCCTAAGCCATTGCAAGAAATCAGATCGCCAGAAGACAAGTTTTTGAGTGTAGATGAAGTTGTAGCAGCTGTTGGGGTAAAAATTGTTGCTCCGGACTTAGACAATGCAGTCGCAGGAACTCAGCTATATGTTGCAAATACACCTGAAGAAATAGAAGATGCTAAAAATAAAATACTAGAAGAGCTAAGTAAGATAAAGATAAAAACAGATAAAAGCGGGGTAGTAGCTAAAGCTGATACTTTGGGGACTTTAGATGCACTTGTTGAAGCTTTGAAAAGAAATAACATTCCAGTTAGAATAGCTGATATAGGAAATATAACAAAAAGGGATGTTGTTGAGGCATCAATTTCCAAGCAAGATGATGAAACTTTAGGCGTAATTTTGGGGTTTAATGTTAAAGTAATGCCTGATGCTAAAGAAGAAGCCGAAAAGTTAAATGTGAAAATAATGCTAAACAATATAATTTATAAGCTTCTTGAAGACTATTTCAATTGGAAAGAGGAAGTAAAGAGATTAGAAAAAATAAAAGAAATGGAAAACTTAGTTTGGCCTGCAAAATTTAGAATAATCCCAGGATTTGTTTTCAGAAGGAGCGATCCTGTTATTGTTGGAATCGAAGTTTTGGGAGGTATACTCAAACCTGGGAGCCCATTAATGGACGAGGCAGGTAGAAAGCTTGGTATACTTCAGCAAATTCAAGACAAAGGACAAAGTCTTAAAGAAGCAAAGCCAGGCATGCAAGTCGCAATTTCAGTCAAAGGCAACATAATGGTTGGAAGGCAAATAAACGAAGGCGATATTATTTATACAGACGTTCCCGATCTGCATGCGAGGACATTTTTAACTAAATTCAAAGGCGATATAAGTGATGATGTTAAAATGGTATTAGATGAGATAATTAAAATAAAAAGAAAAAGCGATCCATTATATGCTTTTGTATGATTTTGTTCTATGAATTCCATAACAAATAATATTTAGCATTCAAAATTCTAATATCATGTTTTCTAGCAGTTATAGTTCCCCGCATTTGTTCAAGCTTAAATTTTTTGCTTACGAGGCAAAAAGAATAAACAGAAATCACTCTTGAGCTTTCTATGAGATTTACTGCTTTAGGTTCTAGGATAACTTTTATGCAAAAATTAGAAGTCATTAAAGGAAACTTCATTACTTGGCAAAGCTTATTGCTAAGCTTTTACAAGAATAAATCCTTAAAAATATTTAAACAAAAAGGCGTGACTTTAAATTTCGTAAAATCAGGATTAATAACTATTAGTAATATAACTCAGTATTTCAGAAGTTCTGATTCAAGAAAGAATATTTTATGCTCTCTTTCATAGCTTTCTTTTGAATCAGATGCATGAATGACATTCTCTTGAATGTCGAGTGCAAAATCTCCCCTAATAGTCCCAGGCAATGCCTTTCTTCCGTCTGTAGATCCTATTAAAGTTCTTACAACTTCAACTGCTGAATCGCCTTCAAGCACCATTACCACTACAGGTCCTCTGGTTGCAAAATTAACTAAATCGTTGTAAAATGGCTTATCCTTATGAGGAATATATAATTCTTTTGCCTGCTCTTTGGTCATTTTTATAAGCTTCATGGCAACTATTTTTAAGTTCTTTCTTTCGAACCTCGATATTATTTCTCCGATAAGTTTCCTTTCTACAGCATCTGGCTTTATCATAACAAATGTTCTTTCAATTGCCATGTAAATCACCTTTTTGCTACTTTTGTCCACTTTAGTTTTGTTGCTTTTCTATTAAGCACTAGCATATTTTTATAGCATTTTCTGCTGCAAAACCACATAACACTTCCATCAACTTTTATGTACATCAGACCAGTTCCTGGTAATATTTCATTACCGCAAAAAGCACACTTAACAAGCCTTGCCATTTTTGATCGACCTTCTTTCTGTTGGTTTATACAACAAGACTTTTAACTTTTTATGTTTAATAAGCTTTATTATTGTCAAATTTTAAATTATTTTTAACAATCAAAGGTAGAGGGAAAATAAAATGAGCTTAAAGGAAGAAAGATCTGCGATAATTGAAGAGTTTGGTTATCCTGCAGAGGTTATTCAGATAATAGGAAGAACAGGTGTTACTGGAGAAATCATTCAAGTCAGAGTTAGAGTTCTTGAAGGAAGAGATAAAGGAAGGGTTCTTACGAGAAACGTAAAGGGTCCTGTGAGAATAGGTGATATTCTGATACTCAGAGAGACAGAAAGAGAAGCTAGAAGGTTGTCAAGTAGGTAAAAAAACAAAGAAAAATTTTTATGCAGACTTACTTCTTAGTTCAGAGATTTTGCTGATTAAAGAGTTTAACCCTTCTTTAGCATCTCCAGGATCGATTATAGCTACCGCTGCAGCCTGGACATCTATTCCTACAGATTCTCCTAATTTCTTTTTGCTAGGTACATACGTATATGGTATTTTTTTCTCATCACATAAAAGCGGCAGGTGAGCTACCACTTCTGGAGGATCCACGTCTTCAGCAATAACGACAAGTTTTGCTACTCCTCTTTCTACTGCTTTAGTTGTTTCGTTTGTACCTTTCTTGATTTTACCAGACTGTTTTACCTTTTCTAAAAGTTTATAGGTTTCATCTGCAATTTCTGGAGGTACATTAAATGTTACATAAAATTGTTTTGACATGGTCTTTCATTCTCCTTCTCATATATTTTCGAAGGGATCTTTCATCCCTTTAGTTTCTTTTATGATAAACAGGTTTTAAGCTTTTCTATTTATTCGCGATTTTCTGCTCTAATATTTTATGCTTGAAACTTCTATTGTAGTCATTTTATAAATGATGAAATATACATAGAATTGTGCAAGCTTTTTTGTTATGTTATTTTTAAAAGTCAAACAATATATTATTCATGAGAAAATACTAACTCGACTGATGGAGATACCCTTTTAACCCTTGCAAATCCTACTCTGATTAGCTGTATAGTTTTTCCACTAAGACTTTCTAAGATTTCAACTTTCTCAATATCACCATACTTAACTTTAAGCTCTTCTTTTGATGGAATAAGGAGAGAAGCTATTGTCGAGTTCTTTTTCTTGACCCATTGTATAATACTGAGTTTTTCTTTTCTAGCAATATCAACGCTCTTAGATTTGAACACAAGTCTTTCGCCTGAAATTTCAAAATTCGCCAACTCCATTAGCCTTAATGACTTCGTTCCACTATTGTTAATGCTCTCATAATCATCTCTTGAAATACTAATTATATCTCCATTGCAAACCTCATATTCTCTGGATCCTAAAGACTTATTATCTGGGTGGTATGATATGGTCGTCCTTAAACATCCTTCTTTTAGGTTATCGATTTTCAAGTATACTGGTTCTATAACGAACATGATCCTATAAGCTATAGGATCAATTATCTTTCTGTTTTCAGAAGCTAGATTTACATAGCTAATACTCGCATCAGAACTTTTAGCACCGACAGTTAGTATAAGATTTCTAATGGCTTCAGGTAATATCCCTCTTTCTCTAAGCCCCATTATTGTTCCAAATCTTGGATCGTCCGGTCCGGAATACAAACCTCTGGATTCTTTTAGTATTCTCTTTATCTGTGATTTGCTCATTATAAAATCTTCAAGCTTCAATCTTCCTAAATGTATAGTTTCGGGCTGCTTCCACCCCATATACTGATAGAGATGGCTTTGTTTAATAGTGTTTTGCTTATGTTCCTTACCTCTTATTACGTGCGTGACACCCATTAAGTGATCATCTACGCCGGCAGCGAAATTATAAGTTGGCCAAACTATGTATTTAGAGCCTACTATAGGATGTGGGGTCTTTTCTGTATCTATAATCCTAAAAGCAACCCAATCAATTAAACTTTTATCCGTATATTTTAAGTCTGTTTTTACTCTTAGTACAGCTTCTCCTTCTTTGTAGTAACCTGAAAGCATTTTTTCAAAAAGCTCTAGGTTATCTTCTGGAGATTTATTCCTATTTGGATGAACCTGACCTGCCGATACGATTTCTTCGTATTCCTGTTTTGTTGAGTCATCAACGTAAGCCCCTCCTTTCAATATAAGCTCTTTCGCTATTTGATAGTAGATTGGAATTCTCAAACTTTGAATATACTCTTCATCCCATCTGATGCCTAGCCACTTTAGATCTTCCCTAATTAATGAATATGCTTCTATCATTGGAGTTTTTGTTCGAGGATCTGTATCTTCAAATCGCAAAATCATTTTACCTTTATACATCCTGGCATATTCATGACTGAGAATTGCAGGCCTAGCGTTACCCAGATGTATAACGAAATCTGGATTTGGGGCAAATCTTGTGATAATTTTTTCATATAATTCGGCATTGGGAAGAGGAGGAAGAACTTTTTCTTCTTTCTTCTTCTCTTCCGTCAATGAAACTTCTGGAAATTCTTTTTCCAAAATCTTTTTTTGTTCATCAATGCTTTTTGAGTTGATTTCCTCGACTTTTTTCTTTACACTTTCTATAATTTCCTTGATACTGCTTTTCAGCTCTGGTTTTTCCGCAACAATTTTTGATACAACTGCGCCTACTTCAGCCTTACCATTGTGCTTTATGGCATTTATCAGTACATGTTTTTGTATTAGCTTATCTATTTCTTCGTCCATCTTGTTTTTACCTCGTTTTAAATGTTTTTAAAGAAAAGAGAATATTATATTTTTCAAAGAATTTTTCAAACATAAAGGAAAGGTTTTGTTCGTGCTTTTGACTAAAAATAAATTTACTCAAAAAATCTAAAGCTTTAAAAAAGCTAAAAATTATGCTCTATTTTAAAATAAATACAATTCTTTCAGGCTTATATGTAGGATCCTGTTCCACCAATATTATCTGTCCTTCAAATGGAATTTTAATCCTTCTTAATATCCCTTTCTTTGATTTGGAAACAGCTATCTCATCCCATTTCTTCACGCTATCTCCAGGTTTTTTTCTAGTGTTTATTTGCGATGCTTCTATTATGAAATATTTTAGTTCTTCGTTTCTTTCAATAAGAAACGAGTTTTTTGGAGTTTTTATTATAAAATTTCCCTTAGAAACGCAAATGTTCCTCTCTCCAAAAGAAATATTATTAAATATAATCTCTTCACATGCGATCCTATCAAGGCTTATGTCCAGCTTACTTTCAATATTTTCATTGCTCTTTAGATAATTTTTTACTGAAGGAATCTTTTTATCGTCTTCTAATCTGTAGCAAATATTTACCATTTATTTTTTTCTCCTCACAACGAGATCTGCAATATCTTTTAACAAGCTAATATATTCTTTATTCGTACTACCTTTTATCTCATCTAAATGGCTTTTTGCTTCCTCAGCTAAGTTTCTCGCCTTGATATTTGCATATTCTAACACTCCGAGTTCTTCAATAATTCTTGCAGCAACAGCATATTCTTCTTTTCCTAATCCCTTTTTCCCTAGTATACTGATTAGTTTGTTTCTTTCTTCTTTATTGGATAAGGCAAGAGCTCTTATTATAAGCAAAGTCTTTTTCCCTTCTCTTATATCACTGTAGACTGGCTTTCCCGTTTCTTCTTCTTTTCCAAATATTCCAAGAATATCATCAACAATCTGAAAGGCAATGCCAATTTTTCTTCCAAATTCTGATATATGCATCAAATCCTTTTCGTCTGCTCCTCCAATTGTTGCCCCAATATATGCAGAGCTTTCAATTAATGCGGCTGTCTTTTTTTCTATCATATTCATATATTCTTCCTCACTTACACTTTCTTTTTTCTCAAAGCTCATATCTAGCGCCTGACCTTCTGCTACCGTAAGCGAAGCCCATGCAAGCTTCTTTGAAGCTTTTATGCATCTATCTTTTATCTCAAAGTCATCACAGGAATGTAAAGGAAGATATAAAGAGTATGAAAATAGAAGATCTCCAGCCAAAATAGCTGTAGGAATCCCCCAGAGCTTATGAACAGTTGGAACGCCTCTTCTATAATCGTCGTTATCCATAATATCATCGTGAATTAAGGTAAAGTTGTGAAGCAATTCGACGCCTGCAGCAAACGGCAAGAGGTATTTTTCACTACCTCCAAATGCATATCCAGAGGCAAAAACTAGTGCAGGTCTCAACCTTTTTCCTCCTGCTTTTAATATGTAAAGAGATGATTCGTAAAAATCTGGAGGCTCTCCGACAAGCTTCTCTTTTATGTAGCTATCTATATTAATTGAAACACTTTTTAGAAAGTCATTCAAGCTAATCATAAGTATAACACCTTTTTATTTTTTCATTTTTTACGAAAATTTTTTAATTTTTCTATTTTCTAAAAATTTTATTGGATCTATACCCCTTTGGCTCAGCCAATTTGTAATTTTTTCATCAAAAACTATAGGCACATTTTTTAGCTCTTCGACATCTTTAGCCGAAGTTAATAGCATAGCTATTTTAAGTTCCATTATAATGTTTCGAACGTATCTATCTAAGCATTCTTTAGACCTTGCAGCTTCTTTTAAAGCAGGTAACGCAAAGCCTGCAATATCAGCTCCTATAGCTATTGACTTCGCAACTTCAACTCCATTCCTTATTCCCCCGCTCGCAATTATCTTTATTTCACTCGAAACACTTCTCGTTTCAATTATAGATAATGCCGTTGGTATTCCCCAATTGTAAAATTCATAGATGCCGGGCAGATCCACTTTTTCACCTCTCAGCTTTCGTCTTAAAATTTCTACCTTTATCCAGCTAGTCCCCCCGGCACCAGCTACATCTATATATTTAACACCTGCTTTTACGAGCGCTGATGCAACTTCTTTTGATATTCCATATCCAATTTCTTTTACTATAATGGGAACTGACAGTTCGTTTCTTAATATTTCAATATTTTTTAGTATATTTCTGAAATCTCTATCTCCTTCCAATTGAAAAAGCTCCTGTGCTACATTTAAATGTATAGCTATAGCATCAGCATCAATCATCTTGATAGCTTTTTCGGCAATTTCTACAGGCTTATCGCCGAGTTGTTGCGCTCCTAAGTTTGCTATAACCGGCACGCTAATCGCTTCTTCTCTTACAACCCTGTATGTCCAGGAAACTGAAGGATCTACTAATGCCGCTCGTTGACTCCCCACTTCAATTGCTATCTTATTCTCTTCTGCTACTTTTGCCAAAACTCTATTAATATCACCTGCATATACATGTCCTCCCGTGATGCCGGTAAACATCAATGGAGCAGAAAGCTTTTTCCCTAAGAACTCAACAGTGGTATTAATAGAATCAAAGGAAAGTTCGGGAAGAGCTTGATGTATTAATTGAATATTCTTAAGTAAAGTGTCGCTAGTTTCAATTTTTTTACTTAAGGCTATTATAATGTGATCCAGCTTTCTATTTGCAATATTCATAAATGTTCTCACTCGCTAATGACATTAAAGAAAATTCGTAGTCATGCTTTAAAAATTTATGGAATTATTTTTGTTCCATTGACAGTCTTGCCAGAAATTAGATTATATATATTTCCCTCTATAAGTCCGTTTGATATCCATACTTCTTTTATCGACGAGCTAGTTGAAAGATATTGATATGTTTTTTTCAGCTTTCCTAGCAAGCCGCTTGTCACATCGACTACGTTATTGTATATAGAGGCTTTTTTAATAACACTGTCAATTTCATTCAAACGAATTTCCTTTAAAATAGTCTCTGGATGACCTAATTCTAAAAAGACACCATCTACATCTGTAAAAAATATAATTCTTTCGGCATTGATGTAGCTTCCTATCATTAGAGCCAAATCATCCCCAGAAATTATAGCTGGATCACAAAAGTTATCCCCGTAGACAATATCGCCAAATAGGATAGGAACGCTTCCTTTTTCAATTGCAGTTTTGACGATCTTCAGATCACATGAAAATCTTTCTCCAATATTACATAAGTTCACGCATAAAGAATGTGGAGGGAAAGATACTGCCTTTATTCTATTTGAAACCAATATTGAGGTCATCATATAATTGAGCTCTTGCATAGAAAAAGCTATCGGAGAGATAGTCTCATTTGATATTCTTCCATATATATCTATGGCTCTTTTTGCCTCTACGTGACCGAATGATCCTCCTCCATGTATTACGACCAAATCGATCTTTTCATCAATTGCACGCTTTATCTCTTTTGCAATGCGGATGACAACCTCTTTTCTAAACGAGTATGGTTTTGATTTATCTGTTATCAAGCTTCCTCCAAGCTTTATAACGACTTTCAAACAGATCATTCCTCAGCGTTTTTTATTTCTACCGATAAAAGCTCATTTTTATAAGACGGGACTATGAGGTTCTCCTTTTCCGGCAAAACATCATATATGGCATAATAAAGGGAATTTAACCCTCTTATTGATTGCTCAAATTTTTCCTTATTTTTTTCCACAATTCCATTGACATTAAGGATAAGAAGATAAGAATTAAGCTTGGAATACATATCAAGAAGACCGCTATCGATTTCTTTCTCAACGCTTATGCTTCCTTTTTCCTTTATGCCATTACATCTCACTTTCAAATCTTCCAGAAATATTTCTCCATCGGTATCAGAATATATCAAGGATTTTTCTCTCACTGTAGCTCTAATGAGAGATTGCAGAATTTCTTCTGGAAAAATTCCAACACTGTTCATAACTCCGTTTAAAATTTCTATTTTTTCGTCATTTGAAAATTTTTCTTCATAGTATTCTTCTAGGGAAAGTATGACACCTTTTAATATTAATGCGACAGCGGATGGAAGATTAGAACAATTTCCAATTCCTCTCGCTTCAATATCAACTTTCAATGGTAAAGGAGATCCCTTCTTTATCAAATATGATACATGTTCCATACTCGCTTTTGCGATTCTTTCATCGAGTCCTCTTATTTCTATACTAAATTCGCTTGATTGCTTTATTTTATAGCTAATTTCTAAATAACTATCGGTTAGATAAGCAAGAAATGGTGTGTTCCTTTTCGGTATTAAAACTCCTAAAGTAAGTGGTATTTTTGAGAGAATTTCCATCTCAAGCCAACTCTTTTTAAAAATATGCTGAAATTCAAATAGGGAATTTTGCCGAAAGATATCCCACAACTGCGTCTTTATCTCCAGTCAAGTCACCTGAAGTCGCATATTTAAGAATTTCCGGTTCCCTTCCGTTTTTCATTTTTGATATCGTCATTAATATCATCACTCCTCCAGGTCCACACATCGAAACGTTCTCGGTCTCTAAGTAGTTATAAAACAAATTAATGTCTCTTTTTTTAATCATCTCAAATGCTTTTAGATCTTTCCTCTTTGCGACATCATAAGGCTCATAATGGCTCATATCGCTACTTGCAATGATGGTAAAATCTCTACCTAGATGTTCGGTTGCATCTAATAATTCTTCCGCAATCTTTTCAACAACCTTTGGAGTCTGCCTCATTAATACAATTGGTAGTATTTGAAAATCCTTTTGAAATATGTATTGCAGAAATGGTAGCTGAACTTCGATGCTATGTTCATATAAATGAGCATTGTAATCTGGAACTAAAACTTTTGATTTTGTAATAAGATAATCTCTTAATTCTATATCAACATTGATAAGCCCTAATGGTGTTCTCCACTGTTTCCATGGAGCAAGAGATACTTGTGCACCTAAGCCGGTATGATTTGGTCCGATTATTATAAATGTGTCCGGCTTTTTTTCTAGAGAAATATTATAATATGTATGTGCGGCTACCGGTCCAGAATAAATGTAACCTGCATGAGGAGCTATATATCCAAAATTGTTTTTTGTTATTGAGTTTGAAAAAATTGCTTCTTTCCCAGGGCCAATAGGGTGAAGAAAAGCCCACCTGATCTGTTCTAATAATTTTTCTTTTCTTAATTCATAAAATTCTCCGGCTACGACTGGATCTCTTACAAGATCACCGCTCAAGCTTTTCCACCGACTCTAGCTTCAAAGGCATCTGGAGGTTCTTGCAAATCAGCATTCTGTAACAATAGCCCTTTTTCTCTCAATATCTGCCTTGTCAAAATCCAATATAGCAAAGCTAAGCTTTTTCTTCCTTTATTGTTTGCAGGAATTATAAGATCAATATTATCTATCCTGTTATCTGTATCTGTAAACGAAATTATCGGAATGCCAATTTTTGATGCCTCATTTATTATTTGCTGATCTGCTCTTGGATCAGTAACAACAACTATATCTGGTTCTATATACCATTCAAGGTGAGGATTTGTAAGGATACCTGGTATGACTCTTCCTGCTATATATTTAGAGCCCACGTATTGAGAGAACTTCTTCACAGGATTGTGTCCGTATTGCCTGACACTTACGACCAAAATCTTTTGAGGTTCATATCTTGCGAGCATTTTTGAAGCTATTCTAAGTCTTTCATCAATTTTTCTAACATCGAGAACATAGAGTCCATCAGGTCTAATTCTATATACAAATTCCTTCATGTTTTTATTGCAAACGTAAGTTCCAATGTGAACTCCCGCAGCTAAATATTGTTCAATTGGAACAAGCAATTCAAAAGCCTTCTCATGAATTTCACTAACCATCTTAGATTCTTCATTACTCAAATTTTTCACCTCATAGGTTTGAACTTGATTACCTGTTCAATCAAATCTACATGAGAAATGAGAGTTCTCCTGCAACAATACCTGTCAATTCCTAGATCATCAAGCACTTTCTCAGGGTCCTCGCCTTTGCTCACTCTTTCTTTAAAAGGCTCCCAATATTGCCCTAAAGGCTTTCCGCATGTATAGCATCTTACAGGTATAATCATGGTTATCTCACCTATATGATTTTTGCCATCTCCTTCTTGCACTGTATCTCATGTATTTCTCCGGCTCTGTTCTCCTGGGATCTCCAGCAAGAAGAACTCTATCATATTCTTGGAAAATTGTCTTCAATCTTTCACTTTCAAAGTATTTTACTAATCCTCTAGCAATCGCAGTCCTAGTAGCGTCAGCTTGAGCCATAAATCCTCCTCCATTTACAGAAGCAATGATATCTACCTGTTCTCTATGGTCTTTTCCAAGAAGCTTAAGGACTTCAACTATCTTGTTTCTAAAAAGCTCTACTGGATGTAGTTCTATAGGCATTTCATTTACAAGTACTCTTCCTTTTCCTGGCTTTATTACAACTTTAGCTATTGCACTTTTCCTTTTTCCAACAGATAAGACCACCTTCAAGCGATAACACCTCTCCACCCTAATGCTTCTGATAATTCCCCTACAGATATGTATCTTCCCTTACTAAGATCAGCAACTACATCTTCAAATTTTATCATTTCTTTTCCATGAAATTCTTTTGGAATACCAATATAAACTTTCAAGTTAGATAGGGCTTCTTTTCCTTTAGGCTTTCTAGGAAGCATTCCTCTAACAGCTCTTTTTACAATATTTCTTGGAGATTGCGGCCTTCTTGGACCCTGTTTGTCTGGATTTCTAAGGGTCCTCACGCTCCACAATTTTTTATAACCTTCAATAACCATATTTCTTTCTCCGCTTATCATTGCCTTCTCAGCATTGACAACGACAACTCTTTTCCCAGTAAGAAGCATTTTAGCTATTTTTGAAGCCATCCTTCCGAGTATCAAATTTTCAGCGTTGACTATTACAATTTCTTTTTCGCTCAAAATAATTCACACCTCTATTTAAACTATTATTCTTTTTGGAAGAGAATCTATTTTGTCTTTCAATTCTTTATTTCTCAATAAGTCGTCTAATAAGTAAATCTCCGCTCCGCTTTTTTTGAGCTTCTCATATGCTTTCATAGAATATGACTCGGCGATTATTACTATTTTTTTAGTTAATTTGCCTGAGCCTAGAACTTTTCCGGGTACTACTACTACTTCTCCCTCATTAGCATTCCGATTAATTTTTGATATATTCGCTTCAACCATCTTTCTCCTCGGTGCTGAAAGCTCCTCACTTATTCTTTCCCATATATTAGCTTGCTCATCCTTTGACAATTTCTTCAAACCTTTAATGAGCTTTCTTTTTAGTAAATTTGTAGGACCAGTTCTTGCCATTATTTTAATACCTCCATTTCTTTTATTACTTCTTCAAAAGCTTCTGCTTTTTTATTCAAAATTTCTAAAGCCTTTTCAATTATTAATTTTGTTGAAAGCGAACCCGTTGATTCTACTCTAAGTATTTTCTTATTTTCAAGATAATTAATCTTCATGCATTTCCTACAGACTTTATCCTCGCAAAATCTAAGAAGGCTTGTATTTTTGAAATTTTCGAGCTCGATTTTTCCTTTTTTCATTTCCATCATTTTTTCTGCAAGCTCTTCACTAAATTCACCGATACATTTTAAGCATTCATTAGATTCTTGTTCCTCGCATTGTTCAAATGAAAAAATAATTTCGGGCACAGAAATTAAAGCTGATATAGATACAGGGCTCCATTTTATATGCTCTTTTCCTCTCCCCAATCTAGCCTCAGCTTCAAGAACAATTTTTTGCCCTTTTCCTAAAACCACTATTGGAATATCTTTAAACACTGGATAAATGTCAGGATCTTCTGACTTCAATTCTCCCGTGTATACTACTTTTTTATCTTCATCTTTATTCTCTACTTCTAAGTGAAGAATATCAAAGCAGTTTTCGCAATTTGTACATTCTGCGCATTCCTCAGGCGCCCTATATTTTTCCAGCGCTCTATCACTGTAAAGAGGGATCATCCCTAAACGATGGGCTAAGACTTCGTCATGTAAGACACTGTTATTTTCCAAAATTAGAACGTTGTCTACTGCCATTGTAGGGACTTCTTCAATTATAATTCTTCTCAGAGAAGTGAGCACCTCTTGAGGTGCATCTTCAATATATAGTTCTAAAAAATTTTCTTTAATATTTATCGGTTTGATCTTCATAACCTTGACCCTTTACACTCTTCTACCTCTTCTGCCACCAGGTCTTCTTGTTGTATCATGCGGAATAGGCGTTACGTCCTCTATCCTTCCAATAATAAATCCTGATCTTGCTAAAGCTCTAATAGCTGCTTGTGCACCAGGTCCTGGAGTTTTTGGACCGTGACCTCCTGGAGCTCTTACTTTTATATGTATTGCTGTAATTCCTCTTTCCATAGCTTGTTGAGCCGCCCTCGCGGCACTGATCATTGCAGCATATGGAGATGGCTTCTCTCTATCAGCTTTAACTACCATACCTCCTGAAACTCTAGATGCCGTTTCTGCCCCAGACAAATCTGTGATATGAACTATAGTATTGTTTAAACTGCTGTAAATATGAGCTATACCCCATTTCAATTCTCTACTACTTGAAGACATGCTCTATCACCATTTACTGGCTTGCTTCTAATTCTCTCTTAAAAGGACTACTGCTGATTATATCGATTAAATCTTCCTCGCTTCTCTTTACTAAATATCCAGGACTGGTTACTCTTCTTCCATTTATACCAATATGCCCATGAACTATCATTTGCCTTGCCTGGTAGATTGTTTTTGCTAAGCCTTTTTGATATACAATTGTCTGAAGCCTTCTGTTCAATATATGCTCTGCATTAATAGAAAGTAAGTCATCTAAAACAGCATTTGACTGAACAATTCCCTGAGAGTACAACCTTTTTAATAAGTTCTCTTCTTCCTTTTTCCTTACATCTTCAGGCAAAGCTAATAGCTCTCTGGCCCTATGTCTAATTTTTCTTGCCATTGTTTGGGCTATCCACAACTCCTTTTTATTCCTGAGACCAAACTTACCTAATAATCTCAGCTCATTTTCTAGTCTTGTTTTATCCCAAGGATGACCAGGCCCTTCCCATTTTTTTCTAAGCTTTCTCGGATCGCCCATTTAATACCACCTTATGACTTTTGCTCAGAAGACTGAGGCTTTGCTGCAGTCTTCTTTTTAGACACACCTACAGTGACTCCAAGCCTACCAGTAGTATGAGTCCTCTGACCCCTAACTTTCAATCCTAGCGAATGTCTAATTCCTCTCCAGCTCTTAATTTTCTTTTCCCTCTCTATGTCTTGCTTTACTTTGAAAATAAGCTCTGAACCAATGAGATGAATATCATCTCCAGTTTCATAATCTTTTCTTCTGTTAAGCATCCATTTTGGCAATAAGTTACTTGCGGAAATTTCGCTAATTGCTTTTTCAATCCTGCTTATTTCTTCATCACTCAGAAAACCTGTCCTCTTCTCAGGATCAATATTTAACATTCTCAATAAACATACAGCAGTTGTATATCCTATTCCTTTAATGCCTGCTAATCCGTAAGCAAGCTTTTTTCTTCCATCAAGATCTGTACCAGCTACTCTAACAATATACCGAAATTGTCCTGCTTCTTCGGCCATTTTTTACACCTTTACTTCCATATTACAGCAAAATCCTATTAATTGATAAGATCATGAAACCAACAAGCATATATTTTAATATCTCAAGGGGGTTTTTATTTGTTTCATGCTTTGAAACTTTATTTGTTTTTCGGTATTTATTAGGTTTTTGAAATTATTATTTGTTTATCCGATTGTTATAAATAATGCTATAACGAGTTGGTACATTGTTGAAAAATTGAGACAAGGATAATGAAGAGAGTGAATCTATATTGAAAAAGCTAATATCTAATGTATCACCTCAGGAGATACAGAGCGGAAATGTTTACAAAGTATTAGTTAAACTAGGTACGCCATTAGCTTTAAGCGAGATGGTGCAGGTAGCTTATGATCTTGCAAATCTCTATTGGCTTGGCCGGGTTGGAAAAGATGCTGTAGCGGCACCTTCAGCTTCATGGCCTTTCACATATACTTTTATCGCAGCAATGAATGGACTCCTTGCTTCCGGCACAACTTTAGTTAGCCAGTACAGAGGAGCAAATAATATAAATATGATGAATAAAAGTGTCGCTCAGACTTTTGTTTTGGCAATTATCTCGAGCCTTATAATATCTGTTTCTGGAATATTAACCATTCCATACATTTTATATGCGGCTGGAATACCAAGTGACGTCTATCCTTTGTCAGTAGTTTACTCAAGAATAATGTTCGTCGCTCTAATCTTTATTTCTCTCTGGGAATCGTTCAGAGCTGTCGTCTCTGCTTCAGGCAATACAATTACACCTATGAAGTACAATTTCTTTGGAGTAGGACTCAATATGATATTTGACCCATTTCTAATATTGGGAATAGGTCCTTTCCCTATGCTTGGAGTAGCAGGGGCTGGAATTTCTACATTGATTTCAAGAGCAATAGTAGCATTCATTTCTCTCAACAACATTATTCAAGGAAAAAGCGATGTAAGGTTGATAAAAAGTGAAATGAAAATTGACAAAAATATTTTGAAAATGATGGTAAAAATCGGAACTCCGTTGTCTGTAGCGTGGGTAATGGAGGCGCTGGGTTTTTCCATTTTGACGGCGATAATAAGCATGGAAGGCAGCACAGCATTAGCTGCATGGGGGATTGGGGACAGACCATTGAACTTGCTAAATTTTGCTACGATCGGTTTTATAAATGCAACGGGGATAATGGTAGGACAGAGCCTTGGGGCAAGCAACAGGAAAAGGGCAGAGGAAAGCGCTGAAAAATCATTGATGATAATCTCTTTAATTGGAGTGATTGGTGGGCTTATTTTTGGCGCTTTTGGGAGGCATATCGCTAGCTTTTTCATACAAGACCCTGATGTTATTGAGGCGACAATATATTACTATATATACATGGGTTCAACAATTGTGTTTTTCTATTATATTCAGCTAATGGGCGCAATTGCCCAAGGAAGCGGACATACTAGGTTTGTAATGGTGGTAAGTATTCTCAGAATTTGGATAATCCGAAATGTTTTAGCTTATATTTTTGGACCAGGTCCTTTAAATATGGGCATTCCTGGCATCTGGATAGGAATGAGCTTAAGCAATATCATCTCTGGATTGGTAGCTTTAATCTGGATATTCAAAGCAGATTGGAAAAAAGGAGTGATTAAAAAATAAATCATTTGATTATCTTCTCCTTTATACTATCAATCCACTCAGGCTTTAAGCTTTCATAAAAAGCCTTAAGGAGCTCAACGCTATAATGAATATCGACAAGATCGATGACCTCAACTGGACTATGAATATATCTTGCAGGTATGCTTATAGTCCCAGCTGGAACTCCCTCTTTAGTTAGTTGAATTGCTGAGGAGTCCGTTGTTCCCCCAGTGAGAACTTCTGCCTGATAAGGTATTCCGCGCTCTTTCGCTACAGATATCATTTTTTCGAGAACAGCAGTGTTGGTTATTAGCCCAGAACCGCTTCTTCCATCAATTATTTTTATTGCAGGACCTTTGCCCAATTTAGCAACCTGATCCTGCTCATCCACATCTGGAACGTCATTTGCCGTGGTTACATCTAAGGCTATAGCTACATCTGGAGATATTTGATATGCACTTGTTCTTGCTCCTTTTAATCCAACTTCTTCTTGAACAGTTGCAACAAAATAAAGATCTATGTCATTTGGCTCAACTTCCATAAACGTTTTTAAAGCGACAACCAATCCAGCTCTGTCGTCAAAAGCTTTCCCTGTTACCCTATTACCTATCAAATCGGCGAAATCGTAATCAAGCAACACTCTAGAGCCGTGTTCAATTCCCATGGACAATGCTTCCTGCCTCGATGATGCCCCTACATCTATAAACAGCTTGTTCATCTCAATAACTTTCTTCTCCTCTTCAGGAGTTATTAGATGAGGTGGCTTAACGCCTATAACTCCAGGAATCCAATCGCCTTTATTTGTTCTGACTTTTACCCTAGTCGCGGGAAGTATTCTTTCACTCCACCCTCCTACTGGAGAGAATCTTAGAAATCCGTTATCATCTATGTATTTAACTATTAAGGAAATCTCATCCATATGCGCAGCAATCATCAGTTTTTTCCCGCTTACACCTTTCTTAAGCGATATCACATTTCCCATGCTATCAATCCATATCCTATCAGCATACGGCTTCAAATCTTCAATTAACAGATCTCTTACTTCATCTTCCATACCGCTTGGACCATTTGCCTGAGAATATTTTCTTAAACATTTTTTGTATTCGTCTTTGTTAAAATTCTGCATATAACTCAACCCCAAATGTTAAGATAAAAAATAGTTATATTAAAAGTTATCATTTAAGAAGGTTTCTTACCTTTTCATGAGCTCCAATGCCCCAGCGACAAAAACAGATGATCCTATCGGCAGTATCTTTTCGTTTAGATTAAACTTGGAGGTATGCACTCCGTAGATGTATCCCATCTTTTCATTGTAGGTACCTAAGAACATAAAGGTTCCTGGAACCTTTTCCAAATAGTATGCAAAGTCTTCTCCACCCATTGTTGGCTTTGATTCCACTACCTTTTCCTTGCCAAGCAAACCTTCAACTACATTTTTCATAATCTCAGTTACTTCTTGATGATTTATAAGAACTGGATAGCCATATAAATATTCTAAAGAGAAGTCTCCATTAAATGCAGATGTAACTCCTCTAATTATCCTCCTAAGCCTCTCCTCCATGCTGTCTCTAAGCTCCTTGCTCAAAGTTCTCACAGTCCCAAGCATTTCTACCTTATCTGGAATGATATTATGCGCAGTTCCTCCATGTATTGAACCTATAGTTATCACAAAAGGCTCTAGAGGATCTACCTCTCTGCTAGATATTGTGTGAAGAGCATCTACCACCTTTGCCGAGATCATAATAGGATCAACTGCGAGATTCGGCTTAGCCCCATGACCTCCTTTGCCCTTAACGGTAATTTTTATCGTATCCGCCGCTGCGAAAAACGGTCCCTTTCTGTACCCTATAACTCCTTCTGGGAGTTCAGGCCAGACGTGCATTCCTAGTATGTAGTCTACGCCATCCAAAGCTCCTTCCTCAATCATTGGTTTTGCTCCTCCAAGCGTTCCTTCTTCTTCAGCAGGCTGATATAGCAGTCTCACTCTTCCATTTAACTTGTCCCTGAGCTCATTTAGGATTAAAGCTGCTCCATAGACCATGCTCATATGAGCATCATGTCCACATGCATGCATGAATCCCTCGTTTAGAGATTTGTATGGAACATCGTTCTCCTCCTTTATCGGCAAAGCATCCATATCAGCTCTTATTGCTACAGTCTTTCCCCCTTTCTCTTTGCCCTCTATATCTGCTATTATTCCAGTTCCCGCGAGAGTTCTCGGATGCAATCCTATCTTCTCCAAGTGCTCTACCAAGATCTTGTGAGTCTCATATTCTTTGTGAGCAATTTCTGGATGCTGGTGAAGGAGTCTTCTAAGCTCGACTATTTCCTTCTCCTTTTCCCTAGCTAATTCCAAAATATTTACCATTAAATTCACCCACTATTAATATTTTAAAATAAAAATAAAAATTTTTTTAATATTATTAAGCATGTACATCATAGTCTGTGAATTCTTCTGGAGCGATGCCTGATTCGTACTTAATTTTAGCCATTCTGACAATAGCATAAACTGCTAGAAGAACTACTAAATTAAGTGCTAACCCCACTAGTCCTACGTATGCATATTTGAACCATGGGAGCAATGAAGATGCGAACTTCACTGTATATAGGCCATATGTAGTGAAAGTAACGCCAACAGCCCAACCTGCAGCTACGCTGTATTTGTCAAGGCTGTGCCAGTACATAGAAAGAATTATTGCAGGAAGCGTTTGAAGTAGCCACGCATAGCTCATAGTGAGTAGATAGAATATTAGACCAGAAGCTGCCGGTGTCAAGACAAAAATAAGGCTTGCAACTATCATTATAAACACCGAAATTCTCCCTACAAGCACCTGCTTCCTTTCGCTTGCCTGCTTATTGATGTATTGAAGATAAATATTTCTGGTTATTAAATTAGCCGCAGAAAGTGCCTGCAATGATGCAGGTATCATCGCTCCAATTATTATTGCTGCAAAAGCTATGGACACGAATGTTGGAGAGAAGTATGTAGTAAGTACGCTTGGAAATGCCAGACTTGAAACCTTATTTGGAACGAGATTTTCGCTCAAAGCTACTAATCCGAATATCGCAAGGATCAGCATCCATACCTGATATACTGGAAGTAGTACGGAGTTTTTCTTTATTGTTTTTGCATCCTTTGAACCCAAAATTCCTGTCAATAAGTTGGGGAACAGCAGCCATGCTATACCATTTCCAAAAGCAAGTGTCATATATCCAATCATGAGGTTAGGAGGTATCATGTAGTTTAGTCCTTGAGCATCTAAGCTTTTAAAGACCAAGCTAAATCCATCGAACCTTATTGCAAGGACGACAGTTATTGTGATTATAACTGCCCATAGTAGAATGTCTTTTATTATCGCGCCTAGTGCTGGACCCCTTAACCCAGCGACAACGGTAAACGCTGCTACAATTAAAAAAGCTATTATATAGCTTTCCACAATAGGAAAATTCATTGCCTGAAGAACATATTTGATACCTACTATTTGAAGTGCTATGTAAGGAAGCATTGCGATAATTCCTGTCAAAGATATCAAAAGAGATAATGTATCGCTCTTGAACCTTTCCCTTACATAATCTCCTCCTGTAATCATTCCCTTTTTCTTCGCAATTAGATAAAGCCTAGGTGCAACGTAATACAAAAATGGATATGCCATAGCACCGTAGACCGCTGAATATAGTATAAAACCTCCCTGACCATATGCTCCTCCAGGAACAGAAATCAAAGCATAAGCAGTGTATATATCTCCACCCATTAAGAACCAAACTATTAATGTGCCAAACTTTCTGCCTCCTATACTCCACTCACTAATTTTAGACATATCAGCTGCTCTCCACCTTGCTCCTAAAAATGCTACTATTATAGTTGAAGCGACTATTAAGAAGAACAGTGCTATATCAAATGTAGAAAATTCCACGTCTACCACCTCTCCCTATCAATGAACTTGAAGACAATAAATGTCAACACAGGCTGTATGAATATCCATGAAAATAAGTACCAATATAGAAAAGGCCATCCTCCTAAGTAAGGTTCTTTTCTGTTATAAATAGGCGCTGTAAATACTAGTGCAGTCCATGGTATTAGCATTAATAGCAATATTTTTATGAAATGCTTACCTTTTGATAATTTTCCTCTTTCCACAATATCACCTTAAATTATTTTTTAAAAACCTTTTGTTTTTAAATTTTTTTATCGTTTTTTTGTTTTAACAAAATTTCCTTTTTTATTTTAATATTTTAATAATTAAAATGTAAAAAATTTTCATAATTAATAACTAATAAAATAAGAAGAAGCGCCGGGGGCGGGATTTGAACCCGCGCTCCCCGTATGGGGAACTGGCTCTCAAGGCCAGCCCCTTAGTCCGCTCGGGCACCCCGGCTTTTTGCAAAAATATCAATTATTATAGAAGGTAAAAAAGTTTTTAATTTTTTAAAAATAATGTTTAAAAATAATAAAGTTATGTTGCTAAGAGTAGAAAAGCCACTGGGATCCGCTAGTTATCCAATCTTCAAATGTATATGTTGAAGCATACAGTTTGTATTGTCCCATATATTTATAATATACAGGAAGACCTGAAGACGTCGGCATGTTAAACTGTATTATTAGAGGAATATCTGCTCTGTATGGATAAATATAGTTGTTGAACTTCACAGTAAATGTTACCGTACTACCAGCAGGAATTAGCCCAGAATATGATCCAGGAGTTACATTAGCATTCCATGATGAATATGCAAAGAGTGGGTAAATCGAAGGAGCAACTACAGCATAATATTGAGTTGCCGCATATGGAAGCTTGATTGTATAAGTTACTGTACCCTGAGGTCCTAATTTAGATATTGGCAATCCTGAGATCTGAAGTGGAGTGACTGAGACTAAGAATCTTTCAGCATTAGTTGAACCGTCAAATAAAGCAGTTCTTACAATGAGCGTATATATGCCTGTATTAGACTTCTGTGTGGGATACTCGAAATATCTATACCTCGTGCTCGGAAACGTTATTGCAGAAAGGTTCTTCCCATCTATACCACCTGTTGCAGTCCATAGGAAAGTTCCCGCCCATAAGTTCTCATGATATGATACAGATTCTCCGAAGAATCCGCCTGCAAACTGTCCATCAGGACCTAATGCATAAGTGATTAAGCTTGTATTACTATAAGTCCATGTTGCTTTGAACTCGAATGCAGATAACGAAGGAGATTGGACGTTTACATAGAAATATCTCCAATCTCCGGCTTCGTATCTCCAGTCCCAATCGTTGTCCCCTCTGATGTTTGATGGACTCAGCATTAGGCTTGTATCTGTCGTCGGATTGAGGTATAATGTGCCGCTCATCGGCATGTTTGTATACACAGTGTAGCTAATAGGGACGTCATAGACTCTATACGAACCATCTGAGAAAGTAGCTCTTACCCTCATAAAGGACTCATATGCGGTAGGTGCTAATGAATATGCAAAGACAGTTCCTTGCAGAGTTACTGACTTACCAGGTAGCAAATTCATACTAATAGAAGGAACGTAGACTGCAGGATCTTTAACTAACATAAATTGAGAGATCGTCAATGTTGCAGGGAAGTTGACAAGTGGTACAGAGCTATAATCTCTATGTATGAACACCCTTATAGCGAGCTTAGCATTCGGTCCAAATTCTTGTAGTAACTGTCTCGGATTGCTTATCTCTATGGAATTGTAGTTGGATGTCGCATAACCTACGTTTATGAACGCCAACTCGTTTCTATCAGGCACACCGTTTCCATTAGTATCATTTATCCAGACATATGCATAAACATCAATGTCGAAATCTGGATTATAATCGTCATTGTTGTCCAGCAACCTGAAGGGGGCATTAACTTCTGCTAATAATATGCTCGTGCCTGAGCTGATATTATTTGGAGAAAGGATTATCCATTGGTTTGATATTGTTGTTGATCTTGAAACATTGAACAGCAACTGGTAAGTAACTGGAGCGAGTATCCTTTTCATTGTATAAACGCCATCTATACTGAAGGTTGCAAATGAGGTTGATGGATTCTGAATAGTAAAGGTGAAGCTCTTCATCCCGTTTAATGGAACATCTGGGACATAAATGCCGTAATAATTCTGTGAAGAGAATGCACTAGGAATGTTTGGATTTTGAACTTGGAGGTATGCTCCATAAAATCCTAAAAATGACCCTGGCATATAGTCCTGGAAAGTCCAGTACCACATGCTAGACATTTTAGATGCACTTAGTGAATACTCGCTTTGAGATGAAATTAAAAGCTCATCGGACTTTCCAAGTACATATTGTACAGCTCTCGTAATGTTGATCCTGCCGGCCCCCTGATCATAAGGCATGTATCCTAAGCTGTCAGCTGTATTCATTAGTATTTCCTTGAGCATTGATGGCGGAACACTATTGGCAGATGATCCCACTTTTTCTTCGAGCGCCTGTATCAAAAGTGCGACAGCACCAGCAGTTAAGGGGGTTGCATAGCTTGTCCCTCCAAAGATGTTATAATAAATAGGTATTGGAGCCGCTGTAATTCCCCAGGCACCAACATCAACTATATCTGGCTTTAAGTATCCCATTGGAACGGGGCCTCTGGCAGACCACATAATTATGTTATCTTGCGTATATCCACCATATCCATATCCAACCTGGTAAACTTTCCACAATGTAGATGCACTCACTGTAAGTGCTCCTACAGCGGCACCCGGAGAGGTGACAGTTCCAAATCCAGGCCCCCCGTTTCCTGCAGCTTGCACTACGAGTATTCCTGGGAATGAGGGATCTAAGAACCCTGGAGTTGTTAGAGCATTGATAAGCATTGATTCAATATCATAACCAAATCCAGAAATATCATATATGAAGTTGCTAATTCCCCAGCTATCGCTTATTACATCTGCTCTCTTTTCGCCTGTATAATAGATTGTACCGTTATTATTTACATCAAAACCTGAAGCCCACAAAAGTCCCATTTCAACATCTCCATACCATAAAGCCTTGACACCAATAACATTAGCATCCTTTGCAATTCCATTAACAATTCCATTGCCAGCTGCAGCGGAAGCACATGATGTACCGTGACCTTCAAAATCATAGAAGAGACTTATATAATCGCCGTTCAGATCCCATCCAGGATAATATGCACCATAACTATTAAACCAAAGTCCGACGTCATAGAAAAATCCACCAGCAACTCCTAAGCTAAGATCCTCTTCAGGAGAGTATAGTATTCTATTTCCATCATATGTGACAACAATATCTCCATTATCTCCAAATACACCATCATTATTTGCATCAATTACCAATAACGTATAGTTTCCTGGAGTATCAGGATCTGACATCAAGACACCAACACTAACGAGTCCTGCTACAGTATATTCAAGGGTCATTCCAAACTTATAGATTCCGCTGGATGATGGAATGTTTCCAACATAGTAAGATGAGTAGCTTGGAGGAACTGTCTCGTAATATGGGTCAAGAACGACGAAATAATTCTGACCGACATTTATATATCCGCTACTGTTGGCCTGAAAGCTGTTTGTGAGTATAACCTGAGATTCGTCTGCATCCAATACCATTGGCTCTCTGATATTTGAAGTTGTCCCATAAACCGTTCTATAACTCCCAACATAGTAGATCAATTTGCTTTGCAGATCTGGATGTGCATAATCAACACCAGTGTCTACAATTGCTATTTTCACTCCACTACCAGTAATTCCATAAGAATTTTCTACAAAACTAGCACCGATAAGATTCCTCACGTCATTTGTTTCAGGTTGAATAGAATTGTTTACTCCAATCTGCGTATAATTATCGAAAGGACTAAAAGTACTGGGCTCGAAAGTTGGAACGGCACTAGCATATATATTTGTTATATATGTTAATCCAACTGCTTGTATTTGGTTATAAAGCAATTTAGCCGGACCATATAACCTAATTGTATACCCCCCATCTTTGTTCTTAACAGGATTTCCAAGTATTATTGGAACTTGTGAACCGTGAAATGAAAATGTATATCTGCTTAACTCTGATACAATTTTTGAAATTTGCTGTGAAGATTGTGGGGATAAGTACAACGAAACCATAACAGTACTATTTCCAAGCTGAGAGAGTGAACCTAGTTCCTTTGAAATTCCGCTCAAATTACTGCCTGTTGTACCAGTATTGTTATATGCAAACGCATTTATTGGTGCAGACATAATTACTATTAATATAATTGAAATCAACTTAAATAATATATTTCTATTTACCAAATTTTATTCACCTAAAAATCTTATTTCATTGTCATAATATTTAAATATTATCTTATTAAAATAAAATTCACTTACAGAGGGAAAAATACAATTATCAAAATTTTATTATAAAAATATAATAGAAATAGAAAAATTAAAAAAATATAAAAAATAAAAATTAAAAAAATTAAAATATTGATATATTTTTTTACTTATTTACTTGGAGTAGTTGCTAGAGATTTCTTAAGGGTATTGTATACCATTGTAGATATTGCAAGCGCTACTAATACAAGTATCAAGGTTACCAAGCTAATGTACAGTGCATATGCTGCTTTGCTTGCAGCATCGCTTGCTTGCGTAGTAGCTGCATTAGCTGCAGAAACCGCATTGCTTACTTGACTGCTTAAATTACTCACTTGTGAAGATAATGCATTGATTTGGTTAGCAGCATTAGATGCTGCAGTAGCTGCATTCTGAGCCTGGGTCGCTGCACTGCTTGCAGAGGTTGCTGCATTCTGAGCTGCAGTTACTGCCTGCGAAACTTGGCTAGATAGCTGGTTAACTGATGTGCTTAAACTATTGACATTATTAGATAAAGTGCTTAATTGAGAGCTCATAGTATTTAATGAACTATTAATACCGTTTAACGCATTGTTTATTGTGCCTACCGCTGCATTGAGATTGTTCTGCAGTGTTGTTAAACTGTTTGAAAGTTGAGTGCTAACGCTAGTTAACTGACTAGAGAGAGCACTTTGAGCACTGTTAATGCTACTTGTAATGGTACTGACTGCATTCTGCAAATCACTATAAGTCGCAACCTCTGTCAAATTGTTAATTACATACGCATAGCTTGCATCAGTCGCCTGAATTACTGGCGTGCTAGTGCTTGATGGCACATAATATGTTAAATTAACCATATATGCACCTGGTTCGACGAATGGAATCCACAATCCTAGTACGTTAGTAAATTGACTTGTCAGTAAACCATTGCTCGTTGAAGTCCATCTCTGAACGTTGGTAGTTACAGCCATTATAGCATCTGTGTTGTTTATCAGCACTCCAGCCATAGCAACACCAGCTGGGAATCCAGTACCAATTACTCTTACTATGCCAGAACCTACTAATATTGGTGCAATATCTTTATTGAGATCTAGTAGCAATATCTTTGGAACTACTTGAGCAGGCGTGTTAGGTAATATATTAGTACCATTGTAGAATCCTAAGGTAATCGTTCCAATCGATGAACCTGCAGCTTGCAATAAATAGGTACCTTCAGGAACTGTTGGTACAGTGAAACTAAAGGTAGCCGAGCCACTGTTATCTGCTGTAGCTGTTCCTACTTGTATATCACCAAAGTATATATTAATTGTGTCTCCTGGTACCAATCCGGTAACTGTAACTAATACTTTATCTCCAACATAGTCGCATGTACCGCTTACTGCTGCACACTGAGAGCAGTATTTCTCACCAACATATTGCTCACATGGACATACTATTACAGTTTGATTATTATAGCCTGCATAAGCAATTGGACTGCTTTTCGGTTGCATCGTAATTGGGTTAATGATCTCATAATATCCTCCTGCACCAACTACTATAGCTGCTCTGTACTCGAAGCCCCAGCTATCTTTTCCCCATATGTAGTGGGCGCCAAATGTAATATTCGAAGATGGCATAGTAACATTAAATGTTAAGTTTCCATCTTTGCCCAAAGTAAATGTTCCTAGATTTATTGACTGATCAAGGGTCACTGTCAAGTAGTTTGTCTGATATCCATAGTAAGTTCCTGGACCGTAACCGTAAGCTACTACCGTTATTGTTTGTCCCGGAGTTACAATTGCGTTAGATGGATAATATATTATGAGAATTCTCTGCACGAGATAGTAATCATCGGGGAATGTTATATTATTGCCATTTGATTCGACTACAGTTGGTATGTATAAGCCAGCAGTCATGTTTGTTGGATAGTATTGATAAAGGTTAGAGAAGTTAAAGAACCCGTAGCTGTTAGTCGTTATATTACCAGAGGAAACATTAAAAGTATATGATACATTTGTAAAGTTCTTGTTGTGCAATGTTACATTCATTACTTGAACATTTGGATCGAAGCCGATGCCAATTAATGTTAGATTCTGAAGTTGCTGGTCAATACCATTTCCGGTATTTGGAGATAGTACCAGTTGTGGAAGGACTGTAAATGTTCCAGGTTTCTGATTACTTATATAGGTAGCACCAGAGCCAATAAAGTATACCGAATATTGCCCCATCGGAATACCTTCAGTGAAGTTTGAGCTTGAACCGTATAATGGTAGAGTTATACTTGCAGTTCCATTAGAGTTCACAGTTAAATATGTACTTAAATTATACACTGCAGTGAATGTATTGCTGGTAAAGTTAAATGCTGTAATAACTGCATTTGGATCTACACCATAAACGTTGACGGTAATGCTATTTGGATTGCCTAAAGTATCAGCACATGGAGTTTGAATCGGAGATATTTCAACTTTTGGATATATATTGAGATAGCTGTATTCGCTAGTAAGAAATCCTGAAACTAGAACATATACTACAGGTGGAGATTGTATGCCTGGAAGAGACTTTGGTAAAGTCAATGTCACATTATACAATCCAGTCGTAGAGGGACTTATTGTTTGTGTTACCCATACATTAGATCCAACTGAATCACTAGCCAGTTTTATTGTATATGTACCTGGCAAATTAATTTGCAGACTTACTGTGATTGGTTCTCCTGGATAAGCACTGCCATCTGGCGCGGTTCCAGTAACGCTTATTATAGTTGCTCCTCCTTGTTGAGCTACTGCAATTGGTAATGCAAGTATTACTATAGGTATAATAGCTAATAATATTAGACTAATTTTTTTCATATTGTCCATAGAGGATTTACCTCCTTTGCATTTTACTATTAATTTAATTTCAGGTATTTAAGAGATATGTGTCTTTATGTATATATAAAAGAATTTATTGTATACAATTGCTTATAATAATGCATGCATAAAACAATTAATTTTTAATAAGAATTTAAATAATGATTATATTAAAAATTTAAATGATGATTATCAATGAGCGAAAGAGGAAAAAAGAGGTTTCTCGCTATTTCTGAAGATATAATTACAGAGGCAATGAACATAAGTGAAAAAGTTGGAATCCCCTTCACTACACTAATAGAGAGAGCTCTCAGCGATGTTTTCAAAGTAATGAAGTACAAACCGCAACTGATTGATGCGCTTTCATACGCTGATGCGGTAGATGATATACGAAAGCTGGGAGGAATTGTTATTCCAATGACTTTTTTCAAAAAAAACATTGAAAAGTTAAGCGATAAGGAGCTGGAGGATTTAGCCAATGAGTTGTATAAGATGAGCCTATGGTATGGAGAGCTTGCAAAGGTAAAAAGAGGAATAAGCGTAGATGAGTTAAAGAGAGCTATATCATTATGGATACCTAGCTCAAATATTGAGGTGATTGAAAATGGATCAGAGATGAAGATCATTGTCTCTCTATTAGATGCAAATGATAAAGTTTTGTCTGTAAGTAAGAGAATCATTGAGGGATTGCTCGAAGGTTTTGACTTAAAAGTTAAGGAAATTTCCTTAGGAAACAGTCTTATAATAGCAAAGGTGCACGGAAAAATTGAGGAAAAATAGGAAGAGCATTGCAGCTGACTATGATTTAGCTGAAAGGTTGAAAGAATTTTCAAAAAATAGAGGAATGAATTTTTCTAAATATTTAAATGAGATTTTGGAGCAGTGCGTTTATGCTGAAAAGCAGGGCCTTTACCCACCAAACCTCCTAAAGGAGAAGAGGAGGCAGTATGTGCTTGAAAAGCTAGGATTTGTCTTGTTGCCTTCTGATATAATTGAAAAAGCTAAAGATGTAGGAGAGCTTGAAAAATATGGAGAATCAATAGGGAAAACCATTTCTGAGCTCAGTGATGAGTCATTTGAAATTGTAGAGATGCTTGTAAACAACATGAAAATTGGCTTTTCGCAGAGTGACTCCGTAATGCTTATACCTTCCTACGGCTACCAAGAATTTCTAAGAATTTTTGTCGTTGGAATAGCAAAGGGGGCGGGTTTAAGAGTTGAGAAAAAGGGGGAGTTTTACTTAATATATCGAAATATAGATGAAGCTATGAAAAGTGAAAGTTCCTGATCTAAAGGTTTTGATTTTCCTCAATTATCCTTTTTATTTCATCCTTCGAAAGAACCTTTGCCCCGTAAACTTGGGACATATATACTAAAGCGTAACCGTGATCGCTTTCACTAAATGCTGCAACGCATTCTTTTGGTATAATTATCTTATACCCTCTGAAAAATGCATCTGCAGCTGTATGAAGAACGCATATATGAGTACTTGTTCCAGTTAAAATCAAAGTATCTACATCCAGCTCCCTCAATAACAGATCTAAACCTGTAGAGAAAAATGCGCTGTACCTCCTTTTCTTAATAATGAATTCCCCATTTTGGGGCTCTAGCTCTTCAATTATTTTGCTTCCCCACTCTCCTTCAATCGCATGTTCTCCCCATACTTCAATTTCTCTATCAACCCCTTTGATATGAGAGTCAACAGCATATATCACCGGTATACTGTTCTTTTTTGCAAATTCCTTAAGCTCCCTTATGCAGGGAATAATTTTCTTTACATTTTCATTACCGAATTTTCCATCGACAAAATCGTGGATCATATCTATTATTATTAGGGAAAATTTCATTTGAAGCATACCTCCATAGTAAAAAATTTCCTTATATTGATAAAAATTTTTCAGTTAAAGTCTTATTTCCCTATCAAGTTCTTCTAAAAACCGCTCAACAAACTTACTTCTCTCTTCCGCAATTTCCTTTCCGGGTTTCGTATACATCTTATCTTTAAGCTTTAGAATTTTCCTGGAAAAATGCTCAAAACTCTCATTCAAGCTCCTTTCATGCTTTCCACTATATGCAAAAACTCTAGCTATTCCAACCGCTCCGATTGCATCAATCTTGTCTGCATCGCTTAATATTTTGGCCTCAATAGATCCAGGCTCGATACCAGAAGAGAATGAGTGCGCTCTTATAGCATGCGAGATTTTTTTGATTTTTTCCTCTCGGATCCCGAATTTCCTCAAAATATCTTCAGAAATCTCTGAAGCTAAAGCTTCGTGATTTTCATCATCGCTTACTCTTGATATGTCATGGAGATAGGCTGAGGCAAGGAGTACAAATGTGTCGACTTCCTCTTCCACCTTTTCGCCAATATATAGGCATAACCTTACAACCCTTTCAACATGCTCAATTCCATGTGTTATGTCTTTCTGTGGCATGACCGACCTTGCTAATAATTTAAGAACTTCCAGCACATTTCTTTCTTCTTCCTTTAATTCGGTTAACATATTCCTCTCTCTTCTTAAAAACGTTTTGAAATATTTTGCTTAAAGTATTTTAAAACTTTTGCGATATTGCGTCTCATTAGCATTGATAAATCAAAAAACTATCTAAATAAAAAGGATCATTCGCCGATTACTTCTATTAGAACTTGTCTTCTGTTTCTTGGTCCATCAAGCTCAAACAGCATAATTTCCTGCCATGTTCCCTTTATGAGTTTTCCATTCACTAAAGGAAACACTTTTGAAGGACCGAAAAATGAAGCCGCTATATGGCTATCTGCATTATTATCTATCAGATTGTGATAGTATTTTCTTTCTTTATCAAGAAACTCATCAATCCAGTTAATTATATCTTTCTTTAACCCTTGTTCGTCCTCATTAACTACTATAGTAGCAGTGGCATGGAGCACAAAGATTAGAACAATTCCATTATTAATTCCACTTTCTTTTACAGCCTGTTCGACAAAAGATGTAATGTTTACAAGCTCTCTTCTATTTTTAGTATCAATAGAAATGCTCTTTACGAATGTCTTCATTAAAGAGCACCCTTTAAGATTGAATTATAGAATTGAAGAAATCTATATACTTTGCTAGTCTAAACTCGATGCCATGTCCAGGTAAAACAAGTGCATCTGCGTTTACTCTTTCAAGTATTAATTTGATGCTCTTCTTCATCTCCTCCTCATTACCGCCGAAGAAATCAGTTCTTCCTATGCTCCCTGCGAAAATTGTGTCGCCAGAAAAAGCTAAATCAACCTCTCTTAAATAGAGGAGTATGCTTCCTGGTGTATGTCCTGGAGTCTTGAGCACTTCTATTTCTTGATCGTCAAACTCTATTTTTTCTAAATCTTTTAAATCAATATCAGGATCTAAAGGGCAATCCTTTTCATTCAAATTAAATCTTTTTAGAACTTTTTTATTGTGTTCTTTCAAGAACAAATCCTCGCTACTCATGAAAAATTTTGCATTATATGCACTTTTGATTTCGTCTACTCCGCAAACATGATCAAAATGACCGTGTGTTCCAATAACCCATATAGAATTTAAATCTCTATTTTTTAAAAAATCAACAATTACATTGCTACTTTCTCCTGGATCTATCATGAGAGCCTTTTTCGGATCTTTGCTGAAAATAATATAAGTGTTCGTTCTCAAAACTCCGTGCTTTATTGCATATATAGCTAAATTACCAATACTAAATTTCTTTATTGCTTGCATAATTGTAGTCTACCGATTATTATTAAAATTGTCTGAATTTACAAATTTTTCGATTATACTATCTTTGCTCCTATATAAGACAGAAAAGCTCTCATTTGATTTTTATCATTACTCACAAACCAAAAGAGAAGAATTTTGCTATTATAAGTATTATTGAAGACGAGAGAACTATCAAGATATTGTCATCTAATGGATTATACTCGTATCTTTCTACAAAAGATGCGACAACTGAGGCGATAACTCCCCAGTACCCAGCATATATATATCCAATTGGTATCATTAATGCTGCCATAGCGAGATTGCCTGCCCAGTGCTTAGTCCTCTTTCCAAAGAGGAGGTTCCTCACTATACCGGTTATTCCGTCTCCAAAGCTTATAAGCATAGGCGGCAACATCGCAACGAAAGGGTTGCCCAGGTATAGCCACAGAATCAGTATGGAAAAACCCCAAGCAAATGCGAAATTCACTTCATATTTATTCTCATCGACTTGAAACCAATAATACTTTTTCCTGCTTTTGTGCTTGTAGAGGAGAAAAGATCCTAGCAAAACTGCAAATAAAAATGGCGTAAAAGGTTCTTTAAAGATAAATGGGATAAAGGCAGAAACAACCCCTCCAACAAAAATGTGTATTATCTTCCTGTTGTAATATACAGCTTTCCTTTCTTTTACTCCTCTTTTTATCATAGCATCATATGTTTTCCTAGTCACATAACATATTAATAAAAAAACGTATATAGCTAATGGAATTGCAACAGCTAAGTCTCTAATAAATACATCTATACTGTACGTTTCCAAGCGATAAACACCATGGCAAAATATATTAAATTATTCCTGACGAAAGTATTAAATCTTTTTCTAAAGAAAAAATTACAAGATGATGCAAAAATGCCACTTAACAGAAAGATAATGGCTGCCGACCAAGAATTAGCGGAGAAGCTTTCAAAGCTTGCTGAAAAATATAATACTAGCCTTTTCAACTTAACAAATAAGGCAATTTCTTCTTATATAATAATGGAAAAGTCTGGGTATGGAGATCCTGTAGATGGAGCAGTAGATTTGACAATTTTTCAAACGCTCTTGTCCTTCGGCTTCAAGCTAGAAATTCCCAATCTAGAGGGTGATGAAGCGAAAAAAGCTGGAAGAGCTGTTTGGATTTTAATATCCAGCAGGGTCGATGGGGCTGACAAAGATAAAGTTCTCCTCAGACTTTTAAGCTTATTTGTTGGCGAGAAGAATGTTTTCACTGAGACTAAAAATGGAGAAAAGAGATTTGTAGTTTCCCTTCCTATAAATCCCAAGGTAAATGAAGAAGCTTTAAAAGATATCATATATGGATTTTTAGAAGAAGCTTATGGAAGAAACAGGTTCGAAATTGAGAATAAGGCTAAGCTTTTAATAATCAGTATTTTTTCAGATTAAATTCTATCTATCTTTTCGATATATTTGTTGAGCACAGGAAGTCCGCAGATAATATCTCCATTTATGTACTTTTTCAGGAAGTTAATAGTAGAGTACGAAGTGTCCTTGCTATTAATTGCCTCTGATGGAGAGAAAAATTTTGCGTCTCCTGCATCACTTCCAGCCTTAAGCTCTCCTCTGACATTCTCAAAAAGCACATCTATGAGAATATAATGCCTCCAAACGCTTTTATCCTCTTTTAACACTATAAGCTCATCGACATTAACTATACACTTAGCATCTCCAATAAGCCCAGTTTCTTCATAAAGCTCTCTTTTTGCTCCGTCAAAGATCGTCTCTTCAAGCTCCAAGTGCCCTCCTGGAATCGCCCACTTTCCTTCTTGCGGTGGGTAAATTCTCTTAACAAGCAAAATCTCTCCTTTTTCATTAAATACGACAGCACCTACACCTACAAGAGGTCTAGCACTCATCACCTTTCGCCTTTTCTATCCTCTTCTCTAGGCTGTCATTCTTTCCATCTCTTTCTGCCATTCTCTTCGCATAATTTTTTATTTCATTCAGATCATATTCAAAGCTATACCAAGGTTCTTTCTCTTTTTTCATAATTTCAGCAGCCCTGCATACATTTATCCCTAAATTATACGCATCATATACAGCAAAGCCGTTGTCTAGTGAATCGTCAATTGAATGGTGATAAGCAAGTGACCAAGGAGGAATATGATATCCGAAGCTATTGAATACGTCCATCAAATATGCAATTGTCATTGAGGTTCCAGTGTCTGATCCTGTAGCAATGAATGCAGCAACTTTTCCGTCGACTAGGCTTTTACCAGTGTGGAAAAGCATGTTTTCTAAGCTTGTGAGCCTGTCTATAAAATTCTTCATTATGCCTGATACCATGTACCAATAAACAGGTGTTGCTATTACGACTCCATCACTCTCAATCAGTTTCCTTGCTAAAGAATTAAAGTCGTCATCGTCTATAACACAGGGGAACTTGCATGCCATTATATCATCTGATACGCATCCTGCACATGGCTTTATCTTATGATCTTTAAGGTAAATTATCTCAGTCTCGCATCCTCTTTTCCTTGCCCCAAGCTCTGCTACATACATAAGCTTCGTGCTATTTCCCCCCTTTCTAGCTGATGCATCAATAAATAGTATCTTCGCACTCATATTTTTCACCAAATGGATCAAAAATCAATAAAAACGATAAAGCAAAATCCCTTAATTTTATTTTTCATTTTGAAAATTCAAAAATGAGTATTATTCGAACAGAGGCTCAAGTATTGGCCTCATTTTCTGATATAACAGTGAAGTCCTCTCTTCTCCCAGTAATGCTCTCGATATCTCCTTAAGATCCTCTTTGGTGACTATCTTCTCTTTTATGTAAATTAAGTAGGAAGATGCCATAATTAGCATGCCAAGATACCAAGATAACCTTACAAAAAACAGTAGTACCGAAAAGATGAGAGGCACGCTTATTAGAATAGCTATTTCTTTTTTCTTAAACTGAACTTGAAGCTTGTATGCAATGTACAATAAATATAAAGCACCTAAGTAGGAGCCTGTAGTAAAGCTTATAGCAGCTCCTATTCCACTCATTTTTGGAACTAGGATAAAATAAAGGATTACTCTAGGCACGTTTGTTATTAGTCCGCTTTTTAAAATTGTGAGATAGTCACCATAAGCATACACAAGGCTTGAAACGAATCCGGAAAAAGCTACAGGTATACTTCCAAAGAGAAGAATTACCAGCGGAATCGAACCTGAGGACAGCTCTTTTCCAAATATATCCAAAAGCAGAGTTGGGTAGACCATTATATAAAAGCTCACTGGTAGCATTAGGGCAAGACTTATCCTGAAAACTCTAGAACCTACCCTTTTTCTCCCATCGCTCAGTCCTGAAAGTACAGGGAGGAGAAGGCCATTTAAAATATTTGATATGTTTAATACTACATTTGCTAGCTGAGATGCGATGAAGTATGAACCTGTCTCAAGACTTCCTATGGTTCCATAAAGCAATATTACACCGAACCACTGACCAATTGTGGAAATAACACCCGGAAGCCAGCTCGGAATGCCTGCCCTCAACAGCTCTTTGAGCTTATCCTTGCTGAAGTATATTTTAAATCCTGTGATTTTTAAAGAATGATAAGAATTTATTACGAATTGAACTACAGTGCTGACAAAGTATCCTAATGCCGCACCGACCCATCCGTAACCAAAATACACAAGCAGTACGCCCAATGTAAACTTGAAAATTGCAGCTGCAACTACAGATATAAAAATGTACTTTGTCAGCAGTAAGCTTTGAAGAAATGAGGTGAAGGATCCGGCGAAACCCACAAATACAAGCAAAGCTGCTATTGTTAACTCTTCAGTACTATAAGAACCTGCCCCTCCGAAGAACTTGCTGTAGATAAAAACGAGGATCCCGCCTATTATGTAAATTAAAAGGGAAAAGTAAACAGAAGTCCATAAATATTCACTTGCACATTCATTGCTTTTCTTTATCCCTATACACAGACCTGTATATCTTGATAACCCAGTAGTAATGCCTAAACTAATAAGCCCTGAAATTAGGCTTGATAGACCAACTATTGCTGAAACTGTTCCAACAACGCTTCCTCCTGCAATCCTTGAGATGATCAACCAATAGAAAAATCCCTGAAGATTACTAATTATGGTTGAAAGATATAGCCAAAAGCCACTTGAAATTACCTTACCGACATGACTTTCTCTGCTCAATTATTACCATCTTCTTTATTTTTAAGCTGAATTCTATTCTTTCCAAATAATTTTATATATAATTTATCTAGTTGTGGGGATAAAATCTCGACTAACAAAGAGGACTCTATTCCTAAAAATATTCCAAAAACTACATCGCTGAACCAGTGGACTCCCAGCATTATTCTAGATATAGCGATCAAAATTGTGTATATCCAACTTAGAATGCTGGCTATTTTCCCTTTTTTGCTTAAATAATAGCTTGCCACGGACGCTCTTGTAGAGTGTCCGGAAGGGAAGCTATAATAGTCACTTAAGAGCGATAAGAATCCAGCGGGAGGAGGGACAGTTGCATTTGGCCGCGGAACTTTAGTTACATCCTTCAAAATTAGTACAAGAACCGAACTTATAATAAACGCAGAAGCAAAATCCAATAGGTTTTTAGAGAACTTTTTTTTACGCGTGATTTGATAGATCGCAATTAAGCCTCCTATTATGACAAATGAATATATGCTCGCCGTTTCAGAAAAAATTTCAACAAATGAATTGTATTTTCCTCCATAAGAGCTATTAATGCTAATATCTAGAAAAGAAAAAAAGCCATAAATTCGTAAAATTAATAGCGCTAGAATTACAGCTGTATTAATAATCAGTGATACTTTAATTTTCTTATTTATATTTCTTCACCACACTATTAGAACTTAAAAATAATAATTCATTTTTTGTTAAAATTTTTTCTTATTAGTAATCAAAAAAGTGAACATTCTGATCATAACATGCATATGGTACGACTGCTTATAATAATTAATTTTAAGCATGAAAACTATTAATATTACTTTCAAATCAAAATAACTTCATTGAACAAACTGAAAGAGGTGCCTGCCATTAAGCTCATTCCGACTTGGGCATTTAAGGATGTCATTGGAGATGAAATGGGGAGAACACGGAATCTAGAATACATAAACACGATAAAAGAAAGATTGAAAAAGTTTGGACTGGAATTTGCTTTATTTCACGAAGTCCCTCTAACAAGCATTGCGATATCTTCAGATTCGGATTGCATTCAAACTTTTTCCCCCACTACAGGAGAGGAGGATTTAAGTCTAATAGCTACTTTTACGGGAAAAAGGATTATATTCTCTAATCCTTATTATTTTAACGGTAATTCAATCGTCTTTAAAGAAGATGAGCTTAAAGAAGAGGGATGCATGAGCTACGCTTCTAATCCTAACATACCCCTTGGTTTTTTCATGAATGAAGAGAAAATTGTAGAAATTGCAAAGAAACTAAACGGATTAGTTGTCGTAGATTCAACATATGATTTCCTTTTTGATAATGATCTCAATCAAATTATAATAAATGAAAAGCTTGCAAGATTACTAGACCAATTCAGAGAAGCTGAAGTTCTAGTAATTAAAAAACTTCATAAGATATTTGGTCTTTATGAGAACCCATTGATTTTATTGTACACTAATTCTCACAGAGTTTTTGAGACATTGAGCTTAATAACTAACAACGAAGAAAGACTATGCATTGATTGTCTTTCACTTTACGGAAGGATACTTTCAGATAATGAATTGCTAAACAGAATCAATATAATTAAAGAAAAGCTAGAAGAAAAGAAGAAAGAGCTTATTAACGTGATAAGATCGAATGGGGGAATAGTATTTGAATCACTAGCTCCGTATTTTGTCGCCAGTTCGTTAAATGAAAAGGTTTTAAAAGAGCTTTCAAAGAAAGCAGAGCTCGAAAAAGCTGGAGAGTACTTGTTTCTAGGAGAAAAGTATTATGTAATTTTTCCAAAATTATAATTTATCAACTTTTCTTGCTTTTTCTCGATTTTCTTATATGACCCTTTTCTTTTTTAACCACTTCACCGACGGCGTCCTCATTACCTTTTCCGCTATTGCTATCTTTTTCTTCATCTTTAAGTAGTGAAGAGACTTCTTTTTGTTCAACCGCTTTGGCTGTCTGATCACTATAATTGCCAACAATGTTTTCTTTCTTCTCTCCCTGTGCATTACCTTCGCTCCGCGTTTTCTGCTCCACATTCTGCTCCTGCTCTAATTTCTTAAGCTCCTCATCTATCTCCTTCTCTATCTCCTCTATAGGCTTTGGAGGAGGAGTTGTTGCGAGAGTGTATCCTATCCATCCAACGATTCCGAATATCCCTAATATAGCTATGAATGCCGTCAGCTCAATAAGTATTCCTGAGTAGCTCGTTAAAAATAGTATGTACCCGTAGAGAACTATTACTATTGCGGAAACCGCGATAAGTAGAATGCCTATATACTTGTCCTTTGACATGATAGCTTTACCATCTTAAAAATTATTTTAATACAATTTGTTATTTCTGGTAATATTAAGTATTTAAGCAAAATCGCGCGTTTAAACATAATTGATCTTTTGGAGATGTTTCGAAATAAAAAGATATTTAAAAAAGCGATTTATAATTATAAAATGCGATACGAATAAGCAAGGGAATCTATAATGAATAAATTGAACAAAATTTTTGAAAAATGGTACGAACTTGCAAAAATCGGGCTTGAAAAAGGACTTAACGAAGAATGCATAGATTTTTCGCCTAGGGAAATAGTGATTGTTGGAATGGGAGGCTCGGGAATAGTAGGGAATACTTTAGAAGATATTTCACATTTTTACGGTATGAATGCTAAAGTTACTACAGTAAAATCGAATGTTATACCATTCAAACCAGATGAAAGGTCATTATTTATTGTGATATCTTATTCAGGCAATACAATTGAAACTCTTTCTGCCTACAAGCAATTATTAGAAGAAAACGCTAAAACTCTTGTTATCACAAGCGGAGGCCTACTTGAGAAATTTGCAATAGAAAACAAAAGCTGTATGATAAAACTAACTCCCAAACTCCTTCCAAGGGGCGATTTTCCTGAGATCTTCTATAGCATCCTTGGGTTATTAGTGAAAAATAACGTTCTAAGAGCAATTAATAACGAAAAACTTCATTCTTCGATAGAAGTATTAAAGGAAGACCTTGAAAATTACGCTAAAAATATTGCTAACGAAGCAAAGGACAAAATCGTTATATTTATATCTTCTAAACCATACTTATCCGTAGCTATTAGGTTCAAAAACGATTTCGCTGAAAATTCAAAATCAATCTCCTTTGTCGAAGAGATCCCGGAGTTCTTGCATAATTCTATTGAAGGCATTAATAGGCTTCTGATGTTCTACAAAGATAGAATAAAAATTTTAAGCATAGGAGGAAAAATGCTTTTCAATAACATATTCTACGAGTCTTTTAAAGAGGCTTTAAATTTAAAAATAACTGAGGTAGACTTAGGAAGTGATGGTGTTTTAAATGAAATCGTGAGAGGATTTAAATTGTCTGGATTGGTAAGCTTAAAATTAGCATCAATTTATGACATAGATCCGGATGAAACCTCTTCTATAGATGTTTACAAGGAAAAACTTAGCTCTGTTTTAGGTAATAGAAGCTTCTAATATCTCCTTATAAAAATTTTATTCACTTTTTAAAAATGATTATTGCATATCCTTTCTTTTTTTCTATAATCTCAACGGATTTGTAAATTTTCTTTCCGACTTCTAATGCTCTTTCGTGCCCAACAGAAAGAACCATCTGGAGAACCCCTTTCTCCTGTAAATATTTAATCCCATCTGTAATTATTTTCTCAATTGTTTCCCAGCCGGCAGAGATAGGTGGGTTTGTGTAAATAGCAACAAAGAAATTCTCCTTAAACTTTTCGTATAAGTTACATTCAACAACTACAGTATTTTTCTCTACGTTATTTTCCTTTATGTTTTTCTTTGAAAGCTTAATTGCGATGGGATTGACATCGCTCATATATACGTGGAGTTTTGGGTTGGCTTTTGCTAAGTATATACCGATAATTCCTATGCCTGTGCCTAAATCCAGCACATTTCCTTTTTCAGGAATAATCAAATTTTTAAGCAGAAGGTCAGTTCCTGGATCTATTTCATCACTTGAAAAGACAGAAGGCGAAGAATAAAGTTTTAGCTGAATATTATTCAATGTATATGTAATCATATAATCTATGTAGGTGTATTTTTGCTTTTTTGAAAAATAATGAGGACTCAAATTTTTTTACCCCAGTTCTTAGGATATGAGTTTCTTTCCATAATTACTGCGAGAGGTCTTCCAACTACTTTTCCGTTTTTGTTCTTTTTTGGATTGTTTAAAATTTCATATATACCGATCAGCTCAATTTTTGAGGTAAATACTGCTGCAATTTTGTTTGTCTGCAGATCCTCGCTATAAGCTGCAACACCTCCTTTAGCGAGGGGCGCTCCATACAAAAGGGAAGAAATTGCGCTGTCCTTAACTAATATTTTTGGCAATATACATGTGCTTAATTCTACTGGTAAAATCATTTTCCTCAAAGCGCTGTCATTACCGTAGTTTTTCCACAAATAAATAGCCTCACTCAACTCCTGCATTCTTACTGCGTGATCTTCCGTAAAAGGTCCACTTACGGTTCTTCTGAGCTCTCTCATATGTGCTCCAACTCCTAAAAGCAACCCAATATCATGGCAAAGCTTTCTCATATATGTACCCGCATCGCATTTAATTCTCATCAGCACATGATTGCCTTTTCTTTCTAATAATTCTATATCATGAATCTTTCTAATTCTTATCCTTCTTTTAACGTTTGACCTCACCGGGGGTCTCTGATAAATTCTTCCCTTAAACATTTCAATTACTCTTTTTAGCTCCTCATTATTAACTTCATCATGAAGCTCCATAACGCATACATACTCTTTAACAGAATGAACCACATATGGCATTACTTTTGCTGACTTTTCTAATCCAACAGGCAGGACACCTGTGACTTTGGGGTTTCCCCGGGATCTCCATCGAGGAGCCCCTCTAGAGTACCCCCGTGCCCTACCTTTTTTACTCCAAGCATTCTTTTTACCCATGCAACAACCTCATGGCTAGTTGGACCGGGTGGTTTGTCAATAACTATAATTCCTCTTTCAATTAAAGAATTAATGTCCCTCTCAAAAGGATTAGAGGCTTTTCCCTCAATCTCAACAATTTCCTCTGCTAAGATGTTCCACCACTCGCTCTTTCCACAGAATTCCGAGATCCTATTTTCAATTTCATTTATTACATCTGCCGTCTTCAAATCTTACACCTTTATAAAATTTAAAAAATCAGCTAATTTAATGTTTTATTAAATTAAAAAGCAGAAATTTTCCCAAAAAATTTTCTTGAAACAAAGAAATCTTTATGTTAAGATGTCAGATAACCGCAGGAAGTTTAGAAATTTTAATCCTCTCTCTCATGAACTGAGTAAGTCCAGCAGCATTTATTGCCTTCTCTACTTCTTCATCGCTTGCACCTTTGTTTATCGGAACCTTGGCATCTAAAACTTCTATATGATTAATGTTGACTTTTCTTCTCCTAACTCCACTTATGTTCTTTGGACCAGTTACCAGAACAAAATTTTCGTCAACTATATCTATTATTACACATTTTCTACCAGCTTCTCTACCATACGTCTTTACACAAACCCTACCAATTTCTATAGCAGGCACCCTACACACCTCTTTGTAAAAAATTTTTGTATTATGTTCTTAAAGCCTACAAAATCTAATAAATATATTTTCAAACAAATTAATTTAAAAAACAGTTTAATATTTTTATTTTAAATGCTTGCAGGCTGTATTTTTTTATTCTCTATTGCATATTCAATAATTTGATCGACAATAAATTTTACCTGTTCTATTGTCAGTTTTTCTGTGCTTACAATGAAGTCGAAAATACTTAGATCTAGCACATCTATGCCATACATTTTTTTAAACCTCATTGCCTGGCTGTACTCTCTCTTTGCAGTTTCAATCAAAACGTCCTTCCAATTCCTCTTCTCCCTCTCAGCTATTCTCATAACCCTAGTTTTCAAAGAAGCATTGAAGTAAATTTTCAAGTCAGCTATATTTGAAACAATCCAGGGAGCTAAATGACCCTCTAAAACCACATTGCCCTTCATCGCTTCTTCCAAAGTCCTTCTGTCAATATAATAATCAATGCTACTATCCTTTTCAGCGAGTTCATTAAGCTCAGAAATGCTCAAGCCCCTTTCTTTAGCAATACTTCTAAATATCATTCCAGAACTAACATAGGAAAAACCCAGCTTTTTAGCTATATAAGTTGAATAAGTAGTCTTTCCGCTTCCAGCTGGACCACCTATAACAATGACGTTGTTAGGCAATTGCATCAACCTTTTAAAAATTAATAAAAGACAGCTTATTAAAAAATATATTTAAGGCCTCAACTGGTTGCGACTAACTTTCTTGCTTCATTTTTAATTATTTTTGCCAAGCATTCGGGACAGACCACACCGCCGAAAATTCTATTAGGTCTTTTCTTAGTTTTGCTTAATCTTTTAATCTCTACATAGCTACCATTTGGAGTACCGCCAAGCGGTCTTCCACAGTACATACATCTATGCAAAGACCTTTTCCTTTCCTTGTAATGGATTTTGTTTATTCCTCCTGGAGTTCTTATTTTAACTTTTGCTTTACTATTTGTCCTTTGAGATGGGCGAGGCAAAAAACCCACCTCTACGATTAAAAATTAACTTTTATGAAAATTTTGCAGAAAAGATTAAAAAATTTTGATCATAGATTCATAGCTAGCTCAAGTATTTTTTGTGCCGCTTCATTTGCTTTCCCCTGGGGATTTTCAACAATAAAAACGCTAGCGCCAACCAAGGTTGCACTGCTCATAGCAGCAATTCTGGCCATATTCATTAGCTCTACTAGATCTTGAATTCCTTTTCCTGAAATATCCTTTCTTTCCCTTGTTGTATCTTTAGCTTGCCTATCAATTATTTCCCTCGGTTCTGCTTCAATAAGAACTATTGAATCTGGATAGAGCTGTGTTATAACGTGTTGCGGCAGACCAGGCCAAAAACCAGTTTTAGTCTTTACTACAGCATGTGTATCTATTATAAGCACATCATTTGCTTTAAGCGAAACATTAGCTTCATCGATTATTTTCCGAGCTGCTACCTCTTGAAGTTGAAGTTGGACTCTATGTGGTAATTTTCTCAGCTCATCTCTGTTATTTACAAGCTTGCTTTTTTGCGCTTCAAAAAACATGTAATCTCCAAAGTTCAGTACTTTTATATAAATGCTTTTCTTTGATGCTTCTAATTTTAATTCATTCAATACTGTTGTTTTTCCTACACCAGGAACTCCGGTTACAATTATTGTTTTGAATGCATTTCTGGTAACCAATTAAAACACCTACTTAGTTATTAACCTGTTTTAACTTTGATTCCCAACTCAATCAAGCATGAGTTATGTTGAAAAAAGAAAAATTACTCTCCCATTATTCTCTTTAATAACGGATATGCTTCTAATGCCCTCTCTCTCGCTATCATCATATAGTATTGATTAATAATTCCAACTGCCAGGAGTATACCTGTTCCTGAGCCGTATGCTCCAAATATATCAGCTACTATTGCTATGAAAGCGACTATTAAACTGCTGAGAACAGTCAACGGATATATGTACTTTGCTAACATCTTCTCAAAGAATTTTGGGTTTCTTCTCACACCGGGGATGTCAAGCTCTCCCTTTATTAATCTATCTGCTTGCTCCTTAGGCCCTAGTCCTGCTATTTCGACCCACATATATCCAAATAATACGCTTAAAACCACCCAGCTTATAATGAAAATGAAAAGCTTTGTTAAGTCAGCAGTAGCAGAATATAAGCCTCTTGGAGGGCTAAGATAGTAAGATAGTTCATATAAAATTCTATATCCTAAATTCTGCGTTCCAGAAATCGAAGCAAAAGCGTTAGCAAACAGCTGGAAATCCGATACTATTATCCCCACAAGAAGTATAGGTATATTAGTAACGTACAAGAATTGCAATGGGATTTTGCTCCTTATCCCTCCGTATTTTTGGCTGGTAACAGGTATTTCCACTCTCATTCCTTGCAAATAGACCAACCCAATAATTGCTATAATAGTCGCCAATAATCCTACTACATCTGGAAGACCTTGCCTTACAACTATGCTGGTAAGATTGTTTGCTTCTGTAGCCTGAACAATATACGGTATGAGACCTATTTGCTGTGCATATTGTGGAGTATAACCGAAAAGATCCCAAAACATTGTCTTAGCTACTCCAGCAAGAATAAACAATGATATTGCACTTCCGATTCCCCAACCCTTTTGAAGCATCTCATCGAAAACCATAACAAGATAAGTAGCAAAAGTAAGTTGCAATAATACACCTATCCTTATTGCCCAGCTAGCCTGAGAACCGGTTATTGGATTACCTACGTATGGCCAATACCTGCTAGCAAGCACATATGCTAGCGCTTCAAAAATACCAAATAGAAATGAAAGAGTTTTTTGAGCCTCAGTAAACTTTCTCCTATCGTCAACATCTGAAAGGTCTAAGTCTATGAGTTTTGCTCCAACCAATATCTGGAGTATCAAACCGCCTGTGACGATAGGTCCGATTCCTAGCTCCATTAATGTACCTGTATTCGCAGCAAACAAAATCTGAAAAAGAGAAATCTGAGACTGAGAAGTATATGGCACACCGTATAATGGCGTGTCAGCCATAATTAAATATAGAACTAAAACTAAACCAGTAATTCCTAATCTTCTATACAATGACAACTTTCTTGAGGGTTTTTTCACAGTTGGAAGAATATAAGAAAATTTTGCTAAAGCATCTAGAAAACCCAAGTAATTGCTCACTCTCCAAAAATTTTCTAGCCTTCTGTTATAACCTCTCCGCCAACACTTTTGACCTTTTCAATTGCCTTCTCACTAGCCTCTTTTACCACTACTTTAATAGGCCTACTAATTCTTCCTGTTCCAAGAAGCTTCGTAAACCCCAGCTTATCTAGTTCAATAATCGGTTTCCCTGAATCTTCCTTTAGTACTCCCTTTGACGCCAATTCTTCTACTAGCTCGTCTAATTGTAACAGATTTATTTCATAAACCTTTTCTTTCTTTTCGTATGGACTTGTAAATCCATGCTTGCCAATCCATCCAGGAGCGTATTTCCTCATCCAGCTTTCTTTATGCTTCAGCATTCCAGCAGCTCCTCTTCCTCCTTTACTTCCTGTTTTTCTATGCTGTCCAATTCTTCCCCAACCCATCGTTCTGGTTCTTCCTCTAAGCTTCCTAACTTTTCTCCTAAATCTAACAACCATATTCTGCACCTCAGATCATTTTTTTCAAAAGTTCGTTGATTTCATTGCCTCTATAACCTAACTCTCCTCCTTCACTAAAAGTCTTCCTAGTGCTCCTCTTAAATCCCTTCTTTGGAGGTCTTAATCTAAATACAGGCTTTATCAATTCCTGTTCATGCAATATTATTTCTCCGTTAATAATTTTATCAGCCAACTCTTCTATGCTTTTAACATTCAATTTTTCGGAAAGAATTGACTGCGTGAACTTCTCTCCGCCTACTATTCTTCCTCTCTTTTTCAAAAGCTCTATTAGCATCTCTCTGCTGATCTCTCCCCATGTAGCGTAATTCTTTATTTTGTTCAGCATTCCGCTTAATCCTGGAAAATTTGATGGATAAATTGAAGCGTGATATTTTCTATATAGCCTGAAGAGCCTAAGAGTGTATTCTGCATCATGTCTAATATTTGTCCTTCCCTTCATCCGAATAATGACAATAAGACTATTCTTATTATTATCTATATTTTGGTTAACAGCTTGTATCTGCATCTTTAATTCACCTTTTATGCCTTCCAATCATCTTGTGTTACAAATGAATACGTATTCTTCAGAGCATTATACGTTGCCTTTGCAAAGTTATATGTTGACCTCGTTTCACCAAAACTCTTTGACCATACGTCCTTTATTCCAGCTAACCTCAAAACTATCTTAGCAATATCGCCAGCAACTAATCCTGTACCTTTCGGAGCAGGATAGAGAACGATCTCTACGCTACCACTTTTTCCTCTTGTTATAAATGGAACGCTGTGGGGGGAGCCACACATACACTCCCAGCTTCCGCAACCCCTCCTTATTGGAACGATATTCAGTTTTGCATTAGTAATTGCCTTTTCGATTGAATATCTTAGCTGTTTAGCCTTTCCAGTTCCTATTCCAATAAATCCATTTCCGTTTCCTATCACTACTACTGTTTTAAATCTAGAAAGCTCACCTGCGTCGGTCTGCTTTTGTACAATGCCTACATCAATTACTTCATGCTGAAGGTTTGGAAGAAGAAAATCAACAATTTCAGGTTCTAGTATAGGAAGGTTCATTTCAAATAGCTCATTAATGCTAGTAATTTTTCCCTCCTTTACCATCTTCCCTACTTTGGTTCTAGGAACCCATTCTTCTAAAGATACGCCTTGAGCTTCGAAAGCCATCCGTTTTCACCCCTTCTTTTCATTTTTTATTGCATTTAATACTGATTCGAAATGTGCTACATATTCTTCGGGCAATAGCCCACTATTTATAATCTTTGAAAATTGCCTATTATAGCGTTCAGGATTGCTTTCTTTAAGCATTTTTGCATAATTTGCTATATGCTCTCCTCTTATTCTTCCTTCCGAAGGAAGCATTTCCTCGGAAACTGGCACTTTTAAGCCTGCATCAATTGCACCCTTTACGACCGCAAAAAGCTTTGACTGCTTTACCACTCTATATAATCCGATGTCTAATACAGCATCTTTCAAGCCTTTCTCAATTGCCCTCTTTCCAATGAGATACCCTAGCAAGTAAGCGGCTGGTGTTGATTTACCTGAACCCTTCCACCCGTATTTTTTTATAAGTTCTATGCTATGAGCAGATACTTTCACTAAATCTCCTTTAGGATCGCAATCAACTATTTTCGCTTCGATATACTTATTCGTCTTTCTTACAACTAACCTTATCCTTCCAGAGAAAACATAAGTATACCTTTTTCTATAATTCGTTTTTCCCTCTCTTCTCCTCCGCCTAGCTACTTTGTATCTAGGTCCTCCTACTACCATATCACAATCACCTCTTCTGACCTATTTCCTTTTCTATATGCATTCTCAATACTGACAATGAAGAGAATGCTCCACCTTTCGCCAGCTTGTAGTATCTCCTGTACTGTTGCGTTGTTATAATTTTTTTGTCTCTAAGGTATTTCAGATATCTTCTCATCTTCCTAATGCTACTTATCCACCTTCTCTTAGGATCGATCCTTGCAGATGCCACACCTTTTCTTTTTCCAGGTCCCCTCCTCTGCCCTTTGCTTCTCTTCTCCTTTAGCTCTCTCCACCTTCCTCTGCTATTGCTTTTTTCAGGCTCTTCAGTGATTACCCCTCTTTTTATAAGCTTTTTGATATCTTCAGCAGTTATTGCATTTTCCAGATCCTCTCTATCGTCATCGCTTTTAATATATATCCTCACCCTGCTTTCGCCAATGCCCAAAATCTTCGAAGCAAGCCTTTTTTGCAGTGTATAATCACTCAATAACTTTCACCTCATTCGCAATCCTTAATCCCTTTTCTCTAGCCAATTTCATAAGCTCAATTTTTTTCTTTAATCCAAGCTTTGAAGATAAATAAACTATATGAATTTTTGGATCTAAATTTTCGAGCTGAGATCTGCTCTCAATGACAACTGGCCTCAAGCCAGAAGGATGTACTCCTCTTACTATTTCAGGATTCTTATATCCTATTTCCACTGGTTTCGCATAACCTTTATATTTTAGCCTCATTTTGTTATCAATTCCTTTTGGCTTTCTCCAGCTGTCTTGGTTTCTAAATTTTATAAACATGTGGAACAGATGCCTTTTGAATTCTGGCTTACTTTTTTTCAATTTCAATAGCAACTTTTTCATCTCCTTGCTCATTTAGCCTCACCTTTCTCGTAGATATATATACCATCCATGAACACTCTTCTATCGTATTCTTTAACTTTTGTAGCCTGTTCTAAATTAGCTGCAGTCTGACCAACAGCTTCAATATCTAATCCTTCAACAATTACGTCTTCCTTTTCAATCTTCACTTTAACCCCAGGCATGATTCTTGCTTTCCTGGGAGATTTTTCCCCTAAGAAATTTTTTACTAGGATCACATCTCCTTTCTGTTCAAGCGAGATAGGGAAGTGTGAAGATATGATCTTAAGTTTATATCTATATCCTTTCTGCACCCCTGTTATCATGTTTCTTATATGGGCTGCTATTGTTCCAACCAAAGCTTTTTGCTCCCTTCTAGCAAAATAACTTTCAACAACCACCTTTCCATCACTTAATGATATGGCTACATTCCTTGTATGTGAAAAATCTTTCTCGATTTTCCCCTTTGGACCCTCGACCACGACTTTCATTCCCTCAATACTAATTTTTACTCCCTCAGGAATCTCAACTTCCTCAACTACATGTACGCTCTTAACCAAGGACTCCACCTCTTCTTAGTAAACATATCCTAACAATATACCTCCAATGTTCTCTTTTATTGTCTGATGGTGTGACATGATCCCTTTCGATGTTGAAATTATTAGGATTCCGATCTCTCTAGAGGGTAATTTCTTCTTCAGCCATTCCGGCAAAGCGCTTAGTTCACTTACCTTCAAACTATACCTCGGCTTTATTGCAGCAGCTTTATTGATTCTTCCTAGAAGCTGTATCTTCAGCTTTCCCTGCCTGCCATCATCTATATATTCGATCTCTCCTATGTATCCTTCACTCTGCAGAAGCCTCATAGTTTGAATTATAAGCCTTGAAGCAGGTGATATGATTACCTCTTTTTTAGCTCTTCTGTCTGCATTGGTCAATTCATTCAAAGCATTTGACAGCGTATCTAACATTACCAATGAGGATCACCTCAACTATACTTCTTAAACCCCATTTCATAGGCCAATTCTCTAAAGCACTGCCTGCAGAGATAGAGGTTATATCTCCTAATAACCCCCTTCCTAGATCCACATCTTTGGCATTTAATTACTGCTTTTCCATATTTTCTTTCCCTCGGTTGAACATATTTTGTCAAGTATAAACACCTCATACAATTCTTACATTAAATTCATTTGAAAGAAGAGCTATTGCTTCTTCCTTTTTTACTCTATGCCTTCTTGGAATCCTTTTCGCTTTTTTAACCCTCCTTCTTTTTATCCTATATCCAGGTCTCTCTATTGTTATGCAGACGTCCATTCCAAAAACTCCTATCTCTGGATCATACTTAACTCCTGGAATGCTAATATGTTCTTTTATTCCAAATGAAACATTCCCGTTATCATCAAAGCTATCCTTATTAATTTTATTCCCTACAGCTTCAAGAGCCTTTTTTAAAAATTTTGTAGCTTTTTCTCCCCTAAGTGTCACCGCTACTGCGATATTTTCACCTTTTCTTATGCCGAAATCTCTTATTGTTCTCTTTGCTTTTCTAAGTTTTGGCTCCTGGTTGGTTATTTCCTTAAGAACTTCAGCAATTTTAGCAAGCCTCTCTCCTCCCTGACCTAAAGAAACGTTTACCGTTACTTTTGTTATTCTCGGCTTTAGCATAGGATTCTCGTTCCAAGCTTCTATGAATTTATTGACTTCCTCTGTGACTGTACTCAAACTTATCACCCTACATCAATTTTATAATGGGTTTTTCTCTTCCAATAGCTAGGACATAGTCTAAACTTGTTTGAGCGATAGAGCCGTCATCTGTTTCAATAACTACCAAGCTCCTATATCTTTTCATACCTTTTCTTATCTCCTTCACTTTTCCCATAATCCCCGTGTTCTTTCCACCGAATATAATTGCATATACTCCTTCTTCCAAAGGAATATAATCGATTATTTCCCTTTCTGGAATTTTCACTATAACAGTTGAAAGAGTTCTGTATGGAACTTCTGTTGGGTTCTTTGGATCTGAAACTTTTATCAATATATTGCTTCCATCGAACAAATTCAGCTGTATATGTCCATGATTTACCGTTGTCTTGTTCTCAATTCTCAATGGTTTTATCGAGGCCTCTTCCTTCGGGATCTCTACAAAGCTGATAAACTTATCCATGTTGGGGACTGCCCTAAAGAAGAGGGAAGACGGGACAATTTCGATTACGTCCATAGCTCCTACTGGGTACTTATAGTCCTTTCTTACTTTTCCATCAACCTTTACAAGTCCCATCGATAATGCTCTAATAACTTCCCTTTTTGTTCTAGCATATTTGAGATAATCTCTTAATACTATTCCTAACGGTATTGAGGATGAAAGGCTATGTGGGCCTGGGCTTGGTTTTATGGCCCAGAATCGCTCCTTTGTACTAATTGGCCAAAAATCTGGCGCAGAGTAACTTCTTAAATGTTTACTTCCTCCCATTCTAGCCATTACTTTCCAACCTCCTCAGATTTCTCAACTTTACTCTCTTCTTTTTCTTCTTTTGCTTCAGCTGTTTCGGTTTCCTTCTTTTCTTCCTCCTTCTCCTCTATTACTTTTCTACCAGTCTTTCTCTCAATTATTTGCTTTCTCTCTTTATCGCTAAGATCTAGCTTAGTAATCATAACCTTACTCGCATGAATTGGAATGAAAACAGGCGTTCCGTCTGCTCTATCTCTAGTAACTTTTTCAATATGCACTCTTCCAGTTTTTCTGTTTACTTTCACAACTTTGCCTTCTAAGCCTGCATTATTTCCTCTCATTATTTTTACTGTATCCCCACTTCTGACAGGAAGCCTTTTTATTCCATATTTGTTTCTTAGCTCCTTTGAAAGCGGTGATGTAACGAGTTTCTCTCTGATATGGAGTGGAGCATTAAATAAAATCTTCCTCTGTTTCTTAGGTTTTATGCTTTTTGTGAGCGACATCCTATATACACCTCCTAAATTATAATTGAAGCCATATTTGCCAAGCTTGGCCACCTTTCAGCAGCTTCCTTAGCGACAGGACCTCTAATCTCGCTCCCTTTTAGAGTCCCCTCAGGGGTGATTATTACTACAGCATTGTCCTCAAATGCTACCCAAGTTCCATCGCTTCTTCTATATGGTCTTCTCTGCCTTATCACAACAGCAGGAAGTACCTGCTTTCTGATTTCAGGTATTCCTTTTTTTACCGAAACAATTACCTTATCTCCAATTCCAGCCTTCGGTATCCTCCTCAACCTTCCCCTATAACCAGGAACTCCTATTATCATTGCTTCTCTAGCACCACTGTTGTCGGAAACAACTACTCTGGTTCCTACTTGAACACCATACGTGGTTTTTCTTCTGCTAAATGCTGTACCAGTTCTTTTTGCCATTTATTTCTCACCCTTGAGCAGTTGGCTTCCCTAAAACTACAAAGGAGACAGTCTTGCTTATAGGCCTGGTCTCTCCTATTATTACGGTGTCTCCAATTTTAACGTCTAGGCAAGGTGAAACATGTGCGTGTATCTTACTCTTTCTTTTTTCGTATCTTTTATATTTTTTGTCGTAATAGAGATAATCGTGTACTACAACTACTGTTCCATCCATCTTATCTGAGACTACTTTTCCAGTAATAAGCATACCTCTTACCTTTATAGTTCCATGAAAAGGGCAATTAGGATCATTACACTTTTTTTCCGGTATGGAAACGCCTGGAATACCTGGGTTCTTTACTTCTTTCTTAACACCCATTAGTTGCTCACCTCAAACCTATTTTTTTCTTTATTACTTCCTTTGTTCTATCTTCAGGTCTACCAACGATTTCATTCCCATATATTACTGTTTCGGAATTTTTTGACCTAATTTTAAAAACAATATAATCTTTAAAAAGTGTAATAGTTTTTTCATTTCTATAAATAGAAATTGTTTTTTGAGTTTCATTTTCAACTATACCAATTAAACCAATCACATTCCTATCTGGATACATTAAAACTTCAACCTCTGAACCAAACAAGTCTCCAAATGTTATATTTGATTTTTTCATTTGCCGCTACCCTTTTTTTCTCTTTTCTTCGTTTTCTATAGTCAAAATTCTGGCTATCGTCTTCCTAAGCACCTTTATCTTTCCAGGATTGTCAACTGTCCCAACATGTGCTTGCATTTGAAGTTTTGAAAGCTCAAGCCTAAGTTCATTGAGCTTTTCCTTTCTTTGTTCAGGAGTAAGCTTTCTAATTTCATCTGCATTCATGCTCATTGAGTTTCACCTTCTCCTTCTTCTTCTGTGCTTTCCTCTTGCGGCTGTAATACCTGTTGTGAACTAGATTCTTGCGCTTGAGTGCTAATCTGTTCACCCATTTCCTCCTTTTGTTCCTTTTCTTTTGCAGTGCTTTCTTTGTTTATCCCAATTTCCTCAGGCGACTTTATTATTATAGAATCCTTTGTTCTCTCCGGTTTTACGATAATGACTTTTACACCATAGATTCCAGGCTTAAGAAGTGCATGAGCTACTGCTTTATCAACTATATAAGTGGCTTGCTCTCCAGTCTTGTAGATCTTTCCTGCCCTAAACTTCTCATACCTTGCTCTTTCGCTTGTAATTTTCCCGCTTATTATTATTTCTGCACCTGCAGCACCTGCGGCCATAATTCTTCTTAAAGCCGCAAATGCGAGCTTTCTAAAGTGGAAACCTCTTTCAAGAGAGACAGCCAACCTGAATGCAACTACTCTTGCGTTCAGATCGGGATTTTCTACTGGCATAACTGTAATTTGAGGATTTTCAAGACCGAAATAATTTTCAAATACGTTGGAAAGAGTCTTTATTGTCTGACCTCTCCTTCCTATTATAAATGCTGGTCTTTCTGCACGAATAACTACTCTAGTGCCTAGCGGAGTCCTATATACATCAACACCAGCATAGCCAGCTCTATAGAACTGCTTAGCTAAGTACTCATCAACCTTCACAACGGACATGTTTTTTTCGATAAAATACCTTTTTATATTAACCATAATATCACCGTTTAAACCTCCTTTACTATTACTTCGATGTTAGAATATCTCTTAAATTTAGGTGTTGATCTTCCAAATGCTCTTGGCATATACCTCTTTAATGTATACCCCTGCTGAACGCTTAAGTGAATTATTTTCAGCTTTTCGGCATCCAACTCTTTGCTTTCCGCATTTGCTTCAACATTGTTCAATGCTTTCAGCAAAAACTTTGCTGCCTTTACTGGATACTTGCCCACAGGTATCCCCCATCTTTCACTTAACCCTTTGTGATGAGGTATTTTCTTTCTGTGAATGAAATGAGGGACTGCCTCCTCCTTTGCAATAACTCTTTCTAGGTATTTTTTCGCATCTTGAAGCATCATGCCGTTAACTGCCCTTGCTAAGTTATGGACCTTCTTAGGACTGATTGGAAGATCTCTCATAACAGCCTTTGCTATTTTGCTTTCATCCTCTAGTTTTAAGCTATAGTTCCATCCACCCATAAAATATCACCTTACTTAATTGCTGTAAACATTGAGCTTCTAGTCGCTTTAAGCCCGGGCTCTCCATGCTTTACTGACTTTGTAGTTGGAGCAAATTCTCCTAGCCTTTTACCAAGCATTTCAGGTGTGATCCTCACGGGAATGAACTCCTTTCCATTGTATACAGCGATTGTCAGCCCAATCATTTCTGGAAGTACTATCATATTTCGCAGATGGGTTTTTATGACCTTTTTACCTTCCTTTTTACCTCTTCTTATTTTCTGGAGGAATCTGATCTGTTCTGGTGTGAATCCCCTAGTTATGCTTCTTCTTTCTCTTGCTGGAAACAGTGAAACGAGCTCATCCATTGATATTTCTATAAGCTTATCAAACTTAATCCCTCTATATCGGAAATTTTTCCACTCGCTCTCTATCTCTGGCTTGCTCATGACAAAATCATTCCTCTTTGAGGTACGCATAAACTTTCTAAGCTAGATTTTAATCTGAATGCTATAATTGGTTTCTAAATTCCGGTTTATAAGCATTAACTATTTTTCTTGATATAGCTTAAAAGCTATAGAATAAGTTTCACATTCACAGAACTTGGAAAAATCTGCTTGAATATCTTAGCATATTCCTCAGAAGTGAATATGATCAGTCTGACTTTTTTCCGTATTAGTTTGTCTATTAATGATATATAAAATTCGTCTTCTACTGTTTGCTCCATGTCACTTATTATTATGACGGTATCTTTCGGTTTTGAAATTTCTATTACTTGCCTTAATGCCTTACTTATATTTGTATAGCCAGAGAAGTTCATCGAAAGAAGATCTTTAACTATGTTCCATCTCGAGCTCGATCTGCTTATTTTTTTCACCTTTACTTCGGTATCAAATAGAATCAAGGATTTAAGAAAGGGATAGTATTGAGAAGCTATTTTAATAACTGAAGTTGACCTCTTTCTCATGCTATCGCTTTTATCTATTACTAAAATAGCACCGTTCTCTCTCTTTTTCTGCTTAAATACGAGCTCTTCGGGGTGGTTTCTTGAAAGCTCAAACAGCGTTTTTCTAATATCAACCCTTCCATAGATATACCCTTTTTCATATTTTTTCCCTTTGAGAAGCCCGCCTGACCTCTTAAATATAGAAGCCGCAATTTTTTCAACCAAAAACGTTTTCCTTTTCTTAACAAAATATTTGATCGCTTCTATAGGTAAATCGCTCCCTGTAATTTTTGAAAGAGCCAATAAAGCATTTGCATTATCGGGATTCTCTACAATTCTAAAAAGCAACTTTTCTATTGCCTCATACCTGCTAGAAGCCGAATAAGAATCTTTACTTTCATAGCTTCCTTTCTTTTTTTGCGAAGCTTTCAGCTCACTTTCAAGTAAATCTATATACCCTCTGTTTCCTGTTTCATAGTATTTCTGTAAGGTGTTTATTTTTCTCGCAATCTCAAGCTTTCTCTTATTCTCCTCATTGAACTTTCCCATTTTTCTTAATTTTCCAACGCTTAGTTTTTGCATTCTAGCTATATCTAAACTTTCATGCTCTTCTTTTTCCTCTATCCTTTTTCCCTTCAAGAGTTTTTCCTTCGGTTTTTCTGAAGCTCTTATTTTCTCTCCATAAGAAACTTTGCTAATGTCCCTCCAAGCATCATTAAATATTTCCTCATCATATTTCCTCTTCACAAATACAGATTCAATCACTGGCTTCAACGGAAAATAGCCATATGGAGAAAGTTGAGTTGCAGTAATATATAATTTTACAGCATTTTCAATTTCACTTGTACTTACCAATACGTTTCTCTCTCTCAGCCTACCTGCAATTCCTTGTACAATACTAATTACTTCATCCAAATTAATTTCATCAGAAAGCATAATCTTACCCGAAGAATCTCTTTATAATTTTTATTACTGCTTCTTCCTCATCATTTCTCTTGAGTAGAGTGGCTTTTGCGCCTTCCAGCAGGTCTTCTTCACTGACTCTCTCATGCCCTCTCAGCATCGCGATCCTCGCGCTAATTCCCATCCATCTAACGCTATCAGCGATTCCTGGTTTGTACATCAAATCTGATTTTCGCAATACATTAATGGCTTCTATTCCCTTCATCATCATGTCTTCTGATATTAAAGAAGAAACTGTTCCAAGTCTTAATCTAATGATCTCAATCTCTTTGTCTGGTGGCGGATAGTCGAGCTTGATCCTCACTACCCTCCTCATAAATGCGTCGCTTAGCTCATTTTGTGCTAGGTCTTCAGGATTGCTAGTAAAAATCAGCTGAAAGCCGATTCCCTTAGCTTTATATACCTTTTTTAGTTCCGGGATGATTATTCTTCTCTTGTCTATGACGTCGAGCAATAGGTTTTGAAATTCTTCGCTACTCCTTCTAATCTCATCAATGAGTATTCCGCTGTCCAGTATTAAAGCAGCAAGCAGAGGCCTTGGAATAAAAGATTCCTCGTTAAATCCTTCTTTGTAAGCTTTCATAGGATGGAAGTCTCCTAGGACTCTATACTCATCATAGTTCTCGCTGCAAGGAAGGATAATGGCCTTTCTCCCAGCCCAAAGGCTTAAAAGTGCTTCTCCAATTTCAGTTTTACCTGTACCTGGAGGACCTTCAAAGAGAACGGGGAGACCATCAATAAATGCTGCAAATACAAGCGTTATTAGTCCCTCGCTTACGATCAGCTTGTACTCTTCTCTCAAAATTTTCTTTGCTTCAATAGGATTTCTTACTTCTCTTATTCTCGGATATGCCTGTTCATAAATGTCTCTTACTTTAACTTCTATAGGATCAGTCTCACTTGTAAGAGAATCAGCCATTTTTTAACTTCCTTTTTTTAAATTATATAAAAGCTCAATCAATTATTAAATAAAAGTTAAAGACTAATAAAATCAACTTTTATATAGGATTTCTTACCTAAAACTTCCTCTGCTATCCTCCTTATTTCTTCTTCAAGACCTGGCTTCAAAGATTCTGAACGGTATTCTAAATATCTGAATTCCTTTACGAACGACTTATGATCTAACGCTTCTATTCCTATTAATTCATTCAGCTTCTTTTTTACATTTTCGTGATCATCGTCATAAAAAGTTGTATAGAAAATTCTGTAAGCCTTCATCTCTTTCTAGCCTCCAGTCCCTGTTTGCACCCATCTACACCTATTTCAGATTAAAAATTAGGTCATCCTAGAGGGGAATTACTGCTGAACTTTTCCTTTTCTCCTTCCAGTTCTCCTAGCAGCAATATGACCAACCTTTCTCCCTGGAGGAGCATTCCTAGACACAGTAGTTGGCTTACTTTCAGACTGGTGGTGACCTCCACCGAACGGATGAGATACTACGTTCATAGCTACTCCTCTGACTTTTGGATACTTTCTTGCTTTCGGCTTCCATTTCCAATAGCTGTTTCCAGCTTTTAATAAGGGTTTTTCTATTCTTCCTCCTCCTGCTGCAACTCCTATTGTAGCTCTCGACCTACCATCAATTTCCTTTGACTTGCCGCTAGGAAGCACAACTGTCACTGTATTTACACCTTTACTTATTATTTGGGCATATCCGCCACCTGTCCGCACAAGCTTTCCCCCATCCATTGGCTTTATCTCAATATTGAATACCTGCGTGCCTTCGGGTATTGACTGAAGCGGGAGTATATTTCCATTTACAGGTTTAGCATTTGGTCCTATTTCGATTTCCTGACCAATATATGATCCTTCTGATGCTATTGTATAGAATTCAACCCCATTTTCTAGCTTCACTTTTGCCAGAGGAACCCATCTTCCAGGATCGTGAATGATCTCTACGATATGTCCTTTGAATGTCTCATCTTCTTTTATTGCAGGATATGCTGCAGGCGCTTCATGCAGATGCTTTCTGCTCCTAAATGTAGGTGAGCCTCTTCCGGCTCTCTGTTGCCTTATTTTCTTACCCATATTTTCCACCTCATAATAGTCCTAATCTTGTAGCTACTTCCTCAGCCTTATATTCTGGGGTAAGTTTAACAAAAGCTCTTTTCTCTCCTTTTGGAGTTATTTCTGTTCTGACCTTTTCAACTTTTACGCCAAATCTTTTCTCAACTTCCTCTTTTATCCTTAGCTTTGTTGCCTTTCTATCAACTACAAAGACGATTGTATTATACTTTTCTATGTAATTGAGCGCAAGCTCAGTGTGAAGTGGTGAAATTATTACAAATTCTTCGCTCATCTCAATACCACCCTAATATTTTTAAATCTTTCTTGAAGCTTTAATAGAGAATCTTTTGTATAGATAGTCAATCTGCCAGGAACGCCCCCAGGAGCTAAATGCAGTATTGACAGATTATCAGCGCTTACCACATCAACTCCAGGCAAGTTTCTCACCGCTTTTGCAAAAGGAGTATTGATTGAAGAAAGTACAAATAGCAAGCTTTTAGGCTCAATATATCTTCTTCCTCTCATTTTTCCCTTTCCTGACCTTATCCTTATTCTGCTATACGATCTTTCGACATCCTCCCAGACGCCTAATTTTTTCAGGAGCTCTTTTGCCTCTGAAAGTTTGGTGATCTCTTTTTCTATGCTACTATCTAGTACAATTGGAAGAGCAGTAGACGTGAACTTATGTCCTCTTTTCTTCACAAATTCTATCGAAGATGTTGCAGCAACTGCAGAAGCTGTGGCTAACAATCTTTCTTTTTTGTTTATTTCTTCAACTATTTTTTCCTCAGTCTTTATAGGATGAGCAACTCTTCCTCCGACCGTCATCGGAGCAAAGGCTCCTTCTGATGTTCCCGGTACTCTAGGTACTCTGGCCAACCCTCTTCCTACACCTAAACTTTCAGCTGGGGTTCTTTTTCCTGCCATCGGATCTCTTCCTTTCGGCTGTAGTCCCGCTGTAAACTCAGCATGAAAGGCTCTTCTTATTAGATCTTTTCTTATCGGAATGTAAAATACTAGTGGTAGTTCTGTTTTCTCCTTAGGCTGAGCATTTTTGTCAAATACATCGACCTCTATTTTTGCGCTATTATTAACAACTATAACCATTACTCACTCACCTCACAACTCACCAATTTTGTGGAGATAAGTTATCTTAGGCGCGCCCTCAGGTATCCAACTTGGAGGTCTCACAGGTTGCCTTAATATCACTGGTCTTTTTCTTGAACCAGGAATGCTTCCTGCAAGAATCACGAAATCTGTTCTGATTAATCCATATTTATGCCATCCACTGGAGGGGTTTATTTTTGCTAACAGTTCCTTATCTTTTCCTTCTGTATCAGCTATATACAGAATTCTTTTGTTGTAGTCCACTCTCTGGTGGAATCCCATTTGACCTGCCTGAGGAGCTGTAGAGAGAGCGCCCATACCTGGACCCCTAGCTCCAATTTTTCTCGCTGCCTTTCTATGCTTATGCCATCTCGGCAATACTTTTATTCCAAATCTTTTCACAGGACCTTGAAATCCCTTTCCTTTAGTTACTGCAATGATGTCGACAAATTTTCCAGGATTAAATATTTCAGAAATCTTAATAGTTTTCCCCAATTTCTCAACTGCATAACTGAACTGCGCCTTTAAGTCTTTTCCTGACAATCCAACTTCAATTAATTCAGGTTTCTTCTTTGAGATGCCTCCCGCTAAAGTCGGCTGAGATAAAAGAAGCGCTCTCAATTCGGCCATTTCGGAGAGAGATTTCTCTAGCTCTTCTAATTTTTGTTGTGTTGAATTTGGAGAAAAGCTTTTTATTAGCCTTTCTATGTTCGTGTTCTTTAAGGTATCACCGGTTGCCCATGCCTCAGTTAATGGTTGCTTGCCTTCATTTATATCAAAGCTGTAACCTCTTATTCCAGCCAGGATCATTGGAGGAGTCTCTAGCAAAGTCACTGGAGTGAAGATCTGCTTCCCGAATGTTATAGATGTTTTTCTATCATCTACCACAAGTGCATGTGTCATTCCTACCTTATATCCTATAAAACCTAAAGGAAAAATTTTCTTTTCTTCTAATACAGGCCAAGTCCTTACTCTTGGTACAATTCCTTCAAATCTCTGCCTTGGCCTTACCCCTAGAGTTCCTCTTCTAGGAGCGCTTTTCTTTCTATGACCCATCTTTCACCTACCATCCGAGAGTAGCCCGGTCAGCATGTATTTGCCAACTAAACTAAATATAAATATAAGTTTTACCGGGACTCTCTTTTATTTTCAAATAAGATAGGCATTTATAAAACTTATTCAAGAAGAAAGTACGTTCAACAGTGAAAGAGCTATAAACAATGCCTCTTCCATTCTGATCGTTTTAGTGCCCTGATCTCTTACAAGATTATAAATTCCGTGAAAGAGGTCATCGGTATTCCCACCAAGCTGCTTAAATATCTCAAATATTCCTCTGTAAGGCTCTCCAAACACGACTACAACTTTATCGCTACTCTTAAGCTTTTCTTCAACTTCTTTTAGATTTTCCCAAATAGGATCGCCGAACTTTGAAGTACCTATTACCAGTCCATCCTTCTTTTTTTCCTTTAAATAATCTAATGGGTTCTCGCATTCTCTTACTGAATACCCTACATATATATCGGGATTTTTAATGATTTCGAGCTCAGAAAGATCGCCTTTCTTCACCTTGACGAAAATGAGATCCCCCCTTTTCAATTCATAATTGCTATTTGAAATCTTAACCTGTTTTCCAACTCCGATGTCTGCGAATATTGCACTTTCCTTAACTCTCTCAACCAACCCTACTCTTATGTCACCTTCTTTTGCCTTTTTAGATAGGCTGTGCGTTGGTATTTGTAGAGGATACGCCATCCCAACGTATTTTAATTCTTTTCTCTTTCCAAAGATTTTCTTCTTAAGGTATGGAGGAGTGACAAAATACCTTAAAAGAAGCCCTAGAATTTCTTTCTGGTCTTTGCAAGATTTCTTGTCGCTCCTGCTTCTATAGAGGGTTATTCTTTCAACTTTAAAAATTGATGCTGCTCTTGCAATTATATTAGCTTTTAAGGTAATTCTTATTTGGTCAGGTTCGTTTTCCAAAGAACAATATGGCAATAAAATTTCAATGCTTTTCATTTTGCAAACGTCACCTTAAGTGAAGATCATCAGCTAAATTTTGCGTTTAGAAAAACTTGCAAAAAGTATACATTTAAGTTTTGCTCATTAAATAAAAAGCTTTTATCGAACAATTCCTAAGTAAGCATTCCGCCCTGAAGGTGACACCTTCGATTGTAAGAATATTAATTTGTATACTTAAAATGTTATTTGCTCTTTTTCTCTGCTTTCTTCCCTTTAGAGGCTTTTTCCTCCGTCTGAGTGCTTTCTGTCTTTTTTACTCTTTCTGTAGGTCCTCCTACGCCCATAAACAAAGTTGTTTTCTGTCTTCCTCCCATTCAAAACTACCTCCATGATGATTTTTATTTTTATATTCTTTTGTTTAAGGATTAATATTATTTGGGATGATGATTTTGCCGAGTACAGAAAAACAATGATGATGAAAAATTCCTGACCCTTTTACTTGGAAACCGATTCTAATTATTTTTTAATTTTTTTAAAAAATTATTTATAATCCAAATAAAATTTAATTTTATTTTGGTGATTTATTTTGAGTACTAAAAAATCCGTAATTTCTAAGGACGCAATAGTAAGAGAAGGCGCTTTAATATTAGGTTCTTCTATAATTGGAAGCAGAGCTTTCATAGATACTGGAACTGTAGTAGGGTACCCTATTAGAAGTAGAATTAAAATGCTTCAAGAAGGAAAAAAAGGGGAAATAGAAAGCGAAGGTGCTACTATTGGAGATAATTCTGTTATAAGAAGCAATTCTATAATATATGAAAGAGTAAAAATTGGGAAAAACGTTGAAACGGGACATAGAATATTGATCAGAGAAGACACTGAAATAGGAGACAACAGCATTATTGGAACAGATACAGTAATTGATGGTAGGGTGAAAATAGGGGAATTCGCCAGAATAGAAACTGGCGTTTACATACCTCCATATACAATAATTGGAAAAAATGTATTCCTAGGTCCAAGGGTAGTATTTACCAATGATAAGTACCCTGTAAGCAAGAGACTACTCGGAGCAATAGTTGAAGATAACGTAGCTATTGGTGCAAATGCTACAATCATAGCTGGTGTCAGAATTGGCAAAGGTGCTGTAATAGCATCCGGTGCAGTTGTTACGAAAGATGTAGAGCCTAACACTGTAGTCGCTGGAGTGCCTGCGAGAAAGCTGATGAGCAAAGATGAATATAATAGAAAGAGGGAAAAATATGAATCAGAAGCATGAATTTGTCAATCCCAATATTTTCTCGTCCTGAAGTAATTTCTTTCCTCTTCGTAAAGCGTTCTTAAGAACTCATTCCATCCTAATTTAAGCATGCTTAACGCCCTTGAGGCTCCTTTTGGGCCTACTCCATAGGGAGTCAAAGCCATAACTGCAGTCTTTCCATGCGTAATTACCAGTTTGGCTCTCTTTACAGCATCCTCAAAGTATTCCTTTTCTTTCCCCTTCAGAGATTTTTTCCCTTCTTTGAAGTATTTTCTGATAGCATTTACGAATTCTTCGTTACTCGGAGGTAACGGTGCTACAGCTCTTGCACCGCATTTTTCACATGAAATTATATCCGGCAGTTCAGAGACTTTTACTGACTTTTCCCAGCCGCAGTTCATGCACTTGAGGAGTACGGTCTTTTCCAATATCCTTTTTTCCAAAACTTTAATTAAAAGCTCTTGAGGAAGAGTCTCCAGTGCGTATCCTACAGGTCTCGGCGCGCTAGAGCTATTTACAACTAGGGGACTCAAACCTTCTATGGGTTGCGCAACGATTCTCACTTTACCGCTTTTAATATCTTTCAGCATTTCTATAACTGATCGGATATCAAGCTTTTCATAGAAAACTTCCCTAAAAGCCTCCTCACCTATTAAAGTGTCTTTATAATATTTAAGCACTTTTTTAACTTCACTAAGCGTTGCATTTTTAGATATTGCTCCCATTTTCTTTGCAACAGTAGATAGCTTATACATAAAAATATTTGATTTTTTGAGCTGGGATTTAATCATCTCTTCTATTTCATCTTTTTCTTTCAAAGAAAGACTGTACAGCGCTTCAATCAGATCATTTAGAGTCAGAGGAAATGTGGATTCCATGTAGATTCTATATGGGTCACTCGATGTAGAAACTGACCTCCCTGTTTTGGAAAAAATATAATTTGAAATGAGAAGTGAAAGGGTCTCGTTCCCGTTTGAACCTAGCGGATAAGTTAAAACTAATAATCCCGTTTTTGTCCAGTCAATTAAAGCGATGTTCTGGCTTGGAAACTCGAAGCCTTGTTTCCTTGTATCTTCGCAGACCTTCTTTACAAAATCATATGCTTCAATAGTTATAGATTGATACTGAGATTTAATTTTTTCATAGACTTCTCCTCTGCAGATTCTCGACAGAAGAGATATTGCTTCTCTTGCAACATTTCTTGAAACCGGGATCATCTCTCCTATCCAAGACGGCGGTGCACCCATCCTTTCGGTTACTTCTTCTACAACTAGCTTTTCATCATCAATTGATACGACAGACCACTCCCTACCCTGCAGGATGAAACTTGAGCCCTCATCAAGCTTTGATAAAACAAAATCAGAATCTAAATATCCTATTCTATCGCCATATACAGTTACAACAGGAATCTTCTGTACGTCTGGAATCATTGTTGTTGAATAATAATACTCTCTTGCTCTTCTGCTAGCTACAAGCTCTCCATTTTCTTTTCTAATAATCAGCTTGATGCCTTCGCAAAATTCAATCGCTTTTTTGAGCTCTTCCTCAGTGAGGTTTCTGAACGAAAAAGTTGCGTTCAGAAACTTTAAAATCTCTTCTTCTTTTCTCTGTTCAGCGGAAAGCAACATTCCTACTAATTGATGTACCAAAACATCAAAGGGCTTTTCATGAGGGATGAGGCTTTCAAGCTCACCTTTCAAGGTCCTCCTTGCTATAACAACAGACTCGATTATTTCGTCTAAGTTTTTCGTTGTAACTATTATTCCTCTAGCCTTCTTTACTATTGAATGTCCGCTTCTTCCTACTCTCTGGAGCATCCTTATAGCCTGCCTCGGCGAGCCGTACTGAATAACAAGGTCAACGCTACCAATATCAATGCCAAGCTCTAGACTTGATGTTGCAATTATCCCCTTTATTTCGCCTCCTTTAAGCTTTTTTTCGACGCTTTTTCTGACTTCCGTTGCTAAAGATCCATGGTGAATTTCGATGTCATCTCTACCTAATTCCCTAAGCTTATACGTAAGAAATTCTGCCATGTCCCTTGTATTAGTAAAGATGATAGATGATTTAGCTCTTTCAATTTCCTCATTTATTATTTTTAGAATTTCGCTGAATTCATCTTCTCCCTTGCTACTTGTTCCTGAACCTGGAATCCTCACTTTTATCTCAATATCCTTTTTAACATCATCCTCTATAACTTCGCAAAAAGGACATGAGTAAAATTTCTTTATTATAGATGCATCCGGAATTGTAGCAGAAATGCCAATGAACTGGTACTTTTTTACTATTCTTTTAAGCCTCTTCAAAACAACCTCAAGCGTATTACCCCTCTCGCTATCTATAAGCTCGTGAACTTCATCGATGACCACAAATTTAATATCTGTGAGCATATCTCTCGTAGCGCTATGAGTTATCAACATTGAAAGGCTTTCAGGAGTAGTAATAAACCAGTGATAAGAAGAACGAAGGAAATCACCCCTTTCTCTTTTACTAGAATCTCCGTGCCTGACTATGCTTTTCAAGCCAATTTTATTTGATATATCTTCGAGTCTAACGAAAATATCTCTATTCAATGCTCTAAGTGGAGTGACGTAGACCATCAGCGGTTTCCCATTCCAACTTTCATCCTTCAGCATTAGGGAAAAAATTGGAAAAACTGCAGCTTCTGTTTTTCCACTTCCAGTTGGCGCGGTAATTATCAGATCTCTTCCCTGAAGAATCTTAGGTATTGCCTTATTTTGAATTGAAGTAGGCTCGCGGTATCCATACTCCGTTATGACTTTTAAAAGCCTTTCATCTAGAAGATCGAATGCATTTTTTTCCATTTTTAATTGCTCCTTTTTAAATATCGAATTGTAAATCTTGTAAGTAAAGAGCACTTCTAAAATATCTAATTGTGGCGGTTTTTATAATTTTATAGATGAAGCTAGGAACTTTTTTGCTGATTAAAATGAAGACATCCCACAATAGATTTTAAATGTTTTTCTATGCAGGAATGAGTAAGATCTAATCATCTAAGTAAAACATTTCAAGCTATATTTGAGGTATAGGTTTAGAACTGATGTTTTTCCTACTCCTTTCAAAATAAAGCATGATCCATGTACTTAATCCCAAAGGAAGGAATACTATAGCTAAGATAAGCAATAAAGTTTCTAGTCCAAATACGTCATAAATTTTTCCACCGAGAGATTCACCTAATGCTATTCCTATACCCATACTCGTCACATATACACCTGAGGATGGACCCCTAATTCTAGATAAATCTGTAAAGTCTGCAAGCAATGAGAGTAAAGTAGGTGGTATCGATAAAGCTAGCACAGAAAAAATCAATAATATCAATGTAAAGAAAAACATGCTGATTCCCTTAATATTGCTGCCATAGCTTACGAGAATGGATAACATTACGAGAGTTGATGGAAGGGAAAGCGAGCCAGCCAATAGAGAGTTAACTTTTCCCAGAATGCTTGCAATATAGCTTCCTCCCATAACACCTAAGGACAAAATTATAAGTGCAAAAAGTAGCATAAAGCTTGAGAAGAGTTTCAAACCTGGGTTAGAAACTTCTATTGGACTGAAAAGCTCGCTTAGAAACTTTGGGCTTATGAACGCAACTCCCATCACAATAGAAAAACCGAACCACATAGGAACAAGCTTTAAAACCTTGCCCTCTATTTTAGCTTTAAGGTGAAAGGTTATCTTCTTGTTCTTAAATTCACTGATATTTCTTCTACCCATGCTTTTCGATAAAATAATGCTCGATAGGAATGCCAAAAAAGAGAACAGAAATGACGGGGAAAAACCCTTTATTGCTGAAGGAAGGATAAGCTGGAGAGTCCCAGCAAAAGTAAAACCAACAGCATAGCCTATTATATTTGACACCTCTAGCCCCCCGACTCCAAACAGCCTTCCCTTTGTTGATGCCTTTATGGTTTCTTCTGAAATTACCGCTAATGAAGACGTTAGCAAGAATGAAGCAGAAAGTCCTGCTAGAGCTGAGGGGATAGTAAAAGCTTCAGCACTGATGCTCATATCAGCAAAAACGGTCATAATAGCATAAGAAATAAAGAGAAGTGAAGATGAAAATATAATAGAAATTGAACTCCCCAAATATTCGTAGATGATCCCGCTGAATATTCCAAATAGTGCTTCAGTAAATGAATATGACGCTTGTATAATTCCCTGCATCCAAGCAGATATATCTGGAAATGCTGTAGTTAGTGAAATTATAAAACTCGCATTTGCTGCCCTCATTAGAACTACAGAAATGTAAATTAGTAGCGATGGCGTGAGCTTCATACCTGCTTTTTCTAAGCTCTTTTCTATCATTTTCAGCTCCTCTACTGCAACCACATCAGCGATGAAAGAGTACTAAGAATCTTAAAAAATGCTAGTCATAATAACTAAAATATTCATTTAATTAATAAAATTATATCTGAAGGCCCTGTCTTTCAGGATAGGGAGTAAGACCTATAAGCTTTTCTAGTTTTTTGTTGATAATGAATATTGAAACAGTGTATGTATTGAATGAATGGTTGTTCTAAGAAAAAAGATATTGGATAAATAGGCTCCGATAAATTTTCAAAACGAGAATCTCTGATTGCATTTACTTTCCCGCATTTATTTGGTTTTACATCTTTCATTTGCGGGGAATCTCCCACTCTTTAAGACTGGAAAAAGATCAGATATATGCAAAAATAATTTTTCCTTAATTAGAAACTTTAATGAATAGTGATAAGTTATGGAGAAAAAATGCTTTAAGAACATAGGATGCGTATCTGCCCTTGGAATTGGAACGTGGGGCATTGGTGGAGGATTCTGGACTCCTGATTATTCCCAAGATCTTGAAAACGAGAAAATTTTGAAATATGCAATAAGAAATGGTATAACTTTGATTGATACTGCTGAAATGTATGGAGGAGGACACTCAGAGGAAATTGTTGGGAATGCAATAAAGGGAGAAAGAAGGGATGAGTTATTCATAGTAACAAAAGTATGGAATGCAAATGCGAGCTACGATAGAGTTTTGAAGTCTGCAGAAATGAGTTCTAAAAGATTAGGTACATATATAGATTTGTACCTTTTGCATTGGCCTTCAGACACAGTTAATATTTGTGAAACTATAAGAGCTTTTGAAGAGCTTGTTGAAAGAGGAATTATAAGATACTACGGTGTAAGTAACTTCTCAGTTGAAAGATTGGAAGGAGCTATGAATTGCCAGAAAAAGTTTGAAATTGTAGCTGTTGAAAATCAGCTTAGCTTGAAGAACAAAGAAGATCTTTATAATGTCGTTGAATATGCTAAAAGGAAAGGAATGCTCTATTTAGCTTATACACCAATAGATAAAGGTACCATAGCTAATAGCGGGATATTAAAAGAGATCGGACAGAAATATAACAGAAGTCCTGTCCAGGTTGCTTTAAACTGGCTTATTTCAATTCAACCAGTTGTTCCTATACCAAAAGCCTCAAATTTGAAGCACCTCAAAGAAAACTTAGGAGCAGTAGGTTGGAGGATCAGCGAAGAAGATTGGAAATTGCTTGAAAAAGCTTATATATAGCAATTTTTTTATCTTCCTCGACTCTTCCTTATCAATCTAAGAAACCTTATTTCCATCCTCTTTATGAATAAAGTGAGGACGGCTAAAAGAAGAGATTGAAAGCCAGCAAGTGTTAGCATAATGGCTACTAAGCCTTTAACATAATAAGTAATATCAGTGAAAAAGTAATAGTATGCTACGTATAATCCAAGTGCTAATCCTGGTATCAATAGAAGAGAGCCCAAAATGAATATGAAGAAAGTTGGGTTGTAGTTGAGCATAAGTTTTATCATATCAACAAAAATGTGAAACCCGTGAAGAACTCCTAATTTCTTCTTTCCAATCCTCTTCCTGTATTCTATTTGAATCTCCCCCGCATATCCTCCTTCAGAAACTACATGAGCCAAAATCTCAGACTCAATTCCAAAGTTTTTAGAATTGAACGATATCTCCCTCAGTATATCTGTTCTTACAACGTACATTCCACTAAGAACATCTGAAATTCTCGTTCCGAAGAGTATATTAAATGTTAAAGTAAGGCCGAAATTTCCGATTTTATATATAAGTCCTTGTGCACCCTTCTCAAGCTTTTTTCTGCTACCTATAACTATGTCTTTTTCCTTCTTGATTTCTCTATACAAATCTACAATATATTTTGCAGGATATGTGTAATCGCCATCCATAATGAGAATATACTCTGTCCCAACGTAATTTAATGCTGTTTTTATTGCCATGGACTTACCTATACCTTCCTGCTCAATGACTTTTACCCCGTAGGATTTTGCGATCTCGACGGTCTTATCTGTGCTTTTTCCATCTACTATCAATATCTTATCCTTGGGTACTTTCGCCTGGTTGATTACTTCTTCAAGCACTTTACCGATTGCTTCCTCCTCATTCAAAACAGGAATAACAACAGTTAAATTTTTGTATTGTTCAGCTTCTTCCATTCCATCCAGCTCCAAGGCCATATGTTTTCATCAAATATGCATTATAATTTTAAAATTTAAAAAGATAAGTTATGCCTTTTTTTGAGAAGCAACAAGTAATGAATTTATGGAAAATTTTCTATATAATGCATAAACAGATAATATAATTATAAACATGGATAAGGAAGCGGCTATCGGCAGAAGCCTTATCCCGAAAGGAGTATAGTTGAGTAGGAGGCCTATAAGGGGGACGACAGCGAGAGAAAGCCCTATGCTCAAAGCCAATCTCTCCAAAGGAGATAAATCCCCCTCACCTGGATACAGGGCTTCAACCAATGAGTACCCAGGAAGGAAAAGCACAAAAATGCTTCCAAAGATATATCTCAGTGGCATTAATATGCTTAAAAAGTTTGTCACATATATCAGAGTCAAGGATACCAAAGTAAATGACAATACAGTCCAAAACCATAAAGAATATTCCATTCTAGTTATATAGTTTGAAAACTTAAGTGGGGGGTTAGGATCAACTAGATATATATTTCTGCTAGAGAACTCATTAAATACTTCTTTTTTTAATTCAAATTCAGTCTTTTTATTCTTCTTTTTCCTTGCAATATAATCCTCAAGTGTTTCTTCCAAGCTACCCACCTGGAAAAGTTATGTTTACATAAAGGTGATTCCAAATTCCTGTATACTGCCACTCATTTGTCGTTAAGTTGTATATCCAGAGCTCGAATATTAAGGCTACGCTCGTTTCATTATTATTAGCGTATACAGGTACACTCACGTGAAATGTTTCATTGTCATCATTATTGAGAACCCCCCTCCAATTCTTTATTGCTAGTGATGAAGATGGAGTAGTATTAGTCGGAATTGTAAGGTTGTTGCCTATTTTATAGACCACTTCATAGTATATAGGATGGCCCATATGATTATATACGAAAAGACAAAGGTTCACATTTGTTCCGTTAACTACAGTTGAGGGGTAGCTTCCTATTTGGCAGTTTTGGTCTAACAGGCCTAATGCAGTAAATGGCTCTTCAGATGATGGTCTTATTATCATAGCGACTCCAAGAACTGATCCTACTACGATTATAGCCAATATAACTGCAAAAACTTCTTCATCCATAATAAAGCTCATTTTTTCTTCACCAACCACTTTCTCCTACTGCGATACCAAATGCTCAAGTAGATCCGTGGCAGAAATACATAAGTCAAAACTGGTATAGATAATAAAAGGATGATTTCTATAATCTTCAATGCTATTATTTTATAATAATTGCTTTCTGCACTAGGCATAAGTGCTGATATGTTCTCCTGCAATTGAGATATAATTAAAGATGATGCCGTAATGTTTCCTTCCTGCTCAAGCTTTACTGCATAGTTCAGTTTATTTACAAGCTGAGATACATTCACACCATGATCATATAAGTAAACAATTTCACCCAGCAACTGAGTGATTGTACTATTTGTCCCGATTACATCTTCGCTACTTTGAGAACTTACAATAATAAAGGGAGAAATGATCACTATTAGTAATATAATTACGCTATAAACTTTGTAAGCTTTCATTTTTCTAGACCCTTCCAACTTATAACTTTCACGCCAAGCTTTTCAATTTTCTTTTTTGCTAGCGAATAGCTTGTAAATATCCTATAAGCATCCTCAATGTCAACCTCATCTTTCCAAGGCGAGTCTGGAGTGATAACAACAGCATTGTATCTTTTAATCCTGGATATTAAGTCTAAAATTCTTGAAGGGTCGTGAAATATATTTGAAACGAATATTGCAGTATCTGAACTACTACTGAGCTTTTCTCCTTTCTCATCAATAAGTAAAGAACCTTTATAGAACCTCGAAAGAATTTCATAAAGTTCTTGGAGCGTAAGCGGATAGACGTATTCGTGAAGCTTCATATCCTCTACTGGAACAATTTTCTTTTCTAAAATTTTCCCAGTCAAATAACCTAAAAGTTTGAGGGGACTATCGAATCTCATAACCTTACTGCTGTCGTTTTCATAAAGCTGAATATCATTAATTCCTTCTTCATATATAAGTTGAGAAATAGAGAGAATTGATGAAGCCAAAAGATCACAGTTTCTCAACCCTGCACATGTATAGTCAACCAGTAACATAACTGAGCCGTGAGGGTTTTCACCATATTCTCTAATAATAAGCCTCAAGTTTTTCATGCTGGACTTCCAGTCAATTCTCTTTGGAACATCTCCGGGCTCAAAGAATCTGTTTCTTATGTACTCCCCGCTTCTGACATTTGGAATTAGAGCGATACCTTCCCCGAGATAGGTCACTTCAAAATAAGATGTTTTTCCAGAAGAAGCTAACCCAAGCAATCTGAGTCCTCTAACAATCCATACAAGCGTCTGCGGGAGAACTTTAATAGCAAGCTCTCTTTCAAAGCTTTTTTCAAGCCTGAATACATCAAATATAGATGACTGAAATATGTTGCCTGAAATTATATCATACTCACCTGAGGAATTAAAAAGAAGCTTAGCAGAGATGCTTACCTTATCTCTAGCTTTCTTGATTTCTTCAACTTTAACAAAGCTGGAAAAAATTGCCTCTTTGAAATTTTTGCATTTATCTATTTTAATGTTTATTTTTGGAGTTTCGTAAACTAAAAACTTCTCACCAGCTTTAACATCCTTTATGTTCACTTCACATTTTTCTCTTCTCAAAAGGAAAGCTTGAAAAAGAGATGCTACGAGCAAAAAACAGAAAATGAGAAAAACTGAAAGAATAACTATCGATCGAGAAACTAAATACAGAGAGAAGAGAGATAGAGAAGAGAAGAAAATAGGAAAGAAGCCCTTACCGATTTTTATCTTCAAACCTTCGGCACCTCAACTTTTTCCAGCACAGAGGATATGATATTTTCAGACGTTACATTCTTCAGCTCAGCTTCTGGATTGAAAAACAATCTGTGCCTAAGTACATATCGAGCGATTTTCTTTACGTGATCGGGAGAAACATAATCATTTCCCTCTAAAAATGCGAGTGCTCTGCTTCCTTTGAAAAGCCAAACGGATGCTCTTGTGCTAGGTGCGATCACAAACATATCTTCTTTCTTTCTCAACTCTCCTACTATAGATGCTATGTACAGCTTAATCTTATCATCAACATAGACTTTCTTTATTTCCTCCTGTAGCATTAGGATGTCCTTTATTGAAAGGATCGGAGAAACGCTTGTGCTTTTTATCACTTCATCGATTGCATCTACTTTATCTAAAACCTCTTTCTCCTTATCTGTTTCCAAGTAGTTAGTTATATATGAAAAGGCGAACCTATCGAGCAGAGTGGGGGTAAGCGGATAAATTCCTACCTCGCTTTTGGTCATCTGTGTAGCTATGAAGAGGTTTGGCCTTGGCAACTCCTTTGTAACCCCTTCTATGCTTGCTCTGCCTTCCTGCATTGCTTCTAAGAGTGCGCTTTGAGTTCTCGGCGATGCCCTATTGAGCTCATCGATAAAAATTACGTTCGCAAAAATGGGTCCTTCTCTAAATATCCATTCTCCTTTCCCTATATCGTAGAAGAATCCCCCTAAAATATCGCTTGGAAGCATATCTGGAGTCATCTGGATTCTCTTAAAAGTTCCCCCTATAGATAAAGCAAGTAATCTAGCTGTCAGCGTTTTTCCAGATCCAGGAGGACCTTCGATCAGCACATGACCTCCGCTAAGTAATGAGATAGAAAGAAGTTCGAATAATTCTTCATATCCAATAATATATGACTTTAAAAATTCAATCACGTTCCTTAATTTTTCATCAATCTTCTTACTCATTTTTATCTGCCTCTTTCATGAGCTTGATTAATACATCCTTATTCCACTCAGGGTGCACTTTCAGGATTTTTTCTAAATTTGATTTTTTCTTAGTTCTTTTTTTAACTAAATTAATATATATGTAATTTCCAACGATATATGAAGCTAGTACTGAAATAAGAGCTAAAGGATAAACAATAGAGGGCAATATCTGGGAGAAAAAGTTAAAAGTATTTGTCCTCAATACATCATAATTGTTCACATACCATTTATCATCTATTAAATAGGGAATTTTTCCGCTTATAAGAATAGTAGCCAACTTATGGTTGTCGCCCAAGTTGAGCATAGAATTAATGAATGGGCTAGAATCCGAAAAAACATAGACTACTCCTTTTCCAATATTTTGCATATATGCAATACAGAAGGGACCTTTAGGGTAGCCGTTTAAATATTTTCCCGTGAGGTTGAGATCAAGATAGCTGAAGTAAGAGCTTTCACCTATGCAATTAAGGTTGCTATTTTGTGAGGTTATAACAGTAGCATAGTTGTAGTAAACATTCAGAGTTGTACCATTTACATTTACTTTTACTATTGGAAGCTGAAAGCTCTTATACATAAACAGCGGATCCCCTAATAAACTGCCATTCAATATTCCGTTTAAATTCATTATCTTAATAAGTTCATTTGATGTCCCAAAATCATCCATTATAACTAACTCTCCCCCGTTTTCCACATAGCTGAGAATTTCCATTCCTTCTTGCTCTGTAAAATTCTTGCTTGGACCTATTAAAAACACTACAGTTCCCTGCTTCAAATTGTTCAACGAATTTATAGGTATAAGTGTTACGTTAAATTCATGAACAAAGTCTGCTAAACCATTGTAAAGCGGATTGTATGGAGAAAAATCGCTGGTAGAAGGAATAATGTAAATTGAAAATAAAGCTATAATAAGGAATAAAACTGTCCCCAAGATGATGTAGTTTTTCATTTTTTCTTCCTCAGCAACTCGATTAAAGCTTTGACCTTTATTGAAACCTCTTCTTTCAATTGGGTATACTTAACTCCCCCATATATGACCTTTTCAATTTTGAAAATAAGTTCCTCAACTAGCAAGTACGTCTTTTCATCGATCCTCTCCTTGATTGCAGAAAGATACTCTCTAAGCGTCATCCAGCCTTCCATCTTCACTTTGCTTATCATTTCTAGAGCTTCGAAAAATTCTCCTACAATCCCTTTATTTCTCAGATTTGTCCCAGAGCTTGATTCTTCGGCTTTTTCCTTTTTATTTTCAGCTTTTCTCACAGAAGATGTCGATCTAGCTAAAGGAATTGCTACTGCAAAGGCTCCTGCTAAGGTTGAAAAAATCGCCAGTGAGTTGTAAGAAGGTATGCTCTCTTCTAGATATACTTCCTTATATGAAGGATTTTCGGGGTCGACTATAATATTCACAACAACTTTGCTGTTAATATAGGAAAGCGGTATTCTAAGTATTATACTATTTCCTTGAACTGTTGCATTTATTCCAGGTGAAGCTACAACGTATATGTCAAATGGTATTGTGCTATTGATTCTTATTTCGTAAGTCTTTCCAGAAAAAATTTGCTTAGGAATAGAAATGTTTAATTGAAGCGATTCTTTATAAACGGTCAGATTAGTAGACCAAGAGGTAGGCGCTAATTCCCCGTTAGGTAGAGAGTTTACGATAAGATTGTATATTCCCTCTTTAGCAGTTGCTGGTACTTCGAGAAGAATTCTACTCTCTTTTTCATTAGTAAAAGTAAGGTTCCATAAGTTTGAGGTTAAATTAAACTCTAAGATATAGTTGCTCTTAACGTCCAACTCAATAGTGCTTCCTGGAGTCACATATGTAGAATTTAAGGTTATAGAAACTTCAGGAACTATATAGCTTACTGTAACATTATATATTTGAGAAGAAGAGTAAGCATAGATATATTTATCGTTGCCAGAAGGTATAAACTCTGAATATATTTGCACGCATGGCTGATAACTAGTGATTTTTTCATCTAAATTATATTGACCTGAACTGTTGGTATAAATAGTATAGATCTTCGCTCCAATATGAATCAGCACTTCTCTATCGCTTAAAGGATTGCCGCTCTCTTCAGTTAGAGAGCCCTGTATTGAAACTTTTTCTCCCCAATTTACGTTTAAAGGAGAAACATTAATTGAAATTTTCGTTGGAATCAAATTTTGCCTGTTTTCTATTTCTTCTTTCAGAGTCAAGATCTTCTCAAATAATAAATTTATTGCGGAGCCTATTCCATTGAAAGTATTGGTAACTCTAGAAGATGATATCGGAAGAGAAGAATAAAGTTCTAGCAGCTGTATATAGGTGGCATTTGCATTTGCGAGAGTAAATAAAGCCTGTCCCAAAAGGTTATCAGCATCTGAAAACCTATTATTCTGTATCAAAACAGTAGCATTGCTTATCATAAGCTTGGTCAGATTTAAAGAGTCCAGTATATTGCTTAAGAGTTCGTTTCCTCTCTGAAAAATGTACATATATGTTGAGGGAAAGCTAGATTGCAAAATATAAGTTAAATTTTGCTCAGCAGAAGAAAAATCCAAGCTTCCTATGCTATTAGAAATAGTCGAATATGCATTTAGAAGATCAGGTACATTGCTGTCCTCAGAAATAGTCGCAGGATCCACCTGTCTTGGAATACTCTCCGCGATAGGAGAAAGAGAAGTAATAAATATAATAAGCATCAGAAACATAGATAGCTTCTTCATATTATCACTTCATATATTCTTATTGAAACAAATATAGCAAAGACTGCTATGAGAATTATAAAAAGCCAATCTCTTCCCTTTCTCCTAGGCCTAACTACAGCCTTGAGAACTGCATACTCCAATACAAACATAGATATATATGCATCTATTCTCGTTTCCCCTAAATAAGAAAAGGAGAATACTGTGAGGGTTATGAATAAAGATAGCAATGTGTTAAAGATGCGGTCTCTGCTTATCGTTCTATGCTCACCTTGATTATCTTATAGTTTTCGCTCTCGTCAAAAGAAACTACAGAAGCCTCTCCTTTCAATATAGAAGCAATTGATCCTAAAATCAGACCGTAAAATCCTCCAAATGCCTTCGCAGTCCTCAAAGGATCCTTTATAAGTGTCCCGTAAACTTTAACAGAATATATATCATTACCCTCAGCACATTCTATCTTATCAGCAACATTAAGCTTTTCAACTAACACAAAATCAGCAGCTGAACAAAAAGAAGTATTACCCTCTATAATTTCTCTATTTATAGGAGATTCTAAAGATAAGACCGTTTTTCCATCAAGCACTGAAATTAGAAAATTTGGAGGTTCATCGGGCGCTTTCTCTAAAGATCCTTCAGAAAGAAATAAGTATACTTTTTCTCCGTATGCTACAAACTTATTAAAAGAGCTTATCCTGAAAGTCTCTAGCAAAGATGCTATGTTAGAAAATTCCGAATATAGCATAAGCGATAAGTCTTTTGAGACCCAGCTTTCTTCTTCAGGAGTAAGAAACATAGAAGCTCCTAATATTGAGATTCCAACGAAGAGAGCAGTGAAAGGTGTATTTCTTGTGAGCAAAAATATAAAGATAGCTGCAGGTATTCCGCTGATCATCAAAGATAAGCCTATTCCCCTATATATATTCATTACTTTACACCGACTATCTTAGGTATGCTGTTTATTTAGAATAGATTTTTGTTTCTAATTTAATATCAAATAAAAAATTCTTCCGCTTTTAAAACTATTCTTAAAATGGAGTTACCTTATTTTTCTTCTCCCTGTGCATTACCTTCGCTCCGCGTTTTCTGCTCCACATTCTGCTCCTGCTCTAATTTCTTAAGCTCCTCATCTATCTCCTTCTCTATCTCCTCTATAGGCTTTGGAGGAGGAGTTGTTGCGAGAGTGTATCCTATCCATCCAACGATTCCGAATATCCCTAATATAGCTATGAATGCCGTCAGCTCAATAAGTATTCCTGAGTAGCTCGTTAAAAATAGTATGTACCCGTAGAGAACTATTACTATTGCGGAAACCGAGATAAGTAGAATGCCTATATACTTGTCCTTTGACATTTTTCTAACCTCATTAGGTATATTAATTTTAAATAAAAAAATAGTTTGTTTTATTATTTAAAATTTTATTTTAATACGAAAAGAAGCCAAGGCATTCCGATTGCAATAAAGATTACATAATAGATAATCCCAAAAATCAGCCCAAGTTTCCAGAAGTCGTTTCCTTTTATGTATCCACTGCCGTAGTAAACAGGGGCAGGACCTGTAGCATATGGCGAGATAATCCCCATTATCCCTAGTGTATAGGACAGCGCGTATGCCGCAACGACTGGATTCATGCCGGAGATCCCCATTGCAGTAGCTAAAAATATTGGAAATAGAGCTGTCGCATGTGCAGTTAGGCTTGCAAACATGTAGTGGAGCCAATAAAATAGAGACACTATAACTATTAATGCTATTGTTGGACTCATCCACCCAATGCTGGTAGCTATTTCTTTTCCGACATAGCTGACAAAACCTACCCTAGAAAGCCCATCAGCCAATGTAAATAATGTAGCGAACCAAACGAGCGTGTTCCAAGCTGATTCATACGTAAGTACATCCTTCCATGAATATACGTTTGAAAGCAGCGAGAGAGCTACAACTAGTAAAGCAACTGCAGTCGCATCTATGTAATTTGATCCAACTATCCACAAAACTAACGCCAATATAACTTCTATCAGAAAGGCAATTTCTCTTCCTTTAATCTTGCCCATCTTGTTTAGCTCTTCCTGTGCCCATTTTGGAGCTTCTGGAGATTCCTTGATCTCGGGGGGGTATATCTTGAAAATCAGATAAGGAGTTATAATAAATAGAAATATACCTACAGGGGCAAAGCCAATGAACCAGGTGATCCAGCTGAATTGAATTCCTTGCTTGGCAGCCAGAGACTGAACTAATACGTTTGGTGCAAGCCCTGTTAGAAACATGCTGCTAGTTATACATGTAGCAGCAAATGCGGTCCACATAAGATAGGAGCCAATTTTCTTCTCTGTTCCTTCACGTGGGCTTGAACCATACATCGGAGGAATATTGGATACTATGGGGAATATTGTCCCACCACTTCTAGCCGTATTTGAAGGCATAAAAGGTGCTAAAACTAAATCGGAAAGTGCTATAGCGTAGCCCAAGCCTAATGGTTTTTTTCCGAGGTATTTTATGAAAATTAGGGCAATCCTTCTTCCTAAGCCTGTTTTTGAATACCCTAAAGCGAAAAGGTATGCTGCAAATATCAGCCAGACAATGCTATTGGAAAAACCTGTGAGCCCCCAACTAATGCTACTGCTCGGACTAGAATAAACAAGCCTTGCAACTACGGCTACTACTACTCCGATCAAGCTTATAGCAGCTATAGGCATAGGCTCAAGTATGGTCGCCGCGATAACTGTGGCAAAAAGGGCGAAGTAATACCATGCATTAGAGGTGAGCGCAGATGGATGCGGAATTATTGCAATAATTATTCCAATTATAATAGGAATAATTGCTTTAAGTAATTTTTCCCTATCCACTAAAACCACCATTTAATTCTTGGAAGATAATTATAATTATAAAAAGCCCATCTCTTTTAATTTTTTCTCTAATTTTTCTCCGGTAACTCTCCCATTCATTATAGACTCTTCAAGGATTGCATCAGATAAGTTATTTCCACGCGTATCTATAGAGACAATGAGCGGACCGAACTCTTTTACTTTCAATATCCAAAGAGCTTCAGGCATTCCCAGATCTTCCCATTTAACGTCTATTACTTCCTCGACCTCGCTTGCTCCCAAGACCCCACAGCCGCCTGGAAATATCGCATAAATCGCTTTATGCTTGCTACATGCATCCGCGGTCTTTTTTCCCATCCCGCCTTTACCTATTATTATTTTTACCCCCGTTTTCTCAATGAACTCGTCTTCATAATACTCCATTCTCCTGCTTGTAGTTGGGCCTATTGATATGCACTGCCATTTCTCTCCTACTTTTTTCATAACAGGTCCTGCATGAAGAATTGCGAGGTCTTTTAAATCTATGGGCAATGACTCGCCATCAATTAAAAATCTCTTATGCACTGCATCCCTTGCCGTTACTAATATTCCGCTAAGGTAAAACATATCTCCTATTCTCAATTCTTCTAATTGAGAAGAATCAATAACCGGAGTTTTTATGATTATTTTACTTTCAGAGCTCAATTTTCACACCTCTATGCGAATATATTTCATAAGAAAGATCTGGCATTATTCTGATCCAACCTTTTCTAAGAGCCCAGCAGGATGTGCTTACACCAACTGCTAATGTTGCAGGATGCCTACCTGCGTATTCCACGTGAACTTCACCGATACTTGTTTTCCCTCCAAGCCCTTGAGGACCGAAGCCTAGATTATTCAACTCTTCTTCCAGAAACTCTTCAAATTTAGCTATTTTAGGATTGATATTTCTTTCTCCCATTTTTCTCAGCAACGCCTTTTTAGAAAGCATTGCCGCTATTTCGGATGTCGCACCTATACCAACTCCTACGACCATAAGCGGGGGGCAAGCCGGCGGTCCATAACTAGAGACTACATCTATGACATACTTGGCAATACCGCTCCATCCTTCAGCAGGGTCAAGCGTTCTCGCGCTACCTGGCCTGCTCGCTCCCCCACCGGCAAGATAAAGCTGAACATCAGCATAATCGGAATTTTCCTCTATTTCTATTTCAATCCATGGAATTTTAGGTCCAGTATTATCTCCGCTGTTCTTCTCTGTTGAAGGATCTACAACGTTAGGTCTCAGAAATCCGTTCTTAGTACTAATAACTGTGCCTTCCCTTATTGCTTTAAGAAGCATTGATTTATATGGGAAGTTTTCTCCAAATTTGACAAAAAACTCCAAAACACCGGTATCTTGGCAGAGAGGAGCTTTCCTCTCCAATGCCAAACTTAGATTTTTCTTTACAGCTTCATAGACCAACTTTCCAACATCGCTCTGCTCCTTCTCAATTAGCTCGTTAAGCTTTTCATTGACATCGTCCGAAAGCTTTATAGCGACGACATTTATGAAGCCGCTGAGTATTTTTACAAGCTTATTGAAACTCTCATTTAATTCCATGCTCGCTACTCCCTCCTATCTTCTATTATTCCATTTTTAATTGCAATATTCATGTATTTTTTAGGCCTTTCTATCATCTCTCTTATTTCCCTTTCGAGCTCATTTTTTGAAATCTTTCTTCTAGCCAAACCCAGATCAATAGCTTTCAGGGCAACTGCCAAAGCCTCTTGAACGTAAAGCTCCATCTCATCCATTGATGCAATTATTCTATCCTTGCTCAGACCGGTCTTTTCCGTATAATCAGCGATAGCATACGCTGCAGCTAAGAACATATCATCGTTCATCTTCTTTGCCCCAACTGAAAGAACACCTCTAAATACAGCGGGAAAGCCAAGGCTATTATTTACTTGATTTGGAAAGTCGCTCCTCCCCGTAGCTACAATTTTCGCACCTGTCTCTTTAGCTTCCCAAGGCCATATTTCAGGTATTGGATTGGCCTCAGCAAAAACTATAGCATCTTTATTCATCTTGCTGACCCACTCCTTCTTTATGGTTCCGGGTCCAGGAGCCGATGCCGCTATTACTACATCTGCACCATTCATGGCTTCTGGGATTCCTCCCCTAATTTCAGGAGAGGTCTCCTCTGCAACTTTGAAAAGCCATGGATTCCTATCTTTTTCCCTTTTTATGTCGTCTCTCTCAGGATGAACTATTCCGTTTTTATCAACAGCTATGATGTTTTTTGGATTTGCACCAGCTACCTTCAAATATCTATATGTAGCCATGTTTGCAGCTCCAATTCCTACAAGCACAATTTTTGTATCCTTTATTCTTCTCCCAGTAAGCTTCAAGGCATTTATTAAAGCGCTAAGTATTACCAAAGCCGTCCCTTGCTGATCGTCATGCCATACAGGTATGTTTAATATTTCCTGCAACCTTTCAAGGATGTAAAAGCATTTTGGAGATTCGATGTCTTCTAAATTAATCGCCCCAAATGTTGGCTCTAAAGCCTTCACAACTGCTATAAATTTCTCCGGATCTCTTTCTCCTAAAACCAATGGTATTGCATCTACTCCTCCAAGATACTTAAATAAGAGGGATTTGCCCTCCATTACAGGTAAGCCTGCACTAGGACCAATGTTACCCAATCCAAGAACCCTGGTCCCATCGCTTATGACTGCGGCATAATTCCACCTTAAAGTATATTCATAAGAGAGATCTTCGTCTTTGTTTATTCTTTTGCACGGTTCTGCTACGCCAGGAGTGTACCATATACTAAAATCATCTAGGCTAGTAATAGGAACCTTAGGCAAAACTTCAATTTTTCCCCTATATGACTTATGAAGCTTTTCAGAAATAGAAGCCCAATCTTTTTTCTCTCCTCTGCTCATTTTAATACACTTCAAAGTTTTTTGATTACAAATTATTATAACTTTTTAAATATATATTTGTATCAAAAATTTTCTGGAACCTCGTAAAAACAACCGAAAGCCCAGCTTTTCAAGGCAGAATGATTTTTAAATATTTTTAAGATTTTATCTTTAGAAAAAAGATCTCTGACCGCCCTCTCTGTTCCGTATATGTAAGATGTAAAAACGAATAGATGCAAGGAACCTCTCGCTCTTTAGGACAGGGAAGAGGAGAGTTTTTGATTATGGTGGAAACAGCGAAAAGGTTATCTTAAAAACAAAACAATTTTCTAGTTTTTTCATTAATTTTTAAGCGTGGAGGTAATACGATAATTATAATACTTTCTCAATAAATAAAAAATACATGAATTTAACGAGGCAATTGCCATGAAAAGAATGAGAAGGGGCAGAGGCTGCTGGAGAGGACGACCTCCTATAGATATAAGGAGTTCAATGAAAATTGAAGAAATTACTTTTCTTCCCATAAAAGAGGTAAAGGGCCTGAGCGAAGAAAATGCTGTAGAAATTTATGATTATGAGCTTGAAGCTTTAAAGCTTATTCATATCGATAACCTAACTACAGATGAGGCTTCTTTAAAAATGGGTATATCGAAAGCGACCTTCTGGAGAGTTCTTGAAGACTGCAGGTTTAAAATTGCAATGGCTTTATTGGAGCAAAAACCTATTAAAATTGTTTCAAAATCGCTTGAAGAAAAGGCATAAGTAATAGCAAAAAATTTATTAACTTTTGAAATATATTTCACTATTGGTGATAAAAAATGGCATGGGGAAAAAGATTTGGAACATATCCTGGTAATGGTCCTTGGAGCAATTTACCTCCATGGGAGAGGCCCGGATGGAAGTACGGAAGAGGATGGTGTTGGCAAGGATACGGAAGAGTAGCCTGGCCATACTCTGAATCACCTTTGAGTAAAGAAGAAGAAATAAGATATTTAGAAGAGCAGAAGAAATATTTGGAAGATTCACTGAAAGAAATTGATGAAAGATTAAAGGTCTTAAAAAACCAGTAAATTAAAAAGTTAGACTTCTAAGCACTATTTCTTTTTATCCTTTTTCTAAAATCTTGAACTTGTTTTTCTAAACTCTCAAAAGGCAGGACTTTTGGGACTCCTGCGACTTTGCTAAGTATATATACTTTCGATATTCTCTCGACCAGAACCAAAATTTCTAAAGCTTCATCGATAGTTTCTCCACAAGCAACTATGCCATGATTCGCAAGAAGAACTGCTTTTCTTTCATGTAAAGCTTTAACAGCATTTTCAGCGAGTTCATCCGTACCAGATGGAGCATATTCTGCAACTTTTACGTCTCCGCCTGTGAGAGAGACCATTTCCTCAACCAATGGAGGAAGAGGTTCTCGAGCGACTGCAAGTGCTGTAGAGTATATTCCATGCGCATGTATTACGGCATTTATGTAGTCATAATTTTTATATATCGCTAAATGAAGTGGCATTTCAACTGATGGCTTTCTCTTTCCCTCTATTGTTTTTCCCGACAGATCCACAACAGCTATATCATCTTCAGCCAGAGCTGATTTTTTCACACCCGTTGGTGTTATAAGAATATGTCCCGTGTCCTGAATTCTAATGCTCACGTTTCCAGATCTTCCATAATTAAGCTCATGCTGTTCCATGAATTTCATTACTTCTACTACTTTCTTTTTTAAATCATCATACATTCAGAACACCTTTTTATTATGAATTTTTTCGAAAAAATATTTATCATTACTGTTTTTAACAAATATATAAGAAATTTGAAAGAGGTTCTTTCCTTGGTTGTTATTCCAAGAGAGGAGCAACCAGCTTTAAAGAAAGCGTGGTTCACCTATTCTCTAATTCTAATCAATATTATTGTATATGTTTACACGAGCTACAACAACTTACTATTAACATCTACAAATGAAAGCATATATAAGCTAGGATTCATACCGCAGATACTTCTGGAGGATCCTGTCCAGGGAGTATTGAGAATTTTTACAAGCATGTTTACACATGCTAACATCTTCCATATCTTTTTTAATATGTACTTTTTATGGATATTTGGAAGAAGCGTTGAAAATGCTATTGGACATAAAAGATTTTTAATCCTTTATCTTCTCTCTGGAATAGCAGCTTCGATCTTTTACTTTGCGTTCATTCCAATAGGTGGATATGATTCGCTTGTTATACCAGCCATAGGAGCATCTGGTGCAATAAGCGGAATCTTAGGCGCATATCTATTGCTTTTTCCTAACACTAAATTAATGTTCTGTCTTTTCTTCATATTTATACCAATTTGCATTCCTGTATCATCGATTATATTTCTAATTATATGGTTCTCTGAACAAGTTATTTATGGCTTTCTTGAGCTCGGAGGAGTGGCATATTTTGCGCATGTTGGAGGGTTCATTACAGGTATTTTTTTGTCATATGTTTTCTTCAAAGATAGCTCTGTAAGGTTGAATTATCATTTATTGATGGAATATTCCAGCATGATGGAAAAAATAGGCATAAAGGGTATGCCTCGTAGAATTGGAAAATGGACTAAATATTTTTTGACGTTTCTCTTCATTTTAATATTATTGGCATTTTCTTCGGGAACAGCTGAGGTATATGCGACAAATACAAATATTTACTTTCTGAATGTAACCGCGAATGGACAAAGCGATGTTGTTGTCTTGAAGCTATATTCTGGTAAGGCAGAGGTTTCTCAAAGTAGCGTGGATGAAGTAAGAATTCTGTTAAACAGAATTCCAGAAAGTTTTATTTGCAATAAAGAGCTTGCTAACAAAAACATAACATATAGAGAATTCTATAATGTAACCATTAATGGAGTCAGCGTCCCCGTTTTTCTAGATGCGGTTTTTTCTTACCGATATGATGGGATCGTCGATTATGCCAGTGGAAACATTTCCACTTATATAGTGTTAACGGATATATACGGAAATTCGAACCTAGATGGAAAAGTAAATATCAGCTTTAATATGACATCTCAATACACAAACATAAAGGAACCTCTTGTTATATCCTCATCTGCATCTATACTTTTAACTATCGGCGCTATAATATCACTTTTCAGGATAGAAGAAGCTTTAAGCGTTTCCTTCTATGATTTATGGAGAGAGCGTTGGATATAAAGAACGGAAGTTGAGATAAAAAAATTATTTTAATGTATAGTACATTCTTTTTCTATTTTTGCCTTTATTTTCAATCTTTGTAATAACTATTTCGCCTATTTCACCGGTATTTTTAACATGTGGTCCTCCATCTGCCTGGATATCCACTCCCGGTATCTCCACTATTCTAAGTTTTTTCACATTAGGGGGCATTCTAGCAGCTAGCTTTACTATTCCAGGAATTTTCATAGCTTCTTCCCTATCTAGCCAGTATATTTTTAATTCGATATTCTTTTTAACAACTTCATTTGCCTTTTGTACGACTTTATCAAATATGCTCCTATCTGAACTCTCTAAGCTATAATCATCATAAGCGTATTCTGGAGTTATGTTACCCCCTGTTATGAGCGCGTTGTAGTCGTTGTATATTATTGCTGCAATTATGTGAGATGCCGTATGCAACTTCATCATTTTATACCTTCTCTCCCAATCAAGAGCCAAATGAACTCTGTCTCCTGGATTCAGCCCATCTACTGTATCAAGTTGATGTAAAACATCTTCGCTGTCTTTCTCTTGTAACACATTTAGTACTTTATATCTCCTTCCATTTACCTCTAGGAATCCCGTATCAGATTCAAGACCACCAGCCCTTGGGTGAAAGATTGTTTTGTCCAATATTATGCTATTATCTTTAATGCTTACTATTATCGAATCATATTCTTTAAGATAAGAATCTAACTGATAAATATGCTCAGTCATGTTTACCACTTTTTTATTATAATAATAATGCATCAATATTAAATATTTTTGTTAAAAGAAATTTAGATAATTAGCTAAAAATAATAAATAAAAATTATTCGGTATCTATAATGAAATCGCTGAAGACTGATTCAAATAGCTTTCTGTCAAATATGCTTTTGCCATTTACTTCAATTTTGGTTGTTCCTGGGCTAATGCTTGGATAGCTTTTAATCACATTTTTAAGCCTTTCTTCATATGTTGGCAATAGAGAGTTTTCATAGAAAATGCCTACTGGTATCTTTTCCTCTTCGAAAGACTTTCTTATAGCGTTAAGAGCCTTTTCCTCAATATCTTTTGGATCCCTTACTACGGGATCCCACCCTTCGTCTTCAAGCTTGTATATTTTCTTCTTGAAGTAATCAGCGGTATGTATATCATTGAATGTTACACATGGTTGTAGAACATCGACTAAAGAAACTCCTCTATGCATTATAGCTTTTTTAATTATTTCCTTCAAATGCTCGCTATCGAAAGCATAAGCTCTCGCAACAAATGTATATCCGGATGATATAGCTAGTGCTATGGGATTGATATCGGTATATATATTTGGAATGGCTAATGCTTTAGTCTTTACGCCCAATGGCAAAGTAGGAGCTGCTTGCCCTTTAGTCAGTCCATATACCCTGTTGTCATGGAGTATTATTGTCATTTGTAAGTTCCTTCTCCCTAAAGCTACGAAGTGGCCAGCGCCAATTCCCAAAAGATCGCCATCTCCTCCATTTACTATGACAGTTAAATCTGGTCTGACTAGCTTGATTCCTATAGCAAAAGGAATAGCTCTACCGTGAAGCGAATGAACGCCGTTTGCATTTATATAGTGTATTATTTTCGCTGAGCATCCTATGCCGGAAACTATTGCTATTTTTGACGGCTCCAGATTCAGCTCCTCAAGTGCTTTTATTTCCGATGCAAGTATGCCAAAGTTGCCGCAACCCGGACACCAATCAATCCAAAGATCCGTTCTGTATTTTCCAGGATTATGCTCCATGCTCTAACACCACTCTTTTTTCTCTTTTCTCCAAAATCAACTTTATTGATTTCTTTACTTCATCAATTGTAATAGGTCTTCCATTATATTTCACAATAGATTTTTCAATATTTATACCGCTGCTCATTTTTACAAGCTTGCTTATTAGAGAATCATACGTATAATCTATTGCAATAATATCTTCACTAATTTTTAAGTATTTTTTGACCTCCTCAGACGGGAATGGCCACAGCATCTTCACATTGATATAAGCACCATTCATTCCCTCGCTCTTGAGCTCTTTTATAGCCTCAACAGAAGCTCCCTTTACACTCCCCCATCCTAATAGAAGGAAGTCAAAATTTTCACTTCCGTATATGCTTAGTTTTTTATCTTCAGGAGTTTCTTTACTGACGAGCTCAAGCTTCTTAATTCTCTTCTCATACATTTTCTTCCTGTTTTCAGGATCTTCAGATATATGTCCAATTTCGTCGTGCTCATCGCCGGTGTACCACATAACGGAATTTGATCCTATGAAAGCCCTTGGTGATATAAGGCTACTTAAGTCAAATCTCTTGTAGTTTTTGGTATCGTTAACTATGATTCCCCTTTCAATACTGACTTTTTCAAGTTCTGGAATCGGTATTACGCTAAGTGTATTTGCTAAAAATTTATCTAGAAGATGTATCACAGGCAACTGGTATTTTTCAGCGATGTTGAAGGCCTCAATAGCGTCATAAAATGCTTCAGTATGATCCCCAGATGAAAGCACAACTCTTGCGAACTCTCCATGTCCGGAGAATATCGCAGTGAATAAATCTCCTTGACCTCCTCTAGTAGCCATACCAGTGCTTGGACCAGCCCTCTGATAGAATGTTATGACAAGAGGAACCTCATTCATTCCAGCAAAAGATATAGATTCCGCCATCAAATCAAAACCTGGACCGCTAGTTGAAGTAGAGCTTCTAACTCCAGCTAAAGCGGCGCCTATTGCACTAGTTGCTGCAGCAATTTCGTCCTCTGTTTGCAATACAAGTAGGTTCCCTAAATTATTATCTTGGAACTTTGAATATGCGAGCCTTTCAAGTAGAAGGCATTCGTCTACTGCAGGAGTTATAGGATAATAGCTTTCGAACCTCTCTCCTCCTACGATTTTCCCTATTGCCACAATGTCATTCCCTGAAACAATAAGCCTTTTTGAACCTTTTAATTTTCCCGGTTCTAACTTAATATGAGCATTATTGGTTTTGACTATTTTACCAACTTCTTTTACAAGCTCTATATTGTGCTGAACTCTATCTGACCTTCCTTTGAATTGAATTGAATAAGAATACATCAAATCGTCGAGATTTAATTCGAGAACTGACCAAACAGCTCCTACCAATATAGAGCTGAGATATCTTGACATGTAGCTTAAAGGTAATTTATGCATCTCGGCGATTCTTCTTAAAATTTCATTGTAATTGAAGCTTACAAGCTTTATTTTTCTCTCATTCTCAAGAAAACTCAAAAGGGAAGAGACTTTATCCGAAATGCCCTTCTCTTCAAGCTCCTTGCTAATTTTTTCTCTTATGCTTTCTTCCAAGCTTACTATTTCGCTCAATTTTTTTTCTTCATCACTCTTATTATAGATTAAAATTCCTCCTTCTTCAACATCTTTGTAGTGTACAAATATTGTTTCTGCATCCAAAGAAGCTAGAAGCTGAACTGGATACCTTATACTTAAAGGGATTTCTGATGATTTTATTCTTATATGCGCATAGCTGTGTCTTCCAGCAATATTTGAAAAGTACTCCCTTTCCGCAATGACTCCATAGCCAGATCTACCCAATCCTCTTACTATCACACTCATCGATGTATCTATTCCCCCTCCTTGAGGACCCCCCAAAATTATATTTATCTCGTCATTCATCTTAGATGCCCTCTTTTATGTGTTGTGCGTTTTTTCTCTAACCTTAGACAAAGATTGAAAAGTAGCTTTTATAGATTTTTTTCTATATGTATACAATCATTACCACCAACATTTCGCTACGGCAACCTTATTTTGCATTCCTGATTTTTTTGAAGGACATTAATAAATAAATTTATATTCTGAACTAAGGATAAATTGAAAAATAATTTTTCATCTTTTTTGTTAAAAAATAGAAAATTTTTCAAAAAAGAGATTATTTGAGATGTATTTTATTTTCAATTTTCAGAAAAAGAAGCTTTCGTGTTTTAACAAGGCTCAATAGTGCTTGGCGGCTTAGAAGTTATTGCATATGTCACCATCGTCACGCTTTTAATAGATCCCGTGATCTTCTTAACAATTTCATCTAAAATTTCATATGGCATCCTAACATAGTTAGCCGTCATGCCGTCAGTGCTTTCTACTATTCTTATAGTCACTATATAGCCGTAGCTCCTTGAATCGCCTTTTACTCCAACCCATTTATCCTCGCCAACTGTAGCAAATGCCTGCCAAACTTTTTCGTAAAGTCCATACTTCTTCAACACATCTTCTACTATTTTTGAGGATTTTTTTGCCACTTCTAGCTTTTCCCTAGAGAATTTTCCGATCACCCTTACCGCAAGTCCTGGACCAGGAAAAGGATGTCTCTTGATTAAAGTCTCAGGCACTCCGAGAATAGTTCCAATTTTCCTGACTTCATCTTTGTATAGGAATTTTAAAGGCTCTATGATTTTTACCTTCTCTTTAAACCAATCAGGTAATCCGCCTACGTTGTGATGGCTTTTTATCACTGCAGCTGAACCCTGAGTCTTTCCGCTTTCAACTACATCGGGGTATGTTGTTCCCTGCACGAAATATCTTATCCCTTCTTTTTCAATGATCTCTTCAAATATCTTCGCAAATTCTTCCCCAATGATCCTTCTCCTTTCTTCACAGTCTGAAATCCCTTCAAGCCTATTTAGAAATCTCTCCTCCGCATCTATCACTAATGGCTTAAGCTCTAAAAAATTGAGCATTTCGATGACTTCTTCTTTTTCCCCTTCTCTTAAAAGTCCATGGTCTACAAAAGCAGTGATCAGCCTGTCACCGAATATTTTTTTAGCTATTATGGCAGAAACTGTAGAATCTATCCCGCCACTTACAGCGACCAAAGCTTTACCATCGTCACTAACTTCCTTTCTCAAGCCCTCAATAATGCTATTTACGTATATCTCAGGTCTCCAATTTCTTTCGACCGATGAGAGCTCCAGAAAGTTCTCAAACAATATTACGCCTTTAGGAGTATGTACTACTTCTGGATGAAACTGTACTCCATAGATAACTTTTCCGTTTAAATCTAGCTTTAATGCAGCTATATATCCATTTTCAGAAACAGATATTACTTCTGAGTTCTGAGGGGGTTTAGATACGCAGTCTCCGTGACTCATCCAAACTTTTTCCTCATTGTTCCATCCTTTAAACAGAGGATCATTTTTAAGGATTTTTACCTTTGTCTCTCCATATTCACCGCAATCGTGGTTCACTTTGCCCCCGAAGTAATAAGAAAGGATTTGAAGACCGAAACATATTCCTAAAACAGTTCCATTAAAAGATCTTATAGCATCAATCGCCTTTTCAAGACTTTCTTTGCTGAAATTTTCAATGCTCATGTGACTGCCTGAGAGGATCATGGATTTAAAGCTATTAATTTCGATGTCATTCAGCCTGTTATACGGCACAATAATCGTAAATGCTCCAAGTTCCCTGATCCTTCTTGATATTAAATGCGTATATTGTCCTCCGAAGTCTATAATAAGCACGCTACTTTCTTTTGTGCTCAATTTCGCCCCACTCATGAAAAAATGCACTATTCCCTTTAAAAAAGAAAATCATGCTTTTTTTCAGATTTATAAAGGTTTTATAATTTTTATAATTATATAAAAACAGAACCGGCTTCATTTCTTTTCTAAGCCCTTTTCACTTTAAAATTATAATTTTGTATTGTCGACTTTTCCTCAATATGTCCAACAAAATGTTTTTAAATACAATAAATTTCTATGTTTAATGGTTTGAACTTTAAAAGAGGAAGAAGAATATGCTGACCGTTATCGTAGGGGGATTTTTCGGTGATGAAGGTAAGGGAAAAATAGCTGCTTATCTAGCTATAGCTGATAATTGCAGGTATGCTGTAAGAACAGGATCTATCAATGCTGGGCATACAGTTTACTTTGAGGGAAAAGCATACAAGCTCAGGAGCATACCATCTGGCTTTGTGAATAAAAGCACAGAGCTTCTCATAGCTCCTGGAGCGCTGATAAGACTAGATGTGCTTTGGAATGAGCTGAAAGAGCTTAATGTAAAAGAAAGAACCAAAATAGACTATAACGCAGGAATAATTGAAGAGAAGCATATAGAATTGGAGAAAAGGGACTCCGTGCTTACATCTATTGGTTCAACTTTCCAAGGCGTAGGTGCGGCAATGTCTGATAGGGTTCTCAGAAAGCTTAAACTGGCTAAGGATACAGAAGAACTAAGAGGTATGCTAATCGATGTCTCTGAAAAAGTTAACTATGCTGTTGATAGCGGGGAAAATGTAATAATTGAGGGCACACAAGGGACTTTCCTATCGCTTTATCATGGAACATATCCTTATGTCACGAGCAGGGATACTACCGCATCAGGAATAATCTCTGAAGTTGGTATAGGTCCGAAAAAAGTAGGCGATGTGATTTTAGTTTTTAAATCTTTTGTAACAAGAGTTGGTGAAGGCCCTCTAGAAAATGAGATGAGCAAAGAGGAAGCCGAGAAGTTGGGTCTTGTTGAAAAGGGGACGGTGACGGGAAGGATGAGGAGAGTGGCCCCATTTAACGTAAACCTCGCTAAAAGGGCGATAATGCTTAACTCCGCTACACAAATAGCCATAACAAAAATTGACTGGCTGTTCAAAGAGGCATATGGTGTAAAGGAGTGGAGCAAACTTCCACCTGAAGCGAGGAAATGGATAGAGGGCTTAGAAGCTGAGCTGAAAGTGCCAATTACATTAGTTGGTACAGGAGAAGACACTATGCAGGTAGTTGACAGAAGAAAGGAGGTCGGCTTGTAACATGAATGATTTTGATGTTGCGATTGTTGGAGCGGGTCCTGCAGGCTTGTTTGCTGCAATAGAGCTGGTAAAAACCGGAAGCGGAAAATTAAACATAGCTCTGATTGATAAAGGATTTAAGGTGGAGAAGAGAATATGCCCAATTACTGTGAAAAGGGAAAAGAGCTTAGTATCTAACAATGACAGAAGCATTAACTGTCAGGCATGTCCAATTTGCCATATAATGTACGGCATTGGAGGTGCTGGCACGCTTAGCAGTGGGATCATTAATTTGAGGCCCGATGTAGGCGGAGATCTTGACAAGCTTCTCGGAGACTGGATGAAGGCTGAAGAGCTTATAAACTATATTGACAAGCTGTTCATGGAGTTCGGCGCACCGGAGGACAGCTTGATTGTTCCGAATGATAAAAAATCAAGGATAATAGAAAGGCTCGCAGCGAAGGCAGGAGCAAAATATATCCCGACGCCGCAGAGAGTTCTCGGAACAGATGTAATGGTAAAGGTGATAAGCAACATAACGGGTTTCCTAGAGAAGAACGAAGTAAAGATCATGGAAGGCACCGATGTAAAAGATTTGAAAAAAGAAAATGGGCAGATTAAGCTAATTACGGATAAAGGGGAGATTTTTGCGAAAAAGGTCCTGCTCGCTCCTGGAAGGGGAGGGGCAAGATGGTTCCATGACTTAGCACAGAAAATAGGGATAGATATAGAGCCTGGTCCCCTAGATATCGGTGTGAGAGTGGAAATACCATACTATATAACAGAGCATATTACTAGCATAAACCATGACCCAAAAATAGTAATGTATACGAAGTTTTATGATGACAAAGTTAGAACATTTTGCACTAACCCACACGGCTTTGTTCTTAAGGAATATTATGATGACGGCACTGTAGGAGTGAACGGAGAGACTTACAAAAACTTAAAGTCAAAGAACACGAACTTTGCACTCCTAGTAACTTTAAAACTGACGGATCCGTATTCAGACGTCTTAGAATTTGGAAAATCCATAGCTAAAATGGCTACCAAGGTGGGAATGGGGAAGCCAATCGTTCAGAGAGTTGGAGATCTTGAGAAGGGAAGGAGGAGCACTTGGGAGAGAATTGGCAGGAGTGTAATTACTCCAACGCTCAAATCCGTAACGCCAGGAGACATAAGCTTAATTTTGCCTTATAGGGTTGTCTCAAACATTCTTGAAGCTTTAAGCAGGCTCGAAGAAGTTTATCCGGGTGTCTCATCTCCTCAGACTCTGCTCTATGCTCCAGAGATCAAGTATTACGGAGTAAAAGCAAAAGTCACGCCTTCACTTGAAACCAATATAGATAACATTTACGTCGCAGGCGATGGAGCAGGACTTTCTAGAGGAATAAATGTAGCAGCTTCTACCGGAGTAATTGCTGCCAGAGCGATATTAGGTATTTTATAAGTTTAAAATTTTTTAGAAAATTTTTGGCTTATTTTTAAAAAAATCATTACAAATGATTTGCTTTATTTCTTTAATTCTAAATTATAATTATAGCAATTCATTTACTTTGATCTCTTTTTTCTAATATTATTTTTATTATTTCATCTTAATGGTAAATTACTTATTGAAATTAAATATGCAGAGGAAATAAAAATGGAACCATCATTTTTTCCTATATATGTTGGGAAGAGCAAGAATATTTATAAACATCCTTATGATGAAAAACTCCTGATAATGGAGTTTAAAGACGATGTAACAGCTGGAGATGGCGCTATTCGAACGATAGCTCCTCATAAGGGAATAATTAATGCGAGGACCAGCCATTTCTTTTTCAAATTGCTGGAAGGGAAAGGTTTAAAAACCCATATGGTAGAATTTAACGGCAACAACAAAATGATAGTAAAAAGGTTGAAAATGATCCCTATAGAATTCATCGCAAGGAACTACGCGTATGGATCCCTTCTCAAGCGATTGCCTCTTTTCAAATTAATGCAACCCCTGGATCCTCCTTTAATAGAGTTTCACTATAAAGATGACAGCCTACATGATCCTCTAATTACGCATGATGATATAATCCTTTCGGGTCTTTTAACAAAAGGACAATTGGGAAAAATAGTCAGTATAACTGCAGATATCAATATGATATTAAGAACCTTTCTCGAAGAAAAAGGATTGAAGCTAGTAGATATAAAGCTTGAATATGGTTTCGATGAAAACGGCGAGATAATACTTGCTGATGAAATTACAGGCGATGGATTCAGAGTAGTCGATGAAAGAGGAAATCATCTGGATAAGGAGATCTTCAGAAAGACTAAGGATGTAAAGTTACTTATAGAATCCTATATGAAGCTCGCCAGTATATTAGGTATAGATTTAAGCGACATTAAGTAAGAGGGATGTATTTAGAAATGCCATTGGGATTTTTGGGATTGGTCGCATTTGAAAATGACTGGGACATTTTTCCATATGCATCATATGGTTTGCTTGCATTGCAACACAGGGGTGGAGAAAGACAGATCATATGCGGAGATTTCAAGGGTTCACTTAAATGCATGAACCTTAATGAATATGAAAGTGATAAAAATGAAATTAAAATGAGCTTTATAGCTGCAACAATGAACGGAACCTCTGGAAGCATTGAGGAAGTTCAGCTAGATGGCGAAAAAATTATAGCTATATCTGAATATGAAAGAGATACTCTCAGAGACTTGCTTAGTGAGATTATCAAGCTTAAGGATGAGAAAGTCACTAAACTTAAAAAATTAATAGATGAATACAGCGAACATGAAGTCCCATCTTTCATGGCAATTACTAATAGAAACGAAGTAATAGTGTGGAGAAGCCCAAACGGAATTACACCTTTGTCCATAGGCAACTATGGATTTGACATGGTTCTTTTCTCCTCGGAAACATCAGCAATAGATGTTTTAGACTGCGATTTCAGAAAGCACTTAATTCCTGGAGAGGTTGCGTACGCTTCTCCAAAAATTTTCAAGATCTTCAAAGGTAAAAACTCAAAAGAAAAAGGATCCATATGCCTCTTCGAGCTATTATATACAGCGAGACACGACTCAATAATTGATGGAGTTCCTGTATATGATTTCAGAAAGGAACTTGGAAAAGAACTTGCTTTAAACTTTTCTCATGATGTCGATATAGTAGTCGGCGTCCCCGAAACTGCATACCCTTATGCTATAGGGTTTTCACAGGCGATAAGAAAGCCGTTTGAACTAAGCTTTATTCCAACTGCAGGAAGGATGAGGTCTATGCTTAAAGCTTCAGGGATAGAAAGGCTGATCGCCGTCCACTTGAAAATGAACCCTGTAAAAAGCGCAATGGAGGGAAAAAGGATCGCGCTAATAGATGATAGTATGGTAACCGGGTCAACTATAAAGACTGTTTCGCAAATACTGAGGAATAGAGTTGGCGTGGAGGAGATACATCTTTTAATAGCCAGCCCCAAAATTGTTTCAAGTTGCCCATACAGGATCTTTCCACTAGAGGAGAGGAATCTCATCGCTTCTAACTTGGAAGATACAAATATTACAAGATATCTTGATGTTGATAGCCTTACATGGCTAAGCAATGAAAGCGTTAAAAAAGTAGCAGATAAGTACGGAATAAGTTTCTGCGATAGGTGTTTTAACAAAAATTCTGAGGTGCTCTGAAAAATGAGGGTTTTAATTGTTGGATCAGGCGCTAGAGAGCATGCGCTGGCGAAGCTTTTCATGGATAGTACTATGCTTTCAAGAATTTACGTTTTTGCTGATTATTTAAATCCTGGCCTAAAAAGGGAGACTGAGAAAACAGGAGGTAGTATTGTTATAATGAATACGAATAATGCTGAAACTGTGAGAGAGAAAGCTAAGGAGGTAAATCCAGACTTAATAGTAATAGGAGGGGAGGAACCCCTTTTCATGGGAGTTTCCGATGCTTTAAGAGAAGAGGGTTTTTTTGTTTTTGGAGCATCTAGAAAGAACGCAATGATCGAGCAAAGCAAAGTTTTTGCAAGATCATTCATGTGGAGGAATGAGATACCTGGTAGGCTTTTCTTCCAAGCATTTAAGGATCTTAGCGAAGCAGAAGAATTTATGAAATATGCAGGTGATGTCGTAGTTAAGCCTGCTAGACAAGCAGGAGGGAAGGGAGTTAGGGTTATAAGAGATACTAAAGCTTATCTTTCCGAAGAAAAGAGCTCTGTAAAGATGAAAGTTGCGGAAGATGTTTACAAGCAGCTTAGCGGATATGATGATATCGATTATAAAATACTTCTTGAGCAGAGAGCTGAAGGTGTTGAATATACTTTGCATGTTATCTCTGATGGATTTTATTCGATACCTCTTCCAATAATTCAGGATCATGCCCACGCTTTTGAATATGACATAGGACCTGAAACTGGAGGTATGGGGTGCATTTCTGGTCCGGGCATGTATCCGCCTTTTCTAACAAAAGAGGAGTTCAACAAAACAAAGGAAATTGTTGAAAAAGTTCTGGAGAACTTGAAGAAGGAGACAAAGGAACCATACGTTGGCGTTTTGGCAGGACAGATGATGTTAACTTGGGTATGGGGACCTACTGTGATCGAATTCTACAGCAGATTTGGAGATCCTGAAATTAGTGCCTTATTGCCGTTAGTAGAGGGAGACTTCTTAGAATTCGTTGATAAAGCATCAAGAGAAAAGCTATCGAGTGCTAGCTTGAAATTCAAAGATGATGTTTCTGTAGTAGTTAAAGCAATAGCTCCGTTGGGTTATCCTTTATATAGAAATGAAGCATCAAACCATCCTATCACTATTGATGAGAAAAAGATTAGGAACCTCGGTTGCGAAGCTCTATACGGAAGTGTCGAACAAAAAGATGGAAAAATGCTGACAAAAGGGTCAAGAGCTATTGAGATAGTTTGCTACGACAGCAAATATGAAGTTGCATATGAAAAAAGCGAAAAAGCTTCAAATCTTATAGAAGCTGAAGATGGGTGGCCACTTTTTTACAGAAGCGACATAGGCTCGCTGAGCATGATAAGAGAAAGAACTAAAGTCGCTGAGAGGATGAGGAGGGCATACAAATATAGAGAGAAAAAGGGGTTGCTTGGAGAGTTCTTTGTTTGGTTGCCTGAGAAAGGGATCATTTCTAACCCATTATTAGGATTTAAAAAGGTGAGCGAAAGTGAGAAATAGCCTTCCACTAACTACTCTTTCAAAACCAATTAAAGTCATGCTATTGGGAAGCGGAGAGCTTGGGAAGGAGATTTCTATAGAAGCGCAGAGGCTTGGGGCTGAAACAATTGCGGTCGATAGATATGACTTCGCCCCCGCAATGCACGTCTCAAGTAAAAGATATATTGTTGATATGATGAACAAGGAGGCAATTAAGGCACTAGCATATAGGGAAAGACCTGATGTAATTATTCCTGAAGTAGAAGCAATATCATTTGAAGCATTAGAAGAACTCGAAGATGAAGGATTTGAAGTTATACCTAATTCGGATGCAGTAAGGATTGCAATGAATAGAATTGAGCTGAGAAATGTAGCATCGGTCCAACTTAACCTTCCTACAACGAGATATTTTGTAGCTGAGAATGAGGAAGAAGCTATTGAAGGTTGTGAAAAAGTGGGATACCCTTGCATTATAAAACCTGAAATGAGTAGTAGCGGGCATGGACATTTCAAAATTAAGGAAGGAAGCAAGGAAGAGATCAGAAAAGGCTACACCTATGCAATAGGTCATGCGAGAGGAAAGAGTAAAAGAGTTATTGTAGAGGAGTTTGTAGAGCTTGAGACGGAACTCACTGTTTTAGTTTATAGATATGAAAGTGAAAGTGGAGGAATAAGTACTGAGACATGCGAGCCAGTTGAGCACTGGAGGTATGGAAAATATCACTACATCGAGTCATGGCAACCTTCAGTAAAGGATAAGAATATCCTGGCTAGTGCTAAAAGCATAGCTATTAAGGTCGCTAATAGGTTAGGAGGAAAAGGAATATTTGGAGTAGAGCTTTTCTTGACGAAAGATGGGAGAGTTCTTTTCAGTGAAGTTGCTCCAAGGCCTCATGACACAGGTATGGTGACTATGGTCACTCAAGACTTTAATGAATTTGCTATTCATGTGAGAGCTGCTTTAGGGCTTCCTGTTCCAAAAGTCGATATAATTTCTCCAGGTGCAAGCCTCGCAATTTATTCCAGCTTAGAAAATAGTTGGAGTTCCGTAATTGAGGGCGTATACAGCGCACTTTCAATACCTGGCGTAGGTTTGAGGATATTCGGCAAACCTTTCAGCTATAAAGACAGAAGAATGGCACTACTCCTGGCGAGAGGGAAAAATACGGAAGAAGCGCTAGAGAAAGTAAGGAAAGCATCGTCTTTTTTGAAAATAAAACAATAAGGAGGGGTGTAATTAGATTTGACCTGTAAGGGAAAAGTCTCTATAATAGTTGGAAGCGAAAGAGATCTACCTTTTTCAGAAAGGGCTTCAAAGATTTTAAAAGAAAATAGCATAGAGTTCGAAATAAAAGTTCTGAGCGCTCACAGGAATCCAAAAGATCTTGAGAATTACATATCAAATTCCGACGTAGACGTTTTTATTGCAATGGCTGGGCTGTCCGCACATCTCCCTGGGTTTATCGCTTCAAGAACAAATAAGCCCGTTATTGGAGTTCCTTTAAATGTAAGTCTAGGAGGGTTGGATTCTCTGTTAAGCATAGTCCAGATGCCGAAGGGTGTGCCTGTGGCAACGGTTGGGATCGATAATCCTGAGAATGCAGCTCATTTGGCTGTGAGAATTATAAGCCTATGCAGAGGTGTTTAGATTGGGTCTGTACAAAGTCGAAGTGATTATAACTTATAGAAAAGAGCTAAGAGATCCTGAAAGCGAAATAATTCATAAAGACCTCATTTTAAAAAAAGGTTATGCTAACGTAAAAAAAGTAACAACTGGAAAATACTTTTCAATGCTCGTAGAATCAGATACCAAAGAAAATGCGATAAGTACTGTTAGAGAGCTTTGCGAAAAGCTTAGAATATATAACCCGATAGCTCAGGAAATTGAGGTGTTTGTGCGTGAATAAGGTCGCAGTGATTAGCTTTCCAGGAACTAATTGCGACCTTGACACGGTCTCAGCCATTAAAGAGCTGACTAGTTTAGATGCAGAAATAGTTTGGCATAAAGACTTCAAGGGTAAAAAATATGATGCGATAATAATTCCGGGAGGGTTCAGCTATGGTGATTGGCTGAGGGCAGGTGCTATAGCTGCGAGATCTAAGGCAATGGAAGAAGTTGTTGAAGAGGCAATAAACGGAAAGCCTGTCCTGGGAATATGCAATGGGTTCCAAATTCTTGTCGAATCTTCCCTTCTTCCTGGAGTTCTGCTTCCAAACGAGTTGGGAAGATTTATATGCAGATGGACTAGAGTGAGTATAGAGAACCCAAAAGGTCCATGGCTTAAGCTTGCCAATAAAAAAGAAAAAATAGACATGCCTATAGCTCATGCTGAGGGAAGATTCTACATTGATAGCGAAAAGTTCAAAGCTATTTCAAATTCCTCACCGATTATTTACTATGAAAACGGTTGGAATCCGAACGGAAGCTTTTATGATATCGCTGGCATAGGAAATGAGGAAGGCAATGTGCTTGGACTGATGCCACATCCAGAGAGGGCATATACAGAGATTCTTTCTCCTAGGGGCTTTCACGGAAATGGAGGCTTGTTCTTCAAAAGCCTTGAAGATTCTCTAAAGAGGGGATGGTAATGCCTTTAACGAAGGAAGAAGTTCAAGAAATAAAAAGTTTGCTAGGTAGAGAGCCTACAGGCGAAGAACTTGCAATGTTTGAAGCACAATGGAGCGAGCACTGCTCATATAAAAGCAGCAGAGACCTTCTGAAGCTTTTATATACTAGAGGTGAGCATGTAGTTGTTGGAATTGGGAAAGATGCTCCTGCGGTCGAGCTCTTCCCCGATACACTCGTAGTATTTAAAATAGAAAGCCACAATCACCCTTCTGCTGTAGATCCTTATAACGGCGCTGCAACAGGAATAGGAGGAGTGGTGAGAGATGTTCTCACCTTAGGGGCTAAACCTGTTGCTCTATTAGATCTTCTTTACTTAGGGGAACCTAAAAATCCTCACGCTAATTGGCTAATTAAAGGCATTGTAAAGGGAATAAGTGATTACGGCAATAGAATCGGAGTCCCTACAGTATCTGGAGATACGTGGTTTGATCCTTCTTTCAACACCCAGCCACTGGTCAATGTTGGGTGCGTAGGAATAGTTAAAAAGGAGAATTTAATGAAGGGAAAAGCGGAAAGTGGCAACTTGATCGTTGTAATTGGGAACCCTACTGGAAGAGACGGAATACTCGGAAGTAGCTTCGCATCAAAGTCGCTGAGCGGGGAGCCTGAAAAGGAGATCGGGGCGGTGCAAATAGGTGACGCGCTTACTGAAAAGCTCTTGATAAGTGCCATACTTGAAATGATAGAGAGGAAATTAGTAAACTATGTAAAGGATCTGGGAGGGGGAGGACTTACTACAGCACTCAGCGAAACGCTCTCAGAATTCTCCTTGGGGGCTGAAGTCAAACTTGATAAGCTACACCTGAGGACCAATCTCACTCCTCTTGAAATGCTCGTTTCGGAAAGCCAGGAGAGAATGCTACTTATAATTGATGGGAAAAATTTTGAAGATGTTAAGAAAATACTTGAAAAATATGAAATAGCTTATTCAGTCATCGGGACTTTAAACAATTCCGGAATATTATCAATATATTATTATGAAAATAAAGTCGCAGAAGTGCCGGCTAAAGAGCTTGCAAGACCAAAAAGCATTAAGAGGGAATCTAAGCCTTCTGATACGTCGCTTCTTGGGCTCTATCCTGTTCAGAATATCGATGATACAGACTTGGAAGGATCTATATTGAAGCTGATTTCATCTTTGAATATAGCATCAAAGAGGTGGATTTACGAACAGTATGATCATGAAGTTGGAATAAGAACCGTAATTAAACCTGGGTATGGAGATGCCGCAGTCCTCAGGTTAGGACCAGGAGATAAAAGGGGGTTTGCTGTAAAAGGAGATGGAAATCCTAGATATACTTTTTTAGATCCTTTTAAAGGTTCAGCGAACATAGTAGCAGAAAACTATAGAAATCTTACCGCAGTAGGAGCTGAGCCTTTAGCTATAGTAGATGAGCTTAATGCGGGAAACCCAGAAAAACCCGATCACTATTGGTACTTTGAAAAGATGATAAAAGGAGTTTCCTGGATGAGTGAACAATTAAACCTTCCTGTTGTAGGGGGAAAAGTCAGCTTCTATAATGAAGATTCTAAGGGGAAGATGATTAAACCGACTACTACTATTATTGGAATAGGAAGAATTGATGACGTATCTATTGCTAAAACTTTAGATTTCAAAGAAGCTGGATCTATTATCGCAATAGTTGGGGAAACTCTTCCTGAAATTGGAGGCAGCGAGTATTTGTATGCAATTCATGGAAAAGAGTTCGGTGAAATTCCTTATCCTAGACCCTTAGCAGAAGTTAAAGCTGGAAGCTTTGTGAGAGAGCTCATAAAAAGAAATATTCCTCTTGCAGTACATGATATAGGCTCAGGCGGAATTTCTGTAGCTATTATGGAAATGAGCATTTCAGGAAAAATCGGTGCAACCGTCGATTTATCCTTAGTGCCGAATAGGGGTTGCAAGACTTTGACAGAGGTATTGTTTTCGGAAAGCGGAGCCAGATACATCCTGGAAATACCGAGGGAGATGAAAGATACTGTCATACAAATAGCAAGGACATTTAAGGTTGACCTATCGTTTATTGGGATGGTCTCAGACAATAATAGAATTGAGTTTAAAAATGGGGACAGAACAGTTGCTTCACTAAGCTTACAAGACGCGGAAAAAGTTTACGAGAACAGCCTGCAGGAGAATTTGGGGTAATGTTGATGTGCGGAATAAGCGCATTTTTAGATGAAGCTACATTTAAAGAAGCGATTGAAGAGATCGCGATGATGCTTTATAGCTTACAGCATAGAGGCCAGGAAGCTTTTGGTATATCAGTTTTAAGCAAAGACAGAAAATTCCTCGTTATGCGATCTAGGCATCAGCTTTTCTCCCTGTTTTTAAAATCGTGGAAAAAGGAGCTGATAGAGAAAAAAGTGATCGGTGGAATAGGCCATGTCAGGTATTCCACCACAGGAAGTTACAGTGCACCAAGCCAACCGGTTTTGCTTGAATCTAACGATATAAAATTTAGCTTAGCTTTCAACGGAACAATTGCAAATTATAAAGAGCTTGATTCAAAGCTAGCAAGAAGAAAAGGTGAATACAGGATCTCCCCTAAAATTAAGAATAACGATTCTATAACTTTAGCCAACGTCCTTTATTCTCTGTACATTGACAATGAAAAAGACATAGTGGAAGCGTTAAGATATCTCCCCAACTATGTAATAGGAGGATACAGTATTGTTGTTGAAACCAACGAGCCTAGAATTGTTATCGCAAAGGATCCTTATGGATTTAGGCCTCTTTCGTACTCTTACGAGTCCGGTTTTTATGCAGCATCAGAGAATCCTGCACTTGAGCTTATAGGAAAGAAGTCTTGGAAGGAAGTTCTTCCTGGGGAAATAGTCTCTTATGATGGAGGAAAACTTGAAAGAATATATAGCGAAAGAAAAGTCGAGCCTTCGCCATGTTTATTTGAATACGTTTACTTTAGCAGATCCGACTCCGTTTTCAATGGAATAAGCATATATGATGCGAGAATTAATATGGGCAGATATCTTGCAGAATATGCTCCTGTAGATGGAGATGTAGTAATACCTGTACCTGATAGCGGCAGAGTGATAGCACTGGGTTATAGCAAAGCATCAGGGATCCCGATAGAAGAAGGCATAGTTGTTAATAAATACCTCGGAAGGGGATTCATCACTCCCCCGTTTCAAAGACCACTCGTTACTAAAATAAAGTACAATATTGTTGAGGAGGCTGTAAGAGGGAAGGAAGTTGTCTTGATAGATGATTCGATAGTAAGGGGCACTACAATGAGCGATCTTGTACCAAAGCTTAAATTAAAAGGCGCAAAAAAAGTGCATATAAGAATAGGCTCACCTCCTTATAAATGCCCATGCTATATGGGGATAGACGTTCCTACAAAGAGTGAAGTAATTGCTAAAAACGACGAAAAAGTGATCGCGAAAATGATTGGTGCCGACTCTCTCATATACAACTCACTAGATAATCTAATAAAAGCTGTACCGCTGAGAAACCTTTGTCATGCATGTTTTTCATGCAAATATCCTTTTTCTGAGAAGAGCTCATGTGAATATATAAAAATGTTGATAGATAGAGGAGGGAGAAATGAGATATAAAGATGCAGGAGTAGACCTGCAGAAGCATAACAATATTCACGAGATTGCGAAAATGCATGTTTTTAAGCTCAGCAATGAGCTGGGATCTATCATAGGAGGAGTAGGAGGATATTCACCTTACATGAGAATATTCGGAAGAGAATTAACTCTGCATGTAGACGGTGTTGGGACAAAGGTCCAAATACTGAGTAAGTTTAAAAAGCTCGATGTTGCAGGATGGGACTGCATAGCCATGAATGCAAATGATATGGCTTGCGAAGGTTTTAGGACGTTGGCATTTTCTGACTACATAGCGATGGATAGCGCAGACGAAGAGGGTTTTGAGGAGATAATTAAGGGAATGATAGATGCGTTGAGAAAAGTTAAGGCGCCTCTCCTTTCTGGAGAGACTGCTATAATGCCTGGAATCGTGAGCGGCAAGGATGTTGTATGCTTTGCTTTAGGGTCAAGAGAAATTGAATTCAAAAACAAAGCGAAGGAGGGAGATGTTGTTGTTGGAGTAGAGAGCAACGGATTGCATTCAAATGGCTACAGCTTAGTCAGAAAAGTAGTCGAAGAAAAAATTGGAGGTTATGATAGAGAAATAGAAGGTTTGGACTTAAAAGTTGAGCTCACAAAGCCAACATTTCTGTATTATAACCTCATCATTGAATCCATAAAAAAAGATCTAATTAACAGTGCAGCGCATGTGACTGGAGGGGGATGGAAGAAGCTTAAAAGAGTCTTAGGAGAAGTGTTAGATATGAACCTCTCTCCGCCCCCTCCTCCTCAGATATTTGAGGTTTTACTGAAATACGGGGAAATACCTATTGAAGAAGCATATAGCGTTTTCAATATGGGAGTCGGTTTAGTTTTTACTACTGAGAAAGAAAGCTTAGAAGAATTAATTGAGCTTATAGAAAGACACAGCTTTCGCCCAGTTATTTTGGGCGAGGTTTCCAAAGGCTCAGGACTTTTAAAAATAGAGGCGAATAAATATGGGAAGAATTTCGTCTTATGAAATTGAAAGAATAATAAAAAATAGTGGGAAAATAAGCGTATCTGCGGTAGCAAGCCATTCTGCACTGGATGTTTTCGATGGGGCTCACGATGAAGGGTTCAAAACGATTGCTATATGTCAAAAAGGTAGGGAGAAAACATATGAAAGGTTCATCTCCGTAATAAGTGAAGTTATTATATTAGAAAAATTCTCCGACATCGTAAAAAAAGAACACCAAAAGAAGCTTCAAGAAAAAAACTCGATATTTGTGCCGAACAGGAGCTTTTCTGTATATGTGGGGTATGATAAGATAGAAGAAGAATTTGAAATCCCAATTTTCGGTAATAGATTTATGCTCAGGTATGAGGAAAGAACTGGCGAAAAGAACTACTATAAACTTCTAGATAAAGCAGGAATAAGAAGGCCGAAAACTTTCGCCAATCCTGATGAAATTGATAGACCTGTAATTGTAAAAATGCTACATGCGGTTAAGAAGGTAGAAAGGGGATTCTTTATAGCTATTGACAGAGAGGACTTCTACAGAAAATTCAATAGGCTTGTTAACGACGGCATAGTCAATAAAGAGGATATAAACCATGCGTCCATAGAAGAGCTCGTCATTGGGTCACACTTCAATGTAAACTACTTCAATTCTATAGCATTTAATAGGAACGAAATAATCAGCATAGATAGAAGAATACAAACGGATCTAGACGGCTTTCTCAGGCTCCCTGCAGATATACAGCTTGATTTAAAGGAATTTATAGACGTTGAAATGATTGAAATAGGTCACGAACCTGTGACCATAAGAGAAAGCATGCTTGAGAAGCTTTTTGAAATCGGAGATAAATTTGTTGAAGCTTCAAGAGAAATTGAGTCTCCTGGAATAATAGGTCCTTACACATTGCAACTTATAGTTACGAAAAACCTTGAGCCTATAGTATTTGATGTCGCCACAAGAATCGGAGGGGGGACAAATGCATACATGGGAATTGGCAGTCAATATAGTAAGCTTTACTTTGGCAAGCCAATAAGCCTCGGCAGGAGGATCTCGATTGAATTAAAAGAATGCTTAACCAAAGGTTGTCTGGAAGAAATTCTTACTTGAGGTGAGAGAGATGAATAAAGATGTTATTTGCGTATTTGATTGGAGGTACGGATCTGATGAAATGAGAGAGATATTTTCTCTGAAGAATATTGTAAAGACATATATAAAAGTGGAAAATGCTCTTATGAACGGACTTATAGATGCAGGATTTGCCCCTCCAGCTTGCAGAGACTCAGTAGTTAAATGTGGGGGCAATATATCTCCAGAGGAAGTATATGAAAAAGAAAAAGTCCTTGGGCACGATATTGCATCCCTCACATATATACTTGGAGAAGTTTGCGGAGAGTGCGGGAAATACGTTCATTTGGGCGCTACAAGCTACGATATTGTCGATACTACATGGTCCCTACTAATAAAACAAGCTGATGATGTACTGATATCAAAGCTTAAGAAGATCATTGAAAAGCTTATTGAATTGGCAAAGAACTACGCCAACTATGTAGAGCCAGGCAGAACTCATGGGCAACATGCAGATCCTATAACTTTCGGATTCAAATTTGCAAATTACATATATGAGCTGACAAGGAGCCTGGAAAGGATTAAGGATGCGGAAAAAAGGACTGTGAAAATTAAAATGTCAGGTGCAGTTGGAACGATGGCTGCCTGGAATGGAAAAGGGCTGGAAATTGAAGAAAGCGTAAGCAAGCAATTAAACATTGAACCTCATCTAATAAGCACGCAGGTTGCTCCAAGAGATGGATTGGCAGAAGTTATTTCTTCTCTCGCTATTCTCGCCTCCCAACTAGACAGATTTGCCTTAGAAGTGAGGGAGCTTTCAAGAACTGAAATAAATGAAATGTATGAGTACGCTGAGAGAATAGGCAGCAGTACAATGCCTCACAAAAGAAACCCTGTCACTGCAGAAAGAATATCGGGTCTTGCAAAAATAATGAGAGCATTTGTGATTTCCACTCTTGAAAACATCCCTCTGATGCATGAAAGAGATCTAACCAATAGCTCAAGTGAAAGGGTAATTCTTCCTCACGCATACTTAACTATGGACCAAATGATGGATGACATGATTAAGCTTCTAAATACCTTATATATAAATACTGAAGCCGCTAAAAAGAACTTAGAAATTACTAAAGGAGCAACATTGAGCGAAAAACTTATGCTCCTTTTAGTTGAAAGGGGATTTGCAAGGCATGAAGCTCACAAAAAAGTCATGCAGATATCTAGAGCGCTGAAAGAAGGAGAGAGCTTAATAGATGCTGCGCTAAGAGATGAAGATATTTCCAAGTTATTTACTAGAGAAGAGCTGGAAAGAGAGCTGAAGCCCGAAAAATATCTTGGAAACTATAGGGAGCTCATCGAAAGAACCATAAGTTATGCAGAAAAGAGGCTTCATGAGTTATGAGTGTAAAAAGCTTAATCGAAAAATACGACCTTGAAAACCTTACTATTGCTACTTTGGCAAGCCATTCCTCTCTCCAAATAGTCCACGGAGCGAAAAAGGAGGGATTTAAGACAGCGCTTATTACGCTCCATGATAGAGAGCATTTTTATAGAAATTTCGAAAACCTCATTGACCACCTGATTGTTGTGAACAGCTGGAATGAAATTTGTACTGAAAAAGTAGAAAAAAAGCTGGAAAGCTTAAATTCTATTTTTGTCCCTCACGGAAGCCTTGTGGAATATGTTGGAATTAAATGTGCCGAGTCCTTCAAGATTCCTTATTTTGGGACGAGGAAAATGTTTAGAATTGAAGCCGATCAGTACAAGAAGATGTCCCTTTTATATCAAGCAGGCATCCCAATTCCCAAGGAATATTCTCTTGAAGATGATATAGAAAAGCCCGTGATCGTAAAATTGCCAGGAGCCAAAGGCGGAAAAGGTTACTTTATAGCAACATCGAAAAAAGACATAAAAGAAAAATTGAGCGATCTCAAAAAAAGTGGAATAATAGATGATGAGAAAAATGTGATAATTCAAGAATACGTAATAGGAACCCCTGCTTACTTTCATTACTTTTATAGTCCAATAAAGAACAGAATTGAAATACTAGGTGCAGATATAAGATATGAGAGCAATATTGATGGACTGAAGAGGCTACCATCCGAATTTGGTATTACAAACTTTATTGAGCCTTCATTTGTAGTTGTCGGCAATCTGCCAATGGTTCTGAGAGAAAGCTTGCTCCCTAAAGTATTAGATTACGGGGAGAGGTTTGTAAAAGCATCAAAAACTGAAGCGCAACCTGGTATAATTGGACCATTCAGCATAGAAACCATAATAAGGGATGACCTAGAGATTATAGCTTTTGAGTTTTCAGGCAGGATCGTAGCTGGGACTAACTTATATATTAGCGGAAGTCCATATTCATGGCTTTACTTTAATGAAGAAATGAGCATGGGAAGGAGGATTGCTAGAGAAATAAAAATGGCTAAAGAAAATAACAGCTTGGAACTGGTATTAACCTAATCATTTTTTTAAAGATTTCTCTCTTTCTACATTTTTTTAAATATATCATACCTCTCCAGATACTCATCATCAAAACAAAGTAATTTCTATAAGCATTTTCATGAAATAACACGTCAATCTCAAGTCTAGGCCTTAACTCTGAGAACTCACCTGAGTAGCCAATAGTTAGCCACTAATTCTCTTGGCTATGGGACCTGTGATAGGCAGAACCCAAAACGCTGTTGAGGAAATTTCAAATATTTTGAAGTTATCTGAAAAACATATTCTTTATTCGGGGGTTCAGGTTTTATATAAGTTCATAGATCAATATTATCCCCTCATCTCCATTCCCCTGCATCCCGATCCCGATTGGTTCTACATGTGGCTTAGAGGCTTCCGAGAGCAAGGTATTTGAGGAATATATTTTCTAGCTCAAATCAGATAATCAATATCAGCCCCTATAAACCTTTATGAAACTCAAAACACTTTGTCTAGGCTATCTTTTCTTTTAATTTCTCATCAGTTATTCTTATCGCGCTCCATAGCTGGAGAGATCAATCCGTTGGTGCTCTCCTTCCTGCTTCCATTATTTTCTTAACATCATTTTCAGGAACTTTCTTGTCTATGTATTTTCTTATCGACCTTCTAGAAAGAATTGCATTAAAAACTTCTTCAGAAATCTTCCTAACCAAGTAGAAAATTAAAGACTAGGTTTATATGTTTCTCTCGTGAACAAAATTGATGCTAAAATTCCAAATAATGAAACTCCTATGCTGACAATTATCATAGAACTGATGCTTAAAAAACCTGAGATGGTCTGCAATATAGCAATGCCGAAAAAGACCTGAACATTAAACATTGCTGTAGCTGTTCCTGAGTATTTTGATTGAACTTCTTCTCTTGCCATAACAGGAGCTACTATTTGTAAAGCTATTGAAAGTCCAAGAGATATCATTGAAGCATAGAGCAAAATACTATTGTGTAAGTAAAATGAAATATAAATTAAAAACCATCCAATAAGTGAAGAGAGCGGAGTGGAGATTAAAATTGGCTTTCTCCTCTTTATAACATTATCGCTTATAAAGCCTACTATAGGAGAGAAAATAGTAGCCGTTATAGCAATTATCATAAGCATAATGCTTGCCTTTCCTATACTGAACCCAAACATTTCAGTTAGGTTCCTTTGACCCCATGTGGCTTGATATGCGATGCTAGTGCCATATCCGGCTAAAGCGGCTATTCCGACACCCCATATGTGCTTTTCTGAAGCTATTTTCTTCATTTCGGCAAATCTTTCTCTTAGCTTAGAAGTTTTTTCTATGCTTCCTACATCACTCGATTTTTTAAAAACTAAGTAAGAAAGCAAGGAAGATATAGAGGCCAATATTAAAAGTGTTGTTGTGTAGCCGAACCTCTGAAGAAAAATCCTTAATGGATAAGTCGAGACTATTGTACTGAAGTTCCCAATCATTATTGCGAAAGAGGTTAATTTTGCTTGCATCGATTTGCTAAAATATAGAGAAGATGATCTCATATAAGAAAGAAATGCGACAGCTGCCGCAAAGCCTATTAAAGTCCTTCCTACAATTAGGCCAAACTCATTTTTTAAAAGCATAAGGATAGTACCCAATGAAAGTACTGCAAGCATGGTGGCACCTATTCTCTTAACTCCATAAGAGTCTAATAGTGGACCGGTTATAAGCTGGGAGGTTGCATATGCATAAAAGTATGCTGAAGACATTGTAGATAGAAGAATATTGGCATTTATGCCATAATATCGAGAAAATTCATCAACTTCAGGCTTCATAATACCAGTCATTGTCCTGTGAAAATATACTAGGGCATATGCAATCAATAAAATGATCATTATCGAATAATAACTGTTATTCGACCCCTTTGCAGTCAATTCAATCACTAATCTTTTTATTGATTAGAGTAGGTGTAAACTATTTTTTAATTTTCTTGTATTTATTTTTTAAATTATAATTCAATTCTTTTGGTACTTTCATCCGAAGAAGCCTTCTATATATCTTTTATATTTTTATAAAAATATATAAATTCTATAAATTTATGCAAAAAAGTATAAAAATAGCCAATTAAGAATAAAAAGTATAGAAATGGGGGAAGTGTATAAATTGTCAAATGCTTTCAGTGAACTTGATAGGGCAAAGCTGAGCTGGGGACACATAAAGGTAATGATCGTTTCTGGCTTAGGCTTTTTTACAGATGCCTACGACCTTTTTGTAATTGGAATAGTTCTCATGCTTCTATCTGGACCGTATCAAACTTCATTCCACTTATCAGGGCATGAGATCGGGGCTGTTGGTGCATCATCACTTGCTTTTGCAATGATAGGACAACTTCTTTTTGGGAAGATCGCCGATAAATATGGTAGAAAAAAAATATATGGAATTGAGCTTTCTATTTTGATAATTGGAGCGCTACTGAGTGCAATATCATGGAATTTCGAGTCACTTTTAATCTCAAGGATTTTTTTGGGTATAGGAATTGGGGGAGACTACCCAGTAAGTGCAACTATAATGAGCGAATATGCAAATGCCAAAGATAGAGGGAAGCTTGTAGGATTGGTATTCGCCATGCAGGGCTTTGGAGCAATAACAGCTGTGGTAGCTTCTGTAATATTGGTTTCTTATCTTCCTGCTGAAATTACTTGGAGAGCACTCTTAGCTATCGGAGCAATCCCTCCACTCTCGGTCGTCTATCTAAGAAGAAAAGTACCTGAAACTCCGAGGTATGCATTGCTCGTATCAAACAATCAAGAAGAGGCTAAAAAGGCATCCAAAATCATTATAGGGAAAGAGATAAGATTTAATGTAGGTAACAACGGCATAAATCACTTAACGTTCAGAGAGTTTTTGGAAAAATACTGGAAGTCTTTGTTTATAGCTTCTTTTGCTTGGTTTCTAATGGACATAGCTTTCTACGGAACGGGCATTTACTCATCTTTTATCGTCCCCCAAATGATTTCTGTAGACTCAATACATATGAAAATCTTAATATCGGGAATACCATACTTCGTTGGCGCCTTTGGATACTTCTTTGCAGCCTTCCTAATGGATTCACTAGGAAGGAAGAGGATACAAATACAGGGCTTTATAGCAATGGCCGCAATTTATCTAATCGTTGCACTATCTCTTGTTAGTAATGGGAAAGACGTATTGGGATTCTATGTACCTAAATATTTAGCATTTCTGATATACAGTCTTTCATTTTTCTTTATAAACTTCGGACCAAATGAAACAACATTCGTATTTCCAACAGAGCTTTTCCCAACGAAATATAGATCTACATCGCATGGAATTGCTGCAGCTACGGGAAAGGCTGGAGCGGCATTAAGTACATATTTATTCCCATTAGCTTTGGAATCTATAGGTATCAGGGGAGTTTTGTTTATACTGTCAGGAGTGTCAATGCTTGGAGCGATTATATCAATATGGCTAAAAGAACCTGCTGGCAAATCGCTTGAAGAAATTACGGAAGAGAAAGTTGCGATCGAAGTTCCAATTTCTGTTCCTCATCCATATTCTAACTAAAAAATCTTTATTTTATCTCATCAACATCAAAATATAAACTTTTATGAAACCCGAAACTGTTTGTCTAGGCTAAGGACAGAAAGAAGAAGGATGAGACAATAAGGTTTCGTATAAAAATAACCTTTATGAAAATTTTAAGTAAAGTAGTAATTAGCAAAAAATACGCTCTTAATAGACCCTATTTGAACGAAAATTCTTTTAGTTAAAAATAACAAAATTAGTAAAAATAGAATTGGTGTAAATTATGGGTATTTTTACTTTTGAAAAAGAGTATAATAAAAATGTTAGTCTGAGCGAAATTTTAGATAAGTTTTCCAACTACTTAAAAAATAACGGATGGCAAGTTCAACAAAAAACCGGAGTAGATAAAGCTATCCTTCAAGCGAGAAAGGGGGGGATATTGAGAGATCTATTTGCTGCAGGAAGGGCGCTTACTTTCACTTTTGAGCAAGAGCCTGAGAAACTGAGAGTTAAAGTTGGAATTGGAAATTGGATCCAGAATATAGCTATAACAACAATTGAAACATTATTTTTGAGCTCACTTTTCTTACTAGTAGATATTCCGGAAATGCTTTGGAACAAACATATAGAAGAAGAGATTTTAAAAGAATTAGACAAAATAATTAACAATGCATAAAATTGAAGTGACGTAGTTGAAAATGTCCGAGCAGATTAGAATAGAGGGAGTAAGCATAAAATTATCTGAAAATAAGCCAGGAATTTACAAAATAACGATTTTTATAAAAAACGTTGGGGAAGTTAAAGCTGATATAAATAGCGCATATGTTTTCAACATCTATGGAAACGTATTTTGCTCTGAAATTTTAAACATTAGCCTTCAGCCTGGCGAAGTGAATACTATATCATTAGAGTGCAAGCTTGAAGAAAGAGCTCCTTATTTCGCAAAAGTAGCAACAAAAAAGGGACAGGAATCTCTTTACTCATTTAATATCTAGATATTTTCCTATTTTCCGTATTCCTTTTAACAGCTTCTCTCCTTCTAGTCATAAAGAACAAGGTTAGAAAGATTATCATTAAAGCAAAAGCAAGATTTATGCCAAAAAACTCTATTCCAAAATACTCTTTTGTCCAGCTCAAAGATTCGTAAAGAAGCTGAAGCTCTATAACTAAAGTTATCCCGCCAAACAAATAAACAAAGACCCTTCCTATATTTCCAGAGCTGGAATTTGATAACATATTAAATCTCTTTGAAATAAATCTCAGCATAGAATTTGTGGTGACTATGAAAGCCAACAGCACAAGAGAAGATCCTAATACTCCTATTATTACCCGTATAATTATTTCTATAGAAAATGATAAATTAATATGTTGAAATATTAAGGAGAACATATCGCTAAGATATGAAACCAACAAAACAATTGCTACAAATCTCGTTAGTATCGCAAAAGTCCCAACAAGCGTCTCAATGCTGCTGAAATATAGCTTAGAAATTCCATCTAAGGCCTTTCTCGTATTAAGAGGAATGAACGAAATAAGTTTTAATGCAAAGGTATCAATTCTTGAAGATATAGCTCCACTTACAATTAAAGTCGACATAACCGCTATAGTTGATATGCCAACCATTTGACTTGCAAGCATTCCAGATGATGCCAACGTATCTGCAAATATAATTCCGCTTTCTGCTATAGGGAAAAGGGTTAATGAGATGAGTGAGGCATTTTCAGGAGTCACTCCACCTAGAATCCCACCGATAAACAAACCGATCATTCTTATTGGTACTGCCAGCATCCCTAAAATGATTCCATACTTTATTACTTTTATACTATTGAAAAGACCTATATCTGCTCCTAGAGAAGAGAAGTAAAATAACATACCAATCTCTTTCATCCCTACAAGCATGTCAGCTATCTCCCCCGCACCTAAAGTTGATGAAAAGGCGAGGCCCGAGATGAATGCGCCAAATAACGGAGGGAGACCGAAGTATTGAGAGATAGATACATATCCGAGAGCTATAGCGAGAGATAGAATAAACTTATTGGTTTTTTCCTGCACCAATGCAGAGCTGCTCAAAATCCTGAGTATTAAATAAGCAGAAGCAAACATAATTAGAGAAAGAGCTGCAATCTTTAAGAAAAGCTGGAACCCGCTAATTATCCCAACATTAGAACTGCTGAATGAAAAAAGTATTGAGAATAAACTGAACTGTACAATATCTTCCATGCTGAACTGCAAAGTAGCAATCTGCTTAATTTTTGTCCCCAATCTTCCTCTATCACTGGATATAAGATAGAAAGTGACCATAGAGCAGTTTACAAGGAGAAGAAAAGTAAAAAGCCTTTCAATTTGAGAAAAGCCCAAAGTAAAAGAAACGATGCTGCTCAGAGTCCAAATGAACGTTATAGATACTAATTCTATAGCTACAACTCTAGAAAAAGATGCCCGCAGTCCTGAAATGCTTATCGATGAACCAGCTTCGAAAAAGAAAAGTACCAAACCTATTTCTCTCAATGCATCTGTATAACTGAAGTCAACAGAAATATGAAAATGCAAAGCGATATACGCTATAATAATTCCTCCAAAAATATAACCGAGGATCCTTCCAAAGCCAAATCTCTGAAAAGTTGAAGCTATGAATCCACTGACTGTCAGCAAAATCAGCACTGATAGCAAAGGATCCAATAGGCTTCCCTCATATAAAAACAAAAGTATTAAAATAAAAAAACTTTATCTATTAAATTGAATTCAAGCCTCGATCTTTCTCTTCTTTACTGCCCTATCAAAGACAAGCCAGTTGTTGTACCACTCCTCATTTTCCTTTTTTAAAAGCTCAAGAACCTCCTTCATTAAGTCCTTTGTCGCTATCTCGCTTACCCCTCTTTCAAGCAATCTGCCTTCAATTATTTTTGCTATTTTTCTAGCAACCTCAGGTGTCGCTCCAGTTTTTACAAGACTGACAATTATTTTTTCTGGCATGAACTCTTCTTTTTCTCCATTTCTTTTTAAAACTGAAATATTCATTATTCCACCATAAAGTTCTGTCTATAAAATATTAATGGATAACATAATAATAAGTTTTTAAAAGCAAAATTCTATTCGTAGCTGAAAGCGAGAATACGTTGGTAATCTTTATTAGTATTATTTTTTATAAATAATAACCTGGTAATGTAAAGGAAGATGCGACATGATACCTGAAGAGCTTGTCTCAAAGTATGTGACCCCTTCAATAAAAGGGCTGATTATACATAACTTAGTAAAAAGAGGGTATGGACAATTTAAAGTTGGAAAACTACTAGGAATATCCCAACCTATGGTTAACAAATACTTAAGCGTAAATGAATCCATATATATTGAAAAACTGAAAAAAGTTGGGATAAATGAGGAAGAAGTAAGTAGGCTTGTAGAAGTCCTTTCTGAAACGCTTCACGACAACAGACCGTTTGATTATATAAAGTTGCTCCATTCGTATACTGCTTCATTATTAGAGAGAGGCGTGCTATGCAATTTTCATAGAAAAATTTACCCAATAATTCCAGGTGATTGTAATATATGCCTAACATCGCATAAAGAAAAGAAAGATATCTTAATAGATGAGGTTAGAACCGCTTTTGAGTTGTTCAATTCTAACCCTAATAGTTATCTCCTCATTCCTGAAGTTGGTTCTAACATTGTGGCATTTCCAGAAAGCGGGAGGTCTTATATAGAAGCAGTCGGCTTTTCTGGTAAAATTGTAAACATTGGAAGCAGAGTTATAGCTGTAGGAGAACCGATGAGGGGAGGGAGCAGGCACACAGCGACAGTTCTTTCTAAAGTCAAAAATAGGTTCAATGAAGTGTGTGGTGTCATTGTAATAAGATATGATAGAAAGATAATTGAAAAAATGGATCGTCTTGGATATAAAATTTCTAAAGTTAAGCCGCATAGCTCTATGGAGGAATTTTACCTATATCTTGATGAGCTGTTAGGAGAGCTTAAAGATCCCCCTGATGTGATTGTAGATGAAGGCGGAGAAGGGATAGAACCTGTCTGTTACATATTTGGAAAAAATGCAATTGACGCGGTTAAAAAAGCTCTAAACACTATTTAATTTATTATCTGCATACTATTGATTTCTCCTTATACTTTTTGCAGCATAAGTGGCAATAAATCCATAAACTGCACCGCTAACCATTGATGCAATCACCCATAGAGACATCTCAATGCTACTTCCAATTGTCCCAAACAACAAAGCATCTAATGCCACTGCAACAGGTCCGGCGGCAATCGCTGAAAGAACTCCAGAGATAATATCCCATCTTTTATATCTGAAAAGGAAATATACAAATTCCGATGCGAGTCCCTGCAAAAGCCCGTAAATTATGTTAGTTATTCCGCCTGCTGGAGCTATTAAAGTTTCAACGAATGCCCCTATTACTTCCCCAAATAGAGCTGAAAGAGGCTTTCTTATAAGCGTGGCAGCAAGAGGAGCACCTATAAACCAAAGGCCGTATGAAGCCAATCTTGCGCCAACTGGACCTCCTACAGCTTCAACTGCATAATAAATTGACCATGATCCAGCAAATATAATTCCTGTTACTACACCAACGAGTGCTAAAATTGCGAGGTCAATGCCTGTATAGCTTGTTTTCTTCTTTTCTTTTTTCTCTGCACTGTTCATATGAGACCATCAAAACATTAAATGTAATAATAAGGATATAAAGTTATTGATTGTAAAGTTATAAAAATTTTACAAATATAATCGCAATCGCCCATTCTACTGCAATTAAACTTAGTATAAATATATCATATATAGAAAGTTTCTCCTTTTTTATCCTCTTCCTAAGCTTTACGCCTCTAAGCTCTGCAGAAATTCCGCTCCACTGGGCTCTTTCATAGCTTACATTTAATATAGAAATTAAAACTTCTTTTAAGATTAAAGGATTGAGTATATTTGTACCAGCCTTCCTCTCTTTTCTGGCTATCTGAAGCTCTCTGTAGTCTCTAGAAATTAATGGAAAAAGCCTAAAAGCGTGGGATATAGAAAATGCTATCCACGGCGGCATTCCAAGGTCTCGCTCTAAAGACCTGATCAGCTCTCTGGAACCTCCACTCATACCCAACATGAAGAGAGTTGAACCGATTATTAGGAAGAACCTTAAATTTACAAGCAAAAAGGATGTTAATGCGTTGTACCTAACAGAGAGCCCTCCTATTTTAAACAACATAGGACCGGTATTGTGAAAATAGATGCCGTTGATGAGGGCCCCCCACGCATTTATCATCAAAATAACAAAAATAAGCTTCATTGGAAGGGTCTTCCTTCCATAGCAAATACCTAATATGAAATTCAACAATGAGGGTATTAAGAGAGAGCTTGGCAAATTAAAAACAAATGCCATAATTGATACCGCAATCGCATATATGAAAAGCATAGAAGGCTTGATTTTTCTATGCTCCATGACTTACACCTGAAATGGTCTCTAGCTTTTTCGCTTCATCAATAGGATCCACTTCTTTGATACTTCCATTATATGTAGCATAAGCTCTATCTGCAATTTCAGACAAGACTCTTGGATCGTGAGTAGAAATCAGGAAAGAAGTGCCTTTTTCTTTAAGCTTGATAACATTGCTGAAAAAATCAAATAGCATAAACTTGTCAAGTCCAACAGTAGGTTCATCAAAAAGAACGATTGAAGGTTCGTAGCTCCATGCTATTACTGCAGAAAGCCACCTCCTTTGCCCAAGGCTAAGCGTGTAAGGTGAAGAGTTCTTTCTGCTTTCATAGAAGTCGAGCAGTGCTATTAATTCATCCTTTCTCTTTCCGGTCTTTTTCGATAGGAATTCGAGCTCTTCTTTCAAAGTGTTTTTTATAAACAAATAGTCAGGAACTTGAGGTACATAAAAAGGCTTGACATTCTTTCTTTCCGCATAAATTTTTATCTCTCCACTATATTTTTTATGAAAGCCTGCGATAGTTTTTAAGAGAGTTGTCTTCCCGGAGCCGTTTGGACCTACTAATGCAACAACCTCTCCCCTTCTCAAATCCAGATCAATATTTCTCAATATGTAGTCGCTTTCGTCATACCAGCATTCAACCCCTCTCATTTCTAGAATTTTTTCTCTCCTATTTTCATCTTTTTTCTTCTTGGTTTCAGAAACAGGATAAGAATCTACACCCAAAGAATCTAATTTTTCCAAAAATTCAGGAGAAATAGTGATGTCCTTGAAATAAGTGGTATCTGAATTTTTTCCCAATACTATAAGCTCAGATGCCATATCAATAAAATATTTTACTTTATGTTCTACCACAATAATGCTTTTTCCCATCCTTATTTCGCTAGCAATAAAATTTCTAACATCATTAATACCCCATGGATCTAAAGATGCTGTAGGCTCGTCGAATATAATTATAGGGGGATCATGAGCTATTGCAGAAGCCAATGATAGTCTTCTTTTCTCTCCTCCGGATAGGTTTTCAACATGCTCAAACATCTTTTTCTTCAAACCAAATGTTTCTAAAAGGTTTTCCGTCTTTTTCTTTGCTTCACTTTCTTCGAAGCCAAAGTTTTCAAGTGTGAACATCACTTCATCAAATGGCGTTGGCATTAAAAGTTGCCTATCAGGATCTTGAAGGACAAAACCGAAGATTTTGCCAGAAAATGAAAGCGGCTCATCTAGCTTCAGTATGTCTGTTGAACGGTAAATAACTTTTCCATCAGCCCATCCTTTTAATAAAGATGTAAGCACGCCAGTAATAGCAAAAAGCAAAGTAGTTTTTCCAGAACCTGAATGACCTCCTATTAAAATGAGTTTACCGCTTTCAGCATCAAAACTGATATTGTTCAGTATTTTTTCGCTTTCATTATAACCAGCAGAGTTTATACGTACACTTAGCATAAAAATCAGCAATAATACTATTATCTTTTTATTGATAAATATATTATTATAAAAAAGATTAAAAAATTAGATCCTTTTGATTACTGCTTCAGGGAATTCTCTGAGAACTTCCTCTAAAACCTTTTCTGAAAAAACTTCCAGCTTATATACATTTAAAAATTCCATAGTGAGGTCTACTACCGTCATGTTCTTTTCTAATCCCAAAAGAACAGTTGGTTCTGATGACAGCTCCCCTTTTATCTTTGAGACTATTTCTTTAACTCTCTCTAAAGCCTCCAATGGCTTCACTGTTTGAGGGATGTAGATTCTTACTCTATACATATACCCTATGGGGGTCGTTCTGTTTATAATTATTGAATTGCTCAGTCTTATATTTGAAATAAAGATTCTCTCCCTTCTAGCTGTTTCCAAAAATATGCCATTGTCCTCAATGCTTATAACCCTTCCGAAAATGCCATCAACTTCGATCCAGTCCCCTATTTTAAAAGACTTTGTTCCTCTTAGCAAAAATTGAATCCCCCAGTTCCTAAGGACGTCAGCAAACGAAATTACTATAGCTAAGCCCAGCAATAAGATAATAACGTCTAATATAGAAGTTTGAGGAGAAATTATAGATATTGCAATCAAAGCTCCTAAAACATATATTGCATATGAAAAGACGGATTTTACTTCTAGTCTAAGTGAAGGATCTATCCTTGAAAAGACCTTATTTATTAGCTTATCTAAGTACTTTACGAAAAAATATATAAAAATTATAAATATGACTGATATTATAACTCTTATTACAAATTCATTAGACAAACCGAAAAGGATCATTTTTTATCACCTAAATTTTCAATTATTCTTATGGCTGAGCAAAGATCTTTCACTGCATATGTGGCCTTATTCTTCAAAAAACATGGTACATTTCCGTTGTCTATTAAAATTGACTTGTCCGCCTCTAAAAACATGCACAAATCGACTATTGAGTCTCCTATTGCGAGAGTAAACTCGTCCTTATTCCTCCTAACTATATACCTTTTGCACACAGGACAGTTGAGGCACCAGGGAGTTTCTATCTTCCCAATTGAAATCTTTACGCCTATAACTTTGGAGTTTTCCCTTTCTACAACAAGCTCGGGAGCAAATATGTTTACATTTGAAATGTTCAGCTTATATTTAAATAGCGCTTGAATTGGTTGCTTATATGCGAGAGAGACTATGTTTATTTCGAATCCTTTTTCTTTTAATAAATTGAGAAGCTTTTCTGTGCAATCAAAGATTTTTGTATTAAGGACAGCCTTATTTATTCCTCGTAAATCTATTCCGCTTAAAAGGTTTGAGATCTTTATAGATTTGATGTACTCATCTTCTCTTGACAAAAGAATTTGTCTAGTTTTTTCCTCAAGTCCAAAGCTTCTGCTTATAACAAATGCTGTTCTCTCTGATGTAATAGTAAGATCAAGGTCTATAAATGCCTTCATGTTTCTTTCAGCCCTAAGGTCTTTTTTACAAAATCTTTAATTTTTTCTTGAAAACCTTCAGATTTTTCCTTTTCAATTGCAAAAATCAAATAATCGCCCTGCTCTATCTCATCTATATTCTTTGGTTTATTTTCCTTGGAAGACAAAACTCTTATTGCCTTTACTTCATTCTTGGTGTTAATATTCTTAACAAAACTTACTAGAGCTTCTTTTCCCTCTAGTAACTTAGAAGGTCTCAATGCTAAAATGTCCAGACCGAGAAAATTGGGAAGCTCGTACTTAACAGGTCTGTCTATAGCTATAATACTTTTCACATAGTTCTCTAAAAAAAGCGTAGGATCAATGATAAAATCAGCTCCAGCTTCACGCATGTTTTCATAGTTCATAGGATTGTTAATAAGTCCAACAACTATTGGAACGGAAAAATCCTTTTTTGCAAATGAGCAGAGCTTTATATTTAAAGCATCAGAGTCAGTTAAAGAAAAGAATGTATCTGCCAAATTTATCTCTGCACTTTCAAGCACTTTTTTGTCCCTGAGATCGCCTGCAACTGCTTTTCCATTTACTTGCTTTGCCATAATGGTTGCTACTTCTATAGACCTTTCTATTACTATTATTATTCCACTCGGATCCGCTTCTCTAATCCCTTTCAGCGCAAATGTAGTAAAATGTGTTGAACCTACAATTACATGCCTCACATTTCTTCACCCTCTTCATATTTTTGAGTTTTACTTTCTTCTATGTATTTCGCAAGCAATTCTTCGCCTTTAGATTCAGATATCTTCCCATCTTGGGTAGCTCTTCTAATTATAGTTTGTGCAACTTCGTAAGCCATCTCAGTAAGCATTGGCAATGGTTTCATGTCATGATCTTTAAATCCTAAATTTTCTTCCTTAATTTTGAAACCGGCTTTATATATATCTAGTACTATCCCAATATCAACCCCCCACCCCAACTCCCAATTTACCTTAGAAAAAGCTTCAGAAGTTCCAGCAATTTCGCCGCTTAATGGCTGAGAAAGATACGAAAGCTCAGGATAAAAGATCCTGAGCAGAGGTTTAGCCACAAGCTCAGTTACTCTCCCTGATTTCCTTCCAAATGTTCCCTTTACGAAGTCCGTCTCACCCTTCAAGATCGGTTCAATAAGCTTATTAATAAAATCAGGAGTGAGGTTCTTTATATCTGCATCTAGAAAAACAATTATATCTTTGGTCGAGTAATAGTAACCATCTCTCATCGCAACCCCTTTTCCTGGATACTTTAAAATGCTTTGGAAGATAACTTTTGCTCCAAGTTTTTTCGCAATAGCAGGTGTATTATCAACGCTTCCTCCGTCCACTAAAATGATTTCCCTTACGTTCTTTGCTTTTTTTGCAGTTTTTACAGAATGTGCAATGAATTTTTCTTCATCTTTCGCTGGAAAGATTACAGAAACTTCTTTCATCTTCGATCTTTTAGATATTTATATTTCATTAATAATATTTTTTTAGCTTTAAATGTTTTCTCTACAAGCCAAGTATCTATTTTAATAGTTTTTCCATTTTAATATTAGTTGATTGCTTATTTCACGAGAATGAAAACACTGACCTTCTCTCGCGCCTGGTCTGAACTTTTATCTTCTTCGCAGATGAAATATCTATTTACAAATGAATGAAGGGAGCCAGTAAACTCCCTAAAAGAAACTTATTTCCAAAGGAATGAGATGAATCAGTTTAAAATTTATATTCTTAAAAAGCAATATACTGTGTTTAGCTCCTTTTATGAGGTGTTTTTATGAGTGAGGAAGAAGAGGTAGAAGAGGTAGAAATTGAAGAGGAGGAAGAAAAGGAAGAAGCATCTGAAATGGAAGAGGAGGAAAGCTCTATAGGTTTTGACATATCTCCGGACGAAATCAATACAATGATTGAAATAGTAGAGAAAATTGAACAAGCAAGCGAGGGAAAAATAAGCAAAGAAGATCTCGATAAGGCTTATGGAGAGCTCATTTCACACAAAGCTAAAGAAAAAGAAAAGAAGGAAAAGAGCGAAAGAAAGAAGGAAAAAAGCAACAAAAGTAAAAAAGGCAGAAAACCAAAGGCTAAGAAAAGTTAAACGTCATTGACAAATTTCACGTATTTCTTTAAATTATTAATGACGCGAAGGAAATTGCTGTAATTATCGCTGGAATAGAGAAAAATATAGGACTCTCTCCAAAAGTGAGCATTAATCCTGATAATACGCTTCCGATTAGATTTCCAACTTCTCTAGCCATATAATAAGAATGGTTTCCGTATCCGCTTGTAAGCTCTACAAAATAGTTATAGAGAGTAGAGTTTATAATTGAATACATTATGAGAGAGAATGCAATATATATTGGAAGGAATTGCGGATTTCTCGCAGCATCCAGGAAAAATATGAACCAAGCGCCTCTTATAAGTATAGAAAATGAAGCTAGTGAAAGGCTTTTGACTTTTGTTGATGATAGCATCAAGAGAACTAAGCCCATTAATACATACGCAACTCCATTTGAAAGCCACATAATATGCATAGGAACACTTGATCGCAGAACAATAGGAAGTGCAGTAATCATGTAGTTTCCAACCAACGTTGTTCCAAGAATTGCTATAAGTATGGAGATTGAGCTTTTGCTTTTTCTTATGCCTTCAAATTTTTTGAGGTAATAGCTATTGCTTATCAAATCTGAAGAAGTAAACCCACCGAGATAGAAGTTTATCCAGTTGAAGCTTTGCGAGAAAGCGTGAAACTTCCTCTCAAATCCGAATGGTATGGAAGGCAACGAAAGAAAGAATAATATTGAAAGAATTACAGCTATGAGCATGAATATATCTAAAGACAAGCCTAAAAATACTCCTCCTATTAGGATTAAAAGAACTCCTCTTGTTATATACGAAATCATGTTCTGAAGAATTGATTTTTTTGACCACTGAGAGCTGTCATTCATTTCAAATATCGTGGTAGTAAGGGAGAGCGTCGAGCTTGAATTGCTAATGGCATTCAGTAAAAATGCTATAGTTACAGATAAAAAACTGTGAACATAGAGCAAGACAAATGAAGTCGCCATAGTAATAACTGAAATTGCACTTAGCAATTTATTATCTTCTGAATCTGAAAGAGGAGAAAGTATTTTATTTGACAGAATAAAAGTTACGCTCCACATAGCAGTAATGAATCCGTAAACTTGAGAAGATACATGAAAATTATATGCTATATAAGTTGAAAGTGCGCTGTTTATAAATGAAAGAAAAGACAGCGATATAGTTCCAATAAAAAACCACATCAGCTAATCCACCGTAATAATCAATTTAACGAAAATACCTTTAAAAGAAAAAGACCCTTTCCTTTTTTCATTATTTATTTTAAAAAACAAAAAATTATGGCAAGACCGAACTCAATAACCATATCATGTATATCGGAATAAATACCAATGATATTGTATTTAATAATTTAATTACTATATGTAATGATGGCCCTGCAGTGTCCTTTAATGGATCTCCAACGGTATCTCCAACTACTGCTGCTGCATGCGCAGGTGATTTCTTTCCTCCGAAATGACCAGCTTCTATGTACTTTTTAGCATTATCCCACGCTGCTCCTCCCCACATCATTAAAATTGCTAAAGTTACAGCACTTGCAGTTGCACCCACAACTAGAGCACCAACAGCAGCTCCTCCGAACAAAATTCCTATAACCAAAGGCGGCAATATGACTGTTAGTGCGGGAGAGATCATGTTTCTAATCGCATATTGAGTGCTAATATCAACCGCTCTATAGTAATCAGGCTTTTCCTTCCATTCTAATATCCCTGGTCTCTCCTTAAACTGTCTCCTGACCTCTTCAACCATCATCCATGCTGCCCTTGTCACAGCATCTAATGCGAAAGAACTGAACAAATATGGAATCATTGCGCCTATTAAGAAGCTCAGCATTATATCAGGTCTAATCAAAACTAGCCTGTTGATAAATTGCTGCATAATTACAAGGAAGTTCTGCATATTTATTTGAGCAATTCCACTAACTAGCTGAATTACCGAAGGATCTCTCGCAACATAATCTTGAACAAATGCCTGAAATAGCAGTAAAGCTGCAAGAGATGCGCTTCCCATCGCAAATCCCTTGGTCAAGGCCTTTGTAACGTTTCCTAAAACATCAAGAGGATCGAGCCTATTTCTAACCTCTTCTTCCAGTCCAGCCATTTCAGCGATTCCACCAGCATTGTCAGAAATAGGTCCTGCACCATCGAGAGTCATTATGATCCCTGAAAGCGATAACATTCCTAATGTAGCTAAAGCGGTTCCAAAAATTCCGTAAAGGAATTTTTCTATTGGAATGCCTGCTATTGCCAATGAATTAGAAGTCGAAGGAAGTGGCATATGCATGCCTATCATGAAAGCAATAAGAAGAGCTGATGAAATTACGATAATAGGCACGAATGTCGCCCTCATTCCTATCGTGAGCCCTTTCAGAATTGTCAAAGCAGAGCTGGATTGCGAGACTTGAGCTATTTCAACAACTGCTTTAGATTCCCTACCGGTATAATAGTTCGTAGCTAGCACTATTATAACAGCAGAAATTATTCCTATCAGCGATTCTGAGAGAAGATATCCCCAATACTGCCTAAAGAAAAGAATATATACGATCGCGAATCCAATTAATGCGACAACAGCTGTTACTATAACCCCGTTCCTCATGGGCTCAATCGGGTCATTAAACTTCTTCTGGGAAGCTGCTGTTACAACTCCTGGTATAGTTGAGATTATCTTTACAGCTCCTATCAGCAATGGCAATAGCATGAATTTAATAGCCGTATCCTGGGAAGTTCCTGCATTAATCAATATAAAGTAAACTGCCCAACCAACGATCATAGAACCTAGCAGTTCTGCAGTAATAGATTCGAAAATGTCTGCCCCTCTTCCCGCACAGTCACCAACGTTATCTCCGACCTGGTCTGCTATTACGGCCGGATTTCTAGGATCGTCTTCAGGTATTCCCGCTTCAACCTTTCCAACAAGATCTGCACCCATGTCCGCAGCTTTTGTATATATTCCTCCTCCAACTTGAGCAAATAATGCCGAAAGGCTTGCCCCAAAAGCAAATCCTGCCAAACTGTCAAGTACAATTCTTATGCTTAAAGGATTGCTACCGCCTACAAAGAAAGAATATACTAGATAGAGCAGAGAGAGCATAAAGACGCTCATTGATGGCACTAAAAATCCTAGCACACTTCCTCCTAAAACTGCAGTCCTGAGCGCTTCCCAAGTTCCTCTCCTTGCGGCCTCGGTTGTTCTCACATTAGCCTTTGTTGATGCATCCATACTTAAAAACGCTGCTGTTACAGATGATGCACTACCCAAAACTACTGAGACGGCAATAAGAATGGACTCTGAAATAACTTCGCTTCTCATTTCCGGATGTTGTGGCAAAAGCTTCACATCGTACCCGATGTAAACGCTGATACCAGCAATAACAGCCATAATAAAAGAGAACACAATTATTGTTTTTAATTGCCTTTTCATATATGCTGAAGCTCCTTCTCTTATCGATTTCCATATCTCGACCATTTTTTCCGTGCCTGTAGGTTGCCTTCCAATCCAGTTATAGATATATAAAGCACTTATTATTCCTAGAAGACCTGCAATTAGACCCACATATACGAACAGCACTTTCATTTCACCAATGTTTAAAACTGTAATTACCTTGAAAAAATAAAGCCGAATGGTTAAAAAACTTAATCTTTTTTTATCATTTGCTGTTTTTGCAATAAAAATTTTTCCTTTTTCAATTTTTAAATATTAAAATTTATTCATTTTTTAATATTAATAATTATTATAAAATTTAACTATTTTTATTTGAAGTAGCTATAAATTGCACTTTTTTTAAATATTTGCACCTGCAATATTTAACAAGGTGAAAAAATGAGCAAACATTACCACCATCATATGCATTCCAACAAGAAAAGACTCGAGGAAAATTTGCTTCTTGAATTGGCTCAACTCAGCAACGAAGATGTTATTTTGGACATAGGATCAGGAGACGGTTATTATTCCTTCATATTTTCTAAACATGCAAAGAAGGTCTACGCTATTGATAAAGCATATATGGATGAAAGCCTTATGAATAGCTTAATTCAAGAGGGTAAAGAAAAGGGCATTAGCAACTTGGAATTTTTGGCGAAAGACGTTTGTGAAGGCCTAGAAATAAAGTATTTCAATTTAGCGTTTTTCTCTAATAGCTTTCATGATATAAATTGCAAAAAAGAGTTGCTTAGCTATTTATATAAAAATTCTGCTGAAAATGGAAGATTACTGATAATAGAGTTTAAGCCTTCAGATTCATGGTTATTTGGTCCTCCACCTCATATAAGAATAAAACCAGAGGATCTCGTCAAAATGGCAACTGAAGTTGGCTTTAAATTAGACAAAATGATCGAGAGAGATTCTCAGTATATTGCAATTTTTAAAAAAGAAAAATAGTTCATCGAAGAGAGCGAAAAATTGGGATAAATGATCTTCTTTACCTTTTCCATAACTATATCTAATGATTTTTGTATTTATTTGTATATCAAAAAACTTTATTCTAAAGATATTTCGCACTTTTGATTTAAGTAGCGCCGGGGGCGGGATTTGAACCCGCGCTCCCCGTATGGGGAACTGGCTCTCCAGGCCAGCCCCTTAGTCCGCTCGGGCACCCCGGCTCAAAAACTAAATACTTTTTTCTCCCTTATAGCTTTATCCACTTCTTCAAGATCTTTGTGGCTATCAATGCTTTTCCAGTATATGTCAAAATACTTTTTCCCCTTTAATTTATTTTGTTCTGCAACTTTCGGAAAAGTTTCCTTCTCAATATCCCCTTTTTTTGGAAGCATTTCAAATATTTCGCTTTTTAGTAAGTACACTCCGGCATTTATCCATATGCCCTCTATCTTTGGCTTTTCTCTGAAACCTCTTATATGACCGTTGGTATCTACATCGACAACTCCATACTGGCTTTGAAGAGGAGCGAGAGCAATTACGCCAATCTCATCCTCCAAATCGCTGACCATTTCATAAGGGTTCAGGTTCGTTATAATATCTCCATTTACAACAAAGAAATATTTTTCATCTTTCATTACGTTATAAGCATTTTTAATTGCTCCTCCAGTTCCTAAAGGCTCATTTTCAAAGGAATATTTTATTTCAACTTTAAGCTTTTCACCATTGCCAAAATAGCTTTTTATAATCTCGCCTAAGTATCCAACTAGAAGGACAAATTTTTTTATACCAAGGCTTCTAAGCCAAAGCATCTGCCACTCTAATATGGGTCTTCCTCCAACCTCTATCATTGGCTTAGGAATGGAGTCTGTTAAAGGTCTCAGCCTTTTGCCATATCCTCCCGCAAGTATTGCAGCAGTTTCTACTTTCATAGTTTTCACCGCAGTTAATCTAATATTAAAACTCTCATCGACAATTTAAATCAAATTCGAACACTTCAACTATAAAATATTTTAATCTATTTAAATTTTAAGATACTTTTATACAAAAATAATGTGGCGGTAAGCAAATGGAAAGGATGATTCTAATCGCTAGAGCGCAAGATGTCAGCGAGGAGACCGCTCTTGGGCTGAAAAAATGCATTGATGACTACAGCATAAAGTCCTTTCCTTTGATAAACCCTTTAATATATGACACTAGGGCTTTCAATTGGTCTGAAGGTAAGTATACGGAATTAGTTATTAAGCTGTTAAGAGAGCAACTTTCTTTTGAAGAAGTCCCAGCTGTGATAATTGTAGGAGATTTAATTGATATAAAAGGATATGCTTGCAACAAAGCTTTAAAAGTATGCTTGCTTCAAAAAGATTTTGTAAAAACCGATGGTGTCATAAAGGAAATTTTAAGTGCTTTAGAATTTTTTTAGATCAGCTCAATTTCGATATAAACGTCTTCTGGCACTCTGACCCTCATTATCTGTCTCATAATCCTTTCGTCACTTGCTATATCTATAAGCCTCTTATGTATCCTCATTTCCCAGTGCTCCCAGTGTTTTGAACCTTCACCGTGAGGTAATCTAAGAACCGGAACTACCAACCTTTTAGTTGGAAGGGGCACCGGTCCTCTCATCTTTACTCCTCCTTTCTCTGCTATAGCCTTTATTTGGCTTGTAACCTTATCTAGCGATTCAACATTCGCACTCCATAACCTTATCCTTGCCATTGTAGCCGGCATAAGCTTCACTCCCAATTTTTATTTAAGATAAAAAAACAAAAACTTAAAAATATTTTGGATTTTAGCATTCGATAAAAATTTTATCCCTTTATCTGAACCTGTTCAGGCACTACATCAGTTATTACTCCAATGCCTATCGTCTTGCCCATATCTCTCATAGCGAATCTTCCTAGTGCTGGGAACTCGGAGAACTTCTCTACAACCATCTGCTTAATTGGCTGGAACTTCACAATTGCCGTATCTCCCTGCTTTAGGAACTGCGGGTTCTTCTCAGCCTCTTTACCAGTCCTTGGATCTAGTTTTGATACCAGCTCGGTTATCTTAGCTGCAATGCTTGCAGTATGTGCATGAATAACTGGTGTATAGCCAACTGTTACGGCTGATGGATGCCAAATTATGAAAAGTCTCGCAGTGAATTCCTTTGCAATTGTTGGCGGATTGGTTAAATGTCCTGCTACGTCTCCTCTCTTAATATCGGTCTTTGTGACGCCTCTCACGTTGAATCCTATGTTGTCTCCTGGCTCTGCCTTTTCTATCTGCGTGTGGTGCATCTCGATGCTTCTGACTTCTCCAACTATTGCTGGAGGCATAAATACTATCCTGTCTCCTTTCTTCAGAACTCCCGACTCAACTCTTCCTACAGGAACTGTCCCTATACCGCTTATAGCATATACCGCTTGTATTGGAATTCTTAATGGCTTATCAATTGGCTTTGGTGGAATCTGAATATTGTCTAAGGCTTCTACCAGAGTGGGGCCGTTGTACCAAGGCATGGCAGGGCTTCTCTCTATTAAGTTGTCTCCGTTCCAACCGGATATAGGTATAAACGGAATCTTCGATATATCAAATCCCAGGCCCTTCATAAATTTCTGAAGAGTGTCAATTACTTGTTTGTACCTTTCCTGGCTATACGGTGGCTCTGTTGCATCCATCTTGTTTACTGCAACTATTATCTGTTCAATTCCCATTGTTTTCGCAAGTATTAAGTGCTCTCTTGTCTGTCCTTCTGGGCTCATTCCAGCCTCAAATTCTCCTTTTCTCGCAGAAACGACAAGTATTGCAGCATCAGCCTGACTTGCACCGGTGATCATATTCTTGACGAAATCTCTGTGCCCTGGAGCATCAATTATAGTGAAGTAGTACTTTTTGGTTTCGAATTTCATAAATGAAAGATCTATTGTTACTCCTCTTTCTCTTTCTTCTTTTAGGTTATCGAGCAACCATGCATATTTAAAAGACTCTTTACCTTTCTTCTTTGCCTCTTCTTCTAGCTCGGCCAGCTTTTTAGGATCTACATAACCTAATCTGTAAAGTATGTGCCCTACAGTAGTGCTCTTTCCATGGTCAACATGTCCGATTACTACTAAGTTAAGGTGAGGTTTTTCGCTCATTGGGATCACTCTCACTGTGTTTTTAATTTTTACATTAAAGGATATTTAAAACTACTATGATATTTGATATATGGTGTTATAAGTTTTTTGAAAATAATAAATTTTTCAAAAAAGCTTTTTTACCTAGAGCTCAAAGCTATTCTTTCTACTTCTTCTTTCTTCGCTATTGAATAGCTCTTTGGATCATTGTTGGCTACTGCAATGATCTCATCAGCTAAGCACTCCTCAATTGGCTTAGGTCCGTTGAATGCACAGTTTCTGGCACCATCAGTTATATTTCTAAGAGCTAAGTCGACTCTTCTCTGAGGAGCGACATCGACGGCGACATGGTAGATGATCCCTCCGTACATAATTCTCGTTGTCTCCTCTCTAGGAGCCGCATTTTCTATCGCTCTAACTAGAACCTGAAGTGGGTTCTGTTTTGTTTGAAGGTAAATTATTTCAAATGCATTTTTTACAATATTGTAAGCGAGGTGTTTTTTCCCCATGTTTCTTCCGTGCTTCATTAGGTTGTTTATGAGCCTCTCGACTATAGGTATTCTCGACTTTCCAAATCTGACATGTTCATGCCTTCCCCCGGTATGAGGAAGGAACACCGGTCTAAGAGATATGTACTTTTTCAGGCTCGGGTCTCTGATCTCTATTCCTTCATAACTCCACTTATCGAACAGTTTTATTTCTACAGCCTTAATCTCCTCGTTTTCTGCCAATACAATCACCATTTTAATGAACTTAAACTACTGAAACTAATTAGTTTTAAAGCTTTTATAAAATTACCTCTAATAGTATCGAAGCTTTAAAACTAAAAATGATTTATAAACATTCAACCTCATTGATTTATCTAGTAGTTTTTAATGGTGTTATTTAATTATACAATTATGTAATCTCGTTAAAATGGTTTTCAGTCGAAAGTTTTTTATATTCGATGATTCATTAAATAATTTTCAACAATTGATTTATTGAGTTTCAACAAAAAATAAAAATGGTGTACCGCTTGGTTAAAATTATTGATACTACTTTAAGAGATGCTCACCAATCATTAATTGCGACAAGACTTTCTCAAGACGACGCTAGAGATATTGCTGAAATAATAGATAGAGCTGGATTCTACAGCTTGGAGGTTTGGGGAGGAGCTACATTTGACGTTGATGTAAGATATTTAAAGGAAGATCCTTGGAGCCGGCTTAAAAAAATCAGGGAAGTGGTAAAGAAGACTAAGCTACAAATGCTTTTGAGAGGAAGGAATTTAGTAGGTTATAGAAAGTATCCCATAGATGTCTCAAAGGCATTTATAGAAAAGGCATATGAAAACGGCATAGATATCTTCAGGATTTTCGATGCTTTAAATGATATAGACAACATTGCGGAAGTTATAAAAATTGCAAAGCGGACGGGTGCGATAGTTCAGGGAGCATTGAGCTACACTATCAGCCCAATTCATACAGTTGACTACTATGTTAAACTTGCAGAGAGCTATTTAGAAGCGGGGGCTGATTTAATAACAATCAAGGATATGGCAGGACTTTTAGATCCTTCAACCGCGAGGAGCCTTATTAGCAGAATTAAGAAGGAGCTAAAAGTTAAAGTAAATATTCACACTCATGATTCTTGTGGGCTTTCAGTTGCGACGTATTTAGCCTCAATTGAAGCAGGTGCTGATTTTATTGATACGAGCATTTACCCGTTGGCTTTTGGGACTGCACAGCCAGCTATTCAAACAGTATACAACATACTCCTTAAAAAAGACAGGAAAAAACTCAAAATGAGTGAAATAGAGAAGGCCTCAAGACATATAGATTCCCTTTTGAAGAAAAGATATTCTCAATTATATAATCCAAAGCTTCAAGTTCCCGATCCGAGAGCCATGATCCATCAGATTCCTGGCGGAATGCTTTCTAATATGATCGCACAGCTAAATGAGCTACAAGCTTTAGATAGGCTTGAGGAAGTCTTAATGGAAATTCCAAAAATCAGGAAGGAGCTTGGCTGGCCTCCTTTAGTTACACCGATGTCTCAAATTGTTGGGGCACAAGCAGTTTTAAATGTAATAAGCGGAGAAAGGTATAGCATTGTAGTTAAAGAGTTGGTTGACTATGTTAAGGGTTTGTATGGAAAACCTCCTGCACCAATTGACAAAAACGTCGCTGAAATTATACTAGCAGGAGATGGAGGGTTACCTGAAAAGTCTCTCAGCTTGATTGAGTGCAGGGAATACATGAAAAAATTGCTCAATGATCCGAGGGAAGAGGACGTAATAACATTTTGCCTCTTTCCAAAAGAGGCTGAGGCATTCTTTAAAGAAAAATTTGTATCCGTGTCACCCATTTCACAGCTTTCAGCTCAAAAGCAGCTTGAGAAGCAATAATTTTTTCATTCAAAATTTTTATAATCTTTTAGAGATAGATTATTATTAAGAGCCGCCGTAGCTCAGCCCGGGAGAGCGCCCGAGAGGTAGATACCTCGGCGAAGCTGAAGACCGGGTTGTCGGGGGTTCAAATCCCCCCGGCGGCACCAGAGCTTTATTCCTTTTTCGCGAAGAAAAATTTTCAAAAAACCTGAATAGGCTTGTTTTGCCATTTTATTTTTAATAAAAAACCCACTCAATATTACGTTTTAGATTTTCCATGAACAGTAGAACCATTCTCTCATGTGAAATTGAACTAGATAGGTGGAAGTAGTTTCAAGCATAAAGGTTAAGGTGAAACCCATTCCAGAGAGACCTATAATGATTTAGGGCGGAAAACGGGAAAGATCCAAAACTTATGAGATTGCTTTTGTTTGAATTTTTCAAAATGTTATTTAACTCCTATTTGAAAAATGTTATAGGAAAATACCAAAACTTATGGCGCTACGGAGATGAATGAAACTACCCGGAAAAATGGGAAGCTTTTAAAGGCTGTTGAGATGGATGCATATATAGCATCAAAAGATCCACTCATTCCCGTTATTCTTTTAATTCTCGAGAACGGGGATGAATTTGAGCTCTATAATGTCCCGCTGGAAATTGCCAGATTCGTAATTAATGGCTCTTCAATCTTAAATGGAAATGAAAAGAAGGAAAGGATAGATATTTTTTCATTTATCGCAATGCATGAGGACATACTGAATCTTATCAAAGATGATCTTGAAAAAGTCGTAATAGACGAATATGATCCAACAACAATGCTGTACACTGCTAAAGTTTATTTCAGAAAGGGAAAAACCATGCTCGTGAGAAGATTCATTCCGAGCCATGCTATATTTTTGGCAATGATTGCTGGAAAAGATGTTTATGTATCTGAAAGGATATTGAATATACAGAAGAACTAAAATTTAAAAATTTTACCTTACCGGCTTTTGCTTCTTCCCTTTCAGCAGAGCATCTAAACTTACTCCATTGACCATAACTACTTTGTATCGAACGCCGGGAATATCTCCCATTGATCTGCCCTTAGGTCCTCCTATTCCCTCAATGACAACCTCATCGTGTTCATCTATGAAGTTTAATCCACCGTCGCTAGGCACGAATGCTGTTACGACCTTTCCGTTCTTTACAAGCTGGACTCTCACGCACTTTCTCACTGCAGAGTTAGGCTGTCTAGATTCCACTCCAACCTTCTCCAAAACAATTCCACTCGCTCTCGGAGCACCCTCAAGAGGATCAGCCTTCTTCTTTAAGTTTAGCATCCTCCTTTTGAACTCTCTCTGACTCCATCTGAATTTTAGCTTCTTTCTTCTTAGAGTTCTCGCTGCAAACAATCCAAGGGGCGATTTCTTACCTGGCAAACTAGATCAAACCTCCATTTATTCACATTAAAGGAAAACACTCGAGCCTTATAAAGTTTCTTTTTTAAACAATTATCACATTTGAAACATCATAGTATCTTTTAAGCAGTAGCTTAGCCCTTGTTACATTTTTGCCATTTTTCCCAATTGCAACACCCTTATCGCTAGGTTCAACAGTTATGTAAACAGTCTTCTTCGATGGAGTCTCAACTACCTTCACTGCCTTAACCCTCGCAGGCGCGACAGCATTCTTAGCGAGCTCCTCAAGCGTAGTTCCGTCCTCAACTATCTCTATTTCTTTTCCCAAAACCTTTCTCAACTTCTTTATGTTTGAGCCTCCTCTTCCTATAGCAGCTCCTGCTTCTCCCTTCTTAACAACAAAAATTATCATGTTATTTTCATTGTCTATTATGCAATCTTTCACAGTGGTTCCTGTAACATCCTGAAAAAGGGCTATATGCCTCAGCTCTTCAGGTGTTAGCTTAATCTCTGGCATTATTTTACCACCCTTTATGTCTCTACCAGCTCCAATATCTTTGAATCGCCCACGTCTATTATTGATAGCGCCTGTATCGGGAAAGGTTTCCCAAGCAATGTTCCAAGCTCAACAGATGTACCTTGAAAGACATATATGGGCGTTTGGGACAGCTTGGCATAGTATTCTATGTCCTTCTTAACTGAAGGATCTGCATTAGAAGCTATTACAACCATTTTTGACTTGCCATGCTTTAAGGTTTTTATTGTAGACTGGGAACCTATTTCTAATTTTCCAGTTCTTATTACCATTTTTATCTCGTTTTCGAATGACGCCATATTTACATTTCACCATTTCCACTTTCTTTTTCATTTAAAATTTGTCTTTTATCCTTTTCAATATGAGGAGTGAAATAAAGTTCGATCATTCCCGTACCAACAGGTATAACCTGACCAACTATCACGTTTTCAGTTACTCCTTTAAGTTCATCTGTTTTTCCCTGTGTAGATGCCTCAAATAAATGTTTCGTTGTCATTTCGAATGCAGCCCTAGCGAGGAAGCTCTCCTTTTCTCCAGAAACCCCATGCCTTCCGATCTGCCTCACGACTCCCGTCTGAGTCATGATGTCTGCAACAAGGTAAACGTGCCTCACATCAACGTCCAAACCTTGCTCCCTTAGAACGTTCATTATCTCATTTATTATGACCTTCCTCGCGGCTTCTATTCCCAAAACCATCATCGTTTCATAAACGCTGTTTGTCCTTGTTCTTGTAGGATCTACTCCTTTTACCTTTAAGACCTGCTCCAGATTAGAGCCATCAGTAACTATTACATACTCCTCTCTTCCGTCCTCTCCCCTTCTCGACTGAATTATAGCTCTCTTTATCCCAGCTATTCCCTTTATCTTTAGGTTTAGAACCTTCTCCCTCTTCTTAGAAATATATGAGAGATCGCTGGATTCTTTGAGGTAAATCGCTATCGTGTTCTCTCCTGTTATCTCAGCCTTTCCCACATTGGATTTTTTAATAACTTCATATACTTCCTCTACTGTGAGCCCCTTATCTTCCAGCATTGCAGGATCAAGCTCAACTCTAATGCTATTGGAGAACAGGTCCGCTTCAACGACATTGGCAACGTTTTCTATCTTCGTGAACTCGATCCTCCTAGCAACTTCTTTCGCCTTTTCCCTGTCGTATTTATGCTCCTCATCTAGGTACACTTCCATCATTGGAGTTGATGGGACCTTTCTCGCGTCAACTATCTCTATCAGTCGTGGAAGACCTAAAGTTACGTTTAGCTCTCTGACTCCAGCATAGTGGAATGTTCTGAGCGTCATCTGCGTACCCGGTTCTCCAATGCTCTGAGCAGTTACAGTACCTATAGGCTCTCCCGGCTCAACTAAGCTGTTTAAGTATGTCTGAACCGTAAGCTCAACTATCTTTTCAAGCTCCTCATCAGTAACGTTCCTTTTTTCAAGCTTGCTTGCGAGCTCATCGATCAAATTTTGGGAAAGAACCCCCCTCGCTTTTGACTCTATTTTCTCCCTAACAGACATCCCTACTCCCTCCATCCTACAACTCTCTCAATGATTCTATCTACATTAACTGCCTTTCCATGATCGCTTTTCGCTGGATCGACCTGGTCGTACCCGTATTTGAACTGTACGACTGTCCCATCAGGCAATCTTGCAGAACCGTCGTATTCTATCCTGACATCGAGCAGCGCATTTATTAACCTTCTCTGCATATAACCGCTCTGGCTTGTTCTAACCGCGGTGTCGACCAATCCCTCTCTACCTCCAGCCGCATGGTAGAAGAGCTCTACCGGATTAAGACCTGTTCTGAAGCTGTTGTAGACGAATCCCCTTGAAGCAGGAGATTTATCATTTTCTTTAAAGTGCGGCAGAGGTCTGTTCCTATACCCTCTGTTTATTCTCTCCCCTCTTATTGACTGCTGCCCTAAGGTAGCGCTCATCTGGGTTAAGTTCAATATATTTCCTCTTGCCCCCGTCCTAGCCATGATGAATGCATTGTTGAATATGTCCAAGTTATTTGCCGCGTACTCTCCCGCATCATCTCTTGCCTTGCTGAGCCTCTCCATTATCTTAGTCTCGAGCGTTTCCTCAATAGTTCTTCCAGGCAGTGGTTCAAGCCTACCCTCTTCCATCATTCTAATCAGCTCATTTACATCGTCCTCAGCCTTCTTCAGTATCTTCCTTATTTCCTCCCTAGCCTCCTCGCTTATTTCTACATCATCCAAGCTCATAGTAAAGCCGTGCTTCTCAATATATCTTATGAACATCTTGAACATTACATCTGAGATGTACCTCGCATAATCGCTACCATACTCCTTAGTTATCCAGTGGTAGAAGCTTTCAGGCTGCTGGGCTCCAATGCTTTTCTTGTCTATGACTCCGGTGTGCATCTTTCCTTTTTTAATTACTATATAGCTGTCGTTTAGGCAATCTTCGTCTTCGCACTTCAGCTTACCAGCATTGATGGAGGCCTTCGTCTTGAGCGTGAAATCCTTTGGAAGGAAGAGGCTTACAAGCTGCTTTCCAGTCCAGAACTCCTTTGGAGAGTAAATTGCAGGCTCCGGGAGTTCTTCCTTATATCCGGTAACAGAAAGCACTTCTATAACATCTTCCTTTTCCAAAAGCGTGGCCTTGCTTGTCAAAAGGTAACCTCCGCTGATGTAATCCTGAAGACCCCCAATTATAGGTCCTCCATATCTCGGAGAAAGTATATGCCTCTGAACAAGCATAAGCTCCTTCGCTTCGGCCCTAGCTTCTTCAGTCTGAGGAACGTGAAGGTTCATCTCATCTCCATCGAAGTCTGCATTGTACGGAGGGCATACTAGCAGGTTAAGCCTGAACGTTCTTCCAGGAAGGACCTTTACTTGGTGGGCCATAATGCTCATTCTGTGAAGGCTCGGCTGCCTATTGAAGAGGACTATATCGCCATCTATAAGGTGCCTTTCTATTATGTATCCAGGCGTTAGAGAGCTTGCTAAGGCCTTTCTGTCCTTAAAGTACCTGAGATCGACCCTCTTCCCGTCCGGTCTTATTATATAGTTTGCGCCAGGCCATTTATAAGGACCGTTAAGAACGTAGCTTCTCATTTCCTCTAAGTTCCACTGTGTGACCTTTACCGGCACTGTAAGTATCTTCGCAGCATCCTCAGGAACGCCCACCTCGTTTATCCCTATATTTGGATCTGGAGATATAACGGTTCTTGAGGAGAAGTCGACCCTCTTCCCGGACAAGTACCCTCTGAACCTTCCTTCCTTTCCCTTCAATCTCTGAGCCAATGTTTTAAGGGCTCTTCCAGTCCTGTGCTTCGCAGGCGGTATTCCGGGGACCTCATTGTCAAAGTAAGTAGTGACATGGTACTGGAGCAACTCCCAAATGTCGTCTATTACGATTGGAGGTGCAGCCGCCTCCATGCTTTCTTTAAGCCTTTGATTAGTCCTCACTATATCCACAAGCTTGTGAGTGAGGTCGTCTTCAGCTCTAATTCCAGTTTCAAGCATTATGCTTGGTCTTACCTGAACTGGAGGAACCGGAAGAACTGTTAAGATAAACCATTCAGGCCTAGAATCCTCGGGATTTATACCAAAAAGCCTGACATCGTCATCTGGTGTGTTCGATAGCCTGTTCCTTATTTCATCTGGAGCTAGCTTCCTGCTGCTTCCCTTCTCCTCTTCAAGGAATGTCGTGGGCCTCTCGAGCTTTATCTTTCTCTGAGCAGCGCCGCAGTGTGGACATACGGTCGTCTTGGAAGCCTTCTGCTTTATGTGCTCATAAAGCCTAGGAAGGAGGAATGGCATGTACTTTTCTACTCTCCTCATGAGGTCTAGGTACTGCTTTATCTCCTCCTCAGGGAGGAGGATTCTTCCGCACTTCCAGCATGTTCCTCTAAGCAGATCATATATCTCCTTAACGTACCCTATATGTATTACCGGCTTTGCAAGCTCGATATGTCCAAAGTGTCCAGGACAACTTTGCATAGTATTTCCGCATACAGGGCACTTCTGCCCCGGCTCTATGACTCCCAGCCTCGGATCCATGACACCTCCTTGAATTGGGAGACCGTCGTCGTCGTATGTCTCTGCAGTTATGATCTGAACCTTGCTCATCCTCCTGATCTCATCAGGAGAGAGGACGGAAAGCTTTATTCCCTTTATTTTCTTCTGCACTCCAGGCATGTTAATCACCCACTATATCTCCAAGCTTTAATCTGGGCATGATTCCCATGCTCATAAGCTCCTGAATAAGGAGCTTAAATCCGTATGCCACCTCTACAGGATATATCTCTCCCTTATCTCCGTGTATTGGACAGACATATGCATTTTTGTTTCTATCGAACCACCCTATGTGCCCGCACTTCGCGCAAACATAAATGACCGTCTTGTCGCTACTTTCTAAAAGCCTCTCTCTGAGGAGCATAGAAGCTCCATGCCCTACAAGCACGTCTCTTTCCATCTCTCCGAACCTGAGCCCTCCTTCCCTTGCCCTTCCCTCGGTTGGCTGTCTCGTCAAGAGCTGCACAGGACCTCTTGATCTGGCGTGGAACTTATCAGCAACCATGTGGTGGAGCCTCTGATAATAAACTATACCTATCATTATGGGAACTCCTATTATCTCTCCTGTCCTCCCGTCATACATTACCTCCCTTCCATCTGGCGAATATCCTTTCTTCATCAGCTTCATTCTTATTTCCTCAACGGGCTCCTTTGAGAACGGAGTTGCATCTACTGTTTTTCCTAGAAGAGCTGCTGTCTTTCCTGCGAGCATTTCCAGAAGCTGACCGAGCGTCATTCTTGATGGAAAAGCATGCGGATTTATTATTATGTCTGGAACGATCCCTTCTTCCGTATATGGCATGTCATATTGAGGTATAAGCATTCCTATTACTCCCTTCTGTCCATGCCTCGAGGCAAACTTATCCCCTATCTCAGGTATCCTGTAGTCCCTGACCCTTACCTTAACAAGCTTGTCGCCTTCCTGTGTTTCTGATATGAAAACGCTGTCTACAACTCCCTTCTCTCCGTACCTTATAGTTACGCTAGTGTCCTTCCTTACTGAAGCTCCGAAGCCGTATTCTTTGAATTCCTCAAGGAATCTCGGTGGGCTCGTTTTGCCGATGAGCGCCTCTCCATCCGCGACCTCAGTTTCTGGAGAGATTATGCCATCCGGGTCGAGCTTTTTGTATACCTCAAAACCCCTGTATATCTTCACGCCTGCCTCGGGGACTTCAATTTTGTCCTCCTGACCTCCAGGATACTTCTTCTCCTCAGTTGAGTAGAGCCTGAAGAACGTCGATCTCATGAACCCCCTTTCAACGCTTGACTTATTGAAGATCAGTGCATCTTCGATGTTGTACCCAGTATAGGACATGATGGCTACAACAGCGTTCTGTCCTGCAGGCTTTTCATTATACCTTATTACTTCCAGCGGCTTTGTCTGAACTAGAGGCTTTTCAGGGTGGTGGAGTATATGCCCCCTTGAATCGGTTCTAACGTTGAAGTTAGCTGCATATAGACCTAAGGCCTGCTTAACCATTGCAGACTGGTAGGTGTTTCTCGGGGACTGGTTATGCTCAATGTATGGAATAGTTGAAGCCGCGACTCCAAATATTCCAGCAGTCCAGAGCTCAAGATGAGTATATTCCTTTCCATTCGGTCCTAGCAGATCTGAAGGATCTAGAGCTATATACGCGTTTTCCTCTTCCTCAGCATCGAGGTACTCTATTTTCCCTTCCTTTACAAGATCTGAAAACGTCTTTTCCCCTTTCCTTAAAGCTTCAATGTCTCTTTTAGTTACTGCAGGCTTTCCGTTTCTCACTATGATTAAAGGCCTCCTTATCCTCCCAGCATCTGTATTGACGTAGAGTTCTTTTATTTGAGGTCTCTCGTAATAAACGACATTGATCTCGTGATGAAGATCTCCCTTCCTCCTCATCTCCCTTATTGTGGAAGCGAGCTTTTCACCATCCGGGTAATATCCTATGTGCCTTCCGTTTAAGTAAACCCTAGTCATTTCTAGGTACTGGGTGTTGTTGTTCTCCACAGCGTCTTTAAGGGCTTCTTCAACTGGTATGACTCCGAGCTTGTAAAGCTGGTTTTCAACCTTCTTCTCGCTGATTCCAACAGTTATGTATGTGAGAAGGGAGAGGTTCTTCACCAGACCGCAATTTGGACCCTCGGGAGTCTCGAATGGACACATCCTCCCCCATTGAGTGCCGTGGAGGTCTCTAGCCTTAAACAGGGGCTGGCTCCTGCTCAGCGGCGATACAACCCTTCTCAAATGACTGAGCATGCTCATCCAGTTCGTCCTATCTAAAAGCTGGGATACGCCCGTCTTTCCTCCGACCCATGTGCCCGTTGCCAAGGCATGCCTTATCCTCTCGGTCATAACATCTGATCTTACTATTGACGATATTTTGAACCTCTTGCTCCTGGTTAGGACCTTCTCAGCTTGGTAGTTAAAGTCCTTTACAAAGTTCTTGAAGGACGCCCTGAAGAGGGTTGCAAGCAGGTCGCCTGCAAGCTTCAGCCTTTTGTTCGCGTAATGGTCCCTGTCATCAGGCTCCCTCCAGCCTAAAGAGAGCTCAAGAATCATGTTGGCCATTTGTGCTAAGAAGAAGCCCTTCTTCCTTCTGTCCTTAGGGGAAGAACCCAAATGAGGGAAGAAGTACTTGTCGATAACCTGCTTTGCCCTTTCTATTCTGTTCTCCCTGACCTGACCTATTGCAACTCTAGTTCCTATATAATCTAAAGCGTCATCGACAGTCGCTATAGATCTGGAGGCTTCAAGGCTTGGGAGAAGGAGGCTCTGAACCTCCGGGTTTAAGCTTACCGCATAAACAATATCCTGATCCTTCTCAAATCCGAGGGCCCTCATGAGTATGGCAAAGGGAAGCTTTCCAGGAACTCCTCCAAATGAGATCGTGATAGTCCCATCCTTATGGAGCTCCATCATAACTGAAATCCTATAAGATCCGGTGCTAGATATTGCCTTAGCCGTATAGAGAACATTGCTCCCCGCCTTTCCCTCATCGACCAATACTCTGTTTGTTACCATATCTTCCTGAGCTATTATGACTTTTTCAGTTCCATTTATTATAAAGTATCCTCCCGGATCATCGGGATCTTCGTTTATCTTTATAAGCTCCTCAGGGCTCATCTTGCTCAGAGGATCGAGCTTGCTTTTAATCATTATTGGAAGATCTCCGATGTATACCTTATCCTTTATGCTCTCAACTCCATTTTCAACCAGCGTTATTTCAAGGTACATTGGGGACGCATAAGTAATGTTCCTTACCCTCGCCTCAAACGGAGTTATCTCTACTTCAGATCCGTCAGCCTCTCTAGAAACTGGCTTTAAAACTTCAATCTTACCAAGCTTAAACTTCACTTCAGGGAAAGCTGTTTCTATAATCTCCTGTTCATCTATAATTTCCTGCAGCATAGTCTCAACAAATCTGTTATAAGAATCGAGATGCTGTCTAGAAAGCCCCTGCTCTTCAATAAACTTTTTAGCTAAAAGCCACCTCGCTTCTCCATCTAAGTAGCTAAGGTCTTCTTTTTTCTTGGATTCACGCGCTCCCTCTTCTTGGATATTATTGGACATGTCAGCCGATCACCACTAGTCTGTAGACAACTGATTCTCCTGTTATCTCATCTCTCCTTGTAATCTTCACAAGCTCTCCTGGCTTTGCTCCTATCTCCCTCGCAACTGGATCGCTCGATCTGATTAGCGGGAGCTGATTAATGCTAACATTAAGCTCCTTCAGTACCTTTGGGACCTCAGTTATTGGTATCCTCTCATGCTTTGGAACGAGAACGTGATCTTGTACAGAAAACTTTTTTGGAGACATGACCTTTTACAACCCCATTTTGTTGTTAAGAACGATTTTACGCATTTTACTAAACCTTTCATAAAACATAAAGCAAACAAAAATTTACACTGAATAAGAGTTTTTAAATATTTATGCTCTTTTTGTATTTCATGATTATAAATATAAGGGATTTTATTTTTTACTATGAAAATTTTACTACTGAATAGAAAATATTTAATGTGCCGCGGCCGGGATTTGAACCCGGGTCACGGGCTCGAGAGGCCCGCATACTTGGCCGGGCTATACTACCGCGGCTTCTCTTTAAAAATCTCTTTTAAAAGATTTTAAAATTTGCTCTCAATTGTACAAATTAAAAAATATATACCCTGTATTTAAATAAAAAATTTCCGTTCTCCGCTTTAACGAGTAGAGTTTTTATCTAGTAAATTAAAATATTAAAGTAGAGGGCGCCGGGGTGGCCGAGCGGTCTAAGGCGGTGGGCTCGAGACCATAAGGATGAGTCGTTTCCGGCCTTCAGCAGGAGACCCACTGCTCCTTGCGGGGCGCGCGGGTTCAAATCCCGCCCCCGGCGCCTTAGTGCGCTATTTCTGTTTTTATAAAGGTTATAGTTGTTGAAACATCTCAAGCGATTATGCATATAAGTTAGCAAACATTATTGCAGACATAGCTAATAGATACGATGCTTTAGTTCTGCAGGAGGATCTGAAGGACATCAAAGAAAACATGAAGAAGGGTAACAACTTCAACAAGACGCTTTCTCTGCGGTTCTACAGAATACTTGCCTAGACAAAGTGTTTTGAGTTTCATAAAGGTTTATAGGGGCTGATATTGATTATCTGATTTGAGCTAGAAAATATATTCCTTAAATACTCAAGATGTGGGGTGCCTGGGGTCACTCTGAATGCCCTCAAGCCAGATGAAGCTCCCCATGAATCCGCGAGGAATGTAAAGGTGATGAACCCCAAGAGCTACATAAGTCTACAAAAGACTACGTAGTCCCAAACCCTTCTGCTTCTAAAACTCATAACATAAATTTTATTATTATAAAAAATACAATTATCATTTTGTAAAATTCAAGTGGGATAAAAAATGTCTCCAAATTCAATATACGGATACGCTGGAAAAATTTTATGGTTAGATTTAACGAAAAGAGAGGCGAAAAAGCTAGAGCTTAGCAGAGAAATGGCAAGAGATTATATTGGCGCTAGGGGATTTGGTATAAAAATTCTATGGGACAATATGAAAAAAGGAACTGATCCCCTCAGCCCGGAAAGCTTGTTAGTTGTATCAGTAGGTCCTTTGGCCGGAACCTCTTCTCAGAGTGCGAGTAGGTGGTTTGTAGTATTCAAATCACCATTAACTGGAACGTACTTCAGAAGTGTTGGGGGAGGGTACTTCGGTGCAGAGATGAAGTTTGCGGGTTATGATGCAATAGTCGTAAGCGGAAGAGCTGAGAAGCCCACTTACGTTTGGATAAAAGATGATAATGTCGAGTTCAGGGATGCCACGAGGGCTTGGGGCCTAACCACAAACATGACGACTGAGCTTTTAAAAGAGGAAACGGACAAGAGCGCGAGGCTCATTACTATAGGTCCTGCAGGAGAGAGGTTGGTGAAGATCTCCTCTATTCAGAGTGACGACCAGAGGAGCGCAGGAAGAGGTGGAGGAGGTGCAGTGCTTGGAGCAAAGAACTTGAAGGCTATAGTGGTTAAAGGCTCAAAGATGCCGAAGCTATTTGATGAGGAGAGGTTCAGAGAAGCAGTAAAGGAAGAAATTCAGACGTATCAAAAGAGCCCTGCACTTGAAGGATTTAGGGCCCTTGGAACTGCGGGAGTAGTCGATCTATTTTATTCTTTGGGGCATAACCCGAGCTTCAACTTCATGCAGAGGGAATTCAACGGAATAGATAATTATAAAGCTGATGTATTTCCAAGGTATATTATTAAAAGGGGAGGCTGCTATGGATGCATGATAAGCTGCTGGCAGTTCTTGAAGACAACGGACGGTCCTTATGCCGGCTTCTTTTGGGACAAGCCAGAATACGAGGCTCTCTGGTCTTTCGGATCAAACCTTGGCAACGCTAACCTTGAAGCCGTTATGCAGGCCAACATGCTCTGTGATAAATATGGGCTTGACGTAATTTCTGTTGGTTCAGCGATTGGTATGGCCTATGAGCTGTATGAAAAGGGGATCCTGACGAGAAAAGAGACGGATGGAATGGAATTGAGGTGGGGGGATCCTGAGCCAGCGCTTGAAATTATCAGGAAAATAGCGCTTAGAGAAGGAATAGGAAGGATTTTGGGAGAAGGGACGAAGAGAGCTGCCGAAATTATTGGCAGAGGTGCGGAAAAGTATGCGATACAAATAAAAGGTCTCGAGTTACCCGCATATGACCCAAGGGCAGCAAAAGCTCACGGATTAAGTTTGGTGACTTCAAATATTGGAGCAAGTCATAACATGGGCTGGAACTACTTTGAGATAACTGGAGTTCCAAAGGACGGAAAACAGGTTGATCCGCTTTCGATTGAGGGAAAAGGGGAGCTTACCAAGTACGTGCAGGATGAGACCGCAATGTATGAAGTTGCGGGAAAGTGCACATTCCCTGCAGACTTCGTAATGTTTACAAGGGAGAACCTTGCAAAATTACTTTATTATGCTACAGGTATTGAGGAGTTCAAGAACCCAGACTACTTAATGCTTGTGGGAGAGAGAGTATATAACTTAGAGAGGGCATTCAATGTAAGAGAGGGATTTGGAAGAGAGCACGACACCATTCCTGAGAGGTTCGTAAAGGAGCCTTTCCCGAGAACACCTGCGAAGGGACAGGTGTTCGAGCTTGATAAATTGCTCGACGACTACTATAAGGCAAGAGGTTGGGACTTGAAGACTGGTAAGCCAACTAAGGCGAAACTAGAGTCTTTAGGATTGAACGATGTTGCAAAAGAGATAAACGCGGAGTAAAGATGGAAAGAGAAATAAGCGTATATGTGGAGTTCGTGGGGCCCGCAAAAGAAAAAGTAGGAAGGGGCTTTATGTGGGTGAAGCTCCCTTCGGGCTCAAATTTAAGAAACTTTTTTTACTCAATTTTTCAGAACAGAAACGAGGCAGAAGATTTTCTGAGCAGAATTGAGAGAGAGGAGCTCTTTGTATTTTTAAATGGAAGGAGAGCGAGGGATCTGAGCGCTATGCTCAATGATGGAGACAAGATATACGTGACATTTATAGCATTTGGTGGCTGAGAATTCGTCAATTATCTAATTAAAAGTAGATTTCTGACGAAAACAATATATTTTTAGAAAAGAAAAAATTTGTGGAGGTCTTTTTATGAAGAGAGATGTAGCAATAATAAGTTCCGGGATGTCGAAGTTTGGAAAGAGGGAGGGAAAGGGGCTTATAGATTTGTATTTGGAAGCTATTGAGGAAGTCATTCAAAGCACAAAGCTTGAAAGGATTGATGCTCTTATAGCAGCATCTATGAGCCCTGGAAGATATGAGAACATTATGGGCCCTGCAAATATACTCGCAGGACTTCTGGGGATAGAGGAAGGAACTGTTATGAGAGTTGAGAACACAAGCGGAAGCGGAGGAGCTGCCATATTCGTAGGTTATCAGCTCGTCTCATCTGGAAGGAGCGACTTCGCTCTTGTTATAGGTGGAGAGAAGATGACTCATTTAAGCACTGAAGAGAATACCTCGATCATAGCAGGCTTGGTTCATGAGTATGAGAGGAAGCTCGGCATAACTCTTCCAAGCTATGCAGCGCTTTTGGCCAGGGCGTACATGAATGAGTTCAATGCACCTCAAGAGGCGCTTGCAAGCGTTGCAGTGAAGAACCACCTCCACGGCAGCATGAACCCTAAGGCACACTTCCAAAAGAGGATAACAATAGAAGACTACTTCAATTCTAAAGTTGTGAGCGATCCTCTTAGAGTTATGGACTACACTCCAATAAGCGACGGCGCCGCAGCTATCCTACTGACTCCCAAGGATATTGCACTGTCATATACAAGCAAGCCCATAATTATAAAAGGAGTGGCGGGGGCAACGGATACTCTAGTTGTTCATGAGAGAGATGACTTCTTAAACCTCAAAGCGGTCGAGATCTCATCTAAAAAGGCACTCAAAGAGAGCGGTTTGGACTTGAAGAATATAGATTTGATTGAACTCCATGACATGGCGACAATACTGGAAATTGTCGAGCTAGAATCAATGGGCTTCTATAAGAGAGGTGAGGCGTGGAAGGCTGAAATGAACGGAGAAAACAGGTATGATGGAGATCTCCCTGTGAATACGAGCGGCGGGCTTAAGGCGAAGGGACATCCTATCGGAGCTACAGGAGTAGCACAGGCATATGAGATTTCAATGCAGATGTGGAAAAGGGCTGGAGAAAGACAGGCGAAGAGGGAAGTTAACCATGCACTCTCCATGAGTATGGGGGGTTTTGGAAATAACGCATATACCGTAATTTATGAGAAGGGGTGGTAAAAATGTTCAAATATTACGTATGCGAGAAGTGCGGGAAGGGGTATTATCCTAAAAAGGTAAGGTGCAGGTGCGGATCTACAAGCTTTAAAGAGGTCATTGATGAGAATGCAGAAGGGAAGATATATACCTATACGATCATTTACGTACCTCCTAAAGGCTTCACTCCACCCATTGCTGTTGCAATAGCAGAATACAATGGCATGAGGTTCCTTGGAAAGTATAATGGAGATCCGGGTAAAATAAAAATAGGAGAAAAAGTCAGACTTGACACCAGCGAAGACGGATCTATACTAATCTCTCCTATTGAATCCTAAAAATCTTAGAAATTAAAAAATCAAAGATTTTTCGAATCTAGCAAAACATGTGAACTACCCCGCCCTTACTGAAGAGGCATCTCCCCCCTTGCGGTGGAGGTTTCCTGTTTCTTCCAGGAAACTTACTATACACTCATCTTTTTTTTACATCTTCTCTCGTTGGATAAATCTTGTACTTGAATGCCAATTGGATCACGTTATTCTCTCTCTTTGGCTCTTCACATATTTTTTCAGGGCCTCCAGTGTTAAATGTTGTCCACTCCATCCCCGCCTCATTGAAGGAGACTTTCACCCAAAAAAGTTAAAACGATTATAAATATTACAACCTAAATTGCCTTCAATTTGGTATGATTGAAAAGTTTTAATCTCTGTATCATCTATTTCGCTTTAATGATGAGTATTAGGATAACATATTGATGATAAATTTGTCCTCGAGAGCTAAATGAAAAATCGTCGATTCTGGGAAAAGATCAAGGATATCTCTGAACATGAAAGAAGTGCAGCTTAATAAATGTGAAGGACCTACAATCTCTCCAAAAGAGAAAGAGAAGGGCAGCTTAAAAGTACGAGAAATTTTACGTTTATATTCCTCTGAAAGAGGTTCAAACGAAAGGAAGAGTGGACCGGCCGGGACTTGAACCCGGGACCTCTCGGGTGCAAACCGAGTGCTCTTCCAGCTGAGCTACCGGCCCTCAAAAGAAATTTTATTAAAAAAAGATTTTTAAAATTATTTCTTCTGGTAAGAACCTATTACCTTAAGAATCTTCACCAGCTTCGTAGCTGCGAGCTGAACATCCGGGTCGCTGAAGGCCCTCATGAGTCCTGTGAGTCCTGTCTTCTTCTCCTCTTTCTCTATCATGACATCTGTCACCTGCTGGAGAACAGCCATGAGGTCATTTATGCTGTCCATGAGCCTTAGAAATTCAGGAGTCATTATCAGTTTCATGAGGGAAGCGATAAAGTCCTCGTTTACGATAGCATTGAGCATGTCCAGCAAACCGGTCTTGTTCAGGTTAATTAGCAGAGATAAAGTCTTGTTGAGAGATTCTACTAGCTCAGGATTCTGAAGCAATTTCAGAAGCTCCTGCTCTTCCTTCTCACTCAACTCCTTTGTCTCCATTTCTACCATCCCCTCTCCCCCAGTACTGAAGGTTCTGTTGCTTTAAAGTAGGTGTCAAATATGCTCTCATACTTTAATGGGTACCTCAGAGAGGCCCAGTACATCACGATAAATACATCCTCAAGAAGCCTCTTGAACCTCGTAAACCTCACGGGTACTGCGTGATGATCATAGTCGCTTATCACGAAAAGTCCTTCGTCATCTGTAATGCAGGGACAGTTGGTCCTCCCCGTAAAGTAAGATTCCTCTCCCAATATCCTCTTAGCAATTGCAAAAGCTCCAAGATGCGCAGTTACACCGGACTTAGAAGTTGGAAGGTTCGTGCAGTCTCCGACAGCAAATGCATCGTCATAGCCTTCTATATTTAAGTAATTCTTATGTACTTTCACATACCTGTCATCATCCAATACCTCAGGCGGATTGAACTTTATATTGGTCCCCTTGTGCATTGGTATCATTATCAGAGCGTCGAAGCTGACTTCCTCACCAGTAGCGCTCCTGACAACTTTCTTCTCATTGTCTATGCTGTCTATGAGGAAAGAAGTTCTGTAGTCAATGTTGCCAAACTCCTTCATCTTCTCTTCAATAGCCTTTGAGACCTCCTTCTCTCCATAGACGTGGGGAGCTGGATATAACAGCTCGACCCTCACGTCCGCCCTTTTCTCCTTAAAGTATCCGGCAGATAGAAACGTCCCCTTGTGCGGCGCTGGAGGGCACTTTATAACGAGATCTGGAACGCCTATTACCAGCTTTCCTTTCTTCATATCCTTTATATTGTTCCATACCTTTACAGCAGCCTCTGGAGTTGAGTAGTAGTCTCCCATCTTCTCATAGTTTTCTCTGTGCCCCGGTATTAGGTCGTAGTTGAGAGATGCGCCTGTTGCTACGACAACCTTCTCATAGCTTATACTCTTCCCCTTCTCCGTCTTGATGCTCCTTTCCTTGAGGTCTACTTCCGTTACCTTATCCTGAATGAATTTAACTCTCGGATCTAGAAGTTCCTCAACAGTCCTTATATATTTTGAAGGCTCATGACCCTTGAACGCTATAAAAAGATAGCCTGGCTGGAACGGATGAATGTTTGAGTCGCTTATTAATGTGACGTCTTTTCCCTTTTCTGCCAATATGTTTGCAGTAATTATTCCTCCAGCTCCTCCTCCTATAATAACGATGCCTCTCTTCTCGCTCATCTCAATTTTACCCCTATTTCTTTCCGGCTACCTCTATTGTTGCCCTTATTACATCTCCTTCAACTTTAAGCTCCAAAAGCTTATTTCCAGTGCTCTGGCACCAAGCCTTAACATCTTCTATGAAGCCCTTGTCTGTCGCGAGGGCCTCTATTATATCTCCATTCTTTGCCTCTCTGTATGCTCTTGTGAGTTTAGAAATTGGGCCTGGACAGGCCATTCCTCTCGCATCAACAACTTTTTTCTCTCCCATTTGTTCTCACCTTTTTTATTTTTAATAAAAATTAAATATATATAATTAAATATATATAACAGTATCCCCCTTTGTCTGTGTGAGGAAGAACGTCGCCCCTACTATTTCATCTACCAGAGGATCCCAGTCCTCCCTCTTTACCCCGAGCGCCTCAGCAGTCATTGAGCAACCGTAGATCTTAACTTCACCGACTTCCTTGGCCTCCTTCAGCATGTCATACCAGCTAGGAGATTTCAGCTTCTCCATCCCCTCGAACATCTTCTTCGCATAATCCTCAAACTCCTTTGAAGGTCTCAGCTCCGGCTTGTTCTTCGTAAAATACGGAACAGCTAGACCAGTTACGAATACTTTCACAGGTACTCCTAAATTCGCGGCAGTATAGGTAAGAACTCCTAAAGAAATGAAGTTTTCTGCCTGACCTCTTGCAATTATTATGCTTAACCCTGACGTTTTCAACACCTTTTAAGATTTATATATGATTTATTTGTAAATCGGTGGTAAAATAATTAATTATTAATATTTTTTTGCAAAATATTCGTAAAAAATTTTATTATTTAAGAAAGCCAATAAAGCTCGCTCAATAAAGAAACAAGACATGTTATTATTGCTTTTCGCAAAAAAGATAAAGGTTATTTTTAAGAAAATTTCCATATATTGATTTGAGATGATTTATAATGAGCTCCATAATTCCAAAGCTTGATGAAATAACGCCGGAAAGCTTTTTAGAGAGCGTTAACAGGATTTTTGAGCTTAAAAGAAAAGCGGGACTTGTTCCATATTTAGATAATCCTGAAGATGTGAGGAAGAGGGCTGAGCTTTATGCAACGAAGTATAAGAACGGTTCCCTAGGCTGGGCATCCAATATTTGGAGCAGGTCCGCAGCAAATACTGTGGTTATAAACTCTGAGAGCGAGCTTAAAAAAGAGCACAAGCTCCTCATGCTCAGGGTTCTTGAACACATACTTGCTCAGGGACCGATGATAAGAGTAGACGGCGCTTATGGGTCTCCAAACTCTAAGGTAAGGATGCACATTAGAGTCTATGTAGACACTCAATTTCCAGATCTGGCATATAGGTGGAAGCAGCTCGTCTTCGATGTAGACAAGGAGAGTAAAGTGGATGCAACTTTATTCGTAGTCCCTCACTACTTAGGAAATCCAAATATTCCCGGAAGCGATAAGTTGCTTGCTGTAATTAGGTTCCCCTTCCAAAATTTCACAATAATAACACTCTCTTCCTACCAGGGAGAAATAAAGAAGGGAGCTCTATGCCACTGGATATTCCATGCATATAAGCAGGGATGCACGGGCGAGCATGCCGCGCTCAGAGAGTTCTCCGTCAGAACCGTTGAGGAAAGTTGGAAGAGGGTTGTATTGGCGATTTGGGGACTGACAGGAAGTGGGAAATCCACGCATGGATTTTACATGTGGACTGAGAAGAACGCGCCACTATATGTAAAGAACTTCGGCACAAATCCGCTGGATTATGTTAAGGATCAGGAGGTGAAAAACGATGACATCGTTGCAATATGTGAGGATAGAGTCTATGGCTCTGAGCTCGGGGCGTGGACGAAAACCGAGGACTTGACCCCAGATATGGAAGCGATGTGGAACGGCGCTTTCAGCAGCAGAGCTCTCCATGAGAACACGGAGTTTGACGAGAACGGGAACCCCTCATTTGAAGGTAAGCTCTTCCAGTACTTCGGCTCTCCCAACAGAAATGCGAGGACCGTTCTCTACTTAGAGGACACAGGTTTCTTCAAGGGGAGCGTCGACAGCTCCGGACCTCTCAACACGGCAGTGTTCCTAAGCCCAGGCTACTTCACTGACTATGCATGGGTGAAGCTCAATGATATAGAGCTCGCTGCAAAGGCTCTGGCCGATGGTAGGACGGTCGGCCATCCAGCGCAGGCAAGGGAGCTAGTAGGGAAAGTGAGGTTCGTGCCGAGATACACTGAATTTACAATAGGAATTGGGGATGATGCCCATGTATTGAGATTCTACGAGTTCCTTAAGAAGTGGAAGGAAAGAGGGAATGAGGTTGAAATATTCATGTGGAATACAACGGGAAGGATCATAGCTAAGTACAGATGGGTGGAAAAAAAGCTTGGAGATAAGATGATAATGGTTCCCGAGCCCATACTCCAGGAAGTTAATGGAGTTCTCAAGCCTATAGGAGGGGAGAGACCTACGATAGAGGAGACGGAGTTTTTCCTCCTTCAAGCGACAAGAGGGGCTGTGGAGTACAAGCCTCATCCTGTCTGGGGAGAGAAGGTACTTGTCCCCAAGCACGTGCCTGGAATAAAAGATGAGAGGCTGAAGCAACTGGATCCTACAACATACCTATCAATGGATGAGTTCAAGGCTCTACTGAAGGCTCAAATAGAAGAGAGCAAGTACAACCTCCAGAAGCTTGGCTTAAAGCTTCCCAGCGAGATCATGAACGCCATGGACTTCTAAAAACTTTTCAAAAATTTTAATATAAAGCTTTTAGAAATCAATATTTAGTAGTTTTTTTAAAGATAAATTATTCTCCTTTACATAAGTGGAGAGTGCAGGTTTTGAGCAACAGCGGAAGGATCATAATTTCTAACCCATTTCACCCATTAATGCTAGTTGTGTACTTTGTAATATTCTTCCCAGCGTTCTTGATAATGCCCTCAGTATTCTCATCCCTCTCCTTCTTCATAGGTTTGCCTCAGGGAATTTCCATCCTCATCGGTCTTTCAATGCCTATGCTAAGCTTTGTATTTAGCTTTATGAACATCGTTATAAGGAGGATAAGGCTCGAAGGGTTTTTCTATACGATTGAGTCTAGATATGTTTACTTCATGGGGATACCTTTTCCTGTATACTATCCAGTCTACCAGAGGAGGGAAATCGTGATAGCGATAAATATTGGAGGTGCAGTTATACCGATAACCTTCAGCGCTCTTCTCCTTGCAAGGCTCTATTGTATGTCTTCTCTATATTTCATAGACGCATTAATAGTCATAGCAATAACCTCAATCATTACATTTCTCATCTCAAGGACGGTACCAAATGTGGGAATTGCTACTCCCTCTCTGATACCTCCCCTCGTCTCGGGAATAAGCGCACTAGCAATATGCGGGACCAACTACATATTTCCTGTCGCATATGTGGGAGGGGTCCTGGGGAGCCTGATTGGCGCTGATGTCCTCAGGCTCAGTAAGGACTTTTCAAAGTTCACTCATCAATTGGGGCCCGTATTCTTGAGCATTGGGGGGGCTGGAACATTTGACGGTGTGTTCCTTTCCGGAATAATAGCGGCAATATTCGCATACATATTCACATAAAGGTGCATTGCTTTGACCGCGGAGATCTCATTCTCTATAGAGAGCGCATCAATGCGTGATCTGAAGGAGGTTTATGAGATAGAGCTCTCCTCATTCCCTAGGTATCCTTACTCTATAAGCGTTCTCGTCTCATTCTTAACCCTATTCCCAGAGCTCTTTTTGATTGCAAGGCATGAAGAGAGGATAGTTGGCTACATTGCAGGTTTTATGGAGAAGGAGGACAGGGGGCATATAGCATCCATCGCCGTGAGGCAGGAGTACAGAGGGAGGGGGATAGGGAGGAAGTTGCTTGAAGAGGAGGAAAATAAGATGAGGAATCTCGATGTGAAGGAGGTTGTTCTTGAGGTCTCTGAAAACAATGAAGTTGCGATAAGGCTCTACACCTCAATGGGGTACAAAAAAATCAAGAGAGTGAAGAACTACTACCCAGACGGAAGCGCCGCATTTATTATGAAGAAGACTTTATAGCATTTTCTTTATGATCTTTACAAGATCCTTCAATTGAAGCGGGTTGTAGCACTCGATTATCTTTATCTTCATTTTATCCATAGCTTCCTGAACATGATATCCTATCCTTCCAGCCACGATGGCATCAGCCCTGTTGTCAACTATCCACTTAGCTATTCCTATTCCTACCCCTCCCCTTAAGTTAGAGATCTCGTTCCTAACAAATCTCACGCTTTTGACTTCATCTCCACTGAAGTCTAATACTGCTAAGAAATTTGAGTGATTTAAGAACGGATCGTATGTGCTCTCCATGCCTCTGTCATCAGCAGTTGCAAGTATGACTCTCTTCTCCCCTTCATTCTTTTCGAAAACAGGCATCTCCTTTACCTTTTGCATAATGTATTTTATAGTTTCAGGGTCGTGCTCATGAACCTCGTGATCATGCTTGTGTTGCATTTCGTTTCACCTTATCATTTTGAAAAGAATTAAACACTCGAGAACTAATAAATCTTTAAACTTATTTAATTCTCAATCGCTAAGCTTGTACCAAGTTCCAGTAGCTATGGCTACGGTTTCATCCTTAGAGCTCTTTATTGTGACCAAAGTTACTATGCTCCTCTTTCCTGCATGAACAACGCTCCCCTCAACCGTAAATGGAGATCCGGACTCAAGCATGGGCAATAGATAGTTTATCTTCAGCTCCATTGTGACCTGTTGCTCGCTCATGTGTGTGCTCCAAGCCGCAATTGCTCCGACTTGATCTATAAGAGTGGCGATTATCCCACCGTGAATAGAGCCGTCAGGATTTGTTAGCATTGGAGAGTAGATGAACAAGGCCTTCGCTCTCCCCCTTTCAACGCTCAAAAGCTTCAAGTTGGTTATCTTGTATACAGGATTCAGCTCCCTCATCGCCTCATCTATCGCGTCCTCAATCTTGTAACCTTTTGACATGAGCTCCTGCGCTTTTTTATAGATCTCAGAGTATATCTTCTTGCTCATCAAAAGCACCTGATAAAAAATTGAGAAAGAAGGTTAAAAGATGTTTCGAAACTTGCAATTGAGATACTCGCATTTCAATGTAGAATAAAAAATTTTGAAGATTTTCCGACCACGAACTCTACTGATAAGTCTGACCTCCTATTCGCCCTAAAGAGCGAGGGTTCCCCTTAGGGAATTCATCTGTTCCACGCATCTATTCGTGAATACATCTTTCATCTGCAGGGCAGTCGTGGTGATCAGAGATCCCCTTTTCCATCTAGACAATGGATAAAGCCCTCCTCTCAATGTTTAGAATAGCGATTGTATCCATGTCCATGGGTTAGCCACATTCTAAACGTTTTTACACCTGATATCCTCCCTCTCCTCTGGTTCCTAAGCCAGACCCTGGCGATCGCGATAGCCTCTCTGTAGCAGTCCTGGGCGATTTTAAAGGGTAAAGAACCCATGAACTACATGAAGGAAGCTTTTTCCTGAGAGGAGAGGGGAGGTCAGATCCATGTGCTCTTTAGAACTCTGATCACGTTGCCTCCAACAGCCTTGGAAATCTCCTCATCGGAGTATCCGTTCTTTATCATCCACCTAATTATGTTTGAGAATTCTGAGGGATTTTCGAGCCCATCTACATATTCCACTGACTTGAAGTTTGGTGCGAGATCATAAAGAGCCTTGAGCGCTGATGCACCTCCGAATATCTTGTGATATGCTACATGATCACCGAAAAGCGTATCCGGACCAAATGCGACATGATCTATTCCCACAAGCTTCTCCACATATTGGAAGTGCTCCATAACACTTTCTATACTGTGAACTGGGTGGTTCTTCGTCAATGTACTGTGAGGAGCGGCTTCAATACCGAAAAATCCCCCCTTTTCAGCTATTGCATGTATGAGCTCATCAGGCTTCATTCTCCTAGTAGGCCAGAGAGCCCTAGCGCCTGCATGTGTAACAACCACCGGGTACTTAGATGCTTCTACAGCCTCCATTCCAGTCCTATCTCCAGCGTGACTTACATCTATAAGGATCCCAAGCTTGTTGCACCTTTCAATGAGCCCATATCCGAGATCTGTGAGCCCGTTGTCCTTCTTGCTCGTAAGCCCGCTCCCGAACTCGTTGTTATTTCCATAGACAACCCCCATAACCCTCACTCCTAGCCCATAAAGAGCGTCTATCTTAGCGATATCATCTCCTATAGAAGGAGCTGATTCCAGAGAGAGTATCATTGCTATCTTCCCCTCATTATGAGCCCTTTCAATGTCCTCAACCCTCCTTCCAATAAAGACCATATCTTGGTGATCCACATCGCTTTGGATCATCCCTATCTGAAAGACCTGGTTCTCCCAGCTCCAGGAATCTGGAGAATAAGTATATGTTTCCCCATCCATCATGTTCTCAAAGACCGCATCGAGCCCTGAAGCTGAGAGGCCTTCATAACCTATGAAAGGCCTACCAGTCCTCGCGTACTCCATAAACTCTCCAGGATCTTCAGGATAAACTAATGAGTGATCGTGTACTGAGACTACTATGTTATTCTCGAGGAATGACTCGAACCTCTCCTCCTCCGCCTTCGAGAGCGGGATAGCTTTCGATGGAACCCTTCCTATCTCCTTCGCTAGCCTGAACTTCCTGTAATCCTTCCCCTCCTCCAAAAAGCTCCAAGACTTGTACCCTCTGTAGACTTTGTTCTTTCCCAAAGTTTTGCACCTTAATTTAAAATATGAGCTGTTTAAATATAAAATTTTTTTATAAAAAATTTCTCTTACTGCAAAGCTTCCTCGAAGTACTTTCCCTCATTTTCCTCCTTCAAGCCAGAGAGAGAAAAGTATATTGTGAGAGAGAGAAATATTATGTGCCACAGCGCCCAGAAGAGGTTTACCGCTATAGCGCCCCTCTCAGTTGGGAGGCTTGAAGTCAAGAGCCAATACGAACCATTTACTACAGAAGCTATGAGGAGGATGAAGATTATTATGTGCGGTATTATGGCTTTAAAGCTCCTCATCCCCTTTCCCTTAGGGGTGACCTTGAACGGGATCTTCCTTCCAAGCAAAAATGAGATGAATGCCATGGTTATGCCGAAGAATGCTAAATATTCATTAGCCTGGTGAACCAAGAATCCCCTCACACCATAGCTTGTACCTCTGATGGAGAATGCAAATATGAGGAAGGTTATTATCATGTAAGGTATATAAGCCAAAATGTAGGCATATGGGTTCATCGCGATGAACCCCTGCTTGAATAAGAGGAAAACGACTGGGGCTATGAGCTCGAAGAGGGTGAGTATCCCCTCCTTCAACCAATAGAAGAACCCCGAGATGTAGTCGAAGAAAGCGATAAAGCTCAGGTCGCTCCTCAGTATCTTTCCAGTTATCTTGAAGTTCCCAAACGCCCACCTGTTCTGCTGCTGTATGTAGGAAGCCGCATCGAGGGGAGGCTCCCCGTACCAAATGAGCTGCTCATCATGATAAATAGACTTCCACCCCCTCCCATGCATTCTCACAGAGATCTCCGCGTCTTCAGTAATTGCGCTTTCATCAAAGTATCCCACATCCCTCACAGCATCAATCCTGAAAGTTGTGCCTGAGCCTAATGAGAATGCGGAAACGATGTTCCTCCCCTTCATTATTACTCTTAGGAAAGGCTCCTGCTGGAACTTCGCCCCATGCGCTATTTTTGACCGTGTTTCAGTGTACCTCTGGGGGATCTGGACGAATCCGACTTTTGGGTCTGAGAAGTATGGGATTATGTGGTCGAAATAATCGCTCCTCGGCCTCTGATCGGCGTCGAATATTGAGACGAGGTCGTACTTATCTCCATAAAGCTTTAATGCATTGTTTATAGCCCCAGCTTTGAAGCCCTTTCTATTTTCCCTATGAACGTAGGTTATCCCGTTCTTCTCGCAGAAATTTTTGAGCTCCTCGGCAATCTCCTTCTTAGTCGAGTCATCAAGAAGGAAGACTTCTCCCCTCCCTCTCAGTGCGGATTTCACGGAGAGAAGGGTCTCCTCAACTATCTTAGGATCCTCGTTATAAGATGTTACAAAGGCCGCGATCCTGAGATTTTTCACTTCTCCTACATGCTTTAAAGAATACTTTTTAGATCTTATATATGTGGAGGTGTAGTTCGCAGCCACGTAAGCCCCGACGACCATCGCGAGCCATATAAAGTATGTGAGCCAGGCTAGGTAAATTGAGGTCATTGTAAAGATTGTGAAGATGAGGGCGATTAAAAAGGGAGAAAGGAAGAAAAGGATATTCAAAGCCTTCATAAGGTCCACGGAACCCTGCTGTACTCTAAGATATACCTGATCTCTCCATCCTCAGCTCTAGCCTTAACAACGAGGTCGACGTGCCCCTCTACCGCCAGGCAATTAGCTTTTTGCGGATCGCATATTACAGCGATAGAGATGTTCTCAAAGTTGCTCATCAGTTGCGTTAATAGCTCGTTCCAAAATGTCTTTGAGAGCAGAGATCTGTCGCAACAGTCGCTTGACGGCTCTATGTCTTCGGATGGGAAGAAGAAAATTAAGCCCTTCTCGAAGCTCTGCTTCCTCATCTCCTCCGTTATCTCTCCAGCAAGCTTCTTGGCCAATCTTATCCCATCGTCGAGGCTCTTGAGCTTTGTCCTCTCAGAAAGGTATGAATATACAGATTTGAAAACCGTGATTCCAATGAATGGATATATGCTGAGGGATGTGAACAGAAATCCTTTCGAGTTCGAGTAGCTCTCCCTAAGGACCCTCGATGCAGCTCTTATTACTTCTTGAGCTCCATTATAATCCGCTTTTATTAAAGCTGAGGAGCTTGAGAACACGATCCTCTTTATAGGGTCGAGGGGAGAGGGGAATATGATCTCTCTCCCCCTCGGCTTCCTGATGAGGTAGTTCCCCAATTCCATAACCTGCGTGGGAACGCCTATCTTCTCGAAGTCAACCTGCTCAACTTGGTAGATAGGATAGTAGGGTATTGCAACTCCTATCTCGGATCCCATGGAGTCCATGAATTCGAGAAGCGTTGAGAGAAATTCGCTTTGGCTGATCCTTGAGAAGTCCACCTTGTTAAGAACAGCCGCATCGATCCTTTCACTTATATGCCCATTCTCCTTCAGCACTTTGAAGTACCTAATGGAACCTTCAATCGATGCCTTCGATGGATCGCTAATCATTATATAAGTGCTTTTCTCGCTGGAATGCTGATGAAAAGTAGCATATTCCCACCCCGTCACAACCTCCAGAGGAGTTGTCGCCGCCATTGTATCTACAATGACAATATCAAAGCTCCCATTTTCAAGTATCTTCCCGTAGGCTTCAGAGATCCTCTCCTTGTTTTTAATAAGGTCGTCCCTCTCATACTCTATAGGTATTCCGTCGCTGAATAACTTGAGAGCAGTTATGCTCCCCCTTCCAAATTGAACTTTTGCCAAAGCCTTCTCGTATCCTTCCCCCTTCTTGATGAGTTGTATCAATCCTAGCCCGCTCAGCCCCAAATACGATGAAGCCGTGCTTATAGCATCTCTATCGACGAGGAGGACCCTCTTCCCGATCATTGCGAAGTACTTTGAGAGCGAAAGGCTTATCGAAGATCCTCCAACCCCTCCCTTCGCCCTCAAGATATCGATTCTCATAATGATCACTTTCTGTCATGATCATATATTATGAAAATTTATATTTAAAAATTTATTAATTAATGAAAAAATGGTGGGTTTTCATTTAAGGAGGAAGAAAGCTTTGAATATGCCCTACCTCTCGATTAAAGCTATCTCATCCGCATGGAGGGGCGTGGAGATATTCATAATTGCATCCATCGCGCTATCTATATCTTTTCCCTTCGCATCTCTATACGACTCGATGAGCTCCATATTCTCCCTCTACCAAGCACAGCAGTACAGCTACCAGATGCCGTTTGGAGCAAAACTTGGAGAAGGGTATTACCTCTCTGTAATATGCTCAGGGGGAGGAAATGAGGGGATCTTGCTTCCCGATTACATGAGGGAGGAATTTCCAGTAAACTCTACGGTGGAAATAAATGGAGATGGGTACAGAGTTTTGGGATATACCGGCTCAAACTCCTCCCTCGCGGTCCTCTATTCGAGATCCTGCAACTCCTTCTCCCAGCAATTATCCCCCATGCAGGTTCTGCTAAACTCAGCTCTTAAGGAAGCATTTGGAATAAGCATTTTGTGGATCTCCTTCTCCCTTATCCTCTCATCACTGACAACAGCCCTCCTCATGCTTAAGAACAGAGAGAGGGCGGAGGGTGAAATTAAAGCCCTCATTTCTATGGGCATAAGGAGGAGGCACTTTCTCCTGTCCTCGATCCTCTATTCTCTGATCCTCTCACTTCTCTCCTCGTTCATGGCTCTTTCCATAGGAATATTTTCCATGAAGCTTGTAGCCTATGCTTCTTCATCACTCTTCAACCTCTCAATACTCCAGCCATATATAACGCTCGATCATGCGCTATCTCTCCTTTCTGTAAGCGCCCTCTCCGTCTTTGTTCCATCTTTCTCTATTTCATGGGCTGAGTTCAGAATGTGCATGAAAAATGCTACAGAACAGGGCGGTGGGGGAGAGTGAAGAGGCTGGTCTTAAAGAGCTTCGGAATGAGGGGCTTCGCTATTGAAGTGCTCTCCCTCTTCTTCATCCTGATTTTCTCATACTCTCTCATATCGATAACCTCATCAGTAGCTTATGCTCCATTCTACATAGCTGAAGCTGGAGGTGGAGGGGAGCTGTTGTACAGCTCTTCAAGCACACTTGTATATACAGGCTTAGTTCCCTCATCCCTCTACACTTATCTTTTAAACGTAACAGGAGGTCAAGGGATTAGCCCGGAGGTTTCTGTACCAATTCTGATAGATGGAAAAGCCGTTTTAGCTAGGGGGATAGAGGTGGGGAGATTCGTGAAGTGTACGGATTTGAAAGTAATAGAAGGAGGTCTGAATTTATCGAATGGAGGCGCACTAGTGGGAGAGAGGGTTGCAGAAGGCTTTAAATTGAAGGTCGGGGATCAATTCACAGCGCTGAGCGCGATGAGCAATAGGAGCTTGACGTTTTTCGTAGTGGGAATCATCTCCGGTAGTGCTGTCTCCGATGAGGTGCTGATAAGCATAGATGATGCGAGATACTTAAGGGGGATAAATGATGAAATGCTCTCCTACATAAGGGTTTGCTCGCAATCTCCTGAAGTTATGAACGCGATAGGAGAAATAGGGAACAGCTCTCAGGAGAGGGAGGGGATCTCCGTCCCCTCTTGGCTCCTTTCCCTGGCTTCAAGGTTCTCAGTATCATCGACGCTATCAGGCTACTCAACAAGGATCTCGAAAAATATAGAGGAGGCTGAGAGGGTCACTCTGATAGCATCTCTATCCGTATCAGTAGCTCTCTCATCGATCCTAGCCTTTTCTCTCTCAGGGGCTTCAATATCATCATCCTCGAGCGCAATAAAGGCTTTGAGGGATATGGGGATGAGAAAAAGGGATGTCCTAAAGAGCGTGGCGGTCGAGAAATCTATCGCTTTTTCATCATCTCTAATACTGTCGATCGCATCTTATTTGTTAATGGAGAAAATGGGCATAATTTATGCGTACGTGCTTGAACACAGGATCCCGCCATCTCTTTCATGGATCGATGCAATGATATACACAATTGCAGTATTCTCTATTTACATAGCGATCTCTCTAAGAAGAGCGGAGGTCATTTTAAATGAGATCTAGCGAAAAGCTATTGATAATAGCCTCGCTTTCATTCTTCTCCCTTCTCAGGCTCTTCCCTTACTTGAGGACTGGCGTTCCATATTCTATGGACTCACTCGGCTTGATAAGGAACGCCCTCGTTTTTTCATCACACTCCCCTATATCACTCTTCTCCGATCTGTTCGACGGATACAACAACTTCTGGCCAGGGGCCAGCATACTTGCATCTTCCCTCTCAATTGTAATCGGGGGAGAAATCGTCAAGGTCTCCTCCCTCCTCCCCGCATATGCTTTCTTCTCAACTGCCCTCTTGTTCTCCCTCCTGGGAATGGGCTTGAGGAGGGGGACTTCAATTGCGATAACATCAGCTATACTAGGGAGCACTACTGGAATACTTATGTTGCAGGGATCGCTCATAAAGGAGGGGTTCGCCTACCCGCTCTTCGGTCTATTTCTATACCTCCTCTTCAGAAGGGAGAGCTCCCTGAGAACTGGGATCCTATTAGTGCTGACATCTTTTTCCCTAGCATTTACGCATCATTTCACCACTTTAATAGCTGTTCTCATCGCTGTTTTCTTCCTGATCTCGGACCTCTTCAAGTCTATAAGCTTCGGGACTCCGAAAATAGGCTTCCACATCCTCTCTTCGCTTGAGATCATCCTTCCCTCATCGATCCAGTTCTTTCTCCTAGGGAGGTACAGCACCCTCTCTCTAGCGACTCCCTGGCTAGCCATTTCCCTATTCTCCTCTCTTTTCTTAACTGCATCTCTCTTCTCTCTCTCATCTCCATACATCGAGAGGAGGATGAGAGAGGTGAAGATCGCATCGCTCTTTTCAATTCTCATCCTCTCCATGGTCTCTCTCTCATTCTACAAAGCGTTTGGATTGGAGCAGTTGCCCCCGAGCACCTACTTGTTAGCTACAGCATTCGCGCTCCTCCTCTCCTCCGCGATTCTGACCGCAGAGGGAGGAGATCTCAACGATTTCTGGATCCCCTTCTTCTCCGTTCTCTCTTTGATGCTCTTCGCTCTTTCCGAGGACATCCCAATGAAGGTGGACATCCTTGAGAGATCTGCGACGTTCCTTATATTCCCACTCGCCACCATGCTCTCAATAAGGGGAAAGGGACTCAGGATCAGGAGAGCTTCGGCTCTCTCCTTCTCTCTGATAATGCTCTTAGTATACCTCCTCGTTCAGGCAGGAGTGTTTATATCTCCCGGATGGCACTGGATATATCATGAGGATGAGTTCGAGGCTGAGAGCTTCCTCCAGGATCACTACAGGATTGGAGAGAGCATAATGAGCGACATCAAGCAGGAGTATTTGCTCAGCTCATACGGCAACCTCAGCTCATCTCTTTGGAATGGGAGTATTGAAAGAGGCAACATTCTCTACTCAAGCTACATGGACAGGGAGGGGATGCTCCTGAACACGGGATATGTAATGGTTCTTGAAAAAATCTCCTTCTCCGCTCTCTGCCATATGAATAGCATAGTATACAGCAACAGAGAGGAGGTGCTTTTTGTTGGGTAGGGTGTTGAGGCTTAAAGAAATTGAAGCCTGGTACGGGGACAGGATCGTGCTGAACGGAGTCAGCTTGAGCGCTGATGAGGGGGAGCTCATGAGGATTAGGGGAAGGAGCGGATCTGGGAAGAGCACGCTGCTCAGGATAATGTCTCTGCTCCAGAAGCCAAATGTGGGTGAGGTTGAAGTTCTTGGGAAGAGCGCGTGGAGCATCAGCGAGGGCGAGAGGGAGGAGCTGAGGGGAAAGATCTCGTACATCCCTCAGTTCCTGGAGCTCATAGAGAACTTGACTGTGCTAGAGAACGTACAGCTCGCGCTTGAAGTTAGAGGAATAGAAAACGGAGAGGATAGAGCGAGGGAAGCTTTAGAAGTTCTAGGAATAAGAGGATTTGAAGAGAGGCTTCCGAGAGAGCTCTCAGGGGGACAGAGGCAGAGGGTCGCGATAGCTAGAGCTCTAGTTTCAAGCCCAAAGATTTTGATCGCGGATGAGCCTACGAGCTTTTTAGATGATATAGCTTCATCCTCATTCTACAGACTGCTCGAAGAGCTTTCCTCATCTTTTAAAATGGGAATAATCGTGTCAACAACTGAGCTGAATCTTCCCAAAAGAAGCGGGTGGAGGGAGATGATCCTGGAGAAGGGATCTCTGAGGGAGTTGTGAACTTTTTGAAGCTAAATAAGAAAACCTTTTATACTATTTCTTTTTATAAGATAAAAAAGGTGCATATTATCTATGTCCGCGCTCGAGGACGGAAAGGCGATAGAAAAAGCTAAGAGTCTTCTTTCAGAGATACTGCTGTCTGAGAGAATAACGGGCGCGGATGTAGAGAAGTACATAAGGAAGGCTATAAGGTACAATGTTTGGAGGCTCCTCCCCGATGAGAGGAGGATTTTCCTGATCCTCGCGAGGAGGAAGAGATCCTTCACTTCAAAGCTAATTTCTGAAGTCATTAGGTCTTCCCTTATAGAGATTGAATCGCTAACTTTAAGGGGGAAGGCCCTAATTCATGGAATTATCCTCAAGTTCAAGGAAATGATATTCGGGATAGGCAAGAAGGAAGTGGAGAGGGAGAAAGATATCATTTTGGCTTTGGGAATATCCCACCTGAATGCTCCATCTCTAGGATATGTCCCTGGGTAGAGAACGGGAATGTTCAATAAAGCTTAAATTCATACATTATGCTCTAGACAATTGGAGAGGAAAATGGTGATAAAGCTCCCTCACGAAGTTATGATGAAGTATGTTCTGAATAGAGTTGGAAGGGAAGATCCCCAGGTTATAATGGGTCCGAAAATAGGAGAGGACGCTTCTATAATCGATTTGGGAGATGGGAGGGTCCTAGTCTCCCACGTCGATCCAATAGTAGGCGCAATCGAATCGATAGGTTGGCTCTCTGTGAACATAGTAAGCAACGACATAGCGGTTAGGGGAGTTGAGCCGAGGTGGCTTCTCTCGGACATCCTCCTTCCCGAGAGTTCGAGCATTGATCTTCTGGACAGGATAACTTCCCAGATAGATGAAGCCGCAAAGGAAGTAGGAGTGATGATCGTAGGAGGGCACACAGTATTCGCTCCTAAGCTGACGAGGCCCATAGTATCTATGACGGCTATTGGAATAGGGGAGAGGGAAAAGATCGTAACGACCTCTGGTGCTAGAGAGGGAGATGAAATTGTTATGACGAAAACTGCAGGCATTGAGGGGACAGCGATTCTCGTCACGGACTTCAAGGATGTCCTTCTGAAGAAAGGTATAAAGGAAGAAGTTCTGGAAAGGGGAAGAGAATTCCTGAAGATGGTGAGCGTTGTCAAGGAAGCCCTAGCGCTCTCGAGGAGAGGATTAGCTAACTCGATGCACGATGCAACGAACGGAGGGGTTCTCGAGGGAGTAGCGGAGATGGCTTATGCCTCTAGGAAAACCATTGAGCTCTTCGAGGATAGAATCCCAGTTGCTGAGGAGACCGCTTCAATGTCAAAAGCCTTGGGAATAGATCCCCTAAAGCTCATAAGCTCGGGAGTCCTCATTGCTTCCGTACCTAGCGGAAGGGGGAGAGAGGCTGTTGAGCTCCTGAGATCAATTGGAATAAAAGGTTCTGTGGTAGGGAGAGTAAAGGAGTTCTCAGGAGATTATCTTCTGCTGCACAGAAAAAATGGAGGAATTGAGAGGATCGGGGATATATACATTGAGGACGAGCTCGATAATCTTTGGGAATCCTACAGAAAGGAGGTTTCGAAGAGCGATCTCTAGGAATGAATTCTAGGATTTTGGTTACAGGAGGAGCGGGCTTCATAGGAAGCCATCTCGTTGATAGGCTAATAGAGAGAGGAGAGGAAGTCTTAGTAATAGACGACCTGAGCAGCGGGAAGACAGAGAACTTAGAGAGATGGTTTGGGGAGAAGAAATTCAAGTTCATCAAAGCAGATCTCTCCGAGCCTGGAAAATGGATAGACGAGCTGAAAGGCATAGAGGCCGTTTTCCACTTCGCAGCGAACCCAGAGGTCAGGGTCAGCACAACAAACCCAGAAGTGCACTACAGAGCAAACGTACAAGCTACCTTCAACGTCCTGGAGGCTTCCAGAGCTAATGGAGCCGAGATCTTCATCTATGCTTCCTCTAGTACCGTTTATGGAGAAGCTAGGGTAATCCCAACTCCAGAGGATTATGAGCCCAAGGAGCCGATCTCGATCTATGGAGCTTCTAAGCTGATGGGAGAGGTGCTTGTATCAACATATTCTAGGATTTATGGAGTGAAGAGCGCGATGCTCAGGTTCGCGAATGTTGTTGGGAAGAGGAGCAACCACGGAGTGATATTTGACTTCATAGCGAAGCTGAAGAGGGATCCAGAGAGGCTCGAAATCCTTGGAGATGGAAAGCAGAGGAAAAGCTACATCTATATAGACGATGCTATTGAAGCTACACTGAAAGTTATGGAGCACATGGAAAGCTCGCAGGAAATGAGCGAGGCATTCAATGTGGGGTCCCTCGATGCAATCGGAGTCGACGATATCGCATACATAATCGAGGAGGAAATGGGCTTGGGGAAGGTGGAACACGTCTTCAAGAGCGCAACTCATGATGGGAGAGGTTGGATAGGAGACGTCAAGGTCATGCAGCTAGACGTTTCAAAGATAATGGGGAAAACCAATTGGAAGCCGAAGATGAATTCCAGGGAAGCTGTGAGGAAGGCTACGAAGGATCTTCTCGAGAGAATGGAGCTCTAGAGAGATGCTGGAATATATAGGACTAGGATTGGCCTTAATCCACTTCGGGACGCCCCTCTCCTATTATGTTTATATGAAGAAGAAGTATTTCGGAAAGCCCTGGGACATGAAGAGGGAGGAGGGCTTTAAGCCCAAGATCACTGTAATTGTTCCGACATACAACGAAGCGAAACTCATAGAGAAGAAGCTCGATGACATCTACGCCCAAGAGTATCCTAGAGATAGGCTGGAGGTTATCCTCATAGACTCCGCATCCTCCGATGGCACCTTGGAGATAGCTGAGAAGTGGAAGGAAGAGCATGGGGAAATAAACCTGAAGATAATTGGGGAAGATTCTAGAAGAGGGAAGGCTCATTCTCTCAATGAGGCTCTCAAGCACTCTACAGGAGAAATAGTCGTAATCACGGATGCAGATTCTTTCTGGGGAACGAGGGATTCTCTGGGAAGAGCTGCCGAGTGGTTCTCCGATCCTTCAGTTGGAGCGGTTTCATGCTTGAAGGATCCAGAGGGATCGGAAGCTCCAAGCATAGAACTGGGCTACAGGGGGTACTACAATGTCCTAAGGGTAGCCGAGAGCAAAGCCTACTCCACTCCAATATTCCATGGAGAGCTCGCATCCTTCAGAAAAGACCTTTTGGAGGAGGTTGGAGAGTTTCCAGTAGATATAGGCTCAGATGACAGCCACACGGCGACGAAAATAGCAGCAATGGGATACAGAGCCATAATACCTGAGGATGTTCTGTGTAAAGAATTGGTGCCCAAGAGAGGTTACAATTCCTGGAGGATAAGGAGGGCTCAGCACCTTGTGCAGCACTTCATGAAAGCGATGAAGCTAAAAGTGAAGGCTCCTAAGAATTTCGATAGAATATTGAAGGTGGAGGAATACCTTCACTTGATGAATCCATGGATACTCTTGGGTGGAGCAGTTCTGCTTTCAGCATCGGCCATAATGGGCTCTCTCATTTCCTTGATATTCTTAGCTTTAGGCATAGCTCTGCTCATGTACAAGCCATACAGGACTTGGATATCGATGCAACTTTACCTAGTAATTGCAGCAATTAAGAATCTCTGGAGCAGGGAAATTGTCTGGGAGAAGCAGGAAAAGTAGAATATCGAATGTTATAACAGAATGCTAAATGAGAATAGTTTCAATAAGACTAAGGTTTGTGTCGAAACGTATAGCTTCCCAATCGTCTCGTAAAGACTTTCAATCGCGTTTGAAGCTGAAGCAACTGTAAGAAAAACCAGAGGATATATGGATAATCCGCTTAGCACATGCCAATTATTATCTCGGTATTCTCATAAATTGACTAGTTTATAGTGTTATTATTGAGAATATTATTCGTGTCACCCAGCTATTATCCACATATAGGTGGTGTAGAGTACGTAGTCAAGAGCATAGCTGAAAGATTAGCTAGGATGGGTCATGACGTTATTATACTAGCGGGAAAGCCTGATTCTGAGAAACCTTATGAGGAGGTTGTTAATGAAGTCAACGTTATTAGATGGCCTGTCTGGAGCCCAAGCGGAGCGTATCATATACCTAAAATGCATAGCAAATTGGATAAACAGCTGAGAGATGTGCTCAATTATCTTGATGTCGTTCATGTTCACAGTGCACATAGCATTTTCTCCGTCTATACAGGTTTAGCCGTGAAAAAGCTAAAACCTGATATCAGACTAGTCTTTACTCCCCACTATCATGGGGGCGGTCATTCTTTTACTAGGAACGCTTTATGGTTTTTGTGGAGAAGGCGTATGTCTAAGCTTGTGGAGATATCAAGTATGGTTCACGCAGTCAGTAAACCTGAAGCTTCTAGAATACTAAATCATTACCCTAAGGCGAATGAAAAGCTGGTCGTGATACCAAACGGTATTGAAGAAGATGTATTGGAATATAAATGGATTGGGAAAGATAGCGATTATATGATTTATGCAGGGAGGATAGAAAAGTACAAAAATCTGGAGAAAGCGATAGAAGTGGCTAGGCAGCTGGGATTAAAACTCCTACTCATCGGCAATGGTCCCTATAAGAAGAGGCTCGAGGCTAAAGCAGAAAGAACTTACCCAAATGCGGTAGCTTTTAAAAATTTCTTACCAAGAGCCCAATATTTGGATTTACTTTCGAAAGCTAGATATGTCATAAACCCCAGTGAAAGAGAAGCTTTCAGTATATTCATAGCAGAAGCTCTAGCAATGGGAGTACCAGCTATTATTTCGAGAAATATAGCAGAAAACCTAGATGTTAACGGTAGTGAAATGGTTGAAGGTTTAGTCGTTGTGGAAAAAGGTTTAGTAGAAACATGGAACAACGTTTTAAGAAAATATCTAAGTATTTATTGATGGGTTTTTACGATGATACGTTCAGATAAAATTATTACGTTTATTACAACTTCGGGGAATTTCTTATTGTGTTATGGACATTGGGGCGATATACTTCACAATATTAGCTACCAGGGAAGAACTTAACTTAAGAGCAGTTATCGTTGGACCAGGTGACCAAAGGCTGTATAGGGAACTAGCCGATAAGCTCGGCATTAGCAATAAAGTCTTATTCACAGGATTCGTTGATGAAGATACTAAGATTGGGGCCATTGACGCATCAATAGCCCTAACCCTACCCAGTTTAAGTAACTATGTAGAAGCATATTCACTGGCAATAACGGAGGCATGGGCCAGGGAAAAACCAGTAATAGCCTCAGCTACAGGCGAAATACCATACAGGGTAAAGCACATGATTAATGGACTCGTGGTACCACCCAGAGACCCTAAAGCCCTAGCCGAAGCAATAAAAATACTTATTCAAGATAGGGGGCTAGGTGAAAAACTTGGTGAGATCGGAAAGAGCGGAGTGATTACTTGGAGCAATGTGGTGGATATGCTATTGAAAATATATGGTGAAGTATTTAATGCATCCAAGGGTTAAAGACTCTGTGGATCTGTTAAACATGTATGGGGGAAGGATAGATAGCATCATTGAACTTGGATTTGGTGATGGGTCAATTTTATCTGAAGTTGCTAAGCATGTTAGAGTTAGGGCATTGTATGGATGCGATATCAATTATGAGGCTCTTAATAAAGCCAGTGAAAAAGGGATAATTACCGTTAAGGCTGATCTCAATACTGATAAGCTTTCCTTTCCAGACAATTACTTTGACGCAGTCATAATGGAGGAGGTAATAGAGCACCTAGTTAATCCAGACAATGCATTAGAGGAAGCATACAGGATACTTAAGCCAGACGGTATATTCATATTGACAACACCTAACCTGGCCTGGTGGGTTAATAGGTTCATCCTCCTATTAGGGTCCAGCCTTATTGGAGCGAAGTGAGCACCAAGTACAATGTTGGTAAACTGCTCAGGAGCACTAATGAGCCGTTAAGCGGCCACTTAAGGCTATATACTCTCAGGGCGTTAAAAGAATTATTAAGACTACATGGATTCAATGTAGTGGGTGTAAAGGGTACATCATACCCTCACAATAGCTTACTTCACGTAATTGATAAGGTGGCATCAGCTATATCTCCAGGCCTAGCCGAAATATTAGCTATTGCGGCAAAACCTATGAAGTGACTGGTATGAAGATTGCATTAATACGCCGTGAATACATAACGCACATTGACGGTGTCAACAGGTTTATAGCCTGGCTTGGGGAGGCGTTCAGGAAGCTTGGCCATGATGTTGTAGTGATTAGCTGGGGCTTCTATAACGTTGATAGGGATGAATTAAGTAAGTGGATTAAGGATATACATGCATTAGATGAGGAGATAGAGGTAATGACACTAATGGATAAGCCAACACATGGGGATCCTTGGAGTAGAATAACATTCGACTGGTTAATTAAAGGAGCTAAGCTTCTCAAGAAAGAGGAGGTAGATATTGCTATAGTTAATGGTGTTATTCCTTTAAGCTCTAGACCAAAGATTGCGATTGCTCATGGACCTATTTCTATTTCAAAAATTCAACACATGGTAATCAAGGCACTTTATGCAACCTATGACATGGTAATCTGCGTTTCTAGCAAGAGTAGACAAGAGTATGCTAGTATAGTTAACTGTGAAGCTATAATACCATTACCAATGAAGCTAAGTCTCTATAATCCATTAGATTATCGGCAGCGGAGCAATACTATAGTACACATAGGCACTAGATCCGTGAAGAATCCTGAAATTAGCATAAAAACTATTGATATACTTAGAAGGAAGGGATATGACGTTAACTTAGCCGTAATAGGACCATATTCAAAGCAGGTAGAGGAACTAGCCAAGGGTGATAACTCCATTGAATTGCACTTTAATGCTGAGGAGAGGGAGAAGATGAGGATTTTATGCGGTGCTAAGGCACTAATATTACCATCAAGCAATGAAACATTCTCATTCACAGCCATGGAAGCCATGGCCTGTGGTACGCCTGTAGTGGTTTCAGATGCAGTACCTGAGGAGGTCGTTATAGATGGATACAATGGGGTGAGGGTGAGGAGCCTTAACCCTAAGGACTACGCCGCGGTACTTGAAAGATTGCTGGTCGATAAAGAGCTGTGGATTAGATTATCAACAAATGGCATTGAATTCGTTAAGCAATTTGACTACATCAACATAGCTAAGAGGTATATTGAAATCTCTGAAAGGCTAATTAAGGAAGGTTAAGAAATTGGTTATGAAGGCTTCCGTAATTGTACCGTCAACAAGCCTAGAGAGGCTAAGTGTTCTCCTTCGCAGCCTTACCTATCAATCTATTAAGCCTCATTATTTGTTAGTATAAAGGATTCATGACTAACATCCTTATAATTTCTGAAAAATGGTGGCCGGAGGGAGGTGGAGCTGAATTAGCAACATATCTTATAACTGATATGCTTTCAAGGCACTTTAAGGTAACTGTAATTACAGGTAGCAAGCTACATAAATCGCTAAATGGCGTAAGAATGTTCAATACACCATTACTCATATCACACAGCAAACACGAACTTTGGATCAAGACTACGTTACTAGCAAACGAATCATGGTTTAAAAAACTAATTAAGAATACGGATATTGTTTACATACCAGGTTTCTCTTTCCCAGTAATATCATTGGCAAAAAGAATGGGTAAAAAAGTTATTGTACATTTACATGGTTATATACCTGTAAGTTATACGTCATTAATTCCGGCACCATATGAAGAGAATAAAAACAGTATTTGGAAATTCAATATTTGGCTAGAGCATAGAAGAGGTCTGGTTAACCTATTATTAGCGGGATTATCATCGTATATAATGCCTAGAATAGCTCGAACCTGGTTAGAACAAGCAGATAAAGTATTATGTGTTTCCAACAGGCACGCAAAGATAATAAGTGAGTTAGCACCAAAGCTAAAGAATAAGATAGCAGTCATCTATAATCCGCCGCCAAAAGATTCACTGATGATTAACACTAATGAGATAAGTAAGGAACATAAGCCAACAATTGCGTACAATATCTCAGATATAATTAAGGGATATCATATATTTCTCAAGGTACTTTTAAGATCGTCAGATAACACAAGATTCATAACCTTCGGCTCTACCATTCCTGCAAATATAAAAAATAAGGAAAAAAACATCCTTCACTATCCGAGAAGACTTTCTCATGAGGAAGTTATTAAAATTTACATGAGGAGCTGGGCCGCATTATCTCTCTCGATCGTGGAAGAGACCTTTGGTTACGCTGTTCTTGACGCAGGATTAGCAACAGCAATACCCATAGCGTTTAAAGTTGGTGGCATAAGTGAGATTATTGAAGGAACTCATGCTGAATCCTTTTCCGTGAAACCATATGATATCTCCAGCTTACTGGATAAGATCGAGTATATCTCGTCCATGTCTCCTCACCAAGTCATGGATATTGGTATCAAGATAAGGAGTGAACTTCTTAGAAAATTTGATGAGAAGAAAATAGAGAGTTCTTTAATCGAGATATTTAATACGATCCTATCAGAATAGTAGTTAATGATCACTATGTGTGAAAAAGAGGCATCAACGTGTGTCAGTATTGTTTTAACAACTTATAATGATGAGGATACAATATCAGCAGTTCTTAACAGTATTTATACATTAGGATTAGATCTAAACCATATAGAGTTAATAATAGTTGACGGAGGTAGTACTGATAAGACTCTTAGTATAATTAATGACTTTCTTTCTAACAATGCGATATACTTTAAACGTAATTTGTTAATAGTTCATGATAAAAATTACGGAATATCAAGGGCACGTAATGACGGAATTAGAGAGGCACGGTGTCCGTATGTGCTAATACTAGACAGTGATATAGTGCTGCCAAGTAATGCGTTAGAGACAATGCTACAATACTTGATAAGTGAACGAAAAACTAAAAAAGTTGTAGGCGTTAAACCACTAATAGATACGGCTCCTTTTATATTTAAGGTTATCGCACAAGGTAAGATACATCGTAAGAATTTGGGTGCCTGTGAAGCTTTTTTAGCATCAACCGAGATATTAATGAAAAATATGTATGATGAAACTATGGGTCCACCTCACTCATCTGATGAAGATATTGAATTAGGAGCTCGACTATTAAAGCAAGGTCTCGAAATACACATGCTTGGCTTTATTACGGCACATCATATTAAATCCCCGCAAAGCTTATATGTGACGACAACTAGATCTAAAAAGAAATACCTTATAAAAATATTAAAAATAATACGTAGTTATTATACTCCTTACGTGAAATATGGATTCAAAAGATACTTTAAGAGCCTTCCTATCTTAATTAAATTTTCATATATTTTAGACATGATAACGTATATGACTATGATAATGATTATTGCTCTCTCAGTAATTACAATCAGCTGGCATACTCAATTTTCATATTGTTCAGGACTATTAAGTATTATGTTCACTAGTTCGATCATTAGTTCATTAATTATTAAGATTATTTTCGAATTAAAAGGCTTATTCGATTATAGAACTCTGCATTATATAGTTTTATACGCATTCCTGCAGTCAATTAATAGATTCTTAAGAATGTTATCCTTGATTTAGCCTAATTGATAAGTATGAATAATAAGAAACTGTTAATGTATAATATTATTATTTTAATAGTAATACTTATCATATATGATTATACAACTATAAGTGGAACAGTGACTAATAATTATAATATCGCATTGTTCGTACAAAGATTATTGTTGATAATTCAGTTTGTTTCATTAGCGATCCTTAATGTAAAAATCTTCTTCAAGGCAAATTTATCAAAATATGATATGTTATACTTAGTTTTATCTATTGCACTAGCGCTTAATGCTGAATATATTACGCATATTTTTTCATCCGGAGCATATTATTTACTTCAGAACGATTATCAAATTCTTCCTACAATGAGAACACCAGCAGCCATTCTCATGTTAGATAGTGGTCAATTAAAAATTATAGATCCACATTATTTGTTCCCATCAGAATTCATAATAGTATGGTTATTGAGTAAATTCACAGGTCTAAATGTTGCTTCTTCATATATAATTAGTTTTGGTATGATGCAATTAACTCTATGGATATCGATATTTCTAGCTATATTTAATAGTTATAAATTATTTATAACCAATAGTAAATCTTATATATATAACTTTATGCTAATACTATCAATAACATTGCTTATATTTAATGGACCTGGATTTTTCTTTTCCGAATTTTCAATAGGAAAACCTCTTCTTCTTTTAATACTTCTAAGCATGATTAATATAAAGAATAAAAGATACATTATTAATGAAACTAATTTATTAATTATCCTTCTATTAACGTTAGGAATTATATTAAATTCATTAAGAGATACCATAGCATTAATTATGATATTCACTATATCAATAATCTACCTTTTACTATCTAATCAATCCGTGAGTGGCAATAGATCAGGGAAATTAAGAATACTTATCCACACCTTTATAATAGTAATATCTCTATCAATGATTAGGATTTTATATTTTGGCTCACTCTATCTAGTAGGATATCATGACTATGTTAAATACTTGCTTGATGCATTATTAAAAGCATTAGAGATTGGATTTAAGTTTCAAAGACCTCCACTTCATACAATAGCCTATTCAGATATTAACATTATTGATAAGATTCTTAATTTATCTGGCTCAATAGATTTATTCCTATTGTTTACTATGCTTGGTATAATATCTATTTATCTAATGTATAACTTATTAAAAGATACTCATGGTGATATAGATCATTCTATATTCGCAGGTATATATACATCTTATATATTAACAGGCGCAGTTGCAGCAATGGCTTACATTGTAAATATTTCGGCATATTTTAATATTGATTTCGAGGTATTCTTTTCTCTTATTCCATACTCAGCATTAATGCCTCTTGGTTTTGTTTTGCTTTTAAAAGATAGACATATCAATATTGATAAACATAGAGAAATTAAAATCATTATAGTATTTTTGATAATCTTTATGACTATGTTCTCATCATTTGGATTAGCGAATCGTACATTTGTTAGATCAATCATTGATATCAGAAATGATCCCAATAATCCAGATAATGCTATTATACAGTTAAATCAGTTATATTATCTTCTTACAAATAATTACGATTATAAAATATTGTATGTAGAGTATAATGCGGGTTATATTCAATTATATCTGACTCTTCCATTAATGTATGACGGATTTAATACAATTAATAAGTATTCATGTAAGTTACCTTATAATAATATTATTTATAGTAATGGTATCTTTAATATAGATTTATATGAACAGAAATATGCTTTATTATGCCAGAAATATGCGGTGGTGCTACCGTATTAGTAACGTTATAATATGGGTTAAACTTTAAAAGGGTATTAAGAATGAAGATAGCTGTCATACATGATTCATTGAATAATGGTGGAGGTGCTGAGAGACTCGCTGTTTATATGGCTAAGACTCTTAGTGAGTCTGGTTATGATGTTTATCTTGTGACAATGGAGAAGACGAACTGGCTTAGGTTAAGGGGAATTATGGGGGATGATGTGGAAAGTTACTTTAAAGGTGAAGTAATTATACCTTACTTGAAACTCCCTCTTTCACTATATGATAGGTTTAATGCATGGCTTATTAGGGATATAGTAGCCTTCTCCTTAAAGGTAAGGAGTCGTTATGATTTAACCATAGTAACTAAACAATATGGTATACCAATACTCGCGGATATAGCCTATATTCATTTCCCTGACTTTTACCCAGGGGTGGAGTCGCTGTATTATCCTGAGAGATACGTTAAAAATACGTTCCTGAGAATATACTCCATGCCATATAGGCTAATTTTAAAGGCATTGCTTGAGCTATATAAAGTGATAGATTATAGGCCCTTAATACTCACTAATTCATCATTTAGTAAAGCCGTGATTGAAAGATGGTTAAGGACGCCAGCCATAGTACTTTACCCGCCTGTAAATGTGGAAAAATACCTTAAATATTCCAGCAATAAGCAAAGGGATAATTTAGTGGTTAGTATAGGCAGGATTGAGAGAGCTAAAGGGCTTCATGTAATACCCTACGTAGCTAAGGAGACCTCAGGAATCAAATATGCAATAGTCGGTCTAGTAAGTGACCATAAGTACTTAGCCGAGATTAATGAATTAATTAAAAAACTCAACGTGGAAGATAAAGTTAAAATACTTAATAATTTGAACGAGGATAAGAAGCTTAAAATATTATCAAGAGCTAAAGTGTATTTTCATCCAATGAAGTATGAACATTTCGGTATATCTATAATTGAAGCCATGGCTGCTGGATTAGTTCCAGTGGTAAATAGGATGAGTGGGTCATGGAGTGATATTATAAAATTTGGCAAGTATGGATTAGGTTGTGACGGCCAGGATGATTGCGCTAATATGATTACCTACGCAGTAAATAAGTATGACCAATTATCTAAAATAGCTACTATGCGTGTACGATACTTCAATTATGAACGGTTCAAAGACAATTTAACAAGAATACTTAAAAAATTTTCTTAAAATACAAAGGATTTAATTATATTAAGGCTTTGTTTTAGATAATGAAGAGCTAGCAATTGTTCATTTCTAATTCCTCTTATTCTGTAGCCTGGCAAGTAAAAGTCATTCATGTTCTGTCTAGATTTAAAACCCATATTTACTCCTCTAATTCCCAAATCTAATTAATAATCAATAGTAGGTATTAACGTTTTGCTAAATAATCCTTGCCCTTGCATGCTAATAAACCCATGCCATTGATGATATAATTTCGGTGATTTGAAATAGTTAATCAACAATTTAATTGATTTTAAGTGTTCATAACAACATTGGGTAGCAAGTACGGAAAGCCCATGAATTATTGCTGTTTCATCGTGATATCTATGGAATGGTACATGATTCCTCAAATCTCTTTCCAATCATTCTTTAGCAATCATAGGTATGAATATATATGGCAGTTCAATGGAACATTACTATACTCTTAAAGCCTAATTTACCGGCGAATGCATTAGCAAGCATTAACCATCTAATTCTCTCCCACAGGATTAATATTGTATCGATATTGTAGTCACGAGACACCCTAGTTATGTTATTTTTTTCTCCTGAGTACAAGTACTGGTACGGAACTCAAGATGTTGAAAGAAAGTATCCATTCCCCGCTATCATGCTTGCTATAGTAAAAATCGTGACAGATATACCTCTGGGCACACTTCCTTTGCTACCCCTTCCAGGTATTGTCATAGTTATCATATTTTACCTGATACTTAAATTAGCAGTGCGGGAATTCAAAAACATACTTAATAAATTCGTTCTAATATCATTTCTAACGATGTATTTAGCGGTGTTCACATTGTTAGGTCTACACGCCTTTTACGTTGGACGAGCTACACTAGGCGTCGCTCTTGTCATGCTTTATGTATTCGTACTTATCAAGTTACATGTATTCAAGGGCATCGAAGTACCGTCAGTGGTTGCTTTAATTTTTTTGATGCTAGCTTCGACCTTTACTTATTACACTACGTCTCTGGCGGTGTTTGTACTTCCAACCACATTACTGATGTCTGGCCTAATCAGCAAGAATAGTAAAGGATATAACAGCAATATTAATATGAACGTGCTGAAAACATTAGCCATAATAGGCCTTATCCTGATATACTTCCAACCAATTGTGTCTTCACTTGTTAAATCTGCATCTCCCTCTACATTTTTCTATAATTTGTACAAGTTCGTGTTGGCTCAATTAAAGTTTGAAAAGGAGAGTGAAGCGTATTTGCTAAATGTTGGTTATGTAGAGATCGATCTCTTTACTCGCATTACAGGTGTTTGGTTTAGTTATTTCATAAGAATTGCTATCGTAGTTATTGTTACATATACCTTTATGTACCTTTATGCGATATCTACCATCGCGGACTACGAAAACGATAGAATGGGTGATCGCCGCCATAGCAATAGGTGGCTTGGTAGCCGAACTGCCATATACCTTACATGTGCCTACAGTATCGTTAAGGTTTGTAACAATATTTGGAGTGCCACTACTCCTGTTAATTGTCGTAAAAGGCTTTCAAAATAAAGGCAAATCTAGACATATTGTAGTAAGGCTTTTTTCAATTATTATAATGGTAGTAGTGCTACTCAACTTTTTCGCAAATATTTACAGCTCTACAAAGTACTCACACCCCAGAATTTTTGGTATTGAAAACATAAGACCCTTAACCAAGTTTATCTGTTCAAACTCCGGCAGCCATATTCAAATTGCAGCAAGTGATGCTTACTATGCTGCATTTTTGACATATTTTTGTGTTACTTCAAATAGCATGTTTATTACTGTTCCTCTGGGCAAGAATGCAATAAGCTTGAAGCTGGCACTGCATAATGTAAGCATGCTTACCGATTTTATAATTCACAATTTAAAAGAGGGAGGAATCACATATCTAGTATATGTCGACGATGGATACCCCCCTATTTGGGGATGCTTGGGGGTATGCGGTATCTTTATCTCCGTTTGACTTTGCAAAGTTTTATCGGTATATGTCTTTAATATATGTGAATGGTAAATCTGTAGTGTTAACATTAAGTATTTAAGTATTTGAGTCATATAGTTCTGTGTTATCGGGAAACCTCGTGAGATCATGAAGTTACTAGCTATCTCTCATGGCTTAGTACTCGGTGGTGCCCAGCTTTCAACTTTGGAGTTTCTTGAATTACTAAAAGATAGGGTTGAAGTTAAAGTTCTCACGTGCGATAATGCTGTTAACAGCTTTACGCAGGGCTTAAGGAACCTGGGCCTAGAGGTTTACAAAGTTACCTGCTTAAGGAAACTCAACTACCCTATTATGTTATACAATCCCTCTGTTGAAAAGCTTGTCAAGTGGGCTGATATCATTTGGATTACCGATATAGAATTCACTATTGCTTATCAAATTAAGGAAATTAAAAAGAATATCCCGATAGTAGCGCATTTACATAGTTATGCCTTGGTGTGTCCTTGGTGGGGGGCCTACTATAGTTTTAGAGAAACTTGCACAAGAAGATGTAGTATACGGAGAATCATCCAATGCAAATTGGGAATAAATAATGAGCTATCCAAGGTGGGATATTTAAACAAACGGAAAGCATGTATTTATAATGGGGCTAGCTTTCTCAAAGGTCCTCTAGACTACACGAGATGGCGACAGCTCGTTGGAGACGTTGTCGATAATATAGACGGGTTTATCGCGGTATCTAATTCGCTATGGAAGATTCACGTAGCACATATACCTCACCTGGGGAATAAGCCCCACGTGATTATTAAAAATCCCTCGGTAATGCCTCTTAAGTACATTTCGCCTAAGCCTCACAAAGCTTATGGTAACTACATCGTATACGCGTCTGGAGAAAATCCTCTAAAGGGTCCCCATGTTTTGCTTAAAGCATGGGTTGCGGTATCAAAGGAGCTTAAAGATTTAAAACTCTATATGATAAGATGTAAGGACACTTGCGTTGAGAGACAAGCTAAGAAACTGGCTTTGAAGAACATAACTTTCACAGACTACGTACCTCCGAAAGAACACTACGAACTCATGTATAGAGCACGTGCTGTAGTGATGCCTTCGCTTTGGCCGGAACCCTTCGGTCGTATTCCTATTGAAGCTAATCGTCTAGGGGTGCCTGCGATTGTCTCAGACACCGGAGGTTTACCTGAAATAATTATCAATGATACTACAGGATTTATTTTCAAAAGAGGGGACCCAGGCGATCTGATTACCAAAATATTAAAAGTATTCGATTTGAATTTCGAAAGACAGAGAATAATTGATTCGTCATTTGAAGTTGTAAATCCAAGTGAAAGTTTGAACCAATTGTTGGACTTTTTCAGGGATATAACATCAAGTTCCAAAGGGGTAAAATAACATAGATTGGCGGCCTTCTATCTGCATAACATCGCTACACGAAGATCCCTCCCAAACTTATTCTTGGAAATACCGGGATCCATAATTAATGAGACTGATCGATCTCTTGATGCGTTTTAAACTGCTATTGTATAGTTGAGGGAGGACTAGAAATCATTTGAAAGGTCGCTACCCAAGCTTATATAACCATTTCGGGAGGATATGAGGTGGTTAGCGTAGGAGTCCTTACCTTTCACTGGGCTAATCATGTTGGTGCTGTCCTGCAAGCGTATTGTATGCAGAGTATTTTATCTGATCTGGGTTTTGATGTAGAATTCATCAACTACATACCTAAGCTCGAGTCTCTCGTCAAAACGTATTCTGATGTGTTAAAGATCCCGAGGAAATATAGTGTGATACGCGGTCTTCTTAATCTTTCAATGTTTAGTGCCTTTAGGACAATTGTTGGCGAATTAGCTAATAGCTTATATGCATACAAAATGGAAAGATTGAAAAATGAGGAATTCGAGATCTTTAGGAAATCGCACCTTAAGTTGACAAAACCATTAACATCCTTAACGGAGCTCAAACAAGCAGCAGAGAAATACGACTATGTCGTTGTTGGTAGCGACCAGGTATGGAACCCGATCTTTCTTATGTATTCTGATTACGCGTATATACTTCCATTTAAGACAAGCTCAAAGAAGATGGCACTTGCTGCCAGTATAGGGGTAGATCCAAGTAACATCCCAAACCACATTCTTAATTATTTTAGGCTTGCATTAAGAGATTTTGATTTTATTTCCGTAAGGGAAAAAAGGCATGTTAGTATCCTCAGCAAGCTGATCGGACGCGATATATATCATATTCCTGACCCCGTGTTATTAGTGAGATCTGAGATTTTGAGTAATCTTGAGCAAAGAGTTGAATTTCCTTTTGATGAGTTTGTAATGGTTTATAATCTCGACCCTACGATTCTACCCCTGATCGATAAAATAAGTGAAGATCTTGGTTTGCCAGTAGTAATATACTCTAAGCCCTACGTATTTCCGTTATCACAGTATCTTCAGTACAGAAGATGGGGTAAATACGTGTCGATTTATAATGTTGGCCCTAAAGGGTTTATCTATTTGATCAAGAAAGCTTCTTATGTGATCACAAATAGTTATCATGGGGTAATACTCTCGATAAGGTTTAAAAAGAGTTTCGCTATAGTCCCAGGAGGTGTTGCGTCTAAGGTTCCATCACGTATAATTGACTTATTGGAAGAACTAGGTCTTCTTGATAGGGTTGTTAGTAATAGGTTAAAACTCATAAACACCGTTAAGAAGGATATCGACTGGGACAATGTTAACTTAAGAGTAGAAGAAATGAGTAAAAACGCTTATACACTATTAAGAGAGGCGTTTAAACGATGAGTAAGTCGCCAAGAATACCGCCAGACCTATGTTCCGGATGTGGTGTATGTTCACTTATATGTCCAAAAAACGCTATAAGATTTAGAGTTTTCACGAATGGGTACATTAGGCCTTTATTAGATTCAAGCAACTGTATCAATTGCTATCTATGTGAAAAGGTTTGCCCCTTTCTCGAGGAACCCAATTCTTTAATGTCGAGAGGTTTATATGGAAATAAAGAGAACGCATTGATTGGTAAATACCTGAAAGTAGTTTTAGCGTGGTCTACAAACAAGTATGTTAGATTTATGGGGAGTAGCGGAGGCGTAATCACCTCTCTACTCATTTATCTCTTAAGAAAGAGACATGTAGATGCGGTGGTAGTTCCAAAACTACATGTAATTAATGGTAGGGTTTTTGGTGTATATGAAGTTGTGACAGACCCGGCTAAGCTTATTGAGTACTCAGGCTCTATCTATGCTCCAATTTTTGGTGTCCATAAAGCACTTAAGGAAGTATCCCTGAGGAAATATAAGATCGCGATCGTAGCACTACCGTGTTTAATTAGAGGTTTAAGAAATGCTATGAGATTTAATCCGAGGCTTAGAAACAGTATTAGATACGTCTTTGGGGTATATTGCTATAACACGCCGAGTGCTTCGGCTACTGAGTACGTTATGAATACATTTCTTAACAACGTCTCCAATGTAAATCACGTCAGATTTAGAGGATTTGGATGGCCAGGTTATTTAATTATTCGGACAGTAAATGGTAGGTCTTTCAGGATAAAATACCAAGAATATTCCGATAGCGGATTTGGTCAGTATTTCTATGATTATTCATGCTTCATGTGTAATGATCAGACAGCTGAGTTGGCTGATATATCATTTGCGGATCCGTGGACATATCAAGTTGATATAGGTTTAGGTAAGACTTTAGTTGTGATAAGGACGGCTGAGGGTTGGAGGGTCTTTAGTGAAGCCGTTGAGGAAGGCTATATAGAGTATCGAGAATTACCATCATTCATATATGCAGTTCAATTCACAACTCTGTTGAAGAAAACCCTGAGAGGTTTCACACTTCTATCAAAACACGAAGTAACGAGAGGAAACTATGTGTTACCTCCAAGCATATCAACAATCGTACATGAGATAGATTATAGAGTAGGGCATTTTCTGGCATCGAATAAGAGGTTGTGGAACCTCTTGAGAATGTACGTAGAATTGAAACCATATGTATACTTGCCGTTAATAGCATTAGACTATAAGCTAAAAACTCGCTGGACGCAGATATTAATGAAGATTGTTAGCACTTGGAAAATAGGTAAATGAACTATTCGGGTTCTCCTTACAATAGGCAAACCTGAGTTGTGTTCTTTTATAAAAGTTTCGTTCACGATCTACTCATAGTGTGCAGGAAGACACTTGATCTCTCCGAGGGCTGTTATATAATTCGTTGCCCAGAGTTAAACTGGGGAAAGAGTGTTTTCTACGCATACGCGGAGACTCCGGGGGTGTCACGAGTTTCTTGCTCGTAGCCTTGTAGGGAGGGTGTTGTGGAAGCTTGCATCGGTATTTACATCATTGGTGTTGATATTGAGCCCGGTAGGTACGTAGATATTGTTCTACCGGCTGAGAGGACTGTTGATTACTTCGGTTCTAGATGTCGACATTAAAACTGCTGTTGAGAGGAAGAAAGATATTGTGTCGTTGAAAGAGCTTGAGTTTAAGAGGAAGCTGTACCTTTTACTTGAATATGCCTGTTGTTAATGCTGGAAGGAGTGTTGATGATGTTGTTCAAGAAGTCTGTGAGAAGCTAGGATTAGGGATAGTGAAAACATCCCATGGTATTTAGCATTTTAAAGCTTGAATTATGTTAAAGCTCCTAACATAGCCCGGTTCATCGATTGTACAGCAGTATGTGAGATTTTGAAAGTGGGCCGTGCCGAGACTGAGGTCGCCTTCTGGCGCTGAGTGCTTTGAAGATGCCGGCATCTGCTAAGGGCTCAGGCTGAGAAGCTTATCAACGGCGTGAAGCCAACGACAGCATCCCATTACCTATCATGCTAAGTGAGTTGTGTTGAATATAGTTCGTTTCTCAACTCTTTACTTTTCTTTTTCTGGGAGGTCTTGAAATTGCTCTGCAACTACTCGACTAGTAATCATGGTTTAACCAATGCCACGGTTTTAGGCATTAACCCTAGAATTCGCAACGAAGAGACTAACAACGCGGTTATTGATCACGTGGCTGATATGATCAAGGTCTTTACAAGTAAGGGTCTCGCTAGAATAGTCTTCGTATCGATCGGCTTTGGTAGCTTTCAATACAAGTTCCTTGGTTACGACTTGATGATGTCTCGGTAGTTCAACAACAGAGCTGAAGACCCAGTGTTCATTGGTGAAAAGCTCGATCAAAGGCGGGTGTGCTGTGCCTATCTAACTACCCTGTCAGTCAAGAAGCCTTTAACGGCAATCACACATGATACGCAGTCACCAGAGTTGATCAAAAGCACCGACAGTAACAATAGCGAGATTGCGACCATGGACCTAAAAGGCTAGACCATGATAGAACACCGAGAGTCATTAGTGGGAACACCGACAAAAGAGCTTCTTAGAAACGCTGAGGGCATTCGCGAAGTGCTCGTCGAAGCCTCTCGAGAGTTAACCTCGGAGATTTCCAGTGCGTGTAGGATTCTTCACCTGCCAGGGGTGGAGGTGTTGCTTTCTCTGAAGGAGTCCCAGGAAGAAGAAGGCGAAGGTACGCTTATCGAGTGCGGTAGGTACGATCCAGTTAGCAGGGAGATCCTGGTTTCTCTACCGTGTCTGTTAAGATCAGGTGGGAATATTGCTGATAAATTCCTTGAGACCGTCTCTCACGGGCTTGTTCACCACTGCCAGTTTGCTGGAGGCCCTGATAAAGTGTGTAAAGTAAAACTTGGTGTGAAGTAATGCAGAGTTGCTAAATAAGATCCTGCCCTATGCTCATAGACCACATGAAATCGAGGCTTATAGCAGGCAACGTAGGTTGAGCGAGTTAATTAAACATTACCTAGGTAAGTCTGGGAAGCTCATAATGAGGGTGTTACGTACGCTCAAAAACAATGTAGAGCTTGAACACCCACAGTGGTTTTCCACTCAAAGCATAGACACAAGAGATGAGTTTAGCGCTGGATCACTCTTCGAAACTCTAGAAAACTTCGGGGTTAACGAGGTTGTTGTTGACCCGGACTTGTCCAAGGAGCCTGGCGAAGCCCAAATATATGTGCTTACAGATAAGGGTGTGGCAATCAAGTATTTGGGGCGCGAAGATCCGCAGAGAGACATCTACATACCTCTAAAGCCTGTGAGCATTAGACTTCCCAGAGGAAAGTACCAGATTAAACACGTCAAGGCATCGTACGATTTCCTCGAAAGCACTCGAAGAAGCAAAGATCAAGATGTTGAATACAACGTTCTAAAGCCAGCAGAGGTAGAGAGCTACATTATTAATAACACTTGTAGGTTTAAACAAAAAGCGATTCGTGCGAAGGATCTGATCTCCTTAGAGCCATAAGGCACCTAATGTCGAATTTGTGGGTAGGGTCCCGCACGATTACTTAATGCAGGAGCACAGACGTGCCTGGGACCTGCTATTCCCCTCAATTAACGAAGAGCAGCTACCCTACGCTGTCGTGGAGTCGGTAGCTGCCGGTACAATGCCGTTGGTGACCAGGGTCGGGGGACTAGAGGAGGTACTCGAGGGGACGCCAGCCACAAAGTGCTTCTTCAGGCCAAACAACCACGTGGACTTGCTCGATAAAACCCTTGCTCTCGCGGGCGAAAGCCCCGAGAGGGTTGTAGAGCAGAGCCTGGAGACGAGGGGCACCGTGGTCAAGCGTCTCGAGTAGTCCGCTAGCCGGCTGGCCAGGTACCTTTTAGACTTGGTGTAACAGTAGATGAAGCAGGAGAGGGCGATGAGGGTTCTAGTGACGGGAGGGGCGGGTTTCATAGGCTCCCACCTCGTCAGATCTCTGGTGTTTTCCGGTTTTCAGGTTAGGGTACTCGACAACTTGTCGAGGGGATCGCTGGACAATATCAGGGGCGTGCTGGACTCTATAGAGTTTGTCGAGGGCGACGTGAGGGACTACGGCACTGTGGGAGACGCTGTCAGGGGCGTCGATGCCGTGGTGCACTTGGCGGCGCTAACAGACGTGGCGGAGTCCACTGTGGAGCCAGACCTGTACTTCGACGTGAACGTGAGGGGCACTTACAACGTCGCCAAGGCCTCCAGGAGCGTGAGCGTCTTTGTCTTCGCCTCGTCTAGCGCTGTCTACGGCGAGCCCGTTAAACTGCCCATACCGGAAGACCACCCCCTCCAGCCGAAGTCCCCCTACGCTGCTACGAAGGTTGCCGGGGAAGCCCTTGTCCTGTCTTTCAGCGAACTCTACGGTTATCGCCCTGTCGTCCTGAGACTATTCAACGTATACGGGCCTCGCCAGTCGAAGAGTTACACCGGTGTCATCACAGAGTTCATTAAGAGGGTCTCTAGAGGGGAGCCCCCGGTGATATACGGATGGGAGGCAGACCCGGGACTTTGTCCACGTAGCAGACGTTGTTGAGGCGGTGGTGACCTCTATAAAGAGCAGTAGGGCGAGAGGAGTTTATAACATAGGTAGCGGTAGGGCTGTGAGCGTAAACGAGCTCGCAAAGACAATAATGGAGCTAATGGGTCGCTTGGATCTAAAGCCTATATACAAACCCCCGAGGCCAGGTGACGTAAGGCACTCTGTTGCAAATATCTCCAGAGCCTTCACCGAGTTGAGATTTAACCCGAGAATATACCTTCTCGAAGGGTTAAGGGGGCTAATTTTAGGGGGCGTCGCTTCAGGGATGATGTGAACTACATACATGGGTAACGTAGATTGGCAACCTTGAAGAGAAAACTAGACAAAACGATCGTGTTCGTCTTTATCGGTGATCCATGGGTTGGTAAAACAACCCACATTATGGCGGTTTACAGGAGGCTAAAGCGATCTCAACATACACATAGCCTATGCTAAAAAAGTGTTTTTGGTCTTTACCAAAGTATATAAATAGACAAGATTATACGGATGATGAAGTCCTCATAGGCACTTCTGAACTGAGCCCCATCGAAGTAGTTGCCAGGGTGTTGAAGTGCGTTGGAAACCAATACGGTTAAGCTTATCAGAGCTCTCGAAGGCTCAGCGAAGCTTCAAGAAGATGAGCTTAAAGGGCTTCTGAAGCTTGCTGGAGAGAACAAGGTGCTCCTGGGGCTCTTGAGGAAAACGAATTCACGTGATGAAATAAGAAGAAATGAGGAGAGAAGATACAGGAGGTTCGCTGGAAGCGTTATCGAGGTAGCCGAAGCTCTAAAAGATCTGAACTACGCACTTCACAAGTTCAGAAAGCCAGTTGAGCACGTTTCAGTAGACATCGATGTCCTCATCGATAGGAAGGATCTAACCAAAGCTGCCAGGAGGCTCTCGGATAGAGGATTCAGGGTCGAGGTCAGCGAGAAATATACTGTGACCATGACCAGAGGTTCAACAATAGTTGACCTCTACACGAATCCTGCTTTCGCCTGGGTTATCTATTTGGATGGTTCCAAGCTGCTCGAGTGTTGCATCGAGGATTTCGAATTCGAGGGATACACGCTGAAAGGTCTGAGCAGAGAGGCAGAGGTCGTTGTCTCTGCATCGCACGCAGTGTACAAGGAGCATATCTATCTATTAATAGACTATTTCACTGTCAAGAAGTGGCTCGATGAGAAGGCTTTGAAGCTCTCAGTTGAGTTCGGAGCAGAGGAATCGATAAAGATCGCTTCCATGCTGAACGATTTGGTTGAAAGCGGCTCGATGGAGTTGCCTTCGAGGATCCCCCCGGCTCTCCTCGCCAGAGCCTATTCGCTTAAGTTTCTTAAAGATGAAGAGTTCAGAGCAACATCTCCGAACTTACTGAAGTACCTCATTTCTGAGAGAGCGGGTAAAGCTATATTCTGGAGGTTAACTAGAAAAACATACTGAAGGATTGGCTTTTCTGATCGAAACTTTTTCTATACTTTAAAGCTTTTTTCGCTTAACGAAGTTTTGAAGAAAGCATCAGTTTCCAGGCAATAGAAAATCTAAAAAGCAGAAGGCTCGCGGGCTCGAGGCAAAAGTTCCAGTTAAAAGAATTTAGATTGATAAAGTGGTGCATGAATATAAAAAATATTTAGAATATATCAAAATTTAAAAATCTATAGATATTAGAGATTTTTTTAGTAAGTTATATAAACTCCTTCTATTCTATCTTATTTTAAGGAGATAAAAATGAAGGAAAGAGCAATATCTTATCTGGCTGTGACTGTCATAATAGCAGTTCTAGTGCTGGCATCGGTCGGAGCATACTTGGCTCTGAGCAAAGGCAGCTCAAGCACTCCAACATCTACACCTTCTCAGACTTCGACGCCTTCTCAAACGACCTCTGCCCCGATACAGACAACAACCCAGAAGCCCCCTGCTACAACAACGACATCTCAGCTTTCAGTGACGCTCAAGGCTGGAGGAGCGACCTTCCCGCTACCCCAGTACATAGCCTGGATAAACGAGTTCATGAAGAATTATCCCAACATCAAGATATCTTATGAGGGTGTGGGCTCGGGGGCGGGGCAGTCCAACTTCTTCGCAGGAGTCTTCGACTTCGCTGGAAGCGATCCGCCTCTCTCCAAATCTCAATGGAGCAACTACACGGGGAGGGTCATGCAGATCCCGATAGTCGCTGGTGCCATAGTAATAGTCTACAACGTACCGAACTTGAACGGGCAGCTCAAGGTGACTCCAGAGATACTCGCCATGATATACAACGGGACGATTGAGTACTGGGACGACCCGGCCATAAGGCAGGTGAACCCCAACCTCAACCTCCCCCACCAGAAGATCTTCGTCGTCTTCAGATCTGATGCTTCCGGAACGCAGGAGATATTCACGACATATCTGAACGTCGCTGCCCCGCAGTACTGGCCGACCTCCCTCGTGGGTAAGGCTCCAGACTACCCAGTTAAGGCCACTGGGAGGGCTGCTGGAGGTCAAGGTAACCCGGGCGTAGCTGCAATACTCAACCAGACTCCATACTCAATAGGGTTCGTTGAGTGGAACTACGCCATTCAGCAGAACATGACGATGGCACTGCTCAGAAATGCCAATGGGAACTATGTGCTCCCTACTACTCAGGGAATCATCGAGGCATTGAACTCCGCCGGGGGGAGCATACCTCTAGACCCCTTCGCCGACTTCAGCCAGGACATAAAGGCATTCCTCAACCTCCCAGGGAACGATTCTTACCCAATAATCGCTGCTACTCACCTCTTGGTGTGGGGCAAGTACCAGAACAAGGACATTGCGAAGGGTATTGCCACGTTCCTGGAATGGATTCTCAAGTACGGAGATAACTACATAGTTCCTGGATATGCTCCGGTCGGGAGCACGTTGAAGCAGATAGGCTATAAGGCTGTGGATGTCCTGAACAGCCAGTGAAAGGATGAGGTGGAATGCAGAGGCCTCCGAAGCACGACAAGCTTTTTTTTCTATCGCTGCTCCCATTCGCTTCCATACTCATAGCTATCTTCATGTTCCTGTTCTACTTCCTCTACGAGAAGTCGATCCCCATCCTCTCATCGGAGGGGATGAAGTTCTTAATTGGGAGTGTGTGGAATCCCGAAATGAACGAGTACCAGATCTTCCCAATGCTCCTTGGAACCCTCGAGACAGCTGCGATAGCACTGCTCATCTCTATTCCGCTCAGCCTAGCGGCTGTGGCTTTTCTCAACGAGTACGTTCCTTCGGGGAGAGTGGCGAAGTGGATCACGTTGATCTTCGAGCTCTTCGCTGGAATGCCCTCCATAATATTTGGAATATGGGGGGCCCAGTACTTGGCGGGGGCTCTCAAGGATAGCTTGATGGTTCCCCTTCATAACTACTTTGGCTTCATCCCGCTCTTCTCCTGCTCCCCAATGAGCGGCTTCACCCTTTTCACGGCCTCGATCCTCCTCTCCCTCATGATAACCCCATACATGTTCTCGATGCTCAACAGCTCCTACAATTCTATTCCTAGCCACATAAGGGAAGCTGCATATTCGATAGGGTTGAGGAAGTACCAGGTCTTCAGGATCCTCCTCTCGTATATGAAGCCTGGGACCTATGCCTCCCTCCTCCTGGGCTTTGGAAAGGCCGCGGGAGAGACGGTGGCTGTTTCCCTCGTAATAGGGAACATAAACGTCGCATCCTACTGCCTCTTCTCTCCAGGAATGACGATATCTTCGCTCATAGCGAGTCAGTTCCCGGAGTCCTATCTATATCCAAACATGCTCTCAGCCCTCTATGCCGGGGGGTTGATTCTCCTGATAATAGGGATGGTGTTCAACTACCTAGGCTTCGTGCAAACGAAGAAGTTCAGAGCGAGGTTGAACCTATGAAGATGGACAAGCTCCTGGACAGGGCATTCTTCCTCGCGGTTCTCTCCATGACGGCTATAGCCATATTCCCCTTCTTCGTCCTGCTGTTCCATGTCATAGAGAATGGCATTGAGGCTATCCTCCAAGTCGGGATCTTGAGATTCTTGACCTCCCTCCCCCCGAGTCCGGGGAATGGGATGGGGGGCGTCGGGCCAGCGGTCTTGGGAACGGTGATCGTCGTGGGGCTCTCGACCCTCTTCTCTATCCCCATATCTTTTGCTCTCTCGGTTCTGTTCGTGGAGTTCCCCAATTCTAGGATCTCAAAGATATCCTCGGTCCTCACGGATTCTCTGCTGGAGCTTCCCAGCATAATAGTTGGGATGCTCATCTACGTCTTGGTCGTAGTCCCCATGAAGACTCCCTCTATGATTGCTGGCTCCATCGCATTGACTGTTGTATCTCTGCCTATTTACGTGACGTATATGAGGAACGCTTTACTTTCAGTTCCCCCGCAGTACAGGGAGGCCGGGTACTCGATAGGGCTGAAGAAGCTCCAGGTCCTCCTGAAGGTGATGATGCCGATAGCGAGGAGGGGTCTTTCTCTCTCGGTGGTGCTCGGAATTGCCAGGGCGATGGGGGAAACGGCTTCCCTCCTCTTCACGGTGGGCAATGTGCTGTATTATTATCCGAAAGATGTAGCTGAGCCTGGAACTACTCTCACTATACTGATATACAACTTCGTCCAGACTCCTTACGGGAACTACATCGCGATGGCGTGGGGCGCCGCGCTGATGATAGTCCTCTTCTATCTGCTGCTCTTCGCCATATCTAAGCTTCTGGTCAAGGAGGTGAGAATATGAGGGAAGTTATAAGGACCGAGAGGCTCTCGTTCTGGTACGGGAGCAAGAAGGTGCTCCACGATGTGGAGCTGAGCATAATGGAGAACAGCATAACCGCGATCCTGGGTCACTCTGGCTCGGGGAAGAGCACCCTCCTCAAGGTCTTCAACAGAATGACAGACCTCATACCTGGAGCTAGGATGAGCGGTAAAGTTGAGGTCTTCGGGAAGGACGTGAGGGAGTGGGATCCATATGAACTGAGGAGGAGGATGGGGATGCTGTTTCAGATCCCCAACCCCTTCCCCCATCTGAGCATTTACGATAACGTGGCCATTGCTGCTCAGGTATCTCGAAACATCAAGGATAAGAAGGAGATCCAGGCAACTGTGGAGTGGGCCCTGAGGGCAGCGGCCCTGTGGGATGATGTCGAGGACAGGCTCGATGATTTCCCATACAAGCTAAGCGGGGGGCAGCAGCAGAGGCTATGCCTCGCTAGAGCGCTAGCCATGAAGCCCGAGATACTGCTTCTCGATGAGCCTACTGCGAACATAGACTTCGAGAACACGATAATAATAGAGAACGCTCTCAAGGATATAGCCAAGAGCTCCGGTATAACGATCGTTATAGTAACTCATCTCCCGGACCAAGCTGTAAGGGTCTCGAACTATATGATAATTATGAACAGAGGAGTAGTTGTTGAGGGAGGGAAGACAGAAGAGATAGTTAGGAATCCGAAGGAGAAGTTCACGAAGCTACTCTTCAATGGGTTCTTCCGGGAAAAAATTTAAGGGACTTCAGCCGATCGCATAGCTTTGATATATTTGGAAGCTATATCCTTCAGCTTTTCATCGTCTGTTACTAAAGTAAAGCCGTTCCTAATGGCTATATATAAATAGACTGCATCGTAAACTGTTATACCTTCTTTTAAAGCTAAATTTAAAGCCTCGCCCTCAAAACCGGTTATGGAATAAGCCTCTATTGAAGAGAAGATCTTTGCTATGGAGCCTGCAAGCTTTAATGCTGTTTCCTCCTTAAGCCTTTTGAGCAAAAACGCTTCTTTCCAAACAGCATTCAAGCACTCATACAGAGCTAAATCTGTTGTGCTTGCATTTTCAAATGCTTCTAGCTTTTTGTTCTTAATCAAGTTTATAATAGCGCTTGCATCCAGCAGATACAAAGCTAATGCCCCTCCCTGTCTTCGCGTATTAGCCTCGCAATCTCATCGTCTTGAATAGCGGAAAGCTCTTGGGATATCTCGCTCAGCTCCTTTTCCACTTCCTTGAGGACGTACTTCTTTACTTCCTCTTCTATAGCCTTCCTTATTACAGGACCAGGCTTGATGCCATACTTGTCCATGAGCTCTTTCAGCCTTTTTGGAATCTTAGCGGAAACTGTTTCATAGCTCATATTTATCACTGGTTTACTTTATATCTGTTTACTTATATAAAGGTTACTTTGTTAAATTATTAGTCTAAAAGCAAAGCGTAAAAAACTGGAGAAAACTTCAATTACTTATGGGGGTAAGTAATGGGATACTTCAGCCCTGAGCCAAAGAAGAGAAAAAAGGAACTCTTCAACATGGAAGAAGAGTGAAATTTACTCGAGAATTCTCTTCAGAAGGGGAAAATGATTTCGGACACATGTCTGAGGAGGTACGGGAAGACCTCTCTTATGCTCACTTTCTTGAACGAGAAGCGGGAAAACTATATTTTCGTGGACTGCAGGCTGATGCAAAGAGGGGTATTCACGCTCAAGTCCTTCATTGAGATCCTCGAGGAAGAGCTGAGCAGGCTCGACTGGGCTCGCGATCTCCTAAAGAATATAGAAGAAGTTAGAGTTTGGACCTTTTGGAGTTAGGATCAGAGATAAGAAGGAGACCACGCTCCTCCGCATACTGAGATCGTTGGAAGGATCGGTCCTAGTTTTGGATGAAGCTAAGGAGCTCAGGAGATCGAACTACAGGTTTGACTCGCTACTTGCATACATATACGACGATCTGAACATAAAGGTTATCGTTTCAGGCTCCATGGTTGAACTCCTCTACAGGTTCCTCAGGGTAGAAGATCCTGAAGCTCCCCTCTACGGAAGGGCCTACTCGGAAGTTCGCTTGAAGCCACTCCCGAGGGAGAAGGCTATCGTCGCGATTGCCCATTTCTTCATGGGGAAGCATTTATACAATTCTTTCAAGAGGAGGGAGCTCTTGAGCTTCGCTCTGAAGTATCTCCTAGCATATCTCAAAAAATTCGGGTCATATTGATCTTTTCTCTTTTCTGTTCGAGGAGAAAGCTTTTGGATGTGGTTTTATTATAGTAATATTCAAGAAGATAGATGCTCAACTTGATTGAATTTCAGGTAGGAGGTCTCTGTAATCATGAAAAAGGTCGTAGTCGCGCAGCACCTATATGGCTTCATAGGAGGCGGGGAGATACTAGCAACTCAGTTCATAAAGGCCTTCAGAAAGATGGGCTATTCTATTGCGATAGCATCGACTGCTGAAATCAACAGGGATAAGGCGGAGAAGTGGTTCAACGTAGACTTGAGCGATGTCCGCACTTATGCTCTGTTCCCATTCTTCTTCCCGTACCTCGGTCTCTACCAAAGGTACTTCTTTCCATACGCGATAAACAAGGCAATAGAGAGGGAGAAGCCTGACCTCGTCTACATCGATACTCTGCTGTACAAGCCAGTTTTGAAGAAGAAGGAGAAGATGGGCTTCAAGATAATGAATTATATTCACTTTCCCGACCCGTATTAATATAGAGGATGGTCTAAGGAGGGCTTTTGACCCGGTCGCTGCTCAAAGGTTCAAAGAGGAGCAAAAAGAGTACCTGAGCAAGTACAACAGCGGATGGTGGAGCTTCTACTACAGAGCATGGGCAAGAATTTCGAAGAGGATAATGGTCGAAGATCCGTTCAGTTCCGCAGAGTACGTCCTGACCAACAGCAAATACACTGCTCGAGCCATATATGCACTCTACGGGAAACAACCTACAGTACTGTATCCACCAGTCGAAGTAGAGATATTTGAGAGGAAGAGGAAGCCTTACAGCGAGAGGGAAAAAGCTGCCGTGATGATAGGAAGGATAACGAGGGAGAAGGGGCACCAAGCCGTAATAGAAGCGATCGCGAAGACCAAAAGCAAGCCCAAGCTCAGGATAGTGGGGGGGGCTTGCTCCCGCCGATTCTGCTTATAAGGATGAGATAGAGGCTTTTGCAAGGGAGAGGGACGTTGAAGTGGAATTCCACATAAATGTTCCGAGAGAGAAGGTTGCGGAGATAGCGGGCAGCTCCCTGCTGTTTATCCACAACACATCGGGAGAGCACTTCGGAATTGCAGTAGTAGAAGCGATGGCTGCAGGGCTTCCCGTCATAGTGAGAAAGAGCGCAGGTCCCTATCTGGACATAATAGATGAGGGGAGATATGGGTTGTTCTTCGAGGGCATCGAAGACCTGGCTTCGAAGATCGATGCCATAGCTGAAAGCGAGAGCGAGTGGAAGAAATACAGCGAGCTCTCAGAGAGGAGAGCAGAGGATTTCACTGAAGATAAGTTCTTCGAGAATCTTTCCAGAATAATGAGGGAGTGAAGTTGCGCTTTTTTTAATTTAGAAGAAATCTCGCAAAGGTTAAGTATTTGGCATGATTTCTGAAATAAACAGGATTGATGTGAGCGTTCAGGGGTAACCAGTATGGCTGAGGAGAGAGATACTTGTGTGGTAACCGCGACTTATAAAAGAGCTTGGGCGCTGCCCTACTTCATAGGTTCTCTGAAGAGGCAGAGCCTTCTCCCTTCAAAGGTCATCTTCGTGTTGAAGCCTTCAGGTGATGAGAGTGAAGAAGTTATCGAAAAGGAGGCTCAAGGTCTGAACTACGAGATAGTTTTGCAGAAGAGCGGAAACTTTGTTGAAGCTGTCGAGCTTGGCATTAAAGCATGCGGAGGTCACAGTCTAATCCTTTTTATAGATGATGATGCCATAGCTTCTGAAAACTGGATCGAAAAATATGTTCAGTTCTTCAATTTGAGAAAAGACGCAGGAGGTGCTGGTGGAGCCGTATATAAGGCGATTTTCGACGGCGATGATATCTCACCGACTGGAGACCATTTCTATGGAAGGGATACTTATAAGACGAAAGGAGGGATCCACAGGAGACCACTGCCGGAGTATGAAGACTACTGTGAATGGCTCTCCACTTCAGGTCTCCCAAGAGGTAAAGAGTGCCAAGGGGATGCGATCCTCTCTACTCTCTTAAGCGGGGTGAACATGGCCTTCAGAGACGATGCCATTTTTGATTGCCCTCTCAGCAGGCTCTTCAAGAACAGCAGAAAGGGGTTCCATTCTGAGCAGACCCTCGCATTTTGTGCGAGGAGAAAGGGATATCACACGTACAGGCTGACCGGCGAGAGCTCTCCAGTAGTATATCATATAGTAGAGATCGAAAGCCTCAAGAGAAGAAAGGGGTTCATGAATGATTTTTGGATTCATTATGACATCGCGAGGGATTTCTGGAGGCTGAGGGAGCTCGGGGCGGAAGTCAATTTCCTTCACTATCTAATAGGTATGCTCATATTGGCGAGGAAAAAACCACTCGCCAGAATACCAGCAACTCTCTACGCTTTATTCAAGTGAGTTTCCTCTATGCTTCATAGAGCGGGATTTTCAGCATAAAAAAATTAGTTTTCAATCTCCTTTAGACTGAAGTCCACATATCCAAAGCCCCAGTGCCCTTTCTCTGAAAAGATTTTCACTAGGCAGCTTTTCCTATAATATCCCAGGAATTCTCCAGGAAGCCTTTGACCTTCAGGGACTCAGCATTCTTCTCCCTTATGGGTCTCAAATTTTCCCAGTCCTCCTCGGTTATCGGAGCTTCCCTTGACTCGCTCCTGAGGCCCCTGTAGAGGTCCACAGCTAGTTTCCAGCCGCTCTCGTTTATTGGTACTGTGAGGAATATGTGGTATAGAAGCGTTGTTTTGAATAGCCTGGGGATCTCAGCCAGGAGATGTATGATTATCAGATCTTCTCCTACCATCATTCCCTCCACGAAGACTACTTTCTTCGAGAGAGCATAGAAGAGGGATGTGGGCGTGAAGAGGGCTAGTGCGAGGCTCTTCATCACATCGGAGGTGCTCGCGGTAGCCTTAACGCTCATCTTCTCTAGAACCTCCTTCGCCTCATCTCTGTCGAGGTCCTCGAACTTTATCCCCTTATCAGAAATCATCTTCTGAAGAGGCTTTCTCCCGAGCATCCCGACTCCATGCTTCTTCTTCAGCTCCCCGAAGAATTTATCGTTCGCGAAGAGAACGAACGGCTCGTGCTCAACTGTTCCCATCAGTTTTCACTACGCAAAAGTTCCTTGAAAATACATTATCCTATCGAATATATAAATTTATAGATTTTTCTTTTTGAGCTGATTATTTAATCAAGAGTTTCAATATAGAATGAAAATTTTTGAAATGTTTTTATTTTTCGATAGAAGAGAGCTCGATGAGAATCAGATGAATTCCCTCGGTATTCCATCGGGGCTGAATGCTTTCTTCGGCCATATTCCATGCCTATTCATTAGCTCGACAACATGCGGATAGAGGAATACATACTCCTCCTCGAAGCTTTCCTCAAGAGATGGATCTATGCTACCCAGCCTCTCCTTGAGCTCTCTGCAAGATTCCTCTCCGCTGAAGCTCATCATCACTGCTGGATGAGCTTCGACACCCGCATCCAGGAGGTTCTCCAGAGCTCTTATCTGAAGCTCGAAGAATTCTTGCCTCGCTCCAGTTATCTCGAAGAATTCTTCGCTATTGCAACCCTTTATCGATACTCTGACGTGGAGATTCACGAAAGGAGAGAGCTCCTGGGCGAGCTCCCTCGAATATCCCAAGTATATGCCGTTCGTCTCCAGAATGAAGGTTTTATCCCGATCTCGGAATGTTCTCAGCACTCCGAGGAGGTGCTCGAAACCCAGGGTTGGCTCCCCTCCACTGATTCTAACATAGCTATATCCCTTTTCCTCAGCTATCAGAGAGAGCCTTTCAGCTACAGCTTCAGGGGAGTAAAATTCGCCGTAGCTCCTAGGGCTATCCCTCTGTCTCCAGCTCCAGCAGAACTTGCACTTCAGATTGCAGCCCACGGCATCAGCTGTAGCTATTCCTCCGTACCATCTACCTCCCCGGAACCTGTAGTACTTCCTGTAGAGAGATCCCCCCTCTCTTCTTGTCACGACTTCCTCAATGATTTTGCCCAGTGCAATGGGGTCGTATCCCGTCTCCATGCCGAACAGCTCTTCTTTTGTGATCCCTCCTTCCCGAAGTTTCTCAGTCATTTTGAGGAAAGTTGATCCTTTTGAGAATATGTTCCAAGGCGCTCATAAGCTTTTTGAAGGACAGAAAGAAATGTGAAAAATTGGAAATGTTGTGAGCTTCTGTGCCCTAAAGAGCGGAGCTTTCAGTATTTATGTCGAGCTCTTCACAGCTCATCACCACCATAAATTGCGGTTGTTTTTCACATTGAAAGTTTTATAAAGTCCGTTCGAGCAAAGAAAAGAGAAAAACCGGCTCATGCATCTAGAGATGCGTTGATGCGTCACAGCTCGAAATAGGGGGCCCGTCGTCTAGCCTGGTTAGGACGCCGCCCTGACACGGCGGAGGCCCTGGGTTCGAGTCCCAGCGGGCCCACTATCAATTTATCAGAGTTCTTCTTCGGTATTGAGTTTATATAAGGTATCATACCAGTTGTGAGCTATTCTGCGAATCCGCTCACATTTCCGCTAGGGCGATGTTTGTAGTGAACCATCCCACCATCACGAAGGGGATTTTTTCTTCAGCCCCCGAGAGGTTAAACTAAATGCTAGCTTCAGATCCTTCAACTAGCGTTGAGCTGACCTCCTCCTGCTCCAAGGGAACCCTAGCTCTTTAGAGCTGATCATCGGTTTCCATCATTTACTCGCTTCCACATATCTCATCTTCTGGACACCCGGGAATGCAAGAGATCCTCATATCTGAGTAATTGCCTTTCCCTGATGTTCGATGCTCCTATGAGGTCTCTATCAGTTTCAAGGAATAGATAGGGCTTTGTTCTCGGTTATCTTTTCAAATAGATTAGTTCAATGCTCTTCTGTATCTTCTCAGAAGGTCTTGTACTGTGGGCTCGGGGCTAACCTTCTTCCCAATTGTCACGGTTAGCACTTCTCCACCGCCCACAGCTTAAGCACGTCAAGTGCTAATGAAAGCATGGAAAATTTATGAGTATTCATCCTCACCATAAATGGCGAGGCTTCCAAGAGGTAAAATTTATATATATAAAAAAATTTTTATACGAGTTTATCTTAAACATACTTGGAAACTGGCTTTCCTTGCTGGCTCCTTTTCCGGATGAAGTGATGCCTAATGAACTACGTTAGGTCATCGGCTCCAGTTCTTTTAATACTAGTCTTAATAAGCCCGCTATCAGCTCCAATAGTCGAGGCCCAGAGAGATACGTATAAGGAGTTGGAGAACTGGATTAAACAAAATCTTAGGCCAATAGGCTTTACTCTCTACCGTGGACCCGCTTACAATACGACTGGCTTGTATAATGACCCTTTGGTAGAAGTGAGATTGAACAACTATTCGAGGCCTATCGTGGCAAAGTACAGTGACTTCATAAACATGGTCAATAGAGGAGCCTATAACCTCACATTCCTAGTCGTCTCATATGGAAGTGGTATATATGGACCTATTGTCGCTACTTGGCCCCCCTACAACTTCACTCACAGCAGGATGGTCGATCCCATCGCGTTGGCATGGGGAGCCTACCCAACACAAAACTATCCTATTGACTTCTTCTACAGCAATGAAGCCGACCCCTACACGATCAACGCACTTCACTTCAACCTGTCCGAACCAATCTTCTCGAAAAACCCCGAATATCTATATTCCTACCTCCCGTTAAGCAACAGTTCGCGGACCACTCTACCAAAAGGCGAGAACTTAATACTAGGCCTATACCCGTTCAGCGGCTACGACGAAGTTTATGATGTCCTAGCTGGAGCTTTGAAAAGCGATAGAGAGGTGCCTCTACCATACGAGTTGAGCAGGATACTGGAAGCGATGCCCAAAGATGACCCATTCGCCTCCACGATATCGGTAACCTGGGAGGTGATTGGCGACAGAGGATATTTGAAGCCAGCTGTGCTGTATAACTACACTCACCTGGCCCCCCAAAATCTGAGCCTCATAGCCTATGTCAGTTCCCCATTCTACAATCCTGAGAACATGACTTACGAGCAGTGGTATGCTGAGGCTGTTGAACAAGGAAAGGGTGAAGTTGATAGGACTGACTACAAAGTGTCTCTCCGCAGCTACAGCACAAGGATCTTCCGTCCTTTCGGTGTCCCATTGAAAACTTATTCCTTGCTAATAGACTTGGCTAACTCTACTGCCTCACGCCTTCTCACCTCCAGCTCAATGTTCTTCATAATAAGTCCGGAGGTCTTCAACGGAACTGAAACGGTGAAATTAACTATAGCGGATCTCAGGGGTAGATTCAATATAACATATTTCTTGAACATAGAGATAGGTCCGGAAAAATTCAAGGTGGACGTGGAGTACGAGCACTTCGAGAGTAAAACAAGTGAAGAACATGCGTCTGTAACTAGGCAAAAATACCACTACATCGAGCAAGATTCAACCAGGAGCTACGATGAGGACGGGTGCTTAGTAACCAGCTTAAATTTGAAGAGCCACGAATCTTATACCTACAAATATCAAAGCGGCACTCAACCTGTTGATTTTGGAAATAGTTTTGAATTGTATGAACAAGGAGAAGAATACTCTGCCTCGGGTGGAGGCGAGGTTAAGATAGGGGGATGGCTCCCCAACCCACCTCCACCGGGCAACGTCATCGAAGTGAGCTATGACCTAGAGGGATCCAAGCAGAGCTATTGGCATAGTCTGCATGAATATAAAGGTTTAGCTGGGAAGTCATATGGCAATCCATGGATGTCTTGCTGGTACTATGGCTACGATGATCAAGGCAATCTGCAGAAATACAGTGTGGACTGTTATTCGTTAAGATATTCTGGTGAAGCTTGTGCGAATTTATTATCTAATGCGGAAAGCTGGTACTTGGAAAAATGGAATCAAATTAATGAAATCAAAGATATGTATGGTAGAATTTATTATAAAGATTATACAAGCAGTTATTTGGAGGAGAGCCATTTCAACTCTAACACGCTTTCTCGCCATGTCGGCATCCTCTACATGAACGACAAGTTAGTTGAGTTGAGATCTGTCGGAATCTCAGAAGCTGAGCGGGGTTGGAGTAGTAGCTATAGTACATCGACCTACCCCGAGGAGAGAAAGGTGATTATCCTCAACGAGACTAAGTCTTGGGGGAGCTGCCAAAGTGTCTCACTTAATAAAAATGTATATGTTGAAACGGGAGCGTATTTAGAAGCCAATGTGTGGAGTTATCGTACTGAAACCTCCTACAACTACGATTCGTGGGATGAGTTTCCCCAATATAAACCAGGTTCCTTAGAACCAGGAATGAACGAATTCAAATCATCTTATGTCATGGTTTATGACCAGAAGGTCTCATATGGACCCCCCTCGGGCTCTGAGTCGAAGAATCTGTTCGTTTATTTCGATAAGACCGATGTGTTTCCTGGAGAGAACGTCACGGGTTTCGTGCGTACATACGGCGTCGATCCAAACCAGACTCGAGTAACATTGAGCGCTTTCCTGAGCTTCAACGGTACTACTGTGAAGCTCAACTCAGAGCCATCCATAGTCGAACTTGATGAAGAGGGGGTTGGCTCTTTCACGCTGAAGATGCCGAGCGTAAGTGATATAAACAAGACTTTCAATTCCCTTGGCTTCCTTCCTCCTCTACTCACCGTTAACTTGACAGCTATGGACAACAACGGGCAGAAGTCATACGCAACCCTCGCACTACACGTGACCACGAAGAACCTCGTGCTAGACTTACACGACATCGACATACCTGTACCGGAGGAGCTATATAAGGGGAAAGGTCTCGTCCTGGAGAAAGTCAGCGGCACCTACAAACCCCTCATCGATAAGCCTCTGAAGCTAGGTAGAGACGTTTACATAAATCTCCAGGTCAGAGAGAAGAGCAGTGGTAACATAGTCTACTGGGTTGCTGAAAACAAAGGCAAGAGCAGGATTTTAATAGATGTCACAAGCCTGGATCTACGCGAGAACGAGACTTATATTGTAAGCTACGAACTAGCGATGGATTTATCTTCAATCTTCCAAAACACGAAGTACGGTTGGGTCCAACTTAACGTGACAGATGTTGGTTTGGAGTTCAAGCTCAGCGACTTCACGGAGGAGAGGACAAACAAGTTCCTGGACATCTACGTTCCGTACTCGCTCTTCCTGAAGTACTACAAGCAGTTGATAGCACTCGCCGGGAACGACGATAGGTTTAAGATGCTCCTCGCCGATCAGGCAATCCCATTCGATTTGCTGAGAAATGCCCTGAAGAAAATGATCGAGGCCGCATCTCTAACGGATGCAGAAGTCCACAAAATACTCGATGGCATCTTCGGGAAACTGGATAACACGTTCCTCAAGATTGGGCCGAGGGTGATGTTCCCGTTAGTTTTAACCGATGACGCTTTGTCGAGCGAGCTCGAGGTCTTCAGCAAGGACTTGAGCTTCAGAGATAAGAGGTTCAACCTCACCTATAGTAGTCTCGAAGACCCGGATAATTACTGGAGCAAGTTCGCCAAGCTGATTGTACTTCAGGCCATGATGCTCAAGACCTACATATATGCTGAGTCAATAACGCTGCTGGCATCGAAGATCATCGCTCTAGCAGTCACGCTGGAGACCTTCAAAGGTTTGTTCACTTACACGAAGCTCTGGAACAAAGGAAACTTGTTCAGTTTCTTAAACAACAAATTCAAGGGTGGCGCCTTCGCCTTGTCGAAGGACACGCAGAAAATGATTGGGGCGTTCAAAGTTGGTGCGCTCACAACGTTGGGTGATTTCCTCAACATACTCGCGTTAACCAACCCGTGGCTCGGCGGCATGAGCGCTCTGAAGGGTTGGCTCGTCAATATGACTGGAGACAGGGACATGGCCAGCATTATCCTAGCGTTGATATTCAAGGTGATCAGGTTCGTTATGGTGTTCCTCGTTGGCTGGGGCGAGTTCGCGGGAGAAATGGGCTTCGAGATCATGTTTCAGATAGTCAACTTCGTTGTGGCCCACGTCCTCATGTTCTTCACTAGCCTGATGAACCAATTGATTGTTGTCCAGGAGGTTGCCAAAGGGATCTATGCATGGGGAGTGATCCCGGGCATCTTATCGTTCTTCCTCAAGCAGTATGGGGGCGATTATTCCTTCAAAGATTTAGCAATTACGGTGGGAGCAGGCGGAGAGAGCAAGTGGGCTTCGAGGCAAGAGCCAGAGCCCGTGTTACATTTGGGCTACTGGTACACGGACGAGCAGGCTTTCTTCTTCGTAGCTGATATATACAAGAATTACGTTGAGCCCATCGCATCTCTGACGATATCCACGCTGAGAGGGCTGGATGGAGTTTTAGCCAAGTTGAAGGGAAGTGGTCTTGCGGCTTCTGAAGAGGTCCTGAAGTTCATGAACACTCCTCTACAGGTCACAGTCACCACCAAGGACGGAGCCAAGGTTTTCCCAGTGAAGCTCAACGACGTCCTATCCAAGTCATACCTAGCTTTTGTGGGCGTCTTGGTCACGGACTTAATGATGAAGGTCGGTTGGAACCTGGCGTTCTACAACGCTCTGGTAAAGGGGAATGATGCGGTGAAAGGGTGGATGTTCATAGTGCAGGTGATGCAGGCACTGGCCCCCCTGACAGCGGGGCTTCTAACCTCTAGGATCCCCTTGGCCAGGTCTCCCGCAATGAGCCCAGCGCCAGCAATGGAGCAGAGTGCCTCGATGAGTCTTTCCCCCTATGTCCTGAGTCCGGTTTCAAATAACCCGACTTATGCCTCAGCCAGAAGTTATTCGAGCGAGTTGACAGGTTTGTCTAAGAGGCTAGAGGAATTGAGGGGGCCTTTCTTGGACATGCTGAACACCAACAGGTACAACCTCGCCAAGTTGGAGGAATTATCTTCGGTGATGAACGAGGGAGACCTAGCTCTTCTGAGGGTAGCCTACCATGTCAAAGATGCTGAGGCTCTGGACTACCTGCTTGGTCTTAGGGACCAGTATTACTCTGCGCTGAGCAATGTTGCCCTGGTCATTGAGATGGTAATGGATTCGCCGTCTCTCAGAACGTCTTCGCGGCTCGCACCAATCGTTGATGTTAACATCAATGAGATGGTTGAGGCATTGAAAAATGCGACTAAGGTCCTGCGCCAAGCCGAGTCGAATGGTGCTGTAGCCGATGCCATTGGTCCTGCCATATTAGTGAGGGGGGAGGACATAGATTCGTCGAACTATCCATATGAGGGGAAAATAGCCGTGACAGTCAACAACCTGGGGGATAGTTCTGCTAGGGTTAAGATAGTTGTGGGGGAGACCAACTTGACCAAGAGCTCCGAGAGCGATGTGGTTGAGGTTCCGGCTTTCAGCTCAAAGACTCTTGAGCTGAGAGTTGAAGCCAAGCCTGGTTCCAGGGGTATCGCGACCCCAACGATACGAGTCTACGCGGAGGGAGAGCTGCTGTACGAAATAGACACAATAGTCAAGCTAGAGGAAACGTTCTTCTCCGATAGAAAGGGAGATGTCTTCGCAGTGAGTGATGGCCCGATAACGTTGAGGACTGGCAACGAGTTCTACGTGACCCTTGTGAACTCAACCAGAGTTCAAGTATTCCTCCCAGGCTATGCTTCCGACTACTCTGTCACCCTGAACGACACCCTGGTTAGAAGCGGGATAATAAAGACGGGCAACGGGACGATAGTGGGTGTGTCGTTCACCAAGCCAGTGTCAGGCACTCTGAGAATAAAGCAGATGAACGTTAAGTCACAGTATCTAAGCGGTTCTGGTGTGGTCTCAACTACTTTCGGAGTTAGCTTGGAGTCTGGCGGGAACTTGACGGCGCAGATCAGTTTGTACCTTGATAACCCGTACCCGGAGGCTAGTTTGAACGCTACAAACGCTATCTTCCTCGCCATTGATTTGATCGAGGCCGAGTCCAGCTCCGCGTTGCTGAAGATAAAATACGAGGAATTTAACTTCAAAGACCCCTACCAGGTGCAGATCCTAAAGTACAACGCTACTATGGAGGCATACATACCTCTGAGAGACTTCAAGGTGGACATTGCATCGAAGACCATATCCATTGAGATTAGTCCTGGTGACCCAGTTCTGGCTTTGGTGGGAGCCAAGGTGAGCGGACCTCAGGAGCCTTCCACGACCACTGGACAGACTACCACGAGTTCTCCTGGAACTCAAAATCAGAGCGCAGGTCCAGGAACTACGGCCATGGTGATAGTTGGAGCAGCGGTGGCTATAGCTGTGATAGGGGTAGCCCTCTACGCTGCATCCAGGAGGAAGAAATAGATTTTTTCATCTCGCAAACTTTCTCATTTTTTTGTGAACCTCTCCACCTTCAATTGTGAAGCCTCGAGTTTTGAAAATGATATCCCGAAGATCCTAGATTCGAGTCCCCGCTAGTCAATGCATTCTCTTTTCAGTCTCAGGAGGCGGGACCTTTTAGAGAACCTCTCTTGTCATTTGAAAAGCGGAAAATGGATTCGGAAAGGGAAGGGATCAGCTCCTGGGGAACTTCTTCCTGGATAGGTTGTAGCAGCCGCTCCCCCTCTCAATATATCCCTTCTCTATCAAGGACTCTATTATTCTCCTGGGCTCCTTAAGGCCCATTATACTCTCAAGCTCTCTCACAGCAAGTATCTCTCATACAGAAACATTACTCATGAAGTATGTGAGCACTTTGTACTCTTCATCGCTGAGGTCTGGATATTGCTTCCTCCTATCGCCCATCTGCCTTCTATCTTCGAACGGCACTTTCCTGTTCATCTCCTCTCTGCTTTGAGCTCAAGAGGAGACCTATGGCATACCTTATCGCGTCGCTCCTGCTCTCAAAGTGACCTCTGTTGACCAGATCATCTATTTCTTGGGCCATTTCGATCGGGATCTTGCATGTTATCAGAGATGTTCCAATTCTCCCCATTTGAACTTTCACCAAGATATGCATTTCGTATGCTTAGGTTTTTAAAACAAAGCTCATCATCATTTCCCGAGCCTAAAGTTTTTTCCTCGAAGAAAGCGGGTGGATTGAAAAATCTTATTTTTTGGATATCCGCTATTTCCATAAGTTGTGAAACATTCAGATGTGAGATCGGAGATGCGGAAATGGCGGATCCTTGGGAGAGGAGGAAGTCGGCTTTCCTCGAGAGGATAAAGAGAGATAGAGAGATCGGCTATCTTGACCCAGGAATAGAGGAGACGCTCGACCTCATAAACTCGAGGGAGAAGAGCTACACAACCTCCTCCTGCAGTGGCAGGATCTCCGCAGTAGACTCCGAGTTCCCATGGAAGAGGGACGATGAGCACCCAATCTTCAAGAAGCACGCTCCAATTACTGAGGAAGAGCTGGAGGACTTTCTCAAGGTAGAGCCGAAGGACATCATTTGGCTGATAGTGAGCGGACCTATACTGCACATATGCTGCAGGGATATAGAAGAGGCGAGGGAGATGCTGAGGGTGGCGAGGCAGGCTGGGTTCAAGCATTCGGGCATAATGAGCATATCCGAGGACTGCTTCATGGTGGAGCTCATAAGTGGGACTCAGCTCTTTCTCCCGCTGAAGAGCAGGACAAAGCTATTTATAGAAGCAGGCTCCATGAATGATATCCTGTTTCTCGTCAACGAATCCCTCTCGGAAGGGAGAAATAGGCTGAAGAGGCTCAACGAGGCTCTGAGGGCGTGAAAGATGGATGGGAAGAGGCTTTCCGATTTGGGAGAGGTCGAGGCTATAAGGAGGATCCTGAGGACCCTCGAACCAGTTATGGTCGAGGATCCCTGCCTCCCGATAGATGATGATGTCCAGGCGATCGATGGTTGCAGAATCGCTGTTAAGATAGATGGATATAGTGAGAGAGCGAGCAGATATCAATGGGAAGATCCAAGTGACTGAGGATGGAGGGCTATAACTGGACCCATAAGCGACCTCTCTGCGAAGGGATATAGAGCTGTGGGAATAGTCTACAGCCTAGGGATCCCAAAGGAAGAGAGCTTCGATAAGGTCAAGAAGATAGTCAGGGGCATCAGAGAAGCCCTTGAGCACTATGGTATTCCGTTCTTGGGAGGAGATCTGAACTCGAGCGGCAGTGAGACATGGATAGATGTAGCGGCTGTAGGGATCCTCTCATCTCCCTCTCCAGTCTCCAGGAGAGGAGCTAAGCCGGGTGAGAGCGTCTACACCACGATGCTGAATGGATACGGGAAGCCGGGTCTCCTATACAAGTTCTATGTCGAGGGGGCTTGGCAGAAAGTTTCCCCGAAGCTGCTCAAGTTCAGGCCAAGGGCAGTAATGAGATTTCCAGAGCTACTCTCATCTCTGTGAGTGAGCTCCTCGATGGACTCGAGCGACGGACTGGTGAAGACGCTCAAAGCTATGGCCGAGGGGAGCAAGGTATCAATAGAGCTGGAGAAGTTGCCCGTAACGAAGCAAACGAGGAAGATATTGAGGATGCATGGTGTAGACGTGGAGCATGCGGTGCTTTTCGGAGGGGAGGAGTACGAAGTTGTCTTCACAAGCAGCGAGGATGAGAACGAGGTGATGGGCTCATGCAGGGAGAAGGGGATCAGGTGCATGAAGATAGGGAAGGTTCTCAGGGGGAGAGGGAAGGTATACTTCAGGGGAAAGGAGCTGGTGGGGGGATGAGATCAGTTCAGAGGTCACGAATCTCCTTGAGCCAATTCGCCTTCCAGGCAAAGCCTCCGGTGTGAAAAAATGAAGATGAAGGCGATATTCGCAGATCTCTTCAAGCCGATCCAAACTGCTTTCCTAGTGCTCTCGGGGCTCATAAGCTACACTGTTTCTTCCGATGGCTCTCCCGATTGGAGAGTTCTCTTAATGCTGACTTTTTCTCTGTACTTCACTATTTCTGGGACGACGGGGCTCAACATGTACTTAGACAGGGACATCGATTCCATGATGGAGAGGACGAAGAAGAGAGCTTTACCCTCGAGAAAGCTGAATGAGGGGGATGCAGTATACGCTTCAGCGCTCTTCCTCTCCATAGGGCTATTGCTCTTTGCATCAATAAACTGGGGCGTCTTCATCGCGGGTCTCCTTGGAGCGATTGTAGACTTAGCGATCTATACGAGGATGCTCAAGAGGAGGACCCCCCCTCAACGTCATTTTCGGGAGCATAGCTGGGGGAATGCCCGCGCTGGGGGGTTGGCTCGCACACCCCAGCTCCCCCATAATAGGAGGGATCCTCATAGCCTCTCTAGTTGCCCTATGGTCTCTGAACCACATATGGTTCATAGCCTCATACTATTCGGAGGACTACATAAGGGCCAGAGTCCCCATGCTCCCCGTAGTTGCGGGTAGGAATGCTACTGGGAATGCTTCTGGGACCGTAGTTCTTGCGATGATCATCATTGTGACATCGATGTGGATGGTGGGGATCCTGAAGTTCTGGACTCTCATCATTCTCTTTGCATATATGACATACATGCTCTTCCTTCAATTCAAATATATGAGAAGTGGGGAAAGAGCCATTGCGAAGCGGATATTCAGGGGATACACAGCCTTCCTTGGAATAGCTATGGTGCTCATGCTCCTAAGTGCTCTGCTCTGAGAAAGAATTGAATTTAAAAAAAGAGTTTTGAGTAGAATGCTACTGCTTCCTGTAGTACTTCGCCGCATCCATCACGGCATCTATTATCTGCTTGTAGCCAGTGCACCTGCACAGTATGCCGCTGAGGAACTCCTTGACCTCTTCTCTAGTTGGGTTCGGGTTCTTCTGCAGGAAGTAGTGTGTTGCCACGACGAAGGCTGGAGTGCAGAAGCCGCACTGGAAGGCTCCATGCTCTATGAACGCCTTCTGCACGGGCGCTAGCTCTCCGTCTCTGCTTATCCCTGCGGCTGTCACAACTTCCCCTCCATCTGCCTCCACTCCGAGCACCATGCATGATTTCACTGGTCTCCCGTTGAAGAGCACCGTGCAGAGGCCGCATTCGCCCTTCCAGCACGCAGCCTTCACACTCATCTCGCCGAGCCTATCTCTCAGGACTTCGAGCAAGGTCTCGTTGTCTTCCACTTCTACAGTCCTCATCCTTCCGTTCAACTTTAATGTGATCGTTCTTGCCATCTCACATCACCTCGAGAGCGTTTTGAAAGCCCTTATGGTTAGAACCTTGATCAGGTGCTTTCTGAACTCAGCGCTCGCATAGGGATCCTCTATGACATCTAGGCTGTTGGCCAGCTTCTCTGCTTCTTGCTCCAGGACATCGTCGATTCTCTCTGCCTTCTTGAGATTCTCCTCGAACTCCCTCGCCCTATACGGGAGCTGAGTCGCTGCTGTCACAACTAACCTCACGTCCCTCTTCCCCGGAGACCCTGCATTGGAGAGGAGCGCGGATAGGTTGACTATACCATACTCCGTCCTGGACTGGAGCTTTATATACGTCGATTTGCTCCCTGCAGGTGGCTCCTTGAATAGGATCTCGGTCACTATTTCTCCGGGAAAGAGCTGCGTCATGGCTGGTCCCAGCACCAGTCCATCAACTGGCAACCACCTCTCGCCCTCTAGACTCACTGCGTGGACTTCCGCATCGAATAGGACTGCTGGGCCTGACATGTCAACGTATGGGAGTCCTTCCAATATGTTCCCGACTATAGTTCCCCTGTTCCTCAGTATGGCATCTGCCATGTGCGATGCTGCCTCGTAGAGCGCTCTGAACTTTTCCCTAACTTCTGGGTTCTTCTCGAAGAACTCCAGGAGCTCATTCCCGGTCACTGTTGCCCCTATTAAGAGCCCCTTGCCTGGGACGTATTCTATCTTCTTCAGTTCTCCTATGCCCTTTATATCGACGATGTACTGAGCTTCCACGAGCCTCTCCTTCATGAAGCCTATGAGCCCAACTCCTCCGTTCATTACTTTTGCTGCATCTCCGTTCTCCTTCAAGAGCTTCAGAGCTTCCTCCAAGCTCTTCGGCCTCACATACTTGAACTCTGGAAGTGTTGTGTAAGGTGCGGACATCTCACTTCACCCCCTCCACTCCTTGAGAGCTTTCATCGCCTTCTCGATGAGGTCGGGTCTCTGCTGCCTTATCGCCTTCCATACCCTCTCATTGGTTATCGGGAGCTCGGTTATCTCGACTCCTGTCGCTCTTTGGATAGCGTTGGCAATCGCAGGTATCACGGCTATCATCACGTTCTCCGAGAAGCCCCTCGCTCCAAATGGAGCGTTGGCCTGGGGCGTCTCCAGGAACTTCACCCTTATGTCGTCTGGAACGTCCTTGGCTCTGGCTATGTAGTAGAAGCTGAAGTTGGGGTTAGCAACTCCGCCGGTGTCATCGAATATTATCTCCTCGAAGAGGGCCCTGCTCATACCCATGACGAGCCCTCCAATTGCCTGTCCAGTCGCAGTTAAGGGATTGATCACCCTTCCAACACAACGACTTTAACGGTTTTATGCTTCAAGTCCTTCTTAACGCCCCCCTCTCTGAGCTTCCTCAGAGCAGCTCTCAGCCTCCTACCCCCATTAACCCCGTATAGAGAAGACCACCTCTTCCGGATCCCAGTCCTCCTATAGACATAGCCCAATACAATTTTGGAAAAGTTGGCCACGATTGTTACGGCTTTGCTATTTCTATGATCATAGACCTGATGTTGTTCTCATTAATATCAACTCCATAAATATTCCGCACACCACTCATACTCTTAGTTTCAACTTACTTAAAGAATACAATATAGAGGTGTAGCCTGTCCCCAACAATCCTCCCCCTGCCATAGACGTTGACGGCCCTAATCCTCCCCTCAGCAATCCACCTGCGCAAAGTCCTATTGGCAATGCCGAGTATCTCACAAACCTTTCTAGTACTGTAATAGCGCTCCAAAGGCCTACAAAAATCTTAATAAACCTTTACACTTGAAACTGCTGTGAAACCCTCTGGGTGGTATGTTGAAAGAGCAAGTTCAGTCTTTTCCTGGAAAATCCTCAAAAATCCAGGAAAATCGCATAAAACCTAATAAAAACGCATAAATCCTAATAAATCCGCGGAAATCTAAGCTCTAAGGCAGTTCATTCTATTCCAAAAAACTCGATCCTTTACAACATCCTCAATGTGAAAATGGGATATATCAGTTTCAAGTGTTACCTCAGGGTGGAACCTTATGCCTCCTTTATAAGGTCCAAGCGCATTGTTGTACTGGACTCTATAACCTTCGAACACTTCTAGTTTGCCATTATCCATTCTAATGGGAATCTTTACCTGCATCGCTCTATCTGGCTTGCTGAAGAAACTTATGATTATCTGAGCAAGCCAGCTAGGTCTATTGATTTTTTAAATGATGTACCGCTCTATAGTAATTCCATTATTGATATTTACTATGCGATTCAGGAACCATATAAAATATGATCGAATGGAATTGACCTAAAAGTCGATTGATCTTTAAAGCTTCTATGCGAATCGAACGAGGCCTTCCTTATACCTCTTCACTGCATCTGCTATTTGTACTAGAGCCCTTTCGAGCATGGATCTAGGACATGCTATATTAATCCTCTCGAAGCCCTCGCCTCCGCTTCCAAATATGTATCCCTCATCGAGAGCAACCTTTGCAATATCTCGCATGAGCCTTTCAAGCTTTTTCGGATCTGACTCAACCTTTCTGAAGTCCATCCAAACGAGGTAGGTGCCCTCAGGCTCTATAACTTCAACTTCAGGCATGTTCTCCTCAACGAACCTCTTGAGAAAATCTAAGTTTCCCTTCAAGTAGTTCAGCATATCATTGAGCCAGCCCTCTCCTTCTCTGTACGCCGCCTTTACAGCTTCTTCTGCGAAAACATTAGGCTTAGAAATCCCCATTGCCTCGAGAGAGCTCCTGAACATCTCCCTCATCTTTCTGTTGGGAACTATTATGTTGGAAGCCTTTATTCCGGCTAAATTGAAGGTCTTCGAAGGAGAGGTGCACGTTATCGAGATATCTGCGAGTTCTTCTGAAATTGACGCGAAGTTCTTGAAAGATATTCCGGGATACCTTATATCAGAATGTATCTCATCCGAGACAACGATGAGGTTGTTTTCAATTGCAATCTCGCCCAACCTCTCAAGCTCTTCTTTCCTCCACACCCTCCCTACAGGATTGTGAGGATTGCATAGTATGATCATCCTAGCCCTTGGATCCTTCGCCTTCTCTTCCAGATCTCTGAAGTTCATTTCATACCTCTTGTCATGAAGAACGAGGGGGTTGGCAAGTATCCTCCTCCCATTGCTCTCCACAGATCTGAAGAACGGATAGTAGACGGGAGGCTGCACTATGATCTTATCCCCAGGATTGGTGAATGTAGCGATTGCTGTGCTTATCGCGGGTATTACCCCAGGTGTATACACGATCCACTCCCTCTTTATGCTCCATTTGTATCTCCTCTCAAACCAATTTACAACGGTCTCGTAGTATTCCTCTGTCAGATCGGTGTATCCGAAGATTCCATGCTCTGCCCTCTTAATAATTGCATCTATGACGGGCTTCGGAGATTGAAAGTCCATGTCTGCTATCCACATGGGAATTAGATCATCTGAACCGAAAGTCCTCGAAAGGAAGTCCCACTTTTCAGACCCGGTTCCCCTCCTCTCAACGATCTTATCAAAATTTGACATTTTCCTCGCCTTCTCCGTTTTAATATGAAGTTCTCAGTATAAATGTTTTTAATGAGAGAAATTTTTCCATGAAAAATTTATATTTAAATGTCTTTCTTAATATTAGAGGAATTTTCATGATGATGAAAAACTTAGTGATAGAAAACGTGAGGATATTTTCAAGCGAGAAAATGAGTCTTATTGAGAATGGGAGGATCGTGATCGAGGGAGGATAAAGGAAGCCTGAAGCGAGGGGAGCGTTGAAGCTCCTAAAGAGCATGAAGTTATAGACGGGAGAGGAGGGTTGCTCTCCCTAAGCTCATAGATGCTCACCTCCACATAACCGGAATGAGATAATTGCAGACATAATGCTGGTTAGAGAGAATTCACTTTTTAATGTAGGATCTCTACTGAACAGTGATAAAGTTGAGCTGTTGTGAAGGGAGGAGAGATCATAAAAAATAAGCTTAAAGAATGATTCAAAAAAGAATTGGTTTAGAAAAATTACTGTGTGCTCTTTTTCAGCTCCTCTATCCTCGCTTCTATATCCTTCTTAACATCTTCCAGGTACTTTCTCATATCCTCAAGGTACCTGAGCTCTGCGCTCTTATCAGCCCAAAAAGGTGCTACCGGATAAGGATAGCTCGAGCTATATGGATAGCCATAGTACCACCAGCACCATCCTCTCCCATACTTCCATCCAGGCCTCTCCCATGGAGGCAAATAGCTGAAAGGACCGTTACCCGGATAGGGGCTCCAACCTCTACCCCAGCCTCTACCCCACCATCCCATTTTTTCTCTCACCAATTATGAAATATGTTTCTAAAACTTTATAAACTTTTCTGCAAATTTTCGCTTAAAAATTTTGAAACATAGATTTTCAAAATTTCTGTAAAATATAAATAGCATCATATTGATCCTAGTATTTGTTCTCTAGCAATGATATCAATCATCTTTATAAAAAGCGAGAGGATGATGCATGGATGCTTCAGAGAGGATAAATATTTCTTTTGCGCTCTCTCTTTCAGCCTTTTTATCTTCGGCCTATGCGCTTGTTCATTTGCTCTTAACAGATAGCGCGGGAATATCCTTTGATTATGCTATATGGATTTCATTCTTTTTCTCGGTTCTCTCTACATATTTAGAAGTTAAGAAGTTCTTCACAAAGCCCCTTCCATCTACGATTCTTTTTGAGATCACGGGTTCTTTCCTTTCAATATCAGGCAGGATAGGATCAATAATAGCCAACAGGGTTTTCGAGGTAGGGTACTTTTTTCCTCTCTTCGGCTCTTATTACAATACCTTAGGAATAGAGCTCTCATTATTGGTCATAATAGGGTCTTTCCTCGTGTTCTTCCCCTCTCTTATACATGCAATAAAGGGGGATGTGATCTCTTTTTATAGCGAACCTAATATAGAGGTGTCTTTCTCGACGATAAAGCATTTTTGGGTGAATTCTGTTGCCTTTTTCTCGAATAGGCTGATCTTGATAGCCCTGATCTCTGGAGTATTTGCATTTCTCTTCAGATTCTACCCGGAAATAACATACGGATCTTGGCTTATTGGATGGGACACTCCAGAATATGTTGCCCACCTTGAGGACTTTGCAGCGAAGCTCAATCCATTCACAAGCTACTACTGGCAGGGAGGGATGAGGCACATACCTCCAATGCTGGACTTGCTTCTCTCTCCGTTTGCGCTTATTGGCAAGGCTTACGGGATCTTCAAAATTTATCCGAGCTTTGCATTTGGAGCTTTAGCATCGCTCTCTTCCATCATCGCATATAAGCTCTATAACGTAAAACCAAAAGGGGCAATTATCTCAGGGCTCTTCACATCGCTCTTCGTTTTAAATCTGAGGATCTCTTATGATTACCAAAGACAGCTGCTTGGTTCTGTATTCCTCTTATCTTTTCTTTTAGCAGCTGAAATGTGGAGGGATGATATAAGCATTTCAAAAGCTATTGCATTAGTTGCTTTAGGAGTCACCGCGTCAATGAGCCATGAGGTTGTAGGATTCGCAGTATTCGTCTCTTCAATAGCTCTCTTTTTGGTCTCTTTTAAGAGCAGATCGCTTTATGGAGCAGCTTCTTCTTTATTGATTGCAGTATCTTCATTTTTCCTTGAAGCCTGGTACTGGAGTGGGGTTGTAAGCTACGCTCCGAGCATTGGTTACCTTCCTGTGGGAATTGTCCCCTCCTCTTATGGTATCGATGCCCCACTTGTTTTGAGCTATTTGATTGCGGGAATGGGCATTGCGATCCCCTTCTCTCTGTATACGATGAACAAGCATCCCAAGCTGCTGATAAACGTATCGACAATTGCACTCTTGCTAGCGGGAATTTCTCCTCTTTTAGCTCCATCTACAAGCGTCACCACTTGGTACAGGTTCTTAATAGGAGCTTCTCCTCTAGTCTCAACTCTCTCCGCTGTGGGAGCTGTTGAAAGCCTGAGGGATTGGAGGGCTCTCATCGCTTTCTTCGTCATATTCTCTCTTCCAGGCTTATCATTTGCATATGGCTACAACCTCTCCACATCATATACAAGAGAGCTTACCGAGTTCCCCTACGGATTGGTTCCAGCAAGCGCCGATTGTGGTTATTTGAATGTAGAAAAGTACTTCGAGGAGAACTACTCAAGCAAAGTTCCGATAATCGCGGATCCCGATATTGCTAGGTATGTCCATCTTGCTGTAAGAAATCCAACTCCAAGCGAACTTATTTGGTCGTATCCCTCTAACAGCACATTCTGTTATGCATCAAGCATATATAGTGAAGCTTTCGTTGTTACGAGGTATGATATTGCAAGTATGAATAGCATATGCATTTCAAGCTATACTTTGGAAGAGAACATCAAAGGGGTGGGATCATCTATATACATATACAAGATAAGTTTTGAAAATGAAACAAACAAAAGCTAGAAATAATTATACTCAATAAACTCACTTATTGAGATATAATATAAAATTTATTAGATGAACATCTATACAATAAATTGAGGGAAGTTGATGGAGACATGCGTTGTAATTACGACATATAAAAGAGCTTGGGCACTTCCATACTCTATTGCATCTCTGAAAGATCAGAGCATTCCTCCATCGAAGGTGGTATTTGTACTCAAACCTTCTGGAGATGAGAGCGAAAAGGTAATAGAGGAATGTGCGGAGGGCTTAAACTATGAGATTGTAATTCAAAATGAAGGAAATGTGGCAATGGCTGTAGAGCTTGGGATAAAAGCCTGCAAAGAGCATGATCTTATACTATTCCTTGATGATGATGCATTAGCTTCTAAAAACTGGATTGAAAAATATACGGAATTCTTTGAGAGGAATAAAAGTGCCGGAGGGGCTAGCGGGATTGTCTACAAAGCAGTGCTTGAAGATAATAAAGTTTCTCTAATCGATGAGCCTTTTTATGGAAAAGAAAATTATACGGTAAGAAGCGGTATTCATAGAAGACCATTGCCGGAATATAAAGATTACTGCGAATGGCTATCTACTTCTGGTCTTATAGGAACAAAACAATGCAATAGCAGTTTTATTCCATCAGTAATTTTAATCGGAGTAAACATGGCATTTAAGACAAATGCTGTTGAAAAATGTCCTTTAAGCGCACTGTATAAAAACAGTAGAAAGTGTCTGCATTATGAAGTAATGCTTAGTTATTGTGCAAAAAAGAAAGGATTCGAAACTTATAGGATAGTGGAAAAAGGTTTATCTCCTAAAGTTTACCACATCGCTAACGTAGAGAGTTTAACTAGGGGAAAAGGTTTATCTCATCAATTCTGGATTCAATATGATTTTTCGAAAGATTACTGGAGGCTGAGAAAGTTAGGAGCTAGAGTCAATTTTCTCCACTATTTGATCGCTATGGGGATAATAGCCAGAGGAAACCTATTTATAAAAATCCCAGCAACATTATATGCTATTGTAAAATAAACTGATGTGCAAATTTTTAATAAACAGATTTATTTTTGGAAGCTAACTAGCAATATTAGTGTCGTTTAAAAACTTTGAGGAGTTCAACAGCTTAAGGGTTATCGGAACTGAGGAATATGTCCTTGATGTAAATTTGCTAAAAAACGCATCAAGCGACATTTATTGGAGGATGACGTTTAAAAAATATTTGAAAGCATCGAAAAAGAAGGCACTGATTCGTTATTTAGATTCATTAAAAGAGGATGATTTAAGATTTTCAATCAGCGAGTTTTTGAGAGTTTTTCTTAGATTTTCTCTTAACACTCTTTTCTTATTCTTTCTCCTTCTTTTGCCCATTTCCTATTTTGCAAGCATAAAACTGTTCTATCTTCTCCTCTCAGCTGACATAATTAATTTGTTCGCTTTCCTATTGTACAAGAAAATGAAGGGATATCCGTTTTTGAAAGGCATCGTAAACAGAATAAAATTCATGATCTTTTCATTTTTAGTTTTTATATGGACTCCATATGCGTTGAGGGAGATCAGAAAGTTTTCAAAAAGTAGATAATCAACTTTAATTTTATAGTATAATAAACCTTGATAGCTGGTGAATATATTGAAGATCTGCATATTTTTTTCCACTCTCAATACCCTAGGAGGAGGAAATGTTGTTCTTGAAAGAATGATCGAGATCTCAAAAAAGCGAGGAGATTTTGTTACGCTGATCACAAATGAGCCAACAAATTGGGAAGGCCTTAATAGATATTATGCAAACGGCTTTCCCAAGCCTGACAGAGATCTACACGCGTTGCCAGTAAATGTCAACATCTTTGGAATTTACCTAAGGATCCTTCAGCCTCTCCATCCTTCCATGCAAAAGGACTGCGATCTCTATATTAATGCCCACGGAGACTTCATGCCCTTTCCGGTTGACGTAATTTATTTGCACTACCCAACTTTCTCAATGACTTCTGAGCAGTTTATGGATGTGAAATACAATAAATCTCTTTTCTGGAAAGCATACTTCATTCCGTATCAAAAAATTCAGGAAGCCATAGCCGGCCACTTCAAAAACTCCGGTATAATTTTAACGAACTCAAAATTTTCGCAAGATGCTATAAAGAGACACTTGGGAAAAGAGTCTTTCGTTATCCACCCTCCAGTTGATGTCTCGGACTTCATCCCAGCATCTAAGAATGAGGAGAGGGAGGACAAGGTAATAACGTGCGGGAGGTACTCTCCAGAGAAGAACTACGAGTTCGTTTTGAGGGTTGCCTCTCTCCTCCCAGAAATAAAATTCGAAATAATAGGTTCGGCGAAGGAAAAGGTCTCATATCAGTACTACAGCAAGCTTGTCAAGATGAAGGAGGAAATGAACCTGAAGAACGTCTCCCTATTAAAAGACCTCCCCAGAAAGGAGCAGGTTGAAAGGTACTCGAGGGCAAAGGTCTACTTCCATGCAATGAGGGGGGAGCACTTTGGGATTGCCCCTGTAGAAGGAATGGCGGCCGGATTGATTCCTGTGGTCCATAAAATAGGGGGTCCATGGACTGACATCGTTGATTATGGAAAGTATGGATTTGGATATGAGAGCCTGGAAGATGCGAAGCGAGCCATTGAAAAAGCTATAAACAACTATGAGAAGATGAAGGATTCTGTTGTTGAGAGATCGCAGTACTTCTCATCAGATAGGTTCGACAGAAAGTTCTCAATAGTTCTTGAAGCGTTTGAAAAAAATAAATAGAGAGCTTATTTTTATGTCAGATTCCGAGCTCCCTCTTAGCTATTTCGACAGCCTCCCTTACTTTAGTTCCCGCTGGAACTGTTATGCCTTTCACCTTTACTTCATCCAAGATGGCTTGGGCGTTTGGACCGAATGCGGGAGCTACCACAGCTTCAGCCCCTTCATCAATTACAGTTTGTATGATTTTAACAGCAGCTCCGCTCTCTGCATTTGCACCAGGATTGTCTATAGCCTTAACATCCAATATTCTTCCTTCATCCTCTAGCTCAACAAATACAATTTTTGGAGCCCTCGCAAATTTTGAAGCTACTATATCTTCTAATCCTCCACTTCCTTCACAAACAACAGCAATTTTGCGCATGCTATCACCAAAATACATATTTTGAAAGCTCATAAAAAACTATGAATATATACAAAAGGACTCTTTAAGCTTTCTCTCCAGGCTTGATGATAATCGGCACATATCTTGCAGGCTTAGAAGGCCTGTGAGACCTAGACCAGTCGCTCCACCCTCTGATTATCCTTTCCTCAACAATCCTTGCTATCTCAACGAGCGCCTTTGATGCGGGAGCTTCATTATACTGCTTGATGAGGGGCCTCATCTCAGCCATTGCTTTTGGAACGTGATCATCGTATGGCACCATCCCTATCACATCTATGTTCTCCTCTCTTGCATACTTAATTATTTCCTCAACGAATTCGCTGTTCATGTCGTATTTGTTAATTACAAGAGCTGAGGGAAGAGAGAACTGCTTAGCGATGGTATGTATCCTCTTCAGATCGCTCAAGCTTGCCGGAGTAGGCTCCGCTACGAGCAAAGCAACATTTGCTCCGGAGAGAGATGAGATGACCTGGCACCCTATTCCTGCGGCACTGTCCACTACAGATATTGTATTTTCTTTAGCCATAGCCTTAGCCCTGTTCTTTATTTCCGTTACTAGCCTTCCGCTGTTGGGCCTTCCAGGTGAGAGCTCCGAAGCCCAAAGAGGGAAACCGTACTTAGTATAGGAGAGCCTGATAACACCTCTGTTCACCCTCTTCCTTCTTATAGCCTTTTCAGGGCATGCGAGGGAGCATGTCAGGCATCCTTCACATATCATCGGATTTATATAGTACCTTCCTTCAACTAAGCTCACAGCACCGTATGTGCAGACATTGTGACATATCCCGCAGTTAACGCACCTGAAATAATCTATTTCTGAAACCCATGAGTCGGAATATGGCTCCTCCTTATCCCACCTCTCAACTTCAAATATTAGGTGGAGGTTTGGAGCGTCTGCATCAGCATCAACTGCTATGATATCATATCCTCTCTCTTTTAGGTACAGAATAAGCGTAGATGACAGAGTGCTCTTTCCTACTCCTCCCTTACCGCTCGCAACTGCTATTTCAAGCATTTTCCCACCTCTTAAACAACATCGAGTATTTCCTTAGCGATTGATCTGAAGATCTTAGAGATCTCGTGATCTGGATAGAATTCGACAATTGGGATCCCTCTTACATAAGCTTCAACGAGGTCTCTCGAATAGGGTATCTTTGCCTTTATTACTGCATTGTGCTTCTTCGCTATCTTCTCAGCTATGCTGTACATTTTCTCAGAAGATCCTATACCCCACCTGTTCACCAATACCCAAGCATCTATCCTGAGCTCATTCAGAACTTTGAGAATGAGCTCAAGGTCGTGAAGGCCTAAGGGGGTAGGCTCCGTCACAGCCAATGCTATCTTGGATCCCTCTAAAGCTGTAGATACGTGATTCGCGGTCCCAGCGCTCGTATCAATGACAAGGAGATCTCTTGAAAGGGAAATTGCCTTCTTCTTCGCTGGAAGGACAACTGGAGGAGTATGCTCTTCCCCCTCCCTAAGCATGCCTGTAACTAAAGTAAATTCGCAGTCTTTCAACCTCACCCTCGTGTAGTATATATAGCCTTCAACACGCTTCCCCTCAACTATAGCCTTCTCCGGACATGCGAAATAGCAAGCCCTGCAACCGCTACACAGCCTCGGGAGGACCATGGGCATCTTCTCCCTAGTCATTATTATCCCGCCTGTATCGCAAATCTTCGCACAGACCCCGCAACCTGTGCACTTCTTATAGTCTATGAATGGAAGCATTATCTCTACGGGCTCCTCGTTCTCAAGCTTAGCATTTAAAAGCAAGTGATCGTTTGGGGCCTCAACATCGAGATCTGCAAGGACCAATTCCCTCTCTCTAGCCAAAAGGGATGCGATATTAACTGCGACCATGCTCTTCCCTGTTCCCCCCTTACCCCCGGTAACTCCTATGCTACCCTTCATGAAATCCACCTCTCTTCAGAAGTTCAGGATAATGCGGATCCCTCACCACGATCCTGTTTAAGGAGATATCATCTAAGCTTCTGATCTCATCAAAAACCTTTTGGATTACATCTGAAACTTCGCGAGGCAATTCTACTTTCTCTTCGCATACATATTCAAAGCACTTTTTCTGCTCATTGATCTTTATGCACCTCTCGCTCCCATCCTTAATTCTCCTCTTTATTTCCTCTATTTCTGGAACTGCAAACCCTGCTTGGAACCCATCAACTTTAAACCTCAAGGCAATTGTGCCTTTTTCTTTAAGCATTTTCCAGTTTGCAAGAACAAGCATCCTGCTTATTCTGAAAGGAGAAGTGCAACCAGCTATGCTTAATATATATGCGACTGTATCCCTTATTGAGATCATTTTTATATCTCCCATAGACGTTAACTGCTCCTATCCTTTTCAAGTTTTAATATATACTTTTACTGCCCCTCACCTCTTGGAAAAGGAAGGATTTATATATAAAGAATTCAGTAAGAAACTTAGGTGAAAGTTTGACTTTAGCGGATATTGCAAGCATACTGTTCTGGTTCGTCTTCTTCCTTCTCATTTTCTCTCCAACCACGTCTCAAGCGAGGATAAGGGCTGCGAGGGCTAGGATACTAGCTTCTCTAGAATCCAAAATGAAGATGAGGTTTATAACTTTAATACACAGGCAGGAGAGGGTAGGGATATTTGGAATCCCCGTATATAGGTACATAGATATAGATGATAGCGAGGAGGTACTAAGAGCGATAAGAGAGACCCCTAAGGATATGGGGATAGCGATCATTCTTCACACGCCTGGAGGACTGGTCCTAGCCGCATCGCAGATAGCACTTGCGCTTAAGAGGCACCCAGGAAAGAAAGTTGTTATAATCCCGCACTATGCGATGAGCGGGGGAACTCTGATCTCCCTCGCAGCAGATGAGATATGGATGGACAGAAATGCAGTCCTGGGACCGATAGACCCTCAGATACAATTCCAGCAGTACGGGTCTCTCCCAGCTCCGAGCATTATTAAGCTCGCTAAGATGAAGGGTGAGAGGGCAGAGGATATCACATTGATAATGGCTGATATTGCTGAAAAAGCGACAAAGGGCGTTCAGGAAATTGTAGTCGAACTGCTCAGGGACAAGATGGGAGAGGAGAGGGCTAGAGAGCTCGCTGACCTTCTAACTAGAGGAGACTGGACTCACGATCACCCGATCACGTTTGAAGAAGCCAAAAAGCTCGGCTTGCCAGTAAAGGATGAGATCCCTGAGGAGATCTATGACCTTATGGCTCTCTACAAAGCTCCTCTCATGCAAAGGTCTGGAGTAGAGTACATCCCCTACACTCCGCAGAGGTCTGGAAGATAAAATTAAAAAGGCAGGATTATTTCGCTCCCAGTCCTAACAGAAACGTATTTTTTACCATATTTTTTCTTAACATACTCTTTAGCCCTGCTTCCAGAGCAGTGCGCTGGGGCGATGTATTCACTCACTTCTGCAAGTCTATCTAAAGCCCTCAGAGGCGGCTCGTGAAACCCACCTATAGTGAAGTATATTTTCCCCAACCTTTCAAAGACCTTTTTCGCAATAACGTCTATGCCTGGATGACTGCATCCTACAATGAGGATATTCAGATCATCAATTTTCAAGACCATCGAATGCTCCTTCAATCCAAGGCTTGAAAGGGGTCCTGTAGAGAATACTCCTTCTTCTATCTCTTCAAATTTTTCTACTACTATAGGGAGGAGCCCGAGCTTCCTCAAAATTCTATCCTTATCAGGCACATATACCTTGAAGCTCTTCTTCCCCTCAAAATATTCATATCCTCCGTAGTGGTCGCCATGATAGTGGCTCAAGAATGAAAAGTCGATGGAGCTCAGATCTATGTTTAGCTTTTGTGAGTTGTAGGCTATGATCTCCCCTCTTGTATCTGCATCGAAGAGTATCTCTCTTCCATTGAACTCTATGAACAGGCTCCACCCCCAGTCATTCCTCAATCCTGGAGAAGGCTCATTGTCGTTTAAAACGACCATCTTCAGCTTTATTTTTTATACACCACCTTTCTCATGGAATACGTGCTCCCCTTTCGCGATAACATCCCTTATCCTCAAGCTTTCTCCTTCAAGCAAGAGGATATCAGCGTCCTTCTTTTCCTCTATCCTCCCCTTATTGCTAAGCAGTAAATGATCGGGTTCAAATCCTATATAAGTTTATATTAGTTGGTGCATCCCTTCTTGGTTCTGCATGTGGCTTAGTGGCTTTCGAGAGCAAGGTATTTGAGGAATATATTTTCTATCTCAAATCAGATAATCAATATCAGCCCCTATAAACCTTTATGAAGCTAAAACAGCTTGTCTAAGCACTTGTAAGTAGAAGTTATAAATTGATTATTTCCTCGTGGTAGAAAACTTTTCTGCGGTACATCGCTACTTGAACATAGTGGTAGTAAAGAGCGTAAACTGAATGGGATCCTCTGTCCAATCTGTATCGCATAGTTATATATCTTTTTTTATAACTATAAGAACAATTCTATAGGGGGCTATTCATTCCTCCTTCATTGAAGGGGAACTTTTCTCCTTAACCCCCAAAAAGTTAAAAAAATTAAGGCTTATATATTACTATCCTGACCTTTCCATCCATGCAGCTTACTCCGATTACAGCCCTCAGGTTACCCTCTTTGAGCTCAAACTCCTTCGAGAATCCTTCTATTCCTACATCAACCCACCAGCCAAGCCTATTGAGCTCATAAGTCTTCTCCCTATCGTTTAAGTCGCACTTATCCTTTACGCTTAAGATCTCCTCAATGATTCCCCCCTTTTCGATCTCGTTTAGAGCCTTCCACGTCTCCACATCAGAGACGGTGTAAAAATAGGAGAACTCCGCTTCTTCTTTTCTCACCGATACCTTTTTCCATCCGGAGAAGAATACAGACAGGCTATCCATAATTACACCTCAAACATAGAAATAGGAAAATGCCCAGTATTTTCCATTCAAATAAGTGAAGAACACCATCACATTATCATAGTTGCTGTTGACCTTAATGTTTAAGAGTTGAACTGAAGAGGTGTTGAAGTACAGAGGATATAGGTTGATCCCGTTGCTCCCAAGCCAGAGGCTTAGAGGATAGTAGCTCGAGTCTGAAGAGTAAATCGGTTGCACCATAACCTGAGAGCTCTGCACCTGAATAACTGGCAGGCTCGTCCATTCGCTTGGATCGCTGAGGTTGAAGAAGCCCAATCCTTGGGAAGGCTCGCTTATCTGCTCCTGACCTAAGTATATAAAGGAGTTTTTCTGGATCGTGAGAACTGCTAGATAAATGGTTGATCCTTGAACGTATCCGACTTGGTAAACAAGGTTGCTACTTGAAGGATCGCTGTAAACCTTTAAGAGATTCAAGCTCATTGCGCTCTGCGATATTTCGCTTGAAATGTACTGGTTATTACTCAGATTTGAGCTGAAATCCTGAGCATAATACCAAAGCCCGCTGCTCATAGCGAGAACTGCCGCTATCAAAATGACAGTAGATATGAGCTCACTTGATGCCCTCATCTTCTTGCTACCTCGAATAAAGCTGGAATCCAATGAACTCCACCCCCAGAGTTACCTCATCATTGTTTGTCCCAGTTTCACTGTCATAAATATAAGGATCCCAAAATGCAACGGCGACCTCATACAAATGAGGAAAATAGGGCACTGGCAAGACAACGTTTATAGAGAATGAGGTTGTGCTCGGAGGATAGCAGGATTCAAGAGATGCAAGGTCTTGGTAGGTAAAGTTCTTTGAGCTTACAACTGAGTAGCTATTGTTCACATCTAAAAGCATTATTGACAAAAGCCCCCTATCTGTAGCAGTAATTGTTGAAAGCACATTTTGCCCATAGATACTGTCGTGGAAGTAGAGAGACGCCACGACGTCTACTCCTAAATATTGAGTACCATTTATAGGCACCTGAGTTAAAATCATCTCAAGAGGAACTGTAGTGTAGTCAACAGCGACATATTGAGCTTGAGCGCTTTTACCCGGAGGGATGCTGTCACCTGAACTATACGTGTCTGCAATAGTAAAGACACGAGGTTTATTGCTTCCGCCTCCTTGGACGGAATGGGAAAAGCTGAAGTCCTCGGTTGTAAATATCAGCTCTGGGTAACCATTCCCATCTGTATCAGCTATTATAAGATACGGATCATATGTGCTTGGCTTATTCGCAAGGCTAGTATTTGTGTTATAGAACTTTATGCTGCTAGCAACTCCTTGGATAATAATAGTAGTTTGAGGTACATTTATCATATTTGGAAGATTACTACTCGTATATATTTGCTCATCAACACCACCATAGTAATATTTGCCAATGCTCTGCGTTCCATTATGCCATATATAGAAATATGAGTTTGAATATGAGTTATAAGTATAGTACTTTATTGCTATGTTTGTAGCATTTAATCCTTCTATTTTTATCCTCCAAGGATTTGAAGATCCTGAAAGCCAATTTGCAAGTATGAAAGCGAAATTACTGGATGAAGAAGTTGGGGTCCATCCGCTATTACCGTACGTGATATTAAAACTGCAACCTACTGAGCTAACATTAAAATAACCGCTTTTTGAATCAAGCGGACTGGCGATTGCACCAGTGATAAGCATGTTAAAGACGGGATTAGATGCGTTTCTGTTGGGATTGCTCTCCCACTCCGGCTGGAATCCATTTATTATATTTCCAGTTAAGTTCAGCATTATGCTCACAGTTGCATTGTCGCACTCTTGATATAAAACTAAAGGATATGATATGTTTGTGGTAAGGCTATTCAGCCTGTAAACTCCTCCAGATAGATTTTGAACGAACGAGCTGGTTGGAGTAGCTATAAGATTCTCATCTAGCGAAATCTTTCCGCTTTTTATCTCATCCTCTAAATTGCTTGTAAAGAAGGTAACAGGATTGAGCAAATAGCTTATTCCGTTTAGATTCTGATTCAAAAGATATGAATAAGAGGCTTGATGCACATAAATAATGCTCCCATCGAGAGTTGTTACTGCTATTGGAATGTAATTGTAAGTAGGGAACCTCATGACTATGCTAGATCCAGGAGGTAAAAGGGCAAAGTTTTGAGAAAGAGAAGAACCTCCTGAAAAAGTAGGATTAAATTGAGAGAGAAAGCTTGTGCCGTTTATGCTTAAGGGAACAAATAAAATGCTTCCAGTCGAATTTACTATGAGATAAGCAAGATACTCATTTAGTGAACCTGTATTGTCGATTTCAAGGGTCCCATCAGAATATAAAGTAAGATCAACAGCCTTATTGACTCTCGAAACTGCATTGCCTACAAGCTGGTTCATATTTACAGTGAGCTTGCTCGATGAGTTCATAAAGCTCTGAAAGAGGGGAAAGATTAAGGTTGCTAGAATTGCGATGAATATTATTCCAGCTATTAGGTTTGCACTGCCTCTCAATTCCACCTTTCCCCTCTTTTAAGCATAAAAATTAAAAAAAATATATTGAAAAGAACAATCTCTTTATTATTTAGATATTGCTGTCAACTGTGTGCTGTATGATCCTCCAGCGCTTGTAATTATTGTAACTTGATAAGACGTACCTGGGGTAAAGCTTGTAAGACCGACATCGCTAGAGGTTACATTTATTATAAAATTAAAATCACTTCCAGCTTTTACTGTTATAGGTGCACTTGTCTGTATATCGCTACTAGGTAAGTTAACACCATTGAGCTTAACAGCAATTATTTGAGCATCTGCAGATCCAGAATTCTTGACGTGGAGCCATATTGTTGCATTAGTATTATTAGTACTAGATAATAACGTCATATTGCTGTCTGGCAAGATACCGAGTTGCTCTCCCCTTCCTGCACCACCAATTATACCCGACATCCACAGCGCTACTCCAACAGCTAGAGCGATCGTTATCACAACTAGTATTACCGTCGCGATAATAGGAGATATTCCTCTTTTCTCCATATTCCCACCATTTGTTATCATTATACATTCATATATGAGCGATAGATATAAAAGAGAGAAACCCTTCTCTTTTTAGCACATATACATATTGGTTTTTATACAGTAAAAAATTTATATAAACCAAAATATAAACATATCTCCAAATTTTTCTCAATCTTTTGTAGAAAAGTATCACTTCATCGGCATCGAGAATATTGGGACGAGGAGTATGTTTATCGTGAAGAGGGAGACTGCTAAGCTGACTGTTACGAGTATTACCGCGTGCTTGAATCCTCCTGCCACAGTCAAAGAAATGGACTTCCCAACCAATAGCCCTGCAAGCCATGAGTTCATGAGGAGCCCGAGGAGGAGCTGAAAGGTAAGAGAGGAAAGCCTAGCAGGGTTCACGGAAGAGTATGCACCTACAGCTGAGGCTCCGGTTGGATTCATTACATGCAATGATGTGACCATAAGATAAATGATCATGACCGTTGAGACTATGTTGAGAATTGAACCTATGTACGGGAGAAATACATCGGACCTAAGAGATGTCTTGAGCTGATTTTCAAAATCGGAGAGCTTTCTCCCATAAGAAGCAATCGTATCAAGAAGTTGCGGGGTTCCGCCGCCGTACTCTATTATATCAACGAGCATTCGCATTATAGCCCTCATGAACCAGTTCTTGTACCCTACAATGGCTATCCTCACGGCCCTCCTCATATTGACTCCAACTTGAAGAGAAGATGATAGCTTCCTCAGAATTGGGGTGAAGCTTCCGTAGTCCTTGCTACTTAAATAAATTATGCTTTTCTCAGGGTTCAGCCCGGCCTTCCTAATCTCAGAAAGATCGGTCAGGAAGCTCCCGAGATAGCGAGAAATGTTCCTCTCCATCTTCTCTATCCTTCTGTACGCAAGCATAGGAGGAATTGATGCTAGTATAAATGCAATACCTATTGCGGAGATCGCTAGGTTTACGCTCATTCTATCTGGAGAGGTGAAAACCCTATATCCTCCTAAAGCCATGAGGATCGAAAATGCGAATAAGCTTAAAGGTATCGATATTCCCAAATAGAGATAAGGCTCCTTATAAACAACGTTATACTTTGGGAGGATCCCCCCTACTATTATTATTGAAAATATTGTCACTATCGGCATTAGTATGAAGTTGAAGGTCACTATCATCGGTGTTGCACTCATGCTCGATCCTATGTATTGCGATAATCCCCCTCCCTGTACAGCAATTATTATGTTTATCGTTAACCCGACGACAACAAAGATAATCATGTAAGTGCTCAATACAGTTCCAACCCCCTCAACGAGCTTATCCATGTCCCTCTCCTTCTCCTTAAAGTAAGATTCAGTTTTTAACTGGAGGTAGTGTACCACATCGCCCCCTCCCCTTATCGTAGAGACGTAGCCTATCATGAACTCTCTGAACTCCTTGCTCGGGTGGTTCTTAGCTACAGACTCTATCGCGCTTAGAGAGTCTAAGCCAAAGATCCTCATGTTCCTCTTGATAAGCTGCGCCTCCTTCTTAATAGCATCGAAGAGGTCGCTCTCAGCTATCGCCTCTATAACCCTCTGAGGCCCTATGCCGGAGACAACCATAGAAGTAAGGTAGGATGCAAAGAGGGGGAGCTCGGATTCAACATTGTGAGCCCTAGATGATATGTATGAGTTCAGAAATGCGATTCTGAGGAGGAAGTAGAGGATTGGAGCGAAGAGGATCAGAATGGGGAGCACTACGCCAAATGCTTTAAGATTGAGGACTAAGGCTTTAAATTGGATGAAAAGGTATACAGAAATTATAAGCGATGGAACTGCGATGAGAAAAGTATTCATGAGCAGCTTTGATGCATAAACTACTGGATGGTTAAAGGACATTGCCTGCTCAAGCTTATTATCTAGTTGGTAGGTTTTTACTAGCTTTTTCCCTAGCTTTCCGAAGTAGAAGAGGGAGATCCTCTCATAGAGGAGGGAAAGACCTATCCCCTTCTTCTCTTTCCTTCTTCTGAAATGAATCAAATTCCCTCCACCCTGCCTTCAAGCCTTCCCCTCACTTCACTCATGAGCTTCTCAGGATTCTGGTAATACATCCTAACGTACTTTGCTATATCCAAGTAAAACCTCTTTTTCTCTAGCCTCAAATACCTTAAAACCAGCTTCCTGTTCTCTATCTCCTTCTCTATCCACTCCATATCTTTCCCTCTCATCTCAGCTATCTTTTTCAGGTTCTCGCTTTTCGAGATGTCGAAGTAGAACTTATCTTTGTTTGGATCCCACCTAAATATTTCCACATAGTCTCCGTAGTCGTATATTTCCCATAGGTTTGTTATCCTCCTAACGATCTGAAAAGTCCCATCAGGGTTGATTATCATCTGCCTCTTCGTAACAAAAGCGAAGTTTAAAAATGGGACAAAGGACTTGGGTATGTTCATGGGCTCGCTCGTAAGCCTGTTTATAGCCTGAACTACGCTCTCTGCATGGAGTGTAGTTAATCCTCCATGTCCAGTAGCTACAGCCTGCATTAGCGAATAAGCCTCCTCCCCCCTCACCTCTCCCACTATTATGTAGTCCGGTCTGTACCTCAGGCTCACCTTTATTAGATCGAAGAGGTTTATTTCCCCTATCTTCTCGCTCCCTATGCCGTAGCTTTGCCTCGTAACAAGCTGAACCCAGTTCTCAAGGGGGAGTCTGAGCTCAGGAGTGTCCTCTATAGTCACGACCTTCATTGAAGGCCTAATGAGGGAGGCTATAGCATTCAGGGAAGTAGTCTTTCCAGAGCCTGTTACTCCAAGAACTAACCCGGTCATCTTGTGCTCTAGCATTAGCCATAAATATGCGCTCATTTCCTCCGAGAGGTTGTTCCATCCAATCATATCAACAAGGGTAATGGGATCTTCGCTGAACTTCCTTACGGTAAAGCTCGATCCCTTTGTAGTCACCTCCTTCTTGAAAGTTCCCGCGAGCCTGTGCCCTCCTGGAAGGATTGCATCAACTATGGGGAAGGCGACGCTTATATGAGCACCAGCCATGTGAGAGAGCTTAACGAGGAAGCTGTCCAGGGCCTCTTCATCGTCGATTTTAATGTTTGTTGGCAGGCTCTCGTACTTCCTGTGCCAAACATAAATTGGCTTCCCAACTCCGTCGCATGAAATATCTTCGATGTTTGGATCCCTCATGAGGGAGTCGATATATCCATAACCCACTACATCTCTTTCGATGTAGTACATCATCTTCGCCCAAGAAACTCCAGGAGTCCTCCCGAGCCTTATCATGTACTTTTTAAGTATCCCCTTTGCGCTTTCCTTAAAGTACTGCATCGTGTCCGTTCCACTTGGAGGTGGGCTGAGCTCCCTTATAAGTATGTTCACCAAAATGCTGTAGACCCTAGTCTCTAACGGACTGAGCCTGACCTCATCTAGAGCGTAAATGTAACTCCCGTCATCTCTATTGAACATTATCCTGGCGTATGCCCAAGGCGGATTTAAGGGGTAACTCTCAACTTCGCTATAGTTCCCTCCTATATTCGCGTAAGTTACTCCTCTTGCCCTCTGTATATGGTAAAATGTGACCTCTTCCTCAAATAGGTTCTCTAATGTGAGCTCCTCTTCCCCTTTCTTCTCGATTTTTTCTACTTTTTTCTTCTTCTCATCTTTACTTCTTAAAAACGGAAGCTTAGGCAAGGCTAGAGCGCCTCCTCAACTTCTTGCTGAGAAAGAAGCTCCAGCCTCTTCTTTACATACCTCCTTGAAATTACAATAGCGACTGCCGCAATAGCAATTATAACTATGTATATTAGATATGCCCTGAAGTAACCTAATAACGTGTAGCTCATCTTTACATATATTGTTTGAATTGATGAAGAGTTCACATTGATGATCTGGGTGAAAGAAGAGCAGTAGGGAGCAGTTACGTTTATTGCATAAAGACCGTATGGAATTGACGCCCTTACCTCTCCCGTGCTGTCTGTAATGAAGGTATAGCTGTTCTTGTTGTCGAGCCCTTCTATATTTACTACAGCCCCAGAAATGGGGGATCCGCTACCAAGCGAAACGATTATGTCCAGAGATCCAAACAGCCTCCTCAGCCCTATCGATATGGAGGTGTTTCCATATAGATTAACAGCTTGCAAGTATGATTGGTAGATCCCTCCCCCTACATTTACAGTATACGTATCTGAAGGAAGAATAATCGAGATAGTCCCATTGGAGGGGACTGTATATTCTAAACCTCCAATGCTCACATTCGCGCCCCTCGCATAAGCCCCTGAGTCTAAATCCCTCACGCTGATAGTTAATGTGTAGTTGTTCCTCTCAATGCTAATGGGGTAAACCATACTGCTGTATGCTGGAACAGTAGTTGAAGTCGGCTGGTACATTTGAGCACTTGACCCCCCGCTTGGGGAAATCTCCACGCTCATATTGCCTACATCGTTAAGGGTAAAGTACGCAATTGTATTGTATTGCGTTACAGAGGAGTAAGAGTTTCCAAGTGTGTCGTTGAGTGTTATTAAGAATGTGCCCTTTGCTGGAGAACCAGTAAGCTGATCTATAACCTGGATTCCGAAAACATATGTAGTTCTGCTCAAGTTGACTTCGAATGAGAGGTTCTCTGGAACTGAGAAGTATATCCTCTCCTTCTGGTAGATAGAAGAGTAGCTGGGAATTATGTCGATTGCATACTGCCCATATGTAAGGTTGAGTAAGAGGTGTTGGTACTGGGGAATCCAAGTACCAGAAGAGGTATTGCCCGAGGGATAATACAAACTGTATTGAAATGACCCCTTCGGAGGAGCTTTTATGAGCGTATCCATCAATCCTATTGAGACCTGAAAAACATGAAGCGAGAGGGCAATTGGGATTCTTGAGCTCCCGGTCACGTCAATGCTGACTGCTTCAGGATCGTAAATGCTTTGATAAGGAGTCACGGTTAGAGTATAAGCACCTTGAACGACATCCTTGAAGAGTACGGTGTTGTTGTAGACAACCCCTGTATAGTAGTCTGCAGGACCGCTTAACGATATAGAAAAGCTCTGGGGTGTGCTCCCGTCCGCCCCGTAGACGCTTATCTCAACGCTACATAGAGCTCTTTCGCTCATGTTGAGATAAGAAAATGAGAATATTTCACTTATTCCATCAACAACAAGCAAAGAGCTCCCGGTAAAAAAGAGAGCCCTGTCCTGATTCGTTAAGTAGCTCTTGATCACGCCCCCAATTGAATAGCCCAGGCTGTTTTCATCCCTCAGTATTGGCCAGAGAGTGTTGTTTTGAGGAGAATATATGAGGGCATTGAAGTAGTTCCCATCAAAAGCTATGATTGAGAGAGGCGAAGAGCTCAAGGCTTTGAGGAGGGAGGGAGAGGAAGTGAGCTTATAGCTGTGAAAGGCTGAATAACCTTTTCCATTATAGGAAAACGCTATAAGTGTTCCATCCGGATATCCTAATATTAAATAAGATCCGTCTTTAGTTGAGTCGAAAGAGCTCACGTTGCACATATAGTAGGTATCGTTTCCTATAGGCTGGAGGAATTGAGAAAGCCTTATGATATTAAGTGTGCCGCTTTCAGAGAGAAGCAGTATGTATTTGAAGCCAAGAGAGTTATCCGTGCTCAGTAATCCTATAACCCGATCTGCAGAAAATGAGTACGTATTCGTGAACACCAATCCGCTTGGAGATGGAGTTGCTTTGTATAAGATATAGTTTGATGCAAAATATGTAACTCTAACAATTTGCATGGAGCTGGGCGGATAGGGTATTGTGACCAACGTGTTAATTATGCTTCCTAATATATACTGGGCATAGTAGTAGAAGCCGCTTTTCTGTGAAGCGATGTATATGTCAACGCTGCTACTCAAGCTTGCTCCAGAGGGTACGCTTACTTCTAGGCTTCCATTGCTGTCGGTTATTCCCTTCGATATTAAGTTTACCCCCGTGAAGTTTACAAGGACTTCTATCCCAGAAACAGAGGTTGAATTTGATGAGGGGACAAGCTGTATGTATATCTTATTGCTCCCAGCAAAAGTTGGAGTGCAGAGCAGAAGAACGCTTCCTCCATCCTTCCAAATGCTCAGAACCTGATAGCTTTGGACGCTTTCAGCTGTCGAGTTGAAGCTTAAAGGTCTGTATGCGATCCACGAGTCATTAAGAATGTCATACTGAAGCATAGATCCATCTGAGAATAAGGAGAGAACATACCTACTATCAAGGACGTATAGCTGAGATACTTGAGAAAAGCCCGCCTCAAACCTTCTCACAGAATAATTGGATGACTCATCTATTATTAATACCTCTCCCGTGCTCGTTCCAACTACTATATAAGGCCAGCCCTCATCCACTGCAGTAACGTATCCGTTTACCGAATACCTAAGCTCAGTTTCATTAGTGTAGAAGTTGTATATTTCCACAAATGCAGGTGAAGGTTGGTAGAGGATTGAGCTTCCATCCGAGAGCACATAAGGATTTAGAAAAGAGCTGTCTATTTCATAGACGAACGGCTTCTGCACGACGCCCTCTATACTTTGAAGGGTTGGAACATATACAGATTGAGAGCTAGCAACGTGAGTAGAAAGCAGTGGTAAGAGAAAAAAAATTAAAAGGAGTAGAAGCTTTTCTTTCGAATTCAAAAAAATTACCTACTTGACAGTTTTCAGAACGATATGCTTCGGTATGTTTTGATCAAGAACGAGAGTTGCTGATATAGAGAGTTCTGGAGATGATAGAAGCTTAGAAAGAGCATTCTTAAGGTTTCTATATGCATTGAGCTCCTTATTTAGGTTTTCTGATATTCCCTCATATATGTTCACAAGCGCATCAGGTGGAGGATCTATCATTATAGTTATATCGCCTCCTAGCTTTATCCCTTCATAGCCTCTGTCCTGAAGCTTCAATCCTAGAGCTTCAAATACTCTCCTCTTATTCTCGACGATACCGTGAAGAGCATCGATCCTCCTCAGAACCTCACCAAGCTCTGCGCTAAGCTCAGCGATCCTCTTCTCAACAAACTGCTTCAGCTTTTCAATGTTTTCAAATTCCATGGTTGCGCTCAAAGTTGTGCTCAAAAGTAAACACCCCCAAGTAATTAGAGATCCATTATTTCTTATTTAAATATTTCTTACTTGTTTTCAGATAGAAAAACTTGGAATTAAGAAAATCAGAGGCTTAAAGAAAGCTTTATCTCTTTTTGCTCGCTATGGAAAAATAATACTAGAACCTTTTGATAATGACGTTATAATATACTCAAGATCCCGCATAAATCCATGCGAGGGTAATAACTCAATAGGTAATAGCTCGTTTTATCTCGCACAAAAAGTTAAGGGCAAATACTATCTGCATATTAAGGAATTTATCTTGGCGATGAGAGGAAGAAGCCCCTCTATATAGCTTCCCACGATAATATAGAGGAGAAGTGGGCCCGCTGGGAGTCGAACCCAGGACCTCCGCCGCGTCAGGGCGGCGTCCTAACCAGCTAGACGACGGGCCCCTACAAGATTTAACTAAAAATTGACCTATAAAAACATTTTCTCAAACAAAAATAAATGTGAAATGCTTATTAACTTTTAGATATATCTAGATATATCGAAATGGTGATCGCCTTTGCCTAAAAGAAGGAAAAAGGAAGATTACATCTTTGAAGATAGCAAAAGGATAATGCAGAAGGGAGGCTTCAAGATGATCCTAATGTACTTTCTTGAAGAGAAAAGCATGAGCGGGTATGAGATAATGAAGACTATAGAGTCTTACTTTAATGGAGAATATTCGCCAAGTCCAGGGATTGTATACCCCACCCTTCAGATGCTCGAAGAGGTCGAGTTTGTCAAATCTCAGGCAATAGGCAACAAGAAAATATACATGCTGACTGAGAAAGGGAAGAAGTATCTAGAGGAAAACAGAGAAGAAGTTGAGGCGATCCTAAGAAAAATTAGAGAAGTATCATCTCTCAAAGATAACACAATATTCAACTCTTTAAAAAAGCTTATTGGGACGCTTCACTTGTACTCCTCTGAAATAAATGAGGAAAAGGCAAAGGCGGTAACCGAAATTCTAGATGATGCTAGGAAAAAGATCATAAAAATATTTGAAGGTGATCAAAATGGATGACATAGTAGTTGAAAATCTGTGGAAAATTTACCCAGGAAATATAGCGGCTGTTAAGGGGATATCCTTTAAAGTCGAGCATGGAGAGGTTTTCAGTCTCCTAGGACCCAATGGGGCAGGGAAGACTACTACGATAAGCATACTCACAACTTTGATAAATCCTACAAAAGGTGTCGCCAAAGTAGGGGGCTACGATGTTGTTACTCAGGCGAACAAGGTTAGGAGCATAATAGGGCTTGTGCCGCAAGACGTTGTCACAGACGATGATCTATCTGGATGGGACAACTTAATGATTCAGGCATCTCTCTACCATCTTCCAAGGAGCGTTGCAGTGAAGAGGGCGGAGGAGCTCCTGGAGTTCATGGAGCTTAAGGAATTCGCAAATAAAAAGACTGAAACCTATTCGGGAGGAATGAGGAGAAGGCTTGAGCTTGCAGCTGCTCTCCTCCACAGACCGAAGATACTCTTCTTAGATGAGCCCACCCTTGGGTTAGATGTTCAAGTGAGGACTGCTGTGTGGAACTACATAAACAGGCTAAGAAAGGAGGAAGATATGACGATTTTCCTCACGACTCATTACATGGACGAGGCAGACAAGCTCTCAGACAGAGTTGCGATTATAGACTATGGTGAGATAAAAATCATAGGAACACCAAAAGAGCTGAAGGACTCGCTTGGAGGAGATATAATAGAAATACAGCTTATAAGCGATCAAATAAAAAGAGAAGAAGTTCAAAAGATTCTCTCAAGCAACGGTAATGGGAGCGTTAAAGAAGTATCTATTGGGGATAGCGGTTTGCTAAGGATAAAGACTGCAAACGGGGAAGAGGTGCTCCCTGAAATAATCACTAAGCTATATGAAAAGGGTTACAAAATTAAGAGCGTCGATCTTAAAAAGCCCAGCTTGGATGAGGTGTTCCTCCAGTATACTGGAAAGAGGATAAGGGATTCTGAGGTTTCAAGTGAAGAAACTAGGAGAGAAAGAGCTATAATGAGGAGAAGGAGGTGAAGAGATTTGGAGTCCAACTTTAGAAATACGATCAGAGAGATAAATGCTCTAACGTATAGAGAGCTGAAAAAATGGATAAATAAGCCCCATGTAGTAATAATGATGCTGATCCAGCCAGTTCTCTGGATGGGCCTCTTTGGAAAAGCTTTTAACTTAACGGGAATATTCAAAATACCGGAAAACATATTAAACTCGCTCCCACCATATGCAACTCAAGCAGTGCAGCAGATCTTCAACAGCATACTTACAAATCTCTTCGGTCAGGCGAACATAGATTACTTCTCTTATATGGCAATAGGAATGACCGCAGTTGTAGCATTGTTCGCTGGACTTCAGACGGGTATGAGCCTTTCGTGGGATAGAAGGCTTGGGTACCTGAACAAGCTACTTGCATCTCCCATAAGCAGGGGAAGCATAATAGTAGGAAAGGTTCTGGGAGGAACTGTTAAGGCATTAGTTCAAGTGCTCGTCATAATATTAATAGCAATCCCATTTGGACTTAAGCTTCAGATAGCAAGCGCTTCAGCAGTTGTAGCGGCAGCTCTTGGAATAACGCTCTTTGCAATGGGCATAGGAATGCTGATGATATCAATAACTCTAAGGGTAAAATCCTGGGAGACGCAGATGACGGTTATGAACCTTTTGAACCTTCCCCTTATGTTTGCAAGCAATGTCCTCACGCCTTTGGCAATGATGCCAAGTTGGCTTCAAACAGTTGCTAAGTTCAACCCGCTTACATATGCTGCAGATATAATGAGGCAAGCACTTATAATGGGAAGCTATGCAAGCTATGCAGAAATAATGAGGGATCTCGTAATCTTAGCAGGTGTCGCTATTGCATTGATAACTATCGGTGTAGTAGCTGCAAATAGGGCGCTGAGAAAAGAATAAGCTTTTCAAAGTATCAATTTTTAACCTTTGTATTTTAACTCGTCTTTATATTTCTTAATTTACAAATAATTAGTGTCTAATGTCTGCAAAATTTAATACAGTACTAGAAAGCTTTATGCGATATTGAGAGGTGGGTGCTTTGAAGCAGCTCGTGCTTGCATCAACGAGCAAAAGAAGGATAGAGATCCTGAGGGAAATAGGAGTTGATTTCCTAGTAATTGAGCCTAAATACAGAGAAATCATAATAGAGAAGGAGCCTTTAAGAACTGTTTTAAACAACGCGAAAAATAAGGGGATGAGCGTGCTTGATGCTTCTCCAAGCAATTCTCTCATCTTAAGCGCAGACACAGTTGTAGTTGCTGAAGAGGGGGAGATCCTCGGAAAGCCGGATTCTTTAAGCACAAGCATATCAATGCTTAAAAAGCTGAACGGAAGGTATCATTATGTCTTGACAGGTATATGCGTCATAGACAAGGATTCAGGCTCATTGGAGTGCTCTCATGAGACTACAAAGGTTAAGTTCAGAAAAGTGAGCGATGAGATGATCATACAATATGCCTCGACCCTAGAAGGAATGGACAAAGCTGGAAGCTATGCAGCTCAAGGTCTTGGAGCCCTGCTCATAGAATCGATAGAGGGAGACTTCTATAATGTTATAGGTCTTCCTATAGGTTTGGTGTATGCTCTTCTTGCTAAGTACGGCTACGATTTATTTTCCAATGGTATAAAGTCTAGGATTGCGGCAATAAAAAGAGGGTAATACCATATTCAACTTTAAAAATCTTACCGAAAAGACCAAAGCAAAATTTTCAATAAATTGGCAGAAAGTGTTAGAAAAAAGGTAATACCGATTTTTCCTTAAAAATTTTAAAAAACTAGCTTAATTCCAAAGCTAATTTTCAAAGATTTAGGAAAAATCCTTTTAACATCTATACATTTTAAAAGAGAAACGCCTCAAACAAACATGAATAGCTTTATATATGCTCAAGCATATATGATATTCACGAATAAAGCCCATACGGGCAGAAAAGGTGTAAATTATGGAGTTCGAAGCATTTGATGTAAAAGCGAGAAAGAAAGTCAAACTAATCAATCCAGAAGTAGTTACTCTAAAGAACGGTAGAGTTGCAGTAAGAGGAAAGAGTCCAGAAACTGGGATTACGATATATAGGATACTTAGCAAGGCAGAAGCAGAGAAGCTTCAGCAGAAGAAATAAACTACTTCCTCTAAATTTTTTATTTTTTTAAATCTCTCCTTTTTAGAATCTAAAATTTCTCTTGAGAAGATTAAACTAGCGTGGTAAGAAACATTGCTATTATAATATATGCGAAAATTGCGGAAGCGAAGTAGCTTCTCTTCATGGCTATGCTTGTAAGCAACTTGAACCCTTTCTCTCCCAAGAATTTAGCCTTAACTCTCAGCTTCAGGTACTCAACTCTCTTCTTTTCCATATCACTTTCAGCCATGCTTATAGCTTGTAGAGCCTTTTTCTCTATTACTTCAAAAGGAACTCTCTCGCCCGCAACCCTATAACCAAACCCTCTTCCAACCCCAGTCTCCCTATGGTTGTCAGTGGATATTATCTCAACTGTGTCGTAACCCTTCTCCTTGAGCTTTTCAACGAGCCTCTCCCTTATTCCTACTTTTATGTTATTACTATCGAAAATTAACAAAGCCGTTTTCTTATTGGAACAGGAAATTACCAAGGAAGATATCCCAAGCTGGCCGAACTCGCTCCTTGTTTTGTCAGCATCCCCCATGCTTACATTCCCTATTCCAATATAGTAGTCCTCGCATTTTTCCTTTTTGATGTTATCGATGAGCGAAATTAGATCTTTAAGGTCTTCCTCACTCCATTGAACATCGCCATCAAACCTGTTCTGGGCATCCACTAAGATATCGTTTTCTTTAATCATCCTTGCAAATGAAGAGGGTATATCATCCATAGAGGACTTTACCTTTGAAACTATGTGAATATTTGGACCAGGATCGAGCGGTAGCGATGTTACCATGACGTCTTTCTTAATCCCTTGTCCTGGAATGCAAGGATTCGCGCTTCTCCAGAGGCTCCCGCCATCCTCCAGCTTACTCCCTATAATCTCAGCTATTTTCTTCACATCCTCTGAAGAAGCAGGATCATTTTCATGACTACCGACTCCATGCATGAAGAGAAGCTTGTAGCCCTTTTTTCCAACCTCAGAATTGATAAAGTCTATGAGTTTAGCACCGCTCACCCCCTTAAAAGGACCTGGATGAACGTTTGAAACAACAGCGACAGCTCTGCTCTTCTCACCATGTAGTTTGAACAGATGGATGTCTACCTCCTTCTCTTCCCCAATTTTTTTTAGCTCCTCCTCAAATTGTTCTCCTTCTCCGAATACTGAGAAAAGGAAGGCACTGAAAAGATTGAATGGATCTATTCCATAGGAGATCTTGGAAAATGCAAACCTGAGGATAGGGATACCGATAGCTAGTAAAAGACTCGTGATCATCGCCTCCATGCTAATCTTGTAGTAAATAAGAGAGGAAAGAATAAAGGGTATTATCCATGACTTTGATTTCGGATCGATAGTTGCTAAAATGAGGGATGTGACTACCGGTATAGCGAGGAAAAAGGTGAAGGGCGGTCTGAGCAGTACTGTTTCGAAAGCCGCTACAAATCCAACTGTTATAGATGAAATGTATATTATCTTCTTCAAGCTCAAAAATGGAGTCCTGAAAAAGTAAAGTGTCCCAGTAGCAAAAGCCAGTTCCCCAAAATATACGAGTGATCCTCTTAAATATGAGATAACAACTGTAATTACCAGGGAAGCTATTGACAGCTTTTTTGCTGAAAAGCCGAAAAGTAACTTATAAGAGCTTTCAAACACTCTTGACATATCGATGCACGATATCCTATTTTTCAATCTTTCCTTTAGAATTTTATTATTAATAGTTAATATTGTTTAAAAATTTTAAGTTTTTATTAAGCATGATGTAACAAAAAACGTTTCTTTTTTGCATAAATTTATTTTTTAAAGTAAAAATCTGAATCAAAAAAATATACAAAATTTATTTATCAAAAGGTCCGATTATTATTAACAAGGTGGAAATTTTGAGTCTTAAAAATAAAATTTCAATAGTAACTGGGGGAGGCAGTGGAATTGGAAGGGCTATAGCAGAAAAGCTGTCCTCTCTAGGCTCAACAGTTATAATATTCGATGTTTCTGAAGAAGGTGGGTTATCTACAGTAAGAGAAATAAACAGCAAGGGGGGAAGCTCCTACTTTTTCAAAGTTGACGTATCAAATGAGGAAAGCGTAAAGAGAGGGATAGAAAATGCGGTAGAAAAGACGGGAGGAATTGATGTGTTAGTAAATAATGCGGGAATTGAGCCCCCAAGCAAATCTTTGCTAGAATTGAGCGTTGAAGAATATGACAGAGTACTCAACATAAACCTCAAAGGAGTCTGGCTCATGACTAAGTATGCTACACCATATATAGCAAAGAGAGGTGGGGGATCTGTTATCAATATTGCCTCCGTTGCAGGCATAATGCCCCTAGCTGGAGCAATGCCATACAGCGTCTCAAAAGCAGGAGTTATAATGCTGACTAAGGTATCTGCGGTGGAGCTTGGAAAGCTCAAAATTAGAGTGAATGCGATTGCTCCTGGATGGGTTGACACCCCTATGATTGAAAGAGCTGCTAGGAATTTGAAGCTCACCCCAGAAGAGTTCAAAAAGATCAATTCTCAGAGGATAATACTAGGAAGGTTTGCAAGTCCTGAGGAGATAGCTAATGCGGTTGCATTCCTCGCTTCTGACGAGTCCTCTTATATAACTGGAAGTTTAGTGGTTGTTGATGGAGGAATTTCCATAACCTAACTTTTTTTAATTAACTAATTTTTCTTGTACGTTCAACAATTTTTAAAATATTTTAAAAAACTGATAACTTAGTTATGATGATTATTTTATCCCGGTGGTATCTTGAGCGCTTCAAAAAGTACATCGACCCTCAACAGAAATCATCTTGAAATATTTGCAATTGTGTCGATGAGTTTCTTCTTAGATGGGGTTCTTTTCTCTTTGATACCTACAACACTCTACCTCATACCAAGCATTTTACCATATGCATCTTTAATACTGATGCTGAATTCCGCCTCATTCATGCTCGGCTCTCTCACTTTTGGAGTGGTTTCTGATAGAATTGGAAGGAGGAGAGGGTTGATAACTTCTCTCAGCATCTACACAATTTCAACGATCGCATTTATCGCATTCTCATATGCAGAAAAAATAGGATTAATTGAAGCCGCAATTCTAACATCAATAATCAACTATGGAATTGGAGCTGAGACAGGTCCCTCATATGCTGCACTTTCAGAATTTATGCCTGATGACCACAGAGGAAAGATGCTCATGCTCGCATTGAACTTCTGGAACGTGGGGGCTGCTGTTATTGCTCTCCTCTCGCTCTTTTACTCAAAGCTGACAACTGATTTAAATACAATTTTGCTTTATACGCTGTTTTCTGCGCTTTTTCTCTCTATCGTAGTGCTATTTGCAAGGCTACACATACCAGAGTCTCCTAGATGGCTTGTTCTGAAGGACAGAAAAGATGAGGCTGAAAAAATAGCGGAGAAGTTTCCCAACATTAGTATAATCACCTCGGAAGAGGGAGGAGTGGGGATTGGAGATGCTATAAGGAAGTATAGCCTGAGGTTTTTTATTTTGGCAGTCATCGTAGCTGCACAGGCCATAAACTACAACTTCCCCTCATACTATGTACCATACTCTAAGAATTTTCCATTTGGAGAGAACACCGCTCCATTGATTATAGCTATATCAAACATAGGAGCTTCTGTAGGAGCTATACCATTCATCTGGCTGATAGATAGGAGCAGAAAGCTTTCCCTTTTTGCCTCATTCATATTCGGCTCTGCTACTGCCTTGCTCATATATTTCTCTGCAATATCTCAGGAATTTTCATACTTCCTAATTGTTCTTTTCCTCAACATGATATTCTGCGAATGGGTTTATGGCTCCGAGGCAACTTTAGAAGGAGAGCTTTTCCCCACAGGGATGAGGGCATCTGCTGCTGGAGCAATAACTGCTTTCGCATGGCTCTTAAATACGATCGATGTCGGCATAATGGGATACTTGGACTCAAGCACTATGCTTGAGATCAACTTTGCAGTATGGATATTAGGGCTTTTTGCATCTTCAGTATGGTTGATAAGGGGAAAGGAGACTGCAAAAAAGCCGCTCGATGAAACTGCAAGAGCTTAATTTCCATCAATCCTTTTTGAGATCTCGCTTGAAAGCTTTGAGCTTGAGCTTAACGGGTCTTTAAGGTCTAATGCTTCATCAAGATCCGGCTCATATCTGCTGATTAAGTACATCGTTCTTGGGGATCCCTTCGGAATACCCTTCAGTTCCTTTATTTTTTTCACTTTTTCTTCATCGAAATAGGCAAATGCCCTGCCTGGAGAGACTACAATTATCATTGAAGAGTCCTTCAGAGAGGAAAAATACGGGAAGAGAGAGTCGCTGAAAGACTCTACAATGATAGTATTGAAACCTTTCCCGATCCTCTCCAGACAAATATCAAAGTTGTCTTCAAGCTCCCTCGATCTTAGGATCTTGAGAGCTTCATCTAAGCTTATAGGCAAAGCTTCAGTTATTGAGGAAAGATGCTCTATATTCTTTCTAAAGCTAGGAGGAAAAAGATCAGTGTTGTCTCTTATAAAGTAGTGCTTTGCACTCATGGTCTTGCACTCAGTTATCCTCATTAGGCTCACCAGTTTAAAGAGGTTCTCCTGATCTTCATAATAACTTGGAAGCCTTGAGTTCTTGAGGTAAATTGAGGGATCTGTAGGACTCAGAAGGAGATCTAGGGGATTCGTCGCTTTCAGCATATCAATATCAAAGTCAAAAGCATGCTTGTATTGAAGCGCATCGCCTCCAGCTAGAAGCTTCATATTTATGCTCTCGCTGAACGAGGAGGATTGAGTAAATATGTTGTGCGATGACACCGGTTTGAATGGATGAGCTTTTATCCCCATATCTCTTAAATGTAATATAAGCGAGATTGAAAATGTCGTCTTTCCAGAATCATAAGGAAGAAGACCTGCGATCAGGATTTTCTTCACTTTTGCTCACTTCCACTTCTCTTTCCCATTTCCGTAAGATGCGTCCCATCGCAGGATCTGGCTTTGAAGTATTCAGGAGAAGTTAGCCCTTCTCTGCATGTAGCATATTCAAGGCCAAGCTTTTTTGCCTCATCGACCACAAGCTTTAAAAGCCTCTCCCTCAAGCTCTTGCTTAAGTACATATATCCTCCAATCCTTTCTCCTTCCTCAAAATAGAGCCTTTTCCACTTTTCCCTCATATCTGGAAAAACGTTAATCATGTCCTTAAAATCTACAAATCTAGCCTTATAAGTTGAAGTTATTATAAGCCTCGCTCCAGCTTCAGCCAGCGCATTAACAAGCTCCTTTAGCTCCTTCTCGTCGTCGTTTAGCCCGGGTATTATAGGATCTACTCTTGCACCTAATGGGATATCGTTCTTGTTCATTTCCTCCATTACCCTGATCCTTTCCTTCGGACTTGGTGCCATCGGCTCAAGCTTTTTTGCAAGATCCTCATTCAAAGTTGTGACGGTAGGAGTAACAGCTACTTTTCCTTTTTTCATTAGGTCTGCATCCCTCAACAATAGCTCTCCTCCCTTCGTTGTTATAAGAACTTTAAAGTTCATATTTATGAGTATGCTTAGAGAAGCTCTTGTGAGTTTAAATTTTTGTTCTATATCAGGATATGGATCGCTGCTCGTCCCAATGTTCACTGGCAACGCTCTGTTAAGCTTTCTAGCTGACCTCTCCAAAAGCTTGACGTAGTCCTTTTTTGGGGTGCTCTCTCTCTTCCCTATGTATCCCTTAGCATAGCAGTATAGGCAACCGAATGAGCAACCTGTATATGGATTCAATGAGTATTTCTTTGGGCACGTGCACAAGCTGCTCTGCCAAGGATCGAATATTGAGAAGGGATATATGCTCCTCTCCATTCCGTTTCACTTTCGAGCTCAAACATAGAAGAACAAAAATAGTGATGTAACGAACAGAACAACCCATACCCTCTTATCAGCTTTAAATATCTTTGCGCCATCAAACGGACCGAATGGTATTAAGTTGAAAAGCGCGAGCCATGTGTTGATTATTGAGAAATTTATGAAGAAAGCTGGAAGGAAGAAGTACGAGAAAGCAAGTCCAGCTATAGCCAAAATTAGATTGACTGTAATTCCGGAGGCGCTTATGTTCAGATTATCTCTTTTGCTCAGCATAATGCCGAAGCAGTAAATACCAACATATCCAGGAGCTAGGAATCCGAAAGGAAGTATTGCCGAAATTAGGGTTATTATGAGCCCAAAAGGATCTAGAACAAATCTGCTGTAGCAACCTGCCCTCCTAGCGAAATACCTATGGGAAAGCTCGTGGAGCAGAAAACCTATGAGGACGCTTATTATTCCATAATATGAGAATTTTGTGTATAGAGCTAAAACAACAGATATAGCGCCAATTGCTAAAGCTACGAACTCATTGTCGTTTAGCCTTTCAAATAAGCTGCTCTGCGTTTTTCACACCTTCTTTTTTATAAGCTTTCCTAGTAAGTTAATAAATATTTAAATTTTCTAAAATTTTTAAAACAAAGCACTTGGATGAACGACCAGAGAATTTCTCATTTTAGCGAGAAAATGAATGGGCAAAGGTTTAAAATTCTTTGTTTTACAATTAAAATCTGGGGATGCCCCCTGCTAAAAGGGAAGGTGAGCCCTTAGAACCTTCAAAGAAGACTAGAAGCGTGAAGTCCTATTTGAGCGCTGGAAGCCCCACAATTAAAGACAGGGTAGCTCACAAGCGCAAGCATATACAGTATCGTCTAGATGTACAAATGGGCGCTAAATCCTATTAATTATCACTTGAGAAGCTTTCAATAAAAAGGGATGATGTAGCCGTCCCAAGAAGGGGAAGAAGGTTAAAACCGATGTTTTTCTCGCGACGAGCTGACCTTTCAAACTTAAGATTTTTAATCGAAAGAAAAGAAGAATTTTAAATATTTTATTGTATTAACTATATATTAACCGCAAAAAGAAAAGAATATGTAAAAAAAGAGGTAATGTACTATGGCATTTTCGCCCGCAATGATGGGTTATGATAGAGCACTAACTGTATTCTCACCAGATGGAAGGCTTTATCAAGTGCAATATGCATTTGAAGCAGTAAAACAAGGATGGAGCACTGTAGGAATTAAAACGCCAGGAGGAGTTGTTCTTGCCGCGGAAAAAGCTGTTACAAAGAGCTTAATGGATGTCGTAAGCATTGAAAAGGTAAGCATGATTGACACACACATAGGAGTGACCTTTGCTGGCTTCGGCGGAGATGGGAGAGTGCTGATAGAGTATGCTAGACAAATAGCGGTTTCTCACAGGCTAACTTATGGAGAACCAATTCCAATCGAGTATTTAACTAAGCAGGTAAGCGATTTAAAGCAGGCATATACGCAACATGGTGGAGTGAGGCCTTTTGGAGTCTCTCTTCTGATAGGAGGTATAGATTCTTCTGGTCCACAGCTCTTCAAGACAGATCCAGCAGGACAATACTTTGGATACTTTGCAACATCCATGGGAAGAGGAGAGGCTCAGATAGAGGAAAAGCTGGAAAAGAACTATAGGAAGGACATGAGCCTAGAGGAAGGAATATTACTTGCTCTGAAAGTGCTGAAGGAGTCAAGCGACCAAGACCTAAAGGCTCAGAACTTCGACGTCGGAATAATTTTGGCTGAAAAGAAGGAGTTCAGAAAGCTTACTCTGCCAGAAATAGAGGATTACTTAAAGAAAATCTGAGTTTTTATTAAAATTGTTTTTTAAGTGAAATCAATTTGGAGAATATATAATAAATATTTATATTTAAATTTTGCGCATTAAATTCTTGGTGAAATTAAAATGAAAAAATTTGGAGAATATATTTATTCACCAGAGCAGGCATCTGGAGAGGCAATTTCAAAAGTAGAAACGCATACTCCTAAGATAGAAGCCCCCGAATCTGTTAAGGCAAATGAGGCTTTTACAGTTAAGATCTCCGTAGGTCCTCACCCTAATCAGGTATCTCATTTCATTAGGAGCTTAACTGTATACTTCGTTGAAGAAGGGAGGGCTTTCAATCCAGTCCATTTAGCAACAGTGGAATTTGAGCCGGAATATTCTGAGCCAATAATAACTTTGACCTTAAAGCTAAAGAAGAGCGGTACTATTTATGCTTTAGGATACTGCAACCTCCATGGAGTATGGGAAGGGAAGAAGGAAGTTAAGGTAGAGTGAATCAGATACCAAATTTATCGAAATAATAGTAAAGATAATAGTAAAGCGCAAGCAGAGTTTTTCCATCAGTAATTTCTCTTTTTTTGAGCATCTCTTTAACTTCTTTTATTGAGAGCTCTTTCAATCTTATCAACTCACCTTTTTCAAGAGATTGCTCGGACTTCTTCAAATCTTCAGCAATATATAGATACATGAGCTCGTCTGAATAACCAGGAGATACGAAAAAGGAAGCTACTTCTTCTATATTCCTCGCAGTATATCCAGTCTCTTCCTTTAGCTCTCTTAATGCTGCGTTTCTTGGATCCTCACCCTTCTCTACCCTTCCGGCTGGGATCTCAATTATCCACTTATTTATAGGGTACCTAAACTGCTCTATAAGGACTATCCTGTCATCATTAATAGGAAGAACTGCAGCGCTTTTCCCAAACTCTACTATTTCTTTTTCAAACTCACTATTTTCGTATATATATTTTCTTTTCTTGACATTAATTCTAATTCCAGAATAGATAAGCTCTTCTTTGCTTATTTCTAAAAAATCATTCATGTTTTTCACCTTGAAAAGTTAAATATTAAAACAATATTAAATTAATTTAATAAAAATTATTAGGTGAAAAACGTGATAATAAAGAACTCCCTTATAATTAATGCTAATAGGGGAAAAGTCGCGAGCATTTTAAAAGATGTGAGAAATTTTTCAGATTGCATTCCCAATGTGATCTCCTCGAGAACTGAGGGCTCGAAATTCTCAGGAAAGGTGAGGTTCAAAATAGGAAGCGTTTCAGGAACTTTTGATGTAGATGGAGAAATATTGGAAAAAGAGCCAGAAAGAGCATACGACTTTTATATAAAAAGCGGAACATCTGGAAATATTATAGAAACAAAGGGAACTATAACCTTAAGCGATGCAGACAACGGAAAAACTCTTCTGGAATATCACGCTGAAGCGAAGCTTGGCGGGATGATCGCTGCTCTTGGTAAGATAATAGAAAGCACATCCAATGACTTAATCAAGCAGATGTTCTCATGCATTGAGCAAAAAATTTCTAAATGATTTTTTATTTTAATAAATCACAAATTTAATATTGGGGCTTTTCCGAAGTCGCCTAAGTTTACCTCCTTATCTTTAAAGTCCTCATTAATATAAATCAGCCTCACTCCATATGGCCTTCTCTTTACTCTCGCAACTGCATATATATCTCTCAAAAGATCCTCAAACTGCTCCTTCTTTCCTCTTACAGGAATCATATCCATGCCAGCGACACATACATAAGATAAAAGGAGGAGATCCTTTATCGTAAGTTCCCCATTTAAAGCGAGACTCATCAAATAGCTGTCCTCTCCTAGTGGTAACATGATCTCGTTGAAACCTAATCCTTCATGTTTTGAAGCAAAATCAGAGAGTATGCTATTGACCTCATATACTGTTTTCATGCACTTCAGATCACTAAGCTTGCATCTTCCGATTTTCTCCAATGCCCTTCCTACGCTTTCTTCCATCCAGGGACTCAAAGAGTAATCAATGCCTCTCAGTTTCTTTTTCCCGATCCCTTCCCTTATGAACTTACTTAAGCTTCTATATGCTTTTTCTATTGCTAATTCAACGGCCCTTAGATCCTCTCCGCCTTCAACATCCTTTGGGTACAGAAGGGCGATCGAGAAATAATCCTCTTTTACCGAGGAATCATGAATAGAAAGAGGGAAGTAAGGCGTCGTTATCCCAAGCCCGCTCATTTCTACTGCAAATCTTGTTGAAAAAGCTGGATCCTTAAGCGATAAATTATAAATAAGATCTAATATTTTTGAAAGATCTCTTTCAGACCTGAGGAATATGCCGGCATTGTAGCCTCTGCTCACAGCCCTAAAAACTTTTTCTTCATTTAACAAATCTGAAGTAGAAGTATAAATTACGGCTTTGATTTCCTTCTCCTTTTTTAACACATCCATAGAACTATCGCTCAGCTCCCAGTTTATTGGAATTGAAACCCTCAGCGACCAAACTTCTAACCCTATTTCCTTCTCAATTTTTTCTTTCGCGCTGTATAAGTCAGATACAGCATTTTTTAATGCTTCTTCTTCCTTTCTTTCTCTGCTCAAATTCAGGTGAAGAGTTAAAGCTCTTATTCTCAAATCTATCACGTCTCTCTAGCAATTTATATTTCTTATAGAATAAAGCATTTTAATAAAGTTATGATTTGATTTTATTCTGACTCTCTTATCCATAAATCGAAAATTTCTTTTAATCTCTTTGAGCTTACATCTTTCATTCATAGAGAAAGCAGGAATGTTAAGGATTCGTTTTGAGTGTTGAAGGAGGTTTACTCGTTGTAAGCATTAATGCAAATTTTTCCATAATAGAAATCTCTACCGCCTTGCAAAGCTGATCGCTAAGCTTAAATAAAAGGTAATTTCCTAAAGATACTTAAACATCTATTCACGCCTAGACAAACTGTTTTGATTTTCATATAAGTTTATAATGATCGGTATCAAACTATATCAAGCCCTATGAAGCTTGAATCCCATAAACAGTAGAGCTTTTAGTTATAATAAAAACATGGATCGGATAAATGAGGAGATGAGTTATGAATAAGGTCAAGCTGGTCGCCTTCGATGTAGACGGCGTCTTTTTAGAAAACAGAAACAGCTGGGATACCGTGAGCTCTTTTCTAGGTACCGAAAAAAATATACAGAATTATCAGCTTTTCATCAGCGGAAAAATTAGCTACTATGAGTGGATGTACTTAGATACGCTATCTTGGATAAGGGGCTCAAAAAAAGGCTATGTTAGCAAAGAGGATCTAGAGAGAGCTTTTCAAAGCATAAAGGTTAAAGTAGAAGTTGTAGATCTTGCTAAAAGGCTCAGGCAAAGTGGAAAAAAGATCGTACTTCTCAGCGGAGGAATAGATGTATTTGTCAGAAAGGTTGCCTTAATGATAGGAGAAGATGTTACTTGGTTTGCAAACATTCTAATTTTCGATTCAAATGGAAGGTTAGTCCCTGGCGGGATCCCTTTAGTGCCTGCCGGCAAAAAAGGAGAAATTCTCAGGAGGATCAGGGAAAAGCTGAATATTATTAAGAAAGAGACAGCTTTCATAGGAGACAGTGCTTGGGATAAGGAAGGGTTTACTGAATCTGGATTGAGCATTCTATACAACGGTATAAAAGAGGAGCTTTCTGAGATGAAGGTCTGTGCAGTAGCTGAAAATGTGGAAGAAGTTGAAAAAATAATTAATTTATATGAAGCAGGGGAAATTTTGTGCGAGGATTTCTAATTGTGTACTTTTAATTAAATAAAAAATAACAAAAACTTAGATCTTGGCTTATAAAATTCTGTGAAAAATAATTAAACCTTTAAGTATAAATTAAAAGTAGCGTTATGATGAATTAAATGTTGCTGAAAAGTGATGCAGGCCTGTGTTGCTGAGCGCTTTTTATTTCAAAGCCGGTTTTCTCTCTTTTTAAAACCAGCTCAATTTAATTAATAAGTATTCAGAAAATTTTATAAAAATGATGAGCTTGATCTAATTGGATGAGCGTAATGCGATGATGCTGTTATCCCCGTCTGATTTTAAAAAGATAGAAAGGTTTAAATCTGTGGGGAAATGATAATTTTTAACTACTCTTTTAGAAGATGATGACTGCCCTATCGAAGATGCCTAACGGCGATGATTCCTTGAATCCCGTCTGATAAAGCTTAATTTAAAGGATGAAAACATGCTCAGCTTCAGCATTAATTCAAGCGATGTTGATATGCTTGCCACCCTCATTATTTCATTTTTAGAAGGAGGTCTCTTAGGACTAGAAAGGTATAAAGTTGGAATGGAGAAGCAGGATAAAATTGAAAGTGAAGAGCTACCTGGAGTAAGGACATATGGACTAATGAGCATATTAGGAACTATACTTGCCTTGCTTAATTCTGACAAGATCTCCGTAAGCCCTTTTGCAAATGAGGTTTTAACCGTTTCTGGCGCTATTTTCGTCACGATCTTGATGGTATCTTACATATACTTCAGGCTCTACAGACTGAAAATAGCGGGATTGACTTCATATTTCGTCTTCTTCCTAACATTCATCATAGGATTTCTCACTGGCTATGGATACTATATTCTTTCTATGAGCTTAACCTTTCTCATAGCAGGAATTTTGGCGTTTAAGAGAGCAATAACCGCCTCTCTGGAAAAGCTTTCGTATGATGAACTCACTGCGGGTCTTGAGCTTGGGATGATTATCTTCATACTTGGTCCTTTCGTTTATGCGACAAACTATGAAATTTATGGTCTAAACCTTCAAGGAGTGTACATTTTCTTTACGCTTATTTTAGCAATCTCTTACATAAGCTATATGGCTTATAAGCTTAAAGGAGAGAAGAGCCTTCTTGCCGTTTCACTACTTGGTGGACTTATCAATAGTGAAGCAACGCTAATGAATATATTAAAAATTGGGGTAAAAGGAAAAAAATTGGCAAAGCTTTCGTCTATTAATAACAGCGGAATGGTGATAAGGACTGCTCTCACAGTATTAATAGGTGCGTATCCATTCCTCATTTCTGATGGATACGAAATATTTGCAAGATACATAATCTCAGGTGTATTACTCTCAATTATGATTCTATACTTAACATATACTCTTTCTGGAAGGGAAAAGAAAGCTGAGGAAAATGGGGAAAAAGTACTGTATCTTGCAAGCCCGTTGGAAGTAAAAATTGCAACGAGAGGAGTCATTCTTTATATCTTAATTTTCGTTTTGGTTAAGGTATCAAACTACTATCTTGGAAGCTATGCCCTCTTTATAACATCATTCATAGGCGGCTTTGCAAGCTCCATCGCTACAGTTCTTTCTCTGCTTTCTCTAGGTTCTACTGTATCAATAAAAATAATATCGAGCGCGTCTCTATTATCAATGGGCGCAGCAATGCTGAATAAAATAATTTACGCAAAAATAACCACCGATGATAAAGATGCCCTTAAAGAGGTCCTGGTTTCATCTATACCGTCTGGCATAGCTCTTATAATCCTCTCACTCATATTCATCTATTTTTAATTGCTTCTATCTTTGAGCAGTGTTTTTTATATGAGGAATCCTTAAGAATTCCTTCTCCTGTTTTCTTAATAGAATCGAAAACGCTTTTTTGATAGAACCGGATAAGTCAGCATTACAGCAAGAAATAAGTTTAAAATAGGATATAATTTAACATTATTTAGAAAATTTAATGGTGCTATGTATGAGTGAACAGCTAGCAGAAACGATAATTGTAAGTAATAAGGACGTAAGTGAATATGCGCTGAGAGTAATTGTGGCTTTGAGAAACATCACTGAGAATGAAGTAGTTGTAATTAAAGGAAGAGGGGACTTTATCGAAAAAGCAATTGATGTCTATAACGAAGTTAAGGCGAGGATGGGGGATTCTATAAAGCTTGTGTCAGTAAATATTGGAACTGAAAAAGCAGGGAGAAGGTACTTCCCTACAATTGAGATAAAACTAACATATTCAGCATAACCTTCTGTACTACTAGCCTTTATATAAGAGCTTCATCCATGATCTTTACCGGTGTTTCTGCTGCTAATTCCACTTCTGAGATCAACCCAAGTCTTGTCAAAGCATCATACAATTTAGCCAGCAGTGCAAGATAGCTTTCCTTCCCCTCCTCTATAGCATCCATATCTTCTTCAAGCTTCCTTGTAGTCTCCTCGCTAACTAGCGAGCTGTAATTGCTACTCAAGTACTGATATACTTTTATTCCTGTATTCGTAGGTATGACAAAGTTCCTCTTTTTTGAAATTACCACATATCCGTGCCTCCTCAGGCTATCTAGGATCTTTGCATAAGTGCTGGGTCTTCCAATCTTTTTCTCTTTCATCAACTTTACTATTTCCCCTTGAGTATACAATGGAATAAGAGAGCCTCTATAGATCTCAACTTTACTAACGTCGACAGGGATCCTTCCCTCTTTTATATAGTCAGCAATTTGAGTTTGTTCATTAATATTATAAAGCAGGCCGTAAAAGCCTGTCTCTTTCTCCCTTAATATAAGTTCTTTCTCAAAAACCTCTTTTTCTCTATTATAGCTGATTGATAGATTCAGCTTTAATTTCTCAACCACCGATGGTCTTGATTGACTCGCAATGAACCTTCTGAATATTAAGTCATAGAGCTTAATGTGTGCCTCGGTGACATTAATGTAAGTTTTTAGTGTACCATCAACTATGCTTTTCTTTAGATCGCTAGCAGACAGCGCTTTGGTTGGCCTTATAGCTTCATGCGTCCCCTCGCTTCCCCAACTCCTTGGATAGAAGATTTCAGGCTTACCGATGCCCTTTGAAAGATACTCGCTTGCAATTTGAATTCCTTTATTAGAAACATGAGTGCTGTCCGTTCTGTGGTATGTAATGAGCCCCGCCTCGAAAAGATCCTGGGAAAGTTTCATTGTAAATTGCGCTCCGTAGCCATAAACCATATTCGCATCATGTAATAATTCATCAGTAGTATAAGGCGGAGGAGGAAGGAGTTGCTGCTCGTATATTTCATATGAATCTATTTTCAAGGATCCGCTCTTAATTATCGCATTCTTGAGATCTTCAGCTTCTTTTTTATCCTTCTTAAACAGCTTCACAGCGAATAAGTTGATGAGTGGAATTCTTACCCAATAGCCTCGTGCATTCTTCCATTCTTCATGTCTGGAAATGATCCATCCCAGAGTTGGCGTCTGCACTCTTCCTGCTCCAAGCCAGGGCTTTTGGAACTCCGACCAAAGCCTGCTTGAGAGAGGGAATCCGATCCACCTATCGGTTACTCTTCTCAATATCTGGGAGGAGACCTGACTTTCATCTATCTTTCTCGGATTTCTAATTGCCTCTAATATTGCCTCCCTCGTTACCTCGTGGAACTCTGCTCTTATGATTTTGCTGTTGTATGGCTTTATAGCCATCTCAACATCCCATGCTATCTTTTCTCCCTCAACATCGGGATCAGTGGCTATGTATATTTCCTCAGATTCCATAGCAATTTTTCTGAGAACATGAACGGTCTCCATTGAAGATTTTATTTTGAAGCTTTCACCGCAGTAAGGGCATTTGTTGTGCAAACTTACAAATGTCCTCCCGCAACTCAGGCATTTGCTTATGGGAGCGTATACAGGTATAAATTCTTCATTTACTTTTATTACGCCGTACGTTCCTATGTTGTTATCGCTGACCAAATCGAACAAGTGACCTTTTGTCGCAACAATCATTGCGAGGTACGTCTCAAGGGTCTCTTGGTCTACAATGGGTATTTCATACACAACTACTGATCCGAACCTTCTCTTTGCCGGCCTTCCGAAAAATCCAGCTATTGTCTTAGCTTTATGCGGAGATTCAACTACAAACATTATGGACTTTGCTGGTTTGAAGCTTTTTGATCCGTCTTTTCCCATTCTAGAAAGAATTAGCCTTTCTGATATCTCCTTGAGATTTATCGAGCTAAGCTCCTTTGGATCGAAGCTGTAAACATAGTTTCCTATTTTTTTCTTAAACACTTCCAGGTACTCCTTACTCTTTTCGAAAATTAGGCAAAAGCCAAGCGTCATTTTATCGTTCAGAAACCTGCTTGTCCTCCCGCTTGCCTGAATGTATGTTAAGGGGTCAGGATTTATATAATAGAGCGAACCATCTTCTCCTCTTTCTATTAATGAAGTGCCTAAGTTTAGAACTGCCCCCTTCTCTCTTGGAATAATGCTATCAAGCTTAATAGTAACTTCAGAAATGGTCTTAAGAATAACATCTGCAACTTCTCCGAGCCATCCACTGAGTTGCTTAGTTGTACCTTTCTGAAGCGCAATCCTCAATGCAAACTGCTCCCCTGGGTTTAGCTTATTAATCTTGCTCTGCAAATCTTCGAATCTAGCCTTGATGTTTTCGTCTTTATCAGAAATGTATATTAAAGCCTGCAAAAGCCTTCTTGGGCTGAATAGTGCTGAGTTTAACGGCATCTTATTCTTTGGAACGCCTACAAATATCGCATACTTAATGACCTCAGGTAGGTCGATCCCCCTGACTATGACGCCGTAATAGCTTGAAACGCCCACTAAGACTTGAACTTCCCCTCTAGCCAGCTTTTTAATAACGCTTTTACCAGCTGTGGCGAGCGATGTCTTTATTCCTTCATCTTCCAGCTCCTTTACCAGTTCTTTCGCCCTATTTACACCGAGGTCTTTTGAGACAAAAATTAAACCTCCGCTTCCTAAATTGTTCACTATTTCCTTAATTTTTTCAATTAGCTCTTTATCCTCCTTGTATAGGTAGAATGAGTCTATTATGTTCCTCATATAATCATGTATGCCACCTATTTCAAAGCCTAAAAGCTCCTTAAAAAGCTTTGGCTTCGATCCTGCCTGCCTTCCTGTAGCGCTTGCAACAGCAAGCTGTCCAATTTTCTTTTTCGCTTTTGCTTCTTCCAAAGACACCTCTAGCTCTTCGCACCCTTTTTTCAAATTTTCTGTTTTTTCCTTGTTATTTGTCCCAAGGTAAAAGAATAGCTCATTTCTACACTTAATTAGCCTCTCAGCTATTTTCACATCATCTTCGTCGAAGCCTATAAGGACTAAAACTTTCTCAATGTTCACGGAATTCTTTAGAAGAGAGTCTGCATCGTCTACTACTATCAAGTCGAACTTCAGTTTTTTCAATATATCATAGCGCCTTGAAAGAAAACTAGTTGTTGTTATAAGAACACCGAATTTACCTTCTTCTATCTTTTTTAATACTTCTTCCCTTTTCTTCTTACTAGCTCTACTTTGATAAACTACGATTTCCGCATCGATCCCCATCTTATAGCATATTTCCTTAAGCTTTTCTTCAGTCTGGTTAAGGAGGGATTCCGTTGGGACTAGAATGTATACTTTTTCTCCTTTCTTCAACTGATAAGCGGCATAATGGAGCAAGAGCGTGGTCTTTCCCACTCCAGTAGGAGCGGTAATTGCAAAGCTTTCCCCAAGAAGCAATCTGTGAGCCCATGTTTTCTGGAGGCTCCAGATGTTTTTCCCAGTACTCTCTCTGAACAACTTTTCGAAACTTTCAAGCTCTTCAAATGTATCGCGCATGAGGTGATATGCACTCTGAGGATTATCCGAAAGAGATTTTGAAATAAGCCTTATCTTTTTTTCTAGAGGATATTTTGAAATATCCTCCATATTATCCAGCTTTGAAGAAGGAAGGCAAGAATTGCAAGGCACGCCCAAACTCAACCTATAAGATGAAATCGGCCCTGCGCAGCTTGGACATAGACTTTGAAATACAGCCTTTATCATTAAGCCCAGCACCACTTGCAGAAGATTTATGATCTTAGCATCTAATGATAAATGTAGATAGTTGCTTAGGTTTTTAAGGAGGAGATTAAAGTATTCAAAGAGAGATTTAAAGCTACTTACAAAAGCATAATATAAAAGCTGGTTTTATTATTAAGTGCTTTAAAAAAGAGGTAAAACTTGAAAGCTAAAATTAAATGAAAAATCCAAAATTTATAACAATTAGAAGTTTAGAGACCAACTTTTCTGAACACATAACATTTAACCGGGTCTAAAGCTAATGTAAACACTGCAGAATAGACGAGAGCAAACAGTGAAGCTTTCAAACCAACGGGCTCTATTATTATTCCCAGCGCACCAATTATCGTGAAAATTACCAGCACTGAAGACGTGGATATCAATAGAGCTTTTCCAGGCATAGAGGACCAAAAATGCCTTCTCTCTCTTACTAAGAGGACGTTGAATTGGCTCGAGAATATCACTATCAGTAGTACAAACGACTGAATTTTGCTTATAGAGAAGTGGAAATAATCCCTCGCTATGAATATTCCTAGCATTCCCTCTATGAATAAGAGGATACCTATAACTGAAGACGAAAGCGTTATATTCTTTACATTCCACTTATTTGGGTTTATAGTAGATATTACATTATCAGTTGCTATAGAAATCGTCGTAAAATCATTCGCAAAAAGTATCAGTGCTACTCCGAAAAGAGTAATAATGTCATATTTAAACAATATAAAGCCGACAGTCATCAACATAACGTATTGAAGGACCTTAATTGTTTTATTTATGACCCATGTTAGTGCTCTCTGATAGCTTTGCCTGCTCACCTTTATAGCTTCTACAATTCCCTTTAAACCCGGCTCTAGAAGAACAAGGCTTGCAGCTGCCTTAGCTGCATCCGATGCGTTGCTTACAGCGATGCCCACCTCTGCCTGCTTCAGCGCAGGTGCATCATTAACGCCATCTCCCGTCATTCCCACAATGTGACCGTTTTCCTGCAGTGTTTTTACTATAGTATATTTGTCCTCAGGATATACCTCTGCAAATCCATCAGCTTCTTCAATTATTTTCTTCATCTCATCTTCATTCTTCCCCTTAATTTCGCCCATGGAAAAGATCTTATCTCCTATGCCCACCTCCTTAGCAATTTGCTTTGCAATAAGCACACTGTCTCCAGTTATCATTTTTGGTCTTATTTGAAGGCTTTTAAGTTCCTCAATCAGTTTCATGGAATCCGGTCTGGGAGGATCAGCTAAAGCCATAATTCCTAAAGGCTCATATTTTCCATCGGAACTTTCATCTTTTCGTGCTACCAGAAGGGTCCTATATCCCTTTTCTGACATCTCCCTGATTTTTTCTTCTATTTCTTTGGAGCCATTTTCATAACCACACAGTTGAAGTATAACTTGTGGTGCTCCTTTTGTAAACCTGACTTCTCTCCCATCGATTTTCGCAATAGCTTCTGCCCTTTTCAAAGCAGGATCGAAAGGTATGAATTTCACAACTGTGTAATTGTTCCTGCTGATACCTTTCTTTTGAGCGTAATCAATGACAGTCTGATCGATTGCATCTCCTCCTTCTTCACTTGAAGCGATGAGAGCTGCTTCTAGAACTTCTTTCTCGCTATGACCCTTGAATGGAACTACATCAACTACTGAGAGCTTGTTCATTGTAATTGTTCCGGTCTTGTCTAGGGCTATCACATCCACTGAAGCTGCATCTTCAACTGTATCAAGTCTAGTGACTAAAACGTTTTCTGATGCTAGCCTCATAGCTCCTACTGCCTGAATTATAGTCATGACCGCTGGCAACGCAACTGGCACGCATGCCATAAGTACTCCAACATCAAAAGTCAATATAGATATAATATCATTTTTGACATGAGCTATAATTGCGTAGGCAGTAGCTATTGCCATAGCTATAACTCCAAATATCATCATAGCTTTTGTAACAGAGAGTAAAACTTCCTGCTGGTGAGATTTGGGGTGAGCGATTTTTACAAGCTCGACAGTTTTTCCAAAATACGTATTCTTTCCAGTATTCACTACAACACATACGGCTTTTCCCCTTTTTATCAACGAACTGGAAAAAATTATTCCTCCAGCGGAAACCTCAACAGGCAACGATTCACCAGTTAAAGCTGACTGATCTACTGAGAGCTCTCCTTCAATTACTTTGCAATCAGCAGGCACAACATCCCCCAAACCCACTACTATTATATCTCCCGGGACTATTTCACTCGCATCAATTTCTTTCCAACTACCATCCCTCAGTACCTTAGACTTTATCTTTAACTTGGATTTTAAAAGTTCAACTGCCCTTCTACTATTTACCGAGTGCCTATATCCTATTACTGCATTTACAACTAGGAGAGCCGCTATTATTGCCGCTTCCAAATAGTGCTCTATTAATATTGATAGAACAATTGCTATTTCAAGAAGCCAAGGCATTGGACCATAAAACTTCTTCAAGAATTCTACTATTGGATTTTCTCTCTTTTCCTCAATCGAGTTTCTCCCGTAGATTTTCAGCCTGTTCTTAGCTTCTTCCTCGCTTAAACCATTCCTGCTTGTCTTTAATTCTTCTAGCACCTTTTCAATATCCATTTCCTTGTAAGCGATTGTTTTCAAAAAAGCACACCCCTTGTATAGTTGTTAGCAATCTTTAAATTCATTTTCTTTTAGAAATACGCCAAAATAATATTTTTATTATCTGTTTTATTATCTGTAGGTCGACCTCTTACTCGCTTTTTCAAAACGAGGCTACCAGTTTTAAAAATCTTCTGGCCTCCAAACTGAAAAATTCTATGTATTAAATTCTTCAAGAAAAGCAAATATATCCTTTAAAAGGTTTGAAGCTAAACTCAACCTTTATGTTGAGAAGAAATTCGGATAGGTTCTTTTAGATGGAGAAGCATAACAGCACCATGTAACATCACATAATACTTACAATGCTTGAAAACTTTCTTAAAAATGAGGTAAATTTCTGCGCTTGATGGAAGTCTAATGTATGTCTTCTTCAGGATTCTGTAAAGTTCAAAGCCATTTTTTCCCATGAGAATCGTTCCAGCAAAAATTGGGAATATTGACATGTAAATTTTCTCCATAAAGTTAGCAATGATCCTTTTTTCATAGGGCTTATTCAAATCTAATATAAATAATTGACCGCTTCTCTTCAGAGTTCTGCTTAGTTCGAGAGCTACAGAAAGATAATTTATTGCGTCTCTATATGCAAAAGATGAAACTTCCAAGTCAAAAGTATCTTCTCTAAAAGGAAGGTGCTCGAAAACCCCCCTTACAAAGTCTACATTATCTAAATCAATGAAGTTCTTTCTAGATGTGTTGATCATCTCCGGCAAAGGATCTAGTCCAATGCAGTAATGCTCCTTTCCGCTTTTTTTCAAGATATATACAAGAGAAGTCCCTGGTCCTGTGCCTGCATCCAATATTCTTAGCGCTTTTCCGTCTTCAATGTTTTCAAAAACGAATTGAAAAAACTTCTCTCTTACGTACTTAAGAGTGAATAGGCTCATTATGTTGTTTGCCTTCTCATATACTCCAACTATTTCACTTAGAGATAAAATTATCTCCTTCCAAAAAGCATTATCATTTTCTGAATTGATTGGCGTTTTCACTCCCACCATTCTTATTTTCTTGTAACTAAGTACTTTGTTTCGCTTCCCTTATCCATTAGCTGTATCCCGATATTCCCAAGCTCACTTCTTATTTTGTCCGCTAGCTCATAGTTGCCTTTTTCTCTGAGCGCTTTCCTTACGTCGATTAAAAGCCTTATGAGGCTTTCAGCGAGCTCAGACTCTCCTTCACTCCTAACTTTTTGAGGAAGAATGTCGAAGACTCTATCTATCTCATCGAATAGAAACTTTAAAGACTGAAAGAGGCTCAAATTTTCACTATTACTGACTTTTTTGTAGTAAATGCTTGTTGCCTCCATCCAATACTTAAATGCCAAAGTAGTGTTAAAATCCTCGCTCATAGCGCGATGGAACTCCCTGTGCAGATTTATAATTTCATTCATAGTTTCGATCTCTTCCTTGCTCAGAGAAAATCTAGGTTTAGCGCTTTTCATCTGATTTTCGATTTCGATGTAGGCAGTAGTGATCCTCTTATAGTTTGCTTCTGCCTGCCTTAATAATTCTTCGTTAAATTCTATCTGATTTCTATAGTGGGCGCTGAGAACCCATAGCCTTATAACTTCAGGTTTGTATTTAGATAGTAGATCTTTCAGGAATACAATGTTACCTAAGCTTTTGCTCATTTTTTCTCCTCTTATAGTCAGCATGCCTGTATGTAACCAGTATCTTACCCACGGTTTAATCCCGAAGAGCGCTTCAGACTGCGCCCTCTCGTTCTCGTGATGAGGAAAGATGAGGTCTCCTCCCCCTCCATGTATGTCTATAGGAACTCCTAAGTATTTAGAAGACATTACACTGCATTCTATATGCCATCCTGGTCTGCCATATCCCCAAGGGCTCTCCCAATATGGCTCTCCTTCCTTCATCTTCTTCCACAATGCAAAGTCGAAGGGATTTTTCTTTTCCTTTATAACTTCCTCTTCCTGCCTCCAATTTTCTCCACCTGTCTTCTTTGAAAGCTCTCCGTAAGCATCATATTTGCTCACATCAAAATACACACTTCCGTTTGACTCATATGCATATCCCTTTTCTATCAGCCTTTTCACAGCATCAATAATATCTTCAATATGATGCGTAACCCTTGGAAGAATGTCTGGCTCAATTCTCAGTTTCTCTATGGCATTTATATAATCTTCTGTATAGAAATCTGCGATCTCCTTCCAGCTCTTTCCCTCCTGATTCGCCCTTTTTATTATCTTATCATCAATATCTGTTACGTTTTGGACATGAATCACCTTGTAGCCTCTTAGCTGGAAGTATTTTTTAATCGCATCAAAAGAAATATAAGTTCGGGCATGACCGATATGGGAGTAATCGTATACTGTTGGACCGCACACGTACATTTTCACAATTCCTTCTTCACTCGAAACGAACTCTTCGATCTGTCTGGTCAAGGTATTATAAATCTTGATTTTCGGCATCAATTTTGAACAGTCCTCGTAAGAAATTTTTTTCCAAAGCTAAAATAATTAATCTTTATATTTTGTAGATAGAAAAGTTGTTTATAAAAAGTTTCTTCATTCATTTGATATGGAAACATTCCTAAATTTGTTTGGAAACCCGCTATTCTTTTGAATGATTCTCACTTCTTCCCTGTCCTTAAGGTTTAGGTCTTGCGCAATGATTTGTCATCTTGGGGCTATATACCTCGGAAAAGATTAATGCTATTTCTGGCTTTGCTAAATTTTCTCGATAATACAATAACCAAGATCTTCAGAAGGTTAAATTGTTCAAAATTTAAAAGAATAAGTTTAAAAAGTAGTAAAGACTTATAAATGTCAGAATTAAATAAATTCAAACAAGAGTGATGACAGAGCTAACCTTAGGGGTTAGCTCGGAACCGTCAGTAAATTGTTGGAATACAAAAATTCCTAAAACGGAAAATATTAAAAAGGTGGAAAACATGGCAACCCAAGGAACTACCCCAAGTAATGTAATATTAGTTGGTAAAAAACCAGTTATGAACTACGTAATGGCTGTATTAGCCCTCCTCAACCAAGGCGTTGACGAGGTAATAGTAAAAGCAAGAGGGAGGGCTATTAGCAAAGCTGTAGACGCTGTAGAAATAATAAGAAATAAACTACTAGCAGAAAAAGTAGAAGTAAAAGACATAAAAATAGGAAGCCAAGTAGTTCAAGGACAGGATAGAACAAGCAGAGTCAGCACAATAGAAATTACATTAAAACTAGGAAGAAAATAAGCACGAAAAATAAAGACTAAAAATACAGTTTTTTGTTTTTTATATTTTTAACAACCCAAAGTCTTAATAAATGAAAACCTCGTCTTTAAGCGGGGATGGGGTAAAGTTTTAAATATTTCTTCACAAAATGAATTTGGGATGTTCCCCGCTATGAAGGATGTTTAATATATCCCATACATTAATGAGATGCATGAGATGGGGGAGCAGTGAGCCTCCCGAACCTTCAGAGAAGGGCGGAGGCGCAAAACCCTCAGCTAAGCGCTGGAAGCTCCGCCATTTAATGGCGGGGTAGCTCACAATGCTCTGTTACTCTTAGAAATATAACATAGTCAAGAGATAATAGATTCATCTGGCTTTTAATACTAAAAAAGGACATCAATCACGTACCAAATATATCCCGCTAGTCCTATTGGAGCAGTAACTCCAAAATAGCCAAAATAAATAGCTATAGCTTCTATTGGAGAAATAATCAGCGCGATTGCCAAAGCTGATACGGATGAATAAGATAATTCATATATATTCAAAATAAGTGCTATAGCTGGATAAAAGGTTCCGAATAATGCTTTTTCGCCGATTATCACGCTAATCCCTTCGCTATCCCTTCCTTTAATTACAAAAATAAGCCCTACTATAAATTCTGGGATAATCCCAGCTAACGGTGTAATGATCACTGAAAGCGCACTCTGATCTAATCCATATTCCTGCCCCAAAGAAAAAATTCCATTTACTATGAGCTCACCACCCACATACAAAAGCACTATTGACACAAATACCTGCAGTATGGAATTCTTCAAAGAGAGATTCCTTCTCTCGACTTCCACTTCACTCGTCTTAAGAGATTTTTTAGCATAGACGAAATAAATTAAAAGAAGAGCTACACCGTAAATTCTCCCTAACAATCCATATTTTTCAGGATGGAGAAAAATTATTGGAAGCAGAGGAAGTGTAAATATTAATAAAGGGATTGCGACGCTTCTGTCCACATGCAAGATTCTGCTACTTCTCTTTCCCAAATAGTATCCTAAAAAAGCAGCGATGACAATTACCGGATATACAATCGTGCTGGCCATAAATGGCTGGGAAACTATCGATCCCCAAAAAATTCTATACTTTCCCTCAAATAAAGCGATGAGGAGAATAGCAAGCTCAGGTGCAGAAGTAAATATGGGAGCCAATATCATTGATATTCCTATAGATGACTTCTTAAACCTCCAGCTGATCCAGTCTACAAGTTGTTCTACAAGCATGCCTGCATATATAGAAACTAGGACTCCTATGCTCGTCTCTGCAATCGTCCAAACTGAGCTTCCGTTAATCAATTTTGATCTCTCTTTTTTATTTTTCTGAAAGAATAAAAAGTTAACGTTGAGAATGAAATTAATAATGAACAAAAATAACTTCTTTAAAAATTTTTAAAACAAAGCTATAAGATAAAAAAAAGAAACAACTACAAGAAAAAATAAAACAATCATATCTAAAAAAATATAAATTACTATGATTTTAAATAAATGGTATTATAATGTTTTTTAGTAAACAAAAATTTTTTAACCCAAAATAAAAAAAATAATACATTGCGAAAAAATTTATCGTGTTTAATGGTGATGAATTTGTCAAAATATTTTGAATGGGAATTAGGAGTTTTAAAAGAAGCAGTAAACCTTGCTGGATTACCTAGCGAGGTTTTTGACTACCTAAGCAAGCCAGATAGAATTATTCAAGTTAAGATTCCATTAAGACTTGACAATGGCAAACTAGTCGTATTTGAGGGTTATAGAGTCCAACACAACAATGCGCTTGGACCTTATAAAGGAGGAATAAGATATCATCCAGAAGTTACATTGGAGACCGACATGGCGCTAGCTCTTGGCATGACACTTAAGAACTCTCTTGCGGGAATTCCTTATGGAGGAGGCAAAGGCGCAGTAAAGGTTGATCCTTCTAAGCTCAGCATGAGGGAGCTTGAAGCTTTAAGCAGAACGTATGTTAGAGGGATTTACAAATTAATCGGTCCAGAAGAGGATATACCAGCACCTGACGTTAATACTAATCCACAGATAATGGCTTGGATGGTAGATGAATATAGCAAATTAACTGGAAAGAACGTGCCAGCTGTATTTACTGCAAAACCGCCAGAGCTTTGGGGCAACCCCGTGAGAATTTATTCTACTGGATATGGAGTTGCTGTTATGGCAAAAGAAGCGGCAGACCTATGGATGGGAGGATTAAAAGACAAGAAAGTTGCAGTGCATGGCTTCGGAAATGTTGGTAGCTATGCAGCCTACTGGATTTCAAAGTTCGGAGCAAAAGTTATAGCTATTAGTAATGCATATGGAAGCGTATATGACCCAGAGGGAATTGATGTGGAACTCGCTTTAAAATCTCCAGAGATCTTAAAAGATGTAAGAAACTATCCAAGAGGTCAAAAATCCAACGATCCTGATACAATACTATATACAGATGTTGACATATTGCTTCCATGTAGCTTAGAAAATGTTATAACGGCCGAAAAAGCTAAGAACATAAAAGCTAAACTTATCGTCGAAGGTGCAAACGGTCCAACAACTCCTGATGCAGAAAAGATTCTCTATTCAAGAAAGGATTTCGTTGCAGTAATTCCAGACATTCTTGCAAATGCAGGAGGAGTAATAATGTCTTACCTCGAGTGGGTGGAGAACTTGCAGTGGTACTTCTGGGATGAGGAAGAAACTAGGCAGAAACTTAGCTCAATAATGAGCAACAACTTCAATAGGACTAACATATACTGGAATAAACTAAGAGAGAGACATCCAGAGAGATTAGTTACTATGAGAGATGCAGCATTCGCTCTTGCGGTAGAAAGAGTTTACACTGCAATGAAGCTCAGAGGATGGATCTAATTTTTCAATCTTTTTTAAATTTTTATTAACTTTTTTCTTTTTAAAAAGAATTGTCTTTCGGTTAAAAAAGAGTACAAATGAGGTTATTGTTTTTGGAAAAAAAGGAATTATTAGTTGCCATAGCATTGCTCTCCTTGATTTTTCTGACAGCTACAGCAAGCATAATGCATGCTGAACAGACTTCCTCTTATGTTAAATTTTTCGTTTATGGAGAAACGAGATGTCCTTATTGCATGCATCAGATTTCTTTCTTTAATACTACTTTTTCTCAGAACTACTATTTCTGCGATATATCATCAAACACCACATGTCTGACAAATTTTGCAAATTGGCTTAGATTCTCTAACATGTCTTTATCCGTTCCTCAAACTTTTGTGATATATAATAATACCAATTTGCTTGCAATCGTTATTGGAGATGTTGAAAATACCACATTTTGGAATTTGTTCCTTTCCTCACCCCCAAATCAAACAGGCTTTCCCGTTTATGTAGCAACTGATACAGGTGAAGTTTTAGCAGGGTATGTAAATGCAAATACACAACAACAAGAGTATATCATCTATAGATTCATCCTAGGACAAAACGTCACATTTACTACAACATCGACTCTAACGAATACGACAACTGCGCCCGCTAACACTACAACTTCGATTACAAATACTACAATTCCTAATTCATACCAATATTCGGGTAATTCTTTCATTGCAACTCTAGTCTCTTTGGCTGCTAGTGATGCCGTTAACATTTGTATAATATCTGTATATAGCTTGCTAATAGTTACAATAGCAGTAAATAAATCGAGAAAGCGAGCAGCAATTTCAGGCCTTGGATTTGCATTAGGAATATTCACAGGCTATTTAGCTCTTGGGCTAGGACTTCTGAAGGTAATATCATCTTTAGGGACTTTACCCTCAACAATTGCTAGATACATTTTAGCATTTTACGGAATTATATTGATAATATATTCCGCATATTCTTATTTAACTCAGAAAAGGAACTGTATAATATGTAAAGAAAATGAGGGTAAAAATAATAAGTCCTTCTTAAACATAAAGAGCTGGATGAATAAAAGTCCTGCGTTGCACTACATTCTCGGTCTAATTTTATCAATTTCACTCATACCATGCTCTGCAGGACCATATATAGTTTTTATTTTGCTACTATCTACTGTAAGCGGAATGCTGACAAAAATATTATATCTACTTATATATGATATAATATTTGTTGCCCCTCTCCTAATACTCCTTGAAATTATAGTGCTTACATTGAAAAAGGTTAATGAAAGAAAAGTTGCTATTGTGAGAGAGTTGGTCTTTATAATAGCTGGACTCTTATTGATAGTTTTAGCAATAAGACCTATCTAGCTAATCAACGCTTTTTTAATTTAATAAAATTGCAGAAAAAGATTATGTGATGATCATTGAAAAGGGTAAGACTTTTTCTATCTGATGTTAGAAGAAAGCTTCTCTATATTTACCTCTCTCTGATTTACAGAATATATCCTGCTAGCCCAAAATTTGAAGAATACAGAATAGCAAAAAATGAAGCAGAGCTGAACAATTGTCGTAAGATTCTCGATATCGGTTGCGGTAAAGGAAATTTTGGTAAAATACTAGACAACTTTGAAATGTATATTGGAGTTGATGTTTTGAACATTTTTGATAAAGATGATAAAAGAGAATATATAAGATCCTCCATGGATAGCCTACCATTTCGCGAGGGATTCTTTTTTGACTGTTCTTTTTTCATAAACTCTATTTTCTACTCAAATTCTTGGAAAAACTCACTTACTGAAGCAAAAAAATACAGCAAAAAAATTGTGCTGATTGACATAGACAAGACATATCCACACATATTCTTTCTTGACCTGTTAGAGGGAAGAATAAGGAAAAGACCTAGCGATATAGTAAAAGAGCTTCCACAAGGGGTTAAAGTCGTAATGCAAAAAAGTGGAGAAACATTTATGATCCTTATAGAAAACTTAAACACTGATTATCGTGACAATTAGAAATGAATGTATAGATATTTCAAAAAAGCCTAGACAAAGTGTTTTGAGTTTCATAAAGGTTTATAGGGGCTGATATTGATTATCTGATTTGAGATAGAAAACATGCTCCTCAAATACTGTGCGCGTGAAAGCTCCAAAGCTACATGCAGAACCAAGAAGGGATGCAGGGGAATAGAAATGATAGGATGATATTGATCTATGAACTTATATGAGACCTGAACCCCTTGTTATTTTATCTCATAGACAATTCTTTGAAAACATTACATTAATTAAAAAGAAAACTTTTCTGGATAGAATCAAAGTTACATTCTTATGCCCATTGATCCTTAAAAATATTATTTTTTAAAAAAATAATGATAGAGAGATGTAGAGATGGAAGAAAAGAGAAAGCTTGTTGTTTACGGTTTAAAAGGCTGCAGTCCTTGTGAAAGAGCTTTTTTATTTCTCAAAAAAGCAGGAATAGAGTTTGAGTATGTAGAAATTAGCAATTGTGATGATGCTAATATTGAGGAGGTTCTCTTTTATGAGGACGGAGAGGCTCTTCTTCCATTAATATTAGATAAAAAAACCGAATCGATCTTGATCGGATGCCCTAAAAGCTATGAAAGATTTATTGAAGAGCTTAGAAAGAGTATAAAAATATATGCTATTAATGATAAACAAAAAACATAGGTATTGGAAAATGGCAGAAAAGGGCAAAGAAAAAGAAGTTTGGATCGAGGAAAAAATAAAGATTCTAGATGAAAAGTACAAAAATGCAAGTGAAGAAATAGATGACCTCTTCCAAAGTACACTAAACGAGTTTGAACATCTGCTGAAAAGTAAAGGAAAAGAGTATAGTGAAAAGCTTAAAGAGAGGAAGTGAAAAATTACATATCATCTTAAAAAGACTTTTACAAGTGGTTCTAGATGTCAGATGACTTTGCATTTTTGGAAAAAATGGATTACATAAAAGTGGATGGGGCAATCAGTTCTTGCATAAAAAATTATTTAGAAAGAAGCAATGCTTCTGGATATGTAATCGGATTGAGCGGCGGACTAGATTCAACTGTCACATTATATATGCTTGTAAGATCCGTAGGGAGAGAAAAGGTTTTTGGTCTAATAATGCCAGAAATTGAAAGCAATTTGGAAGATATCAATGATGCTATTTACATTGCTGAAAAATTAGGAATAAAATATAGCGTTTTAGATATAACCAATGTGGTAAGATCTGCTCTTGATCTCTTTGGAGAAAGTTACGAAACGGCTGATAAGAAAGCTAAAGGTAATTTAAAGGCAAGAGCCAGAATGATGATCCTCTATTATTTTGCAAACAAAAACAATTACTTAGTTGCTGCAACTAGCGATAAAAGCGAATATCTTCTCGGGTATTTTACGAAGTGGGGTGACGGAGCTGGAGACATTTATCCCATCGCAAATCTTTATAAAACACAAGTTAGGCAACTTGCTCTTTACCTCGGGGTGCCGGAAAAAATCTCTTATAAGCCGAGTAGCCCTGGACTATGGCCTGGGCAGAAAGCTACTGATGAGTTAAAATATGACTATTCAATTCTGGACAAAATAATTTTTCTATTGGTAGAGAAGCAGGAGACTGTAGAAAACGTAAGCAAAATGCTGAACATTGAAAAATCTGATGTAGAAAATATTTGGAATACAATTTTAAAGAACTCTCATAAGAGAATACCACTTAATTCTTGCACCGTATCAGGTGTTAGAGAATGAATGAGGAAAAACTCATTTTTTCAGATTCTCATGCTCACAACAATCCTATAAAGGGAATAGGAGCGAAGAAGATCGCGGAAAAGTTCAGGGAAAATAACGGATGGTTTATAGCATTTTTAAATAATCCGGCTTGGGATTACTCTGATTCTTATATTTTTGATGTTGACGAGTATCTTAAGCTGGTCAACCTTCATATGAGAGATTGCAAATCCGCAACTGAAACTGGTTTGAAGGTAAAATGTTTCGCCGGGATCCACCCAGCAGAAATTGACAAGCTTGCAGAGTATGGGCTCCCTACATTAAAGGTGAGAGATTTCGCATTAAAAACAATCGAGAAAATTTTCGATATGTGCAAAGAAGGGTTATTGGATGGAATCGGGGAAATTGGAAGGCAACACTACAAGATCAGGATGGACGTTGCTGTTATAACTCAGGAAATTTTGGAGAGCTCCTTTACGTTCGCAAAAGACTATGGATGCAAGATTCAACTGCATTTGGAAAACATAAAGGGATTTACCGTAGAAAATATCGCTTCTTTAGCATACAAAACCGGTTTAAAAAGTGACCAGTTCTTGATACATCATGCTACCTCAAGCATTGTTGAAGAAGCAAAAAACAGGAGGGTATGGACGACTTATCCGGGAATCATAGAGGGCTTGAAATCCCTTTTTACTACAATAAGAAACCCTGAATATGTACTTATTGAAAGTGACTACGTAGACTCTAAGAAAGAGGGAGGGAGGATCACATATCCTTGGAATCTTCCAGACATCCAGCTATCTCTCCTGGAAAAAGGAGACGTAAGCAAATATTTCTTAGAAAAAATTAATATTGATAATGTTGAAAGTTTTTTTGATGTAAAATATTAGATTTTCAGATTAGCCTTCCCTATAATTTTTGAATACTTATACAATGCTGCCATCGAGCTTATTGCCTTTTCTGGTATTGGATATACTGGAACGCCGTTTTCCTCAAGGATCTCTGTTCCCATCTTTGTCTTTTCTCCCCCTAGCATCACAACGTTTACAGGCTTCCTGCTCTTATTGTATTCCTTCAATGTCTTCGCTATGCCGTTTGCCAATTCAACTGGATCGAGAAATGCAACTTCGCCGTACATGACTGTAATTCCTGAAACTAATTCGCTTTCTAGAGCGACCTTTATAGCCTCTATGTAGTTCTGGACATTTGACTGTCCAGTTAAATCTACCGGATTGTTAGGAGATCCGAACCATGGCATGGTCTTTCTAAATTCTTTCTTCAGCTCTTCAGGAACTTCCAAGAGCGGTAGACCATTAAACTCTGAAGCATCGGTAGCCATTACTCCCATCCCTCCTCCATTGGTAATAATGACAAAACCCTTTCCGTTAATTTCAAAGCTCTCCGAAAATGCCATCATCTTTGCCCAATTGAAAAGCTGCTCTACATCGCTTGCTCTAAGCACACCCGCTTGCTTTAATGCTGAATCATAAACAGCATCGCTTCCTGCTAAACTTCCTGTATGGCTCGCAACTGCTCTCGTTCCCCTCTCCGATCTTCCTGCCTTCAGCGCAATAACAGGCTTTTTCTTTGTAATCTCGCTGAATACTTCTATAAACTCATGTCCCTTCCCAGTTCCCAATCCTTCAAGGTAAAGACCTATAACCTTTGTGTTCTCGTCTTTCTCAAAGAACTTCGCCAGATCAATTGCATCTATATCTGTCATGTTCCCCATACTCACTATAGAAGATAGGCCGATCTTTTCCATTGAAGTCCAATGCATTAAAGCTATTCCTAAAGCTCCACTCTGCGTCAAAAACGCAATTTTTCCCTTATGAATATGCTCGGCGCCGAATGTTGCATTAAGGTTCATAGGAGTATAAACTACACCGAAAACGTTAGGACCTAAAATTCTTATTCCGTACTTTTTCGCAATATTAACGACTTTTTCTTCTAAGTCAGCCCTTCCTACTTCCTTAAATCCAGATGCTATAATTGTTGCTACCTTTACTCCTTTTTTCCCAGCTTCTTCTATAATCTCTGGCACTTTCTCTGCAGGTATGGCGACAACTATATGTTCTACCTCATCAGGTATATCCAAGAGAGATGGGTAAGATGGAACTCCCAATATTTCCTTAGCTGAAGGGTTGACAGCATATATTTTTCCATTGAATTTATTTTTCACTAAATTTGACAGAATAACTCCTCCTATTTTCTCCAAATTCCTACTAGCTCCGACTACTGCTATAGATTTTGGCTTAAACAGTTTTTCGATTATCAAATTATCGTTATTATTATTTGACATTGATATCTCCTCATTGGTATTTTACATTTTAAAATAAAAATTAAAAGGGATTAAATAACTAACTAGTATCAATAGTATTTTTAAATTATTAAATTTTCAGTTCAAGTAGTTTATCAAAGACAAGTCATCATTAAAAAAAGGTTATATTGAAAAAATATTAAAAATTGTTTGTTATCTTTTACTGCATCATGAGGTGAGAAAAATAAGCAGTTCTATTTATGAGAGAGACATATTTCTTAAAAAACTGAAAAAGATCGAAGAAATAGCCCAGGAGAAAGGGATTAGTAAGATAGTTTTAATGAACGACACAAATATCCGTTACTTAACAGGCTTAGAATTAAGCGGAGCTGCAATTTTAGACTTCGTCAATAAGGAGCATACGATTATCATTCCATTTATGGAAAATTGGAAGATCAAGAAACTTTTTGGAGGATATTTCAGGGTTATAGGGGTAACTAGATATGATTTCGGACTAGAAGAAGGGGTAGAAAAATTCATAGGAAGCATAAATGAAGCGGTAGCCAAGTTTTTAATAGAAAGCGACAAAATAGGTATCGATTTAGATTTAAATAAGAGCAGTGATAGCAATATAAAATCTAAAGTTAAATCTGTCGTTCAAATAAACGACGAAATGATCAGAGTTAGGAGGACTAAGCTTCCTGAAGAGATAGACCTAATTAAAAAAGCAGTCGAGATCACAGAGAAAGCTCTTTCACAAACGATTGAAAATCTAAGGAATGGAATGAGGGAAAAAGAAATTTATAGTGAGCATATATGCCAACTTTATAAATCTGGTGCTGAATATTTAGCTTTCGACCCAATTGTAGCTATAACAGAAAACGCTTCAAACCCCCATGCCATTAGCGGAAATAGAGAATTGAAGGCGGATGATATCCTTCTTATAGACACCGGCGCTAAATTTGGAGGCTATGCTTCAGATATGACGAGAACTATTATACCTGAAAAGGGGGAATTCAAAAAATATATAGAATTGCTTGAAGAAGCATACTTCTCTTCCCTCGATGCCTTAAAAACTGGTGCAGGTGCTAAAGAAATAGACGGTATTGCAAGAAATATTCTAAAAAAATATGGATTGGAAAAGTATTTTATTCATTCATTAGGACATGGAGTTGGTATTGATGTGCATGAGGCTCCCAACATAGGACCGACTAGTAACGAGGTATTTATGGAAAATGAAGTAGTGGCAATAGAGCCAGGAATTTATTTCCCCGAAAAAATTGGCTTTAGGTTAGAGAATACAGTTATTGTTGGAAAGAATGGGGCTATTCCATTGAACTCATTAGAATTCGTTATACAGCGTTAAAAATATATTTAGTTTTTCTCTCCATTGATACTTTTCTTTTTCATCGCATCATAAATGTAATTTCTAGCTCTCGTTGAAGAGATCCTTTGAACTCATTAGAATTCGTTATACAGCGTTAAAAATATATTTAGTTTTTCTCTCCATTGATACTTTTCTTTTTCATCGCATCATAAATGTAATTTCTAGCTCTCGTTGAAGAGATCCTTCTCTTGTTTTCCAGCTCCTCAATTATTTCTGGCGTCAGCGTCTCAGGATCTGCATAGGTTGTCCTATTCAATTGCACAAGTCTTTCTTCGCTTACTAACTGCCTAAGTGCCCTTCTAAGTCTGTCCTCACCTATTATAGCACTAAAATGCTCTCTCAGTTGTTGCCATGTAAGTGGTCTCTGTTTCTTCTTGAAGAGATCCATTATGAGCTCTGGAATCTCGTCGTCGTGAGGGCCAACCTCAACTACGACTTCCTCATCTTCATATATTTCTTTTAGCTTCATTTTTCTCACCCTCCTTTTAATTAAATTTATATATACTCTCTTATATATGTTTTTTTCATATTTTTTATATACTGTGTATATTTTTGCGCAAAACTTTACTTCATATTTGACAGCAATTAATTATAATGAAATCTTTTTATTTATAAAGGTTATCATTTTTTTAAAAAGTTTTTAACAAGTTTTTAAATTATAAATAAATACAAATCTCTAAAACTTCTATTTAAACCTTATCTGCAGGAACATATATGGGAGCTCTACGATTCTGGACTATTGTCTTAAGAGTGCCTTTTTCGGCGAGCATTTTCAGTATCTTCTTAGATGTGCTTATTGAAACGCTGAGTTTCTGAGATAGCATAAATGGAGTTATATATTCGACTTGCTTCAATTCCCTCTCCGCTCTCTTTAATAGCTCATCTGGAACGGAAACATTCATTTCAGCTTGCTCTGTCATAGTTCTTGCTTTAGGCTTTTCCTCTCCTCCCTCTCTCTTTTTTGGCATAGCATTGATCACCTTTTTATCTTATAATAAAACAATGTGGGTTTATTAGTTTTTAAGAAATAAAAAATTCAAATAAGAATTTAGCTTTATTAATGAGTGTGAAATGGATGAAATTGCTTCAGATAGGCGACATACACTGTTCTTTAAAGAATTTAAAAAGACTTTTAGAATTGAGAGATGAATTAGAATATGAAATTGCAATTGTACATGGAGATTTAGAATGCGACGGAGAGATAGTTGATCTGTTAGAGAAGCTATCTGATAAAATACTTTTCGTTCCCGGAAACATGGATGATGTCGGGTTAATAAAGATATTTACAGAGAAAAGCTATAACATTGACTCTAAGCTCGTAAAGCTGGGAGAATATTACTTTTTAGGCATTGGTGGGCAGAACTTTTACTCTTCGTATACCTATGCTCTGAAAAAACTCGAAGAAATGAAAGAGAAGAGGAACCTTGTGATCGTTTCCCACCACCCTCCAATTACACAAAATACGGATGTATCATTTGGAGGGATACATATAGGTTTGCCAGAGCTAACAGAAATAGACGAAAAATACTCCCCACTGGCTCACCTTCACGGACATGTTCATGAGTCGCCTGGAATAGATTACATAGGAGATACTTTGGTGGTAAATGCAGGTTCTCTAATGCATGGAAATTTTGCTATTGTAGATATAAAAAACAGAAAGGCTGAAATCAAAAAAATCGTTTAGAAACACGAAGAGTGGTGGGCTATTTGAATCCAACTAATATAAAAGATCATCTAAAGGGAAAAGTTTTGAGCGTAGTATCATCGATATATATGCCAAATAGTTGTATAGATTTTGTGTTGAATCCTTCGGAACAAAATTCTGCAATTTGCTTCAATGACCTTTTTGAGTATTATGATAAGGAGAAAGTAGGTCTCTTATCCGAGCTCGTTCAAAATTATAAGGTAAATAGAATAGTAGAGCTTACTCCAGCAGGATGGATATGGCCTGAAAACATTGCTATTTACATTCATGGAAGGTTCTATGAGTTGAAATGTGAAAGCGATAAAGAGATGATAGAGATTACTAAGGATAATTTAAATAAAATTGAAAAATGCAGAGGTAAAAGGATAATACCTGTTTTTTCAAGAGGTGATGAGGAAAAAATCATTTATAGCTCTATAAGGTCAATAATGTCCTCTGAGCTATTATTAGTATTAGGAAAAGTGGATATAATTTCTCCTGGGTCTTATTTACCTTGGATCGCGAAAAATTTTGGAGGCATTTACATAGTTGAGATAAACCAGGAAAATAGCGAAGTTGATAAGTTCGCAGATTTAAAACTTAACTTGAGCCCAATCGACTTCTTAAAAAGTATCTTGTAATCCGAACCAACCGAAACTGATTTTTAGTAAAAACTATTGAAGATATTTCTACTTTTTGCTTTTATTTATTTCCTTTTTAACTTCAAAAATACTAGTTATGACGCTCTGACCACTGTTTTCACATTCTCCTAAAATTTTCCCTACATAATCTCCTTTCTGGAAAGCCCTTTCGGTTGTTTGCCCTGTGCTAGTGCATGTTATTACGGTTTTTACTTCGACCTCTTCCTGAGTTTTTTTAGGTGACATCTGAATCATCGCATAGTAAAATAAAGCGAGAGTCGCCGCGAGGAGCACAAGTGTAAGTATACCTTGTACTTCTGGAGAAAAAATTGATGTCCCGCTAGAAAATTGCATCGCGAATACCATCTGTATTCAACCTCATTATCTTATTCCACAGCTGTTTCCTATACCTGCAATTATTATTATGCTGTCTTCCGGTATATTTTTAACTAGCTCCTTAATTCTCTCTGTAACTTTATCTATAGCATCGACTATTTCCTTCTTCATAGTTAAAATTGCTTCTTCCATGCTCATTTTAACTATTATTGCATGGAGCGGAATGCCATAATTAGCAGCTGCCCTTTCTATCCTGATCTTTTCAGGACCTACGTCTCCTATAGCCGCTCCTGCTCCCTCCGTTACCTCTCCAGTAGGCTCTCCCTCAAGCTTTAGAGCTGCATCTACAGTTATTATCATACCGACTTTTTTGCCCTCCTCATTAACCAGCTTATTCAATAAGGACTCAACAGCGAAGCCAGGATGCCCAACGTTGCTTTCGGGACCACTTGCCTTTATTAGATAAGCTTTCCTATTCTCAATGATTGTCTCAAAGTAAACGGTATCTTTCACGATTTCAACAGGCTGTGCATTCGGTCCTGCTAGTTTAAATACCGTTAATGGACCTGCGCCATCTCCTACAGGCTTTCCTTCTAAAAATACATCTAACGCCTTACTATATGCTTCAGCCTGCTTAATGAGCATTGGCAAGATCATTTCCAGTTGCATAATAAGTATCCAATTGTTTGTCTTCTGTCCAGTTATTAAATAATGTCTTACATATTTAAACACAAGCGTTAAGGCAGATGCGATTTCCAGAGCTGTAACTGCAATGCTCTTTTCAACTTTGCTTGCCTTTGGGACTACTTGTTCGAGCAATCCTTCTATTCTATCCTCTCTTGTCTTAAATAAAATATCCATTCTCTTAATTATGTCCGTAGGTTCTACGTTTACTGGATCGATTACAAAGTAGTTGATACCCCTCTCAACGACAGGCTCAGGCTTCTCCAACCCTAAACCTTTAAGGAAGTTTATAGTTTTATTCTGTGAATCAAGCGCCATTTTTTCCAATATATTAAGTTTAAGCTTAATATTTCTCGAGGAAATATATATCTGGAACCTTTGGTTAAATCCCAAAAATAGAAGTAAGAATACTATTAAAAACGCAAGCTGGGATATTGCATTGATCCAGTCAGTAATTGTTGAGGACAAATCTATTACACTCTCTACTCTTTTTACTAAAAACTTTCTTCAATACGTTAATAAAACTAATCATTATGTTTTTCAAGTATAGCTATAACCAAATGAACTAAATTACAGTGCTTTCTGGAGGGCCTTAATAGGAAAAAATAAAATACTTTCTGCTAATATGAAATATTTAGAAGGCGGGGGTGCCCGAGCGGACCAAGGGGGCGGACTCAAGATCCGTTGGCGCAGGCCAGCGTGGGTTCAAATCCCACCCCCCGCATCTTTCTTTTGCTATGGAGTTAACTACATGAGTTGCTTCTTAGAATTTTAAATTTAAATTAAATTTGTAATATAATTAAGAATAAAACTGACGATTTTCCTGATCAAGTCTATTATATGAATAATGATTTATCGGATAATGGTTAAAATCTAAAATTTAAATCCGTATTACCGCTCTTAGTTCCCTGTTTGAGGGTTTTCGGTCTCTGTATATAGTTCTAGATTTTTTAATGCCTCCATAACAGAATCCATTATTTGGTCTAGTTCTCTTGGATCCCTACCTTTCTGCTTGTAGCTCCTTTTGATTATATTTTCCACTATTTTATAGCTTTTGTACTTTTCATTGAGCGTTTTCCATTGAATCCCCTTCAGTAGTTCAGCGACATCTTCTTTATATGGCACAATACCCTTTAGCATCAAAAATGAAACTATCGGATAACCCATATATCCTTTATAGAAAGTTCCATTATCATTTGAATTTGCTATCTTCTTTTCCAAGTCGAGGTATACCTTATATTCTCTAGTGCCATCAGAAGATTTTACAATTGCATTCTTATCGTCTATTATAGTTATCCTTTTATCTCCAATAGTAGATAGGGCTTCAAGAACTTTAATTCTTGGAGGAAGTAAAAGCCTCTTCAAACCACAGACATCTCCTTATAATATTAATTTATCTTCTCAAGTAAATAAAAAACTTTTAATTGAAAAAGCACCTTCAATCCGCCTTGAAAGCAAGAGTTCTCTCGACTGGGATCTGAAGACCTACAGTATCTCCGACTTCTAATTTATAATCAGAAGGAATCAATGTATATAAGAATACATTTTCACCGATTTCTACTTTTAACTCCTGCATCGTTCCTGTAAACATCTTAAATACCACTTTTCCCTTAACAATGTTGAATTCGGAAATTTTTTCCTTCCTCTCATATGGAATGATATGTTCAGGCCTTATTAGTATCCTTATCCTTTCTCCTTTAGCAAATGTCACGCCCTCCTCAGCTTTAGAGATCTTAATTTTTGTTCCTTTATCTAAAGATGCAATATCATCGCCTTCATATATTGCTTCAATGATATTAGGCTTTCCAAAGAAAGAGGCGACAAATATATTCTTTGGACTAAAGTATACTTCTTCTGGAGTCCCTACCTGCAGTACCTTTCCGGCATTCATTACAGCTAGCCTATCGGAAATGCTCATTGCCTCTTCTTGATCGTGAGTGACATATATCGTCGTTATTTTTAGCTCTCTCTGTATTCTCTTTATTTCCTCTCTCATTTCAACCCTCAACTTAGCATCCAAATTACTTAATGGCTCATCAAGAAGCAAAAGCCTAGGCTTAATTACTAAAGCTCTAGCGAGTGCAACTCTTTGTTGCTGACCTCCAGAAAGCTGATTCGGGTACCTCTTTTCCATTCCCTTAAGCTTCACCAGCTCCAAAACTTCTGTAACCCTCTTATTTATCTCTTCTTTAGAAACTTTTCTGACCTTCAGCCCATAAGCCACATTTTCGAATACGGTCATATGGGGCCAAAGAGCGTAGTTTTGAAATACCATTGCAGTACCTCTTTCATAAGGCTTTTTATATGTTACATCTTCATCTCCAAAAAATATCTTTCCTTCGTCAGGAATTTCAAAGCCAGCAATCAGCCTCAAGGTCGTAGTCTTTCCGCAACCGCTAGGTCCAAGGAGAGTGAAGAATTCCCCCTCGTTAATAGTTAAGTTTAAGTTATCTACTGCTATGACCTTCGACTTTTCGTAAGTTTTCTTCAGCTCTTTCAGTTCTACTTTGACCACTCACTTACACCCCAATGAAAGCATAGCTCTGCTTGAAAACTAGTGTAATAATTATGATAACAATTATTTGAAGAAGCATTAAAAGAACTCCTAATGCGGCGGCTAAATTAGTTCCATCTATCCTTCCGCTTACAATCAGATCAAGCATCACCATAGTTATAGGACCCTTATGATTGGGGCTCGAAACATCTCCCCCTAGGCCACCTATAGTAATGCTCACGCTTGTTTCACCCATACAATAAACGAAAGTTATCATAGCACCACTTGTAATATTTAAAATTATAAGTGGGATTACTATTGAAGCTAAAGTTCTAGCTCTGCTGGCCCCAAGGTTAATGCTTGCTTCTTCCAATGACAAATGCGTTTGTTGTAGTCCTGCATAAATGCTCCTAGAAGTAAATGGTAATCTTCTTACTGAATAAGCAAGGATAAGCGGTATTGCAGGATTATATATGGGATCCAAGAGGGTGTTTGGGAACACGTCATGGAAAAAGAAGAAATAACCAAACGCTACAACTAAGCCAGGTATTGCTAAAGCGATTGTTGAAAGGTAGTCTAACAGAGATATACCTGGGAGCTTAACTCGCGCAACCACATAGCTTATACTGAGCCCTAACAAAATTATAATTGCGACCGCGGCAGTGGAGTATACTAAGCTATTTATTATACCTCGATAAACTCCCGGTATAGAAAAAAGCTGGAAGAAGTAGTTTAGTGTGAAGCCTTGAGGAAGAGGTGACTGGGACCATTGCTTGCTAAAAGCGAGCATCGCAACACCTATTTGAGGTGAAATTGTAACCAAAACAAGGGGAAAAACAAACAAATATACTAAAATCTTTCCTTTCAATCTCAATTTTCTTTCCCTCGGTGCTGCCCTTCCTCCTTTACTAACCATTGCATACTGTCTTAAACTTACCTGCCTTCTGATGCTTATAAAAAGGACTAAAGATATAAGCAACATGGTCAATGCCAATGCTCCAGCTACCGGATTTCCAATGCCGACGCTCATGCCTTGAAAGTACGAATATATTTGATATGAAAGGACGTCTCTGAAGCCAAATATTAAGGGGGCACCGACATCTTCTATACTGAATATAAAAACCAGAACCGCACCTGCAGCCAATCCAGGAAAGCTCAACGGAAATGTCACGCTCCTAAATAGCTTAAAACCCTTTGCTCCCAGATTTTCGGCCTGCTCTTCTAGCGAAGGATCTATGTTCATCATTGAAGAGTATACGTTGAGGTAAACTATTGGGTAAAAAGTTATCGCTTGTGCTATAATTATACCTGCGATATCGCTAAAAGAGAGCCTTACATCTTGATTTAAAATATGAGAAAGAATCCAGCTCAAAGTATTTACTCCAAAGCTGGGACCTATAAACTTCTTCATTACATACGTATTAATGAAGGGAGTCATCAGAAGAGGGACAATTGCTAGTATTCTGAGCAAAGTTTTAAGAGGAAAAGAATATCTTGCAAGTACAAATGCCACAAGTAACCCTATAAATATGGAAATCACAGTCACAAAGATCGCAATAATTATAGAATTCAGTATAATTCCATATGAAACACCACTTATCTTTATGAAAGTTGTTGAACCGAATTTATTTACAGATATTGCAGTGCCTATAGGATGCAAATTTATATATTGAGGCTGGAGAAAGAGGCTAAAGTTGAAATTTCTCACAGAAGCAAAAATTGAAACTATTGGGAGAATCATGAACAAAATAAGATAAGAATATGAAAAAAATATTTGTGAAATCAGGAGCCTGTCTAGCTCAAACTTCAGGCTCCTGAAGCCTTTAAAGTCAATATTCAACTTTATCCTCCTAGTTGTCTCACTTCTTGCAAGACATTTGTATACTTCTGCGTCGCTAAATTCGTCCAGGTGTTCATCAAAGAGTTAATGTCAACTTTGCCTGACTGGACCGCACTGTTAAGCTGTATTGCTTCATTCATTGTAAATGTGGTTTGATTGCCGGTAATGGGATCTGTGAATACTATTGGCGATGTAAGCTGATTCTCTAGGTTCATAAATGTTGTTATATTAATTCTTCCATTGATATATGCGTTGACAAGTGCAAGCCATGCCTGCTGCAATGCTTGATTGGGGTTGACTAAAACGGCCTTAAAGTAGCTCAATGTCACATTTTCATAGCTTAAAACAAGAGAGTCATTGAAATTAATTGATTGTGTATGGAGTATTGACTGGTAAACCTTATATAGATCCTGTCTTGCTTGCCCAGCTGATGTGTTAAAGACTGCTGGATTTGCAGGCAATCTATTAACATTTGGATTCAACCATATCTGCTGTCCATCGGTGAGCACCCAGGCAATAAAGGCCTGTGCCTCTGTTGGATGCTTTGAAGTGGCGAATAGAGCTATCGGATCTCCGTTGATAATAGTCTCATTAGCAGGAGCGATGTAGACACAGGAAGGATTCTGATACTGAGCAATATATCCGTAAAAGTCGATCGTTATTCCGACAACCCTTTCTCCTCTAATTACTGAATCTCTTACATCGGAGCTCGCAGATCCGGAGGATGAGATATATGCATTTGCAGCCATTAAGGTAAGGAGCTTCCATCCTTGATCCCAGCCGTATTTTGTCAAAATTATCTCATAAATTCTCGCGTTGCTTGTGCTTACGGTTGGATCTGCCATTGCAAGAGGAGCATTTCCTGTTTCGGCATAAACTCTAGCGAAGTTTAATGAAGCTAGATCCTGCCAGCTTTGAGGTATAGGTAGACCATACTGCTTTGCGAGTTGAGTATTAACAGTAAATCCAAAAGATGAAATAGCAGCGGCTACCCAGTATATGTTTCCATTGCTGTCTACCCTCTTCATCGGCACTCCTGCAATAGAATTTGGAATTTGGCTTGCCGCATTAAGGGCAATAGTTGTGTTTAAAGGCGCCAACAGATTGTATGAATACATCGAATCAAAAAGCGTAGGTCCCCCTCCCCACCCAACATCAACGTTCTTAGCAGTAGCCGTAGATGCCCATAAGTTTTCTGGGACTGATAAAAATTGGAGGTCTACGATGTTGTATTGCTTAGCTATAGAAGAGTTCAAGAAGGTGCTTCTCGCTAAATCGGTGATAACACTCGGATGCCTTGTAAGAATAGTAAGAGTCACTCCGCTTGCAGAAGTATTAGTCTGAGTAATTGCGGTTGTAGTTGTTGTAGTGCTCGTACCTTTACTTGACTCATATGCGTAATATGCTGCAACTCCTATAACAATTAGTATTATTATTATGCCCACAACTGCTAGAGTAGAAATTGCTTTCTTGTTCATATTTAACCACTAAATTAAAAATAAGCAAAAATTTCCTTTTAAATCTTTTTAACTCAAAGCTAAAAGCTGTTTTCTTTCCCCCACCTTTCATAGAGGTCGTTCTCGATTCCCAACGCATCTAGGATCTTTCCTACTATAAAATTCACGATATCGTCTATGCCCTTAGGCTTATGATAGAAAGCAGGCATTGCAGGAAGTATAATAGCACCAGCCTTTGCCAGCTCGACCATCGCATTAAGTTCTATCAAGCCCAAAGGAGTTTCTCTCGGCACAACAACCAATTTCTTTTTCATCCTGAGAAAAGCTAATGCTGCTCTAACTACAAGATTATCAGAAATCCCATATGAAATTTGGGATAGAGTTTTCACGCTACATGGAACTATAACCATAGCGTCTCCTATATTGCTAGAACTAGCTAAAGGGCTCATGAAGTCTTTTTCCTTATAGATTTTTATTTTATCACTATGTTTTTTTGAAATACCTACAAGAAATTCCTCTAGAGAAACCCCCTCTTCCAGCTTAGAAACGAGATTTGCATGTTCTGTATAAATAATTTCCATATTGTAACTTTTTTCAACTAATACTTCTATCAGTTTTTTTCCATATATAATTCCGCTTGCTCCGGTAAGCGCAACTACTATTCTCTTCATATTTCTTCCTCACAAATTAACATTAATTAAGCAAGTAATTAAATTCAATTGTTTTCCAAAATTAAAAACTCTATTCATTTATTGTCTCGGCCTAAAAGCGTAATACTGAAAAGAAACTATTTTTGGAAAAAACTGCTTGGAAAATAACAAGTATAAAAGAAACATTTATAATGTTAAAAAATAAAAATAATACATAAATAGGTATAAAACTATGACATGCCAGACACATGTAAAATTTTTGCTTTTGCCCCTGATACTAGCCTCATTAATTTTAGCTTCAATTATATATGCATCTCAAGCAACCGGCAATCTATCAACAATTGTCCAAAATACAACCTTCAATTCAGAAAATTTGTTTGTATTATGCTATAGCGTGAACAGCGATTCTATAGCTATTCAAATAAAAAATGAAGATAATAAAGAATCTGTAGAAACGTTCGATGTAATTTTCATAAACACTCGCAATGAAACCATCGCTACATTAAACGGAATAAATTTAACTCTCTCACCTGGAGAAACAAAGGTTATACAAATCTCAAATGTGCCATTTAGCTTAAATCAAAATGTCGTTTTTCCAAAAGTTGTTGAAATTAGCAGTAATGAATACGAAATTCAAGTACCAGTAAACAGTTGAATCGAATTTGTTGAATATCTTCTAGTTTTTAATGGTACAACTTTGATTTTGTCCATTAAAGCGAAAATCCTTGATATTTGTAACAGGTATCATAATGCTTATCTTTTTAAATTTAATATCTTGTTGGTAATCAATTTAGACATATACTATAAACGATTAAATACATAATAATTACCTATGATAAAAGTTAATTTTTATACCCAGCAAATGAATGATTTAAGATTTAATAGATGCTGGAACAATATCCTAAATTTAGATGTGTCTCTTTAGAATATGACATAAGTATGATGAGAAATGCACGTACAGAGCTAAGCAATGAAGAGCCTCGACAAACTGTTTTGAGTTTCATAAAAGTTTATATTTTGATGTTAATGTTTTTTTTGCTATTTATAAATCTCTCCGCATTTGAATTCTAGAGTTGAGCTGCTCTGTGAAGGGAAAAGAGCCCTTCCAGAGAACAGCGATAAGAAGATTGTAGAATTTCTTTAGATGCTTCGCGATAAAATCTATAGAACCCTCAGATGCTTTAGAATATTGTTGCATGCATAAACATGTTCTCCAAATACCTTGCTCTTGAAAGCCTTTAAGCCATATGCAGAACCAAGAAGGGATGCATCAACTAATATGAACTTATATGAGATCTGAATCCTTCACTTATCTGAATGAATCTCTTCAAGTATTAACTTTAAAAGGTTGAAATGCTCTAAATGAATTATGAATAATATTAATTTCTCAAAAATTCCGATGAAGAAGATCCTAAATGCGGATGATCTATAGATGAAGACAAACCCACGCAATGAGGAATTATATAGGCTCATTAGAAAAAAACTAGAGGGTTCTCCTTGGCTTGACGACTTACTCGCTCAGCTTACTGACTGCGAGGGTTCAGCATTTGATTCTATTATTATTTATGACTCAAGCGGAAAGTTGCACAAAGGGGTAAAAATGAGAGTAAAGCCTGTTCTAGAGTCAGATGGCTATTCTGTTGATTATGCAGAAAACATAACTTTACTAGAAAGTGAAAGTGACTGGGAAGAGTTGCCAAAATCGACAGAAAATTGCATAGACACAAGGATATTAAAGCAGGGGGAGCTAGTTGTAATAGAATGTATTGAACCAAAGCTTTCTTTAGAAGAAGTCTTCAGAATTATAAAAGAAATGGAAAGTCCTTCGGTGCTTTGCTATTATGAGTGGGAATGATATTGCAGGCGGTAATCAATTAAAATTTAGAGTTAAAGGCTGGATAGATAGAGAAATTTTTGCAAACTTAATGAGATTCAGTGATTATAAGGGAAGGGAGAATGGAGAAAGTCTTTTTGAAATAAATTACAAAAAGATCAGAGAGAATGGGATAACGTTAGAAGAAGTGCTTAATACACTAAAAAGCTTAGGGGACAAAGTTCCTCCCTTATCCATTCAAGCGCTAGAAAACATCATTAAAGGTGGAAACAAGATAACTCTCTATCTTGAAAATGACGAGATCGTCTTAAAGCCCAACAGCTATATAAAAGACTTATTTGTAAATCTTAAAGAATATTTGGTTTATGAAAGGGAGAAAAAAATATTTAAGGTATATCCAGGGAAATACTTCGATCTTTTAAAAAAAGCCAAAGACATAGGTCTAGAAATAGAGAACAAAACTGGACTTCCAGACAGCTTAAAAATGAGCAAAAAAATTAACTTCAAAGGAGAGCTAAGGAACTATCAAAAAGAAGCGTTAGAAAGTTGGAAAAATAATTCCTCTAGAGGAATTATCGCTTTACCTACAGGCTCTGGAAAGACTGTAATTGGAGCAGCTGCTATTGCAGAGCTAGGCGAGATGACCTTGATAATAACTTACACGAAGGAGCAATTGCTACAGTGGATGGAGATGCTTAAGAACTTTACCGACATACCTCAATCAATGATCGCGGCCTTCTACAGCGAAGAGAAGAGAATAGCTCCTATAACTATATCAACGTACCAAACTGCATTCAGACATATAAAAACTCTCGCTTATCGATTCAGCTTATTAGTAGTAGATGAGGTCCATCACCTCCCTGCTGATAAGTTCAAAACGATAGCTTTAGGAATGTACTCGCCACATAGGCTTGGGCTAAGTGCTACAGTCATTAGAGAAGATGGAAAACACGTTGAGCTCTTTCCTTTAATGGGAGGAGTGATATACTATAAAACTCCTCAAGAACTTGTAGAAAAGGGATTCCTTTCTCCTTATGCAAGTTATATTGTTAAAGTCGGCCTGAGCAAAGAAGAAGAGGAAAAGTATGAAAAATTAAAAAACATCTATAAAGCCCTAACCCTAGGCATTCCTTTTGCGGAAGTTCTGAAAAGGGCTAAAAGTGGAGATTCTAGAATGGCAAAAGCGCTTAAAATACACAACGAAATGGTGCAGATCTATCAAAAAGCTAAGGCAAAAGAAGAGGCTGTTAAGAAAATCGTTGAGCAGGAGCTGAAAAACGGCTCCAAAATACTAGTTTTTACTCAATATGTAGAACAGGCCGAAAAACTGGGAAATATGCTTGGTGCGCCTGTGCTTACAGGCTCCACTGAAACAAAGCTGAGAAAGAAAATACTTGAAGATTTTAAAAAGGCGCAGAGCGGGGTGCTTGTACTTACTACGGTAGGAGATGAAGGTCTCGATATCCCTGATGTCAACGTTGGAATAATAGTCGCAGGAACAGGGAGCAGAAGGCAGTTTGTTCAGAGGCTGGGAAGATTGCTGAGACCTAAGCCAGAGAAGACTGCAAAGCTTTATGAAATCGTCACCAAGGGCACAGCTGAAGAGTCTTTAGCAAGAAAAAGGAAGAAGCTGGAAATAGATTCGGATGAAAAGGAAAAGAAAAGCAAACAAACGAAGCTTTTTTGATGCGCATTTTCCTTATTCATGATACTTTTAGTTAATCAATACAAAGTATTTATTTATTTAAACGTTTTATTATAAACTAGAGAAATTTGTGAGGTTAATACTTATGAGCATTAACGCGGAATTTCTTAAAAAAGAAGCGGAAATGAAGGCGCTTTCAATTAGGAAAACTTCTATGATAAGATATAAGTTTATAGTGCTGAGCGGGAAAGGTGGTGTTGGGAAAAGCATTGTAACAGCAAATCTAGGTTTAGCTTTTTCAAAGCTTGGTTTTAAAGGTAAAATTGGCATTTTAGATGCAGATATTCATGGACCAAGCATACCAAGATATTTGGGCTACGAGAATGCTGAAGTATTAACCGATGGTGAAAAGCTATATCCTGTAGAGACTAAGTATGGGATCAAATTAATGAGTGCAAGCTTTTTCTTAAAAGATAAGGAACTGCCGATAATTTGGAGGGGGCCGCTTAAGATTAAACTAATTAGAGATATGATCACTTCAACTGAATGGGGTAATTTGGACCTTTTATTGATCGATACTCCTCCTGGAACTGGAGATGAAATACAGGGAATTGTGGAGTATATATCAAAGATAACTGGTGCAGTTGTAGTTACCATACCTTCAGACGTATCTCTACATGTTGTTAAGAGGGCAGTGAGCTTTTTGAAAACCGTCAATGTACCGCTTAAAGGAATAATAGAAAACATGAGTTTTGTAAGATGTAATGATGGATCTGTAAAGAGACCATTTGGAGAAGGAGGAGCAAAAGTTGAAAAAGAACTTGGAGAAAAAATAATTGCAAGAATCCCTATGAATCCCCTTCTAAGTAACCCAATTGATGACACTAACAATCCATATGAATATGATAATCTTAATAATAATGAGGTTGCAATATCTTTTATGGAGGCGGCAAAGAAGCTAATCGAGTCACAATCTGGGGTGTAAATATTGACAAAATGGCATTTGAGATGCACACAGTGTGGGACTGAATGGTATTTGGAAGTCAGCTTCAATTTAGCAGAAATGAAGAAAATCTATCATTATTGCAAAACTTGCAAAAAGAATACATTTCATGAGGTTTTAGAAAGGCTAGATTGATTTTTATCTATTGAAAATAAACTTGAAAAGAATGAAATAAATTTTTAATTGTATGCAGAAAACTGAGCTCAGTCTAGCCAATCATTTGTTTCTATTTTCCTTGGAAGGTACTCTTGAGCCAAGAACTTCAATCCCTTACTGGCCATGGCTTCAATTTCCAGCTTGCTATGCGTCAGGAAGAAGATCCCTATTTCCTTAATCCATTTAGGATCTTGGAACCATGGGTATCCTGGCGACTTCTTTATAGTCTTCTTCCCGCCTCTGCTGGACTTCAGCTGCTCATTAGTAAACTCCTTATATACTTTATCGCCTACTAGTTCAACTGCTCTTTCTAGATCTTGCTCCTTTGCCCTTATGATAAAATTCTTCCTTTCTTCTTCAGTCATAAATGGCTTTTTAGTTAGCTTTTCCTTGTAACCAAATGTCTTTAACGCCTTAAGAAACCTCTCTTTTTTCTCCTCTCTTAATTTTTTGGTATCTCCGCTTTTAATTTCCTCGGGCGATAAATAAACTTCATTTAAAGGAACGTCGTCGCCAAAGACGTCGCTCATGGTAACTCCTAAAAATCTTGCTTTGGGCGTAGCAAGCCTCTCACTTTCATAGCTGAGTGTAATAGAGCCTATTTTGAATACGCTATAGATATAAAATCCATACGGATCACTATCAGCTAAAATATACACAGGGAGTTTGAGCTCTTCGTTCAATCTCCTAACAAATCTTCTTGTTGCCCTGTCAGGCTGTCCCGCACTCGTAACTAATATCGCTTTATTAGCTTTCCAATATCCAAATCTGTGCAACTGCTGAAAAACTGCATCCTTCTCAACAACTAAAACATATTCAGCGTTCACATCCAAGAATTCTATTAGATCTGGCGTAGATTCTATAGCATAAGCTCCATGACCCATCTTGCTCAGATCTATAACATCGTTCCCGCTCCTAAGTCTCATATCTCCGACAACTTTCCCCTTTTCTTTACTTAATATGAGCATCTCTTCCCTAAGTTTCCCAGTCAGCACCTCAACATCTCTGAGAACTGCATCGCTCTCCTGTTGCTCTTCCCATGTATTTTTAAACTTATCTTTTGGAGAAACATGGGGGAGTGTGTGCTTCCCTCTGTAGTAAATATCTCTTATTGTAGGGTACTCGTTGTTTACTAATGCCTCATAAATGATCCTTGCCATCAAGACTGTCTGCATAAACCTTCTTGCTTCATTTTCATCAAAGAACTTTCTAGTCAGCTTCTGCTCGCCAAGCAGTAGAAGCTTTCTCTGCCTGTCATAAATTGTGTTTGCCAATGTCCTCTTCTTGATTATAAGTTTTGGTTCTTCTCCTTTTCTCACTTGTTCAATTAGCTTTTCAAATGCCTTCTTTACCGCCTTTATTGACAACTCTCTAGCTTTTTGGTCTATTTTGTCTTGCAATCCTTCCATAATCCTACTCCTCCTTTACCTCTTCTATTATTTTAACTTTCTTTTCAGCGATTGCTTTAAGCGTGCTTTCAAGCTCTTGCGCAATCTTTTTTCTTTCTTCAGGAGAAACCCCATCGTAGAATACTGCAAGGTTTTGTGCTACTTCAGGTATATATTTGAGGAATATCCTGAATTTCTCCTCAGCTTCCTCTCTTTTTCTCTTTTTAACTATATACTTTCTCAATCTCCTTGCTAATTCTTGAACAGCAGCTTCTACTTCTTTTCTAATTTCTTCTACCTGTGCAATACTTTCCTTTCCAACACCTTTATATGGAACTTTTGTTGACGCTATATGAACGAGAACGACTACTATATCGGAAGGATCAAGCTTATAAGTGTTCTTCCAGTTAAAATCATCGGGATTGACAACGCTCCAAATTAAATCAGCCTTTTCATCATAAAGCAGAGGGATCTTATTCGCATATCTCAAAAGTGCAATAAACGGTCCGCTTTGCCCTTTTATAGAATCTCTTGCAATTTCATCTAAGTTTTCGCTTAGTTTTCCTCCGTATGCTATTCCTGCTTCAACTATAAACGGATGTCCTCCGTATGATTTCGGCTTCCTGGTTATCGCATCTACAAACTCAGGATTGAGCACCTGTTTAAGTCCTATTTTTATTAATTCTTCTCCTATAGGAGATAAAGGATCAGGAGAAGGAGAAATGAAATCTACACTTTTTATAGATTTATATAAAGCTTCTATTTCCTTATCATTCAAGTTCTTTGGATTTCTATCAAAATCAATTCCTGCAATTTTCAATATTTCTTCCGCCTTTTTTTCTCCAATCCTCTGAAAGTTCTTCATTAAGAAGTCCTTTATTGTCTTGTTCTTAGATTCGGAAATGCTCATCTTAAGCATTTCCAAGTCTATGCCTAAAGGGTGAGGTTTGGTTTCCTTTGGAGGTACAGGCAACTTATCTGTGACTCTCTTATAACAGACGATCTCGCTTTCTTCTTCTCCATTTCCTTCCTGCTCCCCGTTAAACTTCGGCATTATAAGAGTTATATCAGCATATGGTGCAATGATGGCAGTTCTTTTTACATATACAGAAATGTAGTCTCTCGTCCTCTTATTCCAGTCTCCCTCTATTGTAACCTTTGCAATTGTGCCATGCCAACTTGTTTTTTTCTCCCAAGCTCCTTCCTCAAATACTATTGGCTCATTTTTTCTTATATCAACGCTTAGCTTATAGTAGAAAATCTTATTTGAACGAGAAGTGCTACTGTATATTTCAAAGGGCTTCCCAGTTGTTATTTGGCCATATAGAATTGCCATCTTTGCACCCAATCCATACATACCTCTTGTCTGTCTAAACTTATACTTAGAAGAATAGAGTATTCTTCCAAAAGCATCAGGAATTATATTACTTGGTATACCTATTCCGTTATCCTCAACTGAAACCGTGAAATAGTTTGGATTTGAAGAGTCTTCTCTGCTAATACTTATAACTACGTTCGGCAGGATGCCATGAACTTCTGTTGCATCAAGACTGTTTTCAACAAATTCTCTAACAGTCTGATAAAGCGCTCTCGAAGGACTGCTAAATCCAGCGATTTCCTTATTTCTATAGAAAAACTCAGATGGACTGAGCTGCCTAAAAGACTCAACATTTTCTGTCATCGTATCCACCGCACTTATGTCCCTAACCACTTAAAAACCTTTTTTCAAAAATAATTATTATACTTATGAGGTATTTAACTAACTGAGCATCTTTTCATTTAGCATTAACGTTTATTTCTTCATAAAGTTTGAGCTACTGGTTAGAAAAAATATTATTAATATTAAATTATTTCCTCTGCTAACATTTACCTCAAGTTCAATTTAATCCTATATCAATATAGCGCTGAAGCAAGGATTGGGAGAGTTATTGTCGCATCGCCGTAGACTACTATATGTTTTGATTTAGATTTCAATTTACCCCATGAGATTGCCTCTCTCGTCTGCGCTCCACTTAGACTTCCATCATATTCTACGGCAGTTGTTAAATATATAGCGTAGTCCAGCCCATTTTTGAACTGGTTCCACCATATAACATGATGCTTGCTTATACCTCCACCAATAATTAATGCCAAGCTTTTTTTGTCCTGCGACTCGAACGTCATATCTTCTAGAAGCTTTTCATCTAATGATAAGTCCAGTTTTACGTTGTATATTCTTCCATAGATTAGTGCATTAGTTCCAAAACTGCCATCATACATTCCAGGCACTATTATTGGAACTTTTCTTTCATATGCAGCCCTTAATATAGAGTTTTTATCTTCTATTTTTTCCCCAATGCTCCATAAAGCTTCATATACGGCAAGAGTTTTTCCTTTCTTCTCTTCCATAAATTCTTTAACCGCTTTTTCAACTACTTCACCATAGCTTTCAAATGGAACAAATACGTTTCCGAGCCTATGAATGTTGTATTCGTAAAGCATTGAATCATCGTATTCAAAACCTCCCTTAAAGTATCCTGGACCTAAGGCCTTGGCAATATCATGATCTAATGTTCCAGCAGTTGTAACAACTACGTTGAAGTGCCCGTCTCTTATTAGCTTTGCAAACAGACCTCTCAATCCAGTCGATACTAAATTTCCTGTAAATGAAAGGAACCTCAACTCGCTTTCTTTCCTACCTTCACTCAATATCTCTGCCGCTTTCGACAAATGACCTGCCATGAATCCGTGTATCTGCGAATAATAACTTATGAGCGTTTTAAATGATTTGATTTGCTCATCTGTTGGAGGTTCATCCATTATTTTTTCCTTCAATAGCTCTTCTCTGCCATCTTTCATAAAAACCACCTCATCCTTTAGTTACACCAATTGGCCTTAATTTAAGTACCAGTTTTCCAATACCGACTTTATCAGCTACAAGAGCTACTCTGTCTACATCTTTATAAGCACTTGGAGCCTCTTCTATAAGGACGCCTTTTGACGATGCCTTGACATATATGCCCTTTTTACTCAACTCGCTGATCAGCTGATCTGCCGTATAATTTTTGAGAGCTCTCGATCTGCTCATCCACCTTCCTGCTCCATGTGGAGCTGTAAACCACGTCCTTTTTCCTTCATTTGTACCAACAAGAACATAACTTGCAGTCCCCATAGATCCCGGAATAAGAACTACTTGTCCTATGTTTTTATGATCCTTAGGAATGTCCGGATGTCCTGGGGGAAAAGCCCTCGTTGCTCCTTTTCTATGCACTACCAACCTCTTCCTTTTTCCATTTACTTCGTGCTCTTCAATTTTCGCAATGTTGTGAGCAACATCATAGATTATTTCTAAACCTAATTTATCATCATCTGTTTTAAATACTTCCTTAAAGCTTTCCCTAACCCAATGAGTTATCAGTTGCCTGTTAGTCCAGGCATAATTTGCTGCCGCAGCCATAGCTTTAACATAATCTTGCGCTTCTGGAGAATTAAAAGGTATGCTAGCAAGCTCTCTATCAGGAGGGACCGTACCGTACTTCCTCATTACTTTCTCCATTATTTGAAGATAATCACTCGCAACCTGATGACCGAGTCCTCTGCTCCCCGTGTGAATCATAACAGTAACCTGTCCTTCATGTGTTATTCCTAAGAACTCAGCTATTTTTCTGTCAAAAATTTTTTCCACAACCTGAACCTCAAGAAAATGATTTCCACTTCCTAAGCTACCAAGCTCCGGTGCCCCTCTGCTTTTTGCTCTCGATGAAACTTTAGATGAGTCCGCTATAGACCAGCTACCTCTTTCTTCTATATGTTCAGGATCCTCGCTTCTTCCAAATCCATGTTCAACAGCCCATTCAACTCCTCTATTGAGTACTTCATCGAGTATTGTTGGAGTAACCTTTATTTTTCCCTCACTTCCTAACCCGCTTGGGACATTTCTTGCAATAGTATCAACTAGTTCCTTTATTTTCGACCTCACATCTTTTTCATCAAGCTCAGTTCTAAGCAGTCTAACGCCGCAGTTTGATACTATTATCCCATTCGCAACGAAATTGTGCGCATCATCATTGACAGTAATATCATAAACATAGCCATCATAGGTCTTTATTTTAATGTCTTCTATCATATCATATACTATATCTCCTTGCAAATTATCTTTAATCCAGTCCTCAAATCTTGGAAAGTTATAAGAGACTCTCGGGACAGTAATTCCATCATATATTGCTCTTTCAACATATTTTTTGTTTATCCATTTAGACTCTTGAGAAAGCATAATAAAAAGAGCTCCTGCTGATTGGCCCTTAACATGCATTGATGCAGCTTTTTCTGCAACTGATGCTTTTTCTTTGAGTACATTAATCTTCAATCTTAGCCAAGATGCCGCTGCAATAGCCAATCTTTGTCTTCTAGGATTGTAAATATAGCCTACTCTTGTCCAAAGCCTAATCAAAAATTTAGGCTTTGTTGATACCAGTAATTTGATCCTCACTTTATCCCCAAGATCCTCCCTACTCATTCCAAGTGTTTTTATTCCAAACTCTTCAAGCATTGATGCAATATCTTTAAGAAATTCCTCCGCATTCTTCTCTAATTCTTTAAGCTTGTTTACTGAAACAAAAGGATGCTCAAATTTATATCCATTAATGGTTTGTGGCTTATTCATTTCTGCGCCAAAATAAGCTGCAAGGTACAATCTCTTCATCCATAGAGGTAGTTCTTTTATCCAACTAGGAACGGTAAAAGGAACATGGGTCTTCTTTCCAATAGGCGCTCCCAATTTCTCAAGCAATTTCCTGAAGCTCTTTGCAGAAACATATACAGAGTTTTCCTTCCCTTTGATTGTCCTGCCATTGTATTCTGAAGCTCTTCTTCTTGTTTTTATATTTGAAGGTTTATATCCGAGAAGTTCGATATCTTTTCTAATCTCTTCCAGACCTTCTTCACTTCCGTAGAACCATGTCTTCTTTCCATCAAATGTTCCATCTCCAGTGAAGTATCCAAGCAGTTTTATAATCAAAGGCAACTTCGGATTGTCTGTATATAGAGGTAAAAGCCCTCTTTTTTCTAACTCTTTTGCAATGTTTTCTTCTAAGTCTTTTCTATCTAATAGTAACTTCTTTGCTGGAGCCTCATACCTAACTCCACTAAACGGATATGTAGCTATTCTCATCCCTTTCTGAAGATCTTTTGCGAGAATCATTCCCCTATCTGTCAATATTGGATGATCATGACTAGCCTTTATGATTCTTCCCGTTTTTGTTTTAATTATATAGATTTTCTCTTCTTTCCTATAGAACCAAAAAACAACTTCCGCATCTCTAGAACGACCATTATTGACCAAAACCTTATCTCCAATTTTTAATTCTTTGATATATCTCCATGCACCATAACTATCAAGAACTTTCATGTCAGGAGTTAGGCAGTTTATGTCATAACCGACGCCGCCGGGACTAATAACACCATTTTCCTCTATATCCATTCCTGCAACTCCGCCTATAGGAAAACCATAACCCTGGTGTCCGTCAGGCATCACATAGCTTGCATCAACTATGCCATTAAGGCAGGCTACATTGGCTGCCTGTTCTAAAGTTAAATCTTCCTGCATTTTCGAAAGAAGAAACTCATCGGCGAAAATAACAGCAGGAACTTTCATACAAGTTTTTTCTCCTTTATCTATTACCCATTTATATTCATTGATTTTCCTTACTTTGACTGGCAAACGAATCACCTTATTTTAAAATAAATATAACAATCCATGAAAATTATACTTCTTGTAAAACTTAAAATTATAATACATATCATTTTATAGATTTAATTTATCAAAGGTTATTAACTTTTAACAAAGCGTGAAATTTTCAGCCTAGAAATTTTTTACATGTCACAACTTGTTTTTGCAAAAGATATTGATATCGCTGAATTTTTTCTATTCCATACTCATGAGCTAGTTTTTGATTGAGAAAAGTTATTATTCTTCAGCATCTCTGATTCCATATTCTGTAATTGAGAACACTACTTCTCCCTCTGGAAGATGAGGAGCATCAACGACTTTAGCGATCCTCTTATTACCTCTGCTCTTTCTAAGCTGAACTCTTACGCCAGGAGCATGATAGAGTACGTGCCCCCCTACTGCTTGAGTAGGGTCTCCGTAAAAGACATCAGGTCTTGCCATTACCTGATTAGTGATAACAACAGCTATATTATAAATCTCAGCAATTCTCATAAGTTGGTGAAGATGTCTATTTAGCTTCTGCTGCCTCGACGCTAAGTTTTCTCTTCCAGGATATTCTGCCCTGAAGTGACCTGTTATAGAATCCACTACTACCAATTTTATACCTTTTTCCTGGATCATTTTTGTAACTTCTTCAACTACTGCCATTTGATGGTCACTATTTACCGCTCTTATATAAAATATGTTTTCCATAACTTCATCTGGATTTAGCCCTAACGCTCTTGCCATCGCTTCTATTCTCTCCCACCTAAACGTTCCCTCGCTATCTATATATACCGCCCTGCCTGAAAGCCCTCCCTTATCAGGTGGAAGCTGGACGTTCACTGATAATTGGTGGCTAATTTGCGTGTTATGAAGAATAAGCCCAGATGCTGAAAGGAAGTTGTGAGTGCCAGGAACAACTAAGTCATATACAAATCCTTTTCTATTCACTAATTTCTTTTCAACAATTTTTTCTATATTAAATCTCTCATTAGATTTTTGAGATAATACTCCTGAAGTTTCAAATACTGGCACTTCATCTCCTTCCTTTAGCGTATAGCTTTTCTTCCAAACAAGTTTTCCTTTGCTACTTACCAAGAAGGGGTGACTTAAAGTAACCTCTATTTTTTCGCCGTTGGAAAGTTTTATCTCTACAAGCTTTTCGACTTTTTGTTTATATATGTACTCTGCTTCGCTTAACTCCATTCTGTTGCCCGAAAAAGTAATGACTTTATTTTTGTTTAAAAGTGGAACCATGAATCCACCGTCATACATTAGCTCTTTTCCTTCGGACGCCTTCATTTCATAAAAGCTTTCTATATCTATTTTTTTCACACTTCCAAAGTCTTCTATTATTACCTCAGTTTCAGGAGAAAAGCACTTTCCAGTTCCAAATTCGCCGAAAAATTCGGTCATGGTTCTTGTTTCTACTCCTCCTCCAAGAAGGTCATCAAGAGATTTACTTCCGGTCGTTATCTTCCCTACACTTTGCCTTTCCTTTTTAAGCTCTAACGCTGTCTTAAATCTTATTTCTAGTGCATCCCTTGCAGCTTTTATAGCCCTCTGTGCTGTGTTAATTGGTATTCCTACCGCAGCGCTTATTTCCTGTGGTGTTGCAACTGCTATTGCTTCAAGAGTTCCATATCCTGCTTCGATCAGCTTGGTAGCAGTTGCAGGGCCTATACCAGGCAGATCGGTTAAAGTTTTTATAGCATTTATTTCTGATTCGTCCTTTTCTTCATCTTTTTTCTTTTCTTCCTCCAAATCTTCACTTTCAGAAGTTTTTTGAGATTTGGGTACCAAAATACTCTCCCTTTTATTAACTTATAATTGATCGAATACTCTTTTTCCTAGTATAAATAAATAGTAGTCCGAAAATATTTTTTTCGCTAAAATTCAAACGGAAAATCATTCCTCTTATAGACAGCATCGAAAAACATATATTCGTATATAGTGCTGAGCCTAAATGTCCTCTTAACTTTCTTCAAAGCTTTTTCATCAAGTTCTGAAAAAGTTTCCTCAGCTATTTTGAGTATTCTGTTAACTATATTTTCATATTTTATGTTAATTGAATAAGTTTCTATCCACTTTTTATAAAGCGGATTTGGAGAAGATTCCTCTGCGAGTTTTTTCCCGACCTCTAAATAAATCCAATAACAAGGCAGAACTGATGATATACCTATAGGATAATCTTCTAAAACGATAGTCGATATTAGATGATTCGAATATGCCAACGTAACTTGATTCGGTCTCACTTCCTCTAGTTTCTTTCTATCGATATTCCAAAATGAGAAAAAGCTCTCCTGCATAGCCTTTTCCACTTCATATACTCCAATAGCATCTTCAATAAATGTCTTCTGCCACTCTTCCTTTGGCATTTTCGATGAAAGTAGAGATAGAGCTTTCGAGTAATTAGTTAGATAAATGTAATCTTGAATTATGTATTCCCTGAAAACTTCTTCATTTAACGATCCTTCGGAAAGCTCTTTCAAAAATGGATGATTAAGTATTGCTTTAAAAATGTCTTCTATACTATCAAAAAGCATATTGAGAACGGTCATTTTTCGACCTCATAGATAATATTTATCAAGAATTTTATCTTAACTTAAAATATTAAATTAACTGTATTCCAACTAATTTACACTGAAGGCCCTAGCCTTTCACTGCGAGGAAGAGTCAAATTTTTCAACAAACAAAAACCCTTATTTCTTTGAGATAGGAATAAAAAGTTCACAGCTTCACATAATATATTTTTGCTTTGATGATAAGGATGATAAATATTGAAATAGCAAATGCTTTGTTAATGATCGAACCTATGGAAAAGATGAAAGACTGACGGCTTAGAGAAAAGATCTGGAGAGGTTCTTTGACCATTCTTATGTATTTCAATTGAAAGAATGCATTCATGGATATGTACTGGAATCCTATGATCCTGCAGGAAGGAATTAATTATCCTAAAGAAGAAATTAGGATAATATTAATTGAGATTTTTGGTTCAACATGCTAACTCCAATGAGGTCTTGTAAATGAAGGAAGAAGGAAAAGCTTTGGTTTTCTTTTTAATATATGTGATCGGGAGCGTCCCACTGAATTTTTTCGTAAAAGATCTTCTGGAATATTTTAGCATTGGTTTTTCCCTTTTTATCAGATTCATCATCATGCTCTTATTTACAATACTGTTTTCGAAGAAGATCATTTTAAACAAAAATATAGCAGTTCTTTCTTTTTTCGTCTTTTTGAGTACAACGTTGTGGCTATATAGCCTCATATATCTTTCTCCAGCAGATTCACTAGTTTTAAGCTATTCTATGCCATTAATTGCATCATTAATTGGAAGAAGGATTTTGAACGAAAAAAGCGGAGAAATATATGGAGTACTTGTGGCTTTTTTGGGCTATATAGCTTACAGTTATAACTTAATGAAAGGTTTCACATTATACGGAACTGTTCTTTCTTTTATAAATGCATTTGCATGGGCTTATTATAGCGTTCTTTATAGAAAACTGAGAACCTTTGATGTATTTGTTCTTAATTCATCAGTTTTCCTTATTTGTTCGTTGTTCTCCCTCGCTGTACTCCCTTTATATCAGCCTATCATTAAAGCAGGGGCTGATGACAATGTGTTCGCTGATGTTATTTGGTTCGCAACAATTGGAGGAGCGATTCAATTTCTTTCTTGGAACAGAGTCCTTTCTATATGGTCGGCAAGCAAAGCTACAGTTTTAAGCTATATTGTTCCAATTTTGACTTTTATCATCCAATGCTTCTCAAATAAGGAGAGTCCATCGCTTCTTCAAGTAATTGGAATAGCTTTAATAACAATAGGCGTCATTTTAACATTCAGAAACGAATTAAAAAATCATTCTAATTCGTCACTAAGCGATGAATCGATAAGCCTTTGAATGCCGCTGATTTGCTTTATGATTCTCGCTACTGAAGGAGGAACATAGCTTTCCCATTTCTCTCCACTGAGCATTTTTTTCCTAATTTTCTTGCCACTATATTCTGACCTAAGAAAGAATGGAGGAACTAGAACATCATATCTTTCTTCTTTAGCAAGTCTTATGACAAGGGGATTTCTAGAGCATACAGCATCAAAAGGAGGTAAGAGGGATTCTAGGTAAGAAATCCATATGCTGTTATACTCTATATCGGGCACAGGCACTATATAGAATTTGCTCAGATCGAAGCCTTCTTCCTTTAATGCCTCTCTTATCATAACCATCCTCTCTCCTGCAGTAAACGGATTATCGACCATATGGCTTTTTTGCGCGCTACCAATTGCAATTATTATTTCATCGCCAAAATTTAGCATCCATTTTATAACTTCTATATGTCCATAGTGAAGTGGTTGAAACCTTCCTGGAAATAATATTCTATTGTAGCGCTCCTTTATTTCTTCAAACAAACCTTTTCACCAATTTTAAATCCATAATCTGCGAATAAATTACCCTTGTTCTTTGCAAGCTCCAGGAATCCAAAGCTGTTTTCATAAATTGCAAGTTCATTTTCTTCTAATAAGCTAAAAGTAGGAACATTCTTAAAAATATATTTCTTGTTATCGCTTTTCTTCAGCACTTCTACGTCTTTTCCCATAATGCTGAGGATCTTTCCCTTAGAAGAGAGAACTACATTTCCAAAAACGTCCTTGTGAATAATCTCAAAACAGATATAAGCACCGTCCTTTTGCATCTTAATAAGGCTAAGCTTAGAAAGGGATTCCAAATTGAGCGGATCACCGAAAAATCCAGGATCCCCGTTTTTAGCAAGCCTAGCCGCTATTGGCGCAAACACATCTCTGCCGTGAAATGTAGAAGATATGTTACGCAGGTCGCTCTTTTCAATAGAGATTGAATAGGCTTCTGCTTGAGAGAAATTCTCCTCTATAATAGGCCAAAATATCCCATTATCCGGACCAACAAAAAACCAGTCTCCTGCTTTTACTATTAAAGCCTTCCTATCACTTCCTACCCCTGGATCGATTACTGCTAAGAAGACCGTTCCACTGGGGAAATATTTATAGGAAGTGTAAAGAAGATATGAACCACTAATAATAGAAAACGGGAGGACATTATTAGAAATATCTAATGTTTTTACCCTTCTATTTTCCTTCATTATTACCGCTTTCATTACTGCGACATAATTGTCGATATCCCCAAAGTCTGTTAATATTGCAATTAAGCCTTCTTCATAACTTCTCTCCATGCTTCCTACCTATTGTATGGTTTTCAATATAATGGATTTTTTTTATTATTAGCTTAAAGATATTTTTACCGTTTATATTTAAAATTGTCTTTTAAAAAGTATATCGGAGAAATATTATTGATATATAAAAAACATCCAAATCTATATAATTGATTAAGCAAGCAGATATTTTTATGATTTAAACTGTAATATAATCACTATATGTTCATTCTCCTATCCATATTACCTTATTCAAATTTTGGATTCATTTTAGAGAAATGGGCATAAATTTTTCTCATCTATTTGGGCTTGCATCTTTCACTTGCAGATAAGTGGGGAAGATCGAAATCCCACATTAGTTTTTTATGAGATTTACTTTTTTGGGCTATGGACTAAACTTCGTGTTTAGCTAAAATAGTTAATGTTAGGGATCCCTCACTGCATATAACGTCTTAAAGATATTTAAATATCAAATCCACTATAAAATAGTGAAATCTTCAATTGTAAAAAGGATATATTATTTTAGTTAATTCATATAAATCATAATGGTGAACTTAAGTGCCGATGGTTCAAATTAGCACGGAAAGAATTAGCGCAGAAAAAGTATCTGAAATCCCACCGCCTATGATGAGATATAATACACAGCTCAACGTAACAAAAATAAGCGAGGATCCTCATACTGGCATTGGAGCTTATGAATTTAGGATCTCCCTCCTCTCGGATCCTATGGTAGTAAATATAGTTATTACCGGAAAAGTTAGAATACAAGCACAAAACCAAGATGAAATAAAAGAAATATTTACAAAAAAGAGCAATGAAGAAAGAGCTAACTTTGTTGCCGGATTAGTACTTCCTCATCTTATGGGAACTTTAATTTTGATCTCAAGGGAGTTGCAAGTCCCTCCACCTCTTCCAATGGCACCTCCACCTCCTCAAAAAACTAAAGAAGATTTTCATTCAATTTGAAGTGGGAGAAAATATGAGGATTTTGCAGATTCATGCGAAAAAGTTTTCTTTTAGAACAGTTTCGGAAGCGCTACAGAAGAAAGATGAGACACCCATACACGAACTTAGCAAAGAAAATGTCCTTGTTGCTTTTATAAGTGTAGAAAGAGGAGACGACGAAAAGGTAATAGAAAATGCGACAGAATCTATAGCCGAACATGCAAAAAAAGTCAATGCTAATAGCATTATCATTTATCCATATGCTCACTTATCTAGCAATTTAGAAAAGCCTGACCAGTCTATAAAAATTTTAGATGAGCTTAGCGAAAGGTTAAAAGATAAAAAACTGGAAGTGGCTAGAGCTCCTTTCGGCTGGTATAAGGAATTTGAGCTTTCGTCCTTTGGACATCCTCTTGCAGAACTGTCAAGAGAGTTCTCTTCTGCGGTATCGCTTCAAATTAAGCTATCAAAAAACTCATATGATAAGCTTGTCAACGACTATCTCAAGAGGTTTGGCTTTGAGGTTTATTCCAATGGATTTAACATAAAAGAACCTTGGGACAGCTTAGTTAAAGAGTTCTGTATGCTCAAAGCTGAAAACGAATTTTATGAAACCCTGAATGGAGTCACTTTAAAAGAAGGAAGCAGAAGTTTTTTCAAAGCGAAAATATTGCCAGGAAACAACGAGATCTTTGACTGCACAATGGATATAGACTTTTCTATTATTAGGAATAACATTAAGAATTTGAAACTTGAAAATGAGGAGGGCATTGCTTTTTACAGAAGTGAAAATGTGGACTCAATACCAGTAGCAACAATCATTAATAATAGATATTTCCCTTTCTTCAACGGAAGCCTCTTTTCCCTTATACTAGATAGATTAATAGAACTCGAGGAAAAGAAAGCACTAAGTCCATATTTACCTATGCTATTTTCACCATATCAAAGCGTAATTCTTAAGGTTGGAAACGTAAATGAAGAAAAGATAATAGAAGTAAAAAGACTGCTAGAATCGATAGGCCTTAAAAGGGTGTATCTAGATCTCAGCAATGAAAAGATTGGTAGCAAATTACGAAAATGGGGGATGAAGTGGGTTCCACTGGTTTTTATCTATGGAGAAAGAGAGGAGGAAACTAATACTATAATTTTAAGGGAAAGAAAAACCAATGTACAATATACTATCTCTTTAAGTGAGTTAGAAGGTGCAGTAAAGAAATTTTTAGAAACCCAATAAAATATGAATATAAAAAATGATGTGAAAATAGCAGCGGAGGATTTTCCGATGAAGATGTGAACCTCCACTGATTTTTAAATTATAGTAATTCATAAATGCATATATGCTTTTTACGTGTTCATGTCAAACAAAAATATAGAATATAAAGCTATAGTCTTCCATCCGTTCCCCAAAAGGAGATATTTTGATTATATATTGAATACTTTGTTTTGTTCTAACTTTTTGTTGAAAAATTTCTTTTTGTCCAAAAAATTATAAAATTCCTAGATATTTTTACTAGAAGGAGGATGAACCTTGACTAAAGCTAGAGAGTTATTTACTTATGCAAGGCCTTGGTCCTTTCCTATGACGATTATTGCTATATCTTTCGGAGTATTCTATGCGCTTTTAAAAGGTTTTTCGCCCGATATTTTATTAAAATCGTTGATCGTTATCCTGGGAGGTATACTCTTTCATGCTTCTGCTAATCTTTGGAATGATTATTATGATTATAAAAGAGGAGTAGACATAAAAGAAGCACCAACCAACATTTATAGAAAGCATCCAATCCTTTCTAATAGTATTAGTTCACAAGGAATTTTTATATATGCTTCATTATCCGCTATTGTAGGTGTTTTGCTCGGAATTCTTATATATATATTTTGGGGCAATATTTGGGGTATAATTTTTGGAATAATTGGTCCTTTTCTAAGCTTCATGTACACAGGTTCAAAGTTTGCGTTAAAATATCTCTCATTAGGTGAGCTTGAAGCATTCATTGCATATGGCTTTCTTTTTTCTATCGGAAGCTATGCGATAATTACAGGTGACTTAACCTTTAGACCAGCAATTTTTTCGATACCGTATGGGTTTCTCGTTGCCGCTGTATTAACTGCAAATAATACTAGAGATATAGACTTCGATCTATCAAGGGGAGCGAAAACTTTATCGGTAAGGATTGGGAAAAAGCTCTCATTAATTCTTCTTGAATGTGAATTAACTCTTCCTTACATTTTAACATTGATCCTTGTTTTTATGAAAATTTTTCCGGTATGGGTCATAATTTCACTTGCAAGCTTATACAGAGCGCTAAAAACTATAAAGAATTTTAAAGAGAAAGTACCTAGCAATGCGGATCCCTTGTTAGCAAAAATAACATTAGAATTTGGTTTATTGTTTTTAATAGGACTTGCAATTAGCTTACTAATCTTGTAACGTTTAAGGAGTAAAAGCTAGCAATAAAGAAAAACTCAAGTAAGTTACAAACGAATGTTTTTTAAGAAGTTATTTGACCATTCTATAGCTTCGTTTGAATTTTCAAACAGATCCTCCACCATATCAATGAGCATTGATTGCGTTAGAAGAAAAACTGCCTCCTCTCTTTTTAGCCCTCTGCTTGACAAATAGAACAGGATGTCCTCTGGAATGTCGGATATGTCAGTACTGTGCTCTGCAGTCTTTATTAAATTAGTGGTTATTTCCAGTATTGGAACAGAGTGGTTTATTGAATTTTTCGATGTTTTTATTAGATAGCTTCTTAGCTTATTTTCGCTTTCGATAGAATTAGTTTCTGCCTTTAATGTGCCTCTGTGAACTATCTCTCCGCCCGCATTAATTCCTCTTACAAGTATTTCCGCTATGCCTTGAGAAGAGTCATTTAGAATATTAGTTGTAAGATCTGCTCTGTTGTTGTTTGTGACTAATGATAGAGCCTTTATATTAGCTTTAGACATGCTTCCTAAGATAACTATGTCGGCTCTGTTGTGGATGATGCCTCCACTTGTAGCAGTCCTTACGCTTATATCATCTTTACCTCTTCCAAGAATTCTTGTCTCATAAAAGAACGGACTATTGTTTGGGGCTTTAACCAAATTTAGTATTTTTATCTTGTTTTCTCCCTCTCCATCAATTTCCAAAGTAAAGCTTGAAAGAGATGACTCAGAAATCGGAGCATATATAACCTCAAGATTTAACGATGCACTTCTTTCTAATTTTATTGAAAGATGATGAGATGATGATCCTTTTTTAGGCGGAATAATTGCTAATTTTACATTGCGCTTTTCGCCCTCTTTTATGAGCAGTGAAATATACTTATCTATTCTTAAGAAGTGCTTGGCATACACTTTGCCTTCACTTAAGTCGTACAGCTTCAATGCATTTCTTGAAAATTTCTCAACTCCTATATCGTTTATTCCGCTATACTCAAAGCCGTCCGGCTTTAGCAATATTGTAGGGGATTTTTTCAACGTACCTATGTCAATCCATCCTACTGTTCCCTCTGGCATGTACCCTAACAATTCATCAAAAGTAGCCCAATCAGTATAGTATTTGATAGTAGGACTGTCCTTGAACTTCTGATAGGGCATCTTTTCTAATTCTAATTCAGAAGACGCCATCTATCCTTTCCCTCCAATGCTGGAAAATTCAAGCTGTATTACAGAGTTAAGAACTGAAGCCATTTCGAAAGGCAAATTAACTAGTACGTTTTCTAGATATCCTAATACTATAATGCTTTTAGCCTCATTTTCCCTTAGGCCTCTGCTTTCTAAGTAAAACAACTGATCCTCATTTATCTTTCCAGTTTTAGCCTCATGATTTACAAATGCAGTATCTTCTAGAACCTGATTGTGAGGATATGTATAAGCTTTACTTTTTTCATCAAGAATTAAACTTTCACAGCTGCTTGTAGCCCTTGAATTTATTGCCCCTTTATTTATCCTAATCAGCCCTCTGTAGATGTTTATACCACCATCGGCACTTATACTTTTATTGACTATTTTGGCCGCTGTATTCTTTCCATTCATAATTACCTTTGCGCCAGCATCTTTAATCTTATTTCCCTTTGAAAGAGTTATGGTATAAATAGTAGTTTTAGAATTGTCACCTTTTAGTATGGTACTAGGATAAACATAAGTAACTTTGCTTCCAACGCTTCCCTCTAACCAGTCGACTTCTGCACCTTCCTCAGCAATCGCTCTTTTGTTATTGAAATTGATAACATTTTCACTCCAATTTTGAAGGGTTGTGAATTTTATATGGCTGTTTTTATGCGCATAGATTTCGACAGCGCCATCATGAAAACTGTACGTTTTGTACATTGGTGCTGAACAGCCCTCAATAAACTCGATATAGCTGTTTTCATCTAAAACTATGAGGGTATGCTCATACTGTCCTTCAAGAGCCTGAGATATTACGAAAAAAGCCTCAATAGGTTGCCTTATCTTCACATTTTTTGGCACGTACACAAACACTCCGCTGCTCCAAAGTGCATAGTGAAGAGCAATAAACTTATGCTCAGTAAACGGAAAAACTTTGGAAAAATAACTTTTAACTATATCTGGATATTTTTTAACAGCTTCTTCCATAGGGATCATTATAACTCCTTTTTCTTCTAATGCCTTCTTAGTTTTAAGATAAATTGTATCGCTTTCTAAATGCAAGCTCAACCCAGAAAGAGCCCTAGCCTCTACCTCAGGGATATTAAGGACTTCATACATTTTCCTAATATTTTCCGGTAACTCCTCCCAGCTTTTAGCTAGGTTAACATCAGGCTTTAAATAATGCGTGAGCTCGTCTATTGTAAGTTCCTCTACTCCAAGGAGCCAATTTGGTGTTGGAAGCTTTTTATACCATTCAAAAGCTTTTTTCCTCAGCCTCAGCATCCACTCAGGCTCATTTTTTAATTGACTAATTTCTTCGATAATGCTCTCTTCCAACTCTCCTTTAATTTGGAACGAATACTTTACTGAATTATTTTCCAATCCTCTCTGTTCTGTCAGCATAGAAATTTTTCTTCTAATTTCTTCTCTGCTTAAATCCTCACTCATTTAAATCACCTGCAGTAATGCCAAGCTTTTCCGCAAATTTTTTATATCCCAACTCGTCAACTTGTTTTGCAAGTTCGCTTCCACCTTCAGCTATTTTCTCTCCATTGAAAAGCAACATAACCTTTTCAGGCTCTACATATTTGAAAAGTCTCGTATAATGGGTTATGAGGATCACGGCTCTATCCTCTTCTTTCATTCTTTTTATGATATTAGATACTATCTTAAGTCCGTCTACATCCAATCCACTATCAGGCTCGTCCATTATGATGTTTATAGGTTTAAGCACTAGTGCTTGAAGAAGCTCAGCCCTCTTTCTCTCTCCTCCGCTGAATCCTACATTCAACTCCCTGTATAGAAAATCTGTGGAAAGCCCTACTTCACTTGTAGCCTCATTCATCTCTTTTATTACTTCAGGTCTATGCACTTTAAGAAGCTCGACTTCTTTTCCAATTTTTTTGTTGTATGAGCTAAGTATTATATTGCTAAGCCTTACTCCCGGTATTTCTGGAGGAGATTGAAACAGTAACATAAGCCCCCTCAAGCTTCTCTCATGCGCACTCAAATTTGTAACATCTTCCCCATTTATGTAAATTTTACCGCTGATTACTTCATACCTCGGATGACCCATTATCACGTTTGCTAAAGAGGTCTTTCCGCTTCCATTTGGACCCATTATAGCAAGGACTTCGCCATTGTTGCACTTTAAGCTCACATTTTTAATAATGATTTTGTCTCTAACTGACGCTGTTAGGGAGATTGTTTCTACCGTCAATTGCTCCACCTCAACTTATCTCGCAAACCATTAATAATTCTTGTACTAAAGGAAAATAAAAAAGAAGTATATACAGTTATAATAATTATAATAATGATTTATTCTAAATTAATTATTATTCTTCTTTGAGAGATTATTTCCTTTAGTAACATTTTTTCATTTTTCACAAAATTCTTGAAAAAATTTCTTCATTTTTAAATTTTCGCTTATAGCCTTATCTTCAATAATTCTGCGTACACCATCTAATCCTAATTTTTCATAGCAATCCCTGCATACAACCCTGCTCTTATCTATCCTAACCATACAGTCCGGACAAACAAGCTTTCCGCAAATTTGGCATCTTTCAACAGCATTCCTCCTTTTGCAAATTTCACATAGTGTTTCCGAGCAAACTATGCACATTCCTTTTTCCTTATTATAGCAATCATTACAGACCTCTCTTCCGCAAATTCTGCATTTATTTTTTCTCTCCTTTTTTCCGCATATTTCACATTTTTTCTCAATGTTATTAGCTAAGATATCGTCTATAATAAACGAAAGCTTTTTTACGTAATTTTCTTTATTTTCATTCATTATATACACTTTCAAACATGCGTAAAGCCTGAGGATATTCATTTACAATTTTAACGCTTTGACTTGCTCCTAAAATATTTGCACCAAAAGCGAGCAGAAGCAGAGCTTGAATGCCGCTTCTGATTCCTCCTGAAGCTTTGATTTTCTGCTCTCTGCTTACAGCAGATCTGATTACAAGTATGTCATCTATATTTACACCTCTAGGTCCAAAACCTGTTGATGTCTTTATGTAGTCACCATTACTTTTTTCTATCATTTTAGAAAGCTCAGCTATCCCAGCATTGTCCAAATATCCGGTTTCAATTATAAACTTAACTTTTCCCCCAAGCTCATGAGTAAGATCAGAAAGCTTTTTTATTTCATTCTCAACGTAACTTTTGTCACCTGATATATAGGACATTACATTGATCACAACGTCAACCTCTTTAGCTCCATTGGAGAAGGCAAGTTCAATTTGTTTCTGTTTAATTTCCAAAGGATCTTGACCGAATGGAAAGCTTATTACTGCAGATATTGGAACTTTAGAAAGAGATGAGAACTCCTTAACATAGCATAGAGGGATGACCAAGCTTCTAAAAGAGTATTTTTCTGCTTCTTCCAACCCTCTAATAATTCCGTTCTTTTTTTCATCTATTTTCAAAACTGTATGGTCTATTCTTCTAGCCAACTCTTCTTGATTTTTTGGGATAGATTTTAGATCTATTTTTATCATTCCTTTCTCCTCACTCCTTTTTCTTTTTTGCTAAAGCCTTTTTTATTTGATCGTGGTTGCAGATATGTCTTATAAGGTCACTTTCCGTAAAGAAGATTGGGGCGTTTTCACCAGCTCCGCAAATTGGACAGTAGAATCTACCATCCTCTCTTTTCAAAGTTTTAAAAATAGAGCCTTTATAATCAATAATGACTTCATTTATTTTCTCCAACTAGGTTCACCATAAAATTGAAAATGAAGGATCAAAAATATTTATGAAAAGTTGCTATTATATTTTAGCAGGCGCTTGCAGGGAATGCCAAATTGAGTTATAGAGTTTTGCTTCAAACAATTGAATCCATGTTAAGGTCTGAAGGTTGCAAAACTAAGGCTGAAAGCAATAATGTTTTGTTATTTAAGTGCATTCATGAAGATGTGGAATATTCGTTCGCTTTGGAGATAGATAGTATCTCTGGATACGTGCGCATATCTCTTTTGACCGACTACGCTTATGAAGGAGACTACAAAAATATATCAGCAAAGAACTTTGAGCTCTATGGTATTAAGGTTGCCATAGATCCTGAAGGATACCTTGCTTTTATAGCTGAAATTCCACTTATATGCTTAACTAAGGGAGGCATTGATATTATCTTAAATTTAATCAATCTATTAGAAAAAATAATTAAACTAATATAGTAGGATAATTTTGCTAGAATTTAATTAAAAGCATATCTTTAAAAATTTGGAAAAATAGCTAAATTCTATACTGATTTTAATATTTGGTTAAAACATCGCTTTCAGTTGAAAACCTGCATTAAAAGAGATGATGGGGTGTGATAGTTGAGCTTGCCTGACAAAATATTTGAGATTGGCAAAAGAAGAGGGTTTTTCTGGCAGTCTTATGAGATTTATGGCGGAGTTGCCGGCTTCTATGACTTGGGTCCTTATGGAATACTCCTGAAAAATAATATTATTTGCGAATGGAAAAGGCATTTTATCTTGCCGCATCAAGAAATGATCGTCGAAATAGAAGCTCCCATCATAGGTCCTGAAGCTGTTTATAAGGCAAGCGGGCATATTGAAAGCTTCACAGATCCTATAGTCTCATGCACATCCTGTCATAGAATTTACAGGGCAGATCACCTCATTGAAGAAAAACTTGGAGTAAAGGCTGAAGGAAAAAGTCCGAAAGAGCTCACGGAAATTATAAGAAACAATGATTTGCGATGCCCATATTGCGGAGGAGTCCTCGGAGAGGTTTCCCTCTTCAATTTACTCTTTAAAACACAAATAGGGCCATATACAGGAGATGTGGGGTACTTTAGACCTGAGCTAGCACAAGGAATGTTCTTATCCTTTAAAAGAGTCTTCACTACTATGAGAGAAAGACTTCCTCTCGGAATAGCCCAAATAGGAAGAGTTGGAAGAAACGAAATAAGTCCTAGGCAAGGCATGCTAAGGCTTAGAGAGTTCACTATAATGGAGATAGAGTTCTTCTTCGATCCGGAAGATCCTGGTGCAGAAGATGCGCTCAAAAAAGTTTACGATAAGAAGCTTAGGATACTTACAGAAGATGCAAAAAGAATGGGAGAAAGAGAGCCAAAGATTTTTACAATAAAAGAAGCTTTAGAAACTGGGCTGATAAAAACGCCATGGCTAGCATATTGGATGTACGTTTCACAAGAATTCCTCTATTCTTTGGGAATACCGTATGAAAATCAATATTTCGAAGAAAAATTACCAGAAGAAAGGGCTCACTATTCAAAGCAGACATTTGATCAGCTAGTTAAAACTGAAAGGTGGGGATGGATTGAGGTATCGGGTCACGCATACAGAGGAGACTATGACCTTTCTAGGCACTCTATATATAGCAAAGAGGACCTTTCGATATTTAAACAATACCAAACACCACATATAGAAAAAAGTCTAAAGATAATGATTAACAAAGCCGCAGTCGGAAAGGCATTCAAAAGCGAGAGCGAAGATGTGATCTCTGCGTTGAATTCTTTAGATCCGAAAGAGTTGAAAGAAACTCTTGAGAAAAATGGATTCATCACAATCAAAGGAAAGAAGATAACAAAAGAAATGGTTAATATGGTTGAAGAGGAGGAAAAGATAACTGGAAAGAGATTCATACCGCATGTCGTGGAGCCTTCATTTGGCGTCGAGAGGCTCTTATACGTAGTGATGGAATACTCTCTCAAGCAAAAGGAGGACAGGTACATACTTTCTCTGAAGCCTAGTCTCTCACCCGTAAAGGTTGCAGTCTTTCCGCTAGTTAATGACGAAAAGATAGAAGCTCTGGCGAAAAGCATATATGAAAGCTTAAAAATGAGTGGCTTCATGGCATTATATGATGATTCTGGAAGCATAGGAAGAAGATATGCGAGAGCAGATGAAATAGGAGTTCCATTTGCAGTTACGGTAGACTATCAGAGCTTAGAAGATAGTACAATAACTATAAGGTTCAGAGATACATGGGAGCAGAAGAGGTTGAAAATTGACGAATTGACTGAAGCTTTAAAAAACCTATTAGAAGCTAAAAATATTTATTCTGAAATAAAATAAATTAATAATTGCCTTTGTAGGTATTTCTTTTAAGCTTTCAAATTTCACATCAATATAAAGCAATATTGAAAGGTGAGCATATGTCCGAAGAGGAAAACAAGGAAGCAAGTGAGCAGAAAGTAGAAAAGAAGGACATAAAGTCATTAGTAGCTATTATTCCTCCAGCTGGCGCATTAAAGCCTACTCAAAAGAAAATTTCCGAAAAAAGGATAAGAGTAAGATATAGCTCAACAAAACCTGAACATATAACTATCAATCCGAAACTGGCATCTGAGCTTGGAATAAAGGATAAAGCGTATATTGTTATTGCAGGAAAGAAGAGATTCCTATTTAATGTGATCCTTGACGAAAACGTTCCTGAAAATGAGGTCTATGCAAATAATGAGTTCATGAAAGAAAATGGTGTCTCTGATAACAGCATAGCAACTATCAGGTCGCTATAAGCATATTAAATTGAGGGATAACGTTTTGGTTATAATAAAGAAGAGCTTTCAAGAAATTATGGAAGAAAGAGGAAAGATACTGTCTACTATAGAAGAAAAACTGAAAGAAGAACAAAGCGTTGAGAATGAGGAAGAGATCTTAAAGCTTCTTGAAATGAATAAAAATTCAAGGGCGGATCTGAAAAATTTTTTGAAAACATATCATGAAAATATTAACAGTGAGGAGGAAATGGAATACTATAGAACTATAATAGACTTTGTGAGATTAGTTTATATGCAAATAGAAGAAGATTTGTTCGAAAGAATTCTAGAAAGAGCTGAAAGGAGTATTGGGCCTCTAAAAGCGAATAAAGATTGGATACTGAAAGAAGCTGCAGACATTGATTTCATTTATGATAACAAATAAGCATGAATAAATGGAAATACAATGAATAGATATTTAATCTTGTATTTTAAAATTAAAGATAATAAATAAAGAATAACAAAAGCGTTCGGTGTATAACTAAATGCCTCAGGAAATTATAAGGGATGATGAAATTCTTAATATGAACTTAGCGGAAATGAACTTAGCAGAACAGATTACAAACATTCTTTTAACAATAAACCAAGAAGGAAAGATGGCGCAAGAGCTTATTTCAGGCTTTATTCAAGGCAAGATGGAACTCGTTAAAAAAGGATATGAGCCAATAAAAAAAATTAAGGACGATGCTCAAAGAATGAAGGAATCAACTATGGAATATGTCGTAAGGGTGTCACCTACTCTAATGACGAAAGAGCTGTATATGTTCTCGCTTTCTCATTTGGACAGAATCTCTCAAATAATTGACTCAATAATTTACAGGTTATCTATCCTTGCCCATTCCGGCTTTACATTAGATCAAAGTATTGCAGAATTATTTTCTCAGTTTTCTTCAACATCATTTAATATGGTTGAACTTCTATATACGGAGTCCAAATACCTTTCCTCTAATTCGAAAAAGGTTGGAGAAATACACGACGAAATAAATAGGAAAGAAGATCTGGTAGATCAGCTATATAGAAGGCTTGAACTAGAAATAATACGAAAATATTCTAATGATTTATTCCATCTGTTATTATTAAAAGAAGTAGTAGATTTGATAGAAGAGCTTTCAGACAAGATTAGGGATGCAAGTCATGACTTCAGATACATATCCCTCTATAAAGCATGACGAGAAATTCATTGGACATTTAGTGGGGCTTAAAGTACTTATCAAAGACACTAAAATTGCCTCCAAGATCTACATGGATGGATTCTATGGAAAACCTTTTGGAATAAAAAAACCTGAGAGAAGAGAATATAATGAAGTTTTAGAATTGTCATTGGTAGAAGCCCTTTATTTGGTAGAAAAGGGAAAGTTATCTGTTTTAAATTCAGAAGGTAAAGAAATGAGCTTCGATGAACTTTTAAATGAAGCATATAATAGGATTAAGTCTTTTAAAAGCTTGTATATAATATACAGAGATCTAAGAGAAAAAGGTTATGTTGTAAGAAGCGGATTGAAGTTTGGAAGCGACTACAGTCTGTATAGACATGGACCTGGAATTGAACACGCTCCATATTTAATACATGTTTATGAAGGTGATGAAATTATAGACCCTATCGAACTAGTAAGGATGGGTAGGTTAAGCCATAGCGTAAAGAAAAAGTTCATGCTAGGCATAGTCAGGAATGGTATACCAAATTATATTCTCTTTAAATGGTATAAACCCTAGCGAAATAGGTAGGTGAAAGAGATTGAGTATAAAGAAAGATCAAAAGCATTACGACTATGGAAAAGATAAGTATTGGGGCGACAAAAAGGGAAAAACAGGGGGATATGAAAAAAAGGAAAGGTTTGAAAGTGGAATAAAACAAGAAAGGGAAGGTTATGAGCACCATCAGAACCCTAATCCTTTGGGTGAAAAATGCAACAACCTATGCCCATTATTTTGGTGCACTAAAAGAGCATACCAGATAAGGAGAGACCCAAAGACTGGAAGAAAATATGTATTCTGCACCTGGACAAATGATGAATGCATAGGAGCAGCTTGTCAGTATGCTAGTTGCAAGGCGAACTATCTTCTTCCGAATGGTGAATGCGGCTACGCTAAAAACAAGGTCGCAATGGCTCAACCTGAAAAAGAAGATATCGTTGAAGATATTGAAAAGGAAGACCTAGATATTAAGACCAAGGGACTAATCTCTAAAAAACTTGGAAAGAAAAAGCTAGATGATATAATTTAGTAAGGTGCATTTGTTGGAAAGATATACTAGACAATTAAAGATCTTGAGCGATGAAGGGCAGAGAAAGCTGAAAAATTCTACGGTTCTAATTGTTGGAGTTGGTGGACTTGGATCAGCTAGCTCTGTTTATTTAGCTTACTCCGGCATAGGCAAATTGTTAGTTGTAGATAAAGATAAAATAGAAAAATCGAACCTCAATAGACAAATTCTTTATAAAGAAGAAGATGTAGGAAAATATAAAGCAATTATTGCAGCAGAAAGGTTAAGAGAAATCAACAAAGAAATACATGTGGAACCATTTGTTATTGATGTAAATGACGAAAATTTTGAGGAGATTATTAAGAGGGCTGATGTTGTAGTTGATGGGCTAGATAATTGGAAGGCTAGGCTAAGGGTTAATAAGTTGGCAGTTAGATATCTAAAGCCTTTTGTTCATGCAGCGGTTGAAGAGTGGTATGGTCAACTTTTCACGGTTATTCCTAAAAAGGGTCCATGCTTAAATTGTATATTCGGAGAAACAGAAGAAACGAAAAAAGAAATACAAGTCGTTCCTCCTCTGCCTGGTATATTAGGTACCATGCAAGCAATTGAAGTTATAAAGATTATTACGGGTATAGGAAAAGTAGCTTCCGATAGGATCATTTATATAGATTCAAAAAACTTAAGCATACATGAAATCCAAGTCACAAAGGATCCAAACTGTAAAATTTGTTCACATTGAGGGTTTTCAAATCCTATATAAGTTCATATTAGTTGATGCATCCCTTCTTGGTTCTGCATATGGCTTAAAGGCTTTCGAGAGCAAGGTATTTGGAGAACATGTTTATGCATGCAACAATATTCTAAAGCATCTCAGGGCTCTATAGATTTTATCGCGAAGCATCCAAAGAAATTCTACAATCTTCTTATCGCTGCTCTCTGGAAGAGCTCTCTAACCCTCATTGAGGTATGTCCTTAAAAGAACATTTTAAAAGAATGCGGAGAGATTTATAAATAGCAAAAAAACATTAACATTAAAATATAAACTTTTATGAAACTCAAAACAGTTTATCTAGGCTCCACTTATCTATTTGTGAATACATCTTCTTTCATTCTAAGGACAGTTGAGTAGTCAGAGATCTCTGCCCGAAGCCTTTTGAGAGATCTATTGCTTTAGGCTCAGAATTAACACTAATTCCAATTGTCATGATTAGGAAGCATTTACAGCCCTTCAAAGCTGATCACTAGGCTTTAATAAAAATTAAAAGCTTAAAAATGTTCAAATTTCATCCTAACATTAAAAGGCAAGATTTTCAGCTGTAATATTTTTAATAAAAAATTCTCAAGCTCTTTTAGTAAAACCTTCTCTATCTACAACTCTTCTCTCATGTATTCCATATCCAATTACTCTATCTCCGCAAATGGCCTCTACCCAGAAAATAAGCCTTTTCCCGTCACTTTCAAGCAATTTAGCAACAACTTTTAGCGTTTCTCCAACCTTTGCAGGTGCTATGTGATAAACGTCGACTCTAACACCTACAGTAGTTTCATTATCTTTTAGATGCGGTTGAACACACTGTAATGCAGTCTCTTCCATAAAGTTGATCATACTTGGAGTCGCTAGAACTGATACTTCTCCAGAGCCTACATGAGACGCAGAGTGTTCTTCTTTTATTTCAAAAAACCTTGTCAATTCTATTCCTTTTTCTATGGGCATTTTAGTGCACCAGGAAATATTTATCAGTTAACTATAATTATTTTTTCATCCTTAAATTGTTTTACTGGTGATTGAAAACGATCGAAGAAATTTTAGACAAAATCCCCATCAATAAGCTTTTATCTTATACTGTAGAGCTTTCTCAATACAATAGAGTCCAAGGCGGAAGAGGAATTATAGATGCATCAAAGAGGGTTAAGGAAATACTTGAAGATTTTGGTCTAAATCCAAATTTGCATCTTTTTCAACATGATGATAGTCTCATGCCATTTGATGCAAATCTTGTGGGTTGGGAGCTAGAAGAAGGAGGATTATGGATCAAAAAACCGATTAGAGCTTTATTATCGCATACAAATAAAGCAATAACTTCTGTAATAGTGCACTCTCCACCAGGTGAAATTGCCGGAGAACTGGTATATCTTCCCTCGGGAAAATGCGATAAAAACTGTGAAAATAAGATAGTTCTAACAGATGATTGGAGCGCTACGAATTATTTTTCTTTTGTAGACAATGGAGCAATAGGAGTAATAGCGTTTAGAAGAGAAGGATCGGAAACAGCATATCCTTATTTCTCAATTTTCCCCTCATTTGAAGAAATTTCTAAAGCAAAGGCACCCGCCTTTACCGTTACAAGAGAAGATGCTATGCATTTGATATATATGATAAATAAGGGGGAAAAAGTTGAAGTTGAAGGTTATGTGAAGTCTAGATATAACAACGTCGCAAGCATTCCAGTTATTGAACACTCTTGGGGAAATGGGGAAAACGAATATCATATAATTTCTCATTTGTGCCATCCGGGCTATACAGTAAATGATAACATTAGTGGAAGCATTGGAAATATTGCAGCGTCTATAGCTATGAAATATTTAGACAGGTCAGATTTAAAGGATAATATAAGGATAAATTTTGTTTGGGTTCCTGAATACAGCGGAAGTGTAAGTTATTTAAGAAAGGCTCTTAGTGAAGGAAGAAAAATCATCGGCACTGTTAATCTTGATATGATAGGAGAAGTGCAGGATATAACAGGGTCATCTCTCAATTTTGTCAGGTCTCCAATATCTCTTATCTCTCCTTTAGAAGCTAGTACATTTAAATACATGTTAGATGCATTACCAAAAAGCTACGGGTTTAGCTCTATAACGACATTTCCAACAAAAAAAGTGTGGCTCATAAATTATGAAGTGGGAAGCGATCATGATGTATATGTTTCCTATGGCATACCGTCTGTTATGCTCAACATGTGGCCAGATAAATACTATCATTCAAGTGAGGACACTATAGACAAGTTCGATATAAAGCAAGTTGCATCTCTTGGTATAGCTTCACTTCTTTCCATTCTAAACGTTTTTAATGCGCCTTTGAAGGAATATATGAATATGGTTTATGGTTACGATCTAATGGCAATTGGCGACAAGGAACTAAAGAAATACAGAGAAACGCTTTACTGCGAAGCCGCTCAAAGACTGAGTGTTTCTCCTTTTTACTGCGAAGGTGTCAAGCATCAGGCAAATGATAAAAGCTTTTCAATTGAATTAAAAGTCAATGGTTTTCCTTCAATTAGATTGTTACGGAAGGTTCTAAGCAAAGAAGAACTTGATGAAATAATGAAGATGTTTGAAACTAAACGGTACATGAGGACAGCAAACTCTCTAGTTTCGGTAATATTATCTCAAAGAAAAAAGACAAGTTTTAGTGAGTTAAAATACATCTTGTCTGGTGAGCTGGGAATAAAAATTGAGGACATAGATCTAAATACCTTGCTAAAAGCGCATGAAAAAGTAGGAACCATTTATATTAAAAATAAAATTATTTATTTTTCAATAATACTTCTCAAGCCATATGAAGCAAATACTAGCAATTCTAATATTTTGTAAGCATCATTAATGCTCTCAGCTGAATATTCAATTGCAGTTCCACTTATTCGTTTTACGATAGGTAAATATTCTGCTAAATCTGCATAACCAGTATTTAGAAAATCTATTTTAACTTTCACAGGTTTATCCACAGCTATCATTCTAACTTCATTAGCATTCATCCTCCTCACAGCTTCCTTAACTCCTTGAGCTAGATCCTCATTGAGCTTTTCAATAGATGGGCTTATAGATGAGTACCTGCCATAGGACTTCTTTAAAGGAACGAACACGGCCCACGGAGCGAACTTCTCCACATCCTCCCTCAAAGCCTCATCTCCTGCTACAAATATTACAGGAATCTTCATCTCATTCAGTGCAATCATATTAAATAAGAATTCACTCATTTTTACTCCATTTACTTCTAGACCTCTTATGGCTGATCCGCTGAATGAATGATCGTATGTTGCATCTTTCGTCCCTACACCTGCGTGATATCCTAAGAAGAATGCCGCGCTGCAACCTTCAGCTCCAGTTATCATTGACCTAGGTCTCGGATAGCCTCTAACTAAATATGCATATTTAGGAAGCCTCTCATAGTATATGTTTATCATATCAGCATGAGAATCTGCTACAATCACCTCATCGAATCCCTCATCATGGATCGCTTTCACAGCGGCGTATGTTAACTCGCTCGCTATCCTCCTCCCCTCCTCCCAGAGGGGGTTTCCGGTTGAAAGCTGTCCCCTGTTCACTATAAAGGGCAAACCCTCAAGATCTACAGAGAGAAAAGCTTTTTTCATAAGATGTTACCTCTTTTGTTTTTATATCGAAATTTTTAATAATTTATAATTATATATTTAAGTATCAAATATTAATTAAAACAAAAGGTCCAATTTAAAAGCCAAATCTATAAGTTTTGGATATTGAAGGTGAATGATCTAAATGAGCTTTTTAGTAAAAATAAATTTGAATTGAAATGAAAGAAAAAAATTTTGTTATGGAGGGATAAGGTTTTGGGAAAATTAGTCGATAATGTATGGGAAAACATCTTAGAAGCAGAAAAAGTTCTCTCTGGTGTTATTCACAAAACTCCGGTTGACTATAGTGCAACATTCTCAAAAATGACAGGAAATAAGCTCTATTTTAAGCTTGAAAATATGCAAAAGACGGGTTCTTTTAAGGTAAGAGGCGCTTATTACAAAATTTTTAAGCATAAAGATGAAATAAAGGGAAAAGGCGTTATAGCAGCGTCTAGCGGCAATCATGCCCAAGGGGTAGCATTTGCTTCTAATAGCCTTGGCATAAAGTCAACAATAGTTATGCCAGAAATAACGCCTGCTTTCAAAGTGAATGCTACAAGAAATTACGGTGCAGAAGTGGTTCTATACGGCAAAGTATATGATGAGGCGTACAAGAAATCAATAGAAATATCTCAGCAAACAGGGTCAGTGTTTATTCATCCATTTAATGATATTGAAATTATGGGAGGACAAGGAACTATAGGTTTAGAAATCGCCAGTCAACTTAGCGATATAGACATGGTTTTGGTTCCTGTTGGGGGAGGAGGCTTAATATCAGGCATAGGAACGGCAATTAAAAAATTGAAACCTAGCACAAAGGTTATAGCAGTTGAACCGAAGAACGCTCCTAAGTATTATGTTTCTAGAAAGAATGGAAAAATAGAAACTATTGAGCCATTGCCAAGCTTGGCTGATGGAGTAGTAACCAAAGGTGTTGGTGATTTGACTTTTGAGGTCATGAGCGAGGTGGTTGATGATGTTGTCGTTGTTGACGAGAACTCAATAGCTACTGCTATATATTTAATGCTTGAAAGATCAAAAATAATGGTAGAAGGTGCGGGAGCTCTTCCACTTGCAGCAATGCTTGAAGGTTACTATAACAATATGAATAAAAAGATTGCGCTCGTTGTGAGCGGTGGTAATATTGACTTGACAATGCTATACAGAATAATAATGAAAGGGCTGTCTAGTATCGGAAGAATAGTTGTTCTTAAAGTATTAACAAAAGATCAGCCAGGAGAGCTAGCAAAGATATTAAATGTATTGTACAAGTACAAGTGCAATATCGTAGAAGTTAAGCATGATAGGTTTAGCTTAAGATCCCCCGTAGGCTTTGCTTCAGTAGAAGTAATCTTTGAGGTTCCGGATATCGCAGTTGTAGAAAGGCTGAAGAAAGATTTAATTGAAATGGGAATAGAAGTCGAAAATTCTGAGCATAGCAAATAAATTAATTATTTATATTCTACAAATTCTGAAGAGGTGGAGTAAATGCCTGAGTATTGGGTATCAGATATAAATAAAGCAGAAGAAGGCGTAGCACAGCTGGAATGGGCCGAGAGAAATATGCCAGTTTTAATGTCATTAAGAAAAAAATACAGCGATGAAAAACCCTTGAGAGGTGCAAAAATTGCTGCATGTCTTCATGTGACAAAAGAGACTGGCGTTCTTGTGAGAACGCTTAAAGCCTGGGGTGCAGAAGTTTACTTAGCTGCAAGCAATCCGCTATCTACACAAGATGATATAGCGGCGGCTTTAGCAACAGAAGGTGTATGCGTTTTTGCTAAGAAGGGAGAGAGCGAGAAAGAATATTTCTGGGCAATAGAAAAGGTTGCGAGCATTCATCCAGATATAGTGATTGATGACGGTGCCGATCTGCATTCTTTATTACATGAGAAACATCCGGAGATGCTGAATAAGATAAAGGGAGGAGCCGAAGAAACTACCACTGGTGTCGTAAGATTAAGAGCGTTAGAGAAAGAAAAGAAGCTAGGTTACCCTGTTTTTGCGGTAAATGATGCTATGACAAAGCAGATGTTTGATAACAGATATGGAACAGGTCAAAGCACAATTGATGGATTGCTTAGAGCTACGAACATTCTTATATCTGGAAAAACGATAGTCGTTGCAGGGTACGGATGGGTTGGAAGGGGAATAGCTGCTAGGGCAAGGGGCATGGGGGCTGAAGTAATTATTACCGAAGTAGATCCTGTGAAAGCTTTAGAAGCTGTAATGGATGGGTATAGAGTTATGAAAATGGAGGAAGCTGCAAAAATCGGCGACGTGTTCATAACGGCAACAGGAGACAAAGATGTAATCACTTGGAAACATATGGAAAAAATGAAAGATGGTGCTATCTTGGCAAATAGCGGGCACTTCAATGTGGAAGTTAGCGTAAAAGATCTAGAAGAAAATAGCATATCATCCAGAGAGCTTAGAAGATATATGAAAGAATATAAGATGAAAAACGGGAAAGTTCTGTATCTGTTGGCTGAAGGAAGGCTTTTAAATTTAGTAGCAGCTGAGGGGCATCCTAGCGAAGTAATGGATATGAGCTTTGCAAATCAAGCATTAATTGCAAAGAAGGTATGGACTGAGCCTAGGCTTGAACCGAAAGTTTACAAGGTTCCGCTAGATATAGATCAAAACATTGCTATGCTAAAGCTTAAATCTATGGGCATAGAAATAGATGAACTCACTCCCGAGCAGAAAGAATATTTAGATTCATGGAAATTAGATTAAAAAATTATTTCTTTTCCTAAACCTTTACTTTTTGCAATATTGTATGCAAGCAGTGCTACTGCAACATCTTCTACTGCTAAACCAACAGATTTGAATAGAGTTATCTCATTTCCTTCTCTTCCCTTTTTCTTTCCGGCAGCTATTTCACCTATTTCAGTAATGTCTTCAAAATCTAAAATGCCTTTTTTGACTGGTTCGGCAATATCTCCAGCTTCATTTAAGGTGGCGTTTCTTGAATCAACGACAATTTTTCCAATCTTTTTTATAGCTTCATCATCTAAAGCCCTTTCCTCTAATGAATGAGCACCAATGCTTATTATATGTTTATCATCGTCTAACCATTCACCCAGGATAATAGGAGTTTTTGTTGTTGTGGCTTCAATGACAACTTTAGAGGATTTTACAAGCTCTTCTATGCTATTTGCTGAACTAACTACATATCCTAAGCTTTCGGCCCAGGTTTTGAATTCATTTTCTCTGTTTTTATTTATATCAAAAATCATTAATTCTCTAGTTTTGTAAAAAAGAGATGAAAACTTAAGCTGATATTTCGCCTGATATCCGGTTCCTATTATCCCTATTGGTCCAGTGTTTTTTGGGGCTAAGTATTTTATTGATATAGCGCTTGCCGCACCCGTTCTTAAAGCTGTTAAGATATTTCCGTCAAAAATTCCAATTAGTTCTCCATTGCTTTCATTAAATAAAAGTGTAACTGCTTGTATAGTTGGCAATCCTCTTGAGAAGTTTTCAGGTATTTGGCTTACAACCTTTACCCCAATGCCTTCCGAAGGTATGTAAGACTGCATCACAGCCCACCAGTTACCCTTTATCCTCATCACAGTTCTTTCAGGTGTGAGAGTCTCTCTTTTTGAAAACTTAATGAGGGCATCTTCTATTGCTTTTGAAACAAGATTCAAGTCCATAAGATTTTCAATTTCATTACCACTAACTAAAAGAACACTAGGAGACATTTTTATACCCAAATAGAAGAAATCAGAATGTGGTTAATTAAAAAATCTTTCAAAAATTTGTGATAAATTTGAAAGAGAATAGCTTCTTATAAGAAGAAATATTGTAATAAATCATATTTTATAATTAAAAAGTAGAAAGTTTTTTATAGAGATAAGCACATCTATAATATTTTCTTTTTTTGCATATGTATATATCAAGTGCTCAGCTCGCAAGCTTTATAAGCTACTACCTATTCAAAAGGGAATAGGTAATGAATATTGAAAGAAAAGCTTAAAGAAATAATTAGTGAAATAAGAGGCTATTTGGATGAAAGAGACATGGAAAGGGAGAAGCTAATAGTCATTTCAAGAGATGTCATAAGATTATCAGGCAATGCTATAGTATTAATCGAAAAAGGAGACTTTAAAGGTGCTGAAGAAAACATAAACAAAATGAAGGAGCTAGTAGAAGTTTTTCTTTCGGAACTCAAGAATTTTCCCGAGCTGTATTACTCTGGTATAGCCTACAACATGTTAACGGAATATGCCGAAGCCATCCTGCTTTTTCATATTATGAACGAAAATAACATTATTAGTTATAAAGAAATGAATATATCCCCTGTCCCTTACCTCCTCGGGCTTGGAGATGTAATTGGTGAGATTAGAAGGGTCATTATTGATATGATTAGAAAAGAGGACTTCGAAAACGCATGGAAGCTGTTTGAAATTATGGAAGAAGTATTTTTCCAGCTGAGTAATATGGATTATCCTGATGCACTAGTGCCTGGATTAAGGCATAAGGTTGATACTGCGAGAAGGCTTATTGACGATACAAAGTATTTTCTTATAGACATGGAAAGTAGACATTTTTTGAAGAAAAGCTTGAGCATTCATATCGAAGAGTAAAAGGTAAATGGGCCCGGAGGGATTTGAACCCTCGACCACCCGGTTATGAGCCGGGCGCTCTGACCGGGCTGAGCTACGGGCCCTCTATTTTATATTAAATTTTTCTTAGGATTAATAAAAGTTTTTAGTTTTTAGCATTTTATAAGACAGTGTTTGAAATTTTGGAAAAAACTATATAAAAATTTTTGTATGATCTAAATTATTAATAAAATTTAATAATAAGATTTTTTAAAGCAATAAATTGCTAGTGATAATAGATGGAAGAAAAAGTCAAGATTGGAATTATAATATGTGATAGATATAAAAACTGTGCAGGAGGAAAGTGCTTTAGGGCTCTTAGAGAAAGAGTAGGAGGATTTAGTATTTACAAGGACAAAGAAGTCGAAGTTGTGGGGTACACAACCTGTGGAGGCTGTCCAGGTGGGAACATTGAATATGCTCCGGAGGAAATGAAAAAGAATGGAGCAACAGTAATTCATTTTGCTACTGGGATGGTTGTAGGTTATCCTCCATGTCCATATATTCAATATTTTAAAAAGTATATCGAAGAAAAGTATAACATGAAAGTAGTAATAGGAACACATCCTATTCCAGAAAAATATTATACCGTTCATCAGAAGCTAGGTTCATGGAATTCTCCTGAATGGCAAGAAATGATAAAGCTCGTAGTAACCGATGAAAAGACAAGACGTGCATATGATTGAAATATTTAAATTTTAAATCTTTTAAAAATATTTTGAAGCTATTTGAGCTTAGTGAAGGTATAGAGGAACGCACAGCCTACAATGAGATCAATAGAGCATTTAAAGAAATGAAGTTGATAGGCAATTAGAAGAAGATGATGACAGGAGAATTTTGATCGGATGAAGGGGTTGTTATTACCCAATGCTTGAGAGCAAAGCTAAAAACAAACAGTATAGTAGCATTATATCATATATTTATATACTTAAGATCCCGCATAAATCCATGCGAGGGTTATAACTCAATAGGTAATAGCTCGTTTTATCTCGCACAAAAAGTTAAGGGCAAATACTATCTGCATATTAAGGAATTTATCTTGGCAATGAGAGGAAGAAGCCCCTCTATATAGCTTCCCACGATAATATAGAGGAGAAGTGGGCCCGCTGGGAGTCGAACCCAGGACCTCCGCCTTGTAAGGGCGGCGTCCTAACCAGCTAGACGACGGGCCCGCTTAAGAGCAAAAAATTATTTTTATTAATAGGAATTAAAACTTTTTTCATTTTTAAATATATACTTTTTATAATAATGCTGGTATTTTTCAAGTAATTACATATAATTACATAGCAAAATATTTTCTCTTCAGATAGAAGGATTACTAACAAAAAAAATACTTTTGTATAATGTTTAAATGTTTTTAATTAAACAAAACGATATTATTCAAAAATATACCCTATAATATTGTCTTTGTAGCTTTTAACAGTATTCTCATATATATCTTTAAGTTTCGAAACTTCTTCTTTATTTGCAATATTTTTCAGAGAAAAGCATTCATATGTCTCCCATTTAACGTGTGTGTATTTTAAGTTATGCTTTTCTGCTAAATATCTCAAAGTTAAACCTATATCACCTTTTCCACTAGAAATCATTTTTATAATTTCATCATCGGTTTGATATTCGCTTTCATAACCTACAACTTTCTCAACTTCCTTGTTTAGATGCTTCGCCTCTTCCTTTAGTAATAAATCAAGAAGATCTCTCGTTCCTGAACCTCTATTTCTGTTAATTAATTTTAATTCTCCATTTAGTAACTTATGTATTATGTCTTTGAGTTCCATATGAGGAAGGTCACGTCTATATGCAAAAACCAGCTCTCTCTTAAATGAAATTATTTTTTCTACTCTATCTTTTAACCAGAATCTTTCAATGAAAGACTTGTTGTAATCATCGGTAATGGGATCATAGAGATGCATGCATGCGATATCAGCTTTTTCTAATGCAAGCATTGCAAGGGAGAGACCAGATCCTATTATCAGATCATCTATTTTACAACCTTTTTTAATGGCATTATTAACTACAATGTCCATTATATAGTCGCTACTTCTTGCCATAGTTAGCTGAGAATTTATAGATATTGAAATATATTGGGATAAAGGTCCTATATTTTTGTTGATATATGCAAGAGCACTCTCGTACATAGAAACAAGCTTCTTTCCGAAATCTGTTAGCTTTGTTTTCCCTCCTCTTTTCCCTCCTTTTTGGGTTATTACTACTTTTTTACCAGTTACTCTCTCTATTCTAACTATAAGCTCCCAGACTCTAGAGTATGGGATACCGAGTTTTTTTGATACAGAGATCATAGATTCTTCTCTTTCGATAGCTTTGAGTATATCTGCTCCGTTACTATCAAGAATGCTTTCTCCTCTGAATATGAGAATCGGTTCGAATTTTATTTTTATTTCATTTTCTTCCATAGTTTTAGCCTTATAGCTTTAAATTCTCTGCTTTATATATACCATTTTATAAAGTAAGCTATAAATGTTTGACGAAAAATATAACCGCTTTTTATTAGAAAGCTATTGATTTCTTTATTTGTACATTATCAATATTATTTAGCACTGATTTATTTGATGAAAAATTTTTATTATGATTATGAAGGAAACAACGAATATTTCCTGACTTTTTTATTTTTTCTCATTTCAAAAAACGAAATAACAATTCCTTCAGCTTCTAAACTTTCTAAAGCTTTATAGATCCCACGAAGAGTGTATTTTTCCTTAAGCTCCCTCCAGATCTCATAAGCGGTCATCCCTTTTTTACCTTCCAAAGCTTTTGCTATATCTTTTTTAATATCATTCCAAAAGCTTTGGGAACCTCTCAGGTTTACTCCTTTAGACTCTCCTGTTACTATTACTATACCTTCTCCAAGCTTCATAGCTAAAGCTACGCCTAGTGCAGATACTAACTTTACTTTTACTCCTTTTCTGGTGAGTTCAATAAAATTGTCTATAAGCTCATTTAGTTTGATCTTTTCAATTTGAATTCCTTCAATATTTTTTAGATAGGAAGGATAGTTATCTTCAAGGACTGCTGCAATGATCTTAAAATTCGTTTCAAAGTTTGCTTTCTCTAAATCCTTTATCCCTTTCCATATAGATAAAGCGAGGACTCCCGATTCACTTGGCACGAGAATTTTTCCCTCGGTTATCCCCCTTTCTACTATTTCAAAAATGATTGTTTTCAGCCCTTCAATGGTTAGCGGATTGTCATAGCTTATAGCCTCTCTGTATCTTTCTGTGCACAGTTCTGCATTTAAATACACTAGCGATGTAAGCTCTTCAGGATCTGCTTTAAGAGGGTCTTCGATAACTACTTTTGTTCTGTGAGAAGGTGTTAGATAAGTTGCAGCAGATATAGCAAAATCTTTAGAGTATCTTATAATAGCAGAATCGTTTGGCTTATAAGTTTTGAAAAAGCTGGCCAATACAGATGACCCTCGATCCATATAAGTTCCAGTAGGATTGAATCCTTCTAGCTTTAAGTAGATATCTTTTTCTGACCACCTTCTAAGCGGTGTAAAACCTTCCCCTCTAGTGACAGTTTCACTAAATTTAGGCATGAGATTGCTATATCTCCATATGCTTGGAACATCGTGAAGAACCTTCCATTCGGCACCCCCAATTTCAATCATTAAAGGAGAATCGCATCTACTATCTGATAACACAATTCCATCGTATTCTTCGTTATTAGATGGACATATAGTTTTCAATCCTTTCAACAAGGCAATCATCTAAAATTAATTAAAAAATATAGGTTAAAAATATTCAATACTTTTACAAATCTTAATTGTTGCTTTAAATTACTGACTCAATAAATCTTCCATTTTCATAAATCTTTTCTTTGTCCGCTTTTATTATGCCTTTTCTCATATCCTTTACTATGTCCCAATGGATAGATGAAGTGTTCTTACCTCCAGTCTGGAGATAAGCTGCACCGAGAGCCATGTGTATCGTTCCTCCAATCTTCTCATCGAATAATATTTCCTTTGTAAACCTCGTTATATCGTAGTTGAGTCCAAACGCAAACTCTCCTACTCTCTTCGATCCCTCGTCGGTTGAAATCATCTTTTTCAGAAAATCCTCTCCTTTACTGGCATTCGCCTCAATTATAGTTCCAGACTTGAATTTCAATTTTACGTTTTCAACTTCAACTCCTTTCCAGATCGCAGGATAAGTGAATGTTATATACCCTTCTATTGAATCTTCTATAGGAGCGCTAAATACTTCGCCACCCGGCATGTTGTTTTTTCCATCATCGCTAATCCATGTCCTTCCTGCAAACTTCATAAAAAGCTCAGTATCATCTGAAAGAACAAGAAGCTCATCAACTTTGTTTAATAGTTTTGTAATTTTTTCCTGCATTAATGCTTGCTTCTTCCACTCTTCTATAGGATCAGAAGAGTATAACTTAAGGGCAGAGTATACAAAGTTTTTCCATTCAATTGGAGAAAAGCCAGCTTCTTGAGCCATTGCATTTGTAGGATATACTGTAATCGTCCACTTCAATGTTCCCATTGCGTCTCTTTTGAGCATTATGTCGGAGATTACCTTCCCAGCGAGCGTTGCAATTTTTATCCTCTCCGGGTCAACTCCTATGAGATGCTTAGAATGAGATGGGGCGAGAATTCTGATAAGTCCGTTGATATTTTCCATAACATATTTATCAATTGGTGAGACATATTCTAAAAGCTCTTTGCTTGCATATCTGTAGAAATACTCTGAAAGCTCTTCGTTTGTAATTACTATCCTCGGGTATCCCCCTCTGTCAACAATTTTTTTAAAAAGCTCATTTATTAACGGCATCGCATTTATTGTGCCGGAAACCTGTATTTCGCTTAGCCTCTTAACGCCTATGCAATAATCAACAAGTAATAGAGCGAATTTTTCCTCTATAGATGACAATTGCGACATTTGTTTAACCTCTTTTTTATTTTAGCCATAGGCGTTATTTATAAATATCTTTTCTTCTATTTAAATCAAAATCATCAATAGCTTTTTTATTATATTTTAAAATATTTTTATCTGGATGATGTGGCTCGAAAGGCATGAGCTTCGGCGATGATAGACCCGCGCAGGTCTGACAGTGTAGTTTCGAAAAATGAAAAATCATGTAATTTAGATCGAAGAAACTCACAAAGGTTCTTCATGAATATGTACTTCTAAAATCTGTGGGATTCTCTTTTTCAGCTCATCTTCAACTTTATCGCTTATTTCATGAGCACGTGATAGCTTCATGTCCTTTTTTAAGCTAATGTTCAACTCTACGTAATAGTAGCTACCGATGCTCCTCACTCTAATATCACTTATTTTCTCAATATCTTTAAATTCTTTTAAAATGCTCTTTATTTCTTCTGAAATATCTTCAAAGTTTTTGTCCATAAGAATATTTGCAATTCCATAAACAGTTTCCCCTCCTTCGTAAATAATCAATGATGAGACAAAAATAGTGAGTATCGAATCCATCTTGGGAATATTGAAGAAATAGTACATGCTTAAGCCTACAACTACTACAGCTGTTACGAGGGCGTCTAGCTTGTGATGAAGAGCATCGGTTTTGCAAAGGTTCGAATTATAATCTTTGCCAAGCTTCTGTGCATAGAGGTAGTTGAAAATCTTTATAAATATCGTTATTACCGTAACAATTAGACTTAGGCCAAGATATGAATATACAATTTCTCTTTCAGTCATCAGTCCCTGAATACCGTCATATAAAAAATAGAAACCAATTATAAAAAGCATTATTCCTATAAGAAATGAGCCTAAGTCAGCTGCTCTACCGTGTCCGAAAGGATGTTCTTTGTCAGGAGGCTTTGATGCTATTTTTGAAAAAATCAAAACTCCAAGCGAAGTCAATGCATCGCTAAGTCCATGCCACGCATCTGTGATCAATGCAATACTGTTCAACAAGATTCCTGCTATTAGCCTTATCACCCATAATGCAACATTTATAATAATTGATACTACAGCTTCTGCTTTTTCAGCTTCTCTTACGTCTTTGAATTTAAACAAAATATTCCAAATTTTCCTGTCATTGTTCGTGTATCTAGTCAATCCTCCTTAAATTTGTATTAATTATGAAATATATTTCAAAAGTTTTTATATTTTTCTAAACTCTCCACGTTCTAAATATCTTATAAATAGAAACATCTTATATTTTTTGTTAAACTGAAAACATGATATCTTTTCTCTTGTACAAAGATATTCCTGCCAAACAAATTATTAAAATTGAAATGCCTTGAAATATCCTTTCATTTTCATCAGAAATTTGCGTGTAATTGATTAAGCTTGGATTACTAAAGCTGGCAATATCCACAAGGAAGTAGTAACTGTTGCAATTTACTTCTTCAACATAGAAACTTTCTGAAAGGAGGATTCCCGTGTATTTATCATATATTATGCTTTTTGAACCTTCACCAAAATTTAGTAAAAATCTATATCCATCTACAAATTCATTATTTGAAATATAAAAAGGTTCTTCATCAATAAAGTTAAACTTCCAACCATTGTATGAACTGCTTCTTTCATAGCTAAATTGGTTTAATAAATAAGGGGGGACATAAAAATGTCCTATGGATGGGGAAATAATCATATCTTCTATAGTATCATTATCGATACACAAATAGCTTTTTAATGTTTCATTTTCAAAGGAAAGCGAAGTTATTGAAATATTGTCTCCAATTTTTTCTAAAGAGATAAAAATTGAAAGTTCAGCAGAATAATTACCAGTATTAAAGCTAGAAGCATTTGGAAATATGTATATATTATATTGTATCGTAGAAGGTATAGCTGAGGGACTGTCTTCACTTTTTGTGCATATATAAAAAGCTAAGTTCAAAAAGAAAATTGTTAATAATATTGCTACTAAAGACTTTTTCATTATTGTTCGCAACCTGACATTTATTTTTTATAAAATAATAAATCATCAGTCATAAAGTTTTTCAGTATTTGTCGCAAATTGGTAAAATTTTTCGATGAAACCTTACTCATTTTTTATGCTTAAAAATGATGCTTACTTTTCAATTGGAAAAGTTAAAATCTACGATTTTTTATTTATTTAATAAATGTAAAAGCTAAAATTTAGAGTGATTATTATGGAAAAAAGACCTGTTAAAGTTAAAGATCGTATCACTGGTAAAGAATATGAATTAGTACCAATAAAAGTGTGGAAGTTATCTCCTAATAAAAAAAGAGGAATAAAGATGGGCTTATTTCAAAATCCGGAGACTAAAATATATTTTAGAGCAAGAGTTCCCGATGACTATCCAGAATATTGAAATCACTTTTAAAATTGTGATTTTCACATAAAATATTTTATGTTTTTATATTATTGAGCGGTGAATTTCATGGTTTTAATAGCACATGCTGCAGATCTTCACTTTGGGCATACTAGAAGAGCAGAAGACATTGAAAGTTCTTTAAGAGAAATGATAGATATACTAAAAAAAGAGCATTTAAAATTTCTCATTATTGCCGGAGATGTTTTCGACCGAGATAGACCTGAAAACATTATATTAAAAAGATTTCATGAAATAATGAAAGATTTTTATGATTCAGGAGGAAGAGTTTTTGCTGTAAGAGGGGATCATGATACCCCCAAGGCATCTAAAAAAGGAAATCCACTTGATACAATTTCCACCTACATCGGCGGCAGTTTTTTAAACTTAGAAATTAACTTAAATGGAAATCCCGCTTACATAATAGAAGAAAGCGGAGAAAAGATATTTTTATATTCGTTTCCATTTGTGCCAAAAGCTGTTAGAAGAAGAGAAGATTATCTCAATATATTTAAGAAAATTGAAAAAAATGCAAAGGAAAATGGCGGAAAAAGTATTTTAATAGGTCACTTTCCAATTTCTGAGCTTTTCCCTTTTGAAGAAGGCTATTCCCTCTCCGAGCTTCCAGATTATATCAATTATTATGCTCTAGGTCACCTTCATTTTAGGATAATAGAGAAAGTAAAGAGAGGAATATTAGCTTACCCTAGTAGTATAGAGATACTTAATGTAAATGAGATAAATGACTGGAAGAAAAATGGCAAGGGATTTTACATAGTGGATTTCTCGGAAGATGTGCCGAACGTTCAAAAAGTGAACTTAAATATAAGACCTATGGAGCTTTTCAGAGGAGAGGATGTAAAGCTATTGATAGAAGAAGTAAAAAGATACCTTAGTGGAAATTTTAGCAAAAGTCCATATATTAAAATAGAGCTGAAGGTAGATAGAGGAAAGAAAAGAGAGGCTAGAATCGCGATTCGTTCAAGTATAAATAAAGAAAAGGTATACGAACTGGAGATAGAAATTAGAGAAAAAGAAGCAAAAGACTTATTTTTAAATAATGAAAGAGTGAGGAAAGAAAGTGAATCTGTTGATATTATAACAAGCAGGTTAGGAGATAAAAATTTAGCTTTATTGCTACTAGAGCTAAAAGAATGTGCTATTGAGAGCAAAGATTTTGAAAAAGAATGCAATGAAATATTAAATTCATTATTTCAAAATCCAACTATAAAGAAGATTTCTGGCTCCCCGTGCATTGAAGGTGTTTCTCAATTTTTGACAAAGCAAGAGGGAGAAAATAAGAACGGTTTACTCAGCTATGTGAGGTAAGATAATGGAGCCTAAGCTTAGCGGACTGATTTTATCTTCTGTTACATTAGAAAACTTTCGTAATTACAGTGAGAGGACTACTTTAAATTTTGGTAAAGGCATTACTGTGCTTGTTGGAGAGAACGGAGCAGGAAAATCAAGTATAGTAGAAGCGATACTTTTTGCGCTAACAGGTGAGCTTCTTAGAGGTACTATAGAGCAGGCTAGAACAAAGGACAGTAAAAAGAAATATTTTGAAGTTGAGCTAGAGCTGAAGGACCGGGATAATACTGTAATAAAAATACTGAGGAGAAGAAAGGAAACAGGAGAGGCTGAGGATGAGCTCAGGATATGCTACTGCTGTGATGAGGAAAAAAGATTTAAATTAATAGCAAGAGGCGCAAATGGAGTAAACGAGAAAATCAGAGAGCTACTACTTTCCGATGAGAACTCAAAAGAAAAGGATTTCTTTAAGAGCATAATAAGACTTTCTATAATAGGACAAGGAGAGCTAATAAATAGGGCAAATGCCCTTCAGTCAAATTCTGCTTCAAAGTTGGACTTTATAGACATCCCGCTTGGTTTATCTTCCTTTGAAAAAGCAAATAAAAAGCTGGGCGAATTTAGCATAAGGCTAGAAAACATTAGTGATCTTATAAGTAGCTTTACATACAAAGTAAATGATAACAGTCTTTCAAATTTATGCGGAAGTAAAAAACTATTGGGGAAAAAGCTCAGTGAGTTAAAAAATGATTATGAAAAGAAAAAAGCTGAGCTGGAGAGTCTTGAGAAAGAAAGAGCTATAGTTGAAAGAGAATTAAAGATGATGGAGGAAAAAGAAAAGGAACTTAATGCTACGATGGAAAATTTACTATCGAAGTCAAAAGAGTTAGAGCAGGCAAGAAGCAAACGTGATGAAAAGGAGGCAAGGTTTAAACTTTTAAAAAACAAATTAGAGGAAAACGAGGCTCGTCTGAAAGAGCTTGAAGAAAAAACCTCCAAGAAAGATGATATAATAAATAAGGTTCAGGCAATCAGATATCTGCTTTTGTATAACGAGGCAAAAAACTGTTTGGAATATATAAAGGAAATATATAATAACTACAAAGATTATTCAGCTTCGTTAAACGATTTGAAGTCAGTACAGGAAAATATAAAACAGTTAGAAAGGGAAGAGAAAGAGCTTGAACGAAATAGAGCTATGCTAGTGAGCAAAAGAGAACAAATAGAGAAAATAAAAGCTGACTTGGAGAAATATGAAAACGAAGCTAAAAAATATTTAAATATGTTAGATTCTAATGAAGCTGATACACTAAAGGGCAAAGATTTAGAAACGAAGATTGTAGAACTGAAAGACCAGTTTAAAGCTAAAATTGAAGACCTGCAAAGAAAGATTAGCTTCATTGAAAGTTCATTAAAAACGTTCAAAGAATATATAAATGAAATAAAAAGAGCTGAAGGGAGATGTCCCTTATGTGGCAGAGAGCTGAATGAGGAACACAAGGTTGAGCTGATACATAAATTTGAAGAAGCTATAAATAACAATATAAATGAAAAAAAGCGACTTGAAAATGAGCTGAAAGATTTAAAGTCAACATACGAAAAAGCATATGAAAGCAAAAATAGCCCTCTTATGAAATATCTCAGCTTTTTGCAACATGAAGCAGATGTCTTAAAAGAAGAAGATATAGAAAAAATTAATAGCGAAATTGAAGAAATTGAGAGAAAAATTTCAGAAAATGAGTCAACTTTAGAAATAATGAAAAAAATAGAAAACGCTTATAGAAATTCTGAAAGTTGCAAGAGGAATCTTATCAGCATAGGCAAGATGCTAGAATTTGAGCAAATCAGTGCAGAAAACATAGAGTTATTAGAAAAAATTGTAAAAGAATATGAAAAGTTAGGAGAAGAATATCTTTCTAAGACAAATGATGGCAATATTGAGATTAGCATTGAAGCATATAACAAGTATAAAAAAATACTTCAAGAAATTAGTAACTCAGAGAGTTTGCTAGATTCAAAGAAAAAGGATATGGAAAACATTAAAAATGAGTTTAATTCCCTTAAGTTGGAAATAGAAGAGCTTGATAAAAAAATCGAGAGCCTAAGAAGTGTGGAAGAAGAACTTAAAAAAGTTAGAAGCGAGATCGATGCAGTTGAAAAAGATATACAGAATAAGCAAAGGGAGAACGGAGAGCTAGTAATAAGTATAGATACGTTGAAAAAAGAGTTAGCTGAATATGAAGAAAAAATAAAGAGCTACGAAAGTGGATTGAGGCAAATAGATGATGCAATATATAAGTTAAATGTGTTGCTTAAAGTTAGAGAGCTATATGATAAGGAAAATATACCAAAGTGGCTCAGGAATGAAGCGATTGCCATTTTAAGCAACGAAATGTCCAATACTTTAAGTAAGCTCGATTTAACGTATACAGAAGTTGATATAGATGAAAACCTGAATATAGAGCTAATTGATAAAAACAGCGCAAGAAGTGTTCTTCTTTCTCAGGCGAGCGGCGGAGAGAGTGTTGCTGTTGCTATAGCTTTTGTTCTAGCAATGCAAAAAGTCATTCAGAAGATGATAGCTGGAGAAGAAGTATTCGACTTTCTTATTTTAGATGAGCCTACAACACATTTAGATGATGAAAGGGTGAGAGACCTTGTTGAAGTCTTTAGGACTTTAGGTGAAAGAGGAGAGGGAGTTCCTCAGCTTATAATAGTAACCCATGACGAACAACTAAAGGAAGCAGGTGATGCAATATATGAAGTCAAAAAAATACCTGGAAAAGGATCCTTTGTTAGTGAGGTGTTAGAGTAATGGCATTTCATGAGGATTTATTTGAAGCAGCTATACGTAAGAGAGATTTAATTATCAGCAAATTGAAGAAATTTATAGACATGTATGATAAAGATATCATTAAGCAATTCAACGAAGTTCAGGACTTTTCAAATACCAAGCGAGAAGACTTATACAGACCAACAAAAATCGCAGGAATTGACGGAGGCTCGCTTCCAAAATCTTTTCTCGGCTTTGATCTTTATTTTATCAAAACATACGCTATAAGGCTTCATCTTAATGAGGAAAAGAACGAATATGTTAGAGGGTCTACATATAAAATTGCCGACATTGATATGTTAATACCTCCAGGAAGCTTGCAAGATAGGATTACAGTTTATAGGCAGGTAACGGAGCTTAGAGCAATACTAGATTCTCTTAAAAATAATTACTTTACTCTTGAAGATGGGAGTGCAGAATCTCTAATTTCAAGGCCAACTCATATAAGACCTAGAATTCTTAACGGCTTGAGCGAATATAGTTGCGAAGACATAGGTAAAATTGTCAATAAAAGCTTTAATGATGAATTTACAAGCATGGGAATTAAATCCTTAATAGAAGAAATATATGAAAAGGAAAAGAAAAGCGATTTAAATGAATTAGCTTTTAAATTGGAGCTCGGCGAAAAGTTTTACTATATTTCTGAAATTTTAAAGGAAATAACAAAAGGCAAAGAGTTATTTTTTGTTACTAAAACAGGAAGAAGTAATGACTTTTTCAACTCCAGTCTTTCAGATCAATATATTATTTCTATGAAAACGAAGGTCGCGGGATTCATAACCAGAAGTCCTTTGCCGTTAAGCAAGGTAGTTGAAGAATCGAAGACCTCTTTCTGCGGAGTAAGCGATTTGATGGATGAAGTATATTTGCTTACAGGATATGCAAGACTTGAGAACTTCGGCCCGGTGCTAAAGGTTGAGTTGCTATTGCCGAAATTTAAAGCTGAATCTATAAGTGATCCGAATAAGTTTTATTATGAAAAGCTACTGCAGATAAGCAGTATATCGGTAAGCGGTTATCCTTATGTTCTGTCGCTTGCGCATCAAGAAGCTCATATATATTTAAATACTGTCGAAGTCATAGTTGATGCTTTGGGGTTGGGCGAAGAGCCTACCGGTAGGGAAGAGATTGAAATTTTATGATTTTCATTCAATTGAATAAAAAGAGTGGTAAGATATGAGTAAAGAAGAAATCGAAATAGATATAGAAAGTCAGGAAATCCTCGGATATGTGATTGGAGAAAGCACTCCATTTAGGATCACCTTTCTCTCAAATTCCCCACCAAGAGTAGGTGAGTATGTTTTTATAAAGCATGATGAAGATTATCTGCTTGGAATGGTGGACAGGTCTTACGCGGGGAATCCATACGTACCTGAAGATATAACAAATATAAATGTTTTCAAAAATTACATGGAAGCTATATCTGTTAGAGAATATTCGAGAGGTTCGGTTAAGATAATTACCAAACTTAAACCGTTGCTTGAAAGGGGGATCTCTGAAGCCCCAAAAACCCCCCCAAAATCTTCATATCCAGTTTATAGAGCATCGGATAAAATCCTGACAAAGATCTTTTCTCCTAATGTTGATAATTGCTATGATGATTATTGCTATGATCCTTATAGGAAAATAGGATACGTAAGAATTGGCGTTCTTTCTAACCATCCAAATGTCCCTGTTTTTGTAAAAGTTGATCCTATAGTATCTAGACACCTTGCAATTTTGGCTGTTACGGGCGCGGGAAAATCAAATAGCGTTAGTATACTCACTGAGAGAATTACTTGTGGACTAAATGGGACTGTGCTAATATTTGATATCCATGGAGAATACGCATCATCTGATATATGTAAAGACAAACAGAATATTGTCCCTCCGAAAATCAACCCATTTTCATTATCTATATTTGAGCTTTTCAGGTTAGCTAGAATAAGGGACGATGCTATAAAACAACAGAGCATTCTGAGAAGGGTATATAAGTACATAAAAGATAATTATAAACCAAGCGATCCTAATACAATAGAATATAAAAGAGAGTTTTTGAACAAGATCCTTGAGGTTTTAAAAAGCGAATTAGAAAAGAAGCTAAAAAAGAAAAATAATACAACAGCGGACAAAGGAATCTTAGGTGGGTTTAAGGATGATGAAATATTAAATGTTATAAACAAGTTAGAAGACTTAGAATCAAACTATTCGGCTGTATTAACACCAGATGCTCCGGAAGAGGTAAAAATTGCAATCAAACCGAATGAGCTAAACATTGTGGATCTTTCTGGAGTAGATGAAAACGGAAGCGATGTTATTGTGTCTTATTATACAAGAAGGCTTTTGGAAGAAAGGAAAAAATATGTTACTACTAGGAGAGAAGGTTATCCCTCGCCGATACTTATAATAGTTGAAGAAGCGCATATTTTAGTTCCCAAAGATGAGGAGACGCTAACTAAAGATATTATAGGAAAGATAGCTAGAGAGGGGAGAAAGTTCGGCGTAGGAATATGTTTGGTTAGCCAAAGGCCTAAAAATATAGATGAGAACTCATTAAGCCAAACCAATAACAGAATCATTTTGAAGATTATTGAGCCAAATGATCTTCAGTATATTCAAAGAGCTACCGAACAAATGAGTAGTGAGCTTTTAGAGTTGCTTCCAGGTTTAAGAACCGGAGAAGCTGTATTGCTAGGAGAGTTTACTAAGATCCCTGCTTTAGTTAAGATAGATGAACATTCTGGGAAAAAGATAGGGAAAGATCTGGAGATTTCATCCCAATGGATCTCCTCAGGAAAGGATAAAAGAGAAGAGTTCGAAAGAATTAAAGATGAGCTTGAAATGATAAAAGGTTAATGCTATGCAAAAAAAGACTCATCTTCTTTTTGGAACAGGTCTATCGCTATATATCATTTCCCTTTTTGGTCAAATTTCCCAAATTTCAATATTGTTCATTGTGATTTTTTCAATATTCCCCGACCTAGACTTAAAAAATAATCATAGAAAATTATTCCACAATATATTTGCACTCTTACTGATTCCTGCTATAGCAGTAGTTTTAAGCTACAATTATCTGATTGATTACCAGCTAACATCAGAATCGGAAATACTTATATACCTTTCAGCAGTAATTTCATATGGGCTTCATTTAATTCTTGATATGCTTACAAAAATGGGAGTATATCTATTTTGGCCTCTATCAAATAAAAGTATTGGTTTAAAGTTAGTTCGTACAGATAATAACTTATTAAATGCTGTGCTCTCAATTATAGGTATGCTCCTTATAATAAAAGTCTTCATTCCCCTATAGGTTTTTTATAAACATAACAGTTTACTAATTGTGAAAAAATATCGCAATATTCTTAAGTAGAGTTGATAAAACTACAGAAATAATTTCTGGAAATTTATTGGATAGTCAAAAGAAAAATTAATATTTATTGATAATATTATTTTATAACGTTAAACATCTAAATAATAGTAGGTGTTATAGAATGGCAAAAGTAAAAGTAACAATTGATAGAAACACATGCATTGGTTGTGGAGTATGTGCAAACCTTTGTCCTGACGTATTTGAGCTTAATCCTAACGACGGCAAGAGTTCAATTGTTGAAAAGTTTAGAGTTGGAGGAGATTTAGGAGCAGGAGAAGTAGATGAAAGCTTAGAAGAATGTGCTAATTCTGCCGCAGGGAGCTGTCCTGTTTCTGCAATTAAGGTAGAAAAAGCTTAAATTTTATAAATACACTTTCTTTTTTTAAATATCAAAATTAAAGGCTTTCTTTAAAATTAGGGAAGAAATCTTCTTATACTTTAAATATTTCTTCGACATTCTCACTGTACTGCATAGATGATCATTATGCATAAATAGAAATTAAAATCTTTAAAAATATTCATATTTCATCTTCCTCTTAAAATTCGAGGCTTTAGATTGCAATGCCTCGACAAGCTGTTTTGAGTTTCATAAAAGTTTATATTTTGATGTTAATGTTTTTTTGCTATTTATAAATCTCTCCGCATTTGAATTCTAGAGTTGAGCTGCTCTGTGAAGGGAAAAGAGCCCTTCCAGAGAACAGCGGTGAGAAGATTGTAGAATTTCTTTAGATGCTTCGCGATAAAATCTATAGAGCCCTCAGATGCTTTAGGATATTGTTGCATGCATAAACATGTTCTCCAAATACCTTGCTCTCGAAAGCCTTTAAGCCATATGCAGAACCAAGAAGGGATGCATCAACTAATATGAACTTATATGAGATCTGAATCCCTCCTGCAATTTAGGGTAATTAGGAGGTCAGATTCCTAACTCTTATAAGAAATTTGATTTTCTTAAAAATGAAGAAATTAATAAGCAAAGTAAATTAAAATGCTATTTTATTTTAAAACTTTGTCAGCTTTCTCACAATTTTATCATTATTATTCACACAAAAAGAGAGAGCAACTTATATGATATGAACGATACTACGATAGCAACATTTATCATATAGCCAGTTACTGCAACGACCCCTTTTATAGACTTGGTTTCTGAATATAAAACAGAAAGCGTAGCAATACAGGGAACATAAAGTGTAGCTGCAAGAAGTACTGCATATGCTTGAGGTGCAGAATATCCTAAGGCACTTATAGCTTCATTTACACTCACATTTCCTCCACTGAGCAAGACTGACGTTTCTAAAAATCCTTCTTTTGCCACAATGCCTGTTTCAAAAAGAAAAGCGGTTTTCCATGCAGTAACGTCATTCATTCCATACATTTTGCCAATTGGAGATAGGAAGCTTCCAATATATGATGCAATGCTGTCTTCTATTGATGGAGCATAATTTCCGCTCGGCGAAAAGTTTAGAAGAAACCAAACAACTATAGAAAGTGCAAATATAATAGTACCTGCTTTTTTAAGAAAATGCTTGCTGTTGTCCCAAACATGCCACCAAATGACTTTTACTATAGGTTTATGTATCGGAGGGACTTCCGCTATCATTTCAGATGGTTCTTTGCTTTTTAAAATAAACCTTCTAATCAATAGCGCAGATAAAAGGGCTATAAGTATGGAAATTGCGTATATAGAGACCATCACAGAAGCTCCTAAAATAGGAGATGTGAAAAATACCGATACAAATGCCATTATGATAACTAGTCTCGCTTGACATGGCACAAAAGGGACGGAATAAATTAGTGAAAGGCGCTCATTTTTATCTTCTAAGCTTCTAGTTGAAAGCACACCAGGAACATTACAACCCAAAGATAAAGTAAGCGGGAATAAAGACCTTCCGGTAAGTCCAAAGATTTTAAAAAACCTATCGAAAGATAATGCGATCCTGATACCTAATCCAGAATCTTCTAAAACGCCTAATAACGCATAGGTAGTCATTATTAGTGGCAAGAAGCTTAACACAGCACCAACGCCCGGTATTATTCCATCACAAATCAATGAGGCAATCCAATTAGGCACGTATAAAGATAAAAACGGAAAGAGAGTTGCAGAGAGCCTATTAAAACCTTCAGATATTATACCGCTTAAACTATAGTTCTCTAAAAGCTCGCCAACCTTTTCAAGTCCTACGTATTTGAATATTACATTTAAAGGAAAACCTATGTTGATTGTAAATGCTATAGCAAAAATCGTAAAGTAAATCAAAATTGAAAACAAAAATCCCAATACTGGAACAAAGAATATTCTTTCGATCATAGAAGGTTTCTTTTCTACAGCTTTTTGTGCAACGTTCTCTTTTACAATTTTTTCAACAAAATCATACCTTCTAGATATTACTACTTCTCTAGGAGTTCTGTTGTAGTTTTCTATATATTTCTTAATAAGCTCTTCAGCCTTTTTCTTTATTTCATCACTACCTAAAGCATTAAGAACATATTTTTCTACAAGCTCGTCTTGCTCTAAAAGCTTAATAGCTATCCATCTTAACCTCCATTTAAGCTTTGATTTAAATGGAATAAGAGCATTTTCCAGCTCTTTAATAAATGGCTCTAGTGACAGGTAATTTATGTTTAAACTTCCTTCTTTTTTGCTTTTATTTATCGATAAAATCTCTTTAAGCAACTCGTCTATACCTGACTTTGTCAAAGAGGATATTGGAATTAATGGAACTCCCAATTCTCTCTGAATTCCATCATATCTTATATGTATTCCCTTGCTATGGGTAATGTCACTTTTCGTAAATGCAAGGATTGCGTTAGAGTAAAGTTCAAGAACCTGCGCTGCAAAATAAAGCGATTTTATTAAATCTAAGGAATCTACGAGTATTAGTATCGCATCCCATTTACCATTTAATATATTTTCAAGCGTTATGCTCTCTTCAGGTGAAAAAGAAGAAAGGTTATAAGTGCCAGGCAAGTCTGAAAAGCATAAGACATTACCATTATATCTTACTCTTCCTTCTTTTTTCTCTACAGTTGTCCCAGGCCAATTTGCTACTGACACGCTCTCTCCTGTAACTGTATTGAAGAATGTCGACTTGCCTACGTTTGGGCTTCCTGCTACTAAAATTTTAAAGTTGCAGAATTCTTTGCTGTTTTCCTCTTTGGCATTGAAAGGCATCATATCTCACTCTTACTCACTCTCATTAAGGTATTTACGGATAAAGATAAAAAATATTGAATATATATATAGAACTTCATAATTATAAACAAAGTAGCTAATAAGCACATTAGTAGTTTTAATTTATTGCAGTTATTTTAATGAATATATATCGAATATAATATGGTGATACCCTTGATTAAAGCTTTAACTTTTGATGTATGGGATACAATACTCAATGAAGATAAATTTTATCAATTGCTATCAATAAATATAGGTAAAAAGCTGGGGAAAAGTGGTGAGGAAGTTTTTAAGAATATAATGAGCATTGATAGAGATGCAATTAAGATCAGACTCGAGGGTGGGTTTAAGAATATAATCTACGATACTGCCGAATATTTTTCAAACAGACTTGGACTAAAAAACCAAGAGGATTTATTTAACAGTGTAATTGAGATTATCGAAAGCGAAGAGATATGCTCTCTTGCTTTTGAAGACTCTATAAGTTCTATACATGAAATTAAAAAAATGGGAATGAAAATTGGATTGGTTGGAAATGTTTTATTTTGGCCTGGTATGATAACAAGGCTTATTTTGAAGCGCAATGGATTGCTTGATTACTTCGATGCTACAATATTTCAGGATGAGGTCGGTTACCAAAAGCCAAGTAAAGAAATATTCCAAATTGCTAGCAAAAGGCTTAATGTAAGTCTGAACGAGCTTGGCCATATCGGGGATTCGCTGGAAAACGACTTTGTCGGAGCAATATCTTCAGGAATGTACGGGTTCTTGATTAAGAGAGATCTGAACGCTAACTATATTGAGCTTGGTAAAAAAGCATATGCGATCAGATCTTTGTCATTCCTTTCAGAAATAATTAAAAAAATAAATAAGGCTTAAATTTCCACGCTTTCTATTTTTACTCCATCGGTTCCTAATTTAGTCCTGAAAGTTAGAGTTCCATGAAGCTTCATAGCTGTTTCAATAACATCTTGATTCTCAGGCGTTAATGCAATTACACATCCTCCCCCACCAGCTCCAGTAAGCTTAGATCCATACGCTCCAGCATCTCTAGCCACATAAACTAGCTCATTTAACCTTCGTGTTGATACTCCTAAAGCATCTAACAATGAATGATTTAGGTTCATGAAGCTTCCAAGCTCATGAAGATTGTTATTGAGAAGTGCGCTTTCCGCTTTTTCTACAGTATTTCCTATAAGCTCCATGATTTTCATATATATTTCTGGATAGCTTTCTATCTTTTTTCTTACCATTGCTACCATGTCTTTTGTTCTGCTTTCCCTTTCTACATAGCCTATAAGGAGAGGAATCTCTTCTTTGACTTCAATGGGGGTCCTTTCAACGGTTTTATCGATGTATTTAATTTTCAAAAATCCTCCAATAGCAGTAATGGATGTATCCATAGGAGAGGCTATTCCTTGGACTTCTTTTTCTACCTGCCATCCTAAGTTCGCTATTTCTTCTTTTTTAAGCTCATATTCATTTACATATGCATAAGCTGCTATTGTGCTCACCGCAACTGCAGCCGATGTTCCAAGCCCTGCACCGACAGGCATCTCTGATCTTATTTCAATATTAACTCCAGCTTTGGTTCCAATATATTTTGAAGTGACTTCTATGGCTTTGTTTATATATGCTATTGCTGGAAGTATGAGTCCATAATCAGTTTCAAGTACAACCTCATTGCCTATATAAGAAATTACAATACCTGGAACCCTTAGGTCTCTAGCATTAATCTTTATTACATCATCATTTCTTTTTTCTGCAATAGCATAAATTCTCTTGTCTATAGATACTACTAATGCGGGATAGCCGTACACAACAGCATGTTCGCCAAAGAGAGTTACTTTTCCAGGTGCAGATGCAATTACCTTTTTATTCATATAAACCACCTTTTCATATCGCCGCAAGAAGAGCTACAATAATTGATGCTCCAACTAGCGTCATAAATAAAACACCAAGAGAAACACCAAGCTTGTTAAGTGCCCCAGAAATAACACTTACAAGCAACATTCCAAAAATTCCTGGAATTCCTGCGTCATAATATGCTAATAATACTGCTATAGCGACAAATAGTCCGTAAAGGGACTCTGCGGAAATCCTATTAAAAACGAATAACGTTAGCCTTCTTGAATACTTCACTATAAGGGGGTAAGAGATTGCAAGGCTAATAATGACTGAATAGATCGCTATTAGTACAATGAAGGAATAAGAATAATGAGTAAGAATGTAGTGAAATGGTTTATCGTTTATTGTTGGTATCATCTGGAAAAATGGTGCAGCTGGTCCTGCGCTCATTGGACCTGTAGCCGCTCCTATTACTAAGAGAGGTATAAGAGTCCCACCTATATACGTTCCTAGCTTAATTCCTTCTCTAACAGTATAGGCAAGGACTGAGCCTTGAAGCCTATTCCTTTTAGTCTCCCTCAGTGTATCTCCAATTAATATTGTAAGCCCGACAGGGGACATGACAGTTGCTAGAATAGAGCTTATGGGCGACCATATAAAAATATGAAGAATTTCTTCTTTGGTTAAGTTTTTAAAGGGATTAATGCTTATTTTTCCTACCTTTGAAAGCTTCACAATTTTTTTGCCTTTCTTTTCCATGCTCTTTCTTAGTTCACCATTAAGAGAGGTGAATATTTCGTAAATTATAGGACCAATTGTAATCCCAAGAAATAAGCTAATGCTGACGGGCTTTCCATAAACTCCTCTTATACCCTGAACAAGAATTGCAAATGCTGGTATTGCAAATAGACCAAGCAACTTGTTTTTAGAAGTAACCGCTAAAAAGATAACGCCACCCAATATTAGCCAGAACCATCTTGCCACCTTGACGCTCATAATTAGATCTGTTGTATTTAACCAAGCCCCCAGCGGCATTAACACATAAGAGACCACTAAAACGAATATAGTAACAGTTATGGCTGCAACTAGAGCGGCTGAATTCCCCTTTCTTAGTAAAGTATCTGCTAGGCCATGCTCTTTCGCAACTAAGGCATCTGGAACTTGTGGAACCGCCATCACTCCTCCTGGGATCCCAGCTAAGGCCACAGGTATAGCGTCTGCAATCTTGAATGCAACTATAGAAGCCATAAACCACGCTAATACCACAATCGGATCAAGACCTGCAAGCAAAAGAGCTAAAGCTACTGGCGCCATTGTAGCTGTTTCATCTGTTCCTGGCAAAATTCCTATAAAAATGTAAATTATTGAAGAAATAGCAGCTAATACGGTAGAGTAAATGATTATGGATGCAACATCCATGTTAATTCTCCTCGATAATTACTCTTTTAACTTTTGTAATTGGTATAGAAATCAAAAAGCCTATAGATGCACCTATTGCTCCTAAAGTTATCTTCAACGCGTTAATGAGAGAGGGGTTAGATCTCATCGCAATATAAGGTGCAAAGTAATAAAGTAAAAATGCAAAAGCTATTGAAATAAGAGATGCAATCGTCAGCTCTTTTAATGATACGTACTCTCCGTACAATTCTATATATGTTTCGGCATCCTCGTCCAACAAATATTCCCTCCAATTACCAAAAATCTTAAGACAATTTCTGAAAAAAACTTTATAAATTTGTCGAATTTTAAAAAATTATTGAGAATCTCTATGCTTAAATGCGGTTTTAACTTGAATACCTGTTTCTACTAAAAATAACTCAACGTATGGGGAAACTTTGGCGGAAATTAGATGCCCTCCTGCAACCTTTTCATGCCCAGTAGCAAAAGTTGCATGCGCATGAAAAGCAATATTGCCATCGCTTTTCACAAAATAGTTACCTGTAATTGAAAGTAATTCTATGGTGCTGTCTCCATTTCTAGTGAATTTAGAAACTTCATACTGGTTCGTTTTTCTATTTAAAACGCCTATTTCAACTTCTTCCAAGCCGCCAATACCTACTAAATATCCTCCTTTTAAACCATTTACTTGTATAAAGGAAATAACAAAGTCAGGCAACTTTGATCCTTCTGGGATTTTTAAAGGTATAACTTGCATTATTTACACCTTAATTATAATTTTTATTTTCTAATTATTTGAACTTATTGTTATTATACAAATTTTTAAAATAATTTTAAAAAAATTAAATTTTTTTAAAAAAAATGTAAAAAAAGTAAAAAATTATCTTTATTAATAAAAAAATTTATTTTTTATATTAAAAATGAGAGGGTGAGAATCTTGACTAAAATGGCTGTAGCGGTATTTTCTGGAAGTATAGATAGATTAACTGGATTGGCAATGCTAGTTAGCGGAGCAGTAGCAATGGGATATGAAGTTGAGCTGTTTCTCCAACTATGGGGAGTATATGCATTTAAGAAGGACGTTGTAAAGAAAAACATGAACTTTAGCGAATTCCAGGACAAGGCTCCAGAAGTGGCAAAAAGATTGCAAGAGCTAAATGTCCCTTCATGGTTCGATATAATTAAAGAAGCAAAGGAAAATGGAAGTGTCAAAATTTATGCGTGTTCAGCAGCAGCTAGCATATGGAACGTTAAAAAGGAAGATCTTGAACTAGTAGACGATATAATTGGCGCTGCAACTTGGATAGAAAAAATGTCTAAAGCGGATATAACTTTATTTATTTAATAATTTTTCCTTTTTTTTAACCTTTTCCCAATCTTAAAGAGAAAAGGGTCTTTCAGGGAACTAGTAGGTTCTCTGCATTTATTCACGAATATTTTTTACTCTGCAGAGAAATGAGATGATCAGAGATCCTTCTGAAATTTTAAAATCCTTCTTGTAAGAAATTTTTATGTGTTTATCTGGGTTTATGTGAGCTATCTGCCCTGAAGGGTATGAGGGTTAGGTTTTCAATTAGAGCTTCACGCCCGCAACTTCATCTAGGGGTTCAGAAGTCTCACCGCTCCCCTTTTCGCAGGTAAATATTCCACGATTTTAATCACGAACCAAATTACTTAAAACCTTTGCCCATTCATTTTCTCGATACAATGTGAGGTTTCTTGAGCGTCCATCTTTATAAATTCTAAAATGAGCATGTTCTATTCCCTATATCATCATTAGCCTTAGGAAGAACTATACTTTCTAGAGAAGCCGGTTTCACCAAGTGTCTTATCCTGCCACTTCTAGGAGTGTATGGGCCAAATAAAATGTCCCTTTTTTCGATAATTTTTATCTTTTCCAACTTTTCTGAAGTTTTGAATCCACAATTATCGCATTTATATCCCTTTCCTTTTCCAGCACTTTTAAGCCTTTTTCCGCACTTAGGACACAGAGGATTAAGCTCCTTTACGGTCGGGGATAGAAAGTATACCCATAGTTTTTCGGCTTCAAATATAATACCTTCATCCTTTTTCTCAACGGCTCCTCCCAATATTCCTATGTTATCACCTTCCTTTAACCTAGAAGCTATCTCATTCATCGGATTAGTTTCAGAGTAAAAAATTACATCGATAGTTCCGCTTCCATCAGAAACTTCAATTAATACATGTCCTCCTTTCTTTACCTCCGGCTTTTTAGTTACAGTACCATATATGTAAGCAGCTTGATATACTCTTAGATCGTTTATTCTTCTGAAAACTTTATGTGCATCAGTATGCTGGTTTGTCTTAAAAATGCACCATTCCCAAATTTTTTCTTCTATCTTCAGTTTATAGAATGCATCAACCATATCTTTAGGCTCATATCCTCTTATGCCTATAAGCACGGGATCTGGACCCTTCGGTGAAGCAACTAAAAGTTTTCTTTTCTCGTCAAAATTGTTAAAAAGAGTTTTATACGAAAGTAAAACTTTTCCTGCAGTTAAATTATCTATCTTTCTCTCTCCGGTTTCTCCTGGCATTCTATATGCTAAAAGTTCGAAAGTTGAGTCATCTCCGCTGTACATATATCCTAATGCAGAAACCGCTCCTATAATGCTCTTTTCTCCTTCAAATACCAAGCCAAACTTGTCTGCAAATCTTATTCCCTCTATTATAGGAACGTAATCTGAAAGTGCTTTTTTATAAATGTTATACGCTTCTTTTTTGACGATATCTACCGGATCTTCAGAAATTAGTATTGTCCCCTTTCCATTTCTTTCGTTTGTGCTAGAATATTTCTCTGAGTATCTTCTATGCAACGACAAAATTTTTTCTACAGATGATCCGCTACTGACATCAACAAGAAATGAAACAGACGCGTTTCCTCTAGTTTTTAGAGGGATGTTAGGATTAAGCCTAACCAAATAAGGTCCTTTAACTAATTTTGCTCCATTTATCTCCTTTAAAATTTTTTTAATTAAAAAAATTGTGTAATGGGTTGTACACCCAGAAAAGTTAGTATCGTAACCATCAAGTGTTATTGCTAAATGCTTCACTTCCTCTTTAGCTCCTTCCCCTCAACAACTATCATTGTAAGGGTAGATCTTACTTTAGGCAGTTTTCTTATATGTGAAGCGATTATTTCTTTAAGTTTATCCATAGTATCTGCTTCAACCTTCGCGATTACGTCATAAACTCCATATACTACGTAAGCTTCTGTTACTTCATTTATTTTTGTTATATCATTGAATACTTCTTCTTCACTTCCAATTTCTGCATTAATTAGTACAATTGCAGATGGCATTTAATTTTCCACCTATATATTATTTCTATGTCATCATATTTAAATAATATGCTTTTATTCAATTTTAACTAATAGTTAAAATTAAATACAAAAAGAAAGACGGCCTTAAAATTAGAATATACTTTAGCGATATTAAATCTGAAATAATAAAGTCAATAATACAATAATCAAGCAGATAGCTTGATATAATGTCGATCCTATGAATCGTGAATTCCTAAAATGGTTGTTTTTCCATTAAAGATTTCTTGTGTTTCTTCAAAGTTTCTCTCTGATCTTATATCCGTGATTTCTTATTCCAGAAAAATAAACATCTGCATCTATATCTTTTTTATAAATTTCTTTCTCTATCTTTTTTCTGATTTCTTCTTCTTTTTCAACTTCGTAAAAACCATATGCGGCAGGTCCCCAGCTGCTTTGACCTATACCTACTGTGCCTGAATGCCTTAAAACTTCGACTGCCTTTTCTGTCTCTTCAGAAGAAAATTCTCCGCCTTGATATTTACTGAAATACTCGCCCATGTGTTTCTGTATGTCTTCAATCCCTTTTCCAAAAAGCCCAATATTTTTAGAAATCAAGCCTCTTATTGTTTTTTCCCAAAGAGATAGCCTTAGTTTTCTTCCAAGTTCTTTTTCTTCATTCGGACTCAGCATAAATTTTTCATCTTCTTCCTTCAAACCTATTTTTTTTCTAGGTACTATTATTACTACTTTCCATCCATAAGGAAATGATATCCTTGTAATGAGTTGTGGGAGGTCTTTAACTTTTGACGGAGGTTCCAGTTTATTCTCTTTACTGAACCTACCACTGTCTACCAAAAATCCCCCATAAATAAAGCCATATATGCCTATTCCAGATATCGTCCCTCTGCCGGCTAGAACTGCTATTTTCTTCAAGTTTATTTTTTTACTGCATATCACAGATAAACCTTTAGCTATAGAAAGGGATAGCTGAGTCGTAGACCCTAGACCTTTTTGACTTGGAGGAGATGTCACAATGCTATATGACACATTCCCTTCTCCACATATATTCAGGTGATAACGGAATATTTTAGCTTCTTCTTTCTTGTATTCATCGCTTTTTTTCTCCTCAATTTTTACGATTGTCTTTGGCTCTTCAATATAAACACCTAAGCTTCCATAAAACCAATTCCCTTCTTTAATGTTGTAAAAACCTAAATGCAATCTGCTACCAGCTTCAACATATATCAAAGCTACCTACCTTGTATGTCTTTTATGAACTCTTCTTCTATTTCCAACACATCTTTTTCGTTACTTGCTTTCACATAATCAATTATCAACTTACTGTTTAAAGAGAAAAAGTTTTCTCCCCATTTAAAATACGAGAGTATTTCCTTTGCCCTCTCTATGCAACCCAAAATTATCAAAGCGGCTGCCAGAGCTTCCGCACTACTTAGTTTATACGCAATGCCATAATTTATAGGATTAGAAGCGATAAATATAGGCAATCTTCTTCTTACACCAAACTTAAATGGAAAAACTTCTCCTCCTTTTTCAAGAATTTTATTCCATGACCTATCAACGACTAATATTCCGTTTAAATTATACGAAATATCGTCCTTTGAAATAACTTTTTGAGAGAAAGGATCTAAGACAATAAATTTCCCTCTCAGCTTTCTAGGATCTCCCACTCTAGTCGCAACCTTCAGCTTGTACAACTTCACAGCTGTGCTGGCCTTATAGTAATCTTCACTAATTCTGTAAACATAAATTTTTAAATTGCTACAATAGTTTTGCAATAGCAATACACCATTAAATTTCTAAACAGACATATCTCTATCCCATTTATCTATAGAAGTTAATGCTATTAGAGAAACCAACTTTTTTTCTATATCCTCACTTTTTCCCTCGAACCTTTTCCCGAATATGTACATAAAAGAATCTAGAGGGCAAAATTTACACTTAAGATTAACTCCAATAGGTTTTTTTGTAACAATGAGGTAGATTTTTTCTTCATTACCAATATCTTTAAGGAGAGACTCAACATCTTTAGCTTGTTTCCTCATAGTCAATCTTCTTATAACCTCGAACTGAAAATTTCTCAGTGAAACTCCTTTGCTTTTAGCATTTAATGCCTCTTCCATAGCCTTAGCTGCATGAATACACGAAAAGATAAGCTTGGATGGAATCTCTATCTGCTCCACAACATATTGAAGATCAGCTTTTTCATCGCTCATGTGAAAGAAAAAAACTTCCTTTCCTACAATAATCTTAATATTCGCACAGATCTCTTTGACACAATTAGAATTCGTAGCTAGACCACCTGGAGTAACTCAAAAACTTGCCTTGTTCTTAATTTTTGTACTTTAATGTATAGTTTCAGGATTGAAAAATGAACGTTCTGATATTATAAGCGTTATTATTCTCTTGACCTCTTCATAACTTAGCCCGAGCTTATCAGAAAATTCCTTTGAAATCTTTTCTACGTCTATTGTTGCTCTGCTTATAATTTTATATTCTGCTTGAACTAACGCCTCAATGGTCTCCCTCTTTTCCCAAGGAAAAACTATCCACTTATCTGTTTCCCCATAGTAGTAATCAGGAATAATTACGCTCCAAGGCTTTACATAAAGAGAAACTGTCTTTAAATTTTTCGGACCATAAAAATTTATAGCACTCAAAGCGGTCTGCAAGCTTTTTCCCGAATCTGCGACATCATCAACGAGAAGCACATTCTTGTTTCTAATATCTAAAACCAGCGGTTGCGTTATAACAGGTCTTTCCATTTTTTCCTCTATTCCTTTATAGAACTTTATTTCTATAGCTCCAATATCCTTTATTCCTAAAAAGTCTGCAAATATCCTTGCTGGAATCCAACCACCTCTTAAAATTCCAACAACAACATTTGGATTAAAATTGCTTTCTATAATTTTTTCCGAGATCGCAGCTACAGCATTTTCTATATCTTCCCATTTTAAAGTAAGGAACTTATTATCAGCGCTCATACTCATCCACCGTGGCTTACAGGTATTATTGTAACCTTATCACTATCTTTCACTACCGGATCGTCTCCAAAAACTCTGTAATCGGCGCCATTAAGCAAAAAAATGTAATTTCCACTTGGCTTACCTTCCAAATCTAATATATCTGGAAGCTTGGGTATCAAAAATTTAAGAGCTTCGCTCAATTTTTCAGCTTTTACATTTATTTTTTCACTACCGACTTTTTCAATTAAATTAGCTATAAGTGTTATTTCTACCAATTTTTCTCCCAATATTTTTTTATTGCAATTCTCCTCTTTGCTTTGTTACTTTTACTAAATGAGTTATGTAACCTGCAATTTTGTTGCTTACTCTTTTGCTATTTACATCGACAAGCTTTCTTATCAATTGCTTATTTTCTTCAAAATCTTCTGTAAATAAATCTGGATGAGCTGTAATTAGTTTCCTAGCCGTTCTCTTAACCATTGCTGTTCTTACCTTTCCCATTTTAAACATCACCAATTATTCACTTTTATTTAAAGCTCATGATATGAATTGATTTAAAAATAAGTTTATAAATCTGACATTAAACTGAGGATGTTTAGATAACATATAAAAGCCTTTAATATTTTTTAATAAAGTGATGATACGTAATGAAAATCAAGCTTCTTCTTCCACGTAAGATTACTAATATGAGTTTAGAAGAAGCGATTTTAAATCGCAGTAGTAAAAGGAGTTTTAAGAAAGACCCCCTAAAATTTGAGCATTTATCTATTATTCTTTGGTCAGCCCAAGGTTTAGTAGAAAGTAAGAAACAGGGGTTGGCAAAAAGAGTGGCACCAAGCGCAGGTGCAACATATCCATTCGAGGTTTTTGTAGCTATAGGAGAAAACAGCATATGTGAAGGGCCTCAAATAATTAGCGGTATATACAAATATATTTCTGAAGAGCACTCTATTAAGCTCAAATTGGAAGGCGATAAAAGAGACGATCTGGCCAGAGCAGCCTATTCACAGAACTCTATAGTACAAGCACCAATATCTATTATATTAGTAGCAAAATATGAAATAACAACACAAGTATATGGAGATAGAGGTATAAGGTACGTTCACTTTGAAGCGGGTCATATAGGTCAAAATATTTATTTGATGGCAACAGCACTAGGATTAGGTACTGTAGCAATAGGAGCATTTGATGATGATGCGGTTTCTGAAGTTTTACATTTAGAGAAGGAGGAAAAACCTCTGTATATATTTCCTATTGGATTTCCAAAATCAATCTCTAAAAGAAGTTTTGATTTGTTTTAAATTCATAAATGATAATAGAACCAGCTAGATATTTGAAGTTTAGATTATCTATATTTTAGCTTTTCAACCAAGGTTTCAACTAGGCTTCGAATTTCAAGAAACTAACGATTGTTCCCTAAAAAAGAATTATTATTGCATATATTCATTTATGAAGCCAACCTATAATTAATCCTATAATAAATCCAGCAAGAACAGGACCAATTAGCAAGATACTCAGAAACTTTGCAAACTGAATTACATATTGCATATATTCTTTTGCTTCAGTCAAATTTCCAAATAAATTGCCATTCGAACCTGAAATAGACCAAACATTTAATATCGCGCCTGCTATTATAACAAGGACAAAAGCAATAATATATTTGAAAGCTTTTGCTAATATATATCCAAGCAGTATCCCCAAGACTAATTGTATAATTATAGCTAGTAGAACCTTAGGGTTTGACTGTATATACTGAAAATAGTTTAGTGTGATGTTTTCGCCTAAAGTAGAAGAATTACTTTCTAGATACACAATTTCCATCATTATATCTCAACAAATATCTTTTTATTTTATTTATATAAAAAACTTTTATTGTAGTATTCCTCTAGTCCTTTAAATTACCATTCTTCCTCCTCTTCTTCCTCTTCCTCCTCTTCTTCCCACCATTCCTCCTCTTCTTCCTCTTCCCACCATTCTTCATCTTCTGACATCAAAATGTAACACCTCATGTTTTTAGTCTAATGAGTTTTTAGTGAATTATAACTTTTCTCTATTTTGTCCTTTTTTAAACTTAACTCACATCATTTTTATATAAAGGAATAAAAATGGTTACCAATGAGGATCCCGCTATAACCCGTCTTCTGTAGTTTCAGCGGTATTCAGCTAAGCGATCCTCTTGCCCATCATGCGGCTTCTCATCTGGGCAAGATCTTGCTCCTTGGGGGTCGGCCGTTTCATCGTAACTCCGGTATCTTCAACCTTTTCTGACCGTTACCGGTCAGAATTTTAGGTATCATAATCATCTGACCGGAGTTCGTCTCGTTTCTGTGCCGTTGCCAGGGGATCTCCCCCTGCCTCTAAAGAGGCCCCAATGCCACAGGGAGGACGGTGTTTCCTCAGGACCAAGGTCCCGTAAACCGCTAGCGGGATCCTCTATTATTTTTAAATAATAAGTATAATATTTTAAAGATTATCTATTATGCTCCTTTATGATGATTTCTTTCCTATAAAATCTTTATTAATTATTAATATTTAATTTAAGTTATAAGGTATAGCATAAATATGTTTATTTTCAAGAGAGTGGTTTAATGTCAAAAAAAGAAGAAGGTTCGAGGAATGAATTTCCCCGTCCCGACGAATCTTCAGTAGTATGTGTAGTCGAAAAAATTCTTGGAGGAGATCACTTCATTGCCAAATGTAGCGATGGAAAGAAGAGGCTAACAAGAATACCTGGAAGACTTAGAAGGAAAATGTGGATTAAAGAAAGAGATGTAGTTCTAGTGGCACCTTGGGACATGCAATCTGATACTAAAGCAGATCTTTTATACAAATATTCTAATAATGAAGTAAGAAAGCTTGTACAAGAAAAATTGATTCCTCCTGAGCTACTTGAGGGTGCTTAAATCTGTTAGAAAATTCTGATTCCATTGATGATTTTATATCATTAAAAAGTAAAAAAGAGGAAAAAAAGGAAAAAACTGAAGACCTTATTAAGACTGTAGAAGAGGTCTTTGATTCATTTACTATTAAGTCTTTATATGAGATAATGAGAAAGTTAGATCTCATTAAAATAAGCGGTGTAGTAAGCGCTGGCAAAGAATCGAGGGTTTACAGAGGTATTGATAAAAATAAAAAAGAATTTGCAATAAAAATCTACCTTACATTTTCAAGCGAATTTAAGCAGGGAATTTTAAAATATATTTTGGGAGATCCTAGATTTGAAAGCATAAAAATAGGAAACACACATAAGCTGATGTCGTTCTGGGCTAAAAAAGAGTACGTAAATCTAAAAAAGATGTACGAAAGCGGGGTTTCGGTCCCAAAACCTTACGCTCAAAACAGAAACATTGTAGTTATGGACTTCATCGGCGAAAATGGTGTAAGAGCGCCTCTGCTGAAAGAGTTAGGAGCAGATCTGGAAAACCCTGGAATTATATATAATGAAATAATCGAAAATATTAAGAAGATTGTGTGTAGAGCTAATCTTGTTCATGGAGATCTGAGCGAATATAACATTATGATATTTAATGATACTCCATTTATAATTGATGTATCTCAAGCCGTACATATTAAACATCCTAATGCGATAGATTTTTTATCAAAAGATATTGGTAATATTAACAGGTTTTTTAAGAGATTGTTCGACTTAAAAATTATTGAGGACAGAGAGTTAATTGAAGAGATAAAAAAATGCATGGAGGAGTGAAGATGTCTAAAAGTAGCATTTCAAGGGCTTATGAGTTAGTTCCAGAAGAAAGAATAGGGGCAGTGATAGGACAAAACGGTAAGGTTAAAGAAATGATAGAGCAGGCTACCTCTACTAATATAAAAATTGAAAGCAACACTGGAATTGTATACATAGAGCCAAGAGATGAAAACACAAAGGCAGATAGCATAATTAAGGCCAAAGAGATTATAAGAGCCATAGCTATTGGCTTCACCCCAGAGGAGGCTTTTAGACTTCTTGACGAGGACCAAATTCTGATAGTAATAAACCTTAAGGAAATTAATGAAGACCCGAACGGAATTAAAAGGATTAAATCAAGAATAATTGGAGAAGAAGGAAGAACTAGAAAAATTATAGAGGAAACTACTGGTTCAAAGGTTGTTATAGGCGAAAGCGCTATCGGAATAATCGGCGATTTTGAACAAGCGTCAATTGCAGAAAGGGCAATAAGGATGCTAATTGATGGTAAGCCTCATTCAGTTGTTTATTCTTATTTAGAAAGAGAGGCCAGAAGATTAAAAAAGAGAAGAATAACTGGGCTATGGAAAACTTACGGAGAAGAGCAAGGCGGGAAAGGGCTATGATGTTTGGTGACGGCACTGAAAAATGATGTTAGCGGCTTTTGTAGCTGAGCCCTTCTACGTAGTATAATGAGGTGTATCAACTTGAGAGTTGCAGTAATTGATTATTCTTTATGCAAACCCACAAAATGTAATCTTGAATGTATCAGATTTTGTCCAGTTAACCGAAGCAGAAGGTCATCAAAAGCTATAGAGATAGATTCTAACACAGGTAAGCCCGTTATTTATGAAAATGTTTGCATAGGGTGTAACATTTGTGTAAAGAAATGCCCCTATAATGCTTTAGAAATTGAGAACTTACCTGACGAATTGAGTAAATTGGCTATCCACAGATACGGAAAAAACGGTTTTAAGCTCTTTGGATTGCCGGTACCCAAGAAGGGAGAGGTCCTTGGAATAATTGGGAAAAACGGTATAGGAAAGACAACTACTATTAGAATATTAGCTGGCGAGCTTATTCCTAACTTCGGTGATAAAGAGAGAAAAGCTTCAGAAAACGAAGTACTAGAGAGATTTAGAGGGACAGAACTCTTCGAATATTTCCAAAAAGTTTATAGCAAGAAGATTAAAGTAGCGCATAAAATACAATATGTCGAGCTAGTTCCAAGATATTTAAGCGGAAAGGTTTCTACGCTTTTAGAAAAAGCGGATGAAAGGGGAATTGCAATCAAACTCGCAAGCGAACTTGGTTTATCTCCAGTTTTAGAAAGAGACGTTAAAAATATCAGCGGCGGAGAGCTACAAAAGATTCTCATTGTTGCCACATTGTCAAAAAAGGCTGATCTTTACATATTTGATGAGCCGAGTAGCTTTTTAGATGTGAGAGAGAGAATAAGAATAGCATCTCTTATAAGGGAACTAGTCCCTAAAGAGAGCTACAGTATTGTAATTGAACATGACATAGCCCTACTTGACTATCTGTCAGACAATATCGTGGTTATGTATGGAGAGCCGGGGGTTTATGGAGTCGCATCTAAGACTTACAGCACTAGATCAGGCATAAATCACTTCTTAGATGGTTACCTTCCTGCTGAAAACATGAGAATAAGAAAAGAACCAATAAGATTTCACGTTTCTGAAGCTCCTCCACAGAGGCATGGCGGTAAATCAAATGAAATCTACATTGAGTGGAGGGACTTTACAATTTCGCTTGATGGCTTTAGGCTCGATGTCAAGCCAGGGAGTGCATCAAAGGGGGAAGTTATTGGCATATTGGGACCTAACGGGATCGGAAAGACTACCTTTGTGAAGAAACTTGTTTCTATGATTAGTGAGGATCGACCCGAAGATGAGGAAATAAAGTTTAGCTATAAACCTCAGTATGTCAGCCCAGAAATATTTGAAAAAAAGACAGTCGAGGAGAACCTAATTAATGCTAATCCTCAGTCGCTATCTACAGGAACTTGGGCTTATGAAGATATAGTCAGACCGTTTGGACTTTATAAGCTGAGAGAAAGGGAAGTATCTGAACTTAGTGGAGGAGAATTACAAAAGTTAGCATTAGCAGTTTCATTGATTAAGGATGCAGAGCTTTACCTATTGGATGAGCCTAGCGCTTATCTTGATGTTGAAGAAAGACTTTCGGTTGCTAAAGTAATTAGAAGGCTTACAGAGTCACGGAGCGTTGCTGCATTTGTGGTAGAGCATGATCTTTCGATTATAGATTATATTTGTTCAAGAATAATGGTTTTTGAGGGAAAACCTGGTGAGCATGGATTTGCCAACTCTCCTATGGAGCTCAGAGAAGGCATGAATAAGTTTCTCAAAATCTTAGATATTACATTCAGGAGGGATCCGTCTACAGGAAGGCCACGAATTAACAAAAAGGATAGCTATAACGATAGAGAGCAAAAGAGAATTGGTGAATATTATTATATCCCTAAGGGAGAGGAGAACTTAAGTGAGAAGCCATGATTTCTATAAACTAACTCAAACTTATGGAATAACTAAAAACAAATCATTTTCAGTAAACACAATTCTTCCTTTCTCTCCTTTACTTGGCTCACCATATACATTTTGGAATGATATGTTGTCAACGTTGTAGCTATCATCTATAACTATAACTCTGTCTGGAAGAACTGCTTGGACAGTTACGCTCTTTATTTCCCCTTCAAAGGTTTTCACGTTTTTCCTTATCTCTTTTAGGTCAAGTTTTATTTCCTTTCTTTCCTTCAGCTTAAATAGCTTTAAGAACCTGCTTGTTCTTTCAATAATTACTGCAGGTGACCCTTGATGCTCTACAATTTCGCCAACTTCTCTTCTTTTGTCTATTCTCAGCGAAATTGTAAGCCTGGAATTTCTTTCGCCTTTTTTCGTAGAAATAAGCTTAAAAGTCTGCTTTGTTTCTCCTCCAAGCTTCTCTGATAAAAATGAAGCTATAAGTCTGGCCTTTTCATGTCCGACGATTTCAACATCTATCCAATCTTTATTTTCAGTTATTGTAACTATATGCTGTTTAAGATCGTAAGGCAATTTTTCGATTAAATTCATTATAATTTTTTTATCTTCAAAGTCTAACTTATTAGTTCCCCTTATTTGTATAACTGAATCATAGCTTCCAGCTTTTCTTGCCAAACACTGAGGGCATATCGTAAATTTATAATCTATGATAGGATCCAAATAAGTTTCATATTTTCCTATTTCATTCTGTACTGTAACTAAAACTTTCTCTTTATATGGTACTGCTTTAAGATCTAGTCCAAACTGAATAAACTTTTTCTTATTGTTTTTTTCTACTTCCTTAGCAAAAATTTCGGAATAAAAGTTTTCATTGGCGAAAATCCAATCGTTTTTATACCGAATTTTTCCGCATATCTTACATTTATTTAATGTAATAGCCTTTATTTCTAAAGGATTTTTATTCAAATAGCATTCAACACATATTCCTCCAACAAAGGGGAGATTTTTAGATTCCTCTCTGCCACATATAGGGCATATTTTTCTCATAATTATTTTCCTCGCTCTTTATCTACAATATCACGTCAAGGTATTTATGAAAATAGCAAATGGGACTCCCTGAACTTTTACAATAGCATCTTTATGTACCAATCCTTCATTTATTCCTAATTTAACAGACTGATCTCCTATTAAAGAAACGTAATCAGCATCTTTTATTTGAACAGCTACTTCTTCTTCATTAGCGCATTCGCCCTCATAATATTCTCTGCTTACATCAAGAATGTAATGCCCTTCAACAAATTTTTTTCCTAGCAACTCGAAATCGCAAACAAGAACGAATTTTCTCCTCTCATTATAAAAAACTTTAAGCGAAAATCCTTTGCATTCCACCTTTTTTAAACACCATTAAAATGGTTTTACTGGTCCCTCTGCACCGCAAGCCTCGCATTTCAGAATCCATATTTTTCCTTTCTTTATTATAACAGTGTCTGGCCTGCCACATGTCGGACAAATTACATATGATTCTATAAATTTGTTAAGTATATTATTCAGCGTTTCAACGTTCAACTTTGAGTTAAGCAACAAAGTGCCACTTTCTCTGTCATAATTTCCGGAGGTTGCCAATCCTTTTAAGAAGTATCTTGCCAAAAGTTCAGGTTCTCTTCTCAACTTATCTGCAACTTCTCTGAAGTTCCTTATTACCGTTTGATTGCCCATTTGATGCGCTATTAATTTAGGTGGTTCAAACCTTTCGCCACTACTTGCTGGAGCAGGGACTTTTTTGTAAAGTCTTTCTAAAAGGTTCTGGTAATTTTTAAAATAATTATCATCAACATTTTCCATTGCTCTTTATTCACCTTTTCTGCAATACTTTTTCTTTTAAATATTCTACTAACTCTCCTATGTTTATATTGTTTAGAGCACTTATAAAAAATATGTCATATACCCCTATTTTTTCAAGTTCACTTCTTATAACATCTTTCTCAAAGTTTTCTATGAGATCAACCTTGTTTACTGCTACTATTACGTTCAGCACTTCTACCCTGAACATTTTGATTAGTTCTAATTGCTCTTTTAAGTTCATCGTGCTTTCTTTAGAAGGATCCATGACAAATACGATAACTCCATTGAATATTTTTAAAGTAGCGAAAGCCCTTCTCTCTATTATATTCATTTCACTGAAGTTCTTCCTTAAGATTCCAGGAGTGTCTAATACAGTTAAATTTATTAATTGAGATGCTTTCAGTCTTCCAGGCACTACTTCCTTTGTAGTAAATGGATAACTAGCTACAATAGTTCTCGACTCAGCGATTTTTTGTACTAATGTACTCTTTCCTGAATTGGGAGGTCCAACTATAACTATAGGTGGAAACTCGCCAGTATCTGCTATCAATTGTAACTCTTTTTTTATATTAATTATATCTTCAAGGAGCTTTTTGTTCCTTTTAACTAGAGAAATAAGACGGGATGCCGCTCTTATTCCTTTTTTCCTAAGATCTCTATCATCGCTTGAAAGCATCTCTATTTTTGCTAGAGAGTATACTTGACTGAGCTTATATTTGAGATAAGATGCTTTCTTTAACTTATTTATAGCATCCTCTCCTAAAACAATCAATAAATATCCTTTCACCTTTTCGTTCTTAGAAATAAGCTTGTAAAGTTTATCATATTCCTCGATTTTATCTTTTATTATATTATATGCAGTATTGAGAAGCTCTATTGCATTTTCTCTTCCATATGAAGTCTTAAGAGTTTTTTGCTTCGCGATAATTTTCCCTACTCTTCTATATACTTTATTATAGATTTCTTCATACTCAGGCAAATGAATATGCTTGATTTCGCTTATACTATCCTCGTTTTTATCTCCAGGCATAATTCTTTATCTCCCTCAATCGTATTGAAATTCATTTTTATCTTGAGGCTGTAATCTGCTTCAATTTTTTCTTTTAAATTCAAAGAAATTACGATACAAAATAAAATTAAAGCTTTATATCGTTTTAACTATAATATCTATTCCAAACGCGGGATTATAAATATGAATATGTACTTTTCGTTGCTAAGGATGAAGGTTTTCAATTTTTATATATTTTTCCTATCAAAATGAAATAAAATATTAAAATATAAAAGAAGATTTTAGGCTAATATGCCGTGGAAACTTGTGGCACTTCGGGTTCAACTTCTTTCTTTCTTCCCTTAATTTTTTCTATTGCCTTAATGAAATCTTCCATGGTAACTAAATCCCTTTCTTCTCTGATAGCATTATATCCCGCTTCTACACAGACAGCCTTTATGTCGGCCCCGACAAATCCTTCAGTAAGTTCCGAGAGTTTCCTTATATCTAAGTTCTTCTCTACATTCATCTTTTTAATGTGAATCTTAAATATCTCAATTCTTCCCTGCTTATCAGGGAGAGGGACCTCTATAATCCTGTCAAACCTTCCAGGCCTAAGTATAGCCGGGTCTAAAATGTCAATTCTATTGGTTGCCGCTATTACCTTTACATTATCTAAAGGATCAAATCCATCCATTTCGGCAAGCAATTGCATCATTGTTCTTTGAACCTCTCTTTCCCCGCTTGTTCCTATGTCTATCCTTCTTGCTGCTATAGCATCTATTTCATCTATAAATATAATTGCAGGAGCCTTCCTTTTTGCTAATTCAAAAACCTCCCTAACTATTCTTGCGCCTTCGCCAATAAATTTCTGAACAAATTCGCTTCCAACAACCCTAATAAAAGTTGCATTTGTTTCACTTGCTACAGCTTTAGCAAGCATGGTCTTGCCCGTTCCTGGAGAACCGTAAAGAAGAATCCCTTTTGGTGGCTCTATGCCTATTTTCTTAAACAGTTCAGGCTTCTTTAACGGAAGCTCAACTGTCTCTCTCACTTCCTGTATTTGCTTCGATAAACCGCCAATATCTTTATACTTTACATTTGGTCTCTCAATAACTTCCATTGCCTTAACATAAGGATCTTCTCTCTGTGGAAGGACCTCTACTATGCTTGAACCTCTCTGATTTATTGCGACGATTGTACCTGGAAGGAGCTGATCTACTGATATATTTCCGCTTACAGTAACTATTAGGTTAGGACCAGTACTACTTCTAACAACCACTCTTTTATCAGGAAGTATATCAAGCACCGAAGCTTCGATTAGAGGTGGAGCTAAAAGCTTTTCCATTTCTTCCTTATAATATTTAACTTCTCTATTAAGCATAAGCTTTTCTTCTTCTAACTCCTTTATTTTTTCCTCTAGATATTTTATGTATTTTTCTTTCTCTTCTTTATAGCTATTTATATCCTTCTCTAGCCTAGCTTTTTCTTCTTCCAGTACTTTCAACTTTTCTTCTAAATATTTTATATGTGCCAAAACATTTGTAGAATTGGCATTCGAAATGTCGTCGGCTGATTCCATGATAAAAATTAACCCCCATTACCAAATTTATAATAGACTAATAAAGTTATATTTTTTGCATTTGGTTTAAATATAGTAGGATATAGCGGGTGCTAAAAATGCCAGAAGCACTATACTGTGAGCTTTGTGGCTCACCGATAGAAGGAAGGGCATATAAGGTAAATATAGATGGCGTTTCTCTAACAGTATGTGAAAAGTGCTATAGGAAGCAAATACAGAAAAGCACTTCTAAAGTAAATGCTGAAGATGAAAAGAAAAACTCTCAAATCCAAAAGCCGAAGATGCAGGAAAAAAAGAAGAAAAAAGAAGAAATAGAATACGAAGTGGTCGATGATTATTACATAAAAATAAAGAACGCAAGAGAAAAGCTAGGTTTAACATTGCTCGCCTTATCGCAAAAAGTCATGGAAAAAGAAAGCGTCTTAAGGAGGATAGAACAAGGGAGGCTGAGGCCATCTATAGAATTAAGCAAAAGGCTAGAAAAGGCGCTAGGAATCAAACTTCTAGAACCAGTTATAGAAGAAAAGAAAGAGGAAGAGTCTGAAGAAGCTTCACTTAACGAATTAACTTTAGGAGATGTAGCAAATCTTAAAAAACGGAGGTAATTAGGTTCTGAAGAAAAATGCTGTTTTTGTCTTTGGCAGAGAATCTCCCAGTTATATAATAGAAGAAATGAAAACCCTATCTGTGCTAATTGGTCTTGATATTCAAGAAAGCGTAACTATTAGGAAAAATAGCGGTAGATATTTAATAAGCGATTATAAGCTTAGAGAAATAGTTGAAAAGAAGGAAAAAGTCAAAGCTGAAGTAATTCTCATTGAGCCTGAACTTCCGCCAAGAGATAAAATAAATATAATAAAAGCAACTAAGGCAGATGTTATAGATAGGACATTGCTATTATTAGAAGTATTTGAATCAAACGCTGGTTCAAAGGAAGCAAAGCTTCAAATATCCCTTGCCAGAAGTGGACATATGCTACCGTTAGTGAGAGAAGTGCTTAACAATTCAAAAAGAGGAGAGTTGCCTGGTTTTTTGGCAGGAGGTACTTATGCTATAGATAAATACTATAGACAGCTTAGAAGACAAGTAGCAAAAACGAGAAGAGAGCTAGAAGAAATTAGAATTAGAAGAGATATATTAAGAGAGAGAAGAAGGGTATCTGGACTGCCTTTAATAGCAATAATAGGTTATGCGAATGCGGGAAAAACCACCCTTTTCAACTTGCTTACTGGTTCTAATAAAGAAACGAGCAATAAGCCCTTTACAACTATTTCGCCTAAAGTATCTCTTTCTAATTTGGGATTTCTCGTTATTGATACAGTTGGCTTTGTAATGAATGTCCCTCCTGAAATAATTGAGGCTTTTTATAGCACACTAGAAGAAATAAGAGAAGCAGATGTCCTTTTACTTTTATTAGATTCTACTGAAGATCTTTTTTTAATAGAAGAAAGAGTTAAACAAGCAAGCGTTACGCTTTCGAATATAGAATCGCTATATAAACCAATAGTTGTAGCTTTAAATAAAGTTGAAAAAACAGGTAGGGATGATATTGAAGAAAAAAGGGCTAAGCTTTACCAAACATGCAAAAGTGTTTTTCCAATGTTTGTAGGCTTGGCAAAAGTAAGCGCTAAAAAAGGACTTGGCATAGATGAAATGGTGAATGTGATATGGAAGGCATTGAACCGCAAGCAGGCATATTAAGGTTAGGACATAGACCAAAAAGAGATAAAAGGATAACCACCCACACGGCCTTAGTTGCTAGAGCATTTGGAGCATCTTATTATTTTCTTTCTGAAGTTTGCGACATGAGCGTTATGGACAATGTATTATCTGTTGAAAAAAGGTGGGGAAGAGGATTTAAGCTGGTGTCCTGCGGATTAAGCTATAAAGATTACATCAGTATTTGGAGAAATTATATGAAGGGCGTTATCGTTCACCTAACTATGTACGGACTTGAGCTTGAAAGAGAAATTGATGGAATAAAAAAAGCAGGGAAGCCCGTACTTATAATAATAGGTTCAGAAAAAGTGCCTGGAGAAATTTACAAAATAGCAGACTTCAATATTTCAGTTGGAAATCAGCCTCATAGTGAAGTTGCTGCACTTGCAATTTTTTTAGATAGACTATATAATGGACAAGAACTATATTATAAATTTGAAGATGCCAAAGTTCAAATTGAACCTTCGGCATCAGGAAAAAAAGTTATTAGTATCGGAGGAAATAAAGATGAGAAGGAAAAATATAACGATGCCTGAAAATGTTGTCCCGAATGATCCTCTTGAAGAATTCATTTCAAAAATGGCAACTAATCCATCACTTTTGATATTTAGGTTTTTAGCGAAAGAGAATTCCGAAGCCACGGAGGACACTTTATCGGAAAAGCTTGGCATGAGCAAAAACCTCGTTAGAAAGCTGCTCTACAAGCTACATGATATCAATGTAGTTGTATATCGAAGAGTAAGAGATGAAGAAACAAATTACTACATATACTATTGGAAAATAAACTGGGAAGGGCTGGCTGCAACCTTACTTGAAAGAAAAAAGGAGGTACTTAAAAAGCTAAAAGAGAAAGCTGCATCCGAGGAAGGAAAAGTTGGAATTTATTACTGTAAAAAGTGCGGAAGAGAGTATACGTTTGATGAGGCTTTAGAAAATGATTTTAGGTGTAAAATCTGTAATGAACCTTTAGAATTTACCCAAAAAGGCAAATATGAAGAATTTCTTCAGAAATATATAAAGAAGCTGGAGGAAGAAATTAAAATTGAATCCGAAAGAAATTACGGTAGTTGATCTTTTTTGTGGTGGTGGAGGGTTTAGCAGAGGGTTCCATGACGTAGGTTTTAAAGTAAAAATAGCTATAGATAATGAAAAAAACGTAGCAAGAACATATAAATATAACTTCCTTGAGACAATTGTGATTGCTGAGGACATAAAAGAAGTAAGTGGTAAAGATATACTTGATGCCCTTGGTAGAGCTCCAGATATTGTAATTGGAAGCCCCCCTTGTGAGCCTTATACTGCTGCTAATAAAAAAAGGATGAATAAACCATTAGATAGATTATATTCGGATCCTATGGGAATCTTAACTCTAAGTTTTTTCCGCATAGTTGGCGAATTGAAGCCTTCAATTTGGATAATGGAAAATGTTCCTGCTATTCTTGAAGATGGGCTAAAGGATGCACTTGAAAAAGAAGCTGAGCGATCGGGATATAAGGAAATTTATTTTAATATATTAAAGGCTGAAGAATACTGCACTCCAAGCAAAAGGACAAGGATATTTATCTCTAACATTGAAATAAAACCAGAAAAATGCAACAAGAAAGTAACGGTTGCTGAAGCTTTAGAAGGACTCCCATCGCCTAATCCTAATTTTCCCCCAAATCATGATTTGACAAATTTGAGTTTTAAAAAAGAGAGAAAAGTTTCAAAGATATCTCCTGGAGAAGCTTTGATTAGATATGAAGGTCACGGCGGCAGAGTTCTACCAAACATGATAAGACTTGAAGGTAATAGAATTGCGCCTACAGTGCTAGGAAGTAGTAGATTTCTGCATCCGGAAGAAAATAGGCTGATCACCGTGAGAGAGCAAGCAAGGCTAATGGGCTATCCAGACGAACATGTTTTCCTTGGAGGAAAAGATGAACAGTATAACATGATTGGCGAAAGCGTTCCTCCAACCCTTTCTAAAGCAATAGCGGCATTTCTAATAAAAAACTTCTAAGCAGTATTCGTTTCTTTATGGGCTTTATTTTTTCTTTTCTCATAGAAATTTAAATTATTTATTGACGAAATATAGAATTATTTAAATATCAATATCCAACTTAACATGGTGTAACTTTTAAATGGAAAAAGACGTTCATATAATTGATCTTATGAAAAGAGTTGTCATAGGAAAAGACTTGCTTAAAGATATAATCCAATATCTTCCGTTAAATTTAAGCAAGAATATTAAAAAGGTATACGTTGTAACAGGGCCTCATGTATGGGACACGTATGGAAAGAAGTTGGAGGAAGGACTGAAAAGTAAAGAACTCGAGCTATATATAAAAAAATCGGAAAGCCCCACCATCGAGGAGGCAAAACAAATAATAAGTGATGCCAAAGGGAAAAGTATTGATTTAATAATAGGATTCGGAGGAGGGAAAAGTATTGATTTAGCTAAATATGCAGCAAGTCAAATTAGCATTCCGTTTATAAGCATACCGACCTCTGCAAGTCATGATGGTATAGCAAGTCCATTTGCCAGCCTTAAAGGAGGAGGCTGGAGCACTTCGGTAAAAGCAGTTGAGCCGATCTGCGTAATAGCTGATCTGGAAATTATTTCCTCATCTCCAAGAAAACTCTTGATCGCTGGAGCAGGTGACGCCATAGCAAAACTCACTGCCGTCTCAGATTGGAGATTAGCTCACTTATTAAGAAATGAATATTACGGCTCCTACGCTGCAGGTTTATCTCTACTATCTGCAAAGCACATAATAAAATACAGCGATATAATTTCAAAAACCGATGTTGAAGCTACTAGAATTGTATTAGAAGCATTAATAAGCAGTAGTGTCGCAATTGGAATTGCAGGTTCTACAAGACCAGCAAGCGGTAGCGAGCATCTCTTCAGCCATGCCTTGGATAAAATTGCTCCAAAACCTGCCTTACATGGTGAACAAACGGGTGTGGGTACAATTATGATGTCAAAGCTTCACAGAATGAATTGGAAGAAAGTCAGGAGAGTTTTAAAGAAAGTAGGTGCTCCTACAACGGCTAAAGAGTTAGGAATTCCAGAAAATATCATTATAGAAGCCTTAACGATAGCACATAAAATTAGGCCTGAAAGATATACAATATTAGGAGATAGAGGGCTCACTTGGGAAGCTGCAGAAAAGCTAGCGAGAGATACGGGCGTAATTTCCTAGTAAAATTAATATATGAAGTTAAAAATAGTATTTTGCAAACTATTAGATAAGTGAAACAGACATGAGTGCTTTTAATATAGGCAACACGAAGGTTTTAGTTACTGCTTCAACCAGAGGGATAGGTTTCGGAATAGCTAAGGTTTTATTGGAAAACGGGGCCAAAGTAGTAATCAACGGACGAAGTGAAGAAGGTGTTATAAAGGCTATTGAAAAACTGCAATATCCGTATAAAAACAATGCTAAGGGAATAGTTGCTGATATCTCTAATAAAGACGAAGCTATTAGATTAGTAAAAGAATCCGCAAAGTCCCTTGGCGGTCTAGATTCGTTAGTTTACGTAACGGGTCCGCCAAAGCCTGGATATTTTAATGAGCTAAATTATGATGATTGGGAAGAAGGTGTTAATTTACTTATAAACTCAGCAATAGTTTTGGCTAAAGAAAGCATACCTTTTCTAAAGGAATCTAAAAACCCTTCAATGATATTTTTAACAAGTATTGCTGTGAAAGAGCCTATACCTAATATTGCTCTTTCCAACGTGTTAAGAATCTCCGTACATGGACTCGTAAAAACGCTTTCAAAAGAGCTTGCGCGGTATAAAATTAGAGTCAATGCAGTCCTTCCAGGACATATAGAAACGGAACGATCTCTGCAACTTGCTTCTGACAGAGCAAAAAGAGAGAACAGAACAATAGAAGAAGTGCTTAATGACATGACAAAGGAGATACCTCTTGGAAGGTTAGGAAAGCCAGAAGAAATTGGCTATACTGTAGCTTTTCTCATAAGTCCCTATTCTTCATATATAACAGGCGCTTTTATTCCAGTGGACGGGGGAGTACTTAGGTCGATTTAATCCTTATAACTTCGTTTTATTTCCTTTCTATGATTTTAATTCGTGAACTACCCCGCCCTTACGGACGGGGCATCTCCATCTCGCGATGGAGATTTCCTGCTTCTTCCAGGAAACTTACTATACGCTCTCTCAGAAAAGGGTATGTATAGCAGAGTTCTCCCGTCCACAGGCTCTAAGGGCAGTCCCGACCCCGCACGAAGAATATTTTATTTTTTGATAACTATAAAAATTTTTATAAGGGGGCTATACATCCCCTCCCTCACGGAAGGGGACTTTCGCTTCTTTAACCCCCAAAATTAAAGAGTATCCGCCTCCTAAAAGAGCAATAAATCTAAATTTTCCATATATTTTTATAAGAAGCTGTAGATTAAATAGTAGGTTTCTTTAGAACTGGGGCTTGTGCTTAAAGAAAGTTCTATACCAAACCTCAAGTAAGAAAACTCTCCAATAAAATCGAGAAAGCTCTCTGTCTATTTTTTCTTTTTCCACATTTTTTATAAGCCCTCTTACCGCATCAGCCTTTAGAAAGCCATCCTTTACAAGCTCTGAATTGGAAAGCACTTCAATAAAATTCTTTTTTAACAATATGAGCCACTCGTATTCTGGTGCTTGAAAGCCAAGCTTCTTCTTCGACCAAAGTATATCTTTAGGCACCAATCCTTCCATTGCCTTTCTATGAATCCATTTAGTATAACCGTTTCTGATCTTCAAGTCTTCTGGCATAGATAATGTAAATTCTGCAAGTATATGGTTAATATAAGGAACTCTTATCTCTATACTGTGAGCCATACTATTTCTATCTTCTACTCTCAAAATTTCCGCAAGTCTCCCTCCAGTTAAGTCTTTATATAAAGCCTCATTCAGAATTGAGATGCTATCCCTACTATTATGCATTTTCAAATCTTTCCCGAGCAAGCTCATTCCTAAACTTTCTCTTTTTCCGATATAAACTTTTAACGCATATTTAGCCTTGTCAAATATATAGTATCTCAGTTTCCAGGTTTCTTTTATAGCGGATATGACACCCTTCTTCCTAAGCACTTCTTTTATATATAAAGGAATATATGCATGGTATCCTCCTAGAAGCTCATCTCCTCCCTGTCCATTAAGCAGAACTTTCACATGTTTTGAAGCCTCTTTAGACAAAAACCAGTGCAGTATAGGGCTCAAGCCTTCTGGAGGCTCTTCTTCGAAATAAATTATCTTTTCGAGCTCTGATAGAAAATCTTGAGGCGAAACAGAGATCTCTATGAGGTTGTCCTTAAGTCCTAAGTATTCAGCAAACTTCTCAGCAATCGAGGACTCGTCTATTTTCACATTTTCTTTTATTTTCACGTTGAAGAGCTTTATGTTTTTGAGATCAAACCCTCGTTCCTTTACTACGCTCTTCTCGAGCATTTCCTTCGATATAGATACCAAGCTTGTAGAATCTATCCCTCCACTAACCTCAAATCCTAAGGGAACATCGCTCCTCAAATGAAGCGAAACGCTTTCGGCAAACTTTTCTTTCCATGCCTTTACATATTTTTCAACTTCATTATTCCCAGCATTTAACGTACTTTCGTATCTTGGATTCCAGTACTTCTCGATCTTTAATCCATCTTTGCTAAGGATGAAATACGATGCTGGAAGGATCTGCTTTATCCCGTCAAAGAACGTTTTCTCAGAAATTTTCCTCTCAAAAAGCAAATACTCAGCCATTCTTTCTTTATTTGGCTTAAGCTCAACTACAGGTAAGAATCCCTTAATTTCCGATGCAAAATAAAAATTTTCCTCATCGTTATAATAGAAAAGGGGTTTTATTCCAAACCTATCCCTTGCTCCATAAAGGGTGTTTTTCGCCTTATCATAAACCAAGACCGCGAACATTCCTATGAACTTTTTTAGTGCTTCATCGAAACCGTACTCTGCAATAGCTTTTAAAGCAACTTCCGTATCGCTGTCCCCATAGAAATTGTAACCTTTATCTTCAAGCTCTCTTCTTATCTCTCTATAGTTGTATATTTCTCCATTCAATACCAAAGCAAAATTTTCGAAAAATAAAGGCTGATGTCCCTTTTCGCTAACATCGATAATAGAAAGTCTCCTATTTGCGAGCGCAACCTTAGCTTTTCCTTTTATGCTTTCAATTGCATCAAACTTTCCAAATAGGGGTGAATCTTTACCAACTGCATGTATGCTTTGTAGATTCTCGGTTAGAATAAAATAGCCTTCATCATCAGGGCCTCTATGTTTAATCATGTCATTCATTTTCTTGATGATATCTACGTCTATTCCATCTCTACTATATATCCCAATAATTCCACACATAACATTTTTTCCCTTTTGGTAAAATTAATTCGAACGATGCAGAAAAATCTGTATAGATTAATATATCTTACTTTATTTTAAAAAAGACATGTTATATAAATTTTTAGAATGAAAACTGAATGAAATGCTTTTTGTGAGCCACGAATCTTTTTTAGCTTAAACATATCCACCTATTCCTGCATATTAAATTGCTCAGAGAAATACAATCCAACCCCTTAGTTGACTTAACCCTAAAACAAATCATAGAATAAAGCTTAGCCCGATTCTGAATACATATAGTCTCATTATTGACAAAATTCTGACGTCCTCCCGCCTTAAAAGGCGAGGCTTTCAGTTTGTAGAAATTAAAATAAAAAGTTTTGAGACACATTGTTTATTGTAGAATAAAAAATAATAATCTGAAATTCTTAAACTTCAAGATGAGAGCCGCGGTAGCTCAGCCCTGGTGGAGCGCTGCCCTGGTAAGGCAGAGGTCCCGGGTTCAAATCCCGGCCGCGGCTTAAAATTTCATGAATAAATTAAAATTTATCATTTATTTATTATCTGAAAAATAAATAATCCACGATTAATTTAGAGATCTTTTATTCCATTAAAAGAGGTGTGTTTTTTGAAAATAGACAAAAAAATTCGAGTATTTCTGATTCTAAGCTTTGTTTCGTTGTTTGCTGATATGACTTATGAAGGTGCTAGATCTGTTGGAGGAGCATATTTAGAAGTTCTTAAAGCCCCCTTAATTTTTGCAGGAATGCTAAGTATAGGCGAATTATTAGCATACTTATTTAGAGCATTTTCAGGGATCCTCGTAACAAAATACAGAAGTAGCTCATTTCTTTGGTTTTTAACAATAACTGGTTACGTAACAAATTTAGCAGTAATTCCTCTTCTTGCCATTAGTGGCAATTGGATAATTGCTTTTATATTGTATATGCTTGAAAGAATAGGAAAGGGATTGAGAGGCCCGTCAAGAGATATAATTCTTTCAGAACTAATAAAGGGCTTAGGCTCTGGAAAAGGGTTCGGAATACATGAATTTCTAGACCAGCTTGGAGCTGTTTCAGGACCATTAATAGTTGCATATTATTTAGCTGGTCATGGTGGATTCTATTATGCATATTTATTCTTAGCTATTCCTGCAACAATTGCAATAGCATTAGTATTTTCTGCAATGATTCAGTATCCAAAAATAGAATCTGTTCACACTGATAAAAGAATAAGCTTTAGAGTCCCAAGAGGAACATTTAGATTCTTCCTTGTTAGCATATTTCTGATATCAGTATCATTTACTCAATGGGGCATTATTTCTTACAGAATTACATTGGAGGGAATCGGGGCTCAATACGCTGCAATTCTCTACGTATTAGCTATGGCAGCTGACGCAGCTGTAGCGATTCCGCTTGGAATGCTTTTTGATAAATATGGAGTGAAAACTATTTATCCTATCCCAATAATTAGCATATTCTCCAATATATTGCTTTTATTTGAGAATTCCCTTTTCCTCTTATTTTTAGGTTCTATACTGTGGGGAACAGTTACTGGCTATTATGAATCAGTGTTCAGAGCTGCAGTTGCTGAACTAGCTAAAGAAGATGTTGCTGGAGGCTTTGGAGTATATTCGCTTGTCCAGGGAATAGCAATGGGTATTGGAGGTATTATTATAGCTGTTTTCTATATAGTCAGCAAAAGTGCACTCATTGACTATATAATAGCATTAAATTTAATAGCGATGTTATTTTTTGCCTTATCGACAAAGCGTTCAATCTAAACTTAATCAAGACAATGCTTTTTTAATAGACGTAAGCAAAGAAGGCGGAATTAAAACTATTACTGGAAAAATATTCTTTATCTCTTCCCAACCTACGTCTTCATTAGAGCTTAAATACCCCCTATATATAGCATCTATAAGCTCAAAATATCTCTCCGGTTCAATTAATGGATCGTCCCAAAACTCGAACAGAAAAAGTAAAGCCAAGTCCCAGGCCTTGGTCTCCTTCTTTTTGCATTCGTGAGTAGATTGCTCAGCATCGATTATTGCCATGTCTTCATTTAAAATTAGAAAGTTTTGCGGTCTAGTGTCACCAAGGCAAAAATCCTTATTGTGAATATTTCCAAGAGCTACTCCAACTCTATAAAGGTCTTCTTGGCTCTTTAGATTTGGGACTCTACCATCAATGTACTCTCTCTTTATGTAATATTTCTCAAAATTCTTTTCAATAATCTTAGGAACTAAAACTTCTCCTGAATAACTCTCAAAAAAATTTACTTCTCTTTTCATCCTTTCTAAAGGATCTACAGTAAATTGATAGAAAAACCATACTATAGGAATATTTAAAAGGAACCATTTGATAAGTCCGTTTGGCTTTATATAATTTTTTACAACTATTTTTTTGCCGTTTTCCTCACGAACTTCTGACTGTTCAAAAAAAGAAGCTAATTGCCAGAGAAAACTTATCCTGATATTCCTATTCTTCATGCTCATAAAATTCACAGCTTAAATGTTTACATATGTGTTGATGGTTGTTCCTCTTTTTCTTCTGCTACTTCTTGGAACCCCTTTTCCATTGCCTTTTTAATTTTCTCATCTATATCTTTAGCCTTGGAAGTCAGGTCTTCTAGATCAATTTCAAATTTTAAATAAGATGAAAGGACTCTTAATATTTCACCGACTGCCATATAATCAACAACATTGCTTGCCACATAGACTTCACTCGTTTCTCCGAGCAGAACAGCTCCCTCAATACCGTACATTTCTGCCAGTGCCGGAATTAATCCGTTTAGCCCCGAGATACCGCCGTTCATTGGCACACAACCAACTTTTGACAGTTCATCGATAAATTCTTTATTTGTCGCCGCAACAAAAACTTTCCTTCCGTTTTTTATTTCAGGAGAAACATATGCAGCTGCAGAAATGATTTTAGAAAAACCTAGGTCTACAAGCTTTTTGCTGAGATCAAATGCTAATGCTGTTTGAGCCTCTTCGCCTTGAGGCTGAAAACTAGCTGTTAGAACTGCAATTTGCAGTGATGATGATGAGTATAATTTTATGGACAATGGCTGTATGATTCCATCCATTACTATTACTGAGCTTGGAGATTGAACAGGAAAGAATTCCACGTATTCTTCGAGCTTCATTTTTGATATGAGAAAATCTGCGGTAGCCTTTCCAACTAAGGCCATACCCGGAAAACCAACTATTAGTGTTTTTCCTCTAAGGTTTTTTGTATCATTTTTTTCTATCACTATCAAAATTAACACTCTCAATAATTTTTTAGAAAACAAGAGATGATTAAGGTTTTCTTTTTAATCAAATAGCTTATTAATCTTATTATTTTTTATTTTTATAAATAGTGGTAATTTCTTCTGAGGAGAGTTTTTAATATGAGTTCATCTCTGAAAGAAAGGATAAGAATAGCCGATGTCTTTTCGAAGAATAACGGAGAAAAAGTGCTTATTGCTGGATGGATAGAAGCAGTAAGAATCATCGGAGGAGTAATTTTTATTGTACTAAGAGACAGAAGCGGAAAAGTGCAAGCAGTAATAAAGAAAAATATAGATGAAAAACTTTTTAATGAGGCATCTGAACTGGGTTCTGAAGATGTTGTAGCAATAAAAGGAGAGGTTAAAGAAGCAAAAACATCTTTAGGAGATAGAGAGATAGTTGTGGAGAAACTATACACAATATCGAGGGCAACTAAGCCTGTGCCTATAGTTCCTGAAGATTGGGAAAAGACAAATATAAATGTCAGACTTGACTGGAGATTTTTGGATTTAAGGGCTACAAGAAATAGGCTAATATTTGTGGTAACAGATGAGGCAGTCAACGCATTAAGAGAATTTTACAGAAGCAATGGATTTATTGAGGTTTTTACTCCAAAAATCGTTTCTGAAGCTACAGAAGGAGGTGCTGAGGTTTTTCCTGTTATCTACTTTGATAAACCGGCTTTTCTTGCTCAGAGCCCGCAACTTTATAAACAAATGATGATGGCAGCAGGCTTTGAAAGAGTGTTTGAAGTTGGTCCAGCATATAGAGCTGAAAAGCATCATACGAATAGGCATTTAACAGAATATGAATCAGTAGATATAGAAATGAGCTTTATTGATAGCCATGAAGATGTTATGAAGATGGTTGAAAATGCTGTAATTTATTCCATAAAAAAAGTCAATGAAAAATACGGAAGTTATATTAAGCAGTACTTCCCAAGAATTCCAGAAATTCCAAGCAATGTTCCAAGAATAACACTTAGGGAAGCCCATAAGTTGCTGGAAAACAAAGGTTTTAAGCAACCTGATCCGAATGATCTTGATACTGAAGGAGAAAGGCTCCTAGGAGAAATTATGGAGAAGGAATATGGTTCACAGTTATTCTTTGTAACTGAATATTCATGGCTATATAGACCATTTTACACAATGAAAAAACCGGAAGAACCAAGCTTAACGAGAAGCTTTGACTTGATATATAGAGGTACGGAGATAGTTAGTGGGAGCCAGAGAGAGCATAGGGCAGACGTGTTGGAGAACCAGATAAAGGAAAAGGGACTAAATGTAAAGAACTTTGAGTTCTTTATAAAGTTCTTCAGATACGGAATGCCGCCTCATGGAGGTGCAGGACTAGGGTTGGAAAGGCTGGTTCAAATGATGCTTGGGCTTAAAAACATAAGAGAAGTAAGGTTGCTCCCGAGAGATCCGGAAAGGTTGTCACCATAGCTTCAAATCAAAGAGAGCTCACACGCTGTTTTTAAAATTCCATAAACTACGGACATTTCTCTTTCTTTGTAATTCATGCCTATTATTATATATAACCCATTTTCAAGCTTCTGTAACTCCTTTTTGATTTCTTTTTCTATTTCATTTCTGATAGAAAGGTCTTCGATTCCTGGAATATTTGTTTCCATATTGCAGTACTGCAATATAATAGAACCTTCGGCTCCCCATCTGATCGCAGAATCTCTCAACATAACTGTTTCCTTTAAAGATATTCTTCTTTTGCATGATTGAGCAATAAAAATAATTATAATTCTTTCCCATGCATTCATTCCACGAAGAAGAAAAGCCTCCCTAATGCGTATAGATTTAAGAACGCTTAATAAGTTTTCTTCTAGTGATTTAATTTTACCTGTTTGCAATATATATGCTTTGTCTTTTAAGCACTTTAATGCTCTTCTTACATAATACTCACTAAATCCAAAAACAGTTGATATTTGAGACCTCCCTATGCTCTTGTTAATAGATAACAGGTAAAGTATGAAAAAAATAAGATCTGGAGGGACTTGGCATTCATTTTTAGAAATTTCATCTATAGTGTTAATAAGAGAACATATATCATGTATCTCGCTAGAACCAGAGCTGTTCATTTACATATCCTCCGTTTTCTATAATCAAAAGAGCAATATCATGAGAGGTTATTTCCTTACTTGAAAGGATCTTTTTCTTCAGAACTTCCTCTTTAGGTTCGGCTTTTATTCCATATTCTTCATATAGCCATTCGGAAATTTCCTCTAGCGAATCTTTCTTTATGGAAAAGAGATCTCTTAAAAGGATCTCTTTAATTTCCCTATCTTTTTCGCTTTTCAAACTGTGCACCTTTCTTTATATTTAACCAATTAGATTTTTTATCGTTTAATTAAATATAATTATTTATAGATTTTGCTGGATTGATCAGAATGGAAAAACATCCTTCACAAAAGATTATTGGCGAAATTTCAAAAGAGCTAGAGGGAAAGAAAATCGTTTTAGGAGTAACGTCGAGTGTTTCTGCTTATAAATCAATAGATCTTGCAAGAACCTTGATGAAAAATGGGGCTGAAGTAACTGTAGTTATGAGCAGTGAAGCAACCAGATTTATTTCTCCATTAATGTTTGAATGGGCAACCGGCAACAAAGTATACTATGAGAAATTTGGAGGAGAGACTGGACATATATCTCTTTCAGAAGAGTACGATGCAATGGTCATCGCACCTGCAACGGCCAATACTATAACAAAGCTCTCTTTTGGGATCGCGGATTCAGCTGTAACATTAGCCGCCTTATCATTTTTAGGAGCCAAGAAACCTGTGATGGTTGTTCCAGCTATGCACATACAGTTATATAGAGCGCCTCAGGTCCAACAGGCTATAAACAAGCTTAAGGAGTATGGGGTTAGTTTACACGAGCCAATTTTGGAGAGAGATAAAGCAAAATTTCCCGATTTAAATGAACTCGAGTGGCATATTGAATCTTTCCTTCTTAGAGGAAACGACATGAATGGAATAAAATTTTTGGTCACAGCAGGACCAACAAGAGAGTTTATTGATACAGTAAGATTCATTAGTAATCCAAGCTCTGGGAAGATGGGAATAGCTATAGCCAGTGAGGCATTATACAGAGGAGGCAAGGTGTCTTTTATACACGGTCCTCTTTCTGTAGAAAAGATCCCCTCTTTCCATTCAACGATTTCTGTAATCAGCACAGATGAAATGCTGAACAGCGTAATTAGTGAAATGAAAATGTTTGATCCAGACGTAATAATTATGTCTGCCGCACCGTCAGATTTCAAACCAATTCAAACACAAACGAAAAAAATCAGTAGCGATAAACCTCTGACTCTTTCGCTTGAGCCTACACCCAAAATACTGAAAGAAATAGTGAGTAGGAAAAAAGAGAGTAGTGTTGTTATTTCATTTGCTGCAGATACCGTTGATAGCGATGAAGAGCTCATCAAAAAAGCAACCGAAAAGATAGAAAAGTATAGAGTTGATGCAGTTGTTGCAAATAATGTTAGCAGAAAAGACATAGGTTTTTCGTCTGATTTTAATGAAGTTATAATCGTCAAAAATGATGGCGAAATAGAAAAAATTCCAAGATCAGAAAAGAAAATAGTTGCGAGAAAGCTAATAGATGTTGTTGGTGAAATTATTGAGAAGAAACGGAGAAGATAGATGTATTAAAATTGCTCATCATATTTCTACTTTTTGGGCTCCTGTATACAAAGATAATGAACTTTATACTGGATCAATTGGTGCGGGAATTCTGATTTCTCCATATGCAATTGCATGCTTAAATGAGGAATCGAGTTTTGAAGAACCTAGCGATTTGATAAAAGAAATCGACAAAATGATGGGAAGAGAAAAAAGCTTGCATTTTAAGTATATAGATGAACTTCCTCCCGCTTACGGCTATGCTAGAAGCGCATCATTAGCTATAGGATACACTTTTCTTTCTTTCATATATGAAAATAAGAAATTCACACTATTTGATATAGGAAGAATAGCTCATGTTGCAGAAGTTAGATCAAAAACAGGACTTGGCGATGTGAGTGCAATATTGGGAGGAAGAAAAATCCCAATAAGGCTTAAGGCTGGTGCTCCGGGAATATCACTTGTTGATTCTCTTATGATAAGAGAAAAGATATCAATAATAACAATACCATTGAAGAAAATAAGCACGAAAGACATGCTAAAAAATAAGGAAAGAGAATTTTACAACGCTGGCATGGAAGCCATGAGGCTTTTTTTAGATGAACCTGATTTTGAAAAGCTCGTTACGCTTGCATATGATTTTAGCAAAAAGACTGGCATGTTAAGCGAAGAGGTAGAATCGGTTATAAAAGAAGTAACAAAAAGTGTTGGCATTATCGGGTATTTTATTAAGAAAGGCATAGTTGTATTATTTGCTGAAGAAGGTACAGAAGATGATGTTATAGAAATGGCAAAAAAGAAGCTTAAAACTCAGCCGTTTAAGCATAAACTCCTTGACACAGGTATAGTTGTTTAAGGAAAGCTCATTAATCTCTTTGCTTCATTTTCTAACCTTTCTTTTATGTATATAATGTACTCTCCAAGTCTTCTTCTGTTATTATAATTACTAATTTTCTTCTTTAATTCTTCTTTTGGCAGTTTTTTCATTATCCTGGCTTTATCTATCATAAGCGGTATAGCTCTAGTAACATTGTCCATTATACTTACATCTGCGGCCATTGATGTACGTGAAAATGGGTTTAGGTCGATTGCTATCACTCTTTTCCCAATCTTTTTTAAAGCTTCAGTTCTATCTCCATCTTCTAGCATAACCAAAACAACATCCGCCTTTAATATTCCCCGAGGATCAACCTTTCTTCTTTCGCTAGATAATCCCGGTATACCTTCAACATACTCAAGTCCTAAAACTTCCTTTGCTCCTCTTTCCTTTAGAAAATCTACTATTTTTTTAACCCTTTCTTCTGTTCTGTAAAAAAGATTAACCTCTATCTTTGCGTCAATTATATTTGAAAGATTAATTATTTCATCAGGTACCAGGGCAGCCGCATTTCCATTAACTGAGATGACAGGATAGTTAGAAAGTAAAAGCATAGCAACAGCCACCTCTATAGAATCTTCTGCTAGAGGTATCGTTTTTTCTCCTATTATATAATCAAATGCTTCTCCTCTTCCCTGAGAGATCAACCCATTTATTACGACTATCCCATTTTTGAAACCTTCGATTATCTTTTCCCTCTCCATAAGGCTTCTATATCTAGGATGATCCCTAGGAACATACTCCATTTTTTAACACCAAATTCTTAGGTCTTAATACCGAAGTAGATTATATTTTTATATTTTATATCACCAATATAAAAATAGGTGAAAATAAATGGTAAGAGCTATGACCAAAGATGCTTTAATAGCTGCTTTTGGAGGAGAATCTATGGCTCATATGAGATACCAGATTTTTGCGGATATAGCAGAAAAAGAAGGTTTTAAAAATGTTTCTAGGCTCTTTCGGGGAATAGCATATGCTGAGAAAGTACATGCTTCCAACCATTATAATGCTCTAAGAGAGTACAATGAAGACCAAATTGCTCATTCAGGTGTACCAATAGGTCCAGGAAACACAAGCAAAAATCTTGAGCTTGCAATAAGGGGAGAAGAATTTGAAGTAAAAGAAATGTATCCTGTTTATATTGATATCGCAAAAATGCAGGGAGAAAATGAAGCGTTGAAAAGCTTTAACTTCGCTTTGAAAGCAGAAGAGATCCATGCAGAACTTTACAAGCAGGCAAAGAAAGATGTGGACTCAGGAAAAGACTTTAATTTGAAGGGAAGAGTTTATGTATGTCCTGTATGTGGATACACGTATGTAGGAGAAGAGCCGCCGGAAAGATGCCCAATCTGCGGAGCAAAGAGAGAGATGTTTAGAGACTTTTAAAATATAATTTTTTTAAAAATTTGAATTTGAAATTATTTGGGGGATGATACTCGATGGGCGGGTTGAGGGCTTCCGATGAAGAGTATTTGCAATGTTGACCCTTTATAATGGTGAAGGTAAATGAGTAAGGATGATGTTGTTAAAAAAAGCGCTGAGCTACTTAGGCAAGGAGCCACTATGCTTTCTTTAACCTGCCCAATATGCGGTTCTCCCTTATTTAAACTTAAAAACGGAGATATTGTTTGCCCTATACATGGAAAGGTAATTATCGCAAGAGATGAAAGAGAGGTAAAGGAAAAACTTTCAGTGAACATTTACGACAGTATTATAGAAATTGCCTACAAAAGACTTAAAGAATTGAGCAAAAAAATCATCGACTCAGAGGATATGGAAAATGAATCAAAAATAGCTGATCTTCTTTATAAATGGATGAATATTATAGAAAAGGCAAAAAGGCTAAAAGAAGAGCAGAGTAAACAAATTTAAAAAATTTTTAATAAAGTTTATTTTAAAAATGAACTATAGGTCTTCTTATAAAGCGGATGCTCTTTTATTTCTTGGATTTCTTTTGCACTCAAGACATATTTCTCGCTTATTCCATATCTATGCTTCCACTTTTTCGCATTCCATTCTTCAAGAGACATTCCATTTTTCCTGAGAATAGGGTCTCTGTATATATCATTTAAGACATTGTATGCGCAGAAGGGTATCACTCTTCCATCAGGAGATGTATAGTGAATATTGCACCTCATTACTCTTTGTACATCATAGTTATATTGATCCATAAAGTGCATCGTGCCCAAGAATAGCAAAGAGTAGTGAAACTCGCCTAATGCACTATAACTTCTCTCAGTTATTATTTTATACAAAAGCTTTTTGAGGCTTTGCCCATTAGGTAACTTATCCTGTTTAATGAATTTTCCTATCTGCATTAGCATGCCAGCAAGTTGTACGTATGTCATGAATTTACCGGAGTTTTCAATCCTCTCTTTCTTTTCATCTAAGTACTCAATAAATCCATCTACATCTAGAAAATCTGTAATTGAGTGGAACCTCTTAAAGCTTCCATCATTGTTTCTTTCTACAATTACATATGTAGCAGCGCCACATGCTATGTGATTGGCCATTAAAAACTGCTCCTTGCCAGTTATCGCCTCAATGAATCTTGCAAACTTTGCTGCAACAGGTATTGGATACCACGATTCGCTTTTTATTTGTCCATCTGTTTGCTCTTCAAGTAATCTGATTAGATCTGGTATGGTTATTCTGAACTTTTCAACCTCGTGTTGCTTCATTCTTCCAGTGAGGCTTACCGGCTGAAAGTTTACTCCTCTTACTATATCCATGTTCTCTGCTGCAAATTTTACTATATTACCTAGGTCTTCATCATTAACAGATTTAATAACTGTTGGAACCAACACTACACTTGTCATACCGCTTTTTCTAAAAGCATCAAATATGAAGGGTATGTCCCAGTGATTTTTCGGATTTGTCTTTGGTGAGACTCCATCGAAGCTCATATATATCGTGTTAACACCGGCTTCCCTAAGCTCTTTTGCCCATTTTATTGCCTCCTCAGGATTCTTTCTGTACAGCTCAGCTAAAGGTATAGCTTCCGTATTCAACTGAATATGCCTTACCCCCTCTTCTTTAAACATCTTAATTATATCAACAATATCGTCTCTCATTAAAGGCTCTCCGCCGGTAATCTGTATAGCTAAAGTTACTTTCTGCTTCTTCAGTGCTCTAACCTGCTCCCTCAGTTGTTCTATAGTAGGCTCATAAACATAACCAGCTTTTTCGGCAAAGAAGAAGCAATACCAACATGAAAGATCGCACCTATTCGTTACAACTATATTAGCAAGTGCTGTATGGTTCTTATGCATAGGACACAGTCCACAATTAAAAGGACATGGTGCTGAAAGAGGAACGTAGATATTAGTCCCTCTTCCCTCTTCTTGATACTTCAAAAACCTATAGTATATTTTTGCACTTCCATAGTAAAGATCTTCAAATTCTCCATGCTCAGGACAAACCTTTCTTATATAGAGCTTGTCATTTCTTTCTACAATTATAGCAGGAATCAGTCTTTCACAGTATGGACAAACGCTCTGCGTGACCCTTACTATCTTTTCCCCCTCCTTCAGTTCGGGAATTTTGCCTCCTATTCCTATAGTTTTACCTTCTATTACAACAGTTTTTCCTTCCATTTTAGAAATTGGAGTCATTGCACTATTGAGGCTTTTCTCGTTGTTAACTTTAGAACTTTCAGTCATTATTTACAACCCTTTTTAGCTTTAACTAAACCTTTATATCTCAAGTTGTCAATATAAATAATTCTACTCTTTTTCCAGTAAAAAGGGAAATTCTTATCAACTATTAAATTTAATATCTCACTTTCAAATTTATTATAATTATATTTAGAAAAAAAGGAGATTATTGTGAGAAGGGAACCTTTTAATTTAATAATAACCCATTACCCCGGTTATGATAATTTTGTAGTAGCCAGAGAGCAGATAAAAAACATCATTGAAAACATAAGAATTGTTGATACCTCACAAAGCATCATATTAGCCATTGTTGATGAGCCATATGCTACAATTGAAAAAATTAAAAGCCTTGAGCTAAAAGAGACGCCTATTTTAAGAATCATTCCTGTAGATAGAGTTACTGATATTTTTGTTGATAGAGTAAAAGAGGTTATACATGAACTGTTTAATACAAAGGTAAAGAAAGAAGAGACCTTCAAAATAAAGCTAGACGGTCACCTCTATAAAAGACAAGAAGGATCTATCGAAAAAATACACAAAGATGAAGCAATAAAAATACTTGCAGAAGGTCTTGAAAACCCGGTGAACCTAAAGTCTCCTTCCTGGCTTGTGTATGTAAAGACTCTCAGGATGTATAAAGCAACTGAGCTAGCTAGTATAACAGTAACAAAGCCTGAAAACATAATAAGTTTAGCTCCTAAAGAATAATGGCAGGCGTTTTAATATGAGTGGAAGCTCAAGGCTTTTTGGAACTGATGGTATAAGAGGTAAATATCTAGAAAAAGTCAAACCTGGTCTAGCATATGATATTGGACTTGCTGTAGCAGCTCATGTAGGTGGAAGGGGAACTATAACAATTGGACATGATATAAGAACAACAAGTCCTCTTCTCGCATTAAGCGCAGGTTCCGGAGCAATGAGTGGTGGAACAGACGCGATATTCTTAGGAATGGTCCCGACACCCGTTTTAGCATACAGCGTTCCACACACAAAAAGCAAAGCAGGTATTATGATAACTGCTAGCCATAATCCCCCTCCAGACAACGGGATAAAGGTATTTCAATATAATGGAATGGAATATACGGAAAGAATGGAAGACGAACTTGAAAGGATAATACAAGTAAAGTCCGAAGTTCATGCATCTTGGGATCAAGTTGGAAGGCTTATAAATGCACCTGAAATTGGAGAAGATTACGTTGATGAACTGTCCTCCATGATGTCCCCTAGAACGGTAAAATATGTGCCAAGGGTATATGTCGATTGCAGTAATGGCGCTGCATCTAACTATACACCAAGACTCTTAAGAAAAATGGGAGCAAAGGTCTTTTCTGCAAATTGCCATCCTGATGGATATTTTCCCGCACATGAACCGGAACCGAGACAAGACGTTCTTGAGCCTTTAATAAATGTGGCCCAGCCTTTATCTCCGGATGTGATATTAGCACATGACGGGGACGCAGACAGACTATCTGCTTTAACTATAAAGAGGGGATTTATAAAACAAGATCACTTAATTGCGCTTTATGCAAAAGAAAAACTCCTTGAAGGCAAAGGCACAATAATAGTTAGTGTCGACGTTGGAAATAGCGTTAGTGATATTGTAGAAAAATATGGAGGAAGGTTGGTAAGAGCAAAATTAGGAAAACTCCACGAAAAGCTTCTTGAATATCCAGGTGCTTTATTTGCTGCAGAGCCGTGGAAGCTTATTGATCCTAAATGGGGCATGTGGGTAGACGGGATATATCAGGCAATTTACCTTACAAAGTTAATGATGGAAGAAGGACTCAGTTTAGATGGGCTTCTAAGTGATATACCATGTTATCCATGGGCAAGAATAAGTATTCCTATAATTAATGATGGAGAGAAGAAAAGAGAGCTATATATGTTGATTGAAGAGAACATCCTGAGTACCTTTGATGGTTATAAAACTTTAACAAAGGTTGATGGAATTAGGTTGGATTTTGATGACAAAACCTGGTTTTTAATAAGAATGAGCGGTACGGAACCGAAAATTAGGCTATATGCTGAAGCGCCTACCACGCAGAAGCTTGAAGAGCTAGTCGATAAACTCAGTAAGATAATAAATGAAATATCATCAAAGCTTGGCGTAAAGCTCGGTAACTACAACGTAAACAAAGGCACATAATTTTTATTAAAAGTTTGTTTCATTCGCTTCCGCATAGCTTTTCTTTAGCCATTTTCTTATATTCTTCTATACATTCAAAAAAACATTTCCCAAAGCATTCAGATTCCCTTGAGCCACATGTATTTTCGCACTTTTTTTCACATACTTGTACTTTAAATCTAACAACGATTACAGTATGCTCACTACTTCCTAGTGAACTGTAAAAACTCTTTACTTCTAAAATGTTTTCCAAACCTAAGTTCCTTACGATCTTAATTAGAGTCTGCACATCAGCATATTCCTCATTAATTATACAACAAGACAAGTAGCTTGTAAGAGAAACGCATAGCCTCTCAGTTATCTCTTTTTCGTTTAAGCTCATCTTTAGTGCACTCTCATATTTTTCGTCTTTCAATAGCATTTATGTAGCTGTCCTGTGGTATATCATCAATAATAACCTCTTCTGAGCTTTTCTTTACTATCCTTAATTTTCCTCCACCTTTCAAAACCTCTCCTATAATTGTGCACTCTATTCCATTGTCTTTTAAAAGACCGATAGCTTCGTTGGCCTTTTCTTTTGGAACAGTTGCCAGTAAAGATCCACTTGAGAGCGAAGTTAGAGGATCAGCCCCTATTATTTTAAGAATTTTAAATGTCAATGGGAGCACTGGAATCTTATCTAAATATATTCTGACATCGTTTCTGGAGGCATATGCCATTTCAAAGGAAGACGCTATGATTCCACCCTCAGTAGGATCATGCATGCTATTTGCTAAGCCATTTTCGCTTAGCAACATTGCTTCTTTATATACTGAAATCTTTCTGATAAGACTTTTTGCAAAATTTATTTCATCACTCGAAACTCCTGATTTTACTAGCAGATCGCCATGATCTAAGGCGGCCAAGGCTGTTGCTTCCAATGCTGCATATTTAGTCATAATAATATAGTCTCCCGGCTGAGCCATTCCTGTAAGCCTTACCTGATTCTTCGATGCCTCACCTATAGCAGTTGTTATTATGACTGATCTATTAACTGAATCTGTAAATTCTGTATGTCCGCCTACAAGGGTTCCATTTATCTCCTTTAAAGCTTCATTTATTCCTGACATTATCTTTATTATGTCATCATAACTTGTTCCAACAGGAAGAAGTAATACTGTTAGAAACCATCTAGGCCTTGCTCCACTGGAAACTATATCGTTAGCAACAACATGAATTGAAAGCCAACCAATGCTATCAATAGCGGATGTAATAGGATCTACATGTGTTACTATAACTTTTTCATTTCCTATATCAATAATAGATGCATCTTCGCCTACTTTTGCACCTACGAGGACTCTATTATCTTTTATTCCTGTATAGCTTAAAACTATTTTTTCTAAAGCAGAAATAGGGAGCTTTCCTGACACTTTTCTCTCCTATTTAAAGTTCAATATTAGCGTGTTTCTGCTTTAAGTCTTCTTCTTTCTTTCCTAATCTGTACATTAAACCAACAACTATGCCATCTAGTACAACAAGTGCCGTATCTTCGAAAAGAGTTCCGAGAGGAGCGAGAGGCTCATGAATTCCCAGAATTTGCCTAGCAAAGTAATCGTGTTCGTCTGCAAGCTTTGTCCTTCCTGGAACCTCTAAAACTAAATCAGATATTTCCCCAAGCGGGCTATTTAAAAAAGATGTCACTGCAATTATTTCGGCTCCAGTCTTTTTTGCCGCTCTTGCTGCAGTAATAATGAGCTCAGTTCTCCCTGAACCACTAATCGCCACTACTATATCTCCCTTTGAAATGCTTGGAGTTATAGTATCGCCAAGGACGTAACTATTAAATCCTAAATGCATCAGTCTCATTGCAAAAGCTCTTCCAACCAGACCACTTCTTCCAGCACCCATAACTAATATTTTGCTCTTAGAGTTATAAGCATCAACTAGCCTTTTCACAACTCTATCCACTTCGTCAAATTTGAGCTCATCTATTGATTTATTAATGAACGTTGCTATTTCCTTCATAGCTTCATATTCGTACTCCATATTTGACCCTTCTCGAATATTTTTTTAACACTCTAAAGGTTATTTTTACGAGGATAATTTACTTTTTATTCTACTAAATTATCAAAATGTATACTTTGCCCTTCTTTTTAAAACTGTTAGCTTTCATAAAGGTTTTTTAGTATTTAATTTGGAGGTCGACAAATTGTCACTAATTAATGAATTTCAAGAAAAAATGCCTGGAGAAGTATTAGTAAAGTTTAAAGACATGCTTTACAAAGAAGCAGAAGAAACAAAAAAGCAAGCTCTTTCTACTATTAAACTCTCTATCGAAGTCTATAAGGATGGAGAAAAGGAACTTGCATTAGTCGTATTAAAAGAGAGCATGAGAATAGCTAAAAGCTATCTTGAATTAATGGATAAGCTAGATGCAGATAAGGACACTGCGATCTCAATAATAACAGCTATTGAAGAAATAGAGGAGCTGATGAATCAAAATGAAAAAGTCTCATACATTTATGATATCTACAATGAATTACAATAAACAACTTTTATTTCTATTTTTAACGTTGGGAATAACATAGTAATTTTATAGCTTAAAGCAACGTCATTTATAGCGGAAAAGAAGCCTGATAAGTTCTTAAAAATATATGTTTCAAATATAAATGTATACCGGTTTTTAAATAATTCCTAAATTCTTATAAAAAGGAGATAAAGCAAAACAAAGAGTTTTGGAAGTGTTCAGAGTATTAATAAAAAATTAATATTAATCAATATTCTAAAATATTTTTAAAAAATTAAACTACTGAGCTATAATTTTCTATAGTTATCTTCTCTTTTCTTCCATTAGTACTCACTTTATCATAGCTTAATAGAAACCTGGTTTTCTCACGTTTACAACTTCCTTATTTACAAGATCTGGAGGCACTCTACCATTAAGAAACTCTATTAAATTAGTTGCAACTTTCATTGCCATTCCATTTCTTGCTTCATGAGTAGCACTTCCGATGTGAGGTACTATAACAACATTATTAAGTTTTGTTAGCTCATGATTTGAAGGAAGCGGTTCTGATTCAAACACATCTAGTCCTGCACCAGCTATCCATCCTTCCTTTAATGCTTTAACGAGAGCTTGCGTATCAATGATTGGCCCTCTAGCCACATTTATTATATATGCAGTCTTCTTCATTCTCTTGAGCCTTTCTTCATTAATTAAATGATACGTTGATTTATTGAGATCTGTATGTATTGAAACTACATCGCTCTTCTCAAGAAGCTCCTCTAAACTTGCATATTGTGCATTCAATCTTTTCTCTTCTTCAGGTGGCAACTTATTTACATCATAATATAATATATTCATTTCAAAACCTAATGCACGCTGGGCAACGGCCCTTCCAATTCTCCCCATTCCAATTATTCCCAGAGTCTTTCCCTTCAATTCCATTCCTAAAAGCATTAATGGGTGCCATCCAGTTCTAGATCTCTCCCAGCTTCCATCTCTAACAAATTTATCTGCCTCTACAATTCTTCTAGTTATAGCTAAAATCAAGGCAAAAGTGAGATCTGCAGTTGAGTCTGTAAGAACTCCTGGTGTATTCGTAACGTAAACTCCCTTCTTGGTTGCATAGCTTAAATCTATATTGTCATATCCTACTGCATATTGGCTAATTATCTTTAAGTTTTTCGCCTTATCAAGCAATTCTGCATCAATTTTATCTGTAAGCAAAGATACAAGCCCATCAATATTTTTGACTTTTTCTAATAGGATCTCTCTTGGCGGTGCCCAATATTCTGGCCAAACTTCTACTTCAAAATATTTTTTTATAAGTTCTAAGCCTACAGAAGGTATTTCCCTTGTAATGTATACTCTTGGTTTTGACAAAGTACATCACTATGATTTTTTTCATATCGAAAATATTTAAAATTTTAAAGTATATATTCTCAATATGTCTGACCTTCTCCCGCCCTAAACGGGTGAGGCTTATCGTTATCTGTCAAATAACTTTTTAATCCAAAGAAGCTTTAATTTTTAAAAGGAAATGCTTTTATTTCTACTGGAATGTGAAAGGTGTTGAAATTGCAAAATGAGGACTTTCTTGATGAGGTTTTCAAAAGCATCAAGAGAGCATCGATATTTCTCGATAGAGATAAGCTAACACCGGACTATGTTCCTGAAAACCTACCATTTAGAGAAGAACAAATTAAAAAAATTGCTTCTATCCTTGCACAGGCTTTAAGAAATTCCAGACCGAACAATATTTTCACATATGGTCTAACAGGTACAGGAAAAACTGCAGTCGTTAAATTAGTGACGAAAAAACTTCAAGAAAGAGCAGTAGAATTAAAACTGCCTATACAAACAGTGTATGTAAATTGCAGACAAAGAGATACAAGTTATAGAGTTCTTGCAGATATAATAGAAAGTTTGGGCGGACACGTTCCATTTACTGGATTAAGTCTTGCAGAGTTATATAGAAGGCTGATTTCTAAGCTTGAAAGTTTGGGCGGAAGATTTATTGTAATTTTAGATGAAATCGATTTTATAATAAAGAAACAAGGTGATGATCTGCTCTATAAATTAACTAGGATAAATGAAGAACTTAAAAATAGCTCTTTAAGCATGATCGGGATTACTAATGATCTTAACTTCATTGATAATTTGGACCCTCGTATAAGAAGTAGCTTAGGAGAGGAGGAAATTGTCTTTCCTCCGTACAATGCACTACAATTGAAGAGCATTCTCGAAGATAGAGCAAAAATTGCTTTCAGAACTGGTGCTTTAGATGAGGGAGTAATTGATCTCTGCGCTGCTTTAGCCGCAAGAGAGCACGGCGATGCTCGGAAGGCTCTAGATTTGCTACGAGTTGCAGGAGAAATAGCTGAAAGAGAAGGAGATGAGAAGGTTAGAAAAGAACATGTTGAAAAAGCGAGAAAAGAACTAGAAAAGGACAAAGTATATGAGGTCGTTTCAACCCTTCCTTTACATGCAAAGCTAATATTAGCCTCTATAGTAGATTTAACTCGAAGAGGAAAAGATTCTGCTACAACTGGTGAGATCTTCGTTGAATACTCAAAAAAGACGTCAGAGTTGAGACTTGAAACTTTAACACAAAGGAGAGTAACAGATATAATAAGCGAACTAGATATGATGGGGCTTGTAAGTGCTAGAGTTATCAGCAGAGGAAGATATGGAAAAACTAAAGTTGTAAAACTAATAGCAAACTTGAATACAGTGCTCAATGCATTAAAGGATGATGAAATTTTGGAGTCAGTGGTAGATGTTGATAAATAAAATTGCAATAGGAATAGATGATGGTCATTTTGAAAAGGGAAAAAACAAAAACACTGTAATCGTGGGAGTTAAGTTTAACGGATTCAATCCTGTTAGTGCTTTCATAAGGAAAATTGGTGTTGATAGGACAGATGCCACAGAAAGAGGGATAGAGCTTATTCAAAGTGCAACAGAAGGAATCAACTCCAAAGATGTTGTTGTATTTTTAGATGGAGTAACATATGCAGGGTTCAATTTTATAGATCCGGAAGAAATTAAAGAAAAAACAAAAATGGAAATTATAGCGATTTTTTCGAGAAAGCCCAATCAAGATAAAATTGAAAATGCCTTGAGGCTTCACTTTTCCGATTGGGAATACAGATGGGAGCATATTTATAAAGTAATAAAGAATGTCAGAAGCATAGTGAACTTTAGAGGAAAGCTATATTTTTTTACAACAATAGAAAATGCGAAGGATGCGGAATTTCTCATAGAAAGCTACCAGTTAATTTCTAAATTACCTGAACCAATAAGGGTTGCACATATAATAGCAAAAGAAATTTCTTTTTTCTTAATAAAAGAAAACACGATTTGAAATTTATATATAAACGACACTATAATAATGCTTCAAATATTTTTTTCATGGTTGTTGCTATGTCATCGTCTGTATTAATTTCAATGACTTTATTTCCATAACAACTCTTTGCTTCCAGTAAAATTACACTCAACTCTTCGGAATCAATGTTCTCTTCTATTTTTCTCTTTTCCCAACCTCTATTTTTGAGTCTATCATAGAGCTTTTCGGGGCTAGTCCTAAGAACTATAACTCTTTCTACCTTATTTTTGTCTGCAATACATGGATAGTGAGAGGAAATTACTATTAAATCTTCACTTGCAAGCTCAATGATCTTGTTTATTTCTTCTTTTAGAGCTTCTATATCAATAACCAAGGATTTTCTTAAACAATCATAGGCAAAAATAAGATCCTCTTTTATAGCCAGCTCTCCCGCATCAATCATAAGAGCATTTTCTTTAAGCTCTTTCTCTAAATTCTTCAAAATTGTAGTTTTACCTGTTCCAGGAGTCCCAGTTATAATAAAAATCTTTTTCATTTTGCTCACAGGAGACCCAGTCCGTTAGGTAGGGGAAGTTAAGTATAAATGCAAAAAGGCGAGATAAAAAACTTAAGTGATGTTCCCTAAGCTGACCTCCTCCCCGCCTTAAAGGGCGAGGGTTTCAGTTGTAAAGAGGCGTACCATGAAGGCCGCTGGAAACCCAAAGCCTCGACAAGCTGTTTTGAGTTTCATAAAAGTTTATATTATCTGATGTTATTTCTTTGTTTTACTTTGGGCTCAAGACTGACACTAATTCCAATTGTCATGATTAGGAAGCATTTACAGCCCTTCAAAGCTGATCACTAGGCTTTAATAAAAATTAAAAGCTTAAAAATGTTCAAATTTCATCCTAACATTAAAAGGCAAGGTTTTCAGCTATGATAAAAAAATTTCGTTGATATTAGCTTCAAATGGGTGGTCTATCAAAGTAAATATTCTTCGCTTTGGCCGAAATTGGTATTCCGAAAGCGACATCTGCATCTATAAGACCTAGCTTAATTGCGGCTACTCCAATAGAATACATTATTCTATTATCGATATTAAGTAATGAGGCCATCTTTACAGCAGAACCAAGCGAAATACCTAAATTAACTAGGAAGCAAGCTGTATTTGGATCGATCTTCCATTTTTCCGATCTTTTTAATCCCTGATCAATTATCTTGCAACCTATTAAAACTATTGCATCGCTATTTCTTACATTGTTTGTATCTCTTGAAAAGAATGAACCAAAGTATGAAGATAACTCTTCCATTTTATTTGCAAGTTTCTCCTTTTCTTCTTTTTTTCCAATATTATTGTTGTTATGTTATCCATACCTCTTGCTTTGGAGCGCTTTTCGCAGAAGCTACCATAAGCTTAGCTACTGTGATTGAAGATTCGTAGATCGATTCTTTTTTATTTATCACTATGCTCGCCCTAAAAATTTTATTTGGTATTTTTCTTATTTATTTTAAGGTTTAATGTGATATATACTTTCTGTTGTTTACCTTCGGATTTTATTGCTCTAACTTACATACTTTTATTTGTATTTGTTGAAATATTAGCAAACCATTTAAATTTAAAAAAATTGAATCACAAAAGTCAAAAATATAGCAACCACTATAATTCTTCAAAAGGGTAAGATTATGATTCATGTGAGAATATCTATGGCAATGACTGCAGATGGAAAGACAGCCGATGAAGAAGGAGAATGGTATCCTCTATGTCAATATGAAAGAGAAAGATTTTATAGAAACATTGAATGGTCAGATGCAGTAGTTGTTGGTGCTGATACCGTGTTGACGACAAATATATCTTTTCTATCACCTTCTTCTCTGAAAAATCCACTAAGAGCAGTAATTGATCCAAAGCTTAAAACTCCAATAGAAAGAAAAGTATATGATACATTGAGAGGTCCTGTGTTAATATTTTCTAGTAAGGAAGCTTATAACGCAAAAAGAGATAAAATTGAAAAACTCAATTCGAAAGGAATTGAGATAGTCACAATTAATGAAAAAGAAGGATATTTAAGTACTAAAGAAATTTTAAATGTATTAAAAAAACGTGGATGTGAAAAAATTCTTGTTGTAGGCGGAGGAAGAACCAATTGGTTCTTCCTAAAGGAGGGCCTTGTTGATGAGTTTTATATAACGGTAACTCCATACATTCTGGGAAATACTAAATATTCTCCAGTAAGTGGAAGTGGCTTCCCTTTTCCTGGAATTAAACTAGAATTGCTTAGTATGGAAAAGTGCCCCTGTGGAGAGGAAGTTATCCTCAAGTATAAAGTACATAATAATCTTCAGAATATTCTAGATAAAATTAACGAATAAAATATATTCAATTATTCAATGCTGATTCTATATGTTCTTTATTAACAAACGTGCTCTAGACTAATCTTTCTTTATTGACCTTCTTATTTTGCCAAGAATACCTTCTTATTCTCTTAGACCTCCCATATCCACAAGCAGCACAGTATCCTTTAGCTACATTAAAACTATGCCTTCCGCATCTTCTACATCTTATATGTGTTAATCCATTAGAGTGCTTTCCCATCGAAGTAGTTCCTTTTACCATTTTATTATCACTCTCCTAGTTATCTTATCCATTTGATGCAGGCGATATTATGATTACATTATCTCCTCTGATTATAACTGTGCCTAGTTTTCTAGCCTGTCCATCTGGAAATAGTTCTTCGGCATCTTCTAAAACTATATTCAAATGATGGTCATAACTTTTCAGTTTTCCTCTTACTTCCTTGTTGCCTTTTAGCTTTACTAAAACTGTTTGTCCCATTGAAGATGAAAGTATCTTATGTGCAGTATCACTCATTTTATTCACCAAACTGGTAATTGTTATTTCATATAGTTTGCATTAATTAAACTTAACACTTTTTCTTTTATAACTCTTAAGTATGTTTCACAGATTTATGACTTAATAAAGCTTAACATTTAAATTTTTTATAAAAAGGGATGAGATTTTGAGAAGGCATTATTTATCAAAAAAAGAAAAAGATGAAATTTTAAAAGAAGTTAACTCAAAGTTAAAGATCTCCCTTGAGCCAGAAAAAGTTGAAATTCTAGAAAGCAAAGAATTCAGTTGCTATCTTTTCGACTCAGTTCCTGCATTATGCAAAACTGAGGACAAATTTTTTCCTCATCTGAAGTACTTGCTAAAACATAGAGATACAATTTTGCCTAAGATTTTTGTTGACAAGGGAGCAGTTAAGCCTGTATCTTCTGGCGCCGATCTTATGGCACCTGGAATTGTAAGAATAGAAGGAGATTTTTTACCTGGCGACATAGTGATCGTTGAGGATTTGGAGCATAAACTGCCTATTGCAGTAATGATAGCAGAAATGTCATCTGCTGAAATGAAAGTTACCAAAAAAGGAAGAGTTGCTAGAAATATACATTATGTTGGAGATAAATTTTGGAACGTTTGATTTTTGGATTCAGGTTTTATATTAAGTTTCTTTTTCAGAAAGCTATTTATTTTCTTAAAAGTTTTGACTTTCCATTTTCAAAAATATCTTTTATTATTAAAAAAAGAACTGTGGGTTCGTTGATTATTTTTTCAGTTATCAGCCCCATCTTTTCTGCCAAACAGTAGGAGTAAAGATGATAGCAGTTTTGCCTTTTCTCCCTATAAATAACATTTAATGAAAAATCTGTACAACTGCAAAAGCTATAAGGAATTAATATGTGATCTTCTTTATCGCCTAAAAAAACAGCTATAAGAGGATTTCTACTTATAATAACTATCTTTTTTTCTAAAGCCTTAACTAGAGCTTTTCCTTTACTTGATTCAGGAAGTCCAAAAGAATACTCTGAGCATAGCTTTTTCGCGTTTTCAATTCTTTCCTTTTCTATAGAACTGCTTGACAATAGGAGGTTCTCCTCCGACAATTAATGCATCTATCATTCCAATAAATAGACCTGTTTCAACTACTCCCGTTATAGATTTTAAAGTATTATTAAGTTCTTCTAGGCTGATTTTCCAGTTTTTTATCTGAATATCGACTATTACTCCATAACTATCGCTTATAACAGGTCCCCATTTACCTTCTTTAGAATATCTAACATTGCCTATCACACCAATATCCTTTAATTTTTTAATCACATAGTTGACTGCTTCGGGTTTTACTTCAATAGGTATAAAACTATTATTCAGCTCTTTTTTTAGCTTTGAAGTATCCGCAATAGCAACAAAATATTTGCTCATAGATGCTAGTAGCTTTTCTCTAAAGAGAGCTGCCCCTCCACCTTTTATAGCGGTTCCATTATCATCTATAGCGTCCACACCATCAATATATATATCAATGCTTTCTATTGAATCGATGCTTAATACTTTCGCTCCTTTCTGCTTTAATCTTAAAGTGCTATCAAAACTTGAAGTAACAAAAACTTTTCCCTTTAAAATATCTTCTGGAAGATAATCTATGAAATAACTAGTGGTAGATCCTGTACCTATTCCGATGACTTTGGCCTTTTTCACTTCTTCCAAGTTAGTAGCTATACTGGCTGCTATTTTCTTTTCTTCCTCTTTCTGCAATTCTAGTCCCCCAAACGTCTTAATAAAATAAGAACTAGATTGATTTAAAATCCTTTAAAAATATTATTTAAATGTTCGTTATATTTATTTATTAAAAATAATTTTACAGAGGCGATGTTGTTGGGTAGAAGGAAAAGAAAGAGACAGCAACTTAAGAAGCCTGTGCGGAAAATACCAAAAATATTCGTATGTCCGCATTGTAGTAAGGAGTCATTAAGAATTGTAATCCGTCCTAAGCAGGGTGAAGACAAAGCTATAGCTGAGGCTTCCTGTGGAGAATGCGGCTTTTGTGCTAGATTTTATGTTCCTAATATATTTGAACCGGTAAACGCGTATGGTAAAGTTATTGATTTATATGATAGTTTTGAAGGAGACATAGAAAAAGAGATAGCTAGTAATAAATGTATTGGAGAACTTGACGGCTCAAGGATCGAGAAAGAAGAAGAGGATGAAGGTGCTGAAGAGGATGAAGGTTAAAGAATATCTCGAAGAAAGAAGGAAATTTGGCACATTGCATTTTACGCTTATTGATCCTCATAAAACAAATGCTGAAAATGCGGAAAAAATTGCTTCAATACTAAAAGATATAGGAACTGATGCTTTTCTCTTGGGAGGAAGTATTGGTGTAGATCCTATTGAAGCATCTGAAATAGCACTCAAACTCAAGGAGACTGGTCTTCCAGTTATAATATTCCCGGGAGATTTAACAAATATAGTAAAGACCGCCGATGCAATTTTATTTATGAGCCTTTTAAATAGTGAAAATCCTTATCATATAATTGGCGCTCAAGTTCAGGGGGCATTTCTAGTTAAAAAATACGGATTAGAAACCTTGCCAACAGCATACATCGTTATAGGTTATGGAGGAGCTGCCGGTTATATGGGAATGGCTAGACCTATACCATGGGATCAGGTAAATATATCAATAGCATATGCCCTTGCAGCAAACATGCTAGGAATGAGATATATTTATTTAGAAGCAGGTTCAGGTAGCCCGCAACACATTCCTCCGGAAGTTATTAAAAGCATTAAAAAAACCGTTCCCGAAGCTTTTTTGATTGTTGGAGGTGGAATAAGAACTAAAGAGGCAGCACTTTCTGTTGCAGAAGCTGGGGCCGATGCGATAGTTACCGGAAATATAGTAGAAGAAGACATTAAGAAAGCTGAAGAAATTATCAAAGCGATAAAGAAAAAAGATTAACAAAAAAACTTTATTTTTAAATTGCTTTTAAGCAAGCAGTTAATTCAATTTACTGCTTCTTTTCTTCTTTCTTCTCTTTCTTCTTTCCCTTCTGGGACATTCTTTTATTCACCTGTATATTAATTGGTTTAAACAATACTAACTAAAATGAAATATATGAAATATTCTATAACCAAAAAATGAGGTATATTTAAAAATCTCTGAGTTTTTGTTTATTGAGGTAATACCATTTTTAGTAGAGTTTTGCTTTAAAAAATAGGCTTTTACGAAACTTTTATTTGTCGTAATACTTAGCAGAGCTTTAAGTCTTTTGATCACATTCTGATTTCAATTCTTTTACAAGAGATTCTAACTCCTCGAAAATTTTCATCTTTATATCTTTATAAATGGTATCTTTTTCGAGAGAAGAAAACAAATTCTTATACTCTTTCAATAAATCTACAATATATTCTCCGATAATAATTGATATTTTCTCTCTTTCTTCTTTGTCAGAAATTTCAAATATTTTAGAAAGTATCTTATCGCTTGGAAATATTTCTCCTTTTAGATATCTGCTGATTGCTGCTTTAGAAACTCCTAGATCTTCGGCTACTTTTTTTCCTCCCCTTTTTAAAACTATCGTTTCAATAATTTTTTTCCTAGTTTCTCTGTCTAGCTTTCTAAAAAATGTAATGGCTGACAAGGCGATTTCACCGTTAGTTTTTAGTCTTAAAATTTCTTTATATTATTCTATTAAACTAGCCAGTTATGTTAAATGAATGATAAAAATTAAAATTTAAAAACCTCTCGCTGCAAGCCAGAAGTATATTATAAACAACAGTGCTATCAAGACGATACCCGGTTTTACATCTTTAAATTTACCAGAAGCAATTTTTATAACAATATAGCTAATGAATCCAAATCCTATTCCAGTTGTAATACTGTAGGTAAATGGTATGGCGACAAGAGTGAAGAATGCTGGAATTACCTCCGTCAAGTCTTCCATTGAAGTTAGTTTACCTGCCAGTCCTAAAAAGAGAAGGCCTACCAATACAAGCACTCCACCAGTGGTAAATGTTGGTATATATGTAAATAGAGGAGCAAATATAGCAGATATGAAGAACAGTATTGCGATTATCAGTGATGTTAACCCACTCTTTCCTCCCGCTTCTATTCCCGACGCACTTTCTACGTAAACTACAGTAGTAGATGTCCCATAAAATGGAGATATTATAGAAGCTAACGCGTCAGAAATTAATGCCTTATTAATGTTCATAACTTTTCCGTCTTTAACCAGCCCTGCTTTCATAGCAAGACCAGTTAAAGTACCTATACCGTCGAAAAAGTCAACTAGAAATAAAGAGAAAGCTATAGGAAATCCTAGCCCAAACAGCGTGAAATACAGGTAGAATGATTTTGGAAGATCGTTAAGAATAGATGTCGTAAAGCTAGGCATTGTAAATAAACTAGAAGAAGTTGATATTAATCCTGGAGTTAATCCTGTTATAGAAAGCAATATTGCAATAGCTGTGCTACCAAGTATTGCAATAATAAAGCCGCCAATAACTTTTTTTGCCATTAATACAGCTGCAATGAAGAAACTCAGCAACCCTAAGTAAAATGCGGCTGTCTTTAATGCTGCTGTATTAAAAGATATTGGAGTTCCTACTCCAGGCTCGACTATGCCAATATTTGAAAAACCAATTAGCGTTATAAAAAGACCAATACCTATGCTAATGCCAAGTCTTATAGATTCTGGAACAGAGTTGAGTATAAACTCTCTTATCCTCCCAACTGAGAATATTAGAAACAGGATCCCGTTAAAGAATACTGAAACCAACGCAAGGTATATAGCAAATATAGCGGGGGCAACCCCTTGAAGATCGTGGGATGTTATGAGGATACTTGCAAAAAGAGGGATCGCTGTGTATCCAATGAAAGCGTTTTCTCCCATCCCTGGAGCAAGTCCAAAAGGCATTTTTGCATATAAGGACATGATTAAAGTTGCTGTAGCAGCTGAAAGCGCTGTTGCTAGTGTGAATCCAAGCTTTACATTGTAAACTAATGGCATGTACTCTTGAGGAATGGGTTGTGTCATTGGTATCCCTAAAGCTTGATGTAATGCTATGGTAAAACCGTCCGTAAGTATTGATGGATTAACGAACAATATATAAGCCATAGATAGAAAAGTAGTTATTCCCGCAATTATTTCTACCTTTGCAGTAGTATTTCTCTCCTTTAATTCGAAATATTTATATAGTGCATCTTTAAATGACAATCCTCTCACCTTAAACAAATAAATTTATCTAATCTTTAATTCGCTATAATGGACTTGAAATTCTAGTCTGAATATGTAGAGTTTTTTACTGTTTGTCTTAGTTTCCACATTTTAGACTTAAGCGAAGATTTGTTATTTAAATTCATTTGCTCATTTAGTGACAAAAAATGGGATTTTTTAGTTATAAATATACAATTTTATCATTTGGATTTTTTCGATCTGACCTCCTTCCCACCTTAAAAGGCGAGGCTTTCAGTTGTAAACTGCTAGCTTATTGGTCAATTTTTAAAAGCTCCATTAGTTTTTAACCCAGCCGATCGTCTTGCCCTTTTTAGATGTCTCGCAAAAGAAACTGATTTTAGGTGTATTACTTATAATGAGTAACATTACAGAATTAAATCAGGAAAATGCTAAGCAAATAGGGTTGCAGTTAAGACGCCCTCTTAAAGAGATTACACTTGAAGACTTTGAATCGATCGCTAAAAGAAAAAAATACGTAACAATTGGATGCAAGAAGATTGAGCTAGAGATTGAGGGGTTTAAAGAGCTTCAGCCTAAAGAGTTCGTGGTTGAAAAAACATCGGTATGGAGCTTTCCTGAGAGAGGAAAGTGGGCCACTCACAAATACAATGCAAAATTTAGAGGCAACTGGTCACCGCAGGTAGCGAGAAACCTTTTGCTTCTATATTCTAAAAGTGGCGATACCGTACTAGATCCTTTCCTGGGGAGCGGGACATCTATGATAGAGTGCATTTTACTAAAGAGAAGATGCTATGGTGTTGATATAAACATTGATTCCGTCATGCTTTCCTGGAGTAGAATAAAGCCTATATATTCAAGCGACTCTTTTGTCAAACTATTTGAAGGGGATGCTGAATACTTAGATGCATTTGAAGATGAAAAGTTTGATTTTATACTCGGACATCCTCCATATGCCAGCATCATAAAATACTCCAAAGGAAGCGACGGTGATCTTTCTAAGATGAGTATACAAGAGTACTTAGAAAAAATGAGAAGAATTGCAAGAGAGCTTTACAGGATTCTAAAAAAAGACAAGTACTTAGCCATAATGGTGGGAGATATTAGAAGGAAAAAACATGTGATTCCTTTAGGTTATATGGTTATGAAAATATTTTTGGAAGAGGGATTTATTATAAAGGAACACATAATAAAAGTACAACATAATATGATTGGGACGGCGTTCTGGAAAAACAAGAAAAACGACTTCCTTTTGCTAAAACATGAGCATATATTCGTTTTTAGAAAGCCCCTGGATTCATCTGACTATGAAAAATTCCAATACTATATGCTTTATATTTAAAGTTTCTTATTAAAAACTTATTAAAAAAGTTTCTTTAGCTGGAGAAGTTTTTCTTCAAGAAAAACAAGTGCTTTCTTATATGTAAGCTCTCCTTCAGGGGTTATAGTATATGTGCTTTTTGGATCGCCTTCAACTTTGACTATTAATCCTTCTTCTTCCATCCTGTATATTATACTGTACAAATATAATGTATTAACCTTTATACCGAATAAATCATTTATCTCTTTCTTTATTTCATTAATGGACAAAGCTCCCTTTTTAATAAGGACGTAAGAAACGTATATCCACAATACTTCATTCTCTATCTTCTTTTTAAGCCTCTCAAATGCTCTTGATTTGCTTTCCTTTTCCATTTTTTCACTTTCAAAAACTTTTTAACGTTAAAAAAATTATACTTTTATAAATATAAAAAATTTTATATGTAGTGAGAAATATGGGAAAAATTAAAGTTGGTTTGATTGGTATTGGAAATTGCGCTTCTGCTATCGTTCAGGGTGTTCTTCTCTCAAAAAAAGACCCTAATAAAACCAAAGAAATTCTATTTACTGATATAGGCGGTTATAAAATTGAAGATATTGACTTTACACTAGCTATTGATGTCGATGTCAGAAAAATTGGAAAAGATCTCGGAGATGCGATATTTGAAGGGCCAAATTTATTCCCTAAAATCGTTGATGATACAAAGACAGGAGTTAAAGTTATAGCTGGTCCTGTGCTTGACGGTGTTGCAGATCATATGAGAAATATTTTCATGCCTCACAATAAAGAAGTCACTATGGAAGAAATTGTAAGTGCGATAAAAAGTTCTGGAACAGAAGTTCTAGTTAATATGTTGCCAGTCGGTTCTGAAGAAGCAACAAGATTTTATGCCGAAGCTGCTATAAAAGCTGGAGTTGCATTCATTAATGGAATGCCTGTCTTTATTGCAAGCGATCCGAAGGGAGAATGGCAGGAGAAGTTTAAGAAGGCTGGATTGCCAGTACTTGGAGATGATGTAAAGGGTCAGTTTGGAGCAACAATACTGCACTCTTCACTTACTGCATTAATGAGGGAAAGAGGTTTGAGGATTAATGAAACTTATCAGCTCAATATAGGCGGAAATACCGATTTCCTGAACATGAAGGAAGAAGAAAGGCTAAGAAGTAAGAGAGAAAGCAAAACTAGCGCTGTTTTGAATACTCTTACAAATCCGAAAGAGATTCTTGAGAAAAACAGAATACGAATCGGACCTAGTGATTGGGTACCTTTCTTAGGAAACACTAAAATCGCTTACATATATGTGAGGGCGACATCATTCCTGGGATTCCCAGTAGAGTTGGACGTCAAGTTAAAAGTTGATGATAAAAGTCAGTATGCTGCAGCAATGATAGATGTTATAAGACTAGCAAAGCTCGCGCTAGACAACGGACTCTCAGGAGCTATTCACGAGGCTAGTGCATATTACATGAAGCATCCGCCAAAGCCTGTTTCTTCCCCGTACGAAGCCAGGAGCCTTCTTGAAGAATTTATAAGAAAATATGGGAAAAAGAGCATTTCTTAATTTTTTACTTTGAAGTTAATCATTAGGGAATATAGCTATGAAGCTCACTAAAATTGGCTTCTTGGCCAATCCAATTGCTGGACTTGGAGGGGCTCTAGCATTAAAAGGTAGCGACGATATTTCTTGGAACGACCTAGGATCTCTAATAGGTCCTGGTTATAAAAAGGCACTTTTATTTGCTTTAATCCTAAAAGAAAGGCTTAAAGAAAAAATCGAGAAAGTTGAGTTCCTCGTTCCTGATGGAATGATGGGAGAAGATATATTCAAGAGGTTTGGTCTTTCCTACACTTCTGTTTGCTCTCCAAACTATCCGTCAACAAATTTGGATACGAAAAATTGTGCAATGGAAATTAAAAAAGAGGGAGCAGAAGTTTTCTTTATTTCTGGTGGCGACGGAACAGTCTATGATGTTTATACACAAGTAAAAACATCCATTCCTATTGTAGGAATACCTTCTGGTACAAAGATGTATAGCTCAATATTTGCCAAAAGCATTAATGCAGCAGCAATTTTATTAGAAGATTTTATTAATGAAAACTACGTACTAGAAGCTGGGGAAATACTACTAGTCGATGAAAATACCATTAGAGAAAATGGAAGCTATCGAGAACTCTTCAGGGGAATAGCTTATACTATCGAGTCAAAAAACAATTTGCTTCACCAACAGACTAAAGACCTTTCCTACTCAGAAGAAGAGTCTCTAGAAGAGATTGCAGAATATGTTAATGAGATTGTAAATGATAAAGTACCCTTAATAATTGGACCTGGGAGAACCTGCAGTAAAATAGCTCAAAAACTTAATATAAAAAAAGACAATGTACTTTCTGTCGCTGCTGGATATAAGGGAAAAACCTATTGTAGCGACTGCAATTCATTGCAACTCTCTAATTTTGTTGATTCTCTAGATAACTTAGACCTCTTGCGGATAATTGTTTCTCCATTGGGGAATTCGGGTTATTTGTTTGGTAGAGGCAACCACCAGATAACTGGCTATATTCTTTCGAAAATTACGATTAAGAATTTATTGATAGTAGGTAGTAGAAACAAAATGAGCAGATTGAAAAGTTTATTAATAGACATACCTAAAAGCAATAAACTATTGACCTTATCAGGTTATACAAGAGCAATTGTTGGCTACGAAGAAGAAGTTGTAATTAAAGTAGAGCTTGCATGAACTACCCGCCCTCACGGAATGGGACTTTCGCCCCCTTAACCCCCAAAAAATTAAAATTCAATAAATGCTAATTTTTGTCTTTTCTCATTATGGAGAGAGAAATAAGATGGAAATAGACTCGTTGACAATTTTTGTTGTTTCTATCATAATTGTTGTTCTTTTAGTTTTGAGAAAAGTAAATATAGCTATTTCTCTAGGTTCAGGTCTTCTCTTTTTCTCTTTACTTGCAATAAGGAATCCTTTAGAAATAGGAATTGTAATTCTCTATACTATGAATAAAACCACTTTAATAACCTTATCTTCGTTAATATTAGCTATGTTTCTTGCCGACATTTATAGAGTTACAGGTATAGCTGAAAAGATGGTTAATGGATTAAAGTTTTTTGGAAAGAAGTTTACTGGAATTTTTACCCCAGCAATTATAGGTCTTCTCCCGATGCCAGGTGGTGCATATATTTCAGCTGTGCTTGCTGAATCTATATATAAAGAGCTAAATCTTAGCCCTGAGGAGAAATCTTTTATAAACTATTGGTTCAGGCACATTTGGATTCCTACGTGGCCATTATATCAAAATGTTATCCTTGCATCCGCATTGCTTAAAATGTCAACTACAGATATTTTTAAAATGAATTGGGAGCTTACTGTATCAGGATTATTAGGAGGAGCGGTAATTCTCCTCTTATTAGGCTCATACTATAAAAAATCTGAGATTGACAAAGACAATAAAGATAATAAAAATATTGAAAAAGCTAGACTGAAAAACATACTTCATATTTGGCCTCTAATTTGCATAGTTATTCTTTCTCTTGTTTTTGGAATTTTGCTTCCTGTTTCAATACTAATTTCAATATTTTTATATATAGCTGTTTACCACCCAACAAAGAAACACCTCTATGATGCGCTAAAATATTCATTCAATCTAACTATAATAGTACTTGTTGTAGAGACGCTTATCTTTGGAAACATGATAACGTTTGGAGGAGTAACAAAGGAGTTGACAGCAATCTTTTCAAGTTACGCTTTTCTAGCAGTCACGACAATACCATTTATAATTGGCTTTGCAACTGGAACAGAACTTACGTATGTAGCGCTCGCCTTTCCCCCTCTAATAAACATATTTAATCAGAGCTCTCTTTTCATTCCAGTAGCATTTCTTTCAGGATATATGGGTGTCATGTTAAGTCCTTCACACTCGTGTTTAATACTAACCGTACAGTACTATAAAGCCGAACTGCCAAAAGTCTACAGATATTTGATACCTTCAGTTATTGTGGTTTTCGCAGTAGCAGTCTTGCTAATATACCTTCTTAAGCTCTAATACCCTTACAACTGAAACCATCGCCCTTTAGGGCGGGGAGGAGGTTAGAAATAGTGTCAAAAACTCTTTTTTTCTTCCTCAAAACCACCTTTGCATATGATGCCCTCTTCTTCACACCTCTTTTTTAAAAAATTTAAAAAATTTTTCACTCTAGCTTTATCAAAGGTTCTGATTATCTCATTTAAAGGATAAGTATCATTTAGCATAAATGATTTAATATGGAGAGAATCATAAAAAAGCGTACTGCCTGTCTCCACAGCTAATGTAACTATCGCATCTGCCGTCTCTCTGTCATCATTGATTCTGGGAATAATGGGACCGTAAAAGATCCATGTTTTTATTCCTTCTTTGCTTAAAGCTCTTATAGCATTAGCCCTTGAGATGGGAAATGGAGCATTTGGCTCGATAAATTTCGATACACTACTTTTAAGAGATGTTATGGTAAATCCTACATCTACTTTTTCTCTATAATTGAGAAGAATTTCCTTATCTCTTAATATTAGGGGATTTTTTGTCTGAAAGCTTAGGTAAAAACCACTTTCAAGCAATATCTTTACGGATCTCCTTGTCAATTTGTAAATAGCCTCCAATGGTTGATAAGCATCGGTTATTGTCCCAACACCTACTATCCCTTTCTTTTTCCTCTTAACTTCTTTCTTTAGGACTTCAACAAGGTTTGTTTTTACCAGTACGACCTTTCCCCAATTTTTGGATGCTCTTTCATCCTTCGTGTAAAGTCTTGCATAGCAATATATACATCCATGAGAGCATCCTAAGTAGGGATTTAAGGCATAGTCAAGATCAGGCAATCCGCTTTGGGAAATTGCACTCTTTACTTCTATAAAATGCACTTCAGTATTGCCTACTTTCATATTTCCATCTCTAAAAGCTAAAAGTATTCCGTAATTTTCTTTTCTGTCATTATTAACTGAATTATTTTAGAAGAAGCTATCCATTTCGCTGATCCTAGCTTTGTTTCTTTATTCAAAAAGCTTACAACTTCGTTTATATCATAGGTCTTCATAACCGGTCCTCTCTTATACATTTCTCTTATGGATTCTCTTACGAACCAGACACCTATTGGAACATTGAAGCCAGGGTATATTTCCCTGAGTAACACAGCAGTAGCTTGTCTTTTCTTATTCAGCAAAAGCTCGGCTGTAGCTAGTCTAGCTGAATAGTAGCAACCACCTATAGATGGATAGTTCTTTCTGCCTCTGTAGTACTCATAATCGCCCTCAATTTCTACATCTCCGTTCTGAGGATTCCACGTCGAACCGGGCCACCAAGCCTCCATCCATTCAAAGCTCCAGCTTCTAGGAAATAGTATAGATATAAATAAGTTGTCATGTATTTTCAGCTCATATACCTCAATTTCACTGATTTCTTGGAAGCCTTTTACTTTTTTCAGTAATTCTTCTGAAATTGTACTGTCTACTGCTGTAATGCTCCACCTAGTTGGAACTAGCCTTCTTTTTTCTCTTTCTCCAAAAGTTCCTATACTCATTACCTTTGATATATAAGAAACTGGAAAGTTTCTCTCGTATAGATAAATTATCGCATCTTTTGCCTTAATCTCGTCATAATACAAACTGTCAATTATCTTTGGAATGCTTGGATTGTTTACAATTTTGAATCTCTCTATAGGTGAGCTAGGACCAAAAGGAGGTTGTTCCTCATCAAATATTACTATCGGAACTGGCGGCTTGATTAATTTCATTTCTATCTCTACAGGTTTTATACTCATAGCTATATCTCTCACTTCATTTACAAATTTTTCATTAACCTGATTTACGCTCGCATAGTTATAGCCAGTAATTAAGCTGTAACGGTAATCCAGTATATCTTCTATTCTTAATTTCAGCCAAGACTCGGGCAACTCATATATCTGTGTGTCCCCACTTAAAGGTGGAGAGCTCGGCCCTATTCTTACCTTAGGATAACCAATTCTCCCAACAAATACTGAAGGAGGACTGGAACCGTAAATTTCTTTCTTCTCTGTAAGACCTTTTAGCTTTGTTAAAGCCGTATTTCTAGCTATTATTGGACAATATGCCAGCCCGCAGTAGCCCCTACCTCTACATAAGACACACAATCTCGTGTCTATCTTCATTTTTTCAACTCGTGTCTATCTTCATTTTTTTCAACTAAAAGAAAATACTGAGTTCTTATAACCTCTTATATAATTCTTATATAATTATTAATAATTAAACACATGATATAATATTTTAGTTATTCTGTTGAAATATTTTTTATGTGACATAAAATAAAGGAGGCTAAATGTTTTGAAAGAGGTAAAAAGAGGTAGAGTGAAAAAAATACTTTCATATGGGCTCGATTCGATTGTAGTTACTTCTGGTTCTAATTTTTTCTATCTTACAGGTTTAAAAATTGAGACTTTTGAAAGGCCGTTATTATTATTTATGAGCGAAGACTACTCTTTTCTTCTTGCCCCAAAATTGGAAATGGAAAGATTGGGAGATCTTAATGTAACGGAGTCTCTTTTTTATGATGATGCAACTGATCCCTTTAAAATTATTGAAAGTACTCCAACTCTCAAGAATATACTTAGAAAAGGAGTTAAAATAGGGGTAGATCCCAATCTCAGATTTTCCTTTTTTTATAAATTGAATAATATATTTAAGGATGTAAACTTTGTAGATGCAAGCGAAGAGATTCAATTGGCTAGAATGATAAAAGAAGAGGAAGAAATAAAAAACATAGAAAAAGCATCAAATATTTTATCAAAAATTTTTGAAACTGCCCAAGAATCGATTTCTCCTGGGATTTCCGAAGCGGAAGTAAGATTTAATCTAATGAAGAAGGCATCAGAACTTGGCGCTAGTTCTTATGACTTCATCGCTATACAGTCTGGGGAAAATACCGCTATTCCTCATCATGAATTTTCCAGCAGAAAAATCAGAAGAGGAGATTTAATTGTAATCGACGCCGTAGTATCTTACAATTGGTACAATGCCGATTTAACGAGGGTATTTTCTCTTGGAAAGCCAAACGAAGAAGTCCTAAGCATTTATTCATTTGTTAGGCAGGCTCAAAAAATTGGTATAGAATCTTCAATAAGCAACGTAACTGCAAAAAGCATAGATGAAAAAGTTAGAAACTACTTCAAAGAAAGAGAAATTGATCAGTTCTTCATTCACAGAACTGGACATGGATTAGGCATAGATGCACACGAGAAGCCGTTCATTTCATCAACTTCAAACGATGTTATTGAAAATGGCCAAGTTTTTACTATAGAGCCAGGACTGTATTTTCCTGGAAAATTTGGAATAAGGCTAGAAGTTGATGTTGTTATAAAAGAAGGAAAACCTCATATAATAGGCGATTTTCCCTTAGATATAGTAATTATCTAAAAATTATTCCGTCTTTATAATTATGAAATAAAATTTGAATTGTAACTTATTTTTAAATATTTTGTCTTAGTTTTTTAATTCTTAAAGAAGGACTCAAGTCTCGCAACGCCTTCTATCTCTTCCCAGCTTATGTTGATGGTCTTTAGAATTTGTTCGAATGTTGTCCTGGCTATATCTAAATATTTTTCGATATCTATATCTGAAAGTTTTGCAAGCTCAACTGTTTTTACTCCATCTTTCCCCTTCACTTTTACATAAGAAATTATATCACCTCTAGCTAAAGCTTTATTAAAAGGCTTTAGCTGAAGTGCCGCCTTAACGTGTTGAGGAGTATTCTTCTTGTACTCCAAGACATCCTTGTTAAGCATAACATTGAATGCAAGCTCATCGAGGTTATACTCCATATTTTTGAGCTTTAAGTAAATTTTCTTAACATTCTCCTTTATCTTATCCTGTGTTTCTAAGAAATCGTTCGGCTTATTGATTTCAGAAAGTCTTTTTATTACATCTGAAAAAGCCTGCTTAAGAAACTCTGGCTGATTTCTCTTCTTTCCAAGAAGTCCCTTGATAATAACTTCGCCTAAAGAAGTTACTCCTAAGTAGTTCTTTTTCAGGCCGGAAAAAGCTACGTATCTAAACTCCTTGTCTACTTCTAAATCTAATCCAAACTCCTTCTCAACAGAGGCGATTATCTCTTGTAATGCTTCTTTGCTTGGACTCCAGATAAACATGCTGTCTGTGTCGCCATAAAGTATCCTAAGGCCTAATGATTTCGCTTTTTCTACGGTGTTAGTAATAGTGTACCTTCCAACTGCTGTGACACTTTCTGCTACTGGTGGCGCATATAGGGCAAAATTATCGCTTCCGAAGACTCCGTAACTGGCATTAAGCAATACCTTAAGAGCGGATTGAACAGCATTATACCACTCCTTCCTCTCTTCGCTTATGCTTTTATCCTTGCTCTTCTTCTTATATACCTTAACTCTCAGATCTCTCATTGCCCCTATCATTATGGGGGTCATTCCTCTCCTGTCAAAGCAAACCTTATGCCCAACATCAGGTATAGTTCTTTCCTTATTGCACGGATAATGTGGATTTACCGTTTCGTAGCTTAAGTTCCACACCTTTATTATCGATGGATATAGACTAGCAAAATCCAAGACTACAACATTGAAGAAGACGCCTACTGGCGGATTAAGAACTATTGCCCCAGCGTACTTCTTTCCTTTAATTACAGCTTTGCTTTTTATTTCTTTCTTATGAGCTAATATATCCTCTTGCTTTGGAATTATATAGTTTCTCTTTCTATGCTCCCAATAGAACATGTTTTTAATCCATGCACTGATTTGTGTTCTGCTTAACTCTTCTATGCTTGTCTTAGTCAGTCTTGAAAGCAAAACAAGCAATTTCCATGTTAAGAAGTTTTTCCATCTAACCAATTCTAGAGTTATAAACGAGTCCCTGTAGTTATACTCTACGAGCTTAGAAATGCCTAGTGTTCCAGGATTCTCGTCTACTTTTACTTTTCCGATACCGATTATTGCCTCGGCTATGCTGTTCAGCGTATTTTCTCTGTACTCTCCTCCAAAGGCATAAGTTTTAAGCGCTTTATTGTTGAATACATGGTACAAGTCTATATGTATTGCGTTTTTAAATGTATAAAAGTCCTGAAACTCTTCAATTGGGATTTCTTCTTCTCTCATTCCAAGAATGATTGCTCTGTTTCTTATATAAGGAAGATCGAAGTTATCTCCGTTGAATGTATATACAACAGGATAGTCTTTTAATATACTGAAAAACTCTTGAATAAGAGAATACTCATCATCGAACACATGAACTTCTATGTCTTTAGTTTCCGATTTAATAGGATCCTTACTTGAAAGAGGGTATGCGCTTGTAAGAACAATCTTCTTTCCATCCGTAGTGCTAATCGATATAGCTACAATAGGATATAGTGCTTGCGATACATCAGGAACTCTGTTTTGGTACGGAGAAAAGACCTCTATATCTATGGCAGCCATTTTTGGTTGCGGAGGAGACTGCTCAAAAAGAGGATAAACATCTCTTACAAACTTTAAGGTTTCTTCGTCCTCATTTGAAAAGCTCTGTTCTATTTCTTTCGGAATGGAATTACCCTCAAATGCGAGAGCAAGATTTTTTCCTAATACATTATATTTTGCTCCGGGTATCAGCTGTCTATCGAATATGAAGTTATGGTGGTATTTTATATTGCTTTCCCAGCTGTCTCTGAACTTATCTCTCATTTCTTTTACAGCAAGCGGATCTGTGACTGTAATCTTTGTATAGTGCTCATTTTTCATTGTAAGCGGGTTGATTTTTAAGACAATATCTTTGCTTATCACCTTCTGTTTTAAAGACCCGTTTAATATCTTATCTATTTCTTCTGGACTTTCCTTCGCGAGAAAATATGGCTTATGATCGGTCTTGTCATACCAATACAAGATCCTTCCGCTTTTTTCTTCATAAAAACACAGAACTGCTTTGTTTCTGTGATTATCGTAATAGTAAGAGAGCAAATATCCATCATTAATTGTAGCATTATCAACTTTAACGAACCATACAATTTTTTTATTTTCATTAACAACTATACTCGATTTACCTAGTTCTTCAATCTTCTTCTCATTTTCCTCTTCGCCTTTTGCATTTCCATTAAGCAATAAGCTGGAAATATATTCGATCGAATTGTCTTTAGATATATATGCTAACTTTTGCACTTCATCTTCGTGATCTTTAAGTTCTTTATCCTGGTTATACGTCAAGTCTTCTGCAAAATTGTTTGCCGTCTTTTCTTTTTTGTTACTTGAGTTTATAAAATCAAATAATGTTGGACCGTTTTCTTTTCTGTCCCTCTTCAAAGTTGCCATAGCCATTTACCTTACAAAGCAAATATTTTAATAAAAACAAACTGTCTATAGATAAATAGTGTCAATTGGGAATTAAACCTTCATATGTATTTTTAACTATAAAGTATTTAATATAATGCCTCTCTTAAATAAATTTCATGTTTTTTCTATGGCACGTTGCAATTGAACTGAACTAGCTCTTAGTATAGGGAAATCGTTTACTTAAAGAATTGCTACTTTTTGTAATTACTAAAAAAGCATCTTATTTTTTGATAAGGTGGCTACAGCAATTAAACAAAAAATGCGTATTACACTAATATAAGAACTAATCCTGTTCATATGGAACCCTAAAATGTAACTAAGTGATCACCTTTATTAACTATTAAAAATACGCTATAATTTATAAAAATTTATAATTTAAATAAATTATCTAACTATATATAAAAAATAAATTAGATTTTATTTTAATTATTTCAGTGATTATTTTCATATAGGTTGTTCTAAAAAAATTATCGAAAAAAATAAATATAAGAACTTAAAAAATTTTTTTCCAAATTTTTTAAATAACTTTATCATAGGTGAAGCTATGAGCGAGAAGTCTGAAAAAAATATGGAAGATTTAAAAAATAGCACAAGTACCCAGTATAAAGACAGCAAGCATTATAAGAAAGCTCTCGGCTTTTGGGATAACGTGATGCTAAACATAGGAACAATGATAGGCTCAGGAATACTATTACTGCCTTTCGTAGTTGCCGCTTATGCTGGACCATATGAGTGGATCTCTTGGTTAGTGGCAGGTATTTTTATTCTGCCGGTAATTCTAATATATAGCCTGCTGGTTGAGCTATATCCAGTTTCTGGAGGAATGTCAAGATATCCCTACTACTCTCATGGAGGTTTGGTCTCATTTTTAGCATCAGTCAACGCAATATTCTACTTTTCAATGATAATAATCCCTATAGAAGCACAGGCTATAGTAAGATACCTGAATCTCTTCTGGCCTGTTCTGTTGGAACCTAGCGGATATCCGACTATACTAGGATATATTGTTGAGGTTATATTAACTGTCTTAGTATCAGTTATCGTTTACTTAGGGGTCAGAAGTGTTTCGACAAGCAACTTTGTAATTACAGCAATAAAATCAGGCCTAATACTTCTCTTCGGACTTACTATGTTCCTGTTCTTCTGGAGTCCTAAGAACTTTACCGATCCCAGCATAGCAGTAATGCCAATGGGTATACCTGGAATATTTGCTGCTGCTGGAGCAAGCATATTTGCATATACAGGATTCAGAAGAACGGCAATATTTGCAGGTGAGGCAAAAGAAGAAATTGTCAAGAAGTTGAACTGGTCTGAAATTGTTGCATGGGCTATAGTGCTAGTAATATATGTGTTTATGTCTGTAGCTATTGTAGGAGCTATTGACTGGGAAAAGCTTGCACCTATAGCTGCAAAAATGGGAATTAACCTTTACCCAGGAAATTGGGCAGGAATTGCAAACCTCAGCGGACCATTCGCAGCTATGGCTTTAGGATACGGCTTAATATGGATGTACTATTTGTTTTTATTAGACGGAATTATATCTCCATTTGGAGTTTCAATAGTAGAACAGGGTGGCCTCCCAAGGCTGTTCTATGCAGCCGCAAAAGCTAAATACATGCCAAAAGCTTTCTTAAAGGTTGACAAGAAAACAGGAACTCCTATATGGGGATTAATCGCGTCACTGATAGGAGAGATTATTTACTTGTTTGTAATACGATTATATAGCCAATCAGTAGATGTCGTAGTAGCATCTTCTAATATACTTTATGCAACAGGGCCTGCTGCTGTCATTGGAATACTAGCCAGAAAGAAAATTAAGAGCACCTTTTACAGTATATTAGCACCGGTAGCAATGGTAAGCAGTAGCCTCATATTCTACTGGGCAACATATCCATATACTCTATGGGGAACTATTGCCTTATTTATATTCCTTCCGCTATTCATCTACTATGTAGCAAAAGGCGAAGCGAGAGGAGACATTAAAAACGGAATATGGTATCTAACATACATTATTGTCTTGGACATAATAAGCTACCTTGGCGAAACAACTTTCGGAGGAAAGGGCATTCTATCGTTCCCATGGGACTTTGTAGTTATCATAATAGTAGCGTTAATATTCACTTATTGGGCTAAGATTTCAGCATTAAAAGAAGAACCAGAAGAAGCTGTCGATATAGAAGAATAAAATTAAAAATTTTTATTTTTTATAACAAAATTTTTTCGTCTCCGACGTAAAATTTCTCAACAGTCACTTTTAACGTTATGATTGCTGCTCTTATCATATTTTCAAGTGACATGCTAGGAGGGATTCCAAACTCAGACTTCACAGACGCTGTCTGCTCTGGAAGGAGAGGAACGTGCATATATCCTGATCTTCTTGGATATCCTTTTGTAGCTCTACTGTGGAGAGCAATATACATAACATAATTGCATAAGAATGTACCTGCAGTATTGGAGACCGATGCAGGTATTCCAGATTCCTTCAATCTTTTCACTATAGATTTAATTGGAAGAGTTGAAAAATAAGCATTTGGTCCTTCTGTATAAATCGGCTCATCGATTGGTTGATAACCATCGTTGTCAGGAATTCTCGCATCCATAATATTAACAGCAACTCTTTCCATAGTAACATAAGATATGCCTGCCCACAAACCCATGCTGAGCACTATGTCTGGTTTATAGCTATCAAGAAGAGTTAAGAGTTTATCTTTAGCTTTCTTATAAGCTACAGGCAATATTGCTGTTTGAAGCTCAACATTTGGCATCTCTTTTTCTATTTTTTCTGGAAGATGCTCGGCAATAATTTGTGAGGGGTTTTGCTTATAGCCTCCAAATGGCTCAAAGCCGGTTACTAATATTTTATATTTTTCCATTTTTCTTCACTCCTTTATTTTTAATTTTTACTTAAAATTTAAACATAAAGATGAAGTAGTTTTTATTTTTAGTAAAAATTTTTATAGTAATTAATTTAAATTTTTGTTTATTTGTGGTGTTTAATTTTGGAAAACAGTATTTTTGATAGATATTGGAAGTCAATTTCGAGAGCTTCCTCCTATAAGTATTTTCCATTAATAGTGAAGAAAATAGAAGGGTCAAGAATCGTTGATGTCAACGGAAAAGAATATATAGATTTTCTCTCCAGTGCTGCCTTGTATAATGCTGGCCTAAATAACGATGAAGTAGTGACTTCCTTGTTAGAGGAGCTCAAAAACATGTTGCATTATACACAGTATCTGTATCATGAAAAAAGTATAAAGTTAGCTGAAATTTTAAAGGAAATAACTCCTGGAACCTTTGAGAAAAAGGTTGCGTTTGAGCTAAGTGGAGGAGCAGCAGTTGATATTGCTTTAAGGTCATCTCTATACTTTTCAGGAAAGAAACTTCTAGGTTCGTTTGAGAATTCCTATCATGGAACCACATATCTTAGTATTTCTGTCTCTGGTTCGTTTAGACCAGAGATCAGAGAAAAACTCAATGCATACCCTTATGTATACTTCTTCAAGTATCCAGATACGTTCAGGAGACCGAGAGGTATTGAGCCTGAGGAGTATGGAGAGATACTCCTTGGAGAGATCGAGAGGACCCTCCAGGTGGATGCATATGGGAAGGGGTTCGCTGCTATAATATTTGAGCCTATACAGGGGGATGGGGGAGTCCTCGTGCCTCCTAAAAGCTTCATAGTAGGCCTCAGGAAGATCGCTGATGAGTATGGGATAGTACTAATAGATGATGAGATTCAGACAGGCTTCGGGAGGACGGGTAAGATGTTCGCAATTGAGCACTTTGGTATCGAACCAGATATAATTGTTCTTGGTAAGTCACTAGGATCCGGCATGCCGATCAGTGCTGTTATTGGAAGGAGGGAAATTTTAGATTCCCCAGAGCCGATGACATATATGTCCACCTATTCTCCTCACTATCTTTCATGTATTGCAGCTATGGCTGGCATAGAATATATAATAAAGAACAGGCTTCATGATAGGGCTGAGCTCATGGGAGAGTACTTGATGAAGAGGCTGAATGAGCTCAAGGATGGGCACGAGATCGTTGGAGATGTCAGAGGGAAGGGGCTCATGATAGGGGTTGAGATCGTTGATGATAAGGATAGCTTGAAGCCTTCGAGCAAGAAGGCGCAGAAGATCATATGGAGGGCATATGAAAATGGCCTGATAATGATGACCTTCGGGAAGTACGGGAATGTATTGAGGATAGCCCCTCCCCTCACGATCGAGAGAGAGGAGATCGATAAGGCAGTAGAGATTATGGAAAAAGCTATATCGGATGTGGAGAAGGGAAAGGTCGGAGATGAAGTTCTGAGCAAGATGGTCGCTTGGCAGTAATACAAATGATCAGTCCTTTTAAGTTAGGAAAATTAAATATTTTGAGTAAACCAACTATATGCGTTAAGATTGGCTAAAAGCCCAAGCTAATAGTTCTCGATCCTTCTCACTCATCGGCAGATTAAAATATAAACTTAATAAATAAGAGGAGCAAACGATCGTTTTAATGTGAACCTTCTTCCTTAAAGGATGGAAAGAGCTTAATCAAATTCCTTCCATGTAAATTTTACTTTTGCTTTTCCATATATAGCATTATCCTTTCCAGAGAGCCATGCCCAATTCTGATTGCCATAGTCATAGTGCCACCATTCATCGAAATAATTAGTAAAACCGGCATCTATCATTATGTTGTACAGGAGCCTTCTATTTTTAAGTGCCTCTTCCTCCTCCTCGCTTAACTTTTCTCCTCTCCTTACTTTCTCTTCAAAATAAGTAGTCCTAGCCTTTTCTGTTGTATCATCATAGTCTGTTCCCATATTCAAGAAAAGTCCATTTTCGTCGGCAATAGTTAAATCTATAGCACCGCCAGTATTATGAGGAGATGGTTTATTGGGATCTTTTGAAGGAAGCGCTACAAATTTCAGTGTTTCTTTTATAGCTTCTTCTTCTGAAATCAACGGATTTTCTTTCATTATCCTTTCCTTCAATGTGTCAAAAAGGGACTGTTGCACTGTGATAGGTCTCCATGCATCAAGAATAACCAGCTTGTATTCACTCGGCAATCTGCTAGAAGCTTTTAAAAGTCTTAAGAGAACACCTTTTCTCGAATAGCATTCAGGTAGAGAATTGCCTATACCTTGTATGTAATATTGAGGTCTGCACAATATATGCTCTGGCACTAAGCTTAAAGGTACAAGAGGCTCATTGCTTTCAATTATCTTAATGCTTCTTATTTTGTTCCAATTCCATTCTTCAGAAGGTATAGGAATTGCTCTTTCTATAATTGAAGTATCAATTTTTTTCAATTGACTCACCATTAGTTAACTTTAAAAAGTTTTTCATATAAAAACATTATGTTTATTTTTTGTAGTTTTTAAATTGCTTTTTAATCTGCTAGCAATAGAGGTGGACAGAAATATCACTCTTGTTCAAAAGAGTTCTTTTTCGATTTTCAGAATGTCTATAGAATCCTTTCCCATTTTAATCTGCTTTTAGAGCACTTTTAATCTTCCATATATGCATTCTAAAGAATGTCTCGAACTCAATAATAAAAGGAATTTAACTAAAAATGCTTGAAAAGACTTTTTCAAAAATTCTGTAAGCCTCCTCGTCATACAAACACATAACTACAAGCTTAATGCTGTTGTACCTATAGTTAATGAATACCTTTGACATGATTTCAGCTGCTCTCTCATATGGATAGCCAAAAATTCCCGTTGATATTGCAGGAAAAGCTATTGAGTTTATTTTTAATTCTTCTGCTTTATTTAAAGCCGATGCTACCGCTGATGCTAGCTTTTTATCGCCATTTTCTTCGCCAAACCTAGGACCTACAGCATGTATTACATACTTACATTTAAGCTTTCCAGCATTAGTAACTGCAACACCACCAGTAGGAACAGGCCCAAATTTTTTCACAAATTCTCTGCTTTCTTTCTGAATGATGTATCCCCCTTTTCTCACTATTGCTAAGGCAACTCCTCCTCCATGTTCGAGATAGGAGTTTGCAGCATTTGCTATTGCATCAACTTCGAGTTCTGTTATATCTCCCTGGACTAGCCTAATCTCAACGTTTTTAATAAAAAAAGACTTCATTATAATGAACCTTTTACTTGTTGTTTTTTATTTATAAATAACTGCTATAGCCTCAACTTCGACTTCATACCCTCTTGGCGGTTTAGCGCCTATTACAGATCTAGCAGGCTTGTGATCTTTGAAGAACTCACTATAGACCTTGTTGAAAGAATCAAAGTTAGAAATATCGCTTAGGAACACAGTTACTTTCGCAATGTCTTCTAGCCTACCACCTGCAGCTTCTACAACTGCCTTAATATTCAAAAGACACCTCCTAGCCTGCTCCTCAACTCCACCCTCGACAGGCTTTCCTGTTTCAGGATCTACAGGGATCATACCAGAAATAAACAATATACTACATTCCTTTCCCTCAGAGCATAAAATTTTCCTTGCAACTATGCCTTGAGAATATGGACCAACAGGCTTTGGTGCCTTATCAGTTTGTACTTTTTCAAGCATTTCATCTCTCACCAAAAAAATATTTTTAAAAAATTTGATATAAAATTTAACATCGAAAAATAATATTAAAGCTAATTATAATAAAAGACCGCTTTATATTTAAAGCTGTTTTTGTCACTGAATTACTTAAAAATGAGAAAAATTTAGGTTTTTGCTGTTGCTCCTTTTTCCTCGTCTATAACATATCTTCCTCCTCTCATATAAGAGAAAACCGCCCCAATCAACACTAGTGCTATTGAAATATACAGTGAGTTAGTTAAAGCTGTTTTAAATGATGGTCCTAATACTGTTGGAAGAAATGCCCTCGAATTTAGTATTTCTACAACATTGCTAGGTAAAAGCGAGATTAATGAGCTTGGTATTGCGGATGCCGGATCTACTCCTAGGAATGCGCCAAATAACAGACCACTTACTGGTATTGAGGAAATAAACTTTATGACTTCTTGTGGCAGACCATATGAGGATAAAGTTGTTGAAATTTGAGTTGGCAAGTATTTAGAAAGGAATGTCAACAGTATTGTGAAGAAAATGGCCATGCTTATAGATGATCCAATATTATTGAAAGTCTGCCTCATTCCGTTCCCAGCAGCCCTGTCTTTAGAGCTTAAAGCATTCATTATGGCAGTAGTATTTGGAGCAGAAAATAACCCATTGCCCAAACCGTTGATAAATAACAATATCTCAAACCATGTTCTATCGAAATTATATGGCAATAGAGTCATACCATAAAATGTAATAGCAATTATTATCATTCCCAGAGTAGCGAATGTTCTTGCTCCATATTTATCAGTAAGTATACCTGAAAATGGCGCCATTACGACCATTCCAAGCATCATAGGAATCATATATATGCCTGCCCAAAACGGCGTTTCTTCCCAAGAGTACCCGTGCAGAGGCAAGTAAATTCCCTGAAGCCATATTGTAATAAGGAACATTACCGCACCCCTTGCAAGAGCATTGAAGAAAAGTGCAAGCAAACCATACGTAAATGGTCTTATCTTAAACAAAGAAAGTTGAAATAATGGTGCCTTTGCTTTTTTTTCAATCTCAACAAAAACAATAAAAAGAGCTACTCCTATTATGAATGCTGTTATTACCCATGGATTTCCCCATCCCATTTGTGAATTACCATATGGCATTAGTGCATAAGTGAGACCGAGTGAAATTGCCAGCAACCCTCCTGCTAAAGTAACATTTCCAGGAATATCTAGAGACGTTTTTCCAGTTCCCTTAGTTTTTCTCAGTTTAAATACAGACCACAGAGACCCCGCTACACCAAATGGAACACTTAAAATAAATACCATATGCCAATCGATACCCACCACGAGACCGCCTGCAATTAAACCAAGGAATGTCCCAACAATGAACATTACCTGATTTAATCCTAATGCTTTCCCTCTCTCTGTAAGCGGGAATGCATCTGTAATCAAAGCAGTACTATTCACCATTAATAGTCCGCCTCCTATTGCCTGGACCATCCTCAAGATAATTAATATGAGAGCGCCAAAATTGCCAGAATTGCTCGGAATAAATGATAGAGCTATTGAAGCTATTGAAAATATTATGAATCCAAGCGTGTATGCTCTTTCTCTTCCATGCATATCAGAGATTCTTCCCAAAGTTACAAGAATTGTTGCAAGTATTATGCTGTATCCCATTAGGACCCACAAAAGATAAGCGAACTCTCCTGGGGCAAATGGGTTTATTCCAAGCCCCCTAAAGATGGCTGGAAGGGATATCATTAGTATGTTCATATTCATAGAAGACATTATAACTCCTAGCGATGTGTTTATGAGAACTGTCCACTTATATTCCGTGATCACCACCTCAAATTCTTTCATCGTTACTTCGTTCGTTTGATTTCTGTAAGTGTTTTAAAGTATTATTTCAAATAGAATACTTGATAGTTAATAAAAAGGTTAAAAAGATTTATCAATGTTTTAGAGTATAATACTCATTTGTGATAGACTTGAGAAAATCGATTTAAGAGATTTAACAGAGCTACTCAACTCTTCTAGACCTATCTAGACCTATAATAATTAAAGCAGAACACGATGGAAAAGTTGAGGGATGGTCGCTTCATGGTGGACGCAAATCTCTGTCAATCCTTTATTAATTGGAGTTTCCGTTTCTCCTGAAAGATACACTTATAAGCTGTTAAAAAAATCAAGCACTTTCGCTATAAATTTTCTTGTTGTCAAGTATATAAAAAAACTGTGGATCATAGGAGAAGTGTCAGAAAGGTTATCTAAAAGCAAGTTCTTTTGAAAGGATCAGATTTTCCCATCTAATGAGATAACAAAAACAAACAAAATAAGGAATGAGTTCAAGAAAAAGATAATCACTGAGATCAAAGATAAAAAGGAAAAAGAAGCAATTTTAAAGCTGTTAAAAAGTTACAACTGAAGGCTCGCCCTTTTGGGCGGGAGGAGGTCAGAGTCTCGAAGATGATGATCTTGAATTTTATTTGGAGCTTTCTAAAAAAGAATATTTTTTAGTTTTCTATTTATTAGATTTTTAATGATGATTTTCTATGTTATTGTCTGAGATACCTAAAGAAAAGATTCTTTGGATGTATAAAACGATGTTACTTATAAGAAAGAATGAAGAGGCAGTTGAGAAGTACTACAGAATTGGTAAGATTCCTGGATCTTTGCATTTATATATAGGAGAAGAGGCAGTTGCAGTAGGTGTCGTTGCCAATTTAAATAGAGAGGATGTCATTACAAGCACTCACAGAGGTCATGGACACTTCTTGGCTAAGGGAGGTTCTTTGAAAAAGCTTTGGGCTGAACTTCTTGGAAAGAGAACAGGAGCCTGCAAAGGCAAAGGAGGGAGCATGCATTTATTTGATTTTGAGAATTGCAATCTCGGTTCAAATGGAATTGTAGGCGGGGGGATACCGCATGCTGTGGGTGCTGCACTTTCATTTAAGCTTAGCGAGAGTAAAAATGTAGCTGTGTCCTTCTTTGGCGAGGGGGCAACTAACCAGCAGAACTTCCATGAGGGTTTGAACCTAGCATCAATTTGGAAGCTTCCTGTGATTTTTGTCTGTGAAAACAATCAATATCAAATATCGCTACACTACTCAAAGCAACAAGCAATAGAAGGAGTGGCCAAAAGAGGAATATCTTATGGTATACCGGCGGTTGAAGTTGACGGTCAAGACGTTGTTGCCGTATATGAAGTTGTAAAAAGAGCAGTAGAGCGTGCAAGAAGCAGAGAAGGACCTACTCTTATAGAGGCAAAGACGTATCGGTTTACTGGACATACTATAGATGATAACGAGCTTTATAGAAATAGAGATGAAGTCGAATGGTGGAAGAAAAACAAGGATCCTTTAGCTATATTTGAGAGAAAGATAATAGAAGAGAAAATTTTTGGAAAGGAGGTTCTTGAAAAAATTGCGGAAGATGTTGAGAAAGAAATAGAAGAAACGATTAAGTTTGCAGAGGAGAGCCCATATCCGGAGCCAGAAGAGCTGTTTGAAGATTTGTATTCTACAAAAACTAAAGGAACATTGATATGGAATTGGGAGTGAGTGAGATGAGTGAGAGAGTTATAACTTTTAGAGAGGCGATAAACGAAGCTTTAGACCAAGAAATGCAGGAAAATGCTAAGGTTATATTAATTGGAGAAGATATTGGCAGGTATGGTGGAATTTTTGGGGTGACAAAAAGACTGATTGATAAGTATGGAGAAGAAAGAGTTAGGGATGCACCAACTGCTGAAAGTGGTTTCATTGGCGCCGCGATTGGCGCAGCCATGATGGGATATAGACCTGTAGTTGAACTGATGTTTATTGATTTCATAGGAGTGGCTTTTGATCAAATAATAAATCAAGCTGCAAAAATTAGATATATGAGTGGCGGAGGTATAAGCGTTCCTATTGTTATAAGAACAGTTTCAGGAGCAGGCTTTAGCGGAGGTGCGCAACATAGCCAGTCTCTTCATTCTATTTTACTTCACATACCTGGATTAAAGGTAGTTATGCCTTCAAATCCATTCGACGCTAAAGGTTTGCTAATTTCAAGTATAGAAGATGATGATCCTGTCGTGTTTATTGAGCATAAAGGACTGTATGAAACAAGAGGAGTCGTACCAAAAGAAAAGTATTCTATACCGTTGGGTGTAGCAGACATAAAAAAAGCGGGAAAAGATGTAACAGTTATAGCAACAGCAGTGATGTTGCATAAAACACTTTCAGTTGTAGAAAAGCTTCGCGAAGAAGGAATAAGCGTAGAAGTGATAGATCCAAGAAGCTTAAGACCTTTAGATACTGAAACTATAGCAAACTCTGTTAAGAAAACGGGAAGGCTTGTTGTTGTTGATGAAAGCTATCCGAGATGTAGCTTTGCTACTGATATCGCATCTTTTATCGCAAGTAAATATTTTGAGTATCTTGAGGCCCCCATCAAAATCGTTACCCCTCCTGATACTCCTGTTCCGTACTCTCTGCCTTTAGAGAGAGCCTGGATACCGAATGAAGAAAAGATATATGATGCTATTAAAAAGGTGATAGAATACAAAGCTTAGATATCTAAACTACTTTGATATCCTTTCTAATCTAGAGAAAAATCCTCCTTGCAAATTCCTATGGAGATCGGCTTAACATGTTTTTGATAACAAAATTTTTAAACTATCTTTCAATTTTAAAAAAGCTAGGTCTAGTTCAGCAGCTTTCGATTAAGGACAGGCTAAAAAAGTTTTACAAAAGAGACAAAGATCTTTTAAAGCTTTTAGTCGTATATACACTTTTTAAGCCTATTTTTATAATAATAGCTTATTTAATTAATCCAGAAAACATATATTCTGTAATTGTCAAATGGGACTCCCTTCATTTTTTAAGAATTGCCACAGTAGGATATGCCAATAGTGAAGATTACGCTTTTTCCTATCTTTATCCGTTTTTGATCAAAGTTTTTAGCTATCTTTTTTATGGAAATTACGTTTTTTCGTCTATCTTTATTTCAAACTTATTTGGATATCTAACTATAATTGTTTTTTACAAAACTTATGGATATAAGGCAACGTTTCTTTTGGCTTTTTTCCCAACATTCCTTCTATATTCCTTCGTTCCGTATAGCGATACAGTTACATTATTTTTCATAGCATTAACGCTATATTTGCTTAAAGGAAGAGAAAATAACATCAAAGCAATGATATCATACTCACTTTCAATTTTATCCTCATATACAACTGCAATAACTCTGCCTGCATTTTTTTTAAAAAAGTACAGAAGGTTTATAGTAATTCCCCTTATTTTGGGAGAGATTTTGTTTATGTTTTTTAAGGCATCTACTGGAGATTTTCTCGGCTTGTTTTATATAGAACATGAATATTGGGGCACTGACTTTACAACACCTTGGGGACAAATTAAATGGCTTCTTAATGGATGGTTTACTTCACAAAACTGGAGCGTTTTTGGCTATGTTTTAAAACCTATCTACTGGATAACTAGAAATTTAGCCTTTGAAGCATTCTTTCTTGCGTCTCTCTATCCACTCTTTAGGAGAGATAAATTTGAGTTTTCCTTCTCGTTACTTATAATAATTCAGCTTTTATTAATAATTGGAGTGCCTGCTATTTCTATACCTAGGTTAATTTTGAAATCTCTTCCTTCTTTTTACGGGATTTCCATAATGCTAGACAAAAAATTTTATGTTCCATATGCAACATTAGGCTTAATACTTAGCGTTCTTTTCTTTATTCAGCAGTCTGTTGCATTTTTTGCATGACTTTTTCACGAGTATAATTGATAATAGCAAGGAAATAATATCAATATCAAAATATTAACTTTTATGAAACTCAAAACACTTCGTCTAGGCAGTGAGAAAGCTATAGATTCTTTGAGTTTTTTCAGAGTCACATTTCCCGTTTTCCTAGAAAATCTCTTATGATAATTATTTATTAATCTACTATGCTTAATTATTTAAAAATGTTCTAATAACCAAAAAATTCGGTGATAAAATGAGAAAGATTTCTTCACGAAGTCAGAAAATCTCTCCATCTCTCCACAGATTGATTAGCAACAAAATGGATGAACTAAAAAGAAAGGGAGTGGAAACTTATAACTTTACTCAAGGTCAGCCCGGATTCCCCCCGGACGAAAATATTATAAAAGCAACTTTTGAACATGCTTTAAAAAACAGCTTTGATCACTATAGATACCTTCCAACACAAGGATTGCCAGAACTTAGAACAGATATATCAGATGAGCTCAAAGAAAGCGGAGGAATTAGCATCGATCCGAGCAATATTGTCGTAACATCAGGCGGAATAGAAGCTTTGCATTTGACTTTTTATGCTACTACAGATCCTGGAGATAGAGCATTTTTCCTCGATCCTACTTATAGTGTTTACTGGGATATTGCAAACATGTATAATTTAAAAGTTGATAGTTGCGAGCAAAATGGTGAAGATTTTCAACCAGATCCTGAATGTCTAAAGGAAAAGATAAACAGAAATACATCGCTCATACTTGTAACAAGTCCTGATAACCCAACATCGAGAATCCTATCTGAGGACATATTTAAGCTGATTGCAGACCTTGCAGTAGATAATGACGTTTGGTTACTTTATGATGAGGCATATAGGAACATCATATATGAGGGTAAACACGTTTGGATACAAAAATACAGTAGAACCTTAGAAAAGCTTGTTGGTTTAGACACGTTTTCTAAGGACCTGGCAATACCTGGGCTTAGGTTGGGATATCTTTATGCTGAAAATAAGGACTTAATAAAAGAAGTTTTAAAGCTAAAAGGGATAGTTTCTATTAGTTCGGATTCTTCAGCTCAGTGGATGGCCCATATAGCCTTATCTAGTGGCATGCTCAAAATCTACCTAAGTAAAGTCATTCCCAAGTATCGCTCAAGAAGAGATGCTGCATATGAAACAATAAGGGAATTTCTGCCTGAAGCTAAAGTTACTAAACCAATTGCAGGAATGTATTTGTTCCCAGATCTTTCTCCATATCTTAGCAAAAAAGGTATGGATGATACGTCATTTGCAATAAAGCTAAGTGAAGAAAAAGGAGTGGGTGTTTTACCTGGTTCGATATTTGGTAAAGCTGGAAAAGGTCATGTCAGAATAACATTTGTCACAATGCAAGAAGAGAGAATTAAAAAAGGAATTAAACTTATGTCTGAGTTTTTAACGGCTTAATTCCTAATTCTAAAATTTTCTGAGTAACTAATTATTTTTTTATCATATGTATTGGCTCTCCCAACAGATATTCTGCAATGTCTCTTATAGATTCTGAAACAGTCAAATGAGGATATGTGATTTTAGATGCCTCTTCAATGGTTATCTTGTTTAAATAGAGAGGTAAGTACGAAGAGATGACTTCTGAAGCATGTGGGGCTACTATCTCGATGCCGTAAATTTTCTTACTTTCTTTATCAAGCAATAATTTTATAAAAGATCTCCTTTCATTCCTTATTCTAACAGCCGCTAGATAGTAAATTGGAAGTTTAATTTTCTCATAGTTTATTCCTTTTGAATTCAGCTCGTTTTCTCCCATACCTATCCATGCAATTTCTAGCCCACTGAATATCACCTGCGGTATTGAATAGTAGTCAACATGAAAGCCGTTATTCTCGCTTATCCATTTAGCTGCAGAAATACTCTCTATTATTGCTTTGTGTGCTAGCAGAGGACCACCTACAACGTCTCCCGTTGCATAGATCCCTGAAGCATTTGTCTCAAGTTTTTCATTAACTTTTATGAATCCCCTTTCATCTATCTTTATGCCTAAGTTTTCTAATCCAATGTTTTTGGTTTTTGGCGATCTTCCTGTGCTTATAATCACTTTATCTACTTCAAGCTTTTCATCATTACTCAATAAAACTTGATAATTTTCGCTAACTTTACTTACCCCTTTGAGACTTGTTCTTTCCATAACTTTTACTCCTTTCTCAACTAAATATCCTTTTATAGCTTGAGATACGTCCTTATCAAGGAATGGAAGGATCCTCTCTTTCAATTCAACAAGATAGGTTTGTATACCTAATGAGGAAAACATGTTGGCAAGCTCTACCCCGATAACCCCTCCTCCAACTATTAGCATGCTATTTGGCTTTTCTTTAAGACTAAACACTTCTCTGTTGCTTATTATTCCCTTTTTGTCAAAATCTGCAACAGGAATTTTAGAAGGATCCGTACCCGTAGCCAATATAACATTCTTGGCATCTATCTCGCTATTGTTTTCTTCAATAATAGATATTTTATTCTTCGCTTTTAGAACTCCTTTTCCCTTGAAGTAAGCAATATTGTCATATGAATCAAATAAAGATTCTATACCGTTCCTAACTCCTTTAACTGAGTTATCTGCCCATTCAATGAGTTTTTCCCATTCATAAGAACTGTTTGCGCTTATATTCTTTAGGGTTCTTATAGATTCTGCAAATTGATAAATTGCTTTACTTGGAACGCACCCGTAGTTGGTACATTCCCCTCCTGTTAAATTTTCCTCAATTACTGCAACCTTCAAGCCTTTTTGGGCTAAATATATAGCTCCTGGATAACCTCCAGTTCCACTACCTATTATTGCTACATCGAATTCTTTTTTTATCGTTGACAAGACCTTCACCTTTTTCTAAATTTTTTACTTTTCTAAAAATATTTTTCAAATGTCGAGCAAAATTATTTTGGAGCTTAAAAATTTTTATATATACATTAAATAAATAATTTCTATTTCGTCAAGATTTTCAGAGGTACTGAAAATGTCAGATATAAATGTAAAAAGGACAAAAACCGTTTTTGTTGCGATAGTTGGCAATGAAGAAGAGGGAGAAAAGCCTTTTCTAAGATATGAAATTGACGAAAAGAACCGAGTTATAAAGTTAATAGAAACTTATACCCCTCCAAAACTGAGAGGTAGAGGAATTGCAGAAAAGCTTGTTGATGAAGCTGTAAAATTTGCTAAGGAAAATGAGTTAAAAATAGAGCCTATTTGTAGCTATGCTATTTATTACTTTATAAAACATAGCGAAAAACGAGATCTTTTGGTTGATTGGATGAAAAATAAAAATGAAGAAGAACTAAAAAAGATTTTTGATGAAGCTATCCAAAGAGAAAGAAAATGAGTTTAATGATTAAAATGAAAGTAAATAATATAAGCTTTTATTTTATTTTTATGTAATTATTCTTCCCTTTTAAAAACCAAAAAATCTGGAGGTTGATTTTTCTTGTTTAAAAAAGATGGACAACTGATAGTCATCGCTCTCGGTGGAAATGCTTTTTTGCAAAAAGGGGAAAAAGGCACTGTAGAAGAGCAGTGGAAGAATGTTTATGTAGCTGCAAAGGAAATTGTCGGATTAATAAAAAGAGGATATAAAGTAGTAGTAACTCATGGAAATGGTCCTCAAGTAGGAAATGTTATGGAATGGATAGAAGCTTTAAAAGACAAAATTCCACCGTTAACTATGGATATTGCAGGAGCTATGACTCAAGGATGGATAGGTTATATGTTACAGCAAGCAATTCAAAATGTGCTGATTGAAGAAGGACTTGACCACCACTACCGTGCAGTAACTCTGATAAATCAAGTTATTGTTAAAAAAGACGATCCTGCATGGAACAATCCTACTAAGTATGTAGGTCCATACTATTATAACGAAGAAGAAATTGAAAAATTGAAAAAAGAAAGAGGGTGGGTAATTAAACCGGATCCTAGGGGAGGTTACAGAAGGGTTGTAGCTTCTCCAGATGTCGTCGATAATGTCGAGAAAGAGGCAATTAAATTGCTTTATGAAAATGATTTTATTGTAATTGCAAGCGGTGGTGGTGGAATCCCGGTTGTTGCCGATGAAATAGGAAGATTAGAAGGCAGAGAAGCTGTAATAGACAAAGACTTAGGCGGTCAGCTATTAGCTTCCGTTGTTGATGCAGATATATTCATAATATTGACAGATGTTGAGGGTGCTTACATTAATTATGGAAAGCCTGACCAGAAGCTACTTAAAGAACTTAAAGTTAGTGAAGCGAAAAAGCTTTTAGAGCAAGGCATTTTTGGAGCTGGTAGCATGGGTCCAAAAGTTAAAGCAGCAATAAGATTTGCGGAGAAAACCGGTAAGCCTGCATATATAGGACATCTATATAAACTTCAAGACATATTAGAAGGAAAGTCTGGGACGAAAATATTACCAGACTAATTTTTAATTATTTTAAATATTCTGAGAAATATAAAATCAAAAAGCCAAAGAAATATATGGTAATGTTATATATTTCTAGCAATGCAGTAGAAGGCCATCTCACAAATAAAGATCCTAATAAACTCAACAAAAATAAAATGAGAAAGAGGAAAAAGCTCGTCTTTCTTTTGAGTGTTAACATAGTGATAGAAAATAGAAGCAGTGAAATTGACATTAAAATAAAAAATTCTAGTGATACAAACCAATGAAACTTTGTACCCTCAGGAAACATTCCAATTAAAAATAAATGAAATGCTCCTACTGTATATACACCAACGGAGAAGGCACCAAACTTATTGGATAAAAGCTTTAACATGTAAGGAATATAAGATATTGCAAAGAGAGATGAGATAATCAATGTTATGTTAAATATTGAAGAATATTTTAGTCCAATCCTTCCTAAATCGCTTAGAGCGTTTTTTGAAACATCAAACCATGGATTTAATTTAACCGCTATTAATATTCCAATAAAAGCTATAAGAAAAGCAATAATCCCTTGATACTTAAAATATCTGATCCATTTGCTCGGGTTTTTTCTCATGTTTTATCTCCGATAAAAATTTATAATACTTATCATATAATATTTTTAATAATTAAACAGGAGAATTTTATGAAAATTAAATTATCATTCACCATGGGTATAATATTGCTGTCAATTGGAATTATATTACTTCTTTTTTCCTTTATACTGGCATACAATTCTTTCACCAACTATACACTGGCAATACCTTCAAACTACAGCGATCTTTCTAGTGCTATAATAAATTCAAGCTATGAACTAATAATTCTCGCTGCAAAAATAGCCTTTTTAGGGATCATGGTTTGGATTTCAGGAATATTTATAAAGTATGGAGTAGATGCTTTTAGATTAGAAAAATTTTCTCAATCAAGTGAAAAATAAAATGAAGAGTGTAAAAGTCGGTTTTCTGATTGCTTCTCTATTTGTTTTATTTTTATTTTTACTTCCACTAATTCTTTTCTCTATTGATGCTTTGACAAACAAAAATTTAATAAGCTATAGCTATGAAATAGTTGATTCTGAAACTCCTCATCTAGATTTTAAATTAAACTATAACGGAGATATTTATTTAACAGATTTTAACATAACTATCAACGCATCAAACGAAAGTTTCAATTTTTATGCAGAAAAAGTTCTTCCAAATAGTTCATTGAATTTTTCAATTCCTCTAAACGCTTCTAATTTAAAAGAACTCGAACAATTTAACATTAAATCATATACTCTTTCTTTCAAGATTATGGGTTTATATTTAATTAATACCGGTGTTAAATTTTGAAAATTGCATTGAAAAAGATTATAAAATCAATAACTATTGGACTAATATATAGCGCTTTACTCATTATATTAATATTAACAATACAATTTTTTATTAATACAATTTCTTTTCCTATATTAAAAGAAATATCGCCTCTTTTTTATTTTAATCTAAGAAATTATATTCCATATGTTGTACTCTTTTTATTTTTATCAACAGCTTCCGAAATATTAGAAGGAACCGTATATAGCTTTATAGTTAAAGCAATATCCAAAATTATAGTATTAATGATAATTTTTACTTCTTTTAATAATGGATTTATTTCTTATTCCATAACTCAAGGTAATAGTATAGTAAATATAGAAATTAACTTTAATCCTTTGCTTTATTTGTTTTTTGCTATTTTTATTACATTTATACTATTAGATTTCTTTTCAATGATAAATTTCTATGATAAAAAATAGTATTCTATTTTTTGTTAAACATTTTCGGAAACATTACTCCTTTTTGACCCTGATAATCACCAGAATATGGCTTTTCAACGGGACTTAACAATTTTGCAAATATCAAATGTATAAATCTATCTCCAACATGCAATTTAACTGGAAAAGCTCCTCCGACAACCTCTATTGTGATATTTCCTTCGAATCCAGCGTCAACTATTGTAGGTGGTGCAATTAATCCTAAGCGTGCAAAGGTGCTCCTCAGATTAACAAAAGCCATAAGATCATCTGGAAGCTTAACATACTCTAAAGTATTTAATAAAACTCTTTCATTTGGTTGAATTACAAAAGATTCCCCTTTTTCTATGGTATAATACTGAAACGGATCAAGAAAATTAGCCTTAGAATCAACAGGTTCACTATTGCTTTTAAATCTAGCGATTTCATTTGAAAGTCTTAGGTCAAGGCCATTTTCCCTAACTATTTCTTCATCAAATGGTTCTATAACAATTCTTTTCGTTTTTATATAATATTTTAAATCTCTATCTCCTAATATCATATAACATCGCCGAAATTAAATTATAATTTATACTAACTTCCTTTATAATGTATAGAACTTTACTTTTTTAATTAAAACAACATTAAATATTTGTTTTTAATTCTAATTAATTAAAATGATGAGTGTGGCGGTCTCTGAACCATCATGGTTATGAAGATAAATATAGGAGCCCTTGCTGATTAAAATAATGCATAAAGGTGAAATTAATGAAAATAAAAGGCGTTATTTTGGCTGGTGGAGAGGGAAAAAGGCTTTGGCCAATTTCATATTATATCCAAAAAACGATGATCCCATTAGGACCAGAAGAAAAGCCTCTTCTTGAATTTATTATAAGATTGTTAAAACTTAATGGAATCAACGATATTGTAATTTTAATAGGTTACAAAGGAAACCAAATAAAAAATTATTTCGGAAATGGAGAAAGGTTTAATGTAAATATAGATTACAGCGAAGACGATGAAAATTACAAAGGAAGTGCTGGAGCGCTTTTAAAAGCATATATTAATGGTTTATTTAATGATACAGAAAATGTTCTTATTTACTATGGTGACATACTTGGTGATTTTAATTTAAAAGAAATGATGATGTTTCATAGTTCTAGAAATGCTGATGCAACTTTAATGGTAACTGAAAAATATAATGTTCCAGTTGGAATTGCTAAAATTGAAAATGATAAAATAATAGAATTAAAAGAAAAACCTTGGCTTGAGCTAAATGCAACGATCGGAATTCTTACAATGAAAACTAATTTAATTTCTTTAATTAAAAAAATTCATAAAAAAGAAACTGATATTATGAGCGATTTTATTCCGTTTTTAATAAAAGAAAATTATTTGATCTTGCCATACTTCTTTAAAGATAAATGGTATGATATAGGCAGTATCGAAAGATATGAAAAAATAGATAAAACATGGCTAAATTCTATTTATCAAAAGTTGTTCTATCAGTTTTAGTAACCCTTACTACCCCTTAATTTCTTATAGAGTCGTATAAAGATATTTGTTATGAATTTACAAATAATATTTTTATACAAACTTTTTTTATATTTCTATTTTTATAGATATTGTTTTCCATAAGAAACTAAGGGGTGTGTCGGGAAGTTTGACTAAGCTATGATTTTTAAATTAAATTCTTATTTTTGACTTGTTCCATAAGAAACTAAGGGGTGTTTCCTTTTTGAAAAATTCTCTTCTTAAAAAAATTCTTTAGTAAACTAATATGTAAACAACCCCTTTTTTTCTTGTGGAACTAGTGGATTAAAGTTTAATTTATAATATTTTGATTTATTTTTATAATGAGATTTTAAGAAAAATATATGGTAGTGAAGCTAGATGGAAGAAAATAAAAAAGAAATTATTCTAGATCCTTGGGGATATTCTTCTATAGAAGATTATGATAAGCTTTTTACATTGTTTGGGATAAGACCATTCAAAGAAGTAATTCATTATTTTGAAAATCCATCAATATTGATGAAAAGAGGAATAGTTTTTGGGCATAGAGATTTTGACGTTGTTTTAAGGGCTTTTAAAGAAGGGAAAAAAGTAACATTACTTACAGGATTTATGCCTAGTGGAAAACTTCATTTTGGGCATAAAGCTCTTTTCGATCAAATAATATACTATCAAAAGCAAGGCTTTCATATAAATTTAGCATTAGCTGATATCGAAGCATATTCTGTTAGGAAGGTAGAAAGAAAAGAAACTATTCGTTTAGCTATAGAAGAATATGTTGCAAATGCAATAGCATTAGGATTGGAGAAAAAAAATCTAAGAATATATTTTCAAAGCGCAACAAAACCTGCTTACTACAGATTAATACAGATGTTTAGTCAAAAAGTTACAATGGCAGAAATGACAGCTATTTACGGAGATTTAACTCCTGGAAAGATAGTATCAGTATTTACGCAGGCTGCAGATATATTGCATCCTATGCTTGAGGAGTTTGGAGGATATGATTATGTTTTTGTTCCAGTTGGAGCTGATCAGGATCCTCATATAAGATTTACAAGAGATATTTCTGATAGATTTTCCTCAGAATTAGGATTCAGAAGGCCTGCGAGTACTTATCATAGATTTATGACCGGTCTTGATGGAGGAAAAATGAGTAGTAGCAGACCTGAAAGCGCTATATTTTTAAGTGATCCTCCTGAAATCGTTGTAAAAAAATTAAATAATGCGCTGACTGGTGGAAGAGCTACTATTGAGGAACAGAAAAGACTTGGGGGAGAACCTCTAAAATGTGCAATATATGAAATGTACTTGTACCATTTAATGCCAAATGATAAGGATCTTCTTGATATATTTATGAGATGTAGGAGAGGAGAACTTCTTTGTGGAGAAGATAAGAAATTAGCTATAGAAAAAACATTGAAGTTTTTGGACGATCATAGGAAAAAGCTTGAACAGGCAAAAGATGTTGCAGAAAGCTACATCGAAGAAATTCCAAAATTTTAGCATTTTACTCCATCTACTTCTAAATTAAATCTTTCAATAAGATTACATAAATCTTCTTCTGGAACGAGTGCTTCTTTTCCAGTTTCAGTTTTTATATATAGAATTTTTCCCCATTTTTCTATTATGGCCTTTTCTTTTTTCATTTTTATAACCCTTATTAACAAAAACATTTTCAGTATTAGTAGTTATAATTAAAATAAATAATTATTGAAGTGGGAAAAATGCCTAATGCAAAGCAACTAGCAGTTATCATAATTGGAATTGCTTTCATATCACTAATGGTATTTGCAATAGTTGTACCCATATTTTCAGGTTTCGGGATACAACCCATAGTAAATTCTGAAGGAGTATACGTATATTATCATAATAAATGGATAAAAGAAAATACTAATAACACAGCATGGTTTCCAAAAGACAATGGAACCTATTTGATATATCTAAGGAATCTAAATTGTCCTGCGTGCCAAAATTTTGATCCTGTTTGGTCTGAATATATGACAAATTATTTACTTAGCAAGAATCCATACAATATTACACCAGTTGAAATTGTTTGTACATATTTTTCTAGTAGCTGCACAGATCCGTCAGCTAAAGCAACATTCAGCTTTTATGAACAACTTTTAGGAAATTACTTCGGCACTCCATATTTAGTGCTTATTTCCAATTTATCTTTTATTTATTACAACTTTCCACCGATAAATAACACAGGCTATTTTGATGCTTCCTTATTAAATCAAACAATATCAACGGTCCTTTATAATTATCTTAATAAAAATGGAACTTCATAAAACTTGAAAAGTGATGTTTAATGTTGCCAGCTAATAAACCTATATTTGTCATTAATTATAAGGCATATGAAACGAGCTATGGACATCAAGCTTTATTAATTGCAAAAGCATCTGAAAAAGCGGAGTTAGAATTTAGTATAAAAACGATAATAGCGGTTCCCTTTACTGAAATATGGAGAATTTCTAAAGAAGTGTCAATAGATGTTATCGCTCAGCACGTTGATCCAATAATACCTGGTCAAGGAACAGGCTTTATAACAGCAGAAATGATCGCTGGTTCAGGGGGGAAAGGATCAATTCTTAATCACAGTGAACATAAGCTGAAAATTTTTGAAATCGAAAAAGGAATAGAAAGGCTTAAGCTAAATAACTTATACAGTATAGTTTGTGCAGAGACTCCAAGATCTTCGCTTGCAGTTGCAAACCTCGGTGCAGATATCGTTGCAATGGAACCACCAGATCTTATAGGAACAGGAGTAAGCGTTTCAAAATCTAAACCTGAACTAGTTACTAAAACGGTTGAAAAAATACGAAATTCTGGTTTTAAAAAAATTCCAATTCTTGTTGGTGCTGGTATAGTTGATAAAGAGGACGCAAGAAAAGCCATTAAGCTAGGTGCTGATGGAATTCTTGTTTCAAGCATAATAATGAAATCAAAAGAACCAGAAAAAAAGATATTTGAGCTTGCTGAAGGATTAAATAGTTTAAACAAATAAGTATTCAAAATTTTTATTTTTTAAATTTACCAGCCTCTCAAATATTTCAGTATTTCATCTGAAACTTTGCCATTTAATACATCTTTTATTGATTCTTCTATTATTTCGATACCCTTGTCTAATTCATTTATATCTATATTAAGCGGTGGCGCGATTCTTAAAACGTTTCCGTATTTGCCAAAAGTTATTAAGATTAGACCTTTTTCCCAAGCTCTCCAACAAATTTTTAAAGCTAAACTTTTATCTGGCTCTTTTAATTTAGTATTTTTCACGATATCGATTCCTATCATCAATCCTTTGCCTCTGATATCGCCTATTATAGAAAATTTTTCGCTCATTTCTCTAAATCTTTTTATAGCATAATTGCCTAATTCATAAGCTTTTTTGATTAATCCCTCTTTTTTAATTGTTTCTATTGTAGCAATTGCAGCGCTTGCATTTATTGCATGACCTGTATGAGTAAATACAAGCAACGGAGGAGGAATGCTATCTATTATTTCTTTTTTACCGATAACAGCAGAAATGGGCATACCCCCGCCTAAAGCTTTCGCACTAATAAGTATGTCAGGTTCAATGTTATAGTGCTCTATTGCCCACCATTTTCCAGTTCTTCCCATACCACTCTGAACTTCCTCATCGATAAGTAAGATATTATAATTTTGCGCAAGTTTTCTAAGTCCTTCTATAAAGCCTTTTGGCGGTACGATTACTCCTGCATCGCCTTGTATAGGTTCAAAAATTACGGCACTAACATCTTCATTTACATTTTTTATTTTTTTCTCAATGTTTTCAAGTGCAATATTTGAAAGCTCTAAAGGATCTTCATAACCGTCAATATTCCACGGATTTCTATAAGGATCGGGATATTCGACAAATAAAACGTCCTTTGAAGGGAAAACTGTATCTTTAAGCTGAGGATCGATTATACCAGTTGCAGAAAGCGCTCCGTAAGTTGTTCCGTGATATGAACCGTAAAAAGATATTATGCCTTTTTTCTTTTTGTATGCCCTTGCAACTTTTAATGCAATATCAACAGAATCTGAACCTGAGAATCCGAAGGCTACTTTCTTTTCAAAAGATCCTGGCGTTATTTCAATAAGATATTTAGCTAGCTTAACAGGGTTTTCTTCATAAAAATATGCTATCGTATAATTTAAAACCTTTTCAGTTTGTTCTTTAATAGCATTAACTACATTTGGATGTCTATGGCCAATATTATATACCGCCGCACTGGTTAAGAAATCGATATATTCATTTCCGTCTGCATCCCATACTTTTGAGCCTTCTGTTTTAGTAATAGCAATAGGGAAATACTTTAAAGCTGAAGCTGAGGAAATATATTCTTCATCAAGTTTTACGATTTCTAAATTTTTTTCTATCTTTTTAGAAGTAAATTTTAAAATATCATCCCACTTCATTTTTCCCACCTATCAACGTTTTTAAATTAAAATTTTGACATATCAAATTTAGTTCCAAAAGGAAGCAATTCAGTCATAAGGTGAAGTCCCGGAGGCATATATAGGATTTTTTCAGCAACATTCAGAAGCATTGAAACAGTACCAAGATCTCCAGGAGTACCTGTACTCTTCCATGTGATATTATAATCCTTACCTTCTATGCTTATTTCTTCAAATTCAGGTGCTCCAACATAAGCTTGGAAATCTATTCTAACAATATCTTTATCATTAAGGTACCCTACTCCATAACCTCTCATTCCCTTATTCATTCCTTTCTTAACTTTTATGCCATTTTGTTCTATATCGTCTTCTGCTAATATGAGTTCAGAACTCTCTTCAACCTTTGAGAGATTTACCCCACCTGATAGTGCAACAAGGTATACAGATTCAGCATATCCAACATGCCCAGAGATTTCTTTTTTCATCAGCTTTTCTAGTACAACTTCAGGAGGCTCACCAACTCCGATCTTTTTCCTAAAAGACTCTCGCCTCTTTGATGCATCTAAACTCCTTATAGCTTTGATCTTTTTTACGAGAGAAACAGATGATGAAAGAGTAGCTACCAAAGTATCAAATATAAATCCAGGATTTATTCCAGTACCTATTATAGGAATCATATAAGAGCTGGCAAGCTTATCGAGCTTTAATGCTAAAATTGGGTATCTATAATAGGGGAAAGATAAGGTTTCGCAGGAAGATACTATAGGCAGTCCTAGCTTAATTATGTTAGCAAGCTGCTCAAATACTGAATCTAAAAAGGATCCTGTTGTATGTATAATAACATCAGAATTTTCTAAAATATTTAAATTATTGGTTACTTTTGCTCCTATTTTTTCTTTTCCAACAATCTCCCCAATGTCTTTATCTAAAATTTCTTTATTCACGTCTACAGCCCCAGAAATTTCATATCCTCTTTCTAATGCTACGTTGGCAACTAGCTTTCCTATTGCTCCAAATCCATATATGCCTAATTTAATACGGATCACCTCATACGAAGTTGTTTCTCATTAGTCTAAGAGAGTTCTCATATGCTACTTTTCTTACGTCACTATCATTCATGCCTTTCTCTGCAAGCTTTTCAAGAAGATTAGGCAATTTATCTACAGATTCAAGTCCTTCTGGAGAGGGAAGTCCCATCAGTCCTAGAAAGTCAGTACCTATAGCTATGTTTTCTGCTCCATAATTTTCATACACATACATAACATGGTCAACCAGCTCATCAAGAGTAGGTCTCGGTCTGTTTGAAATTAATGGACCAATTACCGAAAAACCCAAAATTCCCCCGTTTTTATGAAGCAGTTCTAGCAATTCATCATCGACGTTTCTGCTTCTATCAATCAGCTTTCTCACATTTGCGTGACTTATCATTACAGGTCTCTTGCTTATTTCAATAGCTTCTACAGAAGTTTTCTTGCTTGCATGTGCCAAATCAACAATTATTCCTAATCTATTGGCCATCTTTACGAGTTCTTCTCCCATCTCACTTAAACCTGTATCTTTTTTTGCTCCGCACCCCGTTCCATATTTATTTACGTAGTTCCAAGTTATTCCTATGCTTCTCAGTCCGATTTTCTTTAATAAGACGAGGTCGTAGGGCTCATCAAGAGCCTCAGCCCCCTCAAGATGAAGAACGAAGCAAAGTCTTTCTTCCTTTATACAACTCTCGACATCTTCCACCCTCTCAACTATTTTTATTTTGTACGCATCTGATAGCTTATAGTATATAGAAACATGCTCCCATAAAAGCGCCTGTGGGACTCTGTATCCTGTTGCTGGAAGCCATTTTCCATATATCTTTTCCAGTTCCTTAGATTCTTCCGGCCTAAAAGTTTCTATTCCAGGAAAGATTGCAGAGAAGACACACCTCACTTTTCCCCTTTTATACTTTGGTATATCCGCCTCCCTTCCAGGAATGTCCTCTCCAAAGTTACCATAAGGAGCTCCTCCCTCACCAGGATATAGAAAATATGAGGAGACGTCCTCATGGTGATCAATAATTGGTAAGCTTTCAAAAAGATTTCCCATTTTTCCACCCAATTAGAAGTTTATTAAATTATTATGTAAAATAAAAAAATAAAAAATTTTTGAACGATGTTTTTATTTGGTCTCTGTTTTTGCCTCCTTCTTTCCATAAATTACATCGTAGTATTCTCCAAGCAAATTCCTTGCCACAGTCTCAATGCCGAGTTTATTCATCCTTCTCTTTGCAAACGGATAGATTATCATTCCGAGAACTATCCATAGTATCAGGATCATATATTCATATGGCCAGACGAGGCTGAGAGAGGTCCCAGGTATTATTGAAACTAGTATCACCGTTAAAGTTATACCCGATCCAAGGATCCCAACAAGATACCCAGCTGGAACCTTGAAATACCTAGGTATGTTTGGATACTTTCTTCTTGTCAATATCATTGACAATGTTGACAACAACCAACACGTTCCAAGCCCAACTCCGCTGATATCCAGGAACCATATGAGCCCTTGCTCACCTAAACTTCCAAATATTATTGAAATTATTGTAACAAATATCAAAGCAATGGTTGGAGTTCCGTATTTTGGATGTATTCTTTCGAATTGGCTCGGAAATAGGCCTTCTCTAGCCAATGCAAAGACCATCCTAGAAGTTGTCATGACTGTTGGTATCCATGAAGTAACGAGTCCCAAAAATGACGCGAGCCATGCAATTAGTCCAAGCCATATAGAATACCTTGACATAAGCTCTATAGTCCCTCTGTGCGCAATTGCATAGGATTGCTGCCATGGGACAAATAAGCTTCCTGCAAACATCATTGTCATGTAGAAGGCTCCAGCGACAAGAACGCTTCCTGCAATTACCAATCCAAACGTTCTAGGCTTGATTTTTATCTCTTCTGCAAGCGCAGGCAGTCCTTCGAACCCGCTTAGATAACCTATTGATATGAGCCCAAACCTGAGTCCCAAACCTAACGGATTTTCGCCCTGCGGAAATGGCGATGGATTGGCGAAGTTTGATATCGATCCTTTAAATAACGCTGTGATTAATATTGTTGCCCCTGCGAGCAACAACATTATAAACATAATGAGCTGAGCTTGACCGGTCAACGAGACACTTCTATAGTTTAATATTAAAATAAGAATGGCGCTAGTTATACCTAAAAGCAGTGCGGGCAAGTATACAGGCACTCCTGCAATTGAATATATTGGGATCGTATAAAGTGATGGCAACCACCAACTTAAGAGCAAGCTAATACCTATAACGTAAAATGCCGCGCCTGCGAGGACAGAGGAAAGAATGAACATCCATCCAACAAAAAATGATCCCAAAGGACCAAGTGTTGGGAAAACGAATGCTACTTCTCCTCCAGCTTTTGGAATTGTGGATCCCATTTCAGCATATGCTAAAGCAACCAGAAATGCCATTAAGGTTCCTATAGCATATCCAAGTATTACTCCTCCAGGACCATATATCGAATAGAACCTTGTATTCATATAGGCCCAGCTTGTACCAATAATTCCGGCAGCGCCAAGTGCTAGCAACTGAGGCCAAGATAATACTCTTTTTAATGACACAAACATACCACCACTTAGTTTTTTAATTAATAACTATAAAATAAAAAATATTGATATTTAAAGTTATTTGTTGTAAAAGACAAAAAACATAATAAGAGGAGTATATATGATCTTATTTTTTATAATGTTAAATTAATTTTATATAAGATTAACTGAAAATTTTGATAATAGAAAGATAAGAGAAAAATCATGGGGAAGAATTTTTAATTCTTTTTAATAAAAATATAAAAGGTGGAAAAATGAAAAAAGCTTTTCTCTCTGTAGATCTTGAGGGTTTGCCCTTTATAGTGAACAGGGGACAGCTTTCAACCGGAAACCCCCTCTGGGAGGAGGGGAGGAGGATAGCGAGCGAGTTAACATACGCCGCTGTGAAAGCGATCCATGATGAGGGATTCGATGAGGTGATTGTAGCAGATTCTCATGCTGATATGATAAACATATACTATGAGAGGCTTCCTAAATATGCATATTTAGTTAGAGGCTATCCGAGACCTAGGTCAATGATAACTGGAGCTGAAGGTTGCAGCGCGGCATTCTTCTTAGGATATCACGCAGGTGTAGGGACGAAAGATGCAACATACGATCATTCATTCAGTAGTGCAACTATTAAGGAATTGAGATTGAACAGCGAAAAAACAAGTGAATTTATCTTCAATACACTGGCATTAGGAGAAATAGGGATTCCTGTAATATTTGTAGCAGGAGATGAGGCTTTGAGGGAGGATGTGGAGAAGTTCGCTCCGTGGGCCGTGTTCGTTCCTTTAAAGAAGTCCTATGGCAGGTACTCATCTATAAGCCCATCTATTGAAAAGCTCAATGAGGATCTAGCTCAAGGAGTTAAGGAAGCTGTGAGGAGGATGAGCAATGGTGAGGCAAATGTTGCATCTATAGATAAACCAGTAAATGTAAAAATCGACTTTTTATACTCTGGATATGCTGAGGTTGCCGAATATCTACCATTTGTGAAAAGAGTTAGTGCGACAGCCATAGAGTATATATCAAATAGTGTACTCGAAGCTTACAATATTATGGAACTTTTAACTATAGTAGCGTCAGCAGTTAAAGTAATGACAGGGCAATAAGAAAAGATTATCTAATTCAATAAAATTTTTTATGAAAAAAAGCTTTAGCATGTTCTGATCCTTAGCATCAGCGTTCTGTTTCAGATTTCCATAAAGGTTTATAAGAGTTTATATTTTGTTTCTGACCTCCTCCTCGCCCTAAAGGGCGAGGGTTTCAGTTGTAACCATTCGCTTTAGCGGAGGGAGTTGGAGCGTAAAGCTCAATTGAACGCTGGAAGCCTCGCTCCCAAAGAACGGAGTAGCTCACATAAAAATACCACGTTATTTTTTTAAATTCTAAAACAAGAAAAAATTTAAATTTTTAAAGAAAAATTAGCCTCTTCTTAATGAGCAGGTCATGCAATGTGCCCCGCCGTATCCTCCAGTAAGGTTTGTTAAGTCCACAGTATATACATCTATTCCGTTTTTGTACATCTCTTTTTTATGTGGGAAAAATTGCCCCTCATTTTTGAGATGCTCATAATCTTTTTTTGCCTGCTCTAGAAGCTTGCCATATCTTTCTGGATTTAATCTTGCGCTTGCCTCCAAATTTGCGAGGGTTCTCTTCACTATCCTTTCAGTCTCTATTGCGAGAATAGTTCCATCCTTTATCGTTAGGAAGTTTGAAGCATATGACATTTGCTCAAGTGTAGTTATATTAATGATCTCAAAGCCTTTTTCCTTTATGTAATCATATAAATTGAGATTTCTTTCTTCTTCTTTTCTGTAATTGCCTTCTGATTCTTTTATGTAAACATCAATCTTTGCCCTTTTCAACAAAGTATCGCATCCAATTACAACATTGCTTGAAGGTACATTAAAGTAAGTGTCTAAGTGCATGTTAATCATAGGATCAGTTTGGTCTCCAGGAATAAGTGGATGGGCAGGCTGATGTACAACTGCCACTTCGTCAAAGCTTACTCCGTGCTTTAGAATTTGCTCTATTCCTTCTTGGTTAGTTCTGTCTCCAGTTCCAATAAGCGCAAAGTCTTTCATAGGTATAAAGTCCCCACCTTCAAAAGTTCCAGGCTCTTTTATTTCATGAACTATTTCTTCTCCCATCAGTTTCCACAAGAACTTAGTTACCTGGGTTTCCCTTCGCCTTTGAGGCTTAGACATTCTGGAAAGTATTATTCCTTTATCAGTAACTGCTTGTTGATCCCGCATAAAGTAGAGATTTCCAAGCGGTTCCCTTACTGTTACATTGTAATAGATCGCCCTCTCTCCCCTCCCTCTTTCAAGCGTTACCTTCGGGCTTAGCAATATAAGGTTGAAGAAGAACTCTGAGTCATATATATCTTTATATCTAGAAAACTCGTCCTTCGCCATTTTTACGTCTTCTTCGTCTCCTCTAAATTCTACCCTTTCTTCTGCCATCTTTACAAGCTCTTCTTTCACTTTAGAACTTCTTTCAGCTTCTTGAAGGATGAAGTCCTTCAAACGAATTACATCTACCCTAAATTCGTGCATTAAAATATGCTCCAATCTTTCATGTTCTCTCAAGGCCTCGTTTTGACTGAAGGCTCTATCATAAAGAGAAGCATATGGTTCAATAAGGGAGAAGAACATCTCTATTCCTGGTCTATGCATTACTACCTTTTTCAAAGGATCCCATTCTGCTTTAATACCCACCATAAAAATCCGCCCTAATAGAGCAAATATCAGCTACGAAAAGGTCAAAAAAGGTTTACTTTAAATAATACTCTAGCACTGCAGCCGCTCCATATAGCTTATTCTCTGCCTGAACCCAAACAATTGACTGCTCTCCTTCTATAACATCATCTGTAATTTCTAGACCTCTATGTGCAGGCAGGCAGTGCATTACTACGACATCCTTTTTAGCCAGCCTTAAAAGCTCCTTATTTATCTGATATCCCTGAAAGTCTTTCATCCTTTTTTCAGTCTCTTTCTCCTGACCCATGCTCACCCATACGTCAGTATAGAGAATATCCGCATCCTTAGCAGCTTCCTTAGGATCGTTCACGATCTTTATCTTAGAACCTGTCTTCTTAGCAATTTCAAGTGCCTTATCAAGTATTTTTTGGTCTGGATAGTAGCCCTTAGGTATAGCGGCAGTCATGTTCATTCCAACTATGGCTGAGCCCAAAAGCCATGAGTTGCACATGTTGTTTCCATCGCCAATAAATACGAAGTTCAATCCTTCAAGCTTTCCTTTAGCTTCAATTATTGTAAGCATGTCGCTGAGGATCTGAGTTGGGTGCTCTAAGTCGCTAAGTCCGTTTATAACTGGAACATTAGCATATTTTGCTAACTCAACAACTGTATTGTGGGAGTAAACCCTCGCAACAATCGCATCCAAAAAGCTTCCCAATATCCTTGCAGTATCCTTTATTGGCTCCCCTCTACTTAATTGGAGCTCATTTGCAGAAAGGTATACTGCGCTTCCACCTAGCCTTAAAGCTGCAACTTCAAAGCTTGTTCTTGTTCTTGTCGATGGTTTTTCAAAAAGAAGTCCAACTACTTTATTCTTCAAAATGTTTAGCTCTTGACGGCTCTTTATGCTCTTTTTCAGCTCTTTAGCCCTATCCAAGATCTCATTTATCTCATCTTTTGAAAGATCTGCTACTGAAAGTAAAGATTTTGCCATAAAATAAAACGACCTCCATTTATTTTTATAATTTATAAAATAAAGTAGATTTTTTAAAATTTTAGATATTTTTAAATTATTTTCTCTCATTAATATATTTTATTCTCTAACTAAAAAAATTAAGGAATTGCCGAAGGAAATTGCACAGATAAAGTAAAGATCCTTCATCTCGTATTGCATTTACGAGGTAAGTTGTATCATGTTAAACTATATTAACATGTAAACAAAGGAGATATAAGGCAAAACTTTTTGGAAGTATCTCAGTTTATTTTTTATTTAAAAACATCAAATTTGGTGGGGGCAAAATGGTTTTTGTTTGCATAGGAACTAAAAATGTTAGTAAAATAACAGGTATAGAGAGAGCTTTCTCTAGTTTTTACGAGGAAGTTCAATTGCTCGCTATCGATCTATCATATAAACTTCCTCCTCAGCCAATAGGAATAAAAGAGATTATGAGTGGCGCTGAGAAAAGGGCTAAGGAAGCAATTAAATCGAGTGAAATGTGTGAGTTTGGTGTAGGAGTTGAAGCAGGGCTTATAAAGATAGAGGAAAGCTATTATGATATACAAGCATCGTTTGTTATAAATAAAGACGGCAGAGGATATTTCGGTTTTTCTCCTTCTTTTATAATTCCCAAATCGTTTTCTGAGGGGATCATTACAAAAAAATACAGGGAACTAGAAGAAGTCACAGATGCGTACTTCAATACAGAAAACGTAGGAGAAAAAGGAGGAGTAATAAAGCTTTTAACAAAGGGAAGAGTAACTAGAGAGGATCTCACTTATTATGCAGTAATGATGTCTTTGATTCCATTTCAAAACAGCAATTTATATTTCTAGTCTTTACTTTAAACTGACTATTTTCTCTAAAGGTGCAATTGCAAAATCAAGCCCCAAGCTATTTAGTGTTTCTCTTTTTGGTATGCCTCTATCGTTCCAGCCTCTCAGCTCATAGTAATAGGAAAGCATTTCATCGTATTTTTCTATATCGATCTTGACTCCTGCATACGGACCCTTACTCATAGACTGCGTGGTCCACCTCTTTGGAGGAAGATCAAGCTCTCTGCTCCAGTATCCAAACTCCCTGATCCAGAATGCCCTAATTAACGAATAAATTCTGTCCGTTACAATCTTAAAATCATCCAAAGTTATGCTCAGCCCAGTAGCAGCGTTAAGCATTTTTGGGTAATAGTTAAGGTCTAGGCTGACTTCATATGGAGGAAATCTGCATGTAGTTAACGATTCAAACATTCCTCCTCTCATGTTCTGTAAGGCGACTACCTTTTCAACCTTCTCTCTGCTGTAAGAAAGCCTATCTCTCAAAACCTCCTGTGCAATTACAAATGAATCTTTGTGGTGAGCTCCGATCGGCGAGACCCCATAAGAGAGAGCCATACCCGGAGTAGAGTAACAGTTATAGGCCGAAACTTCCAGCCCTTTTACATGCATAGCGAAGCTCTCGCTTTCTCTTCCTAAATTCATGGACATCCTCATGACTCCATCAGCTATAAAATTCCCGATCCCTCTCCTTTCTGCAACCTCCTCTATAAGCTCTCTTATTCTTTTGAAATCCCCCCACTCAACTTTCTCCCCTACCATCCTCTTCTCACCTGCCTCTATGTAGAAGCCGATGCTATTTCCAAGACTTATAGTATCAAGCCCAAACATATCTGCCAGCCTATTAAGTTCTCCTACTTTTCTCAGATCGTCTATTAAGAGATTGCTTCCAAGCATTGCAACATTTTCATAGTCAAGCTCGCTTAGCTCTCCCGTATTATCTTCTATAATATTTCCGCACTGCATATTGCAGTAAGGGCAGCCTCTTCTCCCGACTTTTATCTTTTCCATAAAGTCTCCGCTTATACTCTCATAGCTATCCCAAGTTCCCTCTTTGAAATTCATTGTTGGAAGGACGCTGTTTTTATGGCTCCAAGCTATAGTGGTCATCGTTCCCTGACTGATCCAAAACTTATAATTAGAATCCTTCAGTATCTTCTCATATGCTTCTGCAGAAAGTCTTCTGAGCTCTTTTTCATCAAAAATTTCTGGCTCTTTTGTCCCTCTTATTACAATAGCTTTTAACTTCTTGCTACCCATGACAGCGCCTATTCCGGGCCTTCCTCCACTTCTCCCTTTTAAAGAGGTAATAGTGGCATATCGCACCAAATTTTCTCCTGCCTTTCCAATAGAGAGTACTCCTACATCTTTTCCATGCCTTTCTTTTAGCTTATCCTCCGTTTCAAAAGTATCTTTTCCCCAAAGATCATCTGCACTAAAAATCTGCACTTTATCGTTTTCTATATAAAGATATACAGGTTTGTCAGACGCTCCTGTAATTGTAATTGCATCAAACCCAGACCTTCTCAGGTGGTGGCTAGCCATGGTTCCTAAACTTCCATCTCCATATCCGAAAGTCAATGGGCTTTTTGAAGCAACGACTAGCTTTCCGCTACTTGGTAAAGGCATGCCAGAAAGAGGACCAGAAGCAATTATTAATACGTTTTTTGGTGAAAGAGGATCCGCGCCCAGCGGAACTAAGTCCCACAGAAGCTTTATAGCTAAGCCTCTTCCTCCTATGAAATTAGTGTAAACATCTTGGTCTATGCTCATGAATTTGATTTTTCTCTCTCCCAAATCTATAAAAAGGGCTTTTCCCCACCAGCCTTTCATTCTTAATCATCAAGGAAAAATTCAAATTCCTAATATTAAAAATTTGCTTTTAAAAAATGGTTAAAAGGTAAGAAAAAATATACGTATAAATTTAGTTCTTTGAATTGCTTGTGTTTTTGACTCCAACTCTGTATACCCATGCCAGGACAAGGAGTAGCACTATAATTCCTAGAATTCCGCTTGAAACCGGCGAAGTAATTGATATTCCACTGACTATTAAGGCTGCGAATACGATACCAATTATTGACTCTCCTGCGATAAGCCCAGCTGCACCAATTGTCCCTGCATCAGTACTCTCATCGCTCGCCCTCTTTATCTTCTTTCCTACCAGCCAGTTGACTAAACCTCCGACGAATATCGGAACGCTCAAGGAGAATGGAAGATAAATTCCAATAGCTACCGGCATTACAGGGGTTCTAAACTTTGATTTCTTCCTTGCAAGTATTTCGTCAGTTATTATTAGAACTATTGCTATAGCAAATCCTATGAATAGCATAGTCCAATTGAGGGTTCCAGTAAATATTGCTTCTGTAAGCTTTGACATTAAAGTTGCTTGAGGAGCTGCCAATGCCATTGATCCCTTTGCAGTTGGAGTTCCCGCAATTCCATAGGCGTTAATAAGAAGGTTAAGGATAGGTGCGATGATAAAAGCTGAAGCAAACGATCCAACTATCATTCCAACCTGCTGTTTCCATGGAGTTCCTCCTACTACATAACCGATGAAGAGAGTTTGCATCATATCTCCAGCGACAGCGCTTCCCATGCATATCATTGCAGCAACAAGTAGCGTTCCTAGAGATCCTTCGACTCCTCCAATTCCAAGAAGCCTCAATATGAGAGCAGCTATCAGCAAGTTCATAATAGTTATTCCAGAAACTGGCAAGTTTGACGATCCTACAAGTCCAGTTAGATAACCTGCAATGGAAACTCCGAGAAAGCTAAGTATTAGCGTTAAAATTCCTAGCAATATGCTTAATCCCAGCGCTCTCGTAATATAGTAGAAGACGCCCATTAGTACCATATCAAATATTGCTACCAAAATGAAAGCAACGTTCAGAGGGAGTTCCCTCTCCGTCCTCTCAATGCCTTCACTGCTTCTCTTTCTTGCTGCGCTTATTCCTGATTTAATTCCTCTGGCGATAGCACCTCTAAGTCTGAATATCGTCCACAATCCTCCAAGAAGCATTGTTCCAACGCCTATGTACCTTATCTGAGAGCTCCATATACTGTAAGCCATGTCTAGAGCAGAGCCTGTAAGCGCCGTATGAGTTGCGAGTATTGGAATTAGAATTATCCACCCTAAGATTCCTCCCAAGAATATCAGTACTGCTACATTTATTCCTACAATGTAGCCAATAGCAGCTAACGCTGTAGAGAGGTCAGAGCCAAAGTAGAATAATGATGATCCTAGCTTAGTAGCAGCTTCAACAGTGCCAGGCCACAGACCAATTCCTTCTAAAAATTTGAAAATTCCTCCTATAATTCCTCCAGTGAGGAGAGGCTTTGTTGAAGCACCTCCTTTGTCTCCTACTATTAAGACCTCTGCGCCAGCTTTTCCTTCGGGGAAAGGAAGCTTTTCTTCTTTTATGTATGGCTTTCTAATGATAGTTGTTAACGCCGCTCCAAGTGTTCCTGCAATAGCAACTAATGCGGTAGTAGTCCAAAATGGCAAGTTCATATAGATATTGATAATTATCAGTGCTGGCAACGTGAAAATTGCTCCAGCCGCCAAAGCCTCTCCAGCGCAAGCTATTGTCTGAACGATGTTATTTCCAAGTATGTTTCTAGTACGCATTGCCCTAAAGACGGCTATTGCTATGATTGCGGCAGGTATGCTTGCACTTATAGTCATTCCAGAATATAAACCTAAATATGCATTTGTCGCAGCGAAAAGCAAGGCAAGGATTATACCGAGAATCAAGTATCTCAGAGATAGTTCGGGCATAGCTTTTTCAGGCGGAACATAGGAAGTCTCTTTTTTCTCTTCACCCATTATGAAATCACCTTTTTTTAAACTTTTATTACAAACATTTAAAAAAATAATCTAAATTTTGCACTATATAAAAAATTTGCAAAAAGAATTAAGTTAAATAAAAGTTTTATAAAAAACTATTTAAAAATGTTAAATAATTATTTAACATAAAAAATAAGACAAATAAAATAAAACAGAAGCCGCCGGCGGGACTCGAACCCGCGACCCCCGGCTCTCCCTGATTTTTTAATTTAAACCGTACGAGGCCGGTGCTCTACCGGGGCTGAGCTACGGCGGCAGTCATGCAAATTAAATTTTTAAAAAATAGAAGTTTAAAGTTTTTACTTCAAATTCATTAAGATCAAAGTATCTTTAACTAGATTAGTTTAATTCAAATTCCTATAAAAATATCTAATCAAATTTTTTGATGAGTATTAACTACAAATAAAACCAGTAAGATAGAACCTTAGTCTCAAAGAAGATTGTTGCTTTTACAATTAACTACATAGCAAAAGAAAGATGCGGGGGGTGGGATTTGAACCCACGCAGGCCTTCGCCAACGGATCTTAAGTCCGCCCCCTTTGTCCTGCTCGGGCACCCCCGCTCTTCAATTATTAATTAAATCTTCCACTTTTATTTCTTTAACTGCACCTTTTATTTTTTATTTGCTTCTATAACATCCTTAATTCTTGCAGGCCTATGAGTCAGAACAATTATCCTATCGCTTATCTCCATCAGCTCATCCACCTGATGAGAGACAATTATAATTCCAAGTCTAATTTCCTTTTTAAGGTTCTTCAAGAGTGTTTGAAGGATGGATATAGAAGAGGAGTCAAGTCCAGTATATGGTTCATCCAAAATTAAAATATCGGGCATTATTATAAGGGCTCTAGCTATAGAAGCTTTCCTTGCTGTTCCCCCGCTCACCCTATTAGGATATTTGTCTAGGTGATCATTTAAGGAGAGGAGCTCGGAGACATAACTCAGCCTTTCTTCTATCTCTCTCTCACCTGCTCCGCTTATCTTCAGTCCTATGACAATGTTTTCTCTAAGTTTGAGCCATGGAAGTAAGAGGTTATCCTGAGGCACATATCCGATCTTCCCCCTAATTTTCACCTCTCCGCTATCTTTATTTTCAAGCCCAAGGATCGTTCTTAGCATAGTAGTCTTCCCGCATCCATTGGGCCCCATTATTCCGAGTACTTCACCTCTATTTAGTTTGAATGATATGTTGGAAATCACAGGACCATCGCTGAAGCTTTTAGTCAAATTTCTAACTGCGATCAGTTCATCCACCTTCTCGACCACCCTTCTATAGGCTTGAGAACAGCTTCATCTAAGAGGATCATGAGCAGAACTAGAAGAATGCTCCAGGCGAACACTCCTTGCTTATATCCTAGGTCGTAGGAGTATAGAAGCATATATCCTATCCCCCCGCTTGCCCCAAGGGCTTCAGCGACTACAGTGATTCTCAAAGCGCTTCCGATCGCTGCTCTACTCCCTCCGATAAGATAGGGGAGAGTGCCAGGAATAATCAAATAAAGCAGCTCATGCCTTTTCTTTGCACCGAAGACCTTGAAGAGTTCTCTGTACTTCCCCTCTATGCTCTGCATTCCGCTAATTCCAATGCTCAAGAGGATAGGGTATGACGTGGCAGAGACGACGAAGATAGGAGGAAGACCGCTGGTCACTCCATATATGATTACAAATATTATGGACCATACCAGGACGGAAATGCTCTGAATAAAAGTGTTCAACGCAGTTATGAAGCTCCTTAAATGTAGGTTTATGTGATAGGCGATCAGAGAAATCATAGCTAAAGCAAAAGATAAGGCGAAACCTAAAAAGGTGTTCTCCAGAGTTTTAAAAACGTTTCTAGCTATGGAAATGATCCCTTGGATTTCTATGTAAAGAGCTACGGATGAGAGAGAAGGTATAGCGTAAGGGTATGTCCTCTCTAATGCTATCCATAGTATGAAGAGAAAAATAATAAGGTAAATCCATCCCAAAATACTAAGTCTTCTCTTTAACTTTCTCTCACTCCTAAAGGGCGAGTTTTTTATTTGTAAAATACTTGATCACCTATACTACTTGGATCACTTGTGAGATATCCTCCGATCCATGCAAGCTTCCAGGAGCTTCTTATTCCATCTATAACGCCCTGGCTTAAGTTGTTGTCGAGAACTGTTACCCTAGAGTAAAGGTACTCAGCCGTCTTTTCATTTAAGTTGTAAATGCTCATTAAAGCAGAGATGGTTTCATTTTCATTCCCGTTCCAAATATTAACGGCATCTTCCCTCGTCTTAAGGAAGGAGTTAATAAGCTCCTTATTGTTAGATGCGCTCGGAGAAGCCACCCATATGAGCATTACCGGCTCACCGCTCATGTTTGCCTCCTTCCAAAAAGTTTGGTAATCAGCGATTATAGAGGCATTGTAATTGACTACAGCCTCAGAAACGAATGGCTCCCATGCGATAATTGCATATATGTCATTTTCCCTCATTACGTCCAGAAAGGATCCTGGAAGCGTGTTTATGGCATAGATCGTGTCATTTCCCTTTCCCTGCTCGCTAACTGTTATGTTGTATATATACTTCATGTAAGCCTTGAACATCATATATGTACCAGTAGAGAGGAGAGTCGCGACAGTCTTACCCTTTAGTTCTTGAGCTGAGATGTTTCCCTTTACAGTCAGGATCGCCTGGTTTTGAAGCATTTCAGGAGCTATTATTTTTACGGAGATATTTTGAAGTAACATGTTAGCAGCCATTTCGCTCGGTATAACTGCTACATCTATGCTCCCGCTTGCAAGAGCATTTATTATATCTGTAGTCTTGTCGAACCTATATACTTGAAGCTCATAGCCGTATTTTTCGCTTAAGTTGTAGTACTGCATTATGTCTAACGTGCTTATTCCTCCCTGCAGAGTACCGGCCCTTATTATCATAGGGGAGGACTCCTTCTCTCTGTAAAATGCATAAGATGCGCCTAAAGCAACTGCAACTACAACTATTATTATTAAAATATATTTTGTATTCATGGTATCACCCGAGATCATGAGATAAGCATTTGAGCATACTCAACTGACCTCCTCCCCGCCCTAAAGGGCGAGGGTTCCCTTTAGGGAATTCATCGGTTCCCCGCATCTATTCGGGCTTACATCTTTCATCTGCGGGGCAGTCGAGGGGATCAGAGATCCCCTCATCTGGAGCTTGTTTATGGGGTTGCCGAACCCTCATCCAGCAGTTGGGGAAAACCCCTCATCCTCGACACACCTCTCCAGATATTCATCATCAAAACAAAATAGAGAACATAGAGCTTAAAAACCTTCACCCCACCTTAAAAGGCAAGGGTTTCAGTTGTAATATGATATCTCAGCCCAATGTTTGGACTTCTTAGAGCATGTTATTGTTTTATATCAAATCCTCTATCCTTGAACTCAGAGCGCCCGGAGAGTCCTTCTTTTGTGACCCATATCATTTGCATTCATCCCTCTTTAATTGGCCTCAACTTGTAGTTCACCTCTCATAGAGAGCTCGAGGTAATCGCTATAGGGAAACTCTACATCTCTGAAATTTTATTTTAAATCAATATTTATAGGAACTTTTATGAAATTCAAACACTTTGCAAAGGCATTTATAAAGCATAACTCTAATAAAAATAAAATTGATTATTAATCCGATGGTTGTTTGTCTTAAAGATAAACGAGGTCCGTTTAGTATTAAAGTGTATAAAAAAGTATATACTAAAAATTTAATAATGTTTTTACAATAATTTTTTTACAGTATTTAATAAAATCTGCTAATTTTATAAAAAAATACGGTGAAAAAACAATTTATTAAAAACAAGTGAATTTTTTTACCAAAAATATTAAAAATAAAAACTTTCAAATTTTATAGAGTTAGATTTAGAAAACTTGTTAAAAAAGGGAGAATTATGGAAAGATATCCAATAAATGGTTTATTTGCATATTCTGCTCCTATTGGAACTAATGTATCTTGTATAGATGTGCTGATAAGAGAGAATATGGCAAATAATACCAACAAGACTATTGCAAAGATATTGCAAGAAGTAGTATTGATGGGCCTGCCAATATTAGATATGAAGTATTCCTTGAGTGAGGATGGAGAAGCTGGAATAATGTTCTTGGTACTAGCATCAGGTGAAGATCAGGCGAAGATGTTAATTGAAAGGATAAACGGCTTTTCCTCGAACATTAAAGCATCATTAGGAAGAAAATACAAGAGGACTTGCTATTCTAATATTGCTTTTCCAGTAAAGTTCTCCGGTAGCCGTTGGATATATATGGGACCTGCAAACCTTGACGGCATACTCTTTGATTTGAAGAAGATCTTGGGGAAGCAAGTAGAGTCATACATTTTAAGGCAACTGGGAAGATATATAGGAAAGAACATTTATGAGTATTATACAGAATCCCTGGGACATATCGATTCTCTAGAGGAGACTATACGCTTTCTTTCAATGCTCTTCCAGATTTCGAGTTGGGGGATTATTGAAGAATACGAGATCTCCGAAAACAGGATAATGCTAATCATCAGAGATCTGTGGGAAGTGGTCGTTTTGAAAGAGAAGCAGTCTAGCGATAAGCCGAAGCTGACTCTAGGAGTAATTGAGGGTTTCTACAGCTCATTAACAAAAAGAGATATTAGAAGCGAAGTAGCTTTAGTGAAGAAGGAGGAAGGAGTTTATAAGACAGAAATACAGGTTTACTTTTAAATTAATCTAATGAGTTTTCTTCGCCTAAGATGTGCCTTTCGCTTGGGCTAGTAATGTTTTTAAGCCTCTCTGTTGCTTTTATTGAATCAAGAAATTCTGCGACACTCTTAGGTACGAGCTCCCTCCACTTGTCATTCTGCTCAGCCATATACCTTCTAATAAGAGTCCCATTGTATATTTCCCTCTTATACGGCTTTGGCACTATAACATTGAACCCTGCCTCCCTCAGTATTTGACTCACTATCGGGTTACCTATAAAAATTGCCTCTGAATGTGGTGAAGCGTAAATTGCGTGATGCGCAGATGCTATATGTATCTCAAGAGTTGGAAGAGCAGATGTTATGACCCTAGAGAGGTCAAAACCCGCCTCCTTCATGGCTAGCCTTATCATTTCTATCCTCTCTCCAGCGGTGAATGGGTTCCTCTCTGTGTGGCTTTCTGTGCTCATGCCTACTAAGAAGACGATTTCTTCATACTCTTTCAGAATGTTTTCTGCGACATATAAATGCCCTTTATGGAAGGGCTGAAACCTTCCGAAGAATATCGCTCTTCTCGGGAATTTCATAAGAATCACTTTTTGAACATAACGAATTGTTTATTAAATTTCAAGCTTAATAAAAACTTATGTTCCTCTCTCTGAATGGTGAAGGCTACGAAGCTTGTCGTGAGAAATGAGAAGATAGTGAAGGCTTTTGAGTGCTATAAAGAAAAAATAAAGGAATATAACAAAAAAGTCAGCGGAATGGGGTACTATCTAAAGCCTGTACATATAGTGACTAAAAAGGTTGGGGAAGAAATTAGAATATATAGATATTTTGGAAAGTACTGGTGGAAGATAGAGTATTTAGGCTTAAAAGGAAATAAGCCTGTAATAAAGTGGATATACATAGGAAAAAATAAGCCGATAGAATCCCTTCCAGATCCCCCGATCAACCCTCTAGAAGGATTTTCCTTTTACACATTAAAGGGGGACAAAGATCATATTTATGTGAGCGAAAGGACTTATACAAAATTTCAAAATAAAATAGAAAAAATATTGTTGGGAGAAAAAATCTGCTCTGATTAAATGCTTTTGTAGCAGAACCACCAATCGAAGCACTCATGCTTCTTTAGCCTTTCAGGTATATCATTTTTGTTGTCAACTGGACTTAATATTACCTTGTCTCCTATAAGCTCATTGTTCGGCCAGTTCGCAGGTATAGCAACTCCGTATTTATCGGAAGTCTGCAAACCTTTAACCATCCTTAAGATCTCATCGATGTTTCTTCCAAGCTCTTGCGGATAATAGAGGATTGCCCTTATAATGCCTTCTGGATCAATGATGAATACTGCTCTGACGGTTGATGATCCCTCGGCTTGGGCGTGGAGCATTCCGAATAGTGAGGCGACTCTTCCCGTGTTGTCGCCTATTATTGGAAAGGTTATCTCTATGCCGAACTTCTCCCTTATCCACTCATCCCATTTAATATGGCTGAATACCTGGTCAACGCTCAAGCCTATAAGCTGTACATTAAGCTCCTCGAACTGCTTTATCCTTTTTTGAAATGCTACAAACTCAGAAGTGCATACCGGCGTGAAATCTGCTGGATGGCTGAATAGCACTACCCATTTACCCTTAAAGTCGTCTGGAAACTTGATCCTTCCATATGTTGTCGATGCCTCAAAAGATGGCGCTTTTTCTCCTATTTTTGGCATTACGTTCACATTTGAACTCATTTTTCCACCAAATAATAATCATTTATAATTTTTAAAAAGATATGGTATATATTTTTAATTCGATAACTCTATATATGCTTTCATATATATCCAGTAAAGATGTGAAAAAGTTCTTTGAAAAGTTTGCATTTTAAAAAAATTTATAAAAAATTAAAATTAATATTTAAATGATCAAATAATTTAATGTGAGGAATGCAAACATGGTACTTCTTGGAAAAAGCAGAAATGAGGCGTCCAATCTTCTCTTAAACGGTGAGCTTACTGTTTCCGTTTTTGGCTTGGGCAAAATGGGTCTCCCCCTTGCTCTGGTTTTCGCAAGCAAAGGAGCTAAAGTATACGGGGTGGATCTCAATGAAAATGTCGTTGAAATGGTAAACAGAGGGGAAAACCCGATTAGCTTTGAGCCCGGGGTTGGAGAGCTCCTGGAAAAGGCCGTCAAGGAAAAAAGACTTACCGCTGTAACAGATGGGGCACTGGCCTCATCTAAAAGTGATCTGATAGTACTGCTTGTCCCAGTATATGCAAATGCGAAAGGAATTAGAATGGAGCTTATGGAAAAGGCTATAGATGAAGTCTCAAATGGGATCAGAAAAGGGGCTATAGTAGTAACAGAGACTACATTGCCTCCAGGAACTACGGAATCTTTTATACCTAAAATTGAGAATGTATCTGGATTCAAGGCAGGGATTGATTTTGGAATTGCTCATGCGCCTGAGAGGACTATGAGCGGGAGGGTGATAAAGGATATTACTGAGAGCTACCCCAAAATCATCGGCGCTATTAATGAAGCTACGTTAGAGCCGCTGATCGGAATCTACTCAGCAATAAATAAAAAGGGGGTTGTTCCTGTATCAAGCATAAGAGTTGCCGAGGCCGTGAAGGTCTTTGAGGGGGTTTACAGAGATGTTAATATTGCTCTTGCAAACGAGCTAGCTCTGATCTCTGAAAGGCTTGGCATAAACGTGAATGAGGCTATTGATTCCGCTAATACTCAGCCATATAGCCACATACACAGACCTGGTGCTGGCGTGGGAGGACACTGTATAGGTGTATATACATGGTTTCTCATTCATTCATTCCCAGAACTTTCAAAAATAATGAAGATTGCGAGGGAGACAAATGATAGCATGCCTCTGCATATAGTTGAGTTAACTGTTAAAGCTCTCAACCTTGTAAGAAAGCCTGTAAATGGAGCTAGAATTATTGTATTTGGATTGAGCTATAGAGGTGGGATTAAGGAAACGATAAACTCGCCGAGCTTTCCGCTAATCAATGAGTTTTTGAAGTGGGGGGCAAATGTTGAAGTCTACGACCCGTACTTTTCTAATGAAGAGATCATGAGTTATGGATTTAAGCCGTTTAACGGAAACTTTGAGGGGGCAGATGCAGTTGTTGTGGTAACAGATCACCCACAGTTCAAAGAAGTTGACTTAAGAGATCTTAAGGATAAGATGGCTACTCCAATTATAATTGATGGAAGATACATATATGCGACTGCAAAGGGAATCGAAAATTTCATTTACGCGTCACCTGGAATCCAGATTAGGTGCCCGAAGAGCTTTCAATAGAAACCAAAATTTTCCTTTTGGCCTAATTTTAGCCTAAAAAGAGTGTCCCATTAAATTCGATCAATTATTTTCCTTATCTATTTGGCTTAAATTTTAATTTAATGTAGGTGAGGAAGATTGAGATCTATTACCTTGGCCCTTTACTAAACCCATATAAACAACCAGAGTAAAATCTTTAATATATAATGCTCACAATAAGATTAATGTCTTATATAAACTGCTATAGGGAATTTGCTACAGTATAATATTTAAAAGAGCCCAATCCCGTTTGATTGCTTCAAAGTTCGTATTGAGAAGATAAAAATCGGTGATTCTGTTGAATCCTCTATTAGGAATTAAAGAATATGTAGAGTGGCTTGAAGAGAGGGAGCTCTTGGTCAGAGTTAAAGAGCCGCTTTCTCCTATTCTTGAAATACCTTACTTTTTGAGAAAAGTTATGTACTCAAGCGGTCCAGCTGTTTTATTTGAAAGCGTAAAGGGGTTTGAAGGATGGAGAGTTTGCGGGAATCTCTTTCCTAGTGTTTTCACTATTTCTTCTGCACTTGGCATAAATAGCTTTGAAGAAATTTCGGAAAGGCTTATATCTCTTATTACACATCAGCAAGCTCAAGGCATCACTGAAAAGATTAAAGCATTTAGCGATGCAAGCAAACTATTAGGCTACTTTCCTAAGAAGGTGAACAAAGCTGAATTCGAGGAAAAGGTTATCGAGGGCAAGGATAATCCGTTGGATAAGATACCGTTTTTTAAGACATGGCCTATGGATGGGGGAAGATATGCGACATTCCCAATGGTGATAACAAAGGATCCTGCAAAAGGAATCATAAATATGGGAGTGTATAGAGTAATGATTGTAAACGGCAGAAAGGGAATAATCCACTGGCAAGTACACAAGAGGGGAGCTATGGCATATTCGGTGACGAAAGAAATGAAAGCAAAAGAAATGCCAGTGGCGATAATTATCGGAAGCGATCCTGGCACGATGATCTCAGCCGTATCTCCTGTTCCATATCCTATTGACAAGATGCTGTTTGCAGGAATGGTTAGAGGAAGGGGAGTTGAGCTGTTTGAGCTCGATAACGGCATACCGGTTCCGTCCAATTCGGAAATTGTAATCGAGGGAAGCGTGAGGGTGGATGAGCTTGCAAGCGAAGGCCCGTTTGGGGATCACTGGGGGTATTATGATACTCCAACAGAAATGTACCCAGTTTTCACTGTAGAGAGAGTTTACATGAGAGAAAACCCGATCTATTACGGAAGCGTTACGGGTCTTCCCCCGCTTGAAGATGCTGTCATGGGAAAAATCGTTGAGAAGATGTTTAAGCCTTTCATAAAGCTCCTCCTTCCAGAAGTAGTTGACATAAGCTATCCTGTATATGGGATCTTTCAGGGAATGGTTGTAGTTTCGATTAAAAAGAGGTACCCAGGGCAGGCTAAAAAGGTGATGAATGCTCTTTGGGGCTTAGCCCAGTCCTCTCTTACAAAAATTGTAATTGTAGTTGATGAAGACATTGATGTGAACAACTTAGATAAGGTGATATGGGCTGTTTCCAGTAATGTAGAACCGCAGAGGGATGTGGTGGTAATTCCTTACACGCATACAGATGCTCTCGATCCTGCGAGTATATCACATTCTTACGGTGGGAAGCTCGGCATTGATGCCACTAGAAAGCTTCCTGAAGAGAACTTCGGTAGGGAGTGGCCTAAAATTGTTGAAGATGATAAAAATGTGAAGGAAAAAATTGATCCTCTTGTTGAAAAACTGCTTAAAAGCTTTAAGGGGTTGGATAGATTTTGAGCCTAAAATGGGATCCTGGAGAAGTTAAGAAGAAAAGCTCACTAAATGCAATTTTAAAGCTACTAAGAATAGAGCACACTCTTCTCGATCTTCCTTTCACATATGCTGGAATGGCTCTTACCCACTATCCCATTACGTTAAGAGAAGTGGTGCTCGCCACTTTTGCAGTAATTGGGCTAAGAATAGCTGGAATGACCTACAACAACATAGCAGATGCAGATATAGATAGAAAGAACCCAAGGACTGCTAGGAGACCTTTACTCACTGGGGATGTAAGCTTCAGAGATGCTTGGATCCTTGTAGCTTTAGGAAGTTTGATCTATTTCGCCTCTGCATTTTTCCTCAGCTTTTATGCTTTCATCTTATCTCCTATTTTATATATAGTTATTATGACCTACCCGTTTGCAAAGAGGTTTCACCCGTTTCCCCACCTTCACCTAGGTTTGTCCCTCGCTCTTATAGTATTCGGAGGCGCTATTGCAACTTCCGGAGAATATGTCAATAATTTAATGGAGGCAATTGAATCTGTCCCATGGACATATTTTTTCGCTGTGCTCTTCTGGGGGAGCGGCTTTGATGCTATATACAGCATAATGGATGAGGAGTTTGATAAAAGCATGAAGCTCGGAAGCGTTGCAGCAAGGTTCGGGAGCAGGGGCGCACTGATGTTTTCCCTTGCAAATTACATAATCTCGTCTTTATTTCTCCTAATTGCTTGGAGGCTATATAACTTGGGGCTTTTAACCTTGGCATCAATGATCATTTCGATCTTTATTATGTTTTACCAAGTTGCATCATGCTTCATTGACATAAAAAATGTTCCCAAGGCCTTTAACTTAAATTTAATAGTAGGAGTGATAGTTTCTATATGCATCCTAATAGACTTGCTTCTTTAATTTTAAAGCCTAGACAAGCTGTTTTGGGGTTTCATAAAAGTTTATAGGGACTGATATTGATTAACTGATTTGAGATAGAGAATATATTCCTCAAATACTGTGCGCGTGAAATCCCCAAAGCCACATGTAGAACCAAGAAGGGATGCACCAACTAATATAAACTTATATAGGATTTGAACCTCATTTTTATAAGTAAATGCAAAATATATAAATTAGCTTTTAAAATTCTTCAACTATATATAATTCCAGAGAAAACTTGTAATTTACAACTGAAACCCTCGCCCTTTAAGGCAGGAGGAGGTCAGCATAATAAATCCAAAGATATCTTTTCCTCTTTCAACTGAACCCTTAGTTCTTCAAACATAAATGATGTATAACTGTAAACTTTGACATTTTCTAATTGACGAAATTAAAAATATTTATAAGTCTTAAAAATCAAGTTTTTAGTTCAAGAAGGATTTGTCAATTCGCTGGAGGATAATAATGTCAATGCCTTTTCAGAGCAAAAGACAGATCGCTATTGGACAAGCCTCAATAATTATTTTCTCGATAGCAGCTGGATTTTTGGGGAGGAGCGGCGCTGTATATTGGCTCTTCATAATACTCTACTTTATCTTGTACATGATAATAATGACTAAATTTGGACAACCAAAGCTTCCTAATACCGCAAAGGCAGATTTAATTTCTAAAGGAAAGGTACTGTTTGAGGAAAACAAGGCAATGGAAGTTGCTAGCACTGACAGGCAATATGTAGTAGAGATGCAGGATCAGCTTAAAATGCTTCAATTTACAACTCTCTTCTCCTTTCTTGTACTGATATATTTCTTTATAGCAATAGGACCTGTAACATCTCTTATAGCTCCAAAGTTCTCTAATGAGAAGATTGGGTATTCCGTCTCATATTTTATTTTGTTTGAAGGTAGCTTTTTGCTGAGCATTTTTGGTCAGTACCTTTCAGTAAGAAATTACAGTAGGAGTGGAAAGAAATTCGTTACTATTAACATGCCAAGAACATTTTTCGTTACAAGCGAAGGAATAGTGCTCAAGGGAATGATGAGCTCAACAGGTCTAAAGTTTCCTTTAACTGCCTACAAGATAGTTCTTAATGAAGAGAGAAAGTTCGTTGAACTGGTTAATGAGACGCAAAAGGCAATAAATAAGATCAGGCTGTATACGAAAAGTCCAAATAAGCTTTACGAGGTAATTTCAAATAAAAATAGCTCTGCTGATGAGAAATAGAATGAAAATAATTAGACTTATTTTTAAAGCAATGATGATAAATTACTAGCGGAGCGGATGCAATGAAGTCACCTGTCTCAGCTGAGTTGTATCCATTATAAATACAATTTGGATCGATTTTTTGAAAGAGACTAAAAGTTTTACATCAAATTGCTAAGTAGCTTTCCTCTTTTTTATACTATCTTCTAATCGGTCTGAAACAATATGGTATTTCCGCATTTTGTAATTAAGATTTTCTTTATTTTTCATTACAAATAATATTCAGAACAGTAATATTTGGGCTTATTTGTTTGCTAAATTTTTGTGGCATTATCTTAAAATATAATTATGTAAAAAATTTTCTTGAAATTTTACAATATATATTATATTTTATTTATAACAGCAATAATGGTAAATGTTTATGATACTTGACAGTAGTATAGAAGAAAAGTTAAGGACTTTAAAAAGACTGGATGGAGTAATAGACTTTTCAAAATCCTCCGTTCAAATTGAAATAGTCTTCCTATTCTTAATTTATGGAAGGGATCTCACTCCCACTGAAATTTCCGAAAGTGCAAATGAAAGGAGGAAGGCTGTTTTAGATGCCCTTAGAAAGCTTCAGCTTAAAGGGATAGTGAAGAAAGTAGGAGAAAAGGATGGAGAGCCTCTTTATGGTCTAAGCGAAGAGGGAAAAAAGTATTCTGAGGAGCTGTTGAGAGCTTTAGGTTTAGAAGGATTCAAATTGGCTTCACATGTGAGCGAAGAGGAGAGCATAAGAGAAAGACTAATCGTCCAAAAGAAAATAATTGAGGCCAATTACATATATAATGCCATATGTTACCTAGCGACTTCAAAGGATCAAACATTAAGCTTGAAAACTATAAGCAGGCTTCTCAATCTGAGTGAAGAGAGGGCAAAAGAATATTTGGATATATATTCAAGACCTCCTGAGAGGCTGTTCAGGAAGATAATAAAGCCAGATACAAGAGAAACTTACTATAAGCTAGAAAAGGAAGGTCTTTCAATTTTTTATAGAACACAGAACTATCTGAGTTTTAAAAATAGTCCTATATATAAGTTAAAGCAAAAGCTTTATGCAAAAATTCCCCATCCAAACAATTTGAAAAGACTTTTTTCAATTTCTTCATTCTTATCTTTTCTTTTATCGTTTTTACTCTCAATTTTAAATCTTTGTTCTCTCTTTTTTTCTGTACTGATGTTTGTGCTTGGTTCAGTAGTCTTTGTCATTAAAGAAGTTATTTTCTAGCTTTCCGCGATCGTTTAAGTACTTCAAGTAAGCACTACTTAGCTTTTCTGCAATTTTTTCTGCATTAAAATCGTCCCTGACCCTAAATAGAAGAATATTTTTATTTATAACAAGACCTATGTACTTCTCCTTCAATCTATCGCCGCCTAAAACGAAGTATAAACCTTCTTTCAAAGGAACAGAAGTTAGATCGGAAATCTTTTCAATCTCATCATCATAGTATTCAGGAGGCCAATATGTAATGATTCCCTCTTCAAGCCTCAATAGGTAGACGGCAAGTATTATCTCTCCGTCAACTAAAGACTTCAAGAACTCTTGGCTTTTTTTCTGCATTTTTTCACCAATTCTTCATCGAATTGCTCAGTTTAAATATTAAGCTAAAACGGCGACTATCCGTCGAAAATCAAGCGATCTCCAATTTTCACTCTCAGTCGCCAAAAATCTTTCTGTTTATTTATAAAAAAGCTGAGGTTATTTTTGCCCTTAAAGGGGTGAGAGAAAGAAATGGGTAAGAAAAGAGGAATTGTAGGTATAGAGGCGGCCATCGTATTAATAGCATTCGTCATAGTAGCTGCTGCCTTAGCATTCGTGGCTCTGAACATGGGACTCTTCACTACTCAGAAAGCGAAGGAGACGATAAGTCAAGGTCTCGGAGAAGCCAGTACCGCACTTGAAGTAGATGGATATGTTGTCGGCATAAGTAATGGAACAACCGTAAACACAGTTTCAATACCTATAAGGACATCGGCAGGCGTCTCTAGCGTAGACTTAGCACCAAGTAGAACCTCTATTGATGCAATTGTAGGAAATCAATCGTTTGAGAACATCTATAAAGCGATATTCTACGTATATCCTAATGGGACTCTTGCATATGCTAACAATGGAACTCTTACAAATCTAACAACTGACTTTTCAACACATAACTTAACAGCTGATATTGAAAGTGTACTTGGAAGCCCATCGACCCCAACCGCATACGTTGTGATAATTCAGAACGTTAACTATAATTCAGTCTTAGAAACCGGCGAAAAGGCAGTTGTTTTGATCGACTTAGAAAATAATGGATTAGGACCATACGGACAACTATCTGTTGAGATAAGACCACCAGAAGGGGCACCTCTTACAGTAGAGAGGAATATGCCTGCTAACATTCCAGCAGGAGCAGTCAACCTAGGGTGATGAGAAATGAAGGAGTGGCCGCCAATCAAATATTTTTTTTAATTTAAATTCAAACTCACTCCCTTCAGTTGGAAAGAGGAGAATAGCGGTGGTAATGGTGATAGGTATCGCGATATTTATATTGGGAGTAATACTGATGTTTTTTAGTGTTAGGAACAAAGGGCTTTCCTTTTTCGCTTTTCTTGTATTTGGTTGCTTGTTGGCTTATATCGGGGGTCATATAGCTATCGTAGGGGCTTTCTCTCTTTCGAATAAACGCGGTGCAGGTAATTCATGAGCAAAAGTAATGAAAATGGGGAGTGGGTTTGCTCCTGCCCAATATGCAGGAGGATAGTTTACCCATTATTAAAAAAGAAAAAGAAGGTGAAAGAAAAGGTGGAAAAGGAACCTACTCAAAATGAGAAGAACAGCATAGATAGTTTGAAAGAAGTGGTAGATGCTTTAAAGGAAAGCGTAGCAGAGCTTAAAGCAACTATAGGTGACCTTTCTAATCCGCTTTTTTCTCTTTCTTCAGAAGCTAAGCAAAAAGAAGCTAAAGAGGTTGAAAAGAGCACAGAAAAACAAGTTCAGATGCCTAAAGAGGAAATTAGAGAGAATAAAGAAGAGGTAGAAGAGGTAAAAACACCGGTTAAAAGAAGAGAACCAGTTCTCTTTAAAGAGACAGTAAAAATGCTAAAGATACTTTACTCACTTTCAGAGAAAATGCCAGGCGACATGATAGACGACTATATATCATTAATGAAGGAGATAGGCATAAGCGAGGAAAAAACTCTCGATGTGATAAGGCTTCTAAATCAAATAGTTCAAAAGGGGATAAAGTCGAACATATCGCTTCAAGATCAGTTGCTTTCTATATACATATTATCGAAGGCAATGGGATTTTCAGAACCTGAAATTGAAGAAGAAGTGGCACAGATACTAATAGATTATATAAAGAAGGGAGACAAGCAGGGTTGAGCAGGGATCTTAGTTGGGCGAATCAACAACTATAACACATGCACTTTTGACAATTGCTGCAATAACAATAGCATCTATATTCGCATTTGTTATGATATCTAAGATTTCTGCCATAAATAGTAGCATTACCCAGATGATAAGCTCAAACGTAAATAATATGGAGAGTAGTATAACTATTATAGATTTTTTCTATAATTCTTCTGGAGGATCTTTTGTGATATATGTAAAAAATGTCGGCACCTCCGACATTTCCCTTTCAGCCCTTCAAAATACTGACGTTTATATTGGAACTTATAATTCTCCTCTTACACTTTATACATATCTTTCCAGTGCCTATCCAGGGCACTGGAATTACACGCTTGCTATAGGGGGGAGCAATTCCTGGTCTGCTGGAAGCACAATTATTATTTATCTTTATAATCAAACCTCGATCTCTCCTCCCTACTATGTAAAGATAGTCCTTCCGATTGGAATAGGAAGTGAGCTGGTAGAGGGGGGATAGTTTGGGATTCAGTGTCACTGCAAGCGGAATCATTGTAATGGCAGTTTTAATAATTTCAGTTCTTTCTATGGTCTCGGTAATAATGAAGGGATATGGCATGATTACAAGTTCTATTGAAAGGAAGGCTTTAAGCTCTGTGAGATCCTCCCTCTCTATCACATATATAACCAATGTTACGGTTAATCAAAACAACCTAACCATGACTTTTATATTTTCCAACAACGGAAGCTGGTCATTTTGGGACTTCGACCATTTCGACTTCATTTTAATTTACACATCAAATAAAACAAATAGCGAGAGCTCTAAGGTTCTTGTCTACGGAAGAGATTGGAACATAACTGCCATACTGATAAATGGGGGTCTTGTAGAGCGGTTCAACGGGGTAGTCGATCCGAGCGAATCTGGTATAGTGTACGCTTCTCTTCCGCCTGATATAAGTTTTTCTCAGCCCATAACTATTGTTTTTGTGAATCAGTATGGATTTAAGGCTTCATATACCTTCTATTCAGGTGTATAATTAATGAAAACCACTGTTTCAACGGGAAATGATGAGTTAGATGTAAGGCTTCAAGGAGGGCTTCCTTACCCCAGCTTAATACTTATAGAAGGAGAGCAAGGAACCTCTAAGACTGTCTTAGCACAGCAATTTGTCTATGGAGCTTTAAGAGATGGGCTTAGAGGAATTGTATTAGAGACAGAGATGCCTTCAGTAGATTTCCTGAGGAAAATGAAGCTCCTTAAGATGGACATAGTAGACTACGTAATAAAGGGCAAAGTACGTTTGCATTCGATCCTTTCCAAAAATTTGGAAATAAACGATGTGGTGCTTTCAAATGCATTGACAGTTTTTGAAAAGTACATTAATTCTAAGCTAGATAACTTTGACTTCCTTGCGATAGATTCATTGTCTATGCTTGTAAAGTTTGCAAAGTACAGCGAAGTGCTAGAGTTTTTCTCTAACCTAAAGAAGATCTCAACAAGCGGAAAGCTGATCTTTGCCACGATGCACTCTAGTATATTAAGCGAAGACATTCTCACAAAGCTGAGGGCTTTTTGTGACGGTTACATAAAGCTTGGGATATCTAACATAGGCGGAAGGAGCGTAAAAGTCATGAACATAGTTAAGCTCAGAGGAGCGCCGACGAGTTTTGACTCAGTTATATCGTTTGATGTAGATCCCGCTTTTGGAATTAAGCTTGTTCCGATAGCATTGGCGAGGGCTTGAAAAGATGTCGTTTCTTCAAATAAGGAAAAAGAAGGGTATCGAAAATATATTAAAAAGCATTGGAAAAGAAGAGGTAGATTTCGGAGAAAGACCTCAATATTTGGAGGAATATGTAAAAAACGTTGAGAGCCAAATAGGAGAAAGACCACAGTTAGTTGAAAAGCTTAGCGGAGAAGCTAAAAAGCTGAGGGAATTCAATTTCATCTATCCGCTTGGAAACGGGATATTTGTCCACGTTACAAGCAGGCTGAAAAGCGAAAGCGGCTACAATAGATATATTGTAATTGAGCCGCCAAAGCCAGAAGCGAAGAAACTTTCGTTGATAGAGGAAGCTCTTGCATATCACATTTCAAGCGAGTTTACTCCCCAATCAAGCGAAGAAAAGAAGGCCATACTTTTGTATCTTCTAAATAAAATATTGGTTTCTAGAGGAAAAGCCAACGAAAAGGAAGAATTAAAACTAGCGAAGAAGGGTAAAGTTCTAGTAAAGGAAGGCGAAGAAAACTATATAAAATACCACGTAGTTAGAGAGAAGGTCGGAGTCGGTATCCTAGAGCCCTTTCTCAGGGATCCGTATTTAGAAGACGTATCGGCGAGCGGTATAGGCAACATATTCGTTGTTCATAAGATCTTCGGATCGCTTGAGTCAAATATGGGATTTTTAGGAGATGAAGAGCTGGATGAGTTTATAATAAAACTTGGTGAGAAAATAGGAAAGCCGATAAGCTCGGCAAGGCCTGTAGTAGACGCGACTCTTCCAGATGGAAGCAGGATAAATATAGTTTTCGGTTCTGATGTGAGCTTAAGAGGTAGCAACTTCACAATAAGGAGGGTTTCAAAATCGCCAATAAGTGTGACACAGCTGGTTGATTGGGGAACTTTTGATGCGAGAATTGCAGCTTATGTTTGGATGATGTTAAGAGAGGGGATGAGCCTGTTCGTTTGCGGGGAGACAGCAAGCGGGAAGACCACCAGCCTAAACGCAATAAGCGTTTTCATAAAACCGAACGCTAAAATAGTCTCAATAGAGGATACAGCCGAAGTGGTATTTCCTCATCCAAACTGGACTAGAGAGCTTACAAGAGATACGGGTCGACCTGAGAGTAGCGTAACCATGTTTGATCTTTTGAGGGCAGCGCTTAGACAGAGACCAAACTACATAATAGTTGGAGAAATAAGAGGAGCGGAAGGAAACATCGCATTTCAAGCAATGCAGAGCGTCAGCAGAGACACTCCAATAATGATAAAAAGGGAAGGGGAAAATGCCTTGCTTACAAATATAGGAGATTTCGTTGATAGCTACTATAAAGAAGGCGAAGAGGGAAAAAAGTTCGTAAAGGACGTAAGTGTTCTTTCTCTTTCTCCTAATGGGAAAATTATTTTCTCTCCTATAGAATATTTGCTGAGACACAGAGCAGAGGAGATCTATACAATTATCCTTGAAAACGGTTCTAACCTGAAAGTTACAGGCTCCCACAGCTTGTTTGTCTTCGACCCTTCAACGGTTCAAATTGTTCCGAAGCCAGTTTACAAGCTAAAAGAAGGAGATTATTTGATAAAGGCTGAGCTGAAAAAAGAAAGACCATTGCTTAGAAAAAGCGGCGGAGAAATAAGAGGAGGTGTCCTTGTTTTCGAGAGGGACCTTGGAGTCAGCAGTAAAATTGAGGAACTTTGGAAGGAAAGCTTGAGAGTCAGAAGGATGAATTCTATTCGTCTATCGATTTTAAATAAGATATTTGAGAGATTTAACATCATAGCTTCAGAGATCACGAGATTTGCTGGAGAAAACAGCTCAGAGCTTTATGATGTGGAAATTCCCGTTAATGGTATCATGAAGCTTTTCCTATCTTCGCTCTTTAACAAATTAAAAGGTCAGGCAAGGGAAAAAATGAAAAGGCTGTTTTACCTGCTCGAGAGCGATTTAGAGTTGGTTATGGTTAAAGAAATACGTAAAGAAAAATATGAGGGATTCGTATATGACGTTTCTGTTCCAGGTACTCAGCTATTTCTTGGCGGAGAAAGACCTTTTGCCCTCCATAACACAGGACATCCGGTTATGTCCACCTTCCACGCAGCAGACATTTCCAAACTTATTCAAAGGCTTACAAATCCGCCAATATCTATACCAAAAACGAATATGGATAACCTAAATATAGCGTGGTTCCAGAGCGCTGTTTATGTAAAAGGGTTTCCTGCCAGAAGAGTAATTAACATTAATGAAATCATAGGATACGATCCTGCTAGCGATGCAATTGCGACGATGCCTGTTTTCACCTGGGATCCTGTTGCTGATAGATTTCTGTTTTCAGGCAAGGGATCAAGCTATTTGCTTGAAGAAAAGATAGCTGTTATGAGAGGCATACCTAGAGGCAGGATAAATGAAATCTATGAAGAACTTGAGACCAGGAGAAGATATATTCAGGATCTTGTAGACCTTAAAGTTTTCGATTACGATAGAGTCTTCAAGGCTGTGATATATGCAGAAAATGTTGGTATTGAAAAAGCTCTAAGAGATCTAGAAAGCGGAAGGATTTCGTTTTGAATAAGGTGGTCGAATGAAGCTAAATAGGGAAGAAGCAGTATTCCTCTCTTTGGGAATTGCGGGGATATTAGCTGGAGTTGTCCTTTTTTTGATGATAAAAACAACATTGTTCTCTATTATTTCAGGAATAATACTTTCAGCTTCCATTATTGGGGGGATTATTTACCCCATTTTTCTCAGACCTAGGTTAGGATCTACAGAAGTCGATGCAGACTTTACCTTTTTACTCCAGCACTTGCTGAGCGTCTCTACAGGCAATCCCCCTAGGTCATCTCTATTTGAGGTCGTAAGCAAAGAGAACATATATCCAAAATACTCACCGATTTTTTTAAAGATTTATAAGCTTGGAAAGGAGTGGGGATATAGCTTTCCGCAGGCATGCAGACTTGTCGGAAAAGAAGTAGGCAATAAAGTTCTTAAGGAGTTTCTATCAAGACTCAGCATAGTGCTTTCTGTAGGAGAAGATGTTGAGCAGTTTTTGAGAACAGAGCTCTCCTCTATATTAAATATATATGAGACACAGTACATGAGGACCATAGAAGCCATGAACGTATTTCTCGGAATATATACAAGCCTCTTGGCAGCAAGTGTGTTCATGCTAGCCAACTTTCTGCTTTTAGCTTTCTTCTTCGGTGGGGATATAAGCATGGTCACTATGAGCTATGCTTTCGTAATAGCTACAATAGGCATAGTAGCTCTAGTACTCTACATAACAGTTCCACAGGAGGCCTTTGAGAATAAGCTTGAGCCTAGACCTAGGGCTTATGCTGTGACCAACATATTATCTATAGCAATTACCTTGACTTTTTCTGTTGCCTTTTTATTTTTAGCTTTAAAACACATGCTCAGCTTCTATAGCATAGGGATATTGCTTATAGCATATGGCGCCTTCCTTTACATTCCAGGAAGGATTGCAAAAGGGATTGAGAATCTAATCGAAAACATTGACGATTTCTTTCCGGTTTTTATTAGAAGCTACTCCCTTAACTATGAAACAATACCAAATCACGCAAAAGCTTTAAAGCCTATGTTGCTTGTAGAACTGGGAAAGCTGAGCAAAATACTTAAAAATCTTTATGCAAGGCTCATGAATGGTATAAACCCTCAGATAGCATGGATGATGATGGCGGCTGAGACAAGGAGCGAGCTTGCTAGGAGGTTTTTGAAGATCTTTGAAGATACGATCGAGAAGGGAGGAAAGATATCCCAGGTCGGTGCTAGCATAAGCGGTCACTATAATACTATAGTTGGCCTTAGGAGGAATAGGCTTCAGGTCGCAAAGACGTTTGAAATGACGACATACATAATGCAGGGAGCAATAGTTGTTATCAACATATTCGTTTCGAGCCTTCTGCAGGGCTTTTCGCAAATGCTTTCATCCATGCGGTCTTCAATTCCAGGAAATGTTTTTGGAATAATGTTCGGTAGCAACATATCCATTCAACTAGTTATGATATTTGCCACGGTTTTTTCTTTCGCGACTGCACTTTTGAATGCACTTTCAATAAACAAAGTGACTCCAGGAGTCTCAAAAAGCTTTTGGTATTACTTTTCTATATTGCTGGTTGCTACTGGTGCTGGAATTATTGCAGGAGAATTCATGATAAGCTATATACTGAATTCTGCTCTGCAGGGAATGACAAATTTAATTTAAAAAATTAAAATTTCGGTCTTTTCTGTGCAACTTTATCCCTTGCATTCGAAATTATTGAGTCTATCTTTTCTAAGAAGTCCGGAGGTAATTTTTTGAATATGGGTTGCGGTTGCCTTATGCTCTTCCCGGATTCAAGCTTTTCCTGAATTATTCTCCTCAGACCTCCTTCCTTAGGACCATTGATATTTAAAATTGAGTAAAAAGCCTCCGATGATGATGGAGTTATAGGCCAGAGCAAAGTCATTAGAACATTCACATAATTTAACATGTTGTAAATAATAGTGCCTGCTCTCTCTCTGCTCTCTTTAATTTCGTCCCACGGTGCTTGAGAATTGAGATACTGGTTTCCCCTTCTGGCCATTTCCAATATCTTATCGCTTGCAAGTTTAAGCTTAGCGTTGCTATAAGCAGCGATCGCCTCATTGTAAAATCTTTCCATATCATTTAAAAGTTTAATATCCTCTTCGCTCAGCTTTGATTGATTTGGTACAGAGCCATTGAAGTTCTTGTATGTAAATGTCAGAACCCTGTGTACAAGGTTGCCTATATCGTCGTTCAGTTCTGAGTTAATTATTCTGTAGAACTCACTCCAGCTGAAGTTTGTATCCTTAGCTTCTGGCCTCATTCGTATAAGTGCAAATCTCCAGTAATCTGCTGGGAGAATCTCGAGCGCTTCATCTGCCCAGACTCCAATCCCTCTGCTTTTGCTGAACTTCTCTTCTTGAAATAGAAGATATTCTGTAGCGCTTATCTTCCAAGGCAGAGGATAACCTTCTCTAGAGGCGATCAGCATTGAAGGGAATATTATCGCATGAAATGGGATGTTGTCTTTTCCAATAAAGTATATGGTTTTTGTGTTTTTGTCCTTCCACCACTTTTCAAATTCATCGCTCCTTCCTATTTTTTCGAAGTGCTCCTTAACAGCACTTATATATCCTAACAGTGCGTCGAACCATACATAGATAGTCTTTCCCTCAGCACCGGGAAAAGGTGCAGGGACTCCCCAGGAAACATCTCTTGTTATACTTCTTTCTTTCAATCCTTCTGCCACCCAATTAATGCTGTAGTTCTTAACATTGTCGTCAAGCTCATCGTTGTTCTTTAGCCATTCCAAAAGCTCATTTTGAAGCATGTCCATTTTGAAAAACCAGTGCTCAGTCTCCTTGTATATTGGCTTTGAGCCGCAGAAGACACAATGCGGATTTATAAGCTCGGTAGGAGTCAGCAATCTACCACAGTTATCGCACTGATCTCCTCTCGCTTTTTCATAGCCGCAATATGGACAGGTGCCTTCTATGAACCTGTCTGCAAGAAAGATCTTGTCAACTGGGCAATAAGGAAGCAACTCCTTCTTTTTAACTATATAACCGTTTTCATATAATTTCATGACGAAATCTCTAACAAAATTTATGTGTACAGGATTGTGAGTTCTCGAATAATTTGTGAATGTGATTTCCCAATCGTTAATCAGTTTAGTTACATAGCTATGCATCGCATCAGTCATTAACTTCGGTTCTATCCCTTTCTTTTTAGCTTCTACTTCTATGGGGGAGCCGTGCTCATCACTTCCGCTTACATATACAGCATCCTCTCCCAATAGCTTTAAAAATTTAAAGTAGACGTCTCCTGAAAGCAAGCTACCTATCATTGTTCCAAGATGAGGAACGTTATTAACGTATGGCCATGCAGCGCAGACAACGTATTTTCCCATTTCAACCCGCCATTTAGTTTCTAGTTTTTAAAATGTTATTTCATTGTTATTTTAAAAACTTATTTATTAAAATATGAAGTAATTAGCTACGAAAAGCTTACTTTATAATAAAAATTAGCTAAAAATCTCAAGTGTCAGTATATATTCTACTTTATATCTTGTATTATATGTATAATAGTGTTATTAAAAATATATGAGGTGCAGAAGCTCATTGAAACTCGTGAAATTCACACCAAAAATAGAAAGGTATTTTGATTATGAAAAACTTGATTGGATTATATCACACGGAATAGGCGTCGATCATACCGCAGATATGACGGCTTTTTCGCAAACTTTAGCTCAAGTAGGAGCACTCAAGGGAATTGAGACATATTACTACATGAGGTATGACGACAGCCCTGAAAGGAACTACATTCCCATGATCTTTTATACGGTGTTTGGCAATCCAAATGTTCCTGTGCTTCTTCACGAAGAGGTTGAGCCTGTTGGCGAACTTTTCAATGTTATTGCAGTTTTTAGCTCAAGTCTCCTGCTTCAAAAGACATCTCAAAGGGCTCTTTTATTCGATGGCGCAAAGAAGAATGCTATACTTGTTGTAAACACATCGATATCTCCTGATGACGTAGTCAAGCTAGTTAAAAAATACAATCTAGCACAAGACTGGTTCGGAAGGGTTGTAACTATAAGCGCGGCTAGGATAGATTCTGCTATTGCCTATCCTATGCTAGGAGCAGTAGCAAGTGCTTGGGACAGAGTTGACCTAGATTCTCTGCTTGCTGCGGCTGATATATTTGGTAAAGAGAAAAAGAAAGAATCTATAAGAAAGGGTTACGAAAATTCGTCAGTCAAAGAGGTCCATATACTTGCTGAGGAGACAGAGATGTTTAAGAAAATAAAGAACGAAATCGAACTTCCTGAATATACTGGAGAGTTCTGGACTCCAGAAGTCTACTATACATATCAGAAGGCAGCAGCCGAAGCTCAAACATACTCTTCAAGAATAGCTTCAATGCCTAGGTGGGAAGTCTTAGCACCTGGTTTGATCGAGTTTGGTCCAAAGCCTGGAAATAAAAACATCGGCTTTACGACTCAATGGAGGTGGCAGAGACCCATTATTGATTATAAGAGATGCACAGATTGCAAACTATGCCACTACTATTGCCCTGATGGCGCAATCAGTTTCAATCCAATAAAGATCGACTATGATTATTGCAAGGGCTGTGGCATTTGTGCTAATGTATGCCCCGCAAAGGCTATAAGTATGGTATCGGAACTTGAGCATCTTGAAGGCTTAAAGGATAGAGAGGTGCTTAGGAGATTTGACCAAAGAGAGTACGGATTCTGAGGTGATCTAAATGTCATCCGAAATAAAAAACATTCCCCCAGTTGCAATTGAAAAGCCTAAATTCAAAGTATGGAATGGAGCTAGAGCGATAGCAGAGGCTGTTAAGGTTGCTGATGTTGATGTAATTTCCGCTTATCCGATCAGACCTTATACAGGAATAATGAATGCGTTAGCTTCAATGATAGCTAATGGAGAGTTCATTGCTGATGTTGTGATTGCTGATTCTGAGCACAGTCAATTTGAAATAGTTAAGCATGCTTCAGCCGTAGGAGCGAGGACGTTTGTAGGTAGTAGCGGTGTTGGACTGGCTTATGCGGCAGAAGCTATTATAGTAACAGCATTGAGTCAGTTGCCTGTAGTCGGTGCTATAGGGACTAGAGCTTTAGATGATCCAGGGAACTTTGGAATGGAGTGGAGCGATGTATTAATGTTTAGGGACTATGGGTGGCTTATATCATGGGCTAAAACAGTCCAAGAGGCCCACGATATGACTTTGGTCGCATATAGAGTTGCGGAAGACAAAAGGGTGCTCCTTCCTCATTTTGTAGTGTTGGATGGTGCGGCATTAACTCATGTTGCTACTCCAATTGTGCCTGTGACGAAAGAACAGGCTACTGACTTTTTGCCCCCATATAAACCTCCATACAGAATTGATCCAATTGATGGACCGGTAACTAAAGCTCAGCACATAGCACCATCACTTATAGGACCAGAACAAAGAAAGTTAGTAGACGTCGCTACAAAGAGGGCAAAAGAGGTAATAGTTGAAGCTTGGAAAGACTTTGCTACTTATACAGGAAGAGAGTACCCTCCATTTATAGAGGCTATTGGAATGGAGGATGCTGACTTCGCCCTCATTGGTATGGGAGCGTATATGAAGGATATAGAAATAGTTGCAAAAAGAATGAGAGAAAAAGGAGTTAAAATCGGTACTATTAGGCTGAGGTATGTGAGACCATTCCCTGCTGAGGATTTACTAAGAGTCATTGACGGAGTCAAGGCTGCTGGGGTAATAGAATTCGGCTATTCATTTGGCTCTCCATTTGGAACAGGTTCACTATATCACGAAATAGCGACATCGCTCTATGAAACGAATACAAGGCCAGAACTTTTGGACTTCCTTTTCCTAGGAGGAAGAGAACCAAAGGTAGAGCACTTTATGAAAGCTGCTGAAATGATAATCGAGTCGGTTCACAAGAAACCTCAGAAGAAAGCTTATTGGCTCACGCTCAGAGGTGAAGATATATGATCATGCAATCAGAATTTAAGAGTTTGAGAGAAATTCCTCCTATTGACTACTATACAGCAGGGAGGAGGACATGTGCAGGCTGCGGGCCTGCAATAGGATATAGGCTTATATCTAAAGCTGCAGGTCCGAATACGATATTCATAGGACCAACGGGATGTATGTACGTAGCAAATGCTCATCAATTTCTAACATCGCCATATTCAGTTCCGTGGCACCATACTCAGCTTGGAGGGGGAGGAGCAGCTGCTATAGGCATTGCTTCTGCGCTAAGGACACTGATGTTAAAAGGCAAAAGGAAGCCCGAAGATATCAATGTGATAGTAATGGGCGGAGACGGAGCAATGGCAGATATAGGGCTTTCAGGATTGTCTATGGGATTATCTTATGATTATCAAAGATTGCTCTATATTGTATATGATAATGAGGGATATATGAACACAGGTGTACAAGCTTCAAGCACAACACCTTGGGGAGCTACAACCACATTTACTCCATCAGGTAAGGTAAAGCCTCTAGGAAACACCAGATATAAAAAGAACGTGGCTTTAATTGCAGCATCTCATCCAAATGTAAAATACGTAGCAACAGCGACTCTATGGCCACCTCTTGACTTAATGAATAAGGTAGTTAGAGCTCTAAATTCAGGAGGACCATCTGTAATACACGCTCTGTTTCCGTGTCCTAAAGGATGGTTCACATCTCCAGCTGATACGGTCATGCTTTCAAAACTTGCAGTTGAAACCGGCATGTGGGTGCTTTGGGAGCTGATAGAAGGACAATTTAAGCTGAATTACAGGCCTAATCCAAGAAAGCACGTCAGGGAGTACTTGTCATTACAGGGAAGATTCAGACACTTGAAGGATGAAGATATTGATAAAATGGATAAGATGATCGAAGAGGAATGGTTTTATTGGAACGAATCAGCTAAACAGGAAAAACTAATCCTTCCATATTAATTTTTTATAAATCTAAATACAAATATTCTGATGTTCCGATTTCAAAAAATCTTGATGATTAGTAAAAAAGTTAAATTTTGCTTTTTTTAATTTCCTCCTTAATTGTTTCTGCAAGCCTGCTTATTCCTTCTCTAATCTTTTCTTCTGAAACATATGTGAAGTTTAGCCTCATAGCATTCTTAACTTCTCTATGTGCATAGAACGCCTCTCCTGGCACATATGCAACTCCTTTTGCAACAGCCTTTTCAAACATAAGCTTTGTATCTATTCCTTCTGGCGCTGTTACCCAGATAAACATTCCCCCTTCAGGTTTTGTCCATTTAACTCCCTCTGGCATGAAGTCTTCAAGAGCCTTCAGCATAGCATCCCTCCTAGGTTTGTAAAATTCGACTATCTTTGGTATTTGCTTATCTAGATACCCTCCCTCAATGTATTTCCATGCTATAACCTGGTTAAATGTGCTAGTACATAGGTCGACGCTCTGCTTCGCTATCTCAAGCTTATTTATAAAGCGAGGATCTCCAGCTATCCACCCAATTCTGAAGCCTGGAGCTAAAACTTTTGAAAGGGTTCCTAAATAAAGAACTCTTCCATCATCATCCCATGATTTGATAGGCCTAATAGGGCTACCAGAGTAGCGAAGCTCTCCATAGGGGTTGTCTTCTATGATTATAAAGTCATACTGTGAAGCAAGCTCAAGAATTTCCTTCCTTCTCTTTTCACTCATAGTTACTCCTGCAGGATTCTGGAATATTGAGATTGTGTAAACAAACTTTACGCTTTTTCCCTGAGACTTAAGTTCCTTCAGCTTTTCTTCAAGAAGGTCGATGCGAATCCCCTCATCGTCTAGAGGAATTTGAACAAATTCTGGCTTGTAGTATTCGAAAGCCTGAAGAGCTGAAAGATAGGTTGGAGCTTCTGCTATCACGACATCTCCAGGATTGATAAATACTCTTCCGATTAAATCTAATGCTTGCTGTGATCCGGTTGTTATTATTAAATTATCTTTAGAAATTTGAATGCTATACTTCTTTTTCATCCACTCAACTATAGCATTTCTTAAAGGAGTGAAGCCATTAGTGGTCCCGTATTGAAGTGCCTGTGCGGCATGGTTTTTTATTACTTCTTGTGTGATTTCTCCGATTATATCTACAGGAAAGGTTTCAGGAGCTGGCATACCTCCAGCTAGCGAGATTACATTTGAATTTTCTACAAGTTTCAAAAGTTCTCTAGTTTCAGAAGCCTTCATTTCTAGTGCTTTTTTAGAGAAGAATTTTTCATGTTTTAAAGATAAAGCTTCTGTTTTTTCTATAGACCTTTCTTTCATACTATTACCCATATATTTATTACGATTGGAACTTTTTTAAAAGTTTTCTTTTTGATCTTTTCTTTTTGATTGCTTTTTGATTTGTTTATAAATATTTTTTAAGGTTTTATAATTGAGAGTATCGCTTTTAAGATAAAACTCAACATTAAATTTTAGTAATATTGTTTCATGTTATTAAATTCTCTACTTTAAAGTTTAGGAAATCGTAATGTTGGAAAAGAGCCGAGCTTTATAGCAGAAGATAACTGTAACATAGATCCTATCGTTTTTTTATTTTAAAAATAAAGTAAAACTTAATTATGTAGAAAAAAGAAAAATAAAAAATCAACACTTCCTATGGAAAGCATATCGTAATTAGACCATAATTATAATTATTGGTAGGGAAAGAAGATGGTACAAGAAACTTGGGTAAAAAATCTAGTAGAAAAAATTTCAAAATTAAGAGATTTGGGTTTGGACCCGTATAGGGTCGCTTATAGGTATGATGTTACGGCATTTTCTGAAGATATAAAGAATAAGTACAGCCATCTTCAGCCTGGTGAGGAGACCAATGATACGGTCTCAGTTGCTGGAAGAATATGGCATATTAGAAGACACGGAGGCATACTATTTATAGATCTCTATGATCAGATGGGGAGGATACAGATAGTATTGAGGAGGGATACAGTCAAGCCTCCTAAAGATGCCCTTTTAGATTTGATCGATAAAGGAGATTTCCTTGGAATTAAAGGTAGGATAATAAGAACAAAAGCGGGAGAGATATCAATCCTTGCAGAAGACTTTGACCTTCTCTCTATCGCATGGAGACCGATACCTTTCCACGAGTTTGGAGTAAAAGATCCTGAACAGAGGTATAGAGAGAGGTACTTGGATATACTCCTTAATTCGAAGGTAAGAAAAGCTTTAGTAGATCTGTACAAAATTGAGATGACTATGAGACTTATACTTGATAAGAAAAACTTTGTTGAAGTCCATACCCCAAAAATACAGCCTATATATGGGGGGGCACTTGCGAAACCCTTCGTAACAAAAATAGAAGCTCTTGACAGGATGGGATATTTAAGCATCGCCCCGGAGACGTATCTAAAAAGACTAGTTGTGGCTGGATTGCATAGAGTATACGAGATAGCCGTATGCTTTAGAAATGAAGATATAGACGTTACACACTATCCTGAGTTCATACAACTAGAAGCCTACAAAGCGTTTGGAGACTGGAATGACATTTTAGATTTGACTGAGGAGCTTGTTGCGGAATCTGTTAAAGCAGTATACGGAGATTATAAAGTTGAAATAACAAAACCAGATGGGGAAAAAGAAACGCTTGACTTCTCCAGGCCATTTAAGAAAATGACTTTAGAGGAAGCTGTTGAGACCTATGGAGGGATAAACATAAAGAACAAAACTCACGAAGAGTTAGTGGAGATAGCAAAGCAGCTTGGAGTAGGAATAGACGACCCCAGAAAAGGGAAGCTAGTCGAAAACATTTTTGAAAAAGTAGCTGAGAAAAAGCTGAGGAACCCGACATTTATAACACTGTTCCCAAGAGACATTTCTCCGCTTGCTAGACCATATAGGGTAGATCCTAATTATGCAGAAAGATTCGAGCTCTACATTGCTGGAATGGAAGTTGGAAACGGATATTCCGAGCTTAACAATCCTATAATACAGTATATGGCATTTAAAGAGGAAGAAGAGTTGAGAAAGAAAGCAGGAAGAGGAACGGAAACGCACCCAATGGACAAGGACTTCATAAGGGCGTTAGAATATGGTCTGCCTCCAACAGGAGGTACGGGCATCGGATTATACAGACTAATCCAGATACTTTCTGGTCTGCCATCTATAAAAGATGTTATACCATTCACTTACGTAATACCAGACGACTTCCAGACGCTAGCAGAAATAGAACCTAAGCTCATAGAGTTCTATAAAGATTTATATGTTAAAGAATAGTACAAGATTTTACTTTACACTTAAATATTTTTCAAAATGATTACGAATTTCGCATAATTTTCAATATATTATTCGCATTTTAAAAATTAATATTAAGCCTATTTTTATAATAGATGTTTCAAATGCTATGTTTTTGCATTGAATCGGAAGGTGAGGTATTTGGATGACATAAATCCAGAAGAATTTAGTGAGTGGTTTGACACTGTTATTAAAGAAGCAGAGATTTATGACTATGGAAGATATCCAGTGAAAGGAATGGGTGTATGGATGCCATATGGGTTTGCATTAAGAAAAAATATTATAGAGCTGATAAGAAAAGAGCACGATTCTAAAGGTCACGAAGAAATCCTACTCCCTCTTCTTATACCTGAGGACTTGCTAATAAAAGAGGAAGAACATATAAGAGGGTTCAGAGATGAAGTATATTGGGTCACACATGGAGGCCTCGATGAATTAGATGTCAAGCTTGCCCTGAGGCCAACAAGCGAGACTTCTATAAGCTTGATGGAGAGTTACTGGCTTAATAGTTACAAGCAACTACCGAAGAAATTCTACCAGATAGTAAGCATTTTCAGATATGAGACCAAAGCTACAAGAGCGATGATAAGGCTGAGGGAGGTATCGACTTTTAAGGAAGCGCATACTGCTCACTCAACTTTTGAAGATGCAGACAGGCAGGTAAGGGAAGCAATTGAAATATATAGTACAATATTTGACCAGCTAGGGATCCCATACGTCATATCAAAAAGACCTGATTTTGATAAGTTTGCTGGAGCGCTTTATACAATAGCTTTTGACACAGTTATGCCTGATGGGAAAGTTCTCCAAGTTGGAACGGTTCACCACTTAGGGCAAAACTTCTCAAAATCGCTTGATGTTAAAGTATTGCAGGAAAATGGAGAAAATGACTATGTGTGGCAGACAAGCTATGGATTATCGGATAGAGTAATTGCATCAACCATTTCGATACACGGAGATAAAAGAGGGCTCATTCTTCCATATATTATCGCTCCTATAAAAGTCGTTATAATACCTATATATTTCAATGATGAGGAGAAAAAAGGCGTCATAGAATATTCGGAAGAGATTAGGAATGAGCTAGAAAATTGTGGAATCAGAACTGTTATTGATACTAGAACAGAGCTAACTCCTGGAAAGAAGTTTTATGATTGGGAGCTGAGGGGGGTGCCAATAAGGCTAGAGATAGGAAAAAGGGAGATCTCTTCTAAAACAGTGGTCATAGTAACAAGGGATGAGCTAAAGAAAAAGAGCATAGCCAGAGAAAAAATCTGTGAAAGTGTCAGGAAGGAAGGAGAAGAGATAGATAAGAGATTGAGAGAAAGAGCGAAGAAGAAAATGGAGGAAAAGATATCGAAAGTAGAAAAACTAGAGCTGACTATGGAGTATGGAGAAAGGGTCAGGGGAATAATAGAGGTTCCTTGGTGTGGTAGCGAGGACTGCGCTTTAAAGATACAGGAAAGAACCGGCATAAGGGTTCTTGGCTCTCCGATAGAAAAGCCCGAATGGATAAAGGGAAAAACCTGCCCAGTGTGCGGCAGGAATGCAGTTACTTCTTTAAGGCTGGCAAAGACTTACTAAACTAATAAATAAATCTTTATTCTTCTACTTTTATAGTGGTGAGAGATTTTTTGAAGGAAAAATATGAATGCGTTGTTTGCGGAAAGGTCTTTTATGAAGGACAAGGCATAAGAATAAAGAGAGAAGGCTTGCAACTAGACTTTCATTCATCAAAATGTGCAGCGCTCTTTTTTAAGAGATTAATAGAAGAATCTCCTTCAGCCGAATGCGTTTCAGAAACAGCAAAAAAATTAATAGATGAGTTTAAAGAGTTAAGAGAAAAAAGATCTAAGAAGCATATATAAATATGAGGAGAGGATAATGGCTAACGAAATATTGGAAAAGGCAAGGGAGTTTTGCGAGCAAGAGTACGAAGATAGCATGCTATACGCGTATATTGCAAGCAAAGAAAAGGATGAAAATAGGAGGAAGATTTTAGAAGCGATCGCTAAAGATGAAGAAGGGCATTATAAATTCTGGAAAAAGCTTTACGGAAAAGATTGCAAGACGGAGAGTATTAATTCAAAGATGCTCTTCTTTCTTTTCTTGCGAAAGCTATTCGGAATAACTTTTACTTTAAAATACTTAGAAAATAAAGAAAAAAAGGCAATTGAAAGCTATAAGAAAATGCTAAGCGAACTCAAAGGCGAAGATGCTCAAGTGCTTATGAAGATAATTCAAGACGAAGAAATTCATGAGAAGACAGAAATTCAGTCTTTAGATGAGAAGGTTGTTAGATATATGAGCTTTATAATATTGGGACTTGCAGATGCCATAGTTGAGATAAACGGGGTTCATGCAGGATTCTTGGGAGTCACCGAATCGACTATTGTTACGGGAATTGCTGGTATGGTAGTCGGAGTTTCCGCTGCGATTTCAATGGCATCTGCAGCATATTTACAAGCAAAGCATGAAGCTGGAAAGTCTCCAAGGACTTCCGCGCTCATGACCGGTTTGGCTTACATCTCTGCGGTTTCAGTATTAGCTCTGCCTTACTTTTTAATAAGGAAAATGCTAACTGCATTTTTGGTATCAATATCAATCGCAATTTTAATGATCGCAAGTTTCACTTATTATGGTTCTACGCTTCAGGAAAAAGATTTTAAGAGGGAATTTATTGAGTCTACTTTATTAATGCTTGGAACAGCTTTTGTGACATATTTCTTTGGCGATCTCTTGGGTACGGCTTTCGGAATAAGAGGGATTCTTTGATCCGAATCTCGAATGAGTACCGAATAAATCCCGACTTTTTCCACAGATTGTTCATTTTATTTTTTTTATTTGACATCATGATATGGTGCAGAAGTCTCGATGAAATCGGCTGAAATAGATGCTTTTAAAAGCGATGCATTAGTCGCACACCACTTCTGGAATACTGCAGGAGGATCTGAGCTTTTAAGCGCCAGCGTTGCCTTAGCTTTTAGCCTTATAGGTTATATGCCAACTCTCGTCTCTGTATCTAAGATAGATGACCTTGTTATTAAGAAATCCTTTGGAATTGATCTTTCTTCGTTCCCGAGAACTCATGCTGCAATTAGTATAAACAGCTTTGGGCTAATGATGAGAATACTCCTGAGAAGGGAAATAAATAAAGTTATAAAATCTACAGACCCGGAGTTTCTCTTTGTGGACTCTCCGTTCTATGATGGTAATAAAGTAAGAAAAAACGGCATAAAGGTTATCGAATATATACATTTTCCAATAGAAGCATATTTTATGAGCTTAAATGATAGAAAAATCAACTTAAACGGTGACCCTTACATCAAAGAGAACTATAATGGAATAATAGGTTCACTATATTTTTCGATGTTTGGAAAGATTTCATCAAAATTTAAAAGAGAGAATCCTTTCGATAGTGCTCACCTTGTTCTCGTTAATTCAGAGTATGTTGCTAAGATAGTCAGTTCTATATATTCTCAGAAGCCCAAGGTTCTAAATCCTCCTATTCCTCCAAACAATATTGACCCTTCAGAACTCAAGGATTTTTCATCTAGAGAGAACAGCATCGTGCTACTGGGAAGATTTTCAAGGGAAAAAAGGTATCATTGGGTAATAGAAAATATTGTTCCTAAAGTTGTTAATGAAGTTGGTGATTCGAAGTTTTATTTTGTAGGATATTCGAAAGGGAGAAGGTCGGCTTCTTATGTAAATGAGCTTGTAAGCATTTTAAACAAACTTAACATAAGCTACTCTTTCGATATTAGAAAAAATGCAAGAGTTTATCTATTAGAGAACCTTGATAAAGAGATAGTTAACGAAGTGTTGAGGAGATCTAAGGTTCTTCTTCACGCTACTATTAATGAGCACTGGGGCATTTCAATAGCTGAAGGAATGTCATTTGGACTTCCAGTTGTTATTCATAAAAGTGGAGGACTATGGAGCGATCTAGCACTAGCAGGAAAAAGCGGAGTTGGATATGAAAATGCAGAAGAAGCAATACAGGAAATAGTAAAGTTAATAAACGATGAAAAAACATGGAGGCATTATTCCTCAATGTCATTGAGGAGGTCAGATGATCTAAGAATCGAAAAATTTGTCCAACGTTTCAATGAATATATAAAGAAAATGTAATCTCCTACCTATATTAAAAAGAAATAACAAATTTCACTAAGCTTAGAAGACTAGATTTTCTCTTGCAATTGTTATCATAATTGATGCTACAAAAATTTTTCAAATAGAGGTCTAATGGATTGGTAATTAGGAGTTATGCTATATCAATAAAAGCATCAACGGATAGTGTTTTCGTAAAAATATCAAAAAAGATAGATTCGCCGATCATTTTATATGTTAACAAAGATGATATAAATCAAACATATATGGTTATAATTCATACAAATTTACTAGAAATTGGAACTGTTTTAAATTTTCTACAAAAAATAAACATGAACGAAAAACGAAAATATTAACCGTTAAAGAATATCGAATATCTAGAGATCGTTATCAGCCGTAGTCCAAATAAGCAATACTGCAACTATTCCTCCGAGCACCGGACCAAGCGTTCTTAAAAGTATAAGTCCTGGATCGGCATAAAATCGTTTACTTTACCTTTCGCATTTATCATATCAAAAAAGTTCAATATTCAACAAAATTGTCATCTTTATCGATTACTGGTAAAGAGGAAAGCCTATGTTTAAGCATTACGTTCAGTGCTTTGTTAGCATCATCGTCTGAATTAATTACCAGTTCTTTTGTACTTTCACAGTCTTTAACTTTTAGTTCCATAAAAAGAGGGGTACAGAATGTTCTTTAATATAAGCAGGAGAATCTCTTTTTGTCGGAACTTGAGACCTGTATATGCTGTAATCTCCAGATACTGTATATGCAGTAGCTACAGCAATCATTGCATATGGTAACAAATGATAACTTCCCGTGCCGTAACTAGTACCCAAGATTTCAGGAAAAATTAAGCCAAAAATTCCTGTTATGAGCCCGCCTATGACGGGTTTTTAAATAATTGTTAGCTTTCCAATTTTTAAACGAGTCATTTATGAAATAAAAAATTTTAACATATAATATGGCAATCAAGCCGTCAACTATACCAAGAATGAAGTATAAGGGGAAGGTTGAAGGGACAAAAGATCCTATATAATTTCCGAATATGGGAGAGAATCCAATTACAGATCCAAAAATAGTGTATCCTACAGCGGATGCAACAAGTGATGGAAGTATAACCTCAGTTTCAAAGTCTTTTTTATATATAATATTTCTCCAGCAAGAAGCGCTCCTCTAATAGTGCTTTAAATATAGATCCTATACCAGTTCCTATACCTATTGCTACCATCATCCTTCTATCTTCAGGAGATAGATGAAATAAGTCTGCAATTATCGAACCTATTCCTGCACTTAACTGCGCTGTTGGTCCCTCTCTTCCTGCACTTCCTCCGGATTATATCGTTATTGCAGAAGCAATAAGTTTAACTAATGGTATTCTTCTTCTAATTTTACCTTGCATTCTGTGAAAAGCATTTATTGCAGCATTAGTTCCATGTCCTTCAGCTTCTGGTGTCCATGTATAAACTATTAACCCTGAAATTAGCCCCCAAAGCTGTAGAAATAGGTATTAGCCAAATTCTTTTTTGCCTGATAGTAGTAGTTCAACGACCTACTTTCGCCCAGCAGGGTTAGTAACTTTAGCCCTACGAATTTTTCCATGAATAGGAATTCCATAAACTTATAGGGAAAAATAAAAAGCAAGTGCTGAAAGTCCAGCAGCTACACCTAAAATAATTCCAAGAATATACCACTTTGTATATGGAGATATCTCGTCAATTTTTTCATCATCAAAGATCATCTCTAATTCCTGCGAATAGTACAAGACATCTTTAATATTGATTATAGGTGGGTAGTATAGCTACTAAATACATATAATAAAATAAAAAAAGCTAAAAAGCATTAAGATTACAAGGTTCAAAATGACGGTGATTGTCCGTAAAAATACTAATACTTTCAGACATACATGGAAATTATGATGCGCTTTAAACAGTAATTGATCATGTTAAAGCTTGGAACGAAGTATGGATATCAAGAGATTTAGTGGATTACGGCCCGAGCCGGAAAAAGTTATAGACTTAGTAAGAGATCAATCCAAGGATTATACTTTCAGGAAATCACGACTTTGCTGTAGCCTACAATATTGATTGTGGATGCGGAGAGAAAACGAATGAATTAAGCGTATATACCAGAACCGAAATTTCTTTTAAGATCCTATCGGAAGAATATATAGCTTGGCTTAGAAGCTTCAAACCTATAGCAAACCTCGAGTTAGATGAAGAGAAAATAACTTTAGTATACGGCTCTCCAAGAAACCTGCTTTACGAATATATGTATCCAAGCTTATCATTTGAAATTTTAGGACGATGCTCTCTTCTTCTCTATTGTTACATGATAAGAAAAAGAGATAACGAGCAAAGAATTGCCTTCGCAGGTCATACACAATATTCTCATGGATTTAAAAATAGATTAAAATCGAGTTCTAAATCCTGGCAGTGTAGGTCAACCAAAAGATGAAGGTTCATGAGCTTCTTTTGGAATTTTAGATACAGAAAGTTTTAAATTCGAAATATATCTCGTTAAATACGATATAAGCAATGTCATTGCTAAGCTTAAGAATCTACTGACCTCCCCTCCCCCTTGCCCTAAATGGCGAGCCTTCAGTTGTAAAGGACAGAAATAGTTATGAAAAATTATCTAATATTTTAACAAATGGAAAAGCATAAGCTCTTAAGCAGAAAGCAGAATTTTGAACACAAAATTGCGTTATTATAAAATTATAAAAATATACGTCTATTTTTAAATATTCTAATAAAGTTTATATCTTAAAATTCCAGCCACTCCTCCAAAGGAAGATTTTAGCCACTCACCCTCTGGGGTGTCTTCAGGTACTATTACTATTTCAGCATTTGACTTCTTTGCTACTGCTTCCATTTCATCTATATTAGGATGAGACTCAATTATCAGCAATGTCTGCAAGGCGCCAATTTCTGCAGCATGCTTCACCTCTTCAATCCCAAAAACATAAAGCCCATCGGCTTTTGCCATGTGAAGTTTTAGCTCTTCAGCTTTCTTGACAATATCAGAATATCTGTGATCTTGAAGCACATCCTCAGCCTTTAGGACGAGCTCTCTTAGTCCCGCTTCTCCCTGATAGCCGACATCTATTAATTTATTTATGACCAAGTCTCTGAATCTTTTTTCAAGATATTCTCCGGTGACGAAATCTTGTTTGCTGTAGCCAGGGCCTCCAATTAATATGCCTTTGAGCTTTCCTTCGAGGAGTAGCGGCTCAAATAGTTGCTTCGCTCTTTCTGCAACGGTTTTGTAGAAGTCCTCGACCATCTGTTCAATAATCCTGTCGAACCTCCTTTGGCTCTGTCCTCCTTTTGTGTGCTTGCCAGGGATGTAACTCATAAAGTTGTCAAGCATTTGGATCGTTGTACCTTTAAGTAGCCCAATCGTAGCCTCATCTCTTTCTATCAATATTAGACCATAGTAATCCTTCTCAGATATCATATCTTCAAGATATTCTACATGGAACCACTTGTCTGTTCTGTAGAAATAGATCTTCACTGGTTCAGGCGGAGAAAACATCAGGCATATTTCTTTATTAGTATCGCTGTTTTTCCCGCAAAAAAGGACAAGCCCGTTTTCAGGAACTTTATTTATACTAGATAATCTATCTATAGCCATGCTAAGTGATGTCTGAACAGCATCTTTCGTCCTTTTTAGCTTTATGTTATCAGTTATGCTAAGCTCTTCTCTAAGCATATTAACAACATCGCTTATCGGTCTGCCTGGAGGAATGTACAAAGATAGTAGAGTTGTTGCTGGAGCTACCCACTGCTTCAGCTCCTTAACAATAGCTTTAAGATGTTCCTTAGAAATTAAGTAGCTTGACGACACTTCTGGCACCAACTTCAGTCTTGAACTTTTAAACATTTAAAATCAAAGGTAATCAATTTTTCTGAAAAGTGGGGCCGCGGGGATTTGAACCCCGGACCACGAGGGCCCAAGCCTCGCATCCTACCAAGCTAGACGACGGCCCCTTGTAATATTTTTATTTTAAATGCAGGTTTTAAAAATTGCTAACATTCTTTTCAATTATTAATTTTTTGCTAAAAAATTTTTTAATTGTTTAATCTTCTTCAGGAATGTCAAGCTTTAATTCATTGACAAGCTCTTTATATCTATTCCTTACAGTGACCTCTGTGACTCCTGCAATATTTGCTATTTCTTTCTGAGTTCTCTTCTCGTTTTCTAATAAAGTTGCAACATATATTGCAGCCGCCGCTAAGCCAGCAGGATCCTTTCCTGCAGTAAGGGCCTTCTGTTTAGCGATCTTGACTATCCTTGCAGCAATATTCATTGCCTTTCCACTGAGATCTAACAGGCTACCCATCCTTGGAATGTAATCTATAGGATCTGCTATGGGAACTTTAAGCTGTAGCTCCTTTACCAGAAGCCTATAACATCTCGCGATCTCTTTCCTATTAGCCCTTGTATGCAGAGAGATTTCATCGAGCGTTCTAGGTAGCTTCTTCAATCTGCATGCAACATATACTGAAGCGGCGATAACGCTTTCTATACTCCTCCCTCTAACTAATCCCTTTTCTACAGCTTTTCTATAAATAACTGCCGCTTCTTCTCTTACTGCTCTATTTAAGTGAAGCTGATTGGAAAGCCTATCTAGCTCGTTCATAGCTTGAGCGAGGTTTCTATCGATGCTAGACTGTATTCTACTTCGTATCTGCCACTTCCTATATCTAAGAAATTCGAGCCTCTTTTTTGGCTCAAGCTTTTTACCGCTGGCATCACGGTCTCTCCAGTCAATTAAGGTTGTCAATCCTCTATCATGAACAGTTGGAGATAGTGGCCCCCCTATTCTGCTCCTTTTTTCCTTCTCTTCTGGCGTAAAGGCGCGCCACTCGGGTCCTTGATTAACCAACTTTTGCTCTAGAACTTCTCCCGTTTCTGTGCAAATATACTCTCCCCTTTCCGGATCAAATACAATAGCGTTTGGCGGGCAACCACTTTCATTTTCGCTTTTTCTAGCTTCTTCCTTCTTTTTTTTCTTTAGAAGCTTCAGAACTCATAACAAATTTCCACCTGATTAAGAAAGAAGATCCAATTTATATATTGGTTTAAAAAATAGTATATAAAATTTTCGGTTAATTATTTATAAATTTTTCGTTAGCTTACTACTATTATACTTTCTTCAGGAAATCCGAACTGTATGAGAATTTCTTTAAGAGCACTTCTATGATCTCCCTGGAGCTCTATCCTGCCATTCTTTGCAGTACCGCCTGTCGCCAATTTAGTCTTTAGCTGAGAAGCAAGTTTCTTTATATCTACTTCTTTTTCATCAATACCTTCTATTATTGTTACTTCTTTTCCAAACTTTCTCTTTTCAAGCCTAATTTTTATAAGTTGCTGTTCTTTTGCGAGCTGTTCACAGAGTTCGGGTGGTAGACCTCCACATATAGAATCTATATCTTTCTTCTCCATTTGTATTGCAACCTTCCTCCATCAATAAGATTAAATGCGAGAACCTATATATAAATTTTGGTTAAAATTTTTTTGAGCTTATGATCTTCTGAATTCTGATCGCATAATAAATATTAATATTAAACTAATCACCAAGAATTAAAAGTAGAAATCTTTCACTTCAAAAATTTGAATAAAACATTTTAGAAATTGTTGCAAAAAAAGGGCCCGTCGCCTAGCCAGGATCAGGGCACCGGCCTGCGAAGCCGGGGATCCCGGGTTCAAATCCCGGCGGGCCCGCATCTTTTTATAAAGATTTTTATATTCTTTCAAATGAAAGAAGTATAGGATTTTACTTAAATTTATTTAAATTTATGCAAAGTATTGAACTGCCATCCTCTCCTACTCTAAATATGCAGGCTTTAAGTTTCAATATAACTATTTTATAGCATGGAAATTTGCAAATAAAGAAATAACGAAAAGTTTAAAAAGTTAAATATATTTTTAACATTGAAAAATAAAAATATACTTAAGCTAAAACCATAATCTTTTTATTTCTTTTTTTAAATAACTAATTTAAAATATATAACTAAAATATACTCATAGGTGTTAGAGTTGCAAGGTAAATCGCTCAACAGGCTAAGATTACTATTATTATTTGCTTCAATACTTTTGATTTCAATTATAGGAACAATGGCATATGCGCAGACAACAACAGGTTCAGAAACTGCTGGATATAAGGCAATTGGCGCTGGATTAGCTATAGGACTGGCAGGTATAGGAGGGGGCATAGCAGTCGGTAGGACAGGAGCAGCTGGATTAAGTGTGCTCTCTGAAAAGCCCGAAGCATTTGGGACAGTACTTCTCATAGTGGCACTTGGAGAAGGAATTGCTATATATGGGCTAATAATTGCAATCCTTGTAATAATAATTCTTTAAAACATTTGAATAAATAAATCGTTTTCAATCCAAAAATGTATAAAAAGTGGACCGGCCGGGACTTGAACCCGGGACCTCTGCCGTGCGAGGGCAGCGCTCTTCCAGCTGAGCTACCGGCCCTCAAACAATTTTTAGTTATCTTTTTTAGGTTAAAATAAGTTTTTGGAATTAGTGGGAATCCTAACTTGATTTCAAATAACATTATCAGTTTAAATTTATAAATAACTTATAAGTGAAGGATTCAGATCTCATATAAGTTCATATTAGTTGATGCATCCCTTCTTGGTTCTGCATATGGCTTAAAGGCTTTCAAGAGCAAGGTATTTGGAGAACATGTTTATGCATGCAACAATATTCTAAAGCATCTGAGGGTTCTATAGATTTTATCGCGAAGCATCTAAAGAAATTCTACAATCTTCTTATCGCTGTTCTCTGGAAGGGCTCTTTTCCCTTCACAGAGCAGCTCAACTCTAGAATTCAAATGCGGAGAGATTTATAAATAGCAAAAAAAACATTAACATCAAAATATAAACTTTTATGAAACTCAAAACAGTTTGTTAAGGCAAATAAGTTTGGTAGAAAAAAAGCTTCCATTGCTTGCTTCAGGAAAACTTGGTGCCAACTATGAGCTTATATTTAAATACTGGGAAATTGCAAAAAGAGAAAGCCCAGAAAAAGAGAAGGATGTTGTACTCAGTACTGATGATTTAGATTATGCGGAAAAGCTGATCAGAGAAAAAAAGACAAGATTAAAAGTTTCAGAGATAATAGATGAGCTCGTTGCAAAAATAATTAACAGAATTGATAGCGGAATAGCCTTAAAGGCATATGAATCAGTATATGGAATAAAAACAGATCCTTTTTCTGCAAGAAAAGAAGTAGCGACTGTAGTTGCATTGTGGATTTTAGAAGCCCTTGAAAATGAGGGAAAGCTCGTATTATCATAATCTATTTCGAAATTGTTTTTTGGTGAAAACTATGGATTTAGTTTTTAAAGATTTCCTCTCTTACGATTACAACTGAAAGCCTTGTCTTTTAAGGCGGGGATGAAGAAAGTTTAAGCTTCTTCATGAATCTTCTTTATCATTTTTAGTCTAGAGAATTCCTCTCTTTCTCTTTCGTCCAGTACAAGTGAAATATACCTTATCGTTTTCTCGTAGTTAGGAATAATCGAATAATCTATAGAGTTTATCAGTCTCTGTGTAGTTTTCAGTTCGTTTATTATAGTAAACAGTGTATTTTCAACTTCAATTAATCGTAGGAGCTTCTCAAAAACTTCCTTTAGCTTCTCTCTCGATTCTATCAATGAAGGAGGGACATCAGAGGGGAAGTCCATTTTTGGAAAAGAATTCTCAGCTATAGAGATGTAAGGAACTTTAACTGCAAAAAGCGCTCTTATCTTAACATTTACTCTTAGAGTAGAAGGGACAATATCAGATATTTCCTTGGATCTGTTATAGCCTATAGTTAGAAGGCTTGCTTGCAAGGTATCGTATGCCTTCTTTAATTCTGAAGAAGTCTCATTATAAAGCTTTTCATATTCTTTAATCATTGTATTAAGATATAAAAGTAGCGCTGATCTCTTCTCTTCTAAAACCTCTCTAACTCTTCTTATAAGTGTAAGGTCTCTCTTCAATTTGATTAGATTGATTTTTGTTGGCAATGTGCTTCTTTTATCAAAGCTCATTTCGGTTCAGCTTCCATGCCTTTCTTATAGTACTTATTGATGAGCTCTGTCCTAATGTTTGTGAGCTCAGATTCTGGCAAAATAGATAATATAGACCAGGCTAAGTCTAAGCTCTGCTCTATTGACCTATTTTCTGTAGGAGACTGATTTATGAACGTTCTCTCAAACGATTCAGCGAATCTTAAATACAGTTTATCAGTAGAACTAAGGCTTTCTTCCCCAATGATCGTTGCTAAACTTCTAAGCTCTTGTGCTCTGCTATATGCTGCATATAATTGGTTATAAACATCGCCGTGATCTTCCCTAGTTTTATCTGGACCTATTCCTTCTTTCATAAGCCTTGATAGGCTCATTAAGACGTTTATTGGGGGATAAATACCTTTATTGAATAGGCCTCTGTCTAAAACGATCTGTCCCTCAGTAATATAGCCAGTTAAGTCTGGGATTGGATGCGTTATATCATCGTTAGGCATTGACAAAATGGGCATCTGTGTAATGCTCCCCTTCTTTCCGATAGCCCTTCCTGCCCTCTCATAAATTGAGGCGAAGTCGCTGTACATGTATCCAGGGTATCCCTGTCTGCCAGGTATTTCTTCTCTAGCAGCACTAATTTCTCTTAATGCTTCAGCATAATTTGTCATATCAGTTATAATTGCAAGTATGTGCATGTCTTTTTCATATGCCAAATATTCAGCTAATGTCAGAGCAACCCTTGGAGTAATCAGCCTTATCATTGCAGGCTCATTCGCCAAGTTAACAAACATTGCTACTTTGTTTTTTGCTCCGCTTTCCTCAAAGAATCTCTTGAAGAACAGGAAGTCATCGTACTTTATGCCTACTGCTGCAAACACCACAGCGAATTCTTCTTCTTCACCCCTAACTACTGCTTGCCTCGCGATTTGTGCAGCTAACATATTGTGCGGTAAGCCTCCACCGCTGAAAATTGGTAACTTTTGCCCTCTAACAAGAGTATTCATTACATCTATAGCACTTACTCCAGTCTGTATAAAGTCTTTGGGATAAGCTCTAGATGCAGGATTTAGCGGATCACCGTTTATATCTCTCTTTTCGGTGGCAATTACCATGGGACCACCATCAATCGGGTTTCCGAGCCCATCAAAAATCCTGCCGAGCATATCTTCGGAGACTCCAACTTCAAAAGTCTCTCCTAGAAATCTTACAGTTGTTCCTAGAGATCCTATCCCAGTCGTCCCCTCAAATATTTGTATTACGGCTAAATTCTTACTAACATCGAGCACTCTTCCCCTCCTTTTCTCACCATCTTGCAACTCAACTTCAACAACTTCATCAAAAGCGACTCCTGAAGAAACCTTTACAAACAGAAGGGGGCCTCTTATCATTTCTATTTCTTTTGACTCCATTACTCCATGAATTCTTCTTGTGCTCTCCAATATTATCACCTCAAGAGTTTTCGTACTTCTTGACCTTTTCAAATATGCCTCTTATTATGTTATCGAACATTTCAAGCTTATTATGAGGAATAGAATATCTTCCTCTTACAAGCGACGATATATCGTCCTTTATCAATTCCTCTAATTCTGACATGTTTGCCTTTCCACTTGAAATTATGGCATTAAGCTTTTCATATACCTCAAGAATCGATTTTAGCATCTTGTATTGTCTCTTTGGCTCACTAAAGGCATCTATAGGATCGAATGCATTTTGCTTAAGAAATCCATCCTTAAGAACGTTTGCTATAAACAAAATGAGCTTATCGCTCTCGCTTAAACCCTCTGTTCCAACAAGCCTTACAATCTCCTTAATCTCATTCTCTCTATACAAAATATTTAAGGCCTTCTGTCTGTCCTCGGCCCAGCTAGGACTGACATTCTTTTTCCACCATTCAGCAACAGTCTCTGCATATGCGCTATAGCTGGTCAGCCAGTTAATAGCAGGATAATGCCTGGAATAAGCTAATGTCGTGTCTAGTGCCCAGAATACTCTCACAAACCTTCTTGTATGGCTGGTTACTGGCTCTGTAAAGTCCCCACCTGGGGGCGATACTGCACCGCCAAGAGTAACTGATCCTATCCTCTTTGGATCGCCAAGTGCTATAACTCTACCAGCTCTTTCATAAAATTCAGCAAGTCTTGATGCTAAATAGCTTGGGTATCCCTCTTCAGCAGGCATCTCTTCAAGCCTGCCTCCAATTTCTCTAAGTGCTTCAGCCCACCTGCTGGTTGAGTCGGCTACAAGCAAAACATCATATCCTTGATCTCTGTAATACTCTGCAAGTGTCACTCCGACATAAATGCTAGCTTCTCTTGCAGCAACAGGCATATTGCTCGTATTTGCAATAAGTATAGTTCTTTCCATCAGCGGTCTTCCTGTCCATGGATCTTTGTAATGAGGAAACTTTTCAAGAACTTCCGTCATTTCATTTCCTCTTTCACCGCACCCGATGTAAATGACCACTTTTGCTTCACTCCACTGAGCAATACCATGAAGAGTGACTGTTTTTCCTGTACCGAAGCCTCCAGGAATAGCGGCTGTTCCTCCTTTTGCTATTGGAAAGAATGTATCTATTATTCTTAAGCCAGTGATAAGTGGTTCTGTAGGCTCGAGTTTTTCTTTAAAAGGTCTTGGAATTCTCACCGGCCAATTATGATATAACTTTAATTCTCTTTCTTCATTTTCCTTAGTAACTTTTGCTATTACATCTTCAACACTATAATCATCTTCTTTAGCCAAAAAAGTCAATTTCCCACTAATATTAGGCGGGACGAGTATTCTGTGCTCAATAAGTTCTGTCTCCTTAACGCTACCTAGCACTGTGCCGCTACTTACTTCATCTCCTGTTTTGAGCTCTTTATTTGGCATAAAGTGCCATTTTTTATTCCTTGGAAGTGCAGGGCTCTTAATACCTCTTCTAATAAAAATTGAACCACTTTTTTCTTTAATTACTTCTAAAGGTCTTTGTATTCCGTCGTATATCTGTGTCAACAGTCCTGGTCCGAGCTCAACAGAGAGGGGAGAACCCGAGGATACAACTATATCTCCTGGCTTAATACCTGAAGTTGATTCATATACCTGTATATATGCGTCATCGCCTACGATCCTCGTGACCTCTCCTATGATTCCATCGCTACCAACTTCTACAACTTCGTACATCTTTACTCCCTTCATCCCTTCAGCTACGATAAGCGATCCTGAAATCCTCTTGATCTTACCTGTTATTGCTATTTTTCTTCACCCCCGAATAAAACATTATAAACAATTGAGGCTAGTTCAAACTTAGAAAGTTCAAATATCTTTTTCAAGGTAAAATCATAAACAGTTGAACCGTCTTGAGAGACAAATTTAATTCCTCCAGTGCCGGAGGGAAGATCGTCAATAATTTTAATCTTTTCTTTACTATCTTCTAATTTTTTCTTTATAATCTTAGAAACAAGATCTTTGTCTTCCTTTTCAATGTGGATCTCTCCGTTTGTCAACTTTATAGACTCCTTTAGTTTTGAAAGTATTGCTTCGTAAATAATTTTCTTTTCCTCTTTATCAAGCTCATAAAAGATCTTCTTCTCAACTTCTTTAAGCGCAAGGTCAACGATTTCCGCTTTTTTTTCTTGAGTTTTTATTTTTATTTCATACTGCCTTAATGACCTTAAGTTATTCACGCTTTCAACGTAATTCTCATAAAGGTCGCTAAGCTCCTTAACTAGAGAATTCTTCGTATTTTTATATGCATCGTCGAGCAATTCATGTGCATCTTTACGCAATTCTTCAACGGTATCCTTGAATTCATTTATTACCTTGTTGATAACATATTCAAGCAAGGACTCAATATTACCTTCTTCCAAGGCAAACCACCAAAGTCAATTATTATTTATAACCCTAAAGCTCTCATGACCATTTTTCTGATGTCCGTAGGCTCCATAGCACTTGAGGGTGAAGGCAAGTAAAAAATAATCTTTCCAGTCTTTTTTCTAATGTTTTCGATATCTGACGATATAAGCTCTCCTAATTCTTTTTCAACCAAAATAACGCTGATATCTTGCCTTTTAGCATAAGTTTCTATAATCTGTGCAATATTGTCTGGGTTTCTCTCTTCTATTCCTTCGCAACCTATCATCTTGTACATCAGAACTAAGTTCTTTCCTCCGATTACTAATACTTTGCCATTATTGATCTGAGCACTCATGTGTATCCACTTAAACTTATTATAGTAATTAATTAAAAAAACTATAAAAATATTGACATTAATAGAAATAATTAAAATTTAATTAAAGTTTGCTTTCTGTTTGATTAGAAATCTTTCAAGGTAAATCAAGATGTTTATTCCGAATAGCGTTACAGGCATTACGTTAATTGTTCCTAAAGATTACAGTGACAAGCTTGTAACATCTTTGATGCTTACAGAAAAGTTTCATCCTGCAGAGCTGTCTATAGCCTATCCAGGGTCATATAATAATGAAATTTTAAGATATTCGCAAGAAATCGAAGGTAAGGTAAATAAATTTTCAAGTATTTTAAGTGATATAAATATATATGGAATTCGAAATGGAGGAGAAATAAAAGTATCAAAATGGATAGAGACTGCTAAGAGTATCTCTGCAGAATATGATATGCTTGAGAAGGAAATCGAACCTATCATATCAGAGCTTAAAAGCTCAAAGAGTGATAGAGAAAAAATTGATGCGTTTTTAAAAGAGATTGAACCATTGAAAGATCTTGATTTTGACTTAAATGAAGAGAAAAAATATGGCTATTTGGGATTTAAAGTTGGTTATATAGATATCGAGATGATACCTTCATTTCTTGAAAAAATGAGAAAATTCAACTGTTATATATTTGTTGAAAAAGGAGAAGAGAGCAATGTTGCTGTAATTTTATACAAAAAAGAAGATGAAAAGGAGATAGAAAAAATACTTGCAGAATCAGGGTTTTCTGAAGTTGTAATACCAAAAGATCTTCCCTCAAATTTCCATCTTGCATATGAAGAGCTTAAGAAAAAGATAAGTGAGTTTGATAAGAAAATAGAAGAGTTAGAGGAGAAAATTAAGGCAAAAGAAGTATATCTAAAGGATTTGTATTCTAGAATGTATACAGTTAAAGAAGCATTGAGAATTTATTCACAGATCAAAAATACCGATTACTTTTCTTATGTTAGAGGCTACATTCCTGCTTACGAAGCAGAAAAAATCATTTCTTTTATAAAGAAAGCTCTTGACAATAGAATATTGGTAATATGGGAAGAAATTACACTTAAAGCTGTTAAAGAAGAAAAACTTCCCACAGAAATTAAGGTTAATAAATTGCTGAAACCTTTCAGTATGCTTGTAGAGAATTATGGGTATCCTTTGCCGCATGAAATTGTCCCCATATATTTTATGGCTATCACGTTTCCCATAATTTTCGGCATAATGTTTCCTGATCTAGGACACGGGCTACTCGTTTTGCTCTTTGGTATATATATGATAAAAGCATCGAAAGGGAGAGAAGGTTGGTACAATACAGGTCTCTTGGCAATATATTTAGGCATAGCAGGCATGGTGACCGGAATTTTATCAGGAGAATTTTTTGGAAGCCTGACTAATCTTTCACAGTTACTTTGGAACGGACATCCAATAATTCCGTCCCCATTTGAAGAAGGCTCGCTATCCATATACTTCCTCATAAATATCTCTCTTAAGATAGGCTCCATTCTACTAATTTCGGGCACACTATTTGGACTTATAAACTCTTTGATGGCAAGAGAATATTTTGATGCGGTAGCAATAAAATTGCCAAAATTTCTCGCATTCTCGCTAGCTTTGTATCCCTTCCTCATTTACTCTCCAAGCGTGGCAGGAGGATTGATAAAAGAAGCAGTCTTCGGAGGTCCAGGCTTTGAGGTAATGCTAATAAGATTCGGTGTTTTAGCCTCTCTTTTTATGCTTCTTTTGTTTGAGCCTTTATTTTATGTCTCAAAGAAACGAGTAAAGGCAGGGATCTCAGCATTGACGACATCGTTCATTGAAACTTTTGAAACGGGCATAATGCTCATAGGCAATACAGCGAGCTTTTTAAGAATTTTGGGTCTCAGCGTTGCACATATTGGAGTTATGTACGCATTTACTATTATGGCTCTTCTCGTCTGGAAGGGTACCATCGGCGCAATTGCAGGGATAACAATATATATTTTTGGGAACCTTCTTGCAGCTGCTTTGGAAGGAATCGTAGTGTTTGCTCACACAATGAGGTTGCACTATTACGAATGGTTCACTAAATTTTACAGTGGAACAGGAATACCGTTTAAACCTGCCACACCATTTGCAAGGATAGTAATGATTTAACAAAGGTAAATCGATTTGGAAAGCATTGTAAATTATCTTCTAAAAGAGAATAAGGCGACGATCTCTTATCTTGCGGAAATATCGTTAACAAACGAATTTCTAGTTAAAAAGCTAATAGAAGATCTAAGAGGGATCAATATAGAAGATGGCATTGTCAGTGTAGAAAATAGACTAGAACTTGCTATATCTGCGATACATAAAGGTATTTCACCTTATGTGGTTTCCAGATACTTATCTTGGAAAGACTTTGAAAAAGAGCTAAGTGAAATATTAGAACAATATGGGTATGAAGTCCTTAGAAACTACAGAATTAGAAAGCCTTCTCGGGCTGAAATCGACATAGTTGCAATTAAAACAGGTTTAGCTTTAATAGTTGACTGCAAGCATTGGTCCCCAAGATCTGCCTCAAGAGGAAGGATAGAATTTGCAGCAAATAAGCAAGTGGAAAGGACAAAGCTTTTGCTAGAAAATGAGGAATTCTTGTTATTGCTTGGCAATAAAGCATGCATAAGAAGGCCGTGTGAAGTTAAATTGGTTCCAGTTTTAGTTACTTTAGTTTCTAAAAACTATGGATTGCTAAACTCAGTCCCCGTCGTTCCTATTAAGAGCTTTTTGAACTTCCTCATAGAAATAGATAAATTGCTAGAACTGATAATTAGAATCAGTGTTAAAATTGAATAGTAGGTAAGAAAAATGAAAGTTACGCTGATAAGCTATACTAAAGAATGCGAGAAGCTTATCGCCGTAGCTGCCAAGCAGACAATAACTCAAAAGGAATTCTCGGAAAGCTGGAATGAGATGAAGGAAGATGAGAAAAAAGAGTGGCTAAAGGAGACGATGTCAAGAGGACATACAAGCCCTTGGGAGCACTGCACATATACCTTTCTTATTGAAGACGTATCAAGAGTTCTTACGCATCAGCTTGTTAGACACAGGCTTGCGAGCTATAGTCAGCTAAGTCAAAGATATAAGAGAATTAAAGAAATTGAAAATTATTACGTGATACCAAAAAGCATTCTGAAGAAGGGAGACAAAGCTTTAGAGAAATATATAAATTCTATAAAGAAAAGCTTCGAAGAGTATCAAGAATTAATAAATATGGGAATGCCTCCAGAAGATGCGAGATATGTTCTACCGCAAGCAGTAAAAACAAAGATCGTAGTGACTATGAATGCAAGAGAGCTTCTTAATTTTTTTGGTTTGAGGATGTGTATGAAAGCACAGTGGGAAATTAGGGCACTAGCTTGGAACATTTATTACATAGTAAAAAGCATTCATCCAGATCTTTGGAAGTTCGTTGGACCAAGATGCCTTCAGCTGGAAAACATGGCAAGAATGAAACCTATAGAGCTTGAGGAGTTGCTTAAAAATGACAATATCAATTTAATTATAGAGAAATGTCCAGAAGGAGTTGCAAGAGAAAACATAAAGCTCTGCGTAAGAACGGCATTAAATGACATCAGAGAGTTTCTAGAGAGCGCAAATCCGAATAACGGAGAAAATAAAATATGAGCGATAGCATTTAAAATTAAATAACAATATGGGCAATAAAATCATTACATTTTTAAAGATCACTTGTTTTTAATTCGGAACTAATCCTCCATATAAGCAATCAAAGATAAAAACTCCACCAGTCCTGAAACTCTTAACATTAAACTTAAATAAGAAATGATGCCTTAAGAATTATATAAATTTGTCATCTTTACCATAAATGGCGAGGCTTTTGGTTGTAAAATTCGGTGTTTCATTTCCATATGAGTTATATAAAGAATTAGAGGAAGTTTCAAAAGAGCTGGGAATAAATTCTAGATCCAAGGCTTTGCAAAATGCTGCAAGCGAGTTTGTTGCGAGAAACAGGTGGTTACTCAGTAAAGGATCAGTAGCAGGAGCTATAATTATGCTTTATAACCATGAAACTGGTAGGTTGGAGGAAAAGATAACTGATATTCAGCACGAATATATGGATGTCATTGTTTCAGCTTTGCACGTTCATGTTAGTAAGGAAGAATGTTTGCTTATAATTGCTATAAAGGGTGAGGTCAGCAGAATAAAAAGACTGTATCAATCTCTAAGCGGGCTACATGGAGTGATGCAGATACAGTATTCCATCGTTCCATACAAGAAATAATTGCAACCTTCTATGAAGAATAGAAATCGTTTCCGTTTTTATTTAATAATCTATCAAAAGTTTTTTAGGGATAGAAAATTAATTTCGATTAAGCCATATGGTGAGATGAAGAGTAATGGTAGAAATAGTAGTTGGATTGCACGATATTAGTAGCACATATAGGCTTTCGGATTTCTTTAAGACTGTGCAAGCGTATAAAAAATTCATAAATACTTTTGCGATTTCAAGGGTTACAGGAGCTGCAGCGCAGTATGGGATCGCTGAAATAAGCAAAGCGTTATTTAAAAGTAACGTCAATTTTTTAATTTTGCAAGATATCGGGGATTTTCTACAATTTTTTCAAGGATATAAAATATTTCAGTTTACTCAAGCTTATGGAGTTGAGTTTAAATCTTTAGAACAGCTTGGACTTAAGGATAATGATAGAATATTACTTATATTCTCTGGTAATGACGTAGGCTTCGGAAAAAATGAGCTTCTTCCAAATGCCACATATTTAAAAATATCTGGCATAGAAAAAGAGTTGCCGCCGCAGGTTGAGTTTGGAATCTTCATGAGTATGTTGGCAAAAAATATTTTAATTTCTTAACATAAATATAAATATCAAGCATCGCAGAGGAAAAAACGATGTCATCAAAATCTAAAGAAAAGAAGAAAAAACCAAGCGGGTTAATGTCTGCTGCTGGGCTAATAAGCTTTTATGAAGATACTAGTGCAAAAATTACAATAACCCCTACAACTATAATCATAATTTCAATAGCTTTTATAGGTATTGTTGTAGCCTTAAGGGTGCTCTTACCCTAAAAAGCTTCTTTTTCACTTCCTAGGTGGCACAATTTCCAAATTTCATACGCATGCGCTTTATTGATGATTGAACCTATGGAAAAGATGAAAGACTGACGGCTTAGAGAAAAGATCTGGAGAGGTTCTTTGACCATTCTTATGTATTTCAATTGAAAGAATGTGTACACGAAAACATACGGAAGGAAGCAGAATAATATTTACAGATTTCTATTTTTTGCTTATGATAAATGCTTCGTCATTTATGAAGATTGGAGACCATTGTTTTTGAGATATTTGCTATACGTTTCAATCGACAAATAAAAGATACACAACTTTCTTCTATATAAAGCTCAAAATCCGAGGAACATTGAGCATTATCGACACAATAGAATTCAAAGTTCATAAATATTTTTGCAGAAACCAAAAACCGATTTTCCCCCGCTGCCAACACCCCCATTCATTGTCCCGTTTATCTCGGGTCTTATGGGAGCTCTCTTAAAACAGCGGGGTATAATATAATTGGTCTTTTACTTTCCTAATATTTTTATTCATATTTTTTCAATTCTTATTATTTTTTAGTGAATGAATTTTTATTTAAAAACTTCCTGATATTAAACAAAGAAATATCAAATCATAATAAAAAATAAAAAATTTAGATTTTCTTTTCTTCTAACTTTTTCAAAACTTGAGGAAGAGTGGTATATTCCATTTCTTCTGGCCCTAATCTATGTGGCATGAAAGGTCCATGCCTTCTCATATAATCGGCTATTATCTGGGCTGTTCTTCTGGTTTCATCAAACGCAGGATCATCAAATAGGTCAGTTGGACCTATAAGCTTTCCATCTTTTATATTGAAGCCTAATGCTATTATTCTCGGAGGACCATCAAATCTAGTACATCTGGCATCTTTTTGAGAGACTGGCATTAAAGGTCCATTATGGCTACCTCTCATCCATCCGGCTACTAGATGTGGAAATGAAAATGGCTCTAGTATTTCTCCTAAAGCTGGAAATCCCGACTGAGCTCTCGCTATAGCAACAGGGTCGTCCTTTCCTACATATTTTCCTGCAATTAGGTTAAGTCTTTCGCTACTTACTGCAGCTGCAATCTCATTATTATCTTTTCTGTAAACTCTTTTTATAGTAAATCTACCGGTTGTTCCGATAAGCGCCAATATGTCATAAGAATCTTCTGGAGCATTCAAGAAATACTGTTTATGTTCAATTAGATCCCAAATTTCAAATTTGAAACCACTGTGTAACTTAGGATCTATGACAAGCCCAGCTGTATTAAATGGATCAGCATAGATCTTGTAAAATGGAAGGTTAAATGCACCAGGTTCAGTTTTATCTGCCATAAAAGCAACGACAGGTTCACTAGTTCTTTCGATAAATTCCATTTCCGCTACGCCTGGACCCATGCCTCTTACATTTCCGGAAAATGCATCACTCAACAAATCCTGACCAGCTCCATAAAGACCTAGCTTTTGTGCAACTTTTGTCGCTTCTTTGAAAGTATCCCACGCTAACGAGTGAACATCTTTGCTATCCACGCCTCTGTAGTGTGTCATTATGAGTTGCAGATCATCACCAACATTAGTGACATAGAAATCTTCTATTATTCCGCTCTCTTTTGCTTCTGAAAGCATTCTAGTGGCTGTTGCTATTAGGTCGGGATGCACTACATGGTGTCCAGCAAGACCGCCTACATCTGCTTTTATAATGCTCAATGTAACTTTTTTACCAGTGCTCATTTAATATCACCTTAACAAATATTTTATCTTTTTATGTACATCTAATAAATATATTCTCTTAGAAAAACCGCTTATTTACTCATTTAACATACAAACTGAAAGGATCAATTCCATCAACTTCAACTATAAAAGGTTCTTCTTGCTTGCCTAATACTTTTGCTTTTATATTTAGTATTTTTTCAATTACAAGAATATTTGTAATAGCGTGTAGCGTCAGCCTAGAGCCGCCCACTTTGCTTTTACCTTTTGCTAAAGCTAAAAATGGTATTATCATATCGCTCATAAATCTGTCAAGCGCCATTTGAGTAGAGATATCTTCAATTAAGACTTTTGCGGCATCTTCTCCTACCTTTTCCGCAGGTTTTCCTTTCTTTCCAAGAGAGTCTCCTCCGAGAATACTTTCTTTTGCCTCAGCTATTATAGAAATAGAAGTCCCAGGACTAAATGATGCGAGTTCATGATTCTTTTCATCGTCTTCAATTTCTGTCTCGTACAGGATACCCTGAAGTCTTTCTTCTAAAAAACTTTGAGCAGATAACGCCTGCCTTTTTGCTATATGTGATGGTAATTTGTGAGCAACACTAAATATTTTTATTTTTTTCAATTCTCCCCGCTTTACTAATTCTATGTTTTTTAACCTTCCTTTTGGGCTCTCTATAAATATATCAACAATTCCTCCTCCCTTTGGGTAATATCCCCTTCTTTTAATATTCGCCTTCATGTCGATTCCAATACGCTTTAAAAGCTCCAATGTTACGTTTTTAAAGTAATCAAAGGTAGGAGCACCAGGAACATCTGTTCCTCCTTTTAATACAATTTTGGTGCTGGTTTCAAGGAAAGGTAAAATAGGAAGAATTGCCTGAAGTACAAGCATTACACTTCCAGCAGTTCCTACATCAAATTCAAAATTCCCACCAGAGAGCTTATTTGGGTAAAAAAGTAGCTCTTTACTTCCTAGATAAAGACCCTCAGTTTTTGCATTACTTAAGGCAGAGACCACTTTTACTGCAGTTATGTGTTGATGCTGTAGTCCCGGGTTCTCCCTTTTTGCTCTTATGTTTATTACCTTCAATGGCATGCCGAGTATAGCTGAAAGAGCCAAAGAAGTTCTTAAAATTTGCCCTCCTCCTTCCCCCAGGCTACCGTCGATGGTTATAATTTTATTCAATGTGGTCACCCAATTAAGTGCTTAAAAACTGATCCCAGCCCTCTGGTTTTATTTCTCTATTGTTAAAAATGATTTTCGGTTTGTCACTCTTTTCTATTACTTTTCCTATCTTTATACATTCTATTCCAGCACTCTTGCAAACTCGTATAACTCTATCTTCTTTTTCACTGGTAGTAAAAATTACCTCGTACTCTTCTCCGCCATAAAGAGCAAACTCTTCAATATTTAAGTTGAAGTTTTTAAGATAACTGATCACTTTTCCATGAATCGGAATATTGTCAATATGAATTACAACATTGCTTGATTTTGCTAAAATCCATAAACTCTTTGCTAAACCATCGCTTGAATCTATAGAAGAATTCACTTTAATTGCTTTAGAAACTAATGGAAATTCCTTTACCGCCCTCGGCGTGTAATTCAAAAACTCTCTAGGAAGCTTGTTCCACAGTCTGTTTTTGTAAGCAAAAAATAGCAAAGAAGAAGTCCCATATCCATTTACTAAAGTAGTGAACACGAGGTCGCCCGCTTTTGCTCCAGATCTTGGAAATATATAAGAGGTGCTATGCGTCCCTAAAGCTGCTACATCTATCCATGCATATTTGTAACTTACATTAAGATCTCCTCCTAAAAAGCTCAAATCATATTCTCTCATAGCTTTTTTTATGCCAATTGATATATCTTCAAGTTTGCTCAAGGGAAAGTTTTTCGGAAGCCCTAAACTGTAAACTACTCCGAAAGGAGTATATCCCTTTGCATAAAGATCGCTTACAGTTCCAGTAATAGCTCTCCACCCCCAATTGCTCCATCTTTCCCATGGGTACCTACTATATTTCTCGCAATATCCGTCAATTTTTATAGAGATCTTGCAGTTATAGAAAGCTTGAACGTCATCGTCTATAGGAAAGCAAAAATCCTTCCTATAAAATGCTTTGTATTGCTTTAAAAGTCGCTCTATAGCTTTTATTTCTCCAACGCTTGAAAGCTTATCGGATCTCATTTTCCTTCTCCTTTAAAAACTGATTAAGTTTCTCTAGCTTTCTCCTTCCATCAACTAGAGCGCTATTTGCAAGCTTAGCTATATAATCTATTTTTTCTATGTTTATCAAATAGCCATTTTTGTTTTTTATTGGGAAATTAAACTGAGTTCCGCTTATAAGTTCTACAAGGTAGCCATCTTCAGAATAGCTCATTATTCCTGAATGCTTAAATCCTGCCTCCCTACCCGCATTTAAAATAAAAAGCGCTTCTTCAATGTCTAAAGTTCTCACATGAAGTATTGGACCGCTTACGATAAGCCAAAATGTATTCATAGGTTCTTTTTTAAATATTGAAATTAATTCTTCAGAGCTAACCTCAGAATGTTTTTTAAATATTAAAGGAAGCTCATTCCTTTTCCATAAATAATCTGTATCAACAATCGATATCCGTCCTGAGCAGGAGCTTGTAGTATAGCTCTTCTCTCTTTTGTTAATTAGGGATAGAGTCTCATCTATCCCAGGATCTAAATATCCTATCTCTCTATCACTTTCGATCCTTTTGATGAACATCGTTTTTTTATTTTTCCAAACATTGACATCTGCAACAAGCATTTTTGATCACTCAACGATTTTAATGTTTGATTGCGTGCTAAAAATGTTTACTTACTTTAATTATTTTTTGGCTAGAACTTTGCACGATTTTTAAGTATAAGCATATGCGTCAATTAAATTTTTTGCTATTTTTTTACTAAGAGCTTTATTTGTTTCTTACAACCGAAAGCTTTGCCTTTCAATGCGGGGATAAAGTTCTATAAGCTTTTCTAAGCTTTAATTTTCATTGATGATGCTATTAAAGCAGTGTATGTATTGAATGAGGGATTGTTTCAGGACTCAAAGATGGATAGCCAACCCAGATAAAGTTCCAGATAGGGGATCTCTGACCACTCCCGACTATTTTTCATGAGAGAAACGGAAAAACAAACGGATGCGGGAAACTTATAAATCGCTCAAAAGGAACTTATTCCTGAAGGGAAGAAAGTAGGTCAGGGTTGTACAGGATCACTGAACTCCTTTATCCCTTCACTAGTAATTATAACACTATCAACTCCATCTCCGGTTGCAGAATCTCTCTTTAATGCCATCTGTACAGCCTTGACTGCAAGCTTCCTTGCCTCTTCAGGGCTCATATTTTCCCTATATCCATCTTCGAGCACCCCTATTGCAATTGGAGATCCGCTTCCAGTAGAGGTATATTTCTCTTCAACCAAGCTTCCATATAAATCTAAGGAGAATAGTCTTGGAGCAGTATCGTATCCTCCTAGTATAAGCTGAACGTAAAATGGAAATAGTTTGTATCTGTATAGCAAGAGGGAAAGAAGATGGGCTGCCTCTCTTACTGTGACAGGTTGCTTCTTTGTTATTGTTAGATAATTCATTTGTGTGTTAAGCCAGTCAGCAAGAACTTGTGCATCAGCAACTAAACCCGCTGTTGTAAGCGCCATTTTATCGGTAATTTTTAATATTTTTCTTGTTTTTCTATGAGCAATGAAGGTCCCCGCAGTTGCTCTCCTATCAGCTGCAAGTATAACAGCATCCTTTGCTATTAGACCCACAGTTGTTGTTCCATGAAGAGCTTTTTCATATATTTCAGAATTCTTAACGTTTCGGTCAAAATACACTATAATCACCCTTTCGTTAACTTATAATTAGAAGACACGAATTTAAATATTTATTACTATAATCTTGAAACTCAAACAGCTTACAAACTAGTCTTGTAGTTTCTGCTTCTAATATTTCTCCACTATATACTAGGAAGAAGAAAATCATAAAAGACCAAATTAAATCTGGATTATAAAGATGGATTCTCAGAAAACTTTTCGCTTAAGCGGGAGAGGTTGGAACGTAAAGCTCTATTTGAATACAAAAGCCTCACTCTTTAGGGTGAGGTAGCTTATGTTCAATAACATCTTTAAAATCTAATTTTGATTAAGTATAGGTCTATGGATTACTAGATAAACGTCTCTTAGAAAATTGTCAAATAGAATAAAAACCAATATAAAAATGACATATATAGGATTTTCAAACTGGCATTATTCCGTGTTTTTTATTAATTTGCCTTTCTTCCTTCTTTTTTGACGCAAATGCTTCAAGCGCCCTCGCTAGATAAGTCCTCGTTTCACTTGGGAAAATTACATCGTCAATATAACCTCTAGATGCGGCAACATAAGGGTTGGTAATGTTCTCTCTATATTCTTTGGCTACTCTATTTAAAAATTCCTGTTTTTCTGACATATCCTTTAAAGATGCCAATTCTTTTCCGTAAAGAATTTCAACGGCTCCCCTTGGACCCATAACAGCAATTTCAGCAAACGGATATGCTAGAACATAATCAGCGCCAAGGTGTTTGCTTCCCATAGCAATATAGGCACCTCCATATGCTTTCCTCATTATTACAGTAATTTTCGGTGAAGTCGCTTCACTATAAGCATATATTACTTTAGCGCCATGCCTTATAACCCCGCCATACTCCTGAACAGTTCCTGGCAAGAAGCCAGGCACATCTACAAATGTTATTATAGATATGTTGAAGGCATCGAGAAATCTTATGAACCTTGAAATTTTATCTGAAGAGTCTATATCCAAAGACCCTGCCAAGTACATTGGTTGATTAGCAATTATTCCGACAACTCTTCCTCCGATCCTTCCAAATCCTATGACTGCATTCTGCGCCCAATTAGGCTGTATCTCAAAGAAAGTGTCCTTATCTAGAACTCTAGTAATTACTTCCTTAACATCATATGGAGCGTTTGGATCTGTTGGTATTATAGAGTCAAGCTCTTTATCTGCTCTTTCCACAGGATCCTCACTTTTCACATAAGGCGGATCCTCTCTATTATTGCTTGGTAGATAGCTTAAAAGCTTCTTTATTAAATTTAAAGCCTCCTCTTCCGTTTCGCCTACTAAGCTTGCAACTCCGCTTTTCTGTTCATGAATTTCTGCCCCTCCCAAACTATATTCGTCTACTTCTTCTCCTATTGCGGCTTTAACAACCTTTGGTCCTGTTACAAACATATAGCTGTTCTTTCTACTCATTATTATAAAATCCATTAGAGCAGGACTATATACAGCTCCTCCCGCTGCTGGTCCCAATATAGCTGCAATTTGAGGAATAAATCCAGACGCCTTCACATTTAAGTAAAATATATCTCCATATCCTTTAAGACTATCTACTCCTTCCTGGATTCTAGCCCCTCCACTGTCATTCAAAAAAATCATTGGTGAACCAGATTTTATTGCTAAATCTAGCACTCTTACAATTTTTTCTGCATGCGCTTCTCCAAGACTCCCTCCCATAAAAGTAAAATCTTGTGAAGCAATAAACACAGTCCTTCCGTTAATTTTGCCATAACCAGTTATAACGCCATCTCCAAGCTGTTTTTTTGTCTCAAGTCCGAATCCCGTTGCTCTATGGGTCACAAATGCCCCAATTTCCACAAAGGAACCGGGATCAACTAGGAGATCTATTCTTTCCCTTGCTGTTAGCTTACCTTTTTCATGTTGCTTTTTTATGTACTCACTATCACCTTTAGAAATTTTATTCCTCAATTCGATAAGTTTTTTAAATTCTTCTCTCAGTTCTTCCATGACCTTCAACTCATGTATTTCTGTCGAAAATTTTTATAAAAAGTTTTAACAAATAACGTAAATAAGCATTTGCAAAAATTATTAAACTTTTAAGTTTTATTTAGAAAGAGCTGATAGCTATGGTAGTAGTTACAAGTAAGGTTCCAGGAAAAATTGTTGATATCCTTGTAAAGGATGGAGACGAGGTAAAGAAAAACCAAGTTTTACTTAAGATCGAATCAATGAAAATGATAATAGAAACAAGATCTCCGAAGGACGGGAAAGTAGAAAAAATATTTGTAAGCAAAGGCGATTTTGTTCAAAAAGATAAGCCTTTGCTTGAAATCTCTTAAATTTTTAAACAGAAAATATTTTTATACTAAGACAGTATGATATTCTATGATAGCTAGAACATCACCTTTTATACATTAACTTTAAAACAATAATTTTTTATAATAAAAAGTAGTACGATTAGGCTTATTTTACATGATTAAAATTTCTAAGCTTTGTTTCTCAGACAAGCAGAGTGAAAATATGAAATGGCTGGAAAAATATGCGAGAAGAACAATTAAAAACATGCTTAAAGAGAATATCAATGAGCATGTAGGATATAGGTATTGGATTTCAATAGATAAAAAAAGAAACTTAATTTATGTATATGATAAGAAGAAGGGCAAAAGGTATGTTTTCTTAGGCTAGAATCAGACCTTCTCCGTTCTGAAAGGCGGAACTTTCAGTTGAAAAAGAAGCGGGGATTTTCAGTGCTCTTTTGTGGAAAAAGCGCTTAAATAATTAAATATCGATTGAGATAAGGGCAATTGTGCACATTAAAGCGAGTGATATTATTATTGCCGTTAACCCAAAGGTCATTATCATTCCTGCTATTAAAGAGCCAAACAGCGTTCCCATCTCTCTTACAATGAAATAATTGTTTGCTCCGTATCCACTATTTGTTTCTGAGTATAAATTGTAAAATATCGTATCTATTGCAGAAGAAGATAAATACATTATAATCAAATATAAGATTAAGCCTGAAGGTTTGAATAATAACGGAATACCTAAAGCTAGCCATAATCCTCTGAGCAGAACAAAAAAGGTCGCACTTTTTTTGCTACCTTTAAGGATTTTTGACATAAGCACTAAAGATATACCGATTACTATTCCAGTTATTCCATGTGATATCCATAAAGTATTCAGTGAGATATCTCCTTTAATCAATAATGGCATAATAGTAAACATGAAATCTCCCATTGCTATAGCGAAGAATAGGGAGAGAAGTATATTTTTCGAAGAAACGCCCCCCTCTTTTAACTTAAATCCTTCTAGTACCCCTTGCAATCCTGTAGGGTTTTCCAAGTTTATAGCAGCAAGGCTTTTCATATTTGAATATTCTATAACGTTACTAACATTTTTGTTGATAAGATGCAATTTTCTTTCAATATTAACTCCAATCGAAGGCAAAACTATTGCTGAAATGGCAGCAATAGCAGTAGCGATCATCAGAACTTGGAAAATGCTTAGGCTCAAAATTCCCGTAGAGATTAGTAATAATGTCGTTCCTCTAATCAAATACACTAAAAGCCTTTGTGCGGCTGAATACTTCCACCAGCTTTCACTATCAGTAAGCTCAAAAATGCTAGAACTAACGGAAAGATTCGCGGTAGATACACTAATGGCATGAAACATATAGGCTATTGCGATATAGGCAAGGCTTCCTCTAGAAAAGAGAAAAGTTGCTACAAATATGTTAATCAGTGAAATCAGCATTAATAGCTTATTCTCACCTTTATCAGCAAGATTACCAAAAAGCTTGTTAGAAATTATGTAGATAAGGCTCCAGGTAGCGGCAATTATTCCATAAACTAAAGGGGATACGTTAAACGAATAGCCTATATATGTAAATATGCCTAAATCGAGGAATGATAGCAAAGACAAAAAGAGGATCGCTATGAAAAACCACATAAACTACACCAAAGGTTCATTAATTGTTAATTTAGGTTTTAAAGTAAAAACACTTAGAAATTGCAGCTGTTGACCCTAGGAGAACATCATCGACGTGCCCAGTATGCGGATCTAAGCTGAGGGAGAACGGCTACAGAAGATTAAAATGCCACAGATGCGGTTTCGAGGGAAAGAGAGACCACATAGCGATTCTAAACATTGAGAGGAGGGCTTTATCCATTCTCCATATGGGGGGGATCAGAGATCCTCTCGAATGCCCTGCAGATGAAAGATGTATTCACGAATAGATACGAGGAACCGATGAATTCCCTAAGGGGAACCCTCGCCCTTTAAGGCGGGAAGGAGGTCAGATTCCTCCTGTCTATAGAACATATACACTTTTAATATCGTTGAAAGATTTTCTTCAAAGTTAGAAGTTTTAGTTTAAAATTCTGTTAAAATCATATTGATTTTCAAAAAGATTAGCCAGCTGGTATCGCTTTAAAGTAAAGTGCAACGGGCGGGGAGAAAGTGCAGTTGGAGCACCAAAAGCAGTAAGATGGAGGAGGGACGATATAGCTGAGCTTACTCACCCTCATGTCTAGGATTACTGGAACGTTATATCCGTATTCAAACAGTTGCCCCTCATTCTGTACTACCCCGTTTATCATGTATAATGGATCCATTGATGAGAGAGAGTTGGAAAATGTCGAGACAAATTCTGTAGCAACTCCGCAAGCAACACCTTCTAGACCTGGAAGAACACTGCATGCTGAGCTACCAAGCAAGGATCCTATCGCTAGACCAACTTCAAAGTTTGTTTTACATTTGTCATAGTAGTTGAACAAAATTGCGAAAGGAATAGATCCATTCACTGGAAGTATCCCACCTATCGTGAAAGTGGGAACAGCCACTCTTGTCTCGTTAGTCCCAACGAATAAATTGTTCATAATGGGCTGTGGCGGTAACCCACTTTCAATTCCCCCTTCTATGGCATTGTTGTAGGAAAGCACATCCGTTACAAGTGCATATACTCTATCTTCTGTATAATCAGCGTAGGATATTGGGTTGTAGTAGTGGATTATAGTGAACTTTATGACTGGCCTTGCCCATATGTATATCCACTTCGCACTTCCCGGAGGGACATTTATCATATAACCGAAATAGTAGGATCCCCAAGTTTGCCCGGAGCCAAGCCTTATATTTACGTTAGGCAATATCCCCTGTGTTAGGCTATTGAAGATGTCGTTTCCTGCGGAAAAAGCAGGATATATTCCTAAAGAGTAGTCTTTTGCTGCGTTTATATTTATATCAATCGATCCTCCCATTGTGGCTGAATTGTTGGACTGGGTGTTGTCAATGATGAGTATAGGTACCTTCATGTAAAGCTTTCCGTTTTCTTGTTTGAAGAAGTCTCCAGGAAGAAGGCCCGTAAGGTTCTCTGGAGCTATATAAGATATTGTTGTCTCGATCTGGGATAAGGGCTGGGTGTGTTTACTTCCATTAAATGTGCTATTTGTATTTTCAGGCTCAGCGAGGAGTATGGGAAGGCTTAATATCCACAAATTCTTCTCATCAAAGCTTACTCCATTACCGTCTATGTTCAACTTTACCAGCACGCCTTTTGGAAAAGAGAAGTCTATAGGTCTATACTTCATCGTGTCGAATGCACTGTAGAGGATTTTTCCATCAGTTTTGTTGAAGACCTCTACAGAAATTATGAGGGATGTTGTGAAATAATTAGGATCGAGGTGCCTTTGTTTGAGCACTGTAAGCCACGAATCTACAACTGGTTTAAATGATTCGTAAGGTATGTAAGCGGCACCCTGTCCTGAATAGCAGGAGTCGAGAAGGTCTACGAAGTCATTGTTCGAGAGGAATGGAGCTATTGCGGAAACATGTATGTGCCATACAACGTTTTTATTATCAAGAAGAGAAGATATATCATTTGTCATGTTCGATTCGAATGAGTATAGAGAGGGGGAAAAGTATAAGCCTGGTTTTGGCGAGAGGAAGAGGGCATAAGATATTGTAGTAATGACAAGAATCGAAACAATAACAACAATTAGAAAAAACCTTCTCAGGCTTTTCACCATCTAAATTATCGCTTTTTTTAAATATATAAAATTTACTGTATAGATATATTTTTAATTTTTACAAGTTCCTCTTATATGAAAGACATATCTTCTACTAAATAAGATCAGACCCCCTGAAAAGAACATTCTTCTTCATGGAAGGCAAAGAGATCAGATAAAGCTATATTAATACAGACCTAATTGCACTTCTAAAATGTTGAGAGAAAGATTATATCATAGGGAACGGTCAGTTTAAAAACCTAAGCATTTTTAATTCTTATATTGGAAAAGAAGTGATTTTTAATGCCAAAAAATAAATTTGTGCTGGTAACATGTAAGATTCCGCCAGAAATGGCAAGTGCAATAGATAGACTGGTAGAAGATAAGATCTTTCAAAGCAGAAGCGAAGCGATAAGATATGCCATTGGATCTCTTATCTCGACACATTTTAACAAAAAAGGGAAGGAAAGTTGGATAGAGGAATAAGACTTTCTTTATCAGTATTTAAAAAATTATACCCAGGACTAAGCGAAGAAGAGTACAGAGTCATGGATTATTTTTTGACAAACTTATCTGTAGGGGAAATCTTGGCTGTTAGAGAGCTAGAAAGAGTTTATGGGATAAAAAATCCGGAAAGCGTTATAGAAATATTGATAAGTAAGGGATTGCTAGAAAGAGGCACTGGGTGTTACAATCTTAGTAAAACTGTAAGAGAGAAGTTAAGATCGTATAAGAAACAGCTCATATAAGATCAATCGATTAAAATACAAATGAGATTGTTCAGATTTGAGCCAGTTGGACCTGTATAGATTGTGTACCCAAGCGAGTCAAGTAATTCATAAGAATTGTTATTTCTCAATTCATCAAAAGCTTTTAAGCCATATTTTTTGAATATTTTTCTCCATGTGTTGCAATCTGCAAATGCACCTGCTGATGTAGTACTACCATCCATGCCGTCCGTGTCTATAGCAAAAATACTTATTCCATCAATTCCTGCTATTTCCCTCGAAAAGTAAGCTACAAGTTCCATAGCCCTACCTCCCTTCCCACTACCTTTTACTTTGACATTTGTCTCACCGGCTAATATCAGTGCTGTAGGAAGAGCAAAGGAAGTATTTCCCTTCTTCGTATCAATTGCAATTGATGAGAGAGCCTTAGCTACCTCTCCACTTTCTCCCTGAAGTATTGATGTGAGCACATAAGAATTGTATCCTATTTTTGAAACATAACTTGAAACCTCTTTTGCTAGATCTGAGGGTGCGGCGATTAAAAAGTTGTGCGCTCTTTCAAAAACTTTATCTAAAGGTTTTGGAGTTTCCTCAATTTCTCCTCTTAAACCTTTTTCTATCACTTCTAAAACGCTTTTTGGTATTTTGTCGAGAATTTCATATTGCTCAAGAATTCTATAGGCATCGCTATAAGTACTCATGTCTGGAGCTGTTGGACCGCTAGCAATTACATCAATATAGTTGCCAGGGACATCACTTGCAATTAAGGAGACAACCTCAGCAGGATAGGCTTTTTTAGCAAGTTTTCCTCCTTTGATTTGAGAAATATGCTTTCTTACGGCATTTATTTCGTGAATTGTTGCGCCACTTCTTATTAAAAGCGAAAAAGCCTTTTCAGCATCTTCCAAAGTTATAGGATCTATAGGAAGTTCCACCATAGCTGAACCACCTCCTGAGATTAGAAAAAGCATCAAATCATCTTCGCTAGCATTTGAAATTAAATTGAGAATACTCTTTGCTGCTTCTATACTTCCACTATCGGGAACCGGATGATTCGCCTCTATTACCTTTATATTTTGAGGAAATTCAGAGATCTTTTCGGCAAACTTAAGCTTTACAACTATTCCATCTATAATTCTACTGCCTAGAAGGTTTAAAGCAAACTCAGCCATCTTTTGAGAAGCTTTTCCAAAGCTTATAAGATGAACTCTTTTGTTTTTTATGGTTATTTTATATTCTTTATTCTCCTTTTCGTTCTTTATAATGAGACATTCCCCCTCAAGCCTAACTCTTTTCTTCATGTAATATTGAATATCTGCAAGCCTAACGCTTTCTTTTAATATCGTTTCTAGCTTTTCGGGCATTTTTTTCCCAGTTTTTATTACCATTTTTTAAATCACACTCGAGACACAACTAGTTTTGCTAGAAATTTTTAAAGTGATCGAATAAGATTAAATCTAATGATATCATTATCTATTACATATTCAATATTTATACTTCTAGGTTCAAAAAATCTCATTTTTATTAGTTTAATATATCTTCTGTACGTTTTTTCGTCAAAATATGCTTTAAATAAAATATCGCCGTCATAAAGCATGTATGAGTTTCTGTTTCCTATAACATTCTCATCAATGAAGAAAGTTATAGTTAAATTTTTATTGGTATTTTGTTTTGCTTTTTTTACGGACTGAACAAGCCTAAAAAGCATTTTTTCATCGTTTTCGCTCAAATAGGGAATGTAGTAATATATGTGGTCAGCACTCCTGAAATTAAGCTCTAGAGACTTTATCATTTCTTCTATTGAAGTATAGTACCTATAGTGAATATTCGTTAGGCTTAAAAATTCTCTGAGTTTAGAAATCAATGGGGTAGGATATGAGGAAACAGAAATTAAATTCTCTACATCTTCACCATAACTTCCGACAAAAATCTCTTTGTTAGCTTCTAAGTTAGCTCTTAAATATATGTTATAGAGAAAGAGAACATCAGGAGACACAAACGGATTTATCATATAAATTATAAATGCTACCGGCGGATAAATCATACCGCTCTCTCTTAATACTGGTATCTCCGGATAATTTGGTATATTTTTAAACAATTTGCAAAACCCATTGTACTTAATCAGTTGGTTCTATATATGGGGTTATGAGTACATCTATGTCTTTGCTTAAGTTTACTATAGATTGACTTACGCTACCCAGTAATACTTTTTCTAATAAACCCTTTTTGCTTTTTCTTCCAACAACAATTAAATCTGCCTTTATATCTGTTGCGGTTTTCATTATTTCATTTGCAGGTACTCCATACTTTACCATGTAGTTCACGTTTTTTATTTTATAATTTGCAGCAATCTTTTTAGCTTTTTCAATAATCATATTTGCAGCTTCTTTTTGTTTGCTGATTTCAACATCAGGTATTGGCTCTCCATAATAGACATCTAAAGGCTCAATTACCAAAACTACGTTAAGTTCTGAGCCAAATCTTTCCCCTAACTCGCAAGCCTTCTGAAGAGCTAATCTTGATGAAGCGCTACCATCGAAACCTATTACTATTTTCTCGTAAATATTTTTCACCCCTAGTACTAAAATGTATTATTAATATTTTATATATAAAGCTATTTTCATATGTTTTAAATTTTTATTAATAGCTCATAGCTTTGGCCCTTCATCATCATGTTTCAGATTTAAGAAAAAATCATCGCTGATTGTCTATTGACTTTTAATATTATTTAATTTTTATAACCAGAAGTCTCTATTATTTAAAGTTTAAGTATATTATTACAACATGAAAGTTTTACTAATATAAAAAGAGTTAATTTTGAACGAAAAAGCTTTTTGTAGCTTAGAAAAGATCAGAAATCACTTGGCAGTATGACACTTCCTACTTCCTCTGTAAATGCTTTTTTAATATTCTCCGGATCTTTTCCACTGATTACTTTAACGATTAATTTGCTTCTCTCAATAATAGATAAGCTTAAAGGATCAAAGAGTTCGTATTTTCCTGCCTCACTGCTGTGTTGTTTTAGCAGTTCTCTAAGTTGCAAAGTTGTTATTTTCTTTATAAGCTTTGCATCTTTATTTAAAAGAGGATCCTTATCATATATTCCATCAACTTTTGTTACATTGATTATATTTTTTGCACCAATGACTTCAGCTAATATTGCGGAAACAGCATTTGTAGATTGACCTGGTTGCAGACCACCCATTACTATGATTCTCTCAAGAGGGTCATCCTTTACTTTTAAAATATCATTTATACTTTCTAGAGGATATGGAACTGCATAACTGCCTAGCGATAGTATAAGAAGATATGCGTTAAGCCTAGTTACTTCTATCCCTATAAGATCAAGAACTGATTCGTTTCCGCCTAATTTTCTTGCTGCATTAATGTAATCTCTTGCAGTATTGCCTCCACCAACAACTACTGCTGGCCTATAGCCGCTTTCCCATAATTCTATTAATACATTTGAAAAATTTCTTATGGCATCAGGTTTGTCAGGCTGAATGAAACTGCCACTAATTTTAATAACTATAGGGGTTCTACTCATTCTAGAATTACCTCGGAATACATCATTTCAAGTTTGAGGATTATTCATTTAAGTTGCAACTTTAGATAGTATATCCTTAGCCTTACTTTTTGCTTCTTCTTCCGTATCTGCTGCAACATTCAAATATATTTTTGTTTTCATGTCCCTAAAAACATACCTTTTAATTCCATTTATAACATAAGTATTTATAAGTTCTAGTCTATCTTCAACTTTAGAGCTCATAATTAACGCCTTCATCATTTTTCAGAGATCGAGGACAAAATCATCGCTAATTATTTTATTTTCTGAAAAGCTTCTTTAATCTTTGCATATGCCTCAGTTAGGTTCTCTGATATAACTCTAGTTTCTCCGATAACCGGCATAAAGTTTGTATCGCCTATCCACCTAGGAACTATGTGAACATGTATGTGGTCTTCAATCCCCGCGCCAGCTGCTCTGCCGATGTTCATACCTATATTGAACCCGTCGGGTCTGTACAGTTCAGTTAATACTTTTACGCTTCTAACGATCAACGTTGACAATTCAAGTAACTCTTCATTATCAAGATTCTCTATACGAGAGACATGTTTATAGGGCACTACCATTAAATGCCCCGAGTTATAGGGATATTTGTTCATTATAACAAACGTTTTATTTCCTCTGAAAACTACTAAGTTTTTATTATCATCTTTTTCAGCAATAACTTTACAGAAAATACAGCTTCCCTTTTCTTCCTTAGAAATTTCTTTAATATAAACGGAGCGCCATGGAGCCCATAGAATTTTCATTTTTCTCATCTCAGTGTAATTGATATTTTAACCAAATCACTATCTTATTATTTTAAATTCAAAAGGAAGATTAAATATTAAATGTTAAAAAGCCAAAATTCACTGAAGAAGGAACGAAAGATGAAAATCGGCATAATTACTGGTAAAAGAGCATATGATCTGGTGAAGCAAAAGATAGATAATAGCTTTTTTGGGGAATCAATTACAATAAAAATCTTTAAGTTAGAAATAGAAGTTGCTGCAATGTTAACAACGTCTATAATTTTAGAAATGCTCAAGAAAGATGAAGTTTTGGTTAATGAATTAAGAGAAATGGATGTAATTCTAATACCAGGCACAGTGAGTGGTAGCACAGAAGAAATAAGCATTTTAATTGGAAAACCCGTTTACAAGGCATCTAGGGATCTCTCTTTATTGAAAGAACTAATAAATTTTGTATCATCAGGAAAAAAGCTCTCTTCGACGATCTCTGCAGATGAGATTTTGAACTTAGATAGATTAAAAAGATTTGAAGAAACTTTAGAAGAGATATACAAGAACAAATATCCTGTAGCCTTTGAAATAAAAAACATAAAGATACCTGTTAGAGGACCGCCTATATTTATCGCTTCTGAAACACCTACAGGAGTTTCACCACAGGACGTAGGAGAATATGTGAGATATCTAGAAGATAGCGGCGCAGATATCATAAATGTTGCAATTCCTATTGGAGAAAGCTTTGAGGATAGTATAAAAAGAATAAAAAATGTTGCAGAATCAATAAGGAAAAGCGTTTTGGGAATAGATACCATAAATACAAAGCTTATGCTCGAGGCATATGATTATGGTGCGGAAGTTTATTTTTCGCTGGACAGTAAAAATATCGAAGAACTAAAGAGGATTAAAGAAAAGTCATTTGTAGTAATTCCAAGCGAAAAGACTTTGGATATGGGCAGAGAAAATATTGTTTTAGAGTTAGAAAATACAATTAAAAAAGCAGAAGAACTAGGATTCAGAAAACTAATTGTTGATCCTATAATAAAGCCGCCATGTACAGGTTTTGTCGATTCTCTTATTTTATTACATGATGTCTCTGAAAGAGTGAAAAATTATCCATTTATGCTTAGTTTTTCAAATGTTATTGAACTAATGGATGCAGACTCGGTAGGTATAAACGCTATTCTATCTACCATTGCGGCGGAGATGGGAGCTTCTCTAATTCTCGTATCTGAGGAATCATGGAAGGCTAGAGGGTCAACGCTCGAAGCAAGGATTTCTTCTCTTATGTCTTCTTATGCCTTTAAGAATAAAACCCCTCCAATTAATATCGGAACCGATCTGTTGCTATTCAAGTCTAAAAAGAAGCCTGTCAGTATGAAGCCTCCAGAAGAATTCAAGAAAATTGTAACTGTTGAGAATCAGGGAGAACCGATTATGGATAAAGGTATCTATGTTTTGATTTTCGTTGACCATGAAAAAAGGCTTATATATCTCTGTGTTCACGGAGAAGAAAAATTATGTTATGCTTCAGATAATGGAAAGGATCTTTACAAGAAGTTGACCAGATCTGGCGTAAAATTCTCGAACGAGCATGCGTCTTACATTGGATATGAGCTTGCAAAGGCAGAATTCTCGCTCAAGCTAGGTAAACAATATGAGCAAGACTTTAGCTCTTTCGTAGAACCGAAAGAAAAATATTTTGATATCTTAAAATACTATAAAAATCTGGTGAGAGATATTGAGTAGCACAAAGGATTTCTCTTTAAGCTTTAGAGAAACTACCCTTTATTTTGGCATAAATTCTACAGAAAGGATATCTAGATCGATAAAGGGCTTTAGAAGGGCGCTCATAGTTACTGGAAAGACATCCGCTAAAAAGAGCGGCGCTTTAGATGATATTTTGAAAATACTTAATGAAAACGATATTGAATACACAATTTATGACTCTGTAACATCTAATCCTACGGTAGACAAGATAGAGGAAATTACAGAAAAAGGCAAAATCTTTGATACCGATTTGATTATAGCTATTGGAGGAGGAAGCGTAATAGATAGTGCTAAATTTGCTAGTGTAATACTTTCTATAGGTGGGAATCCAGTAGATTACATTAAAAGGAAGATAAAACCGGTCTCTCATACTTTTCTCGTTGCAATCAACCTCACACATGGAACAGGAACAGAAGTTGATAGATACGCAGTTGCAACTATAAGTGAAACCAAGGAGAAATTAGGCTCGTCTATAGCATATCCAAATATTTCTGTTGACAATCCGAGATATATGGTTTCTTTGTCTCCACAACAAACGCTTTTCACCAGCATTGATGCATTTTATCATGCTCTTGAATCAAGTATAGTTGAATCATCAAACCCATATGTTCAAGATCTTTCAGAAAAATCTGCTTACTACATAAAAACGTATATTCAAGTTGCAATGAAGAATCCTTCGGATATTGAGGCGAGATATTGGCTACTATACGCAAGCATGTTAGCCGGAATTTCAATTGACTTGGCAGGTACAAGCATAATTCATGGAATGGAGCATGGATTAAGTGGGGTAAATCCAAGCCTTGAACATGGAGCAGGTCTAGCTATTATAGGTCCCTTGTTTCTACCATTGTTGTACAAGGCGTTTCCAGAAAACTCCTGGAAAGTTATGAAAGTCTTAGATCCATCCCTTAGGCCAACTCCTGAAGATGCAGAAAAAGCCGGAAAGATTCTGGACGAATTTCAAAAGAGTATCGGTTTTAATTATGCTCTTAAGGATTACGGCTTCGATAAAGAATGGCTAAAAGACGCTGTAGAGGCTGGATGGAGAATTTTTGAGCCTAGAATTCCAAAGGATAAGTTTATTTTAACAAAAGAGCAGGTTTATAATATGTTGCTTTCTAGATTATAAGGGTTTTTATTTCTCAATTTTTATGTTTCCGAATCAGCAAGAAACATTAAACAGACAGGATCGGAAGCTAATATGTTTCTCATGTTGGAGCGATATCCGTTTCGCTTATACAATAATTTACTTTTTTCATTACCTTTTTCTTAATCAAATAATCGAAAAGAGGTTTTAAGATAATTTTTAAAGGAAAATAGTAGAATGGAAGCTTTATTTCAGCTCCGCTAGCTAATTTATGCCCTCCACCTCCAATACATCTAGCTATGCTGCTGACATCAACCTGCTTAGATCTAAAAGACAAAACTCCGCTCTCTCTGTATATTACTACTATATCTGCTCCAGTTTTGGATAGCAGATAGTGACCAAGTAGACTAGCATTTGGAGGTCCTGGCTTTTTATATAAGTATGCTACATTAATCCTTTTACACTGTTCAGTAAAAACTTCCCTTAATGCTTTGTTATAGCCTTCAAGCTCTAAGTTTATGTACTTTTCCACAATATCATCAAAAGAGTCCGACCAATACCTTCCATTGCTAAACTCCTCGATTAAAAATCTTTTCCATTTGTTGCTTCCAACATCAATATCCCCGCTACCTAATATCCTATATAGAAAAGGAGAGAACCATTCTTCCCACTTCCATAAGTCTGCAGAACATACCGAGTCAACGAAAAACCTAGTGTTATCGTCTTCAGGGCTTAGACCTCCAAAAGCATGTCTTGAAACCACACCTGCAGCACAGGTATCCTCCTCGACAAATAGCTTCACTCCTATGCTATTAATTGCATCTTTGAATTCTTTTGGCCATATATGATGATCATACCATTCTACGGTAAATCTTTTAGTTAATTCGCTAAGAATGCTTAATACTTTTTCGAAATTGCTCCTGTTTACTCCGATATCCATAATAGCTATAATGCTACCGCTTTTATATGGCGAAATAGTCGAGGAGAGAGCCTTATCTAAATTGGTTGGTTCTACAAAATTAACAGAATAGTTTATATTGCTCAGCTTTTCTTTAGCAATTTTTATGTATATAGAGGCAGAAGCTATTCCGTCTAAATCTCCATGTGTATATAGTTGTAACTCGCTCAATTTAGATTACCTTTTGAACTATTCTAATGTGGAAACCTTAGATTTATCATTAGAATGATTTTTAAAGATTTCGTTTGAATTTCTAAAATTTCCTGGTTATATGATTTATTCTATAGCGAATATAATATTGATAAAAGAGCTTTTAGCAATATAACTTTTTGAAAAAGAATTAGAATTTCCTTTTTAAATGATAAGAAAAATATTTATTTTCATAAAACTCAAATATTTTTCAACATCTAACTTAAATGGAAAAAGCCTCTATTTTGTAAAAATTTGGAGGTGTCGAACTTCGATTTAAATTACGAAGAATTGATGAACATAAGCAGAAAGATCGCAGAAGAAGCTTCCAAAGAACTTGCTAAAATTTCACAGGATGAAAGATCTTTTGAACATTTAGACAAAGGAAAAGAAACAATAAAGGCAGACAAGTTATCAGAAGATTTAATAATCGAAATGCTTAAAAACGAAGGAATCAGGGGAACAATAGTTACTGAAGAATCTGAAGTTATAAAAGAAGGCAATGAAAATATAATTGCGATAATAGACCCTTTAGACGGTTCAAAGAACTACGCCAGAGGAATTAAGTGGTGTTCTGTTAGTATAGCTTTCGCAGAACAAAGAGGAAATGGTATTAATGATATTGTCGCGGGAACAGTAAAGCCGGTATTCTTTAATGAGTCATTTAGTTTTTATAAAAGAGGGGGAGTTTTTGTCAATAACGAAAAATATTACATAAAAAAGCAGCCAGGCATTGATAAAGAAAAATACTATGCTGTATATTTTGACAACGATAATGCTATCGAGACGGTAAAAAACATACGGGAAAAGCTTATTAATAGGGGATATATAGCGACATTTAGAAGCCTTGGAAGCGCTGCACTTGAACTTGCACTCGTTTCTATAGGAAAAATTGACGGTTTTATAGATGCAAGGTCAAAATTGAGAATTGTAGATGCTGCGGCAGGAATTGGTATGATAATAGAAAATGGTGGAGTAGTAAGAGGATTAGATGGTGAAGATTTTTTAGACATTGATCTTAAAAAGATGTATAGATTTAAAAGTTTGATAGCCTTAAGTTCAATAGAAGAAGCAAGGACTGTTTTTGGATGAGATGAGGGGAGGATATTGAGCTGGAATCTAATTTCAAATTATGATCCGCTTAAAATAGAAGAAATTGTGATAAGATACTGGACTGAGAATGGAATAAGGAAAAAGGTGCTAAAAGAAGTTTGGGATTCTAGAGAAGGATCCGAAATTTTCTCATTTTTAGAAGGTCCTCCAACGACAAATGGATATATGCATGCAGGACATGCGAGAGGGAGAATATACAAAGATGTGATGATTAGATACCATATGATAAAGGGCTTTAGAGTTTGGGCTCAAGGGGGATGGGACACTCAAGGTTTGCCAGTTGAGTTAGAAGTAGAGAAGAAGTTTAAGGTTAAAAGCAAAAAGGAGATAGAAGAGAAGATAGGTGTCGAAAAGTTTATTGAAGAATGCAAGAAAAGCGTTGATCATTATATATCAGAATGGATATCTGATAATGAAAGGCTTGCGGTATGGCTTGATTATGAAGATGCTTACCAAACAAGGAATCCTAAATATTTAGAGACCGTATGGTCTTTCGTTAAAAATGCATATGAAGAAGGTCTTCTGTACAAATCCTACAGCGTCGTGCCGCGATGTCCGAGGTGTGGAACAGCTCTTAGCAATCATGAATTAAGCTTGGGAAGCGAAATAGTAAAAGATCCGAGTTTGTACTTTAAGGTAAAGAGCCTGGATGGAGATTTTTACTTTGCTGTTTGGACAACTACGCCGTGGACTATAATCGCGAATAGAGCTTTAGCCGTTAATCCTCAATCAGATTATGTCCTAGTAGAAATAAAAGGAGAAAAACTCCTTATAGCCGAGCCATTACTCAACTCCTTGCTGTCTAAGTTGCAAGTAAAGGATGCAAAAATAACTGCCAAATATAAAGGAAGTGAGCTAGTTGGAAAAAGATATGTTCATCCGCTTTCAGAAGAAGTTCCAAAGAACTCTAATTGTAGCCCACCAGAATGCACTGTTGTGAGTGCAGATTATGTGACAATGACTGAAGGTACAGGTATAGTTCACACAGCACCTGCCCATGGTCCTGAAGATTTTGAGACTGCGAAAAAATATGGATTAGAAGTATGGACTCCATTAAAAGATAATGGGTATTTTGGAGAAGATGCAGGGATATTTTCAGGTATGTGGTTCAAAGATGCAAGCAAAGCTGTTGTTGAAGCTCTTAAGGAAAAAGGTCTAGTTTTGCATTATGAAGAAATAGAACACGAATATCCTCATTGCTGGAGGTGCGGTACGCCTCTAATATACTATCCGACTAGTCAGTGGTTTATTAAAACTACTGCTATTGTCAATAGGATGAGGGAGTATCTCAAAAATGTTAAGTTCAGGCCTTCTTGGGGATATAATAGAATGGATGCTTGGGTGGAGGCAAGTAGAGACTGGTGCATTTCAAGGGAAAGATATTGGGGAACTCCTCTGCCAATATGGATATGTCCGAAGTGTGGGCATATAGAAGTTTTTGGGAGCATAGAAGAGCTTAGTAAAGCTGCAGGAGTGGATGTAAAGGATCCGCATAAGCCATATATAGATCAGTTGCATATAAAATGTCCAAAATGTGGCGAAGAAATGAAAAGAGAGCCATTTGTTATGGATGTCTGGGCAGATAGCGGTGTTGCCCATACAGCTGCATTAAAGCAGTTAAATAAACAACATCTTCATAAGTATATATTCCCATATTCATTTGCTTTGGAACCTCCTGAACAGGTGAGAGGTTGGTTCTATACGCTTTTAATAACCAGTACTGTTCTGAACGATTCATCGCCATTTAAAATGCTCGGTATGCATGGGTTAATACTAGATGCTGAAGGGCAAAAGATGAGCAAAAGCAAAGGGAATGTCGTGTTCGCTAGGGAGGCTTTAAAAAAGCACGGGGCAGATCAGCTTAGGCTTTTCATGTGCTATAGGAACTCACCTTGGCAGGATATTAGATATGTCGATAAGGAGATTTCAGAAATAGGAAGTAAACTCAGAGTATTCTATAACGTTGTTAAATTTTTCATATCATATGCAGAGTTAGACAAATGGAATGCGTCTGCTATTGAAGAAGATATGAAGAATATAACAAATGTTGACAAATGGATACTGACAAAGGAAGAAAGCGTAATGAAAAGCGTGTATGAAAGCATAGAGAACTTCGATTTGCATAGCGCTTCTAAAGCATTGTTTGATTTCTTGGTTGAAGACGTAAGCAGGAGATATATAGTTGCAGTAAGGCCGAGAGTTTGGACCGAAGAAAATACTAAGGATAAAAGAGCAGCATACGCGACAATATTCACTTTGCTAAAGCACTCAATACCGCTTATAGGCATTTTTACTCCATTCATTGCTGAATACATATATCAAACAGTGTGGCGCAAGGTTGGGATCGAACCCAAGGAATCTGTTATGCTTGAAGTCGCAAAACCATTGCCCAAAGATTATTTAGATAATACCGCATTTGAGAATGTAGAGGAAGCAATGAAGGTTATAGATACTATTGTGAGTTATAGAGGAGAAAGAGGCATAAAGAGAAGGATGCCCTTAAAAAAGATCGTAATTCTCTGGTCGAATGAAATTAAAGAAAAAGAAGAATACATATCACTAATTTCTACAATGGCGAATATTACAAGCGTTGAATTTGTAGCCAGACCGCCAGAAAAATTTGTAAAAGAGCTTCAAGCAATTGGAGGAAAGTCTAAGATTTACATTATTGAAGAAATTGATAAAGAAACCTATGAGCTCGGTCTTGCAAAAGAGGTCATTAGAAGGATACAGATAATGAGGAAGGAAAACAACTTGGAGTATAGCGATAAGGTTAATGTGAAGTATTATACAGATTCTGAAGAGCTGGAAAGTGCGATTATAAAACATATCGACTACATTAAGAACGAAACTCGTGCGGTGGAGATAAGTAAAGAAAGCATAAGTGAAGGAAAAAGATTTGAAATAGAAGAGTATGTTATAGTGCTAAAAATTGAGAAGATCAATAGCCAATAAAAGAATCGAGCCTTTTATATACTTCCCAAAGTGCTGATTTTTTCACATCTTCAAGATAAACCCATCGTTTTCTTTGGTTTTCTAAAACGTTCTTATCTAGTGTTACTCTGACAATCTCCTCAGAAGCTCCTGATTTGAGTATAATCCTTCCTCCCGGATCAACAACTATACTCCCTCCAAGTACTTTCCTTCCATCAGGATAGCTTGTTCCAGTTAATATTACTGAAGCCCAATACACGGTGTTTTCAGAAGCTCTTGTAACAGAAATGCTTTCCCAAAGTTGAACCCTATTTTCAGGAATGCTGGAAGGATTAAGAATAAGTTCGGCACCTCTTATAGCCAATAGCCTTGATAGCTCAGGATACATAGCATCAACGCAAATTATAACTCCGATTTTAGTAAATCCTAAATCTTCAACCTTGAGAAATGATCCCGGCGATATTTCATTTCTTTCCTTCATTGGATAACTCGGAAATATCTTTTCAGAAATTGCTTTAGATTCTCCCTTTGGTGAAATGATATAACTCTTGCTTAATGCCTTTCCATTTTCTCTAACATAAAACGCTCCTGGTACCATCCAAACTCCAAGTTCATTGGATAAAATTTCAAGTTGCGTTAGAAATGATTTAAGTGTGCTATATTCTAAAATTTCTTTTGTCAGCCATACTTCCGGGAGGACAATTATTGAGTTTTTTTCTATTTTTATGGCCCTAAGATTTTTTATTAGACGCATTAAATTCTTTTCTAAATCATCTTCCCTTTTATGCTGTACAACAATTAATTCAAACTCACTATTCATTCTTTGCACCAAACTTCTAAACTAAATATTTATTTTAACTAGTATAAATAAAAATTACTTAGTTCAACTTTTGTGCTTAAGTGTGAATTTAGTATGGGTTTGTTAAAGTCAATTGAAAAAACCAAAAAAATGCTTAGAATGATGGAGAATGTTGATGTTAAGAGCATAGCAAGAAGGCTTTTTGTGATGAATAGCTTTGATGGTCTTCTAACTTCAATAGGCGTTATAATTGGGACACATATAAGTGGAAGCAAGGATCCGATTGTTTATATATGGGCAATTGTTGGAGGGATAATAACAGTTGGCATATTTAGTAATTTTATCGGTGTATATATGACAGAGAGAGCTGAGAGAATAAATGAGGTAAAAGAAATAGAAAAGCATCTCCTCACTGAACTAAAAAACACATACTACGAAGTATTCATTAAATTGGTACCAATATATATAGCAACATGGAGTATGATGGGGGCTCTTTTCTCTCTTATTTCGATACTACCTCTAATTCTAAGTCTAAAAGGAGTAATTTTATTAGATCACTCTTTAATATCTTCAGTAGTTATGTCGAATATTCAGATTGCATTCATAGGAGCTTATTTAGGGAAGATCAGCAAAGAAAGCGTGATAAAAGAAGCTGCAAGATTTTCTTTAATCGGTCTAAGTGCTACTGCCTTTCTTTACATTGTTTCTTTGTTTTTTGAACGATAAAGTTAAAATCTCTAAAAACTTATAAAAATACATCTGTACATCGCACATAATGCATATTTATGTTAAGTATTAAAGATTAAATGAAATTTGTGTGGGGAAAATAGATGCCTAAAAAAAGAGAAAGCAGAGGTAGACATAAAGGAGGAAAAGGGTACGTAGAAAGAATACAATGTGATAATTGTGGTAGATTAATACCTGAGGATAAAGCTATATGTGTTGAGAGATACTATAGTCCTATAGAACCACAACTTGCTAAAGAACTTGAAAAGAAGGGCGCAATCATAACAAGATATCCTGTAAAGAAGTGCTACTGTGTTTCTTGTGCTATACATCTTGGTATAGTGAAGGTCAGGGCTGAGGAAGAAAGAAAGGCAAAACAAAATGTTCTTTAGAGTGGGTACTCTTTTTTAATAACTTATCTTAAAATTCATTCTTTACAAATATTTTTCATTTTGATAGCATCCCTTTCTAATATAGGGCTTTCACTTATGATTACAGCTTCTATACCGGTTTCTTTGTAAGCTTCACAGACAATTCCAAATTCCGGACCGAATTCATTTTCATCAAGCGTATGATGTTCTTTTTCTCCTCCACTGTTATACTCAATTTTAGAAAAGTGCGTGTGGAGGGGATGAACACTTTCATTTCCAAGCTCTTTTTCAATAGTATCAATTATTTTTACAACTTCATCTTTACTCTTTATAGACATTCCTAAGCTTCTAGCATACAAATGTGCCCAATCAACCACCGGACGGCATTTTTCCACATTTCTGCAGATTTCTATGGTATCATCTATAGAACCTACCTGTTTCTTTTTTCCAGTCGTTTCCGGTCCTAGCCATGTATATTTCCATCCTTTGCTATTAGCTTCCTCCCTCACATCCTTCAGTGCTTCAATTACTAATTCTACAGCCTTCTTTACGCCCCAGTCAAGATAGTATCCAGGATGAAACACAACTACATAGCTTTTCATCCATTCACTAGCCCTTATAGCATCAAGTAACCTTTCCTTGCTTTTTTCAATAGTATCTTTCTGTTGTGCAGAAAGATTTATGTAATAGGGTGCATGCATGCTGAGAAGCACATCATTCTCTTCCGCTATTTTTCCAAACTCTTTAGCCTTAGATTCGCTGATATTAACCCCTCGTACTGCTTCATACTCCATAGCATCAAGTCCAATCTTCTTTAGAAATACTGGGGCTTCTAACAGATCTCCCTTTAAATCTATAGGCTTTCCAGCAGGTCCAAACCTAAATCTTCGGTTACCCAATTTTCGACACCAAATAAATTATCAACTTTCAAATATTTTAATGCTATTCAAATGTAGAATTTCATTCCGTCTTCGGCTAGAAAGGTATTTTTAAAAATTTTTAAAGCATTATCTAGGATCATCTCGCTTTTATCGTTATATCTATTGCTTATATGGAAAAGAATTAAAGATTTTACACCAGCCATTTTAGCAACCTTAGCTGCAATAGAGCTTGTTGAGTGTCCAAAAGCAATTGCTTTTTCAACCATAGAGGAATCAAATGTTGAATCATGAATAAGTACATCTGCGCCCTTAATTTTCTCAATAAGCTCTTCACATGGAGCGGTGTCTCCTGTATATGCTAAAGAGAATCTTTCCTTTTTTTCTTTGCCAGTACCGAAAGCTTTTATTATATACCCAAAAGATTCAATATTAGTATGACAAGTCTTAAATGGATAAACAGAGATGTACTGTTCAAGCGAAATTTCTCCTTCCGGCTTAATTATTTCTATAGGGAATTCAAGCTGATATGAAGTTATTTGAGAAGCAGCATTTAGTATTTTTTCTATACCTTCAGGAGAGATAATACTTAGCTTTCTTTCCCTCCCTTCCATACTCATAGTCTGGATAATCCCCGGCAAGCCAAATATATGATCGCCGTGCAGGTGAGAAATTAAAATGTGATCTATCCTGTTTACTCCTATTCCGTTTTTTATTAATGATCTTTGGGATCCTTCTCCAATATCAAGCAAAATATATTTTCCTCTATACTGAAGCAAAATGCTCGGTAAACCCCTTTTCTTACTCGGTGTTCCAGCTGCTGTTCCGAGAAAAAGAATCCAAGCTTCACTCAACTTTCTGCATCACCATAATAATTCTCGTTAATCTATTATGAACATACATAGGGCATCTACTCTTTATTTTTAAGCCTTCAGGTATTATCAGTTTTTCAGCTATGTTTCTATCTAGAGAAAAAACAATTTTTCCTCCAAAATCCAATATGTTCGCTAACTCTTTAAGAGAATCTTGTGATAAGTTTGTACTGTCCGAAAAAAGAGATTTAACGGATCTTCCATATGGAGGATCTGTTGCAACAAAGCCAATGCTTCTCTCTCTTATTGGAAGATGCCTTGCATCAGCTCTAATTATTTCAAATTCGTTAACTTTCGAAAGCGTTTTTAAATTTCTTTTAGCTCCATAGCACATATCCTTTCTGATATCGCTACAGATAGAAATAAACTCCCAATCGTTTAATGCAGATAAAGGTAGGCTACCAGTCCCACAAAAAGGATCGTAAAAGACTCTTCCCTCTTTGCTTATAGAAAGATTGACTAAAAGTCTAGCGAACCAAAAATTGAGAGCCCCAGGCTTATAAAAAGGCAAGTTATGAGGATTTTGAGAAATTATATCCCCCTTTCCTCTATCCGATAGAAGCTCACCAATTATTAAAACTCCGTCAGCTGCTATCACTCTTACGGTTTTTTTATCTTCTTTTCTGCTTTCTATGCAGTTCTTTTTAATAAACGAAAGGGCAATTGATACTAAAGCATTTCCATCTAAACTCTTCAAAAACCCCTGTATTCTATGAGGTTTTATGTAGATTTTCCCGTTGGGGCAATACTTGAAAAATAAGGGTTCTCCTTTTGAGGGAATAATTCCTATAACTCTCCCAACTTCTTTGATAGTAGAAGACCTGACTTGAATGTTTATGGCATCGGTCTCATCTTCTACCTCAAAGATTGTTGTATTTGTCAGCTCTAATACAATATTTCCTTCATAAAATTCTAAAAGAGAAATAAATTCAGATCTACTAAGGCAGGGGTATTTTCCGCTTAATAAAGCATAAAACAGGGGCAAAACACTTCACTGTTTTAGTATTTCAGCTAATTCAGGAATTACATCGTAATATATTACGCCACTTTTCGGTGGAAGTGTATTGGCTGAAAGTACAGAATAAACATTTGCTTCTTTCAATTTGTTAATTGCATCACCCGCTAGTAATGCGTGAGAAACAGCTACAAAAACTTTCTTTGCTCCAAGCGAGTAAATTTTTTTAGCAGCTTCAGCTACAGTACCTCCAGTACTTATAATATCATCGACAATTACAACATCTCTATCTTTTAAATTAACTTCATGGAAGCTTATCTCAATTTTTCCTGTGTACACATCTCTTTTCTTTTCCATGTAGTCAAAGTCAGTCGAAAGTTCGTTAGCTAACCTTCTAGCCCTTTCAAGCGCACCTATATCTGGTGATATCACAAATGGATGTTTTGCCATATTCCTTATCATGTTTGCCATAGATTTGAAAGGTATAATATTATATGAAGTCCCATTAAAATATGAAAGCGTGTTCGGCTTGTGTATATCTATAGTGTATATTGAGCTCATTCCCATTTGCGACAAAATTTGTAACAACGCTTTAATGCTTATAGGTTCTCCATTTAAGAATATTTTATCCTGTCTCGAATACGCAACATATGGTATATACCCATTAATCTCTTTTATATCCAATTCTCTAAGCGCTTCAAGGATAAGAATAAGCTCCCAAATCGAATCATTCTGGGGAGGTGACAGAGAATGTGCAAGAATAACTTTTTTTCCACTAACTTCTTCTGGTACTCTTATATATGTTTCTCCGTCAGGAAACACTTTATGGAAAACCTTCAATGACTTTATATTTAATGATTTGGATAAGTTGTCGCAGAACCAATCCGACTTAGTTCCACACAATATGATATCCATAATTTTCACCAAATGATCATAAAAGTTTATATTAATATAATGGTTTTATTTTTTATTGCGCTTGCAACTTCTCTTACAGCTTGACCAAGGCTCTTGTTTTTTTCTATCTTAGAAATGCTAGTTTCTTTATCTTCACCTGTTTTCTTCATCCATTCTTCCAACCCTTCTGAAAGCTTTTTTAAGGCACTATAATGAATTATACATAACCCATTTACTTCTCCTGGCAATTCGCACAGAATGCATCTTTTATCTTTTGGAGTATTCGAGTAAAGCATTAGCTCTTTACCGATCTTCTCATTTTGAGCCTTCATTTGAGATATTATTTTACTCATTACTTCTCTCGCTTCTTTTACTACATCGCTTCTGCTTTTTTTATTTTCCCTTATTTCCTGCAATCTTACTTCAAAGCTTCTCGTAAGTGAAACATCTGTAAGTTCTGACACGTATTTTTTAAGAGCCAGGGAAACCACAATTCCTAATTTTGTCGGTATAATACCTTTTGAAGTCGACTTCAAATATCCTCTTTTGAATAAAGTTTCTATAATTTGTGCTCTAGTCGCCTCAGTACCAATATTTTGCGATTCCATCCACTTAAGCAAAGAAGTTTTAGTATGAAGTTTGGGTTTAGAAGGATAATAAGAAGCAATTTTTATACTTTCAATACTAACAATATCGTTTAATTTTAGGGATGGAATCGCTTTTTCTATAGTGTAGAACTTGTATGCTTTGAGCCATCCTTTAGATTCGATAATAGTTCCATTGGTTTCAAAGACATCTCTTTCTCCAACATTAATTTTAACCCTTCTTTTTATTAATACTAAATCATCCATGAAAGTAGAAATATATCTTCTAACTATAAGGTCATAAAGCTTTAATTTATCACCTTTTAAGTCCTTAGGTATCTTTCCTGTGGGATATATGGCTGGATGCGCTGGGTCTTCCTTTCTTCCTTGTCGAGGTATGTATGAAGGATTCCTTTTTTTCACTTCTTCTATCTGTTTTTCATATTCTTTAAGCACAGAAAGATTTTCTAGAATATTTTTATGCGGTATGGATGGAGGCAACTTTTGACTGTTAGTTCTTGGATAGCTAATTAATACATCTAAGTATAGGTCTTCAGCGATTTTTTGCGTGTAACTTGGAGAGAAACCATATATCCTAGAAGCTTCATATTGTAAATCGCTTAAATTAAAAGGAGGCGGAGGAGGAATCCTTTCTTTTTCTTCTTTAATATCGGATACATTTCCTCTCTTAACATTTAATGCTCTCTTTTTTGCTTCTTCAGCATCTTTTTTATATTCAAATGGAGAACTTATATGTGAACTGCTGAATTTGTAACTATCTTTAGAGAAAACAGCAGTCAATTGAAACTTTGGCGGAGAGAAAAAACTTCTCTCCTCAATATATCTGTCAAAAACTTCAATAAGAGCTGGACTTTGAACCCTTCCAGAACTAAGGACAATATTCTTTCCGCTGGCTTGTTTGTATATATGCATTAACGCTCTGCTCGTATTAATTCCCCATATCCAGTCCAATTCATGTCTGCATATTCCTGCTTCTATCATGTCGTAATCAAACGGTCCAATTTTTTTAAAAGAATTAAGCAATTCTTCTTTCGTCAAAGTTGAAAACTTCATTCTTTTCCCTTTTGTTTCGTTGCCTAGCAATTTTATTATCATGTATCCTATAACTGATCCTTCTATATCATAATCACATGCATTAACATATTCGCTTGCTCTTTTTGAAAGCTTGGAGAGCAGATAATAATATTTTTTCAAATGAAAGGCGCCTTTTTCTACCAACCATCTAGGAACCCATTCATAGTCAAAAACAGGGTAGTCTTTGCTATTAGTAGAAAGAGTAAAAAGATGCCCAGCAGTACTGGCGATAACAGTGGTCTTTTCATTATTGTTTATTACATAATAAGTTATGTTATTATCTTTACAGGATATGGGCTTATAGCTAAGTGCCTCAGCTATAGCTTTTGCAGCTTTAGGTTTTTCCGATATTATTAACGTATAATTCCCTTTTTCAATAACCTCTTTACAAAGGCTCAACTTAAGTTTACCTTAATAAATTTAACATTTAAAACAATGTTAAAGTTTTCATTGCTTTATAAGATAGTATTCTTTTTTCTCTTCTTCTATTAGCCACTTTACTGGTATAAGTTGCTTAACCTCTCCTCTAAGCCATCTAACAATGGTTAATGGAAGAACCCCCATTTCTAGTTCTTTTTCAGCTATAATAATTGGATCTTTTGGTAAATTAGAAACATCAATAAAAGGGGGGGCGCCCATTGAAAGTTGAAGAGCTCTAGCTCCAATTATCCTAGCTCTTTCAAACCTCGTCAGTTTTTTAGGAGGGATTATCTCTTCTGGTGATTTAGGCAGTGATATAGACATAAGTATTGACCTCAAAAACTCTACTTGATAACATAAATTTATAAGAAAAAACTAGTTAAATGAGGATTTTAAAACTTTTTTATTAAAAAATTAGAACTCAGGCATTCCTGCTCCTTGAGGCATTCTTCCTCCTTCAGAACCTTCGCCTTTCTCCTCTTTCTTCTTTGGAGCCTGTGCAGCAATAAGGTCATCGATTTTTAGTATAGTGATTGTTGCTTCAGATGCACTCTTAACTGCCTGCTTCTTAACAATTATAGGTTCTATAATATTTTCTTCAAAAGTGTTCTCGATGATTTTTTCAGTCAGTGCATTAACTCCTGCAAATATTTTGTTTTCTGTGTGAAGCTGCCTTAGCTTCATTAAGGCTTCAAGCGCATCAATACCACTAGTCTCAGCTAGGATCATGGGGATTGTTTCCATAGCATCGGCAAAGGCTTCAATTGCTAGCTGCTTCTTTCCTCCTACCGTTGTCGCAAACTTCCTTAGTTGTAATGCTAGCTCGATCTCAGGAGCTCCTCCTCCGCCAACAATTTTTGGATCCTTCATAACGTTTCTTAAAACATGCAACGCATCATTGATGCTTCTTTCAGCTTCATCAAGAATTATATCATTGGCTCCTCTTAATAATATAGTTACACTTTTCGCGTTTTTCACTCCTTCTACGAACAGCATCTTTTCATTTCCGACTTTTCTTTCTTCTACAAGAGATGCCTCACCTAAATCTTCAGGTCTTAGATCTCTAATGCTTGTGACAATTCTTCCTCCTGTCGCCCTCTCAAGCTTCTCCATATCGCTCCTCTTCACTCTTCTAACAGCAAGTATTCCCCTTTTCGCGAGGAAGTGTTGCGCAACATCATCGATGCCTTTTTGTGCTATGACTACATTCGCTCCAACTTCAGCTATTTTATCAACCATTTCTTTCAATAACTTTGTTTCTTCATCTAAGAAGGACTTCATTTGTTCTGGACTAGTGATGTTTATCTTTGCACTTATTTCGGGTTTCTTAATTTCTAGCGGGGCGTCAAGAAGCGCAATTTTCGCATTTTCTACTCTCTTAGGCATCCCTGGATGGACTACTTCTTTATCTAGGACAATTCCTTTAATTAGCATTGAATCATTTAATGATTCTCCCTTCTTTTTCTCAATCTTTATGTTGTCAAGCCTTAGTTCGTATCCTTTTCCTTGTGGCTTGGGTTCGGCCACTAATTTTGCCGCTTCAACTATCAAATCTGTAAGCTTTTCAAGCGTTTCGCCGCTACCTATGTATTTGCTTGAAATAGAGGTTTTAACAAGTTTTTTCAGCAATTCTGTGTCTTCAGGCTTTACTTCTACGGCGATAGAATCAAGAATTTCCAATGCCTTATGCATTGCTAAGCTGAAACCGTCCATAATTACTGTTGGATGTATATTTTGGTCGAGAAGAGCTTCTGCTTTTTCGAGAAGTGCCCCAGCTAATACAACAGCAGTAGTTGTACCATCTCCCACTTCTGCATCCTGAGCTTTTGCAACTTCTACTAGTAGTTTAGCAGCAGGATGATTTACTTCCATCTCTTTTACAATTGTAACTCCGTCGTTGGTAACTGTGACATCTCCAAAGCTATCAACTAGCATTTTGTCTAATCCTCTTGGTCCTAGGCTCGTTTTCAATATTTCTGCTAGAGTTCTTGCTGCCATTATGTTTGCTCTTAGAGCGTCTCTACCAGTTGCCCTCTGAGTTCCTTCTTTTAATATTAGAACAGGTACTCCATAGCTCATTCGTTAATCACCTTACTAAAGCTAATTAATTAGCTTATGTTAAATCAATTTATAAGTTAATGAGTTCAAAAGATTATGAAATAAATACTTCTATAAAAACTTTTCGCTCTTTTTTAGCTTTAATAAAAATTTCATAAGTAAGTTATTAGCAAATCTGCTTTTTCCTTTTTAACTAAAATTAAATACATTAATTAGCAAGGGCGGGGTAGTTTACCTATCATAGGTGAGGTTTTGAGTTTTCAGCGACATTCATAATATGCCTTCATGTTCTTTTTGGGTGTTTACGTACCCTCCGACCGGCCCTAAAGGGCGAGGCTTTCAGTTGTAACATACCTACGAGACTTTTAGTTCTGCCTTCAGGGAGTATCCTCCGAGTATTAAATCTCATATTAGTACTTATATTTATGATCCACCCTCCTGCAACAGGTCTTTGATGAGATAGATTAAAAGTAGAGAGATAGTTTACTGAAAATTTAAAAAAGGTAAGAATTAGTTAGAAATATTTTAATCTCTTTTTAGCTATTCCGTAGAGTTATTTATCAAACTTTTATTAAAAAATATCATTCATTATCTTCTATTGTTTGCTATAAGGTTCATTTATGGCTTTAATAAGCGGTGCATATAGAGCTTTTATTACGTATTCTAGATGAGCTAAGCTTGGACCTCCATCCATCAGGACAGCAACCCAAGCAGCTTCGAGTATTTCCTCTCTGGAAGCTCCCAATTTCATTGCTTCATTTAAATGATAATAAATGCATGTCTCACAGTTTTTAACTATTCCTATGCTCAATGCAATAAGCTCCTTCGTTTTCGCATCAAGAGCTCCATTTTTTTCAACTTTATTTACAAAGTCCACAAAAGCGTTTGCTTTTTTCAGGACTGATTTTTCCTAATACCTTCATCATGTCATTGAATTCTTTTAGTTTTTCCATAGAGTTCAATCCTCTAGAATTTTTTGCACAATTTAACATTATTTATTATTATTCATAATTTTATTAAAAATTTGAACTATTTAAATTTTTTCTTAAAATCTTTATTATTTAAAATAAATATGAACATATAAGGATACTAATAATTTTTATCAAAGTTTTTTAATTTTTATTCTAAACTAATAAGCTTAAACGGGGGAGTATTTTTTTCCGAAATATACATATCAAGATAAGTTTTGCAGAACCTACAAACTTCACTAGAAGAAGTCCCTCCACAGTATTTACACTTCTTTAGCATACTTCCTCTTTCTTTATACAGCCAAGAAAGGGATTTATTTACTGAAAAAATGACTTCGCCACTCTGCATTCTTGAAGCATCAGTTAAAATTCTTTCAGTATATTTTTCATATATATTTTTTTCATAATTTAAATTTCGTATTTGGAATTCATAAATTTCTGGAAAGTTATAATAAGCCATGAAGCTTGTTTCGTAACATGAAATACCACTAAAAGCATTAATGAAGTTCGTTCCATTGCTGCTAGAAATCACTAGAACTCCTTCGTTTATTCCTTCTACTATGCTTCCAAGTATTGATGACAACTCAAGCAATATTAGTACGTCTTGGCATAATGGAAGAACAATAGCGTTGCCAGTTATATTCTTGTCCAATAGACTCAGCATTCCCCTAACAACTCTTAATCTTCCAAGCATGCCTTCATGAGAAATATCTTTCTCTTCATTATCAACTATTTCTAGAGAGTAGAAAACTTCGCTTGGTAGCTTGCCCAAAACTGATAAACTCTTTCTAACAATCGGAGAACTTTCAAATATGACCGTTAGTTTATTATTATATTTCCTTTCTATTTGTCTTAATATCTTAATTAGTACTAACCCTTCTGCAGTGAATGATCTCGGTACAAATACAGAGAGCTTTCCTCCATAGCTCAAAACATTACTTCTTGAGAGGTTTCTTTTCAGTCTCTTGTAAAAATATGTGCTGTAGCAGTCTGCGCATAAGAAGTAATTCGTATATGGTACCTTAAAAATTGCCTCCTTCTTCCCGCATTTTGTACATTTCATGCAATTCGCCTTTATGTGCGAATTTCTTATACTGCGCAAAATCTTTCTTAATTTCATATCAAATTATTGTATCAATTTTTCCATATTCACATCGTATTTTATATGATTCATATATCCTACCATTTTTAATACAATTTTAAGGATAAAATCTTTAGCTATTTGCTTTTTTAAATTAAAGACTTTGTCGCAACCTTCAGTTAGATAAGATACCTGATTTTTTCCACCATAAATGACGAGGCTTTCACTTGTAATAGGTGTAATAAGCAGGATTTGAAATTTTCCGAATAAAAATGAAAACTTAAAAAACCTCGGTTTAAAAAACATTAATTGTAGCTGACTTCTAGTGAGGGAGTAGATGAAATGAGAGCTAAATTTACAGCCAATATCGATATACTTGACTATTACATAGGAGGCTTAGTTGATAGAATAGTTATGAAAGGGTACTATGACATTGATTTGGACAGAGAATATGACCACTTAATGTGGTATATTTACGAAAAGCTTGTTGTTATACTTTTTAAAGGCAAAGAGCCCACTAGAGAAGAGTTTGAAGAAAAAATGAAGAAAATAAGAAGAAGAGATGCAGATAAGCTAAAAGTATTGATATCTTACTTGATAAGCAAATATATGAAAATGAGAAACATACAATCTACAGGTAAAAGAAGCCAAGATGATTTTTAAACATTTTTTATGCTGAAAAATATGCAATAATACTTCAGGTAAAGTCTTTCCTTTAGAAAAAGAAAAAACCTCTATATCCTTACAGAAATTTGTATTATCGTGTTCAGAATTAAGATATCCCTTTACGCAAAACAACTTTTTAATCTTTAAACGGGAATATTTTTATTTACATAGTTATCCGGGCAAATGCAATTATTGCTCAAACTAAAGAAAATGATCTTTTAATATCATTTTGTTTGGAGGGATGCTAGTTTGATAGAATTTAGCATCATCGACCCAGAAACAGTAAACAGCATTGTTGTTAAGAAAAGAAATGGAAGCACCGAGCAATTTAATTTGGAAAAGCTAATGCAATCTGTGAAAAAAGCAGCCAATGGATTTAATGAAATTGATGAGGAGCAGATAAAAGAGGTAGTTGAAAGCGTAATTAAGGATCTGACCTTAAAAGGAAAGGAGGTTCCTTCCTCTGTAATTTCAGATCTTGTAGAAAAGCATTTTGTGTCTAGGATACTAATTTCCCCAATATGGGAAGAAGTGGCAAAGAGATATGTACTTGCAAGAATTTATAATCATGTTTTTGGAAAGGGGAAATGGAATGATTTTGACCCGGTGGATTCGTCTTTTACTTTTAACGCACTGAAGGTCCTTGAAGCAAGATATCTTTTAAAGAATACAGAATCGCTTCGCTTTACCGAAACGCCATCAATGATGTTTAAAAGGGTTGCAAGGCATCTCGCATCGGTTGAAGGGAGATACAATAATAATACTGAAGTGTATGAGAGAGAATTTTACAAAATTATGTCAGAGCTAAAATTCATACCAAACTCTCCCACACTTATGAATGCTGGAACTAGAAACGGTGTTTTGAGCGCATGCTACGTTATACCAGTTAGAGACTCTCTAACTACGAGAAACAATGATGGAATAATGGATGCTGTAAGAGCCCAAGCACTAATACAGCAGCAGGGGGGAGGGACAGGTTTTGATTTCAGTGAATTGAGGCCAGAAGGAGACATAGTCGGGTCAACACAGGGAGTTGCCAGCGGTCCGCTGAGTTTCATGAGACTTTTCGACGTTACTACAGAGGTTATAAAGCAGGGAGGCAAAAGAAGAGGAGCTAATATGGGAGTTCTTCATGTTTGGCATCCGGATATAAAAAGATTTATAAAGGCGAAAACCGGTGAGCTCAAAGACGTATTTTTACAGAACTTTAACATAAGCGTTGGAGTGTATGACTCATTTATGAGGGCAGTGGAAAACGATGGCATTTTTCCTCTAATAAATCCAAGAAAAACATGGCTCAAAAACACTCTTGATATTGATAGCAAATTCTATGCAGTGAATTTAATGAGATACAGCATAGAGGAGGAATGGGTTCAGGAAGAGCTAATAAAAGAACTTGAAAAGAATGACTGGAGCATCCCGCTTCATGAATCAAAGATCATTACTTGGGAGGAGGCTTTAGCTATAGCAGAAAACGAAAAAGCCATAGTCAATTATGTTAAAGCAAGAGATCTATTTAAAGAGATGACGGATAGTGCATGGGAGGGTGGAGATCCAGGAGTTCTTTTTATTGATACGATAAATAGAAAACATCCAACATGGTATCTTGGAAAAATAAATGCAACTAATCCATGCGGAGAAGAGCCCTTGCTTGAGTGGGAAAACTGTAATCTTGGAAGCATAAACTTGACCAAATATTTAGTTGAAGAAAATGGCAAATATAAGATAAATTGGGTTGCATTGGGCAATGATGTAAAGATTGCCATTAGATTCTTAGATAATGTCATCGACGCTAATAGACATCCTCTATCGCAAATAACAAAAGCTAACTTGAAGACGAGAAAAATAGGACTCGGCGTTATGGGATGGGCACATCTTTTAGCTATGATGAAAATACCATATGACAGCGTTGAGGCCATTGTTTTGGCATATAAGCTATCGGAATGGATAGCTTATAATGCATACCTTGAGAGCATTGAGCTTGCAAAGGAAAAGGGCCCCTTCCCGGAATTTAAGCCAGATCTATATAGACCAATATGGAGAGATGCTAGAAAAATAGAAGATTTGCTATCTATAGCCAATATAGAACATGGCAATATAGAGAGCATAATAAAAGCGTTCGATACACCGGAAATCGATTGGAATAAGCTAGAGGAAGAATACAGAAAGTACGGCCTCAGAAATGCAACCGTGACAAGTATAGCTCCAACAGGAACAATAAGCATTATTGGAGGCACAAGTAGCAGTATTGAGCCTCTTTTCGCTCTTGCATTCATGAGGATAGTTTCTGTTGGAACTTTTATAGAAATTGATAAAGTATTTCTAAAGGAGCTTGAGAAATTAGGGCTTGATACTCCCAATTTGATCTCAAAAATCGCGGAAACGGGCTCAATTCAAGGCATGGATGAAATAAGCGAAGAATTGAAGAGAGTATTCAAAACTGCTCATGATATTGACCCTATATGGCATATGTTACAACAAGCATCTTGGCAGGTTTGGGTAGATGCCGGAACAAGCAAGACGATAAACCTGAGAAGAGATGAGCCTCCTGAAACTGTCTATAACATATATTTGCTAGCTTGGAAGCTTGGGATCAAAGGCATTACTGTATATAGAGATAAGAGCAAAAGCATTCAAGTGCTCGAAAAAGGCATAAAGAAAGAAAATAAAACAGTTGACAATCACGTTAAGGAGGCTGTCGGAGAATTACATGAAACTAGAAAATCTGTGAAAAAAATCAGGATAGGAAAAAAAGAAATTGTTGCTGCTGAGGAAGACTATGCCGGCGGTTGTCCTACCTGCGAAACTTGATTTAAACGATATTTGAATTGAGCGGGTTTTAGAGGTTTTTAAAGCTAAATCTTTTTTGCTACGAGCCTTCCGTCTTCGGTCTCTAAAGATAAAATTTTTTCATCCAACAGCCAGGCAAAATACGACATTATCGCTGATTTCAGCAAGAAATACTGTGCCAATGGAACATTCGAAAATCCGTAATGATTAAGAACTTGAGAAATTACACTTTCAACTTCTTTTTTAGACTCAAAGCTATTAACAATGAGATCTCTAACCTCTAAAATCGCATTAATGTTTTTTAAAATCGCATCTTCAGCTTCTGATTGGCTTTGGATTAAATCTCCGTGAGAAGGTAAAACTGCATTGAACTTTTTTACCTCTTCTTTTAGCATTAGAAGGGTTAAATATGAGTTCTTAACATTTACATGATATGGTATTTTATGCTTTATTAGGGTATCGATACCAAAAAAGGCGTCAGCGGTAAATAAAAGCTCACCTCCAATTTTCAAACCGATCATGTCAATACTATGTCCAGGCAATCTTATAATTTCTATTCCAAATTCATTAATATTAAATTCTTCAATTGAATTGCAGCTTGACGGTTCGGCAGCGAGAGTTTTTATTGTGAGAGACTCCGGAGGAAAAGCTTCATATAAGTATAAAGGTTCAAGCAAAGGATTTTCGATAAAGGCACATTCATTCTTCGTTGAGTATGATTGAATTTTAAACTTTTTTTCTAAATAGCTATTTCCTCCAATGTGATCAGCATGAGAATGAGAATTGATAATTGCTACAGGAGTTAAAGAATTTTGATTTAAAAATTTTGCAATTTTTCTTCCACTATCCTCATCTATGCCGGTATCAACTATGATAGCCTCTTTATTATCGTTTGTTACAATTAATACATTTGTCCTTCCTTTAAAAATTAAAAACTTAGAAGACTTTTCCATGATATCACGACTTGATCTTTAAAGAAGCACTTATTGTGTACATTTTTCATCTAATTATGTATTAATTTTTATTTGTTTTTAAACAAATCTATTTTTACGATAAAAAGCATTAATAGCTAAGCGAAAACTTAAAAACGTTCTTGATTTTTAATAAAATGAAGGAATACATCAGCAAAGATGTGAGTGCCGCGGTAGCTCAGCCCTGGTGGAGCGCCGGACTCATACGGTTAAAAAAGAAAGGTCGTTCCTGAGAGATCCGGAGGTCCGGGGTTCGAATCCCCGCCGCGGCACCAAGATTGATTAAAGCAAAGTTATAGATATTTCATAAAAATAATTCTTTTCAATACTTAGAAGAAAAGGGATTTTCTTTTACAATATTCACGTTTTTTCTTCATTTAGTATCTATTTCATAATTTTAATTTCATTATTAATATGGAAATTGTGATAAGCAAAAATTTTTCTATAATATTTTTAAAGCATATTTTTTAAACTCAAGCTAAAAATCAAGAATTAAAATTTTCTAGAATAAGCGATGCTTTATTTTTATTTATACAAATATCTAGAGAATCTTTTATAGAGGTTTTTCCTTGAATTCTTGCCTTGATTATGGTACCTTCCTCTATTTCCAATTCTCCATATAGTGAGCCATTTACTTCTGGATAAATTTTTATTAATTTTCCTTTTATCAAAAAACCTTCGCAGTTATCTTCTGATTCAACTATTGAAATATCATTTGACCTTAAAGCTAGATATCCGTCTTTTTCTTGTATATCGCTAAAAATATTCGCATGCTTTTTTACGTCGCTTAGCTTTATAAAATTGTCAAATCCTAAATAAATTGCAGCTTCAAGAACTTTAGGATCTCTAAGAGCTTTATCAGGATCTCCTAGATATAGCATCTTTCCATTTTTCATGAAAAACACATCTGTAGCTATTTTTAACAAGTTTGAAGCATTTTGGCTGACGATGATTGTAGATAGCCCTATCCTTGCAACCGTTCTATCAAGTAAGTCAATTGCATTTACGAAACTTTGAGGATCCAAATTAGAAAAAGGCTCGTCAAGTAGTAACAAATCTGGCAGTATTGCTAAAGCTCTTGCTAAAGCAACTCTCTGTTTCTGCCCTCCACTTAAAATAGAAACTTTTTTATTTAAAAGATCTTCAATTTTTAACTCTCTAGCTAAATTCAACACACGTTCATTCCTTTCATTAAGCGGTATTTTTCTCACCTTCAGTCCGAACTCTATATTCTCTCTTACGGTCATGTTTTCAAAAAGCGCATAACTTTGAGGGACATAGCCGATATTTCTCTTTTCAGTGGGCAGCTTTGTAATCTCTCTTCCATTTAGTATTATGTTCCCCCTTTTTGCATCTATTAGACCAAGAATTACTTTGAGAAGAGTAGATTTTCCAGCACCATTTGGTCCAATGATTAGCCCAACTCCATTTTTCTTTAGGTTTAAATTTATAGGACCAAGGTGGAATCCGCCAAGGTATGCTTCTAAGCCAATAACATCAAGAGAATTGTCGCTCAATCTTATTCCACCTTCCATCTTAGAACAGCCCTGGTTGCTAGATATATTCCGAGAATTAATATAAGCATAGCTACAGAAAATCTTGCGGCTTCTAACACACCTAGACCAACGTATGCCTCATAAATAGCTACAGAAGCTGGGTATACAAAATTACCTGCAAAGTTTACTTGGTAGGCTACTATTAGCAGTGCACCTGCCTCAGAGGATGCTCTTGCCCATGAGGTTAAAATTGCATTTGCTAAAGCCTTTTTTATATTGGGAATAACAACAGAGAAAAAAGTTATAGCTCTTGGTGCTCCCAGGCTTAATGCTACATTTTCAATTTCGGGGTCTAACCCTTTAATTGCACTTTCTATTATTCTTACAGCATATGTCGATGAAACGTAAAGAACGGCAAGCACAGCTCCAAAAATAGTATCTATAACTTTTATTCCAAGTGTCTGCAATAAAGCACCAAATCCATAGTACTGTGCAAAAGAAAGAACAATCATGATACCTACTATCATGTGAGGAACGGCAATAGGAATATCGACAATAGTTTCAATAACTTCTTTGAATCTGAAATTATATCTTGCTAGTATATAAGCTAGGGGTATGCCAAATACAATTGAAGCGAGTGCAGCTAAAGACGATGCGATGATTGTTATCAATAAGCCTAATTCAAACTGTGTTATTTTAAACGAAGATAGAGCTCCGCTAATTCCAACAGCAAAAATAACTGCAATTGGGTATGAAAAGAATAAAAGCAAAATCCCGCTTAATATTATAAAAGTTAGTAAAAAAAGGGAAAATTTTGTGCTCATCCCGGAAACAGACCTTTCATATTGGTTACGTTATCTAATGGTATGGTAAATATTTTTATTTCTTGCGGTACGTCAGTATAGTTTCCATATACTATTCCAGGGTTAATAGGTTGAATTCCGTAAGATTTGAGAACTTGCTGTCCAATTGGGCTATAGATGAGCAATATAAAATCTATGCTCGCCTGCTTATTCTGAACATTAGATGGTATTGTTATCGTATATATCACTGGTTTACAGCTAAAAGTCTTTGTAGTTCCTAGTTGAGTCCAAGTTACATTTACTTGTTTATAATAGTTAACATAGCTCAAGTCTCCAAGATTTATAGCTGAAGGAAGCGTTATATATGTGATGTTATATCCATTTTGCTGATAATATTGTACTTGGGGAATTGCATTAGATAAGTATGCAGAGAGGATGAATTGAACAGTATTATTTGCGGTCATCAGAGAAAGAAGGTCAGTTTCAGTATTTCTCATAATGTATTTAGACGGATTGCTATATATTGCGCTCCATAAGTAACTGCTATTTCCGTAGAAAGTTAGGCCAGCAAGTTTAAGCATGCACTGTGCTTGATAACCGCTGGGATCTGTGAATGGATTTGAAACTCCTACGACTGTATTAGGATTCAGTGCTATTATATTAAAAATTTTTCTCCAAGTATCGTTCCAAGTATCACTATATGGTATTTGTTGAATAGATTGATTCCAAAGAGAGTATACCTCTCTTCCATATGGAGTATTTAAGTCTACAATTATTGTCATTTGTGTATAACCGAAAGCTATTTCATAGTCTGAAAGGTTAGCTGGAAAAAGTACTGATGGAATAGTAGATGTATCTGCTGCAGCTACAATGCTATAAGATTTCGTAGTAACTTCTTTTTGAGCTACTTCTCCGCTACCTGCAAAAAAGGGAGAACCCTGCTGTACTGAAGGAAAATAGTTAGAATATATCGAAAGAAGTTGAGAGAAACTAAATTTAAGCGTCCCGGCTGCTCCTACATTAAATGTAGTTATGTTGGTTGCCGGATTAGCTTTAATTTCATGATTCTGTATAGTATAAACTAAAACTCCACCTATAGCTAATCCTATAATTATACCTATAGTTAGATACCAATATTTATTCATAGAAATCACTATATTCGTTATTAGATTTTGAAAATAAAAAATTATCGGTTTATTGTAAATTTAGTAACATCTGCAAAATATGAAAATTCAGTGAATGTGTTACGAAGGAAAAAAACTAAAACATTTTATTCAAACGAATAAAAATAATAAACATAAAAATGCTTATTGAGAATAAAAGAAGATTCATAGAAATATAATTCCAATTCTACTATTTAGGACAAAAAAAGAAGGTGTGGCATTTAGCGTCTTGTTAAGGATTTGGAGGCAAACTTAAATGAAATATGAATTTATTGACAATAAAAAGACCGTGTTGAAAATAAAAATTGAAAATATAGACGACCTTTGGCTTCTTTATACGATACTTCAGAAGGGAGATCTTATTACTATGAAAACATTAAGAGACGTAAAGCAAAGTGAAGGTGGAAAAAGCAGAAGGTTGCCTATGACCTTAACTATTAGTTTATCACATATGGAATTTCAACCATTTACTAATAAATTAAGAATAAGAGGAATAGTAAAAGAAGGTCCTGATAAGTTCGGGATTTTAGGTAGCCACCATACCTTAAGTGTAGGCGAAGGGGACGAATTAATAGTATTTAGAGAAGAAGGGTGGGATCAATCAACTATAAAACGTATGGAGAAATATAAAAAATCTTTTGGCTCAGTTTTGATTGTGGCTGTAGACTATGATGAATATTCAATAGCATTATTTCGAAGGCAAGGTTATAAGATATTGGTGAGCAACGATCTTCATATACCGGGTAAAGGAGATGAGAGTAGAGAAAAAGCGATAACCGAAGCTATAAATGAAATCGCATCTTTAGTTTTATCTATAATTAATAGGGAGAAAGATATTTTTGGAATAGTAATTTCTGGTCCTGGTTTTTTCAAGGAGGTAGTAAGCGAAGCTATAAAAAATAGCATTAATAAATTGACAATTGTGTTGGAGAATACGAGTATGGGCGGAGTTTATGGAATAAAAGAGACAATTGCTAAAGGTAAGCCAACAGAAATTCTAAAAGATGAAGAACTAAAAAAATCTTTGCAACTTTTGGAAAATATTCTTATAAAGCTATCAGTAAAACCTGAACAGGTCGCTATTGGTTTGGAAGAATGTAAAAATGCATCTGAAATTGGTGCAGTAAGCGACATATTGATATTGGACGAACTTTTGAGTAATCAAGATTTAGAAAGAAGAAAAGAAATCGAAGAAGTATTAAATAATGTTGAAAGTTTTGGGGGAAGAGTTGTGATACTACCTTCCTGCTCAGAGGCTTCTGAAAAGCTTTATGGACTAGGTAGCATTGTCTGTTTACTCAGATTTCCGATTAGTACTAATAAAGCCGATTTTTCTTCCAGTACTAAGAACGAGGGTCTCTCTTCAAGCAGAGAATAGTGCTCGCATAAATTTCAGTTATTTAATTACGAAAATTCGGCCTAGCGCGATCAATGTTATTGATATATCATTCTTTAAGATTTAAAGCTATTTGCATCCTAAATAAGTAGATAAAAGAGTTAAAGATACTTGGACTAAACTCTTGAGACCTGACCCATAGGAGGAAAATAATTAAAATAATCTCGACTTATTAACAATAAATCTCTCTCTCGTAGGATGCGCTTCAACTACATATGCTTTTCCTTTCTTATTGATAAGATCTTTTAATTTTTTTAAATCATCTAAATGAAAGCAAAGAGAATCTCTGCATCTTTGTATCAAACCTTCATCAATAAATTTTTCTATCTCAATATCAGTACTTTCTGGCTCTAAAATTCCGAATTTGATTAATCCTCCATCAGCCTTTTCATAAATTTTGATGTCATTTTGAGCGGTAATAATAAATCGATTTCTGGTTTGGACGGCATCCTTAAATATAGCAGGACAGAAATGTATAGGTATTTTTAAGCTATGCTTTTTTGCGTATTCAATAACTTTCATGGCGGTTTCTCTGCTTCCATTAACAACTATACCGTTATCACTGATAACAAATCCGTTTATTCTTAGATTCTTTATATTTGTCTCATTGGCTTCCAGTTCATTTATATTTAAAAAATCGGCTCCAGCTTTATCAAGAAATTCCGCTAATTTTATCATCCACTCTTCTTTCCCAGGTAAAGAAGGAATTTCGACTCCTACTGAAAGAGAAGTAACTTTTTTTGCAATTACTACTTTCTTTTCTATTCCATCTATCGTAGGATGAATTCTAAGCTCATCCAATCCAGCTTTTTCTAGCTTTTTTAACACATCTTCATTAATTAAAATGCCATTTGTGTACAAATGGATATGAAAATTGCTTCCAAAATTTTGTTTAAGCAATTCGATTATCTTCGTTGTTCTATCAAAAACTATTAAAGGTTCTCCGCCAGTTATACTCGCCGATTTTGCTCCAGATCTTTCTATTTCTTCAAAAATTTCTTCGAAATTTTCAATCTTTCTTTCATTTACATATATCAAATCCTTATTTCTTCTCAAATAGCTTACTGGGCAATAGAAGCATTTTTCATTGCATAAACCTGTTAAAAATATGACCGCTTTGATCCCAGAAAAACATAAGTTGCAACCAACTGGAAGCTTATTTCCATATATAGCAGCTATTTCTGACTTTTTAATGCTCATCAATACTTACCTCTCTCTCTAAGCACCTTCTTTAGAGCAGGATTTTTTTCTGAAGCTTTTAATACGGCATCTTCTATTGGGTCCTCTGGATATAGCTCTATGTTCAAATAAACCCCAGTTCTCCCTTTTTCATCTCTCCTTATCAGCACTCTCTCTCTTTCTAATATTGTATCAATGCTTATTTTTAAAAGACTGGCAATTTCTTCTTCTCTACCTATTATAGAGCTCTTCGTATAACCTTCTTCAATAGGTTTTATGAGCTCAAGCTTTTTGTTTACTCCGGGTACTCTCACATTCTTCATAAGTTGCCCATAGTCTATAATTCCCCCAAAAGAATAGAATTCTACTTCCCTCTTCATTAGCTTTGTCAAGGGAAAGCTCACTACTACCTCTTCCTCGGGGTCCAAAATTAGATATGCCTTTGGGGAGTTCGATGGTGTTGCCTGAACTATTCTCTTGAGAACAGGCAAAATCCCAAAAGATTCAAGGGTTAGCTCAATTACATATGAGGGAATGTCTTGCAGGATTACAATATCTACATCACTTTTACTGTGCACATCTCCTCTTGCCACGCTACCGTGCAAAAATGATCTTATGTTCTTAGATTCAAGTATACCCATAATATTTCTAGCTTTTTTTCTTTTCTCGTTTAGAATTTTTAGTTCTTTTTCACCGTATTCAAAGTAGAATTCATCATAATTTTTCGACACTTTCTCTCTTACCATTTTAGTTCACGTTAAGAAACAAAGTATTGCCTAAGATATGGGAGGAGAGGAGAAGGTCCAAAGCCCCGCATCCTTGGCCGCTAGACTACCCGGCTTCTTATCATATATTTAATATAATTCGTTTAATAAAAATTTTTATTCCTTTTCTACGTCTTCGTCCTCTTCTTCTAATTCTTCTGCAATATTTTCTTCTTTTTCTATTTCTTCTAATGTAGGCTTTTTAGTTGTCTCGATCAGCAATTCAGAAAGAAGTTGCGCATCTTCTTCTCTTATATAAGGTGCAACAACAGAAACTCCTCTATCATGATAGCTGTCTTCACTTATTTTCAGACTTTCATAGACTATCAAGTACACAGGCAAGGTTGCAACAAGAGTATCTTTATCTTTTCTCTTTAAGTTATATTCTTTGTACTTTGAAATTACCTCTTTTGGCAGGCTAGATTTTAATTCCACCTCGAAAATATCCCTAAGTATCATGAAATCACTGAAGGAAGGTAACCACTCATTCAATAAAAACTCCTTTCCAGCATTTTTTACAACTTCTTCAAACTCTCCTTCTACTATCTTCTTATCCTTTACTTTTCCTGAATGAGCGTTTATTATAATAAAAGATTGCTTATTTCCGGACATATGCTAACACCAAAAATTTCACGCATTAAAAAAGGGATTATTTTAGGAGTTTAAAAATTATTCGCCAAACAATTTAAATTCAATAAAAAAGTTAATTTTAAAGTCCGCTTGATAGATATTCATCATAAGCTTCTTTCAGTAGCCTGATTCCTTCTTTTATTTCATCTTCAGTTGGCATGCTAAAGTTTAACCTTATAGTATTTAACACGCTGAAGTCATGATAGAATGGTTGTCCAGAGACGAATAGTACTCCCTTTTTCTTCGCATATTCTAATAGTTTTTGTGTGTTAACTTTCTTGTTGTTGAATTGCACATATATAAACAATCCTCCCTTGGGCTTTGTCCAGTGAGCATCATTGCGGAACAGTTCATCTAGCATTTCCAGCATAATGTCTCTTTTCTGTTTATACCATGGAATAGCTATTTTTAAGAATTCTTCATGAATTCCATTTCTGAGCCAGATTGTCGCTAAATATTGAGATATACCAGAGACACCTAGGTCTATGACTTCCTTCGCAGCAAGAAGGGCTTTAACAATTTCCTTGTTTGCAAATACCCACCCTATTCTAAGCCCTGGCGAAAGGATTTTGCTTAAGGTGCTAGTAAATATTACTCTTCCTTCGGTATCTAATGATTTAATCGCAGGTAGTGCTTTTCCCTCATAGCTCAAATAGCAGTAAGCGTCATCTTCAAATATTAGAAAGTCATACTGAGACGCGAGCTCATATAGATGCTTCCTTCTTTCCATTGGTAAGGTTGCTCCACTTGGATTTTGGTAATTTGGAACGGTATACACAAATTTTATTCTTTTCCCTTCGCTTTTTAGCTTTCTTAGAAGAGTTTCCAACTCATCTGTTTTCATTCCGTTTTCATCTTGATTAACGCCAAGCATTTTAGCTTTATTGTACGTAAAAGCGAATATAGCCTCAAGATAAGTTGGTCTTTCAACTACTATATAGTCTCCAGGGTCTACAAGTATTCTAGAAACCATATATAAAGCTTGTTGACTTCCTGACATGATAATCATGTCATCATCTTCAGTTCCCTTAAGAGACACGTACTTTTCCATAAGCTTTCTCAATTCTTTCATTAGTTCAGGGTTTCCCTTTATTGGTGGATATTGTAGCATTGTTTGATATTCTGTCTTAAAGACCTCTTGTACGTATGGAAGGGCTTTGTCTAATGGAAACCTCGAAAAGTTAGGTCTTCCTTCGCTGAACATTATTACCTTTCTTCCCTGTGGTGGTTCTGGAAATCCTGGTACTTCTAGTGATAGAAAGTCTGAAATTTCCTTATTTAAGAACGAATTATAATTCATATAAAATACCCCTTTATTTAGTCATCTAATTATTTTTTAATTTCTTTTATTAATAAATATATCTTCTTTTAAAAAACCTTTTAATAAAGTATCAGACAATTTTAAAAATAACTCTAATAAATTCTAATAATACATTACTTAAAAATATTATTTTTTGAAAACAACGAGTATATTTAATATCTATATATTTAATTTTAAGAATATACGTAATGACAAATTTGATTTAATTTAATAAATACTTTTTCATAAAAGTTTTATAAACAAATTTTTCATTTAACTATATTAACGAATAATTTTATTAAAAACAACTGTTAGTTAACGAGTTTCTTATAACAGCTTTAAAGGTGTTTTTTTTACGAAAGCAATTGAGATAAAAGGACTTGTAAAAATTTACGATAAATCGGTAAAGGCTTTAGATGATTTGAGCTTTGATGTAGAAGAAGAATCAATTCATGCACTTTTAGGACCTAACGGTGCAGGAAAAACAACTCTTATACGAATACTTACAACTCAGCTTACCCCTACTAAAGGAACAGCATATATTTTTGGTTTAGATGTTAGAAAGAACCCTCAGCAGGCAAGGGGCATGTTGGGTTACGTGCCTCAGGAAGTTTCATTATGGACAGATTTGACTGGATATGAGAATTTACTTATTTATTCGAAGATTTACGAGATTCCAAAAAGCGAAAGAGTTAAAAGAATAGAAGAAGCTCTAGATTTTATGGATTTAAAAGATGCTTCAAGAAGGCTGGTAAAAACATATTCAGGCGGAATGTTTAGGAGGTTGGAGATAGCAGCAGCTTTAATGGTCCGCCCAAAAATACTCATTTTAGATGAGCCAACTATTGGGCTTGATCCTATCGCTAGAAACAACGTATGGGAAAGAGTTATCTCATATAAAAAAGAATTCGGAACAACGGTGCTTTTTGCTACGCATTACATGGATGAAGCAGACAAATATGCAGATATGATCACGATAATAAATAAAGGCAAGCAGGTAATAAGCGGTAAACCAGAAGATCTTAAAATGATAATTGGAGGAGATAGAGTCACTCTAAAAGTAGACAATAAAGAAAAGGTAAAAGCTATAATTGCTGAAAATTTTGGGATAGATATCATAGAGGAGAATTCTGATGTCTTAACATTTCTAGTAGAAAAATCTCAACTTGTTTTACCAAGAATATTAAGTGCTTTAGAAGCAGAAAAAATAGAAGTCAAAGAGCTTAGAATAAGAGAAGCTTCTCTGAATGATGTTTTCATTAAGCTAATGGGAAAGAGGATTGAAGAAGAGGAGGAAGGAAGAATGAAAGAACTCATAAGTGAAAGGAAAATGATAAGAATGGGTGGATAAAATGAAGCAGGAAAATCTTATCTCTATTTTTGCGATGGCTGAAATGGAGCTAAGAAGAATAAGGCACGATCCTGTAGAAATATTTACCAGAGCAATTCAGCCTATACTTTGGGTTGCTGTATTTGGTAGCGTAATGGCAAAGGTAAGAGCATTTCCCTCTACTGGAGATTACGTCACATTTATATCTCCTGGAGTTATTCTTCAGTCTTCAACATTTATTTCTCTCTCCTACGGAATCATGCTTGTATTTGAAAGAGAGTCTGGTGTTCTAAAAAGGCTATTGTCGTCTCCAATGCCCAGAAGTTATATTGTTATTGGAAGATCTCTTGCAGGAGCATTGCGTTCATCAACACAATATATAATAGTCCTTGTTGCGGCCGCGTTAGTTGGTGCAAAGCTTACAACCGATCCTTTAGATCTTATATTAGGATATTTCATACTGACATTTGCATCAATGGGCTTTACAGCCATTTCAATTGTTATCGCATCAACGCTAAAAACTAGAGAGAGATTTATGGGAATAGTTGGCGCAATAACAATGCCACTGTTCTTTGCGAGCAATGCGCTCTACCCAATTCAGGTAATGCCTAGACCTATCCAGGTAATTTCTTTTGTTAATCCACTTACATATACAGTTTCAGCACTTAGAACACTTTTGGTTCAGAGTAGCTTATATATAGGAAGCGACATGTTGATAATAACAATATTTGTTCTTGTATCGATGTTTATTGCTATTAAATTGTTGCCTAGAATTATAGAATAAATTTTTAAATTGAACTGAAAAAGAGGGGGATTAATGAAAATAGCCCATAGGATAAAAATTGTAGGTGTCGTTCAGGGAGTAGGGTTTAGACCATTTGTTTACAGATTAGCAACTAACTTAAACTTGTTCGGATATGTTGTAAATAAGGGAGGAGCAGAAGTAGAGATATTTATAGAAGGAGAAAAAAGAAATGTAGAAAAATTTACAGAATTGTTAGAGAAGGAGAAACCTCCTCCTGCGATTTTTGAAGAAATTAGCATCAGCAATGAAGAACCAAAAGGGTTTACGGAGTTTAAAATATTGAAAAGTAAGCATGATTTTGATAAGAGAAGTATGATCCCCCCAGATATAGGAATATGTGACAATTGCTTGAGTGAAATACGGAGCCCGAGCTCGAGATTTTACAAATATCACTGGAATAGCTGTGCATGGTGCGGACCTAGATTTTCAATGATGTACTCAGTTCCTTATGATAGAGAAAACACTTCTATGGAAGACTTCCCTTTATGCAAAGACTGTGAATGTGATTATAAGGACGTGAGCAACTTAAGAAGGTTTCATGCTCAGGGTATAAGTTGTCCTGTTTGTGGGCCAAAAACCATAGTTATTAAGAATGACGGAACAATAGTAAAAACCGAAGAAGATCCAGTTGACTTTTCTGCTAGGATGCTATTAGAGGGGAAAATTTTAGCCATTAAAGGGGTCGGAGGTTATCATATAGCATCTATAGCTTCAGATGATAAAGTTGTTAGAAAACTAAGAAAAATAAAGAATAGGCCCAGCCAGCCATTTGCAATTATGGCCAAAGATATAGAAACGGTCAAGACTATTGCTTATCTAGACGAAATAGGGGAAAAGATAATTTTATCGCCTCAGAGGCCGATTTTAATTTTGCCAAAGAGAGATAGTTCAAAAGTATCCGAACTTGTAGCTCCAGGCTTGTCTACTATAGGGATCATGTTGCCTTATACTGGTTTTCAGCATCTTTTGCTTGAAAAAATTCCTGATGGATTTTTAATCATGACAAGTGGAAACATACATGGCAGACCAATGTGCAAAGATCTTGAATGCGCATTGAATGAGCTTGGCTCTATTGTTGATTTTATAATCGAGCATGAAAGGAAAATTGTTCATAGGGTTGATGATAGCGTAATTAGATTTACTGATGGTGAGCCTGTTTTTCTAAGAAGATCAAGAGGATATGCACCTTTGTGGATTTCATCGCCATTTGAGTTAAAAGAAATAGTAGCGCTTGGGGCAGAGCTTCAAACAGCAGGAGCTGTCAGCTTTGAAAATAAGATTATACCAACACAATTTATTGGTGACTTAGATGACATTGGGACCCTTGAAGATTTGGAGAGAGAACTTGAATGGTTTATAAAAACTTATGAAATTAAACCAAAAGCTATAGCAATAGACATGCATCCTCTGTATAAAAATAGAAAGTTGGCTCATAAACTAAAAAGCATATATGGTGCAGAAATAATTGAAGTCCAGCATCACCATTCTCATTTAGCCTCCCTTATGGTTGAGCAAGGCTATAAAATTGATGAGAAAGCTGTAGGAATTGCAATTGACGGAATAGGATATTCACCGAACGGTGAAATATGGGGAGGGGAGGCTTTGATAGCTTCATATGAAGGTTTCTACAAGCTAGGAGGAATTATGCCGTTTTGCCTTTCAGGCGGAGACTCAGCTTCTGTATATCCGGTCAAATCTCTCATTTCTATTTTATCTTCAGTTTTAGATGAAGAAGAGCTGATAGAAGTCTTGAGAAGGAGAGAATTGTTGGCATCATTGCCTTATGGCGAGGAAGAAGCAAGGATTACTTATACGCTTTCAAGAAATGGAAAGTGCTTTAAATGTAGTAGCATTGGAAGGGTGATCGATGCTATATCTGTATTGCTAAAAGCCTCGTACTTAAGAAGCTATGAAGGAGAGCCTGCTATAAAGCTGGAAGCTTTGGCTGATAAGGCTAAAAAAGGAGCTGAACTTAACGCTCCAATCGTTTCAAATGACGGAATGTTTTTTATAAATACAACCGAGCTTATTTTAAATATTATAGACCATTTGGACAGTGTTGATTCGAGCGAACTTGCACTTGGAAGTCTAATCGCGCTCGGCAGAGCCTTTGGGCACATTGCTGTAGAAGCTATAAAAGGAAAAAGAAACCTAAGGGGAGAAATTTTAGTATCAGGAGGTGCATCGGTAAATACTTATTTAATAAGAGGTATAAAAGAAGAAGCGAGAGTGAGAAATATAGATGTAAAGATAAACAGAAAATTGCCCCCAGGAGATGGAGGCATTGCTGTTGGTCAAATTGCTGTAGCATCTAGTAAGATTTAGTTCAGCATATTCTAGGAACGAGCTCTCCTCTTGGGGGTTCAACAACTCTTCTTCCCCCAATCGCAGTCTTCATTAAAACTATTCCCATTTCCTTTGCTTCTTTCTTTACCTCTCCAATTATTTTAGCATCACTCAGACCATTTTTTTGTAGCTCATCTAAGATTTCCTCTGATACACTTTCTTCAACTGAAAGGACTGCGACGCCTTCGCTTGCTAAATGCAGGGGGTCTATTCCAAGCATTTCAGTGTACTTTACTACAGGCTCTCTTAAAGGAATAGACTTTTCGTCTATTTCAATTATTAGTTTATTCTGCAATGCCCATTCGTTCAGGACTTCTGATAATCCTCCCCTTGTAGGATCTCTTGCAGCATTAATTTTTTCTCCATATTTTTCAAAAATAGGAAGAAGATATTTAGATAAAGGCATTACATCGCTTTGAAGTAACCCTGCATTGCCTGCTTTATCTTCGAGACCTAATCTATAGAGAGAAATAAGAACACCATGTTCAGCAAGATTACCGGTTACTATGATTTTATCGCCCACTTTTGGTCTATCTATTATAGGCTTTTTAGCTATTCCTATTGCAGTAGTAGTAATGATTATTCCATCAAGTTCTTCTCTTGGCAAAACTTTAAAATCACCGCCAATTATGGAGACTTTTTCCTCTTTTAATGTGCTTATAAAAGACTCCATGATTTTTTCTAATTCGTTAATTTCAAATCCTTCCTGTACTACTATAGAGTCTAAAATCGCTACAGGTCTGCCTCCCATCATAACAACATCGTTTATCGAGCCAGCTGCAGCAAGCTTTCCTATATCTCCTCCAGGAAAGAATAGAGGCTTGACTGTATATGAATCGGTTGATATTACAACATATCCAAGATCTCCTATAGGTATGGTTGCACCATCATCTAGAACATCAATTCCAACACCACCTTCTACACGTTTAAGGGTTTCTTCGACTTTAGAGAAAAGTATTGAATTAAGAATCTCCGAAGTCTCAGGTCCTCCATTGCCATGACTTAATTTTACAGTTTTTCCCTCTTCCAAAATTTTCACCTCAAGCTATTCGTTAAAATCTTTAAAAATTCCTTCTAAAAATTCTATTTGCTCTTCAAGCTCGTTTTTATCTATTTTAGAAATGATTACTCCTGCATGCACAAGAACGGTATCTCCTGCCTGTATATTTTCATCTGGAATTGCATTAATTACCTCTCTTTGTATGCCATCTCCATAATCAACTATAGCTTTTAAATTATCTGAGGAAACGCTCTTAACAAGAGCAGGCGTTGCCCAGCACATCTCTACTCTACCTCAAAGTTTTCAATTGTCCCAAATCTAGCCCAAATATAACATGTTCCTTCCATAGATACCATACAAGGACCGTATGGGTTTTCTGGAGTACACTTTTTCATAAATAAGGGACATTCGATAGGTTTGATTTTTCCAATTATTACTTCACTACACCTACATCCAGGAAGTTTTTCGTCCTTCCAATTTAATGGATCAATCTCCCTTATCCCTAATTTTTTAAAGGAATCATAATCCTCAAATTTTTCTCTAATTCTCAGTCCACTTTTAGGAAGAATCCCTATTCCTCTCCATGCATCATCGCTAGGATAAAAGACTTCATTTATTAAATTTTTAGCGAATTTATTGCCCTCCCAATTAACTGCTCTTTTATATTCTATTACGGTTTCTGCCCTTTTTCTAACGATCTGTTTTAATATTTCCATTATCGAGACTAAAATGTCTATAGGCTCAAAACCGGATATCACTGTTGGAATATTGTAATCATTTGATAGAAATTTCCAGGAATTAGCACCTATTACTGATGAAACATGACCTGGTGCTATTATTCCAAAGACACTTTTTTCTTCTTCTGTCAGTCCTTTTATCGTGTACAACATAGCAGGTGGCGTCAATTTTAGCAGGCTCATTATGCTCATTTTCTTTGGGATTAAGTTCGAAGAAATTGCAATCGCATATCCAGGTGCAACGGTCTCAAAGCCTATCCCTAAAAAAATTGACTCCTTTGAATCACTATTTGCGTATTTCGATGCATCCAATATACTCGTTACTACCTGTACATCTCCGCCCAAAGACTTAACCTCGCTTAAAGATTTGACTCCACTTATGTTTTTTACAGCCATCAATCTGTATGTATCGCCGTAAGTATAGATTTTGTACCCTTCTAAAGCAAGCTTTATCGCTTCTTCTATATAATAGGAGGGCGTAACGCATACAGGACACCCTGGTCCTGCGATCAGTTCAACATTTTTTGGCATTAATGCTCTAATGCCGTATCTTACAATGCTCCACTCATGCGTCCCGCAGAAATTCATTATCTTGATCTTTTTCTCTTCTCCAAACTTGGCTTTAATCTTTTTGCTGAGTTCCTCTATTTTTCTCTTTAATTCTAATGCCAGCTGACTATTATCTTTGAAAACCTTCTCTATCAGTCTCATTTCATTACTGATGTTATCAGAAGATTTCAATAACTTCCACCAAAAATTTTACTGTTATTCTTAAAGTATATAAAATATTTTTTAAAACTTTAATTTTTTATATCTTATTTCTTATTTTTTGCAAATAAATTAATATACTTAAAAGTTAAATTTTGTATTGAAAGTTTTCACTTCGATTAATTATTAATAAGGATGTGAGTAACTATATGAAATTTTATGTTGGAGGAGTAAGTGCGCTAGAAAAACTTTTTTTGTATTTTAAATCCAATGGCTTAAATATTTATGGACCAAAGAAAGATCGCAATAGTATAATCTACGGCGAACTGAACGACTTTTCGCAACTATGCTTATCTCCAGAAGGCATAAGCTCAAAAACTCCACAATCTATAAAAAACATCGTCCATCCATCGTCGCAACTATTCTTAAAGACAAAGAGCGACTATAGCTCTTATGCTGTTTATGATAATGAAAGCGGAGACAAGGTTTTGTTTGGAATAAGACCTTGTGACCTTAACTCACTATATATACTTGATAAAATGCTGTCTGAAGATCCTTATTATTCTCACCGAAGAGAAACGATAAAAGGAATCGTTGTACAGGAATGCACAATTCCCGGGAAATACTGTTTTTGTAGTAAGGTCGGAACAGGTCCAAATACGGAGAGCGGTTTCGATATATCTTATGCTTTTATCGGAGAATATTTGGTAGTGTTTAAATCAGGAAGCAAATTAGGAGAAAGTGTTCTTTCAAAGTTATTTCTTAGAGAGGCAAATGAAGAAGAAGTTAAACTATATAATGAAAAGATAAAAAACGCAAAAGATACAATTGAAAAGAATTTTCCCTTGGATGTTAAAGATATCGAAGGCGCTTTAGAAAAGTCAATAAACGATGCGGAACTTTGGAAAGAGATTAGTAAAGATTGTATTGGGTGCTCTAATTGTAACATGGTTTGTCCAACGTGTACATGCACAGAGTTTATCGATGATATAAGAATGAATGGAAATGCAGAAAGAAAAAGGATTTGGGTGGGGTGTTTATCTCCAGTTTATGGGCAAATAGCAGGAATGCATTTCAGAAAAGAGCAGTATATGCGATATCGTCACTTTGTTCTTCACAAGTTTCTTTTTTCAAAAAAGGAAATTGGAACAAAAATTTGTGTAGGATGCGGTAGGTGTATAGCATTCTGCCCTCTTAGATTAGATTTAAGAAAGACCTTAAACAGTGTGGTGAGCATTTATGGTAAGAAATGACATACTAGTTCCATCTATTGCTAATGTAAAGGAAATAATCAATGAAACTAGCGATATAAAAACTTACAAATTATTTTCCAATGCAGAAAAAGCTCAAAAATTTAAACCTGGACAGTTTGTGATGGTCTACTTAAAAGGATTCGGAGAAGTTCCAATTTCTCTTTCAGACCTTGTTTATGAGGAAGATGGAGGCTCTCTCATAACACTGACAATTAGAGGAACGGGGACGGTGACTAAATACATGCTTTCAACAGTGAATATCGGTGACAAGATTGGGATCAGAGGTCCATATGGAAACAATTGGCCAATAGAAGAGGCTTTAGGAAAGGACATATTAATAGCAGGTGGAGGAATTGGTTTTGCTCCATTGAGGCCTGTTTTAAGATTTGTTTCAAATAACAGACAAAAGTTTGGGCGGTTGGTTGTAATTTATGGCGCAAGGAGTCCTAATGACATTATATATAAATATGAAATTGAAGAATATAAGAAAATTCCTGGCATAGAATTATTTCTAACAATCGATAAACCGGCTGAAGATTGGAAGTGGAATGTGGGGTTCGTCCCAGACATGCTTGATAAAGTAAAGTTGGATGGAGACTTCAAATACTTCGTTTGTGGCCCAGAAATAATGATGAAAATAACGGCTAAGAAGCTGGTAAACAAAGGGGCAGATCCGAGGGATATTTTCGTATCTTTAGAAAGGAGGATGAGGTGCGGGGTAGGAATATGCGGTACATGCCAATTGGGGCATTACTATGTATGTAAGGACGGACCGGTCTTTTCATTTGATCAGGTTTCCCAATACATGGAGGTAGAAGGGATATGAATAAGCTGAGGATAGGAGTGGAAAAATTCGCCTCCTGTTCAGGATGCATAAATGAAATTGTATATGCCCTGCTTTCTGATCCACAAATCATGGAAAAGATACAGATAGATTATTTTCCAGAGCTTCAAGATAAGAACAACTTTGAAGGAAAATTTGATATTTTTCTCGTCGAAGGATCTGTTGTAAACAAAGAACAGATAGAAAGGCTAAGAGAAATAAGAAGCAAAACCAGGTTTGTTTTAGCAGTAGGAACATGCTCAGCTTATGGCGGTATTCAGTCCTTGAGGGATCGAACCAACGTTGAGGATGTAAAGAAAAGTGTGTACATTAAGCCTGAATATATTGATATAGAAGGAGATGTCTACTCTGTTTCGGAGATTATAAAGCCCGACTTTATAGTTCCAGGATGTCCAGTAAATGGAGATAAGCTATTAACATTGTTAAGAAAGGTAGTTTTAGGTGGAGGAGAAATTACTATCACCGAATCTCTTTGCGCAGAATGCAAAAGGAGGGGAAATGAGTGCATTTTAATAACTAAAGGCAAGCTGTGCCTCGGACCAATAGTTTCTACAGGATGCGGTGCACTGTGCCCTAGCTTTGGCAGAGGATGCATCGGATGCTTTGGGATAAGAACAGATCTTTCAATGAATGATATAGAGAGGTTTGCAAACAAAATAGAAGAGCTTGGCATAGCAAGCAAAGAGGACGTTTTATCTTATGTTATGAGGTTTAGCTACTCTAAGGATAAAGAATTTTTCTCTAAAAAACAAAAAGTTTGAGGTGTAAGATAATGGAGAAGAGCTCATTAAGCCTATTAACTAGAGTCGAGGGGGAAGGCAGGGCTAATATTGTTGTTGGAGATGGAAAGATCAAGAGAATAGAAGTTCACATATTCGAAGCACCGAGATTCATAGAATTTGGACTTAAAGGGAGAAAACCTATAGAAGCACCCGAAATAACTAGTAGAATATGTGGAATTTGTAGCGTTTCATATCAGATGGCATCTGCCAAGGCGTTCGAATATGGAATGGGCATAGAAGTTCCCTATGAAGAAGAGGAAATGAGGAAGGCGATTTTTATAAATGAACATATCAAAAGCAATGTTCTGCACGTACTATATCTGCAACTTCCAGATCTCTTGAATGCATCATCATCTTTAGAGGTATTTAATAAGAACCCTGAAATATATAAGATGGCAACAGATCTGTTTATGTGGTCTCGGAAACTTATGAAGGTTTTAGGTGGTAGGTTCCATAATATTGTTAACATTAGAGTTGGTGGAGTCTACAGCATGCCAGAAAAGAAGGAAGTAGAAGCTTTATCTTCGCAATCAGAAAGAGCTATTACATATGCAAGAAAACTTTCCGAATTCGTACTTGACAACCAAGACAAATTCCCAAGTTATGAGCAAAAAATAAAGCCTTTAGTATTGTGTGACTCTATAGAATATCCATTCATTTCAAGGAATATATGTAGCGATGAAATGAGGTTTGAAATAAGTAAATTCGAAGAGGAAGTAGTACCAGAGCAGGTTCCATACTCGAATTCTCTTAGATATAGGCTTAGAAGCGGAGAAAACTACGTCGTTGGACCGATCTCAAGGTTCAATACTTCTTTTTACAATCTTAGAGGAGAAGTCAGGAGAATGCTGAAGTCTTATGGATACATGCCGCCGCTGAAAAATATGAGCTATAGCATAGTTGCTAGAATAGCAGAACTTTATGAATTTATCCTAAGAATAACAGATTTTATCGATAATTATAGATATGTTCAAGTAAACGAAAAAAGTTTTGAGATAAAAGAAGGTACTTACTACGGAGCAGTTGAGGCTCCAAGAGGGATCCTTTATCATAGATATACCGTAAATAAGCGCGGACTCATTGAAGATGCAAATATAATTCCCCCAACATCCCAAAACTTGATCTCAATGGAGGCATTTTCAATGTACCATTTGGAGAAGATTGGATTGATAAACAAAGCTGAACAGTTAGAAAAAGCTCATCAAGAAGTTCAGAAAATAATTAGGCTCTTTGACCCCTGCATCTCGTGTTCTGTTCATTAAAATTTTTAAATGCAGAATTTTTTCATAACTTCCAATATAACCTGCGTGCTACTATTTGGATAAAAATCATTGAACCTATTCTTTAATCTTATTACTTCTACATTATTTAAACCTCTTTTTTTAAGTTCTTCTTTTAATTGTTCCTCACCGAACTTTTGGTCTGGTCCTAAAACGATTATATCTGGAGAAACTTCTATAACTTTTTTAAGATAATCATTTTCATCTCCAAGCATTGCCATTTTTACATTTTTGATAGAGCTCACAATTTTTAACCTGGAATTCTCAGGAAAGATTACTTCTCTTCCCTTATTTTTCTTTGCATTAACATCTCTTGAAACTATCACGTATACATCTCCAAGCTTAGAGGCTTCCTCTATCAATCTTATATGTCCTTCATGCAAAATATCAAACGTACCTGTAATGAGGACTTTTTTCCGTTTCTCTCTTTTCCATTCAATTTTTAGTTTCCCTAACCTCGCTAAAGCATCTAAAAGTCCCTCTGCATATGAAATAGTTGCAAGCGAAGTAACAAGATCTTCTTTTTCAAGATAATATTTGGAATCTTCGAGATATAATTTTGCCAGATTTATTAAATCTGACTCCTCTTTGTTCAAAGAAGATTTTTGGCATTCAGTCTGTTCTAAAGCGTTTTCCACCATTTTTATATATGTAGCAATTCTATCTTTCATTTCGTTCAATTGAAAACGCCTCTAAAGACTGTTCTTCCATAAAGTGGAGCTTTCCAGGAATAATAATAGAATTAGGCGGATTAAATCTCATGTTATAAAGGAGACTTATTTTACCGTAATATATCTTCTCATCAGGCCAGCCAAGTCTTTCTAGAACAACAATTTTTGTTTCAGGCGTAATTATCCCTAATCTCTCTTCTTTTTCCATTTCTATTAGTAACTTAATTGCTTCACTAGCATTCAATGGACCTCTCTCCGCGTCTATGTCCAAAAAGAAAAAAGTATGAAGTCCTCTGCTTAAGTTTCCTGATAAAACTAAATAAGGATAAACTGAAAGTATGCCTTCTCTTTTGTAAACGATTGTTGCAGACGGACCGAATTTATAGTTAAAGAGACCAGTAGCTGACATAGCATAGGAAAAAATGTTTATTCCTGGAATATAATTAACCTTGCAACCTTTTTCTTTCGCGTAGTTTTTTAAAGAGAGATGTGTTGTCGCAATAAAAGGATCGCCTATCACTGCCATTGAAATGTTTTTTCCTTTTAACAATAAATCAATAATTTCTTGTCCAGACTTCTCTTCGATATCTCTTCTACTAATAATCTTGAAACGGTCACTTTTTATACCTATGACCTTCATTGCCGCATTAATTTCTGGAAAATAAAAACTAGTATAGCCCTCTAAAAATATAAAATCAGAGGACTTAAGTTTTTTTATCCCTTCTATTGAGATGTGAGAAAGCGATAGCCCCAATCCAACAAAGCTCAATTCTCCTAAGCACTTTCCATTTGTAATTTCATTGTTGGTCATTATTATTGGCACTCCTTAGAATATTTTAGAATATTTATTATTTATTTTGTATTTATTAAGGCATAAGGGAGCAATATGGTCTAAATTTCGCTCATGACGAGTTATTTCAAATCTTCCTTCCAAAAAAGAAATATAACATTGAACTTATAAATCTTCAATCTTTCCTTATAGATATAAAATGTTTAGGAGCCCATCTTCATTTAATGTGGCGGGCCCGCCGGGATTTGAACCCGGGACCAACGGGTTAAAAGCCCGCTGCTCTACCTGGCTGAGCCACGGGCCCATTATATTCCATGTCTTATTTTATCAAATGATGAAAAAAGATTTTTATTTTTTTCTATGTGTTTTTAAACGTAGCTTCAGTTGTTATTGAGTTGAGAGAATTTCTTTACCATAATTCATTCCAACTTCGAGCGCTCTAATATTTAATTCAACATACTTCCTGTCGAACATTTCCTCAATAGATGCTTTTATGCTTTCTTCCTTTAATGGAAAACCAGGAATGGTCAGCGCAATTCCAATAATTGCTGTATTTAAGAGCAAACTATTTTTTAGTTTTTCTGTAAGCTCATTTCCATTAATTATCAGTATTTTTCCATCAAAGGCGCTCTTCATCATTTTCTTTATTTCATTAATATCAGCGATTTTCGGATCAACTGATATGGTCTTAAAAGGTTCTGTCATCAAAGTATTCATTAATATGAGACCATCTTTTTTCATATATTTTAAGTATCTAAGCGTTTCAATTGCTTCAAGCGAGATTAATAGATCGCCCCTCCCAAGCGGTACAATAGAGCTATATACATCTTCGCCTATTCTTACATGCGTAAATACGCTTCCAAATCTCTGACTTAATCCGTGTATTTCTCCTACTCTCGCCTTAATACCTTGTTTGAACGCAGCAAGCCCTATCAAGTTAGCTATTGTTATTACACCCTGACCTCCAACACCTGAAATTATGATGTTATATTCTTTCATTTTTACTCACCTTCGTGTATAGCGTTAAACGGACAAACACTTACACAACTGCCACAGCCATAGCAAAGGTCTTCTTGAATGAATGCCTTTTTCTTATCAGAGTTCCAGGAAATTGCGGGACAGCCAAATGTAAGAATGCATGTTTTGCATCCTGTGCACTTTTCTTCATCTATGACATATCTCTTAAATTTCTGGCCAGATCTTCTCACTCTTGAAGCGTAAAGCAAAGCGCACTCCCTCCTAGCTACTATAAAGCTTACTCCGTTAACAGATAGAGCCTTTCTTAAAGCTTGTTCAGTTGCCTTCATATCATATGGATCAACAACCTCAACATAGTCTGCACCCATTGCTTTAGCTATGTCTTCTATTTTTATCTCTTTTCCGTTGTTAGAAATAGAATAGCCCGTTCCGGGGTGAGGCTGATGTCCAGTCATTGCGGTTGTTCTGTTGTCAAGTACAAACAATATGAAATTGGACCTATTATAGATAGCATTTGCGAGAGCAGGTAGACCTGCATGAAAGAATGTAGAATCGCCTATTGTTGCTATAATCGGTTTTTTTGAAGCACTGCCCTCTAATGCCTTGCTTATCCCATGAGCTAGACCTATCGATGAACCCATATGTGTGCTTGTATCAACAAGCTTCATTGGAGGATAGTATCCGAGAGTATAACACCCAATGTCGCTTGGATATATTCCATTGTACCCTGTGACTTTTTTGATTACATAAAAAACGTTCCTATGAGGACACGCAGGGCAGAACACGAGTGGTCTTCTTGGGATTTTAGCCTCAATGTTTTTTTCTATAAATTCTGCCCTTTCAATATCAACTGGCGATTTAATTCCAAAGAACTTGGCCAACGAAGTAACAACTCTATCAGTAGAAAGCTCATAATATCTCGGAACGAGGTCTTTTCCCCTTATCTCTGCTTTAATATTTTTGTCAAAAGCCCAAGTTTTCACCTGCTCTTCTACTACAGGTTCAAGCTCTTCAACTATTATAGCTCTTTCCAAACCATTGAAAAATTCGTTTAAGAGTCCAAATGGTACTGGGAAAGGTGTCCCGAGCTTTAGTATTTTTACATCATTGATATCTAGCCAGCTAAGCGCTTCTTTTACATATGCATATGCTAATCCGCTAGCTATAACTCCTACTTTTGAGCTTTTATCTCCTTCAATGTAATTAAATTTATGATTAAATTCTTCTCTAATTTTTTCTATTCTCTTTAATGATTCCAGTCTAAGAATCCTGGCGTTTAATGGGAGGTTAACAAATTTCTCCGGATTCTTTGAAAAATCACCTGAGGCTCTTTTTCCAGCCTGTGTTCTTTCAGGCAGAGGTCCAAAAACTACTTCTCCTCTCATATGCGAAAGCCTTGTAGTTGACCTCAAAACAACTGCAGTATCGAACTTTTCACTCAATTCAAAAAGCTCTTTCGCAAATAGTCTCGCTTCATCGGGAGAACTTGGCTCAACGACTGGAAGATTAGCTAGCTTAGCAAAAAGTCTCGTATCTTGCTCATTTTGGCTACTCCACATACTTGGATCGTCTGCAACAACTATGACAAAACCGCCTTTAACTCCATTCATTGCAGTGCTCATAAATGCATCTGCTGCAACATTCAGACCAACATGCTTCATTGAGGTCATAGATCTGAGTCCGCTCCATGAAGCACCCAAAGCAGCTTCATAGGCAATTTTTTCATTACTTGAAACTTCTACATATACTCCTGCATCTTTTGCTATAGCAGAAAAAGTGTCTAGAATTTCGCTACTAGGTGTTCCAGGGTATGCAGCAAAAAATGATATATTCCCTTCTAAAGCACCTCTTACTATTGCTTCATTTCCAAGCAAAAAAGCTCTTTTTCCAGCCTCTTTATTTAGAATTATTTCTTTAATGTTCATTTTTTTCACCTATTTTTTGAGGAAATTAAGCTAAAAGAGTAAAGAGCTCTTGTAGCTGAAACTACATCTTCAGGTCTCTCATATGTAGGTATTCCGTTGCTTTCAAGAAACCTTTTAGCATCTTCGCTTATATCTCCTGCCATAAACATCGCTAGGATAGGTTTCTTGACTTCGCTTTCATTAATCGCTTTTACTATGCCCTCTGCATGCTCAGTTCTGGTCATGCCTCCGAATGTGGGAACGACGCAAGACTCTATAATTATGTCTACATCATCATCTTTCAAAAGAGCTTTAGTTGCTCTATAGTAATCATTACCAGTAGCACTAGCTATCATATCAATAGGATTCTTAAGAGATGCCATAGGAGGGAGAAAGGATGAGAGATAGCTTATTGTTTCATCTTTAAGCTTAGACATTTCTAAACCATTTTCCTCTATCAAATCGGAAATTAAAACTCCTGCACCTCCAGCATTTGTTATGACCCCTACTCTTTTCCCTTTAGGAAGTGGTTGCGTGAAGGATCTAGCCATCGACAAAGCTTCATCAATGGTTTTAGCTTTTATAGCCCCTCCTTGCTTTAAGGCTGTCATAAAAATTTCGGCATTTCCGGCAATGCTACCTGTGTGAGAAGATACGGCCCTAGCCCCTGTACTGTATATTCCTCCTTTTAAAGCAATTATAGGTTTTTCTTTTGAGTGCTCTTTCAAAACTTCTAAGAATCTTTTCCCAGATTTCACTCCTTCCAAATATAAAAGTATTGAGGCTGTATCAGGATCTCTTGAAAAATATTCTATAAGATCAGAAAAGTCCACATCGCTCATATTTCCTACACTAACAAATTTTGCAAAGCCTATGTTTTCTTTTATGGTCTTATACACAATACCTCCTCCTAGCGCACCACTTTGAGATATAAAGGTAACGCTTCCTTTCTTAGCTTTTTCTATAAAAGTTGCATTTAAGTCTATTTTAGTGTTCATTACTCCTACACAGTTAGGTCCAATAACTCTCATTCCATAGTCATGGGCAACTCTCACTAGTTCTCTTTCCTCTTCTTTCCCTCTCTCTCCAGTTTCACCAAATCCTGCAGTAATGATTATTATTCCTTTTGCTCCCTTCTCTCCACTTTCAATTACTGCTTGCTTTACTGCAGGTTTCGGTACTACGATCACTGAGAGATCAATTTCGTCTTGTATATCTTTAATTGTTTTGTATGCCTTCACTCCCATTATGCTTTCTTCTTTAACATTTACTGGAAAAACTTTTCCTTTGTAAGAAAGCAAATTTTTAAAAACTTGATGCCCAAGCTTAGTTTCGTTGTTACTTGCTCCTATTACTGCTATCGATTTAGGCTCAAAAAAATATCTATAATCAAAATTCACATTTCTCAACTCTAATCAAATTTAAATTTTTTATTTATTAATAATATATACATATTTTTAAAATTTTAAATTTAACTTTAAATGGTTGATAAATTTTGTATATTAATAAAAAATTATTTGACATTCAAATAACTAAGGAAGCAGTAGAAATTGCCGAAAAATTTGGCATCTCTCCCTTTATGGCTCAAAGATACATAATGTTTATGGGGGATAAAGAGGCAATAGAGTATTTAATTTCTGCGGAAAAGGGAATAGAAAAAAGCTTTAGATGTAACTCTATATTAGTTAAAGACTGTAATGTGGTCGAGAGAAGTTTAACAGAAAAAGGATTTATTTTAGAAAAAACGCCATATTTGAATTACGCTTATTACATAAAAAGAGAGCCTTTTTCCATAGGTTCTACAGTTGAGCATTTGTCCGGTAAGATATACGTTCAAGGAGTCGGCAGCATGTTAGCATCAGAAGTTCTTTCTCCTGTAGAAGACGATAAAGTTGTAGATATGGCAGCTGCACCAGGAGGTAAAACTACTCATATGGCTCAACTGATGAAGAACAAAGGCATTATTTTAAGCATTGATATCAATAGAGAAAGAATATGGAAACTAAGAGTAAATATTGAGAGATTGAATGCAAAAAATGTCTATGTATTAAGGACAGATGCTTTAAAAATAAATGGGCTAGATGAATATTTTGATAAAGTAATGCTAGATGCACCATGCACAGGCGAAGGATTGATTGTATATAAAAAAGAGAGAAAATTCTCAAAAGGCATTGAAGATTATAAGAAAATGATACCTCTTCAAATAAGCATGCTTAAGAAAGCATTTAAACTCTTGAAAAGAGGCGGCAAAATTCTTTATTCTACATGTAGTATAGCTCCGGAAGAAAATGAATACGTAATATCTCAAGTATTGAACGAACTTAAAGATATAGAAATACTTCCTACAAGATACAATGGAGTTAAAGGAAATGAAGGATTGCCAGAATATAATGACATATTTTTTGGGGACGAACTAAAAAACTGCTTGAGACTTTATCCTAATACCGATAAAACGGAAGGGTTTTTCCTATGTCTGATGAGGAAAAAATAAAGTTAAAAGAGATATTTCCTTGTGAAGTTGGAAAGAAAAAAGTAGATGTTTTTTTAAAAAAAGTATTTGGCTATGGAGTAGATAAAATCTTGAACGACTGTTTCATTTTTTATTGCAATGAGAGGAAAAAAAGAAAAGATATCTTCTGCATGTCCAAAGAGCTTGAAAATTTATATGCAAGACTGAAAGAAAACGGTATTTTACCCTACAGTATTGGTCTTTTTTTAGGTTCTATTATGAACAACCGATATAAACCATCACTTCAATTAGGTTCAGAAATTAGCTTAAAAGCGAAAAAACTCGAAAAAGGCATTATATATGTTAAAAATGCAAAAATCAGTTTTGGAAAAACTATAAGTTTGAATGAGATAGCATTGATAAAAAGAAACGAAAGCGGCATATATCTGGTTTTACTTCAGGACGAAACTTTCTTAGGGTGGGGTATTTTAAAGAGAAAAATATTGGTTCCTCTTGCAGACATCGGTCTTTACCTCAGAGGATTTGAATTTTCTTAGAACTTCTTTTATCTTAGAGCATATATTGACTTCCTTGTCACTCTGACCTCCTCCCTGCCCTAAAGGGCGAGGGTTTCAGTTGTAAATGACAAGACCTTCAGTTGTAATAAGGACAAGGTATTTTATGAAGTTAATAAATAAAAAACAACGAATTTCTTAAAAAGATATAAACTCTATTAAATTAAAATTCCATATTAAATAAAGCATTATAACCTATTAGGAAATAATAAAAGCATGTGTATTTTAGAAAGCATTTAAACAAAAGAAAACAATATAATATTCATATAGAGGTGTATGCAATGCCTTTCAAGGAAAAAGATTTTATATTGATCGATTATACAGCTACTGTTAAGGAAACTAATACAGTGGTTGATACAACAAATTCTGAGAAAGCGAAAGAAAGTAACATCTATGATGAAAATAAAACATATGAGCCAACGTTAGTTATAATAGGAGAAGGGAGAGTAGTCAAAGGTCTGGAAGAAGCGCTACAAGAAATGAATGAAGGAGAGCAGAAAGTAATAGAATTACCTCCTTCAAAAGCTTATGGAGAGAGAGATCCGAATAGGCTTAGAAGAATACCAATAAGAGAGTTTAAAAAAGGCGACGTAGAGCCTGTTCCTGGAAAAGTTGTAGAAATAAATGGCGTACCTGCATTAATAAGAGATGTAACTGGAGGAAGAGTATTAGTAGATTTTAACCATCCTTTGGCAGGAAAAACTATTGTTTACGAAGTTAAAGTGATAAAATATTTACAGAATGACGATGAAAAAGTAAAGGCATTATTGAAGAGGAGGCTAAGACCTAAAAATATCGATGATTATAACATAAAAATATCCAAAGAGGAAGGCTTTGTTCAAATAAAAATACCTGAAACTGAGATGATTAATCCAGATATTCAACTAGCAAAAAGGGCATTAGCTAGAGAAATATTTAACTATATTGAAGGAATTAAAAAAGTTGAATTTATTGAAGAAATAATCGCACCTGAAAAGCCGAAGGAAGAAACTGCTGAGGAAAAAGAAAAACCAAGTGAAGAGAAACCTAAAGAAGAAGCCAAGCAATAAAATTTATCAATGTATTTTTTGCGATATAAGAAATTTTTATAAAATTTGTTGCAATTTAAATAAAGGAATAATAAAAGAATCTGATAATTTTGTCTTGAGATATATCAGTTAATAAAAAACAATATAATACTTTAGCAAGTCAATATAAGTAAAAAATGATATTAGAAATCAACATCTAAAATTCTTATTCTTTAAGAAGAAACAAAAGTTTAACTTAAAAAGAGTTGTTTTATAAATATTAATTTAATAAGGATAAAACTTATCTCTTCCCGGGATATTAAATGAACAAAATTTAATACATTGGGCATTTCTTTGTTCTATGGGAAGAGAACGAGGTGTAAATAAATGCCTAAATGGACTGTGCTAGAATATCTTAGAAATAACCCTGATGAATACATGCAAATGGTAAAGAGAAGGGGTCTAGACGAAAGCATTGTGAGAGAGGCTATTGAAATAGATAAGGCATATAGAAGTAAGCTTAGGGAAGTAGAAAATTTAAGAAGAGAACACAACTCCCTAACAAAGGAACTATCTAAAGAGAATAATCAAGAAAAAAAGAATGAACTGCTGAGAAAGGCTAAGGAAATTCTTCAACTTTTAGAGGAAAAAGAAAAAGAAGTAAGCGAAGCTGAGAGAAATTGGTATGATTCGTTGAAAAAACTTCCGAACATTTTAGCACCAGACGTACCTTATGGCACTTCAGATGAAGATAACTTGCCAGTTAAATTTTGGGGCAGGCCAAAAGTCACTACTGACAAGCTTGAGGAATTCAAAAAACAAACCGAAAAGTGGGGATTTAAAGTAGATTTTGATCTTGTAGAAAACAAGAGTTTTATAGGACACGCTGATATGTTGGAAAAAGTTTTAAATATGGCAGATACAAATCAGGCAGCTAAGGTAGCTGGATCCAGGTTTTTCTATCTTATTGGAGATATAGTATGGTTAGATTTTGCTATTAGCCTTTATGCGTTAGATGTTATAACTAGAAAAGGATTCATTCCGATAATACCTCCTTATATGCTTAGAACAGAAGTTTTAGAAGGAGCTTTGGACTATTCTTCTTTTAAAGACATGATATACAAAATTGAAAACGAAGATCTCAATCTTATAGGAACTGCTGAGCACCCATTAATGGGACTTGCATATGATAATCCGATAAGGGAGCAAGATCTTCCGCTTAAACTTGTTGGTTGGAGTCCTTGCTTTAGAAGAGAAGCAGGCGCAGGCAATAGAGATTTAAAAGGAATTTTCAGAGTCCATCAGTTTCATAAAGTTGAGCAATTTGTGTTTGCCCATCCCGATAATAGCTGGAAATTCTTAGATGAAATGGTAGCAAATACTGAAGAAATACTTCAAGGCTTAGGTCTACCATATAGAGTAGTTAATGTGGTGAGTGGCGAGCTTGGATTGCCTGCTGCAAAGAAATACGATATTGAAGTTTGGATGCCCGCACAAGGAAAATATAGAGAAATTGCTAGCATTAGCCAGGTTTTGGATTGGCAGGCTTTTAGGGCTAACTTAACGTATATCAAAGCAAGCGATGGAAGAAGAGAGTACCTTCATACATTAAATGGCACTGGAATTCCAACAACTAGGGCTATTTCTGCAATAGTAGAAAACTTTCAAGATGAAGAGGGAAATGTCGCAATACCTTCTGTACTGAAGAAATATTTAGAAAATATTCCAGGCGCACCGACTGATGTCCTTAAGCCAAGAAAAAGATAAAATATTTATTGGTATAGATTTATCTGCTAAAGAGAACAAACCTTCTCCAATCTGTATATTTTTCTCTTTAAGCCGTACTTTTAATTTCTTCACCATTCACAAGAATGAAGAAATAATTAACATTATTGATAGCTTATACGGATTGAAAAAAAGAACGAAGATATACGTTCTATTTGATTCCCCCCTCTTTTCAGAAAGTGGAGTAAAATTTAGATCCATGGATTTAATAGCTCTTAAATTGGGCGGAAAGCTTCTTCCTCTTTCTTTTAAGTCAATAAAAGAACTTGGCCAAAGAGGCGAATTGTTGTCTCATCAGCTTTTATCAAAGTATAAAGAACTGGTTATTTTTGAAACTCATCCATATACCGCTTCAAAAATTCTTGGCTATAGTAACACAAAACAACTTTCAGAAAAGCTATTAGGCACTTCACTGAATAAAGGACTTTCGGATGCTTTTGCTTGTTGCATAAGTGGTATCATCTTTTTTAAAATTGGAGGAATTGCTATAGAAGACGACTATTCACACTTCACGATGATTTTTCCAAAAAATATTTCAAGCTCTTAATTCAAAAATAATATGATGTCTCAATTGGATTGTTGCATTATATTTGACATCGATGGAGTAATTATTGATAATACCGAAAGAATTGAAAAATACGGATTAAATGAAAATAAAGAAGATTTCTATTCTGATAGATTAATGGCTTTTGATAAACCAAGGGAACTCGGAATAAAATTGCTTGAGGAGAAAAAGAAAGTAGGAAAAATTGTTATAGTAACTGGAAGACCGGAGAGAGTTAGAAAGAAAACGACACAGGAGCTTTCTAGTTTTGGCGTTGAGTTGAAAGAGATAAAGATCATTTTCAGACCTAATAACATAGATAAAATAGAAGAGTGGAAAGTAAAGAAAATCCTTGAGCTGAGAGACTCAGGTTGTAATATATGTGAAGTTCATGAAGACTCCGAAGAAGTCATTTATATGTTGAAATATAAAATTAAAGGAACAAAATTCTTTTTGCATAAAGGAAATAAAGTAGAATCCATATAAGGATCAGCTTATGCTCTTCCACTTTCTATTCTTTGCATCAAAGTAAATCAAACCTTCTTTTAAAAGCTCAAAAAAGAGCTCCTTAAGATCCCCAATCTTTTCAGCCGCGCTTGAAGGATCACTGTCGCTAATGCTTGAAAGTTTTTCTAAAAATTCTTTCCATTTTCTGGGGTAGATTAAATATCTATCCTTGGTCCCGATAACTTCTATAGCACCTAACTTCTTTATTCTATCTGCTACGAAATCTTTATCTTTTACTCTAGCAAGATCTTCTGATTCTTTTAAATAACCTTTGTTTCTTAGTTTATCTAAAAGCATGTTTATCTGTTCTATTTTTCCAGATGCTTCCTTGCTTCTTCCAAATACGTTTTCAATTTCATTAATTTTTTCCCTCAGTTCTTCGATCTTTTTTTCCAGTTCAGAAACCTTCATTTCTAAAATATCCATTCTTTTGATGATTTCCTCTATCTCATCATTATGTGTTTCTTCTTCCTTTTCGCCCTTCAAAAAATCTTTGAGCGTCTTTTTTGCTTTCATTTTTTCTCATTCCAAGTTTAGCTATAGGTAATTTGAAAAGTTTCTATTTGAAGATCAGAATTGGGGAAAGTTAGATTTTCTCATTATATTATTTGATTTGCATTTATAAAAATAAAAAAATAATGTTAAGGCGACGAGATCCGATAAAGATCCCATAGAGCATAGTTCATCAGGACTTTTTCCTTCGCAACAACTTCTTGCACAACTTTCCGAGCGTTCTAATCCGTACTTCCTATAGACTATATAATCGTTATATTTACAACAAAAACTGCGAAAAAGCTTATCAATTTCTTCCGATGTAGGGATAGAACAGTGCTCTTCTTTTATAAGCTTTTCAGCTTCTCTTATGGAGTTTGTAAAGCATGTTGATGCTTCTTGGCTAACAGGATCAAATATGTTCAGTCTAAGAAAGTCTATGAGTTTTTTATCATCCCACTTTTCATAATTGGTGAAAACATCTGTGAGTGATGGATAAAGAGAGGATGAGAATCTATGCAGAAAACTCGAGTTAGTAAGCATCAAAGATTTGAAGTAAATACTCGGCTTGATTGAAATAAGATATGAAAAAGCACCTTCCCCAATTTCATTTAAGTCTCTTTTGTTTTTTAAGATTATTGACGCAGCATTAAAAAAGATTAAAAACACCGTTCCAAAACTTGTATTGGTTCCCGTCTTTTCTATTATGCTTTTCATTGATTTTAGAAAACCCTCTCCTAAATCAGAATTAAATCTCAATATATTGTCTATTAAAATATCACCTGATAGAAATCCTATATATATGTAATCCTGTAGCGTCTTATCAAGATGATCTTTCATCCTAGATACATTTCCTCCTATTCCCCATCCAGTTGGCTCAAGCATCATAGATAAAGAGATAGAAAATTTCACATCATCGATCGTTTTTCTTTCAATTTTTTTCATACCCCTCTATCATCTCCTCTATAAATTTGATATATGAAAGAAGTCTCTCATTCTCAGTTGTCCTCCTTATATTAGAGAGTAATCTTTTGATGTAATTTATTTCCTCACTATCGGAAATTCCTAAATACAGCCTGCTATGACTTATTATAGCCTCAATCAGTAAATTTACAGGTCTATATGGAGGAAGCAGATTTTCAATTTTTATCCATACATTTTCTTCTATTGAAAGCTTTAAGTAAATCAGCCCATCTTTCAAAGTTATTTCCTCGATAGTCGTAGGGATAAGAAAATAGCTACGATTTGTATGAGGGGGGACCTTTTTTCCCTTAACGATTTTTAACTTTTTTAAATAGAAAAGCTGAAAGATCTCATCAAATGAATTAGAATAATTCAAAGTAATTATATCGCCAGCTTTAACTTTTTTCTTCTCAATTAAAGAATAAATATAACTACCAGGGAAAAGCCTGGCAGTACCCTTGAGATGCTCAGTATCTAAATATACTCCTAGAAAAAAAGGGTGATTTGTTAGCTTGTTTAATACTGCTATAGACTCTGTATATGTTTTATCTATATTATCTAAATTTTTTATCAGCCTATCAATTGCAATTTTTTTCCAAGCCAAAGCTGGATCACCCTATTGCTTTTCAATCGGAAGTAAAAAATGCTCATTATCCCACAAATACAGTTGCAAGAAAGTTTTTCCTTCGTCATTGACTCTTTCCAGTTCTCCCCTTACAAATGCAAAATCTCCAGGTTTTAAAATCTCGCAAAATCTTCCTCTATCAGATGTAATTGTTATTTCTTTTCTGCTTTTATTATCAAATGCCCTATATGAACATGGATATAAATAGGATAAGGAGGAATCAGTAATTGTAACATTTGTTGTTATAGTGCCTAATTTTTCGATGCTTCTAGTGCACTTTTGTGGGCATTTAGGTGTATAAGGAACTAATCTTATATATACATCCACCCCTTCAAATTTACCTTGCAAAATTTTTTCCATCTCTCTTTTGACAATTAATTCATTATAGTATTTTTCTCTTCTATTTTCTAGTAGGTTCAATACTTCATTTCTACCATATTTTTCTAGAGTTTTACTTTCCATAAGAAATTTGTAAACTTCCTCGCACGTCTTTCTGCCATAAACGATTACATCAATATCACTGGTTCTCTTCCCTACAAGAATCCCGCCCGTTATACCTATATCAACGCTATTTGTGTGTTCTCTCAGCTCTGAAAGTAATTTCATAGCTTTTTTGTGCAGCGGATTTGAAACCTCCAAGGCTACTGATCTAGGATCTAAAACTCTGCCAACTTCACTTTTCTTAAGGAATGGAACCTTTCTTCCAAAACACTTGCATTCTTGCAACTTCTCAGGATAATAAGTGCTTACGAATTCTATTGCTTCTTTAACTTCCTTGATTGTTCTGTTCATGTCAAAAACATAACGTGGAATTGCAAATAAATAATCCCCAAAATCATAGTAAGATCTGATTATCCAATAAGTATTTTTATATTCAACAATAAAACCTTCAATCATTTTATACATCAAATTTATTTTTTGTTAGTGATTATTTTTATTCATAACTAAAATTAAACTTAAATAAAAGCTGATAAAAAATGAGAGCCCTCGTAACATTCAGTTACCAAGATCCTGCAGGAGTTGGAATGGCTGAAGAATTGAAAAAAATAAGCGGCAGTGAAATTGAAATAAAAGGATTTGATGTAAATGACGTTGAGTTTTCCTTTTTAGAAGATTTTAAAGAATATAATGCTTTCATCGTTCTTTCTATGCACATGAGTGAGGCAGGGATCCCCTGTTTAACTGTTCATCATACGGGAAATCTCACTTCTAAAGCACTGCTTGGTGGAAGGCCTCGAGAAATAAGCGTTTCTTTTCCAAGGCTGTCTGGATTTCTTATAAAGAAAATACATTCTCTCGTAAGCTATTACGGGCTAGCTGAAAAGATGAAAGTATCTTATGAAGCTACTCACCATGGACCAACAAATATAACTCGTCCATTGGTTTATGTTGAAATAGGAAGCTCAGAAAAAGAGTGGAAGGATAAAGAACTGCAGAAATTAATGGCTGAGGCAGTATATGATGCTTATATGCTTTTAAAAGAAGACAGGTTGCCTGATTGCGAAAAAGCTATAGGATTTGGAGGAGGTCATTACAGCGAACGGCATACAAAAATTAGTATAGAAAATAATGTATGCTTTGGGCATCTTGTTCCTAAGTATGCCATTAAAGAAGGAATTGATTCTTTTGTACTAGATCAGATTTATGATAAGAATTATGAAGGAATAAATTCTGTATATGCAGAAAAGAAAATAGGTACAAGAGAATTTAGAGAAGAAATTGAAAAAAAGGCAAAAGAAAGAAATGTAAAATTTGTGTACTTTTAATAACACCAATTAACTTAATATGTTTATAAACTAGCTTATATATACAAAAGGGTAAGAGATTTCTAACGGGTTATCTGATATGAGAATTAGCAATATAATGTGGGGGCTGAGTATTTTATTTTTAGCAATGTTCTTTATTATGTCTTCTAATTCTCCGTTATATAGCGAATTTGTAAACATATTTGGAAATTCTATAAAGATTTATCAATCACTGTTTGGTTTCTTTAGCTTAATACTGTTGCTAGTTGCTTATTATCAAAATGAACTTGAATCTCATCCCAAAAAAATAGCCCAGCTAAGATTTTTCAACCTCGTTGCTTACATCGCATGGTTGCTTTCTTCTTTAGCTCTATATTCGTTATTTTTGTATAGGTTTGGCTTTCCTATAGGTTTAGTAGTTTCTATACTAATACTTTTTCCTCTTTTTATATCAATACTTCAATACACAAAAAAGATGATAAAAACAATTGAACTGCATTACGAGAAAAATCAGAAAAAGAAAAAAAGATAAATTTTTTAAAGATATTTATTTTTGAGATAGCTTATATAGTATTCAGGATTTACATCTTCATTTAGATTGCGTCTTATCAGCTCTTTAGGAGCATATGTTGCGCCAAATCTATGGATTTTTCTTTTAAGCCATTCTTTAATTTCTGCAAAATTTCTGCTGTCAATTATATCTCCAAGCTTTTTGCCTAGATCTTTCTCAATCGCGTATCCGACCTGAGCAGATATTATAGTACCTAAACTGTACGTCGGGAAATATCCTATGCTTCCCTGACTCCAATGTATATCCTGAAGTACACCGCTTTTGTAATCCTTAGGTCTAATTCCAAGGTACTCTTCCATAGTATTATTCCATATGTCTGGAACATCAGAAACTTTTATCTCATTTCCTATTAGCATTTTTTCTATCCTAAATCTTAAAGCTACGTGGAAGTTGTAAGTAAGTTCGTCAGCATCTACTCTAATTAAGCTAGGTTTAACAGTATTTATGTAATAATAAATATCTTCATCGCTAAAGTTTTTCAGTTCTGGGAAGTATTCTCTAATCAGACTTCCAACAATTTTTGTGAATGCAAAATTTCTTCCTACAACATTTTCCCAAAATCTAGATTGACTTTCATGAATTCCCATGCTTACTCCTCTGGCAAGTGGAGTTCCGGAAAGAGATTCATCGATCTGTAATTCATAAGTTGCATGTCCGAATTCATGTACTGCAGAATATATGGTCCTCTTAATATCGTAGCCTTCATAACGAGTAGTTATTCTGGCATCTCTTATTCCAAAGTTTATAGTAAATGGATGTTCAGAAACATCAATTCTAGCTCTAGTTCTTGGAAATCCTAGTATATCGAGTAACCTGTTATTGATTTCTACAGCTTTTGTAATATCATATTTGTAGCTTTCTAGATAATGACATTTTGGATATCTGCTATCGCTCATTACTTTTTCTAGAATAGATTTCAGTTCAGGAATAATGGAATCATACATTCTTTCTACATCTTTTGTAGTCCAGCCTTCTTCATAGTAGTCTATTAAGGCATCGTATGGATGCTCAACATATCCCAGATAATCTGCCATCCTTTTCTCAAGCTCAACAATCTTCTCTAGATATGGTTTAAATATACTAAAATCATTCTTTTCTCTAGAAGTAACCCATGCTTCATGTGCTCTTATAGTTACCTCTCTTAATTCCGCAATTAGAGACTCTGGTATCTTTTTGGCTTTTGTAATTTCTCTGTCGAGAACTCTTACTACGCCTTTTTCATAATCGTTTAGCGTTTCGATGCTTTTTGCCTTTTCTACTAATGATACAAGCTCTGGATCTAGAAGAAGCCTATGCTCTAAGACGGAGAGATGTCTATTCGCAATACTTCTTTCTATAATGCCCTCTTTTGGCATATAAGTTTCCATGTCCCATTCCAAAAGACCCATTGCATAGTCAATGCTCCAAATAAATTTATATCTATTAATAATTTCTTTTATTACGCTGTTTTCAAAAACTTCTCCCATTTCTTAACACCTAAATTTGTGAAAATTCTTTATAGATGACTATAATAGTTTAAATAAATTTTTATAAATATTTTGCCAATTACTAAATTCAAGCACAATATTAGTTTAAAACTATAGCTAGAGATAAAAAATTTTTAGGGTAACTTTTTAAATTAAATAGAAATATATTATTAAAAACTTGTTAAGAACATTAGAAATTTTAGCGGTGTTCATATTGTGCGGAATAATTGGAGTAGCGATTGATGTTAATAATAACTGCTCAGAGTTTAAGGCCGCTGAAATAATTACAAAAGGACTTAAGTCCCTCGAATATAGAGGTTACGATAGCGTTGGAATTGCACTAATAGATAAAAATACTAGAAAAATTATAGTAAAAAAAGGTAAAGGAAAGCTAGATGATGTTTCTAAAGAATACTCATTTTTGCTTACTCCTGGATGCATAGGTATAGGTCATACAAGATGGGCTACACATGGAGCTCCTACAAATATAAATGCCCATCCCCACACTGATTGCAAGGGTGACATAGCGTTAGTCCACAACGGAATAATAAAGAATTTTCTAAGCCTAAAAAAGATGCTATTAAACTCAGGTCATACTTTCAAAAGCGATACAGATACTGAAGTTGTAGCACATCTTATAGAAGAATTAGCAAGTACATCTAGCAATTTTTACGAAGGATTCAAAAAATCAATTTCTATGCTTGAGGGTAGCTTTGCATTGGCGGTCGTCACTACTTATGAACCAGAAAAAATATTCTTTGCTAAAAAAGAGAGTCCGCTTATAATAGGCCTTTCAAAATCTTCTAATTTTTTAGCAAGCGATATACCTGCAATGCTGGAATACACAAATGAATTCGTGCCATTAAATGATGGTGATATTGGTTGGTTATCCCCCAGAGAAGTATTTATTGAAAACTTGAAGGCTGGCATCGTCGAAATAAGGAAAAGAAAAATCCTTGTTGATTGGAAGCCCGAAATGGCGAAAAAAGGAGGCTATCCTCATTATATGATAAAGGAAATATATGAGCAACCCTTGGCGCTAAAAAGCACATTTGAAGGACTTATTAGCGATGAAACGATAATTGAAGCAGCAGATCTTATTTCCAAAAAAGATAAGATATTTATAGCCGCGGCAGGGACGAGTTATCATGCTGGTCTTGTTACTAAATATTTTATTGAAAAAATAACAGGAAGAGCAGTCTATACGTTTATATCCTCCGAATATAAAAATATTGAATACTTAGTAGATAACGACACTGCAATTATAGTCATAAGTCAAAGTGGTGAAACTATAGATACAATTAAGGCAATGAGATCTTCAAAAAATAGAGGCGGAGTGATTTTTGCGATCACAAACGTCATAGGAAGCACGATAGGAAGAGAAGCTAATTACGTAGTACCTATGCGAGCTGGGCCAGAGATCGGAGTGGCAGCTACCAAGACTTTTCTCACACAGGTTTTAGTTGGAAGTATGCTAGCAGTAAACCTTGGAAAATCGATTGGAAAGATAAATGAAACAGAATATAATCAAATGATAAATACACTTAGCTATTCACCCAATATTGTAGGGAGCTCAATTAGTATGACTGAAGGTATAATGAAAAAGTTGCCAGAGAGGTTTTCAAGTAAAAATAGCATTTACTTTTTAGGTAGGGGTTTAGGCGTTCCTTTAGCTTATGAAGCTGCTCTTAAAATGAAAGAAATAACCTACATACATGCTGAAGCTTATCCTGCCGGCGAGTCTAAACATGGTCCAATAGCATTAATCGAGAAGGACTTTCCTGTTTTCTTTGTAGTTACTAAAGATACATATGAAGAAATAGCTAGCAACATTGCAGAAATGAATGCTAGAGATGCTTACACTATTGCTTTAGCATCAGAGGAAAAGCTTGAAAATTTGCAACCAAGATTGACAATTACTGTTCCAAAAGTTGATTTGCTTCTAGAACCGTATTCTCTTATTCCTCCGATCCAGCTTCTTTCTTACTATACTGCAGTTGTGAGGGGTTTAGACCCTGACAAACCTAGGAATTTAGCAAAAACTGTAACAGTGGAGTGATGAAATATGGTCTCTTTAATATATTTGTCACATAATGAGATAGAGTCTGTTTATCCAATAACTGAAAGCGGAGAACCTCTTCCTAATTTAAAATTATTGGGAAAACCGATTGGAGTTAGAGTGATAGAGTCATTTGAAAATGAAGGAATAAATGACATGTCTGTCTATTATTCAAATATATCTAGTGAAGTATATGAACTCATAGGAAAGAGGGTGAAATTGGAAGAAACAGGCAAACTGGATTTCTTGAATTCATTAAAAAATGCAGTCGAGAATTCAAATTCTCAGGAGATAATACTAGTTTTAGGTAGCTTTTTATTAAATGAAGGCTTTATAAGAGAGTTACTTTATAAATGGAACGAAAAAGGAAGCTCTATGCTGATTGCACTTGTACCTGGAAGTCAGAAGTTAGAAGATCTTGTATGGAAGATCGGCGTAGATGTTGAGTTTGTCGAGGGTAATGTGAAGAAGGCATATCTTATCAAAAATAACGCATCCTCCTTCTACATATTCTCAGGAATAATTGTTTCAGAAAAAGAGTTCTTACTTAGAAAAATAGATTTAAGCATTAAAGATTATAATCAGGCATTATTAAAGCTTATAAATGAAACTAATCCGCCCTTCTATATTTACACAGGGGAATACGTCTCATTCGCAAGCCCCTGGTCTATTCTCAATGCCATGAAAATGCTCCTTCAAAAAATTTCTGGTCAGTTTATCAGTAAAGAAGCAAAAGTTAGCCCAACTGCTGTATTAGAAGGTCCTGTATTAATTGAAGATGGTGCCGTAATAGATCATTATACAGTTATCAAAGGACCTGTATACATAGGTAAGAGGTCATTTATCGGTGCGCATAGCTTAGTTAGAAACTATGTTTCATTGGAAGAAAGCTCTGTACTGGGTTCAGGAGTAGAGGTTAAAAGAAGCTATATAGGCCCTAGAGTAACTATAGGATCAAACTGTCTAGTTACTGACAGTATATTAGGGGAAAATGCGACATTCAAGCCATTTGTAGTTACTTTGAATTATGACCCACATGAAGCAAAAAGGCTTGGGGAATTCTATATTAAAAGAGGTGTAATTTTAGGAAAAGGGTCTTTAATCAATGGTGGCAGTGTACTTAAACCAGGAACTATCATAGAGTCAAGAAAAATATACCCTTAAAAATTTTTTTAAGTATAATGTTCTTTTCCCGGAAAAATGCCATTTCTAACTTCACTTGCATATTTACTTATTGCTTCTTCTGCGATTTTTGATAAATCTGCGTACTTTTTTGCAAAAGAAGGCGGTTTTTCGGTTAGACCTAATAAGTCGTGAAGAACTAAAACTTGTCCATCGCAATATGGACCAGAACCTATACAAATTGTCGGTATTGAGAGCTTTTCTGTAATTTTTCTTGCAACTTCAGATAGTGTGTATTCTACTACTATTGAAAAAACACCGGCTTCCTGAAGTGCTTCGGCGTCTCTTAGTAGTTGTTCTTCTTCAAACGGCTTTTTCCCGATCATCCTATAACCTCCGAGCCTCAGAAATCTTTGCGGTGTCAAACCAATATGTCCCATGACAGGGATCCCCGCTCTTACAAGACTTTTTACCTGTTCAATTATTTCTTCTCCTCCTTCAAGCTTAACTGCCTCTGCTCCTCCTTTTATCATTAGGGATGCATTTTTAAGAGCTTGTTTTGAGCTCACTTCGTAGCTCATAAATGGCATGTCTCCCACAATAAGTGCTCTTGGCTTCGCTCTAGCTACCGCTTTTACGTGATCTATCATTGTTCTTAGAGAGACGTTAATGGTATTTTCCATCCCTAAAACTACCATAGCTAATGAATCTCCGACTAAAATAGAGTCCACACCCGCTTTGTCAGCAATTCTAGCAAATGGTGTGTCATACGCTGTTATCATAACGATTTTTTCCTTAAGCTCTTTCTTCTTTATGAACTTTCTCATGGTTATTTTTTCGTCCAAAAAGAGCACCCCGCTCTAAAATTGGAACTAATTTGCTAAATTATCTCAGTTTTAAAATAAATAAGAATATTTATTTATATGGAGAGATAATAAAATATTTTTACTTACCTTATTTATAACTTAAAAATTTTCTAAAACAATCAACAAATTCATTAATTTTTGCAATAAAACGGCAAGAGATATCTTTTTTAGAGAGATATATAGAAATAAGTTTAAGTAATAAAGAGCTCTTTTTCTAGAGCTTTTACCATTAGATAGAGAGTTTTGTTTGTTTCCACGTTCAACGAAAGTTTTTCTCCTTGGAGAGCTATATAGCCGTTTATATAATCTATTTCTGTTCTTTTTTTGTTTTTTATGTCTTGTAGCATACTGCTATAATTTTCTCCTGTTTTTGTTGCAATTTCAAATAGCATTTTTTCAGGATCTGAAGGAAGCTTAATGCCTAAAGCACTTGCAACCTTTTCACCTTCTTTTATTGTTTTTAAAGCCAGACTCTGAGCAAAATCATTTTCTATAACAGCTTTGTTTTTACTACCAAGCAGTGTAGTTATTGGATTTATCGCAGAGTTAATTATTGCTTTTAGCCACAAATAAGGCATAATGTCATCAACAACTTCTATGTTTCCACCACCTTTTTTTATAGCATATGAAAACTCAGATAGAACATTTTCATCATATTTTTTACCTAGCTGGCCTACAATTATTTCACCCAGACCTTTAATCTCGGTACAGTATTTGCCACAAGACGAGACTCCATACGTTATTGAGGAACCAAACGAATTTTTCACACCAAAATTATTAACAAGAATTTCTATTATGCCCAACCCATTTTGGAACGAAAAAACATTTTCCGCTTTTCCTTTTATTTTACTTACAACTTCTTCTACATTGTAAGCTTTTGTTGCTATTAAAGCTTTTCTGCAAAAAAAATTGTTTTCTATTTCAAACGAAACAAACCTTTGCTCCCAGCTTTTTTCACCATTTAATAATCTAACATAAGTTATTTCTGAATTATTTTTCTTAATAATTGCTACATCCTCATTTCTCAGAAAATATGACAGAAGAATACCTATATTTCCTGCACCAATTATGCAATATTCGTGTTCATGCAATTCAGGCTACCTAATTTTAAATTTTACTTATCGATCACGATATTAATTGATTTAGGCGGTACAATATTAATGTAAAGTAAATTACCACGAATCAAATACCCTTCTTTCGGAACGTATCCAAAGCTATTTAACTTTTGCAGCTGTATTCCATTTGCAGTAACATCAGTAACTTTTCCTGAAACTTGGAAAACTAAAGTAACGGGCAAGATATCTTGGCTAGAAAAGTTCAATTTTCTATCAAAGTACACGTAGAAAGAGGTAGAGTTTATGGCCTTTATAGAAACTGAGCTCTGCTCTTCGCTATATCTATAAAGTTCGTATGGAGTCGTTATCCAATTATTACCTTTTTCAACTATATTTAGCATTTCATTAAAAGCTTTTATCATTTGTTCGGGGTCTTTCCAGTCAAACGAAGTAGGATGTGTATAAATAATAATGCAACCGTTCTTTGTATATTTTGCGAGACTCAGCTCTAGCCTAAGTATATCAATCCAAGGCAATCTGTCACTCATTTTTAGGCTTATATGAACATCGTACCAATTTTTAGGCAAAGTAATTTCAAATGGTTTATCACTCATCACGATTTTTATGCCATTCTCTCTCAATATAGACAGTTCATTTTTAGTTACTTTGCCGTAAGGAGGAATGTATGTATGTACAGTATATCCGCTTATATTACCCTCTATATCTTTCAAACTACCTAATATGTCAGTTATATTTCTAGGTGGCGGTTGATGATACCTGGTATGCGATGCTGCTTCCCATCCATACTCTTCAACTACCTCTCTGTACAAATTCCATATATATGTATTGTTTTCTCCCGAATTATCCGAAGTTACTATACCAAAAACCAGTCTTGCTTCGGGATGATTATTTATTAAATAATTTATAAGATCTAGTTCGTACTCCTGGTAAGCTTTTGTTGATTTTCCAGGAATGACGGGAAATCCATGAGAAATATAATAAGGATCTGCAACAAAGTCATCTAATCTTATAATCACCGCAGTGTCATAGTTGCCGTAAAGTTTTGGCACTCCTTTAAATGTTATGTATGAGCTCTGAGATTCAGCTTCAGCTCTCTCAAATGAAAAATATACGATAGTCAAAATAGCAACAATCAACACAGCTATAATAATAGCTTTTCGAAGCATTCTTACCACTTGCTTAATTTCTTTTTTGCTAATATCTGAAATACTGTTATAGGAAAGGCTATAAGAGCTATAAATGATTGAACCCATAATATAAGAGGCACAAGTATCAGACCGCTTTTTGATCTGTCAAGAGCGTTTCTAATAATTTTTTCGTCCTTATAAATGATCCTTAGAAAGTAATAAGCGGCAACTACTTCTAAAACCCCAGTAACATAACTTAGTATTAAATAGATTATCGGATATTTTAGAAAAGCTAGCAATATAATAGAAATTGGTGTAAACTGAAATATTTCATACATTTTTTCTAATATGCTTGAACTATATATTCCTAAGCTAGCTAATATAATTGAGTTAATAGTATTAGCTATCATTAAAATAAAGGGAAGGCTTCCAAAGCTAGTATAAATAGAGGTCAAAAGTAAGTTGTATTTTTTCTTTTTAATAAGCTTTGGAAGCCTTGTAAGGAAAAGTTTTTGTATACCCACAGTAATTCTGAGAACTTTTGAAAAGAATCTTTTCGGTGATGATGGATCGACTGTAAAAGAATAAGCTGTAGGGATATAAGCTACGGAATATCCTAAAAGTTGGAGATGCCAGCTAGTAGAAGAATCCTCTACATATGTATCTGTAGGAATTCCGCCGATTTCTAAAAGGGGTTTTAATTTGTAAATAGAACAACTACCATTTAAGCTATTTACGCTATTAAATACAGTCTCGGAAAATCGCAGGGTTAAAAGATAGTACAACGATGCTAAATTTCTAAAGGCTTTAGCGAAGAACCAGGAAAACCTTCCTTCTTTTTCAGGCTTCCAAAGAAGTATTGTACCATTGACTCCTGCTAGTTTACTATCCCTATTCAGAAAAACTAGCATTTTTTCTATATACCTTCTTTCAATTATAGTGTCAGAATCGAGAATTAATACATAGTCCACTTTATCATTGAGGGAAGGCAATACTTCATTTATCATCGAAGGCTTTCCCATATGTTCTTTAAAGTCAACTACGTTAATTTCAACTTTAATTCCATCGCTTCTTTTTACATCATATGATATAAAAATATATTTGTCTTTGTAGATTACACGTTTGAGCTTTCCATTTTTTTGAGATATAAAATTCATAACTTTTTTAATCGTATTATCTGTGGAATTGTCATTTAGAATATAAATGCTCTTTGGAGGTACAGATTGATTAAAAGCTGAGAGTATTGATGATATTATGTAATTTTCCGAATTTCTTGCGGGTATCAAAACAGAAATTTTTCCCTCAATTGTTTTTATTTCTTCCGCTAATTCTTGTACGCTATAAAATGAAAAATTCTTCCTCCATGACTTGAAAGTCATAGCGAGCCTGTAAGCAGGAACAATCCATATAGTATAAAAAGTGTACTTAATCAGTAAGATAATCATATTTATTTGTATCAAATCCTGAATATCGACGTAATTTGTGATTAATGATGGGTCTAAATACATAAATTTTTACCGTGCCATTTTTGTAAAAATATTTATGATCTCTTTATTCTACAAGAAAATAAATTTTTCATTAAATATATAACCAATAGACCTAAATCCTTAACCTAAAGAATTTAACATTAACATATATTATAAAGGAAAAATAATGAATTATGTCCCTGTACAAACATTTTCAACTGGTTCCGTCGCAAGTCTTTCTTTTACAGAAATTATTTTTTGAAGTTTTTCTACGAAATAATCAACCTCTTCCTTTGTATTATAAATGTAATAGCTAGCTCTCACAGATCCTTGATAGTTTAACCTGTAATGAAGAGGATGAGCGCAATGTCCTCCACTTCTTACGGCAATTCCATACATGTCTAGAGCTTTTGCAACAATATGATGGTGCAATCCTTTTATATTGAAGGCAACTAATCCAGTTCTTTTCTCCGGGTCTAATGGACCTAGTATTTCAATATCATCGATTTCTTTCATCAACTTGATAGTATGCTTTACTAATTCGATATCATGTGCTCTCACTCCATCCATTCCGATTTTCTTTAAATATCTTACTGCCTCAGCGAGGCCTATGACACCCGCAATATGTGGCGTTCCCGCATCGAACCTCCACGGAAGATCGTGCCATACTACATTATCAAGTGTTACGTCTTTTATAGTATCCCCTCCAACTCTAAATGGCTTCATCTCTTCAAGTATTTCCTTTTTTCCCCAAAGTATACCTATCCCAGTAGGGCCAAGCATTTTATGACCGCTAAAAGCGAGAAAATCAACATCCATTTTTTTCACATCCGTTTCCACATGAGGTACGTATTGAGCTCCATCCGCAATAACAATTGCTTCAACCGAATGTGCTAAATTAACTATCTTTTTATAGTCATTAATTGTTCCAACAACATTGCTTGCTAAAGTAAAAGCTACAATTTTTGTTCTTTCGGTAATTTTGCTCTCCAGATCCTTGTAATTAAGCTCTCCATCTTCAGTTATATCTACATATTTAATTTTAGCGCCAGTAAGCTCAGCTAATTCACGCCATGGCAACATATTACTGTGGTGCTCCATTACCGTCGTAACGATTTCGTCGCCTTTTTTCAGATTTCTAAGTCCCCACCCATATGCTACAATATTTATAGCATCAGTAGTGTTAATGGTTAAAATAGTCTCTTCCATGTTGCCATTTATGAATTTAGCTATTTCTTCATAAGACTCTTCGAATAACTGACTAGCTTCTTGTGAAAGGGTATGAAAACCTCTATGCACATTTGCATTATAATATAAGTAAAATTTAGCTATAGCTTCTACAACCTGTTTAGGTCTTTGTGTAGTTGCCGCATTATCAAAGTAAACTAGTTCCCTACCATGTATTTTTCTTTTTAATATAGGAAAATCTTCTCTGATAGAATTAACGTCATAAATCATTTCTAATCCCAGTGTTCATATAGTATTTTTATCGTTATAATTTTTTAGTTGACCTTCTCTTCTCGTAGTACTTTCTGTATAATTCACCCAAATACTCATCTAAATCTTTGACAACATATGTTTTACCCACAATACTTATCATGCCAAAATTAATAAGCCTTTTAATTATGTGCTTTGAAGTTTTAATATTATAGCCCAAGTTATCATGAACGTATGATATCATTTCATGAAAAGAGACCTCTTTTTTTCCAAAATTTTTATAAAGCGCATAAAAAGTCAAAAATTCTCTTTTCTTAGGCCATCTCAACTTTAACCATCCTTTTCAACGCAAGATTTTATGAAAGCATCTAAAAAGCTATCTGCATTTACACTCTTTAATTTTTCTGCATTTATAACTACTCCTTCTCCCCATGCATCTTTGAGCAATTCGTATCCTCCTAATCCGCAATAATCGCTTCTAGCAATTATCGAGCCTCGTGAAACAACCATCAGTTTTTCACTTTCTACAATTTTGTCGTTTTTATATAAATTAAATAAGCCATATATTGGTTCACACGTTATTAGAACCTCATCATAGCTGATATTTTTCTTTTTTAGACATTCAATTATATCTTTATATTCATTTACAGAAGGATCATAGGCGAAATATCCCTTAGGAAACCTCAATTTAGACATCCTCGTTTTGAAATAATGCTTGTAGATGGTTTAAATTTTAAAATAGGTATGTTTCATATTTTACTCTTCATTTTCTTCAAAGAGCTCTATTATTATTCTAGCTTTAACTTCTTGTTTGCTAAATGGTGGAGGATTCTCCCCTAAATCGATCCCAATCGAAACCTGATTGCCTAAAGAATCAGTAAACCTAACCTCTGCTATATATTTCTTCTTAGGTCCTTCTTCGAAAGCTTTAAGTATACCCTCATACATTCTTGAAATTGCCATTTGCAAAGCTATAGGGCTTGAAAAATCCTCTGGCTTGAGTTGTATATTTGCTAATCCGCCAAGCATCTCCCCAACCTTTGCTTTTCCCTCGAATTCTACAGTTTTTTTAAATTCTTCCATGAATTGACACCTTATTCATTATTTAATATAATATCTTATTTCGCTAATATTAGTTTTGTTCGTATCTACGAGACTAACATTTTTGAAGCATATTTAACAAAAAATTGTTTTATAAGTTATGAGATACGAATCCAGCATATAAACTTTGAAAAAACAATTGTTGATTATCCTTATTAATAAAATAAAAATTCTAATTTGTTTTTAATCTCGATGCTTCTTGGTAAGTAATGGCGATGAGCCGATAACTTATCCGGGATTATGTTAAAAAGCTTAAAGCGTCCTAAATATTAAAAGAAAAACATCTAATTTCAAGGTTTATTATTAGTTACAAAATAATAGCAATCTATAGCTTAGTGCCAAAAACTATCATATATAAGTGTGATTAACATGGACATAATGGATAAAGATCTTGCCGGCAGGATTGGAAGGATAAAAATTAAAGGAAAAACTATTGAAACTCCATATTTGTTTCCAGTTATAGATCCTACTAGGCAGGAGGTGCCAATATCTTCTATAAAATCTATGGGCTTTAACGGAGTTATTACCAATGCGTATTTAGCATATAAAAGAGGATGGAACAGAGATATTCACGAACTTATTGGAGATGGAGAGCTCGTTGTGATGACAGACTCAGGGGCATATCAACTAATGCAATATAACAATATTGAAGTAAGCAACGAAGAAATCATCAAAATACAGAAAGGACTTAATTCTGACATAGCAGTTATATTGGACGTTCCTACGGGGGATTCTTTAGATCAAAATTATGCGAAATGGACTGCAGAAGAAACTCTAAGAAGGGCTTCTGAGGCACAAAAAATTATAGACAGAGATAACAGAATGTGGGTTTTACCGATTCAAGGAGGGATTCATTTAAGTATTCTCGAAGAAAGCTCTAAGAAATCGTCCCAGCTTGAATATGATATTTATGCGATAGGCAGTCCTACTAAGTTTATGGAAAGATATCGTTATGATGTTGTACTAGATATGATAAGAATTGTGAGGGAAAACATAAGGGCTGATGTTCCTCTGCATTTATTTGGCGCAGGTCATCCTATGATAATACCCTTTGCAGTAGCAATGGGAGTTGATCTCTTTGATTCAGCATCATATATTCTATTTGCAAGAGACGGAAGATATATGATTGAAGGTGGAACTTTAAGACTTGAAGATATAGAATATTTTCCCTGTAGCTGTCCAATTTGTTCAAGATATACTCCTAAAGAACTAAAAAACATGAACAAAGATGAGAGAACAAGACTTCTGGCGGAGCACAATCTATATATGATCAAAAAAATTTTAAATGAAGTAAAGCAAGCAATAAATGAAGGAAGGTTGTGGGAGCTTTTGCAATCTTATTCGAGAAAGCATCCGAGTTTATATTCTGCCTTCAATAATATTAAAAATAAGCATGTAGAATGGATGGAAAAGTATACTCCAAGAGTGAAAGGGGAGCAAAAAGCCATATATCTATTTGACAACGATTCTATGTTTAATCCAAAAATATTGAGAGCTAGAAAATATATAATGCAAAATTACATGCCACCCAGCGAGTTTAAAGAGGTCGTTTTCTTATATGCTACATACAAGAACCAGAGAAAATTTGAGGAAGGCAAGCACTATATATATTATGCGCCTGGAATTGGTTTAATTCCACAGGAGCTTAGTGGAACATATCCTTGGGGGCAAAATGTTATTCCATCAAAGATCTCTTATGAAACAATGCAGTCGATTGCTAACGACGTGGTTAAATATATAGAAAAATTCTCAGATAAGTATTTGAAAGTTTCAATAGGTATATGCGATGAAATGAGTATTATGCAAGAGAAAATTTCATCATTACTAGATGAAGAAACAAAGGAAAAGGTATACTTCTTCAAAGATTCTTGTGAAAATGAACAATAGAATAAGTTAAAAACTATTATTTAAATGATCTTTTTTATTAGTATAGAGATATTAGCATAATTTTCTTTTCATTAAAACAATAAACTTAAAGAATTTACTTAATAAAGCAATTTTGGCATTATCTTATTTGCAAAATTTTTAGTATTAAAACTTATTAGAGCGTTTTTTTGGTATTATTATATATTTTATCTTATCATTTTCAGGCTTTACGTCTATTAAAACATTATATTTGTTAGCATAATCGAGTAGGAGATTAAAAGGAACAGTCCCTGAAGGAACTGTAACTGCAAATATCTCACCGTTTTCATTTGCACACTCCATTTTTTCTATTAGTAATGTAAACGGATGCTCTGTACATTTGCTAACATCTTCTATTACAATTTCCTTCTCTTTACAACTGCTTGAAGACATCTCACATCACATATTAAATGTTTGTTTATACTTTATAAAAATATTATCAGATTTTCCTCTCTGGTTGTTTAACAGTTTTATTGTTCTCTGTGTCTTTTTGTGAATATATCATTTCATCTATTCGGAAAGTTTCGAGCTTCATAGGACTTGATATCGCTTATATATCAGTCTCTTGCCATATGGAATAATAGCGCGCTCTCGAGCTCCATTTCTACGAAGTCCATATTCAATATCATTGAGCTCATTCCTCCTTGTGTGACCCTTACCAACTTACCAACAATTAATCCCTTTAAATTTTTTTAGAATAAAATATCCTAGCAATACATTAAGTTTATTGACATCAATATTTATAAACCTTTATGAAACAAGAAAAGTCCGCATAGGCACTAAGCTGTTATGAATAAAAATTTTCTAATTATTCTATTATGATATGAAATCAAAGTTTTTTATCTGCTATCATCTTTTTTACTCCTCTTTGCGTCTTTCAAAGAATATTTGTCTAAGAACATCGATTGAAAAGCTTCCCCTCTTAAAAACAAAATATGGAAAGATCAGCTTTTTCATCGTCCATTTATATTTAGTCAATTTTTCCCATATGTTGAAGCTCATTAATATTATTGCAGTGTCGCTTTCTTTACTAAGTACTTCATTTAAAGTTTTTGAGATGTTATTAGTATTAGGCTCTTTTTCAATTATTATTTCTTCTATTTCTCTATCTGGAAAAATTTCCTTCACTTCATCTACTATATACTTTTCGTCTTCGCTCAGTATCGCAATTATTTTTTTGGATTTCATGTATGATATATATGGATACTCGGTATTTACTATTAAAATATCACAAGTAGATAACCTCATAACACTATTTAGCTTCATTGCATCTTCTGCGCTCATTATTAGCAAATCTATTCTTTCTTCATCTATACTTGCGATAATAGCCTCGGTTTTTGAGCGCGCTGCTTTTATCGAATATCTCGCATGTATTCCAGTTTCGTTTAGGTGATCTATGATATCCTTCAGCGATCTAACATCTTTCTTTACGGCTTCATTTCTATAATCTTTAACAGAAAGCTGATATGGAGTTTTAATTATTTTTAAGAGGTTTATTTCTCCATTTTTAGCTTTGGCTATGTCTGAAGCTAATTGAATCAAATTTGTTCTTATTTCCGGAGGTAGTAATACCATTATTCTAAAATCACTTCTAACCAAACTTCCTTGTGATTCTAAGGTTACAAATTCATGTTCGACTTCATATTTGAATAGGTAAGACCTATATATCAAATATCCAATAACTATTAATAAGAGAGCAAATAGTGTTGCAGATGGATATATAATTAAGGCAGCAAAAAAGAGGAAAACTTTTATAATCAATCCTGTAAGAGGAATTAAAGGATAATACGGAGTGAGAAATTTGTATTTCAACTTTTCTCCATAAAATTCTCTTAACTTTATGCCAGTGTAATTAACGATGATAAATAAAACATTAAAAAGAACTCCTACGATAAATGCCGATAGAGTTAGATCCAAAATCAAACTCATTATTATCATTACTGCCATTGTAAAAAGAATTGAATTGCTAGGAGTTCTATACTTCTTGTGTATTTCCGAAAAAACTATTGGGAACTCTCCTGCTCTAGACATCGCTAAAAGAACTCTAGATGCAGAGTACATGATAGAATTTATAGAAGAAAGGACTGTAGCTAGTCCGCCTGCCGCAACAATTATACCTCCATATCTAAATGCGAGAGATGCTGTACGAATTACCGTGTCAGGACCCCATATTGTTGATAAAGAATAAGCTTTAGTTCCCAAGATCCCTATAGTTGAAATCGTTACTGATATATATAGAATTGTTGCAACAATTAATGTTTCCATTATAGCTCTTGGAAGATTTTTCGTTGGGGCTTTTGTTTCTTCAGCTGTTTGAGCGAGAATTTCGTATCCCTCAAATGCTATAACTACTGATATCATTGCAATGAAAAACGACGATACTGATGTGAATTTTGCGGGAGAATTTAACAATCCATTTATAAGCTCTCCGCTTTTTATTCCACTGAAAATTCCAATTGTTGAGAAAAGAAGTATTGAGGCAACAAAGAAAATTCCGATGACAATAGAAAATCTTCCTGTTTTCGAAACTCCACTGTAATTCAAATATGCAAATGCAATAATTAATATTATAGCTATAAGTCTTTCAGAAATATATGGGGGGAGGAATGGAATATTAAAACCAATTTCAGCGAGAAACTGCAGAAACATAGATGAAAAAGAGAGTGCGTAAAATGTTCCACCCATCATATGTGCCATCCAATTTACCCAACCAGATATAAATGGAAAAGGCCTCGGCATAGTTAATTTTGCCCATAGAAAGCCTCCACCAACTTCTGGTATAGCTGATGTAATTTCTGAATATATTAATGCTGTAAGAGTTGCAATGATAGCGCTCATGATAAGAACAATTATTGCTCCTAAACTTCCAGAAAGGTAGATTATTGGACCTATTAAAACAACAATAGATCCTCCTACGATAGCTCCAAGTCCTATGAAAAATGTATGTAAATTTCCTAACGATCTCAATAACTTCTGCCTTCGTTCGCTTGACAAACTTCCATACACCCATTGTCATTAATTATTAAAGATCTACAGCTTCCCAGTCTACTATATAAATAATAACAGATACTAGTCTAGTATATTTTTTAGATGTTAATTATGAGATCAATACAATACTCATATCAAAAATAAATTAATATTATTTAGAAGATTATATATATTATTTAATTATTAAAAATCTCGTTTTTGAAAAAATTCTGTAAGGTTATTTATTTAATTCGTTAATTTTTTTCTCCAATAAAGCCAGTTTTTCTTCTATTCTAACGATATGTTCTTCTAGGTGCTCTAAAGCGTGAGCTATGGCTTGCATATATTCTACTAATTCCTCGCCTTCTTCTTCGTGATGGTGCTCATGAGCCATTTCAGGATGTGTACTCATAACTTCGTCAACAACTTTTTGAATATCTTGTTCGTTTTTTGGCATTGTCATTCTAAGCTTTCCCATCTTTATTATCACCTCTAAGCAAAAGGGGCCGCCGCCGGGATTTGAACCCGGGACCTCCGGATCCACAGTCCGGCGCTCTTCCAGCTGAGCTACGGCGGCCACAACGTCATTTTCTTCATCGCAACATTTAGCTCTGCGGCGGCCCCCCTTTGCCATTTTCAATATTGTCTAACTGAATTAATAAAATTAGCTTTTCAACGTCTTACCTCATTTCAACCCTTAGGGAGGGCATTAGTTGTGAATATAATTGCATATTTATGTTAATGAAGAAGTATTTGATTTATATGAGGCAGGAGATTTTTTATGGTAGCCGGGCGGGGATTCGAACCCCGGTCGCGGGGGATCTCTCCTGCCTCCTCTCCTCCCTAATAATTTGTTTTATTTTTAAGAATTAAAAATTTTTTCTATCATCAACGGCTAATGCTTATCAATACAGAAGAAGTAGTCTTCAGTAATGTTTAATCCTTGAAGTTCTTGGCGTGAAACCAGTCTTATAATAAAGCCACCACTGGAAAAAAGGTATACTTTACTATTATCCTTTTCTTCCTTTATAGAAAATAATGTAGTTTTCCCACAGAATGCAAAAGAAGAAGATGGTTTAATCTTCTCTCTCGAAAATTCTAAGAAAATCTTCTCTCCTTTTTTATAACTTATTCCAAATTTTTCTGAAACTTCAAATGTCAATTCAATTTTTTCATTTCTTGCAGTTATAATTGTTATTGTTGGAATAATTGACGGTTTTGTATCGACAATTTCTAGATATTCCCACTTCAATTTTACATTGCACCTCAATTTCTCATAGAAAAACTATCTAAAATATTATTAAATTGTTTTTAAATAAGTTTTGAACGAGTTTAAAAACTTTTTATAATGTTATATAAGGATATGCCTTGGTAATTTTATCATGAATATATGCAGAGAATTTGAAATGCAAAAAAGTTCTTTTTGGATAAAAATAAAGCTAAATTTGTAATCAAAGCATTAAAATGAATATGTATAATTTATTACCGTTATTTTTTAATTTATTATTCAATTATCATTTGAGGGTGAGTTTTTAATGAGTATGTCAATGGCAAGCAAAAGAGTATTTAGTGAGCTTAACGCATTGCTTGATAAGCAAGTCACAATTAAGCTGAAAGATGGAAGAACTATAAAAGGTACTTTATATGGATTTGACGATAAACTCAATATATTGTTAAAAAATGCAACGGAAAACGAGGGAAACTCTTCAGTACCGACAATGTTGATTTATTCTGATTATATAGCATATCTTTCTGCAATAGAAGCCCCAATCTTCAATCCAGATGAATTTGCGAGGCTAATTGTAAGTAAACTTAACATTAGGGAGGCAGATATAAAGACTTATCCAGAAGCAGGCGTTCTGGTTATCTTAAATAACATAAGAGTATCAGATAAAGGAGTAGAAGGTAGTGGTCCGTTAGCTCACAAAATATATGGTTTATACACCGAATATATTGAAAACAAGAAAAAAGAAATAGAAAAAAGATAACATAATAAGTTAATTTTTAAATATCTTTTTATTCAAATTTTCTTTTAAGAGTATTTTGATATTTATTTTGGTAGGAGTTATAGGTTTTTCGGTTATAATGTTATAGTTAAACTTGAAATTCTTCGATAAGATTATATGTTTTTACATCGAATTATAAATTGATTTTTTAGAAAACTTTAAATATACAATTTTGGATCTTTTATCCAGGTGTTAAAATGGCACAATCTGGTCAAAAGGAATCAAAAACAACATTATATGTCCTTATTCTTGTAGGAATCATAGCTATTGGAAGCATCATAATTTCTTACCAAAATACAAGAGGAATTTCCCAAATAAACAATGATATAGAAAAAATGACTCAGATTACTTTAAATCTCAGCAATCAAATAGACAGCATACAGCAGAGTCTTAATGAATATAAGTTAATGTCGCAACAAATATCCTCTCTAAATCAATCTCTTTCACAACAGATACAGTCACTTAACAACATGATAGCTCAGATGAATTATCCAATACAAGTTTATGACGCATTAAATAGGACTGTTGTAATTACACAACAACCTACTCGAATTGTATCATTAGCACCTAGCACTACTGAAATGCTTTTTGATATTGGGGCAGGAAATCTCGTAGTAGGAGTTGATGATAACTCAAACTATCCCCCTATCGTTAATGAGCTAGTAATCAATGGAACAATACAAAGAGTTGGAGGGTTTGATAGTATAAGCTTAGAGAAGGTAATATCGCTCAAACCAGATCTCGTTGTTGGAAGCACAGGCGTTCAATTCAAATATATATATCAGCTTTCGCAATACGGAATTACCGCATTATCTTTAAACGACGAAAGCATAAGTGACATTCTAACGGACATTCTTTTGTTGGGAAAAATTACAGGACATTATCAGCAAGCTTTAAACCTTACCAATAATCTCAAAAATGAGATAATCTCCATATATTCAAAAGTCTCCGGGTCTCAAAATAAGCCAACTGTATTGTTTATAGTATGGGTAAACCCATATTATGCAGCAGGAGGAAGTAGCTTTTGGAATGATTTAATTTCATTGTCCGGCGGATTAAATTCATTGGAAAACGTATCACAGGCATGGCCAGCAATTTCATGGGAAGATGTAGTTAAGTTAAATCCACAAGTGATAATAGCAACTGAATATGCTGGTGGATTTTCTAATGCTACGCAATTAATAAATTGGCTAGAGTCTCAGCCCGGTGGAGCTAACATATCAGCGGTTGAAACCGGTAGAGTTTACATGTTGCATGGTAACTTAAGTGATATAGCAAGCAGGCCATCTCCAAGAATAGTAGAAATGCAAGAGGTCCTTGCTGCTATACTTCATCCAGAAGATTTTGGAAATATACAGCTTCCTAATGACTTAAATGATACGATATTAGCACAGATCAGCCAATACGTTCAGTCTTTTAGTTAAAGTATGATAAAGAAATTTGTTAAGTTGAGGAAAATGATAAAACTAAAATTTTTTTCGTTTATCTTCTTTTTCGCTATACTTGTTTCATCTTTGCTGAGTTTGTATTTAGGTTCTTCCGGATCAATCGCTTTTGATGAGTGGAAATGGGAAAATGTGATCTTTCAAATAAGAATGTATAGAACTTTAACGGTAATATTCACATCGGAGACTCTGGCGATTATAGGTTTAATTCTTCAGACTATTTTTTCTAATCCATTAGTGGACTCAAGCATTTTAGGTATATCTTCAGGTTCTTCTTTAGGAGCAGTTATTGGATTGTTATTAGTAAGCAGAATGGGCTATTCTGCAATCTTCATTTTTTCGTTCATTTTTTCATTGTTGGCTTTTATAGTAATTCTGTTTTTGAGCAAAATCACAGGCTATAAAACTATATCCATGGTGCTTTCCGGTGTAATAATCTCAACGCTATTCAATTCATTTTTGTATTTACTTTTCATGACAAATACTATACTTGCAAGAGTACATAGCGTTAGTTGGATGTTCGGAACGTTTGAATTTTCTAATTCGTCTTCCTTTTATGCCTCTTTTATTTCCTTTTTGATCGTCTTTGTTTTTTTATATGTAAAAGGACCAAGATTAAGACAGCTACTTTATGGCGATGATTTTGCTATAGCTAGAGGTGCAGATCCAAAAAATCTTAGAAGAGAAGTATTGATAGTAACAAGTATATCAATTTCGCTAATTTCTGTATATGAGGGTCCAATAGGATTTATAGGCCTAATAGTTCCACATATTGCGAGGATGATGTTGGGGGGAGATATTTCTGTAGCATCTTTAGGTTCTTTATTTATTTCTCCAGTAATTTTGTTGCTCTCTGATGTCGTAGCAAGAGTGCTTCTTGCTCCATCTGAGATACCTATCGGAATTATAACCAGCCTAATAGGCGCACCGTTTTTCCTTATGCTACTTGTAAAATCTTACAGAGGTGAATAAATGATTTGAGGCTTGCATTTTCTGGCACTTTAGGATATGGTAAAGCAATAACTAAAAGAGTTGAGTTAGAAATAAAAGAAGGAAAGCTATTTTGTGTTTTAGGACCAAATGGTGCCGGAAAAACAACTTTTTTAAAAACTCTTGCAGGGATAATACCTCCTTTTGAGGGAAAAGTTTCAGTTGAGGACTCGTCGAAGAAATTATATATATCGCCAGATCCTCCTTATTTACCATCATTAAGAATAATTGATGTGATTTTAAATTTCATAATTGGCGATAGAAAATTTTTTCTTTATTCTATTAGCGATGACAATGTAACAAAAAGAACGATTATGGCAGAGGAAATTCTGAATACATTTGGACTAAAATATGGAATGGACTACGAATATGAATATTTGAGCACAGGTGAAAAATCAAAGGTAATGTTGACAGGCGCATTAGTTTCTGAAGCAAATTTACTGTTCTTAGACGAACCAAATAGTCATTTAGATCTTCGTTCAAGAATTATTCTCTATCAGCTTTTAAAAAATGAGTCTAATAGGAGAATTATACTAATTTCATTGCACGATTTAAACGAATCCCTTAATTTTTGCGATTCTATACTTTTAATTGGTAAAGACGAAGGTATATTTGGTCCCTATTATTCAGGAAGATCAATTGAAATTGCTCTTTTTGAAAAAATCTATGGAGTTAGTTTTGATGTTTTCGAAAAAGACAATAAAATTTTTCTATTTCCGAAAGATAAAACAAACACATAATTAGAAAACTTCACTATCGAAACTGATTTTTTCCTCGTCCTAAAGGGTGAGGGTTTCCTCTAAAGCAGATCATTGGTTTGAGGTTTACCGTTTTCATCCTCACAACTTCGCAGTTAGTGGGTATATAAAGTACCTACTCTGCTCTATTCGTCCAACGATAGATCGTGGCTGGGTCTTCAGTTATTACTCTATCCCTTACTGGGGTTTTCCCGTTTCCCGTCCTATATCGCTATAGGTTTGCCTATGGCGGGTTGTGCCTCAAATCCATGATTCACCGTGGTCACTAGTCACTCTACGTGGGGGTCATGGGCACCCTTCGAGCCCAAAGGCACGGGGCTCATACCTAAGAGGTACTTTTTGACTATGTTTATTGCTCCTATTACATCCCTGTCGTGTTTAAAACCACACTTGTAATACCTCATAAATCTAGGCTCCAACCTCTCCTCTGGGAATTACCCGTCATAGGAAAGAGCTTAGAGCCACTCCAGAGGCCTAGGTCAACAGAAAAAGACCCACAAAAACCTCAATAAACATTTATACACAAAACTGTTGAAAACCCTCTGCTTCCAGCTTCTAGGGACTTGGGGATATATAAGATGTTTATTGTCCTATTTAAGTCCGCATTAATAATCCTCCTTGTGTGGGGACACCTGAACAGACCGCGTTTTATATGGTAATGAATAATTTAAAAGCAATCTATATTTTATGCAGTAAGATATTTTTACAAGAAAAGACTAGTTTAATTTAATTAAGGAATTTCTTCCTTTTATTTTAAATAAGCAGGTATTGAAGGTGCTTTTTCTTTTGACAGAATTGAAGCCGATTATTAATGCGAGCATTACGGAAAGCGGAGCAATTTTACTTGGCGAATTTTTTGAAATAGATTCTTACGCCGGAAGACCTGTAAGGGTAGTAACTCATATGCATAGTGATCATACCCTTTATCTTTCAAAAAGTAAGAGGCATTCTACATATATATTGGCAACTCAGCCTACTTTGGATTCTTTAACAGTATTGGGAGAAAAATTACCGGAGAATAAAACGATCCCTTTAGGATATAATAAGCCATTAAGAATAGTCGATGAAACCATTACTTTTGTAAAATCGACTCATGTAATAGGCTCAGCACAGGTTGTTGTTGAAACGAAAGAAGGCTTCAGGTTAGGCTATACAAGTGACTTCAAATTTCCAGGGACAAAAATAATGAGCGATCTGGACGTATTGGTTATCGATGCTACATATGGGCAAGAACATATGATCAGACCTTTTAAGCAAGAGATTGAAACGCTTCTTGCTGATCTTGTTAATGAGATTTTAAGCAAGAATAAGCCGGTTAGAATTTTAGGCTATTATGGAAAATTACAGGAAGTTATGGAAATCCTTAGAAAAAATAATGTTAGTGCACCATTTGTAATGCCTAAAAAGGTTTATGAATTGACAAACGTAGCATGTAAACACGGAATGAAAATCAATGATTTTTTTGAAGAAGATAGTAAAGAAGGAAGCGAAGTCAAAAAAGATAACTGGTATGTTTATTTTCAGCATATGAACTCAAAAAAAGGAACCTTATCACAAACTGCAGATTTAATTCTTTCAGGCTGGTTTTTTGAATCTCCCATCAAAAAAATTATCGAAAAAAATAAATATGAAAAATGGTTGGTTGCCTTCAGCGATCACGGTGACTTTCAAGATGTATTTGCGTATGTTTCTGAATCAAAGCCAAAAATGCTTATTGTGGATGGTTCGAGAACTGATAGAGTTACTGCTGATTTCTTTTCGAATTTTGTTAAGAAAAAGCTAAACTTAAAATCTTCTGTTTTGCCAAGTCAAAAAATCCAATTGAAAGAGGAAGATTAGCTTTGATTTTTCCTTTCTACTCTCAGAGATTTACGTCCTTAAGAATTCCAAGGACACCGGGTTTTTACATAAACATGTTTAAAGAGTATTCAAATTTACTTGGGATAGCATTGGGAAAAGAAAATGGTTTAATTGATTTTATGTCTTTTAACTACAGCCTCATCGAATCCTTAATATGGATAAGATCATTTCAATGGTTAGGAATTCTAGATTCTTCATTTGTTTCAAATCCCTACAGATATGGTGTTAAATCTGTTAAGATCAAGTATCTTCCAATAGCAAAGTATCTTAGAGAGCTTCCTCAGGAGGAAGCTGGTTGCTACTCACTGCTTTTCTCTTATATTTTGCCAACTCCGTTCAGAAGCGCGATTTTAATATCTCAAAGCTCAAAAAGTTTGGAGGAAGTTGCAAAAAACCTTTTAGAAAAAGGAAAGGCTGTTGAAAGGATGCTAGCAATAGAGTTTCTTCAAAGCCAAAGTGAAGACTTAGTATTTTTAATGAAAATGGCATTTGCGAGTGGGTTCGTCAGGAGAGGTAAGAAAAGCGACAAGGGTGGTTATTTTACATATCTCAGAGAGCAGTCAAGGAAACAATGGAAAGAGCATCCATGCTATACCTATTTTCCATTAAATTCAATTTTCATAGAGCTGGTAGAAAAAGAGATCTACGGAGATGTTGAAGCCTTTCTGAAAAATGAGAAAAGCAGACTTGGCATTAATGAGTATTTAAGTGAAAGAAAAGAAATTAAAAGCAGAGAAAGACTTATTGATGTTTTATTTAAGATTAAAGAAGATTTTGCGTCGATTTATGAGTATTACACCAATTACTATGATATAAGAATTAATGAATAAAGGTGAGTATATGACAAACATAACGTTGCTTATGCCTACTGATGTCATAATGGATGAGAACGAAAAAGCTACTAATCCAGAAATTTTTGAAGGACTAATAAAAGGAAAGCTTTCAGTTGCAGTAAAACAGCTGGAAGCCGGAGATTATCTTCTTTTGTCTAAAAAAGGAGAACTTCCCATACTTGTGGAAAGGAAAACTGCAGAAGATTTTGTTAACAGTATAATAGATGGAAGAATATGGAAGCAGTCCGCAACACTAAAAAAAATCAAAGAGAGGGGGGAAGCTTTACCAGTCATTGTTTTGGAAGGCAATCTATCTTATACACTAGAAAAAAGGAAGATTTCTGAAACTGCGATTCTTAGAACGATTGATGAGCTCGTATTAAATAGGGATATACCTGTTATTTATACGCTTTCGAAATCTTCGACGATTTCCTGGCTTATCGCAAAAGCGAGATCGCTTGGTAACACTAAAGAAAAAACGGTTTTTATTTATAATAAAAAGAAAGCAAAAACTCCTAAAGAAAGAGTGTTGCTTTCTCTTTCAATAATAACTGGTACTCAAACAGCAAGAAAGCTTTTAACAAAGTTTGGTACCATTAGAAACATTGCTAATCTTACTGTAGGTGAGTTAATGCAAATTGAAGGTATAGGTGAAGTTAAGGCAAAGAAAATATACGAATTATTTAATTTAAATTATGATGAATCAATAAAATAATTTTAGAAAAAATCCTCGATGAAAATTTTAATACTATCAAAGGGACCTTCTTATATTTTAATGATATCGCTAGATGCTTTTCTCAGCCTATTCATAACGGCTAGCCCTAATCCCCTCTCTTCAAAACTTTCAGAAATCGCAACTTTACATCCGTACTCATCGATCTTTCTAAGAACATCAAAGACGTTTTTTGCTATCTCAAAAAGGTTGTTCCTACTGCCTAATACGAACAACCTTTTTTCATCTAGAATTCTACTGTATTCGTAATAATTTTCGCTCGATGTGATTATGCAAACTTCATTTTTATATTGATTGGCAATATCCTTTATTTTTGATATCATTTTTTTAATCTCATCTTCAGTGAACGTTGAAGGTTCGATTAGGATTAGTTTGGCTTCTGGTGCGTAGTGTCTGTATCTTGTGCCAGGCGCAATAGCCTTTTCAGCCTCTCCTATACCTTTAGCAAAATGAGGAATTTTCACCTTGCGATCTATTATGCTTTCGATAATTTCAACAGAGTAAGCTCCAGGTCTTAGCAATATTGGCTCTTCAGAAAGAACGTTTATGACTGTTGATTCTACTCCATATAAAACTTCTCCGCCATCAATTATAGCTTCAATTTTACCATAGAGATCCTTTATTACATGTTCAGCCCTAGTAGGACTCGGCTTTCCAGAAATATTCGCACTTGGTGCAGCTATTGGAAGTTCTGCTTGTTCAATTAAATTTTGGGCGATCGGGTGAGCAGGCATTCTTACTGCAACAGTATCTAGTCCCCCCGTAACTAATTTTGGAACAGCATTACTTCTTTTCAAGATCAAAGTTAATGGTCCCGGCCACAACTTTTTAATAAGTTTATAAGCTATTTCAGGAACGTTTACTGCTATTTTTTCTAGCATTTCTATAGAGCTTATATGTACAATAATTGGATTATCTGAAGGTCTTCCCTTTACCTGATATATTTTTCTAGTTGCATGTTCATTAAGCGCATTCGCTCCCAATCCATATACGGTCTCGGTAGGGAAAGCGACAAGTCCCCCATTTTTTATTATACTAGATGCAATCTTTATCTTTTCAGCATCTATTTTAGAAGGATCAATTTTTAAAATAATCGTCATTGCCGTTCATCACCATTTTCATTGACATAACTTAAATTGATAAGTTTCAAATCGGGCTATCTTTTTAAAAGCAATATTTTCAAATTATATAAAATTTTTAATAGATTTAACATTTAATGTTATAAGCTTTATTGCGAAATAGAGATTTAACAATATAGTTAATTTTTTTGTATTGCTTTCTGTTCTAAAATTTTTATTTCTTTCAAACTCTGTTCTGACATCTCCATTATTTTTTCCAATTCTACTAAATCTTCTTCTTCGGGCTTCTTTCTTAGCTTAAACCACAAAGCAATCGCTGTAAACGGGAGTTTACATATACCTGCAAAATATCTAGGAATCCTTCTAATTATAAATCTGGTTCCATTTGTTAAATAAACATCTTTTTCTCTTTTTGGCGCAGAAAGCAAAGTTCCTTTTCTAATTCCTTTAATTCCTTTTGTTAAAAAGAAACTGTAATAAGCAAGTCTATCTTTTAAAAAAAGCTTAATGGGCGAAATCTTCGTTCTTTCAACCGGATGTAGAGTGTCATATAGATCCCAATCCAGCGTCAGTAAAGCTTTTTCCTTTAATGCCCTGTGAAAGGCATCTGTTCCAGGAAGCGGTGTATAAATAGAGAACTGAGCAGAATCTAAGCCATAGTCTATTAGCGATTTTGCAAAGCTTATAGTCCTGTTCATTGCCTTTTCTGTTTCATAAGGTGCGCCAAGAATAAAGCCAGCATGAACAATAATACCGGCTTTTGATAGAAGGCTAACGGCTAAAGCTGAATCATTAGGAACTAAGTTCTTTCTCATATTTTTTAACGTTTCAGGATCTCCAGACTCTATTCCAAGAAAAGTGAGTCTTATCCCCCCTTCATATAGTTTATTTACTATCCACTGGTTCTTTGCGACAAAATCAGCTCTCAGTTGGACTATAAGTTTAAGTTTTTTGAGAGAGCTTTTCGCTATTTTGTCTAAAAGGATTAATCTTTCGTCAATAATTTTCTTTATGGGTATTATGAAGTTGTCATCAATAAAGAAAACCCATTTATATCCGAGTTCCTTCACTCTTTCGAGCTCTTTAATAACCCTATCAACTGATTTAAATCTCCATGTTCCTCCCCACATTTTCGTGACTGAGCAGTATTCGCAGTTAAATGGACAACCTCTCGATGTTTCTAGAGTTATGACTTTACTTCCCGGATCAAGCACTCCCATGTCATATTTTTCTTTATCATATATTTCAAAAAGCGGGAAGGGGAGTTCATCTAAATTCATTACATAATTTACTTTAGGATTGACCTTAATTTCCCTTCCATCTTTTATATATGCTATGCTATTTATGTTTTCAAAATTTTCTCCTTGTTTTATTTCATTGAGAAAGTTCGAAAAAGTAACTTCACCTTCTCTTAAAAAAATTACATCGAAACCGTTTTTTAGGAGAAGCGAATAAGTAAATGTAGCATGATGACCGCCGGCAACAACATATTTTACATTACCAGCTTCCTTTAGCTTTTTTGCAATTTTTATGCTAGGATTAGCATATGTAGAAGCATTTATTAAAAAAGCAGCGATATCCGGATCATATGCAGAAATTAGTTCTGCCAGTTTTTCTTCGTTGGCATTTAATGCAAAAGCATCGAAAAACTTGGCATCGTAGCCTCTTTCTTTAGCTACTGAGGCAAGATATGCTGCAGAGAGTGGAGGCATGCTTATGCCAAAAGTTTGCTCATATGCTCCCGCTTTTCTGTGAGAGGCTATAAGAGCAACCCTCATTTTTAGGGCCTTCTAGATTAATTTTTATCATTATAATAGAATCATGATAGAATGTTATATTAATAATTATATGTATATATTTCTCCTAAATATATGTTAAATCAAAACATAAAAATTTTCTAAAAAAGATAATTTTTAATTTGCATCAAAGTTATATTTTTAATCCTTCTCTTCTTCTTTCTCTCCTTCTTCTTTCTTTCCTTTCTCTCCAGCTCCTGCTCCTGTTGATTTGCTTGCAGCAATGAAGTCATCTATCCTTAATATCATTGTAGCTGCTTCTGTAGCTGCTTTTATAGCATTAAGCTTTATAGCTGCTGGCTCAATTATACCGATATCTTTCATATTGACGATGTTACCTGTATATACGTCTATTCCCATAAACTTTCCATTACTGTTAGCATGCGCAGCTCTTAACTTCATCATTATTTCTAGCGCATCGTAGCCTGCATTTTCTGCAATAGTTGATGGAAGAGTTTCAAGAGCTCTGGCAAAAGCCTCAACAGCTAGTTGCTGTTTTCCTCCTATTTTTGGTGCAATTTCTTTTAGCCTTTTTGCAACTTCTACTTCAGTAGCTCCTCCTCCTGCGACAATTTTGGCCATTTTAATAGCATCTGCGACTGCACTCAATGCATCCCTAAGCGCTCTCTCTCCCTCATCTACTAATCTCTCAAACCCAGCCCTTATCAAGATAGTAACGCTCTTAGCGCTCTTCGCTCCCTCAACAAACACCATCTTGTCTTCTCCTATTTTTCTCTCTTCTACTAAGGCTGCTTCTCCAAGATCAGAAGGTTGGAGATCATCAATATTGGAAACAATTCTTCCTCCTGTCGCCCTCTCAAGCTTCTCCATATCGCTCCTCTTCACTCTTCTAACAGCAAGTATTCCCCTTTTCGCGAGGAAGTGTTGCGCAACATCATCGATGCCTTTTTGTGCTATGACTACATTCGCTCCAACTTCAGCTATTTTATCAACCATTCTTTTCAGCATTTCTTCTTCTTCCTGTAAGAACTTTCTCATCTGTGTAGGATCGTTAATTCTGATTTCTGCATCAATTTCTGGTTTCTCAATTTCTAGCGGGGCGTCAAGAAGCGCAATTTTTGCATTTTCTACTCTCTTAGGCATCCCTGGATGGACTACTTCTTTATCTATGACTACTCCATCTATAAGCATTGTATCTAAGAGGCTTCCACCATATTTCTTGATGATTTGTATTGAATCTAGATCAACAAAATAGCTGTCTCCCCTCTTTTCAGCAACTCTTGTTGCAGCTTCAACTGCAATTTCTGCCAGCTTATCTCTTGAACCTTGTACGGCCTTGCTGTATAAGCTTGTCGTCGCAATTTTCTTTAGAATTTCTTTGTTATTAATGTCAATAGGCTCGCTGATTTCTTTGATTATTTTTTCTGCTTCTTCAGCCGCTTTTTTATATCCAGATACTATTACAGTAGGATGTATCCCCTTATCAAGCAAATCTTCTGACTGCCTTAACAGCTCTCCCGCTAAAATAACCGCTGTTTTTGTTCCATCTCCTACCTCTTCATCTTGTCCTTTAGCAATCTGGACCATCATTTTTGCTCCAGGATGTTGGATGTCCATCTTATCTAGAATGGTGGCACCATCGTTAGTTATGGTGATGTCTCCAAGGCTATCGACGAGCATTTTATCCATTCCCTTAGGACCATATGTGGTTCTTAATGCCTCGCTGATTGCTTTAACTGCCATTATATTGTTTCTAAGGGCATCCCTTCCTGCAGTTCTTTGTGTCCCTTCTTTTAAAATTAATACAGGAATTCCTGTAGGTTCAACTGACATTCATGTCACCTCAAGATGAATGAAGCTTTATTAAACTTCAAAAGTTTCTATATAGATAATTCAAAGATAGATTTTTTATCACTTCTATATAAACTTTTCGCAATTTTACACCATCTTTTATGGAACTTTTTAAAATTTTTAGACATAGCATTAAATATACCAGAAGGCTCTATGTAGCAAAAATAATGTTTAATAAATTAATTGCAAAAAATATTTAAAAATTTTGTTAAATAACTTTTACTTTTCTAAACTAATTCATGGATAGTTTATTTTTAAAAGATATTTAAACTATAGATTCTTCTTAATTAAAAATATTTATGAAAAAAAATTTATATATAGCTATATTAAATTTTATTTATAATTATAGTATTTTTTCTTAAAATAAACTCTTGGAATAGCATTCTTAGAGGAATGATTTATGTATATGTATGAATTAACCCAAACGCAGCGAGAAGTTTTACTAGCACTGATAAAGCTGTACGAACAAAATAACAGACTTGTTAAGAGTATAGAGATCGCTCAACAAATAGGAAAAGATGAAGGTACGGTAAGGAACATAATATCAAGCTTGAGAAGTCTGGGACTGTTAGAAAGTAAAACTGGACCAAGTGGGGGATACATGCCCACTTTAAAGGCAAAAGAGCTTATAAAAAGCTATGGAATTGTAACATATGGGTCTTTAAGAATAAAGAAAAATGGAAATGAAACTAACGTAACAGCATATTCTATAGAAATAATGGATGTATTAAACCCTGCGGGTGCAAAGGCCATTCTCAAAGCTAATGGAAATTTGGATGAACTTAAAGAAGGAGATATTATACGTCTTGGACCTACAGATTATAATAGATTACTCATAGATGGAGAAATTCAGCATATTGATAGATCAACGGGACAAATAGCAATATTAATAAAAAGGCTTGTCAGTATTCCGAGGGAAAATGTTGGCGAAGTTGCCACGAAAAATCTAGTTACTTTAACTTCTCAGATGCCATTGAGAGAGGCCTCTTCTTTGCTTTTTAGAGAAAAAATAAGAGGAGCGCCAGTCATAGAAAATGAGCGGATAGTGGGAATAATAACAACTACAGATATAGCAAAAGCTTATAGTGAGGGCAATGTTAAAGCTAAGGTAGAAGACTACATGAGAAAGCATGTAGTAACAATCAGGGAAGATGAAGATATTATGGACGCTGTAAGAATAATGGAATTGCATGGCGTTGGAAGGCTGATAGTTGTTAATGCTGTTGGTGAGCCTAAAGGGATAGTAACAAGGACTGATATACTTAAGAGAATTAGCGCTTTAGGAACATAAGCATATTTTGATTTTCTACTTGATTTATATATAAATTAATTTTTACGTAAAAAACATGAATAAATAAAATATATACTAAATAATTATAAATAACATTATTTTATTTAATAAATGTGGGAAAAATGTCTTTTAAGAACAGAACTTCTATAGTAACTGGGTCTGCAATGGGAATTGGAAAAGGAATAGCACAAAAACTGGCATCATTAGGCTCAAACTTAATTCTTTTTGATATCTCAGATAAGATTTTTGAAACTGCAAAAGAAATTGAACATCTAGAAGTTGAAGTTTTGCCATTTAAAGGAGATGTTACAAACAAAGAAGATGTTGAGAGATCAGTTGAAGAAGGTATTAGTAAGTTTGGAAAAATTGATATATTAGTTAACAATGCTGGGATATATCCTAGCAAACCCTTCATTGAGATGACAGAATCTGATTGGGATAGGGTATTAAATATAAACTTAAAAAGCATGTTCCTATTTTCAAAAGCAGTTTTGCCGAATATGATGAAAAATTCCTATGGAAGAATTGTAAACATATCTTCAATAGCCGCAATTGTGGGATTTCCAGGTCTAATTCATTACAGCGCAAGCAAAGGAGGAGTCGTCGGGTTTACAAAAGCATTGGCTTTAGAAGTAGCAAAATTCGGAATAACAGTAAATGCAATTGCACCAGGTCCTATAGAAACCTCTGGAACAAAAGTAGATGAACAGACGGCAGAAATATATAAGAGATTGATTCCAGTAGGGAGAATGGGAAAACCTGAAGATATTGCAAATGCAGTCGCATTCCTTGCTTCCGAAGAATCTCAATTTATTACTGGACATTTGCTAGTAGTCGACGGTGGCTATACTATTCAGTAAATTTTTTATTTTTCAGTACGAATCGGCCTTTCTTCATTGCAGTTATCTGCTCAAATAAAGACCCGGATTCGCTCATCATCAAAAAATTCTTACATATATGGTTCTTTTCCTGCACGTGAAGCCGCGATTTCTTCAAGCTTCTTTATTTCTTCTTCTATCATTTTTCCTTCCTCTATAAGCTTGGAATTATCAATACTTAAGCTGAACAGCCTGTTTAAGGCTTCAATAGCTGTTGCAGCAGCTGCAGGATCAGGGGTCTCTGCATTTGCATATGGAAGTAGAACTATCGCAGGCACTTTCAAGAGCTCAGAATACATGAGTTGCAATGCAAGAGGTCCGATTATTAGCAGACCTTTTTCAAGTTCTTCTGCATCAATGCTTTCACCACGATAATAGGAGTTCTTTAGCCACCTCATTTTTTCATCTTCTTTGTTTTTAAATTTTTTATCGAGTCCTCCGATTAAAACTAATGGAGAAATTCCATATTTTGCTGCAAATTTTGTTATTTCATATACGTATTCATCTCTTATTCTCTCGTCAGGAATTTCCCTAGTGACAAAAACAACAAGCTTATTCTCTTTGCTTGCAAAGATTTCGAACGGATATGCTATACCGTAATCATCTCTATAAACATACTCTGGGTGGTACTTTGTCGTTATAATGCCTATTCTTTCCATTTTTAATGAATTTACGAGATGTAATGCGGATATGATACCTACTGCACCGAACCCTTTAAAGCCAGAAACGCCTCTAAATCCTTTCCCTATTACCCCTCTTTTTATAATATGTAAACCGATTCTGTCAACCAAAGCTATATTTCACCTTTTTCTTTTTATTAAAGCTACTTTTCCCCTCTTTATCTTTTTTATCTCTTCATGACACAAAAGAGCCTTCCCTAAAGCTAAAAGCTCTCCATTTTCATTTACAATAAAAACTTCATCGCCATCTCTTATATCATTTGTGCTCCATGCTACAGCAGGAGCTAATAATGTCTTTTTAGTATAATTTTCAAATACCTCTGTAATAACTGCGATCCTTTTTGTCTCTTTTGGTATGCTTGGAAATATTAGGCTAGCTCCGTACATACTTAAAGAAAATAGCCCTATTTTAGGATTGAAGTATAAGGCTTCTTCTCCGTTTATATATACAGTTCTTATTCTTCCGGTAGAATACCTGCTTACTTCAATGCTATTGTTACTTTTGAATATAGACTCTACAGCTTCTTTACCAAATTGGTATGCTATTACACTTTTTAGTTGAATCAGTTCAAATTTACTTGGCTTTTCTCTTTTTATTCGCATAGATGTTTCCCTTATAAAGTTATAAATGTTATAAAGTTAATATTTGATATCTTAAACTTAATTGGTGGTATTAAGTATGGGATGTAAAGGAAAGAAGAAGAAAGAAGAGAAAAAGCAATAAGCTATCTAATTATTTTATCGAGGAATTTGGAATCGACTTGATATAGGTGATAAAATAGTAATAAAACCCTTAAAACAATTAACCAATTTTTTTAAGTCTTATGTAATAATGATCACATTTAATCTTCTACGAATATAATTCCCAATCGATCATAGCTACTTATTAGTGTATGCTGCCCATTTGGACTTATCTCATACCTCTAGTAATAAAAATGTAATAGCTAAATAAAAACTAAACAAAAAACAGCTTTTTAAAAAGATTAATGGGGAAGCAATGAATTAAAGAGCTATAAGGTTTTTAGTGGGCCCGCGGGGATTTGAACCCCGGACCACGGGGATATTCGCCAGTGTTCCCCGGTCCCGAGTCGGGTGGCAATAAAGCCATACCCCGCATCCTACCAAGCTAGACTACGGGCCCTATAAAAAAACTTTCTATTTTAAGCTTTTATATTTTTTCGACTATTATCTAAAAATATTTTTATTTGTAATATTAAATTATATCAGGGGATTTTTAATTGATCTCTGATTTTATAATAGAAAGGATTTCCAAAGAAATTGCTGGCGAAATTGCATGGAGTGAAAATCCTGGAGAAGCAATGAAGAAATGGAGAAGAATCTTTAATGTGACTCAGCTTGAAATATCAAAGAAAATGGGGGTATTTTCTAGCGTTCTTAGCGATTACGAAAAGGGTAGAAGATCACCTGGCAGTAAGTTCATAAGGAAATTTGTGATTTCTCTTCTCGAAATAGATGAAAAAAGGGGATGGATTACGGTCAAAGAGCTTGCGAGAAATTTAAGATTACCCGCTACTGCCCTTTTAGATATAAGGGAATTTACTAAGGAAGTCACACTAGAGAAAGTAGTTGAGGCTATAAATGGAGAAGTATTGTATGGAAAAGATGAATTGAACAAATATATATATGGCTATACGGTTTTGGATAGCATAGCTACTATAGAAACCCTGTCAGGTTACGAGTTTTTAACAATAATGGGTCTAACTACAGAAAGAGCGCTGATCTTTACGAATGTAGGTACGGGGAGGTCCCCAATGGTCGCTGTAAAAGTTTCTTTCTTGAAGCCAAGAGCAGTAGTAGTTCACGGTCCAAAAGTTGTAGATCCGCTTACAATTAAACTTGCACAAAGCGATGGGATTCCATTCATTCTTTCAAGAGCTCCTGACGTAAATACTTTGATTAAAAACCTTAAAAGCTTACAAGGATAGACGTTGAGGTTAAATTTGTTATATCTTAAGAAATTGAAAATATATTTATTGTTTTGTTAAAATTTCTTATAGTTAATAATAATTTATGGTTTACTGATTTAAAAAGATAAAGGGGGCTAACCTTGAAAAATTTAGAACAATTACTTCTCATTAACAAACTTCGCGAAAGCGAAAATATAAGAGAATATAATGATAGAGAATACAATGAAGAATTTGAAATACCTCTATTGATAAAGAAAAATCAAGGATCTTCTACTGTTCTATTTAGAGCGTCTCGAACACCTTTTCCAATAATCTCAAATTTATTTGAAACGAGGGAGAAGTTTTTAAAAGTTTTTGGCTTTAAAAATTTAGAGGATTTCTATAGACTAGTGACTGATTTGAAGCCTGAAAAAGATCCATATGTAGAGTTTGATTTTGACAAATATTATGAAAAGAGTAATTATGGATTGAGTAAGCTAGGCGCACTGAAATATTATGAGAAAGACGGAGGCTTTTATTTCACTTCAACGATTTTCATTGCAAAAACCGAATTGTCATATAATGCAAGTATTCATAGAACGATGGTAATCGATGACTACAGCGCAGTTGCTAGGATAGTGCCAAGGCACTTGTATAGAATAATTGAAAATAACAAATCGCTTGGAAAGGATACAAAGGTCACAATATTGCTTGGGGCTCACCCAATTATTGAGCTGGTTTCATCAATTTCGCCTCCATACAACCAATTCGAATTTGAGCTTATTCCGAATCTTTTAGGAAAGAAACTTCCGATAGTAAAAAGTCCATTGTGGAATAACCCAGTTCCTCTTGGAACATCGATAATAATTGAAGCTACTATAACTAACGAAATGGTAAATGAGGGGCCTTTTGTCGACATAATGGGTACCTATGACAGGATAAGGAAGCAACCTCTAATAAAAATCAATGGAATATACACATTGAAAGAAAAACCGATAGCTGTTCATGCGATACTTCCAGGAGGGGGAGAGCATCAGCTATTAATGGGGATAACAAAAGAAGCGCAAATATATAAAGCTGTAAGTCTCGTTGTTCCTAAGGTGCATAAAGTTAGGTTAACTCAAGCTGGAGGAGGATGGCTTCATGCCGCTATATCAATTGATAAAAATCACGATGGAGATGGAAAAAATGCTATACTGGCTGCTTTTGGTGCTCATCCAAGCTTGAAACACGTAGTTGTTGTAGATGGCGATGTGGATATAGATGATCCTAACATGATAGAATGGGCTATCGCAACAAGATTTCAAGCAGATAGAGGATTAATAGTTGTAAAAAATGCCAGAGGTTCAACGCTTGATCCAAGTGCAAATGATGGAATTTCTGCAAAAATGGGAATCGATGCTACAAAGCCTTTAAATGGTTCATTTATATTCGAGAGAGCGAAAATTCCAGGTGAAATGTAAATGTTTTTGACTAAAGAGGAAGAAAGCATACTAAATGGCGCGCATGGAGAAATAAAAGCTTTGGCTCTAAAGACTATTATAAAAATTGGTGAATCATTGAATGCAGAAAGACTTGTAGATGTCTCCCACGTTCACGCTTCAGGTCTTTCTTACTTAACCATAGGAGATGCCGGATTAGTATTTATCGAAAGCGTAGTATCAAAGAATGCAAAGGTCAAGGTCTTTTCTACATTAAACCCCGTGGGAATGGATCTGGATGATTGGAAAAAAATGGGAATAAGTGAAGATTTCGCAGAAAAGCAAAAAAGAATAGTTGAACTTGTTCTAAAGTTAGGGTTTGACCCTACATTTACGTGTACCCCTTATCTTATAAGAAAGCCGTTTCCGGGAGAACATTTGGCATGGGGAGAAAGCTCAGCTGTAGGGATGGCAAATACGTACTATGGTGCTTATACGAATAGAGAAGGAGGTCCAATTACAATACTGAGCGCTATTGTTGGAAAAATTTATGAAGCTGGTTTGCATTTAAAGGAGAACAGGGTTCCAACGGTCGAAATTATCATAGATGGAGAGATAGATCTAACAGATCCTTCTATTAGTGGGGCTTTAGGAATTATTGTAGGAGAAAAAATAAAGAGCGGTATTCCTTTGTTTAAGAGAAATAGACTGACTAGTTTTGAAGCTATAAAATCTTATACTGCGGCGGTTGGTGCGAATGGAGATATAGCTATGAGCGTAATAGATGGGATTACACCAGAATATAAGGATCTCATTAAAAAGGCTGGAGAATTGGAGAAGGTACACATAGATGCAAATGAATTAAAAGAGATTGTTAAGGACAGTATTGATTATATACCTGATGTTGTTTTAATGGGTTGCCCTCACGCAGATCTTGAAGAAATTCTGAATTTTTCTATACAGATAAAGGACTGTAAAAAAATCAATGTACCAGTGATCATATCGACATCAAGATATGTTTCAAATAAGTTAAACGAGATGGGGCTACTCCAGCAACTTGAAGAAAAAGGAGTTATTTTTATCAAAGATACATGCCCGGTCGTATCTCCTTTTGTTAGTTTGAAGTTTAAAAATATAGTAACGGTAAGTGGAAAGAGCTTATTCTATCTTCCAAGAATGCATGATGTCAAAGTAGCAATTGTGCCTTTCAATAAAGTGGGTGAAGTAGTATGCAGGAAAAAGTGAGAATAAGAGTTAAAATTCTAAACGAGGGAGACGCTGAAGGAGAAATAGTTGCATATAACTTTCCGATATCTTTTTTAGGGGAAGTAAACGCGAAAAATGGAGAGATAATTTTTAAAGACAAGAAAATAAGCATTAAAGACAAAATCTTGATATTTCCGAATACAAGGGGAAGCACAGTTGGGAGCTATGTTATTTATGCTCTAAAGTATTACAACAACGCACCTAAAGCAATTATAGTTGAAAAAGCTGAGCCTATACTTATTGCAGGATGCGTATTGTCAGGTATACCTTTGGCTGAGGATTTAGAGGGAAACTTACTAAAAGAAGCAAAAAAGTATAGCAAGGCTAAGCTAGATAGTAAGGAAGGCATTTTATTTTTATACTAATTTTATTAATTTTTGTTTTTTTTAAATTTTTTATGTAATAAAAAAAAATAAATACCAGTTGGTGTGAATTTTTTAAGTAGAAGTGTTACCAGGTGTTAAATCTTGCATATACCTGACGGATATCTGACTGAAAGTGTATGGATAACATGTTATGTAATATCTCTTCCAATAATTATTTTTTCTTATATAAGATTGAGATCTAAGCTAAAAAAAGAAGAGCTTTCTACGTCTTTTTTTGCTGTTATTACCGCTGCGGTTTTTGCTCTTCAAATGGTTAATTATCCTTTAGGACCTGGGGGTACTACTGCACACCTTATAGGAACCCCCCTTCTTTCTATAATCTTCGGACCTGAAGCTGGGATAGTTGGTCTCTCAATTGTCCTCTTAATTCAAGCATTATTATTTGGAGATGGTGGTATAACTACTTATGGAGCTAATACGCTCAATATGGCAGTTACCGCATCGGTAGTTTCATTTTTTTCGTATGTCCTTCTAAGAAAGTTATATAAAAACGAGAAAGGAAGAATAGTAGCAGGCGCTATTTCGGGTTGGCTGGGAATAGTTTCTGCCGCATTTATGTGCGGCTTGGAACTTGGACTGTCTAAGAGCACTTTTGGCTATGGTCTCTCTGTGACTATACCTGTAATGGTGATTTCTCATGCCATATTAGGAATAGTTGAGGGGCTTGTGACGGGTTTTGCGATATATGCTATAGGTAAGTATAGACCCGATCTTCTAAAGAGGTGATACATATGAAAAAAAGCACAATAATAATTCTTCTCATATCAATAATAGCAATATTTTTAGGATCAACAATATTTTCTTATTCTTATGAACCTCTTGACAAAGTAGCAGAGGAATTGAACCTCACTTCAAAAAGCATCATACAATCACCATTTCCTGAATATACAGTTCCAGGAATATCCGAATGGATCGGAGGCATTATATCGGGCATAGTTGGAATGGCAATGATATTTCTTATTCTAATGGTATTATTGAAGCTAGGTAAGTGAAATATGGAAGCACTAAAGAAATTAAGCGAGTTTATTGAAAAAAGTTATTTGGCGGATTATCACAAAATAAATAGATTTTTTAGCGAAGCAGATGCTGCTCTTATTTCTCTAGTGACACCAATTCTTGTTGTATTGTCCAAAGACATAAGATTTTCACTTGTTATAATCTTTTCTTCTTTTCTTGTAGCCTTTTTAATGAAAGAAAGCTTATTGAGGCAACTAAAAAATACGCTGTTTTTCATTCCACTATTTTCTTTAGCAGTTGCAGTGCCTAGGTATTTTATTGATCCTTCTTTTGGGATATACGGATTACTTGAGTTCTTTTTTAAAGTATGGGCTGCTCTTTCGTTTCCAACTCTTATGGCGAGATGTTATGGGGTAGAAAGATTGGCATCTGGGTTTGCATCAATTGGCATCCCCTCAGGGTTTTCATCTCTTTTAGCTTTAACTTCAATTGATGCATTAATATCTACAAGAATGTTATGGAATTCCGTCTTAATGTTACGGTCAAGAGGAGGGTTGAAAGTTTCTCTAAAAGAAATTGGATATTTTGTCGGATTTCAATTCTTAAGAAGCTTTGAAAGAGGCGAGAGAATCAATTTGGCGTATTTATCAAGAGGAGGAATGGAAATTTCTCTCAGACGTAGTTCTTTAAGTATTAAGATTGTTCCTTTTATGTTAACAATTTTTATTCTTTTCATTATTTGCACCAAAATTTAAGAGGTAGTAAAAAGTGAATTTAATTGCAAAGCTTTTAAATGTAAGCTATGCTTATCCTGATGGAACCAAAGCTGTAAAAAATGTCAGCTTGGAATTAAGGAGAGGGAATGTAATATGCATAACAGGTCCCAACGGTTCAGGTAAAAGTACACTGTTGATGATACTTGCGGCATTGATCTTCCCGCAAGAAGGAGAAGTCTACTTATTTGGAAAAAAAATAGACAAGAAAAACGCATCTGAAGTTAGGAAAAAAATAGGTTTTTTATTTCAAAATCCAGATGATATGTTGTTTAATCCCAGCGTGATTGAGGAAATTTCATTTGGGTTGATTGCGAAAGGGGTAAATAGAGAAATTTCTAACAACTTAGCTTTGGAAGAAATGAAAAAGCTTAAAATAGAAAATCTTGCTTATAAAGTTCCTCATAGGTTAAGTTTTGGACAAAGAAGGCTCGTTTCGCTTGCATCTATATTGGTGACAGATCCTTCCTTATTATTATTAGATGAGCCTACAAGCAACCTTGATGAAAAAAATAGAGAGCTTATTATAGAAAGGTTAATGGAGTTTTTTGGAAATAGAAAAGATGATTGGGGTGCAGCAATAGCAACTCATGACAATGAACTTATTTACATTTGTAATGAATTTTTCTACATGTCTGAAGGAGAATTATCTCGCATATAGCTATAAAAATAAGTGAAGCCGAGAATAAGAACAGCAAGTCTTGACATTTATGGCGGAGTAAACTTTTTATTTTGATGAATTTCTGGCATTCCTATCTTTTCCAAAAATGAAAGATGCATTCATGAAGAAATGCGAATAATTTGTTTCGATTTTTGACTGAGAGGAAGTTAGTTGATATATTAGGAAATTCTTTAAGTATAAGGCAGATACATTTCTTTTGCTTTATTCATTATATCTATAGCGACTTTTACGACCTCTTCTTTATTAGTAAAAAATTCTAAGAAGAGGAGCTTATCCTCATAACTTATTCTAACTAAATTCATTCTCCGTTCTATACCAGAGATAAGTTCCAAGAGTTTGTTTGCATCCTTTCCACATGCATGATATTTTATCCCATTTATTAATATTATTTTACTATTTTCACAGAATTTTTTCTTTCTTTCTATAGCAGAAGGGGAAATCCTTAAATTTTCATTATACATTGCTTTAAAAATAAACTTATCAGACTTGCTTGTCAGCTTGGAGAATGGGTAGTATATTACGCTGTGTCTGGGCAGAAGAATTAAAACAGCCTCAGCTTTATTTAAATGATCTCTTTTTAATTCAAAAACAGCTTCAAATCCTACTAATGTTCCTAACATCTTGTATAGTTGATCTTTTGGATTTAATTTTTCCTGCAACTCTTTTGAAAAAGCCTTCATTTTGCTTATGTTAATTCTCTCTCCTCTGAAATAAAAAAAAGGGGTTACTCCTCCAAGTATTATTATAACGATTAATGCTAGATCTGTAGAACTCAGTCCTAATATCATTTCGTCTAAAGCACCTCTATTTTCTCTATAACCTTCTCAATTTTTTCAATAGAGATGACCTCATAATTCATTTGAGGAACTAAAATGAGTCTTGCCTCAGGAAATTTTTCCTTCAAATAGTTGATAACACTCAACCCGTTCTCATCTTTTTTGTATTTATTTATTACTACTGAACTAATCTTTATTCCTCTATTTTTAAGTGAATTTGAAAGTCTTTCGAGATCAACGATTGGGAGCTTCTCTGTTGTTGTGACTCCTATAATTTTTGTAAAATCGCTATTCATAAAAAGCTTTTTATTTCTTTCAATTTCTTCTCTCATCTGAATCAATTCTTTTAGTATTTTGTCATCTATCGTAACTTTTTTCCCTGCTTTTACAGATTCAATTACCTCTTTAAGACCTGCAATTTTCGATCTCAAGTCTATTAAGTTATCTACCCAAACTCCCTGAACCCACGGCAACCCTATTAGCCTTGAAGTTATGCTAGTTGCTGGTGTATCGACAATGATATATTTATATTCGTCCACTTTTCTAACAAGAGACACTATATAGTGAAGCATTGCTTCTATTTCTATTCCAGGAGAGTCTTTGAGCGTGTCAAAATACTTATCAAGATTTAAAGCTGTAATATCTTTATAAGAGTTTTTAAGAAGATTTATTGATTTACTCAGATACTCTCTAATCAGCTCATCAATATCAGCTTCGTTTGCAATCAAATTTTCAGCGATTCTTTTTTCCCTGTGTTCTAATTTATAGCCTAATACATCTCCAAGGTGATGAGCGGGATCTATAGATGTGACAAAGGTAGGTAATTGCTTACTTGCATAGATCGAAAGTATGGCAGAAAAAGTAGTCTTGCCAACACCTCCTTTCCCTACAATCATAACTAAGCCTTTTTCTTTAGGTAAAATCTGAGAAAGGGTCATTTTAACTACCTTCTTAATCCTCAAAATTTATTGCATCTATAATATCACCTAATGTGTCATCCACTCTCCTTCCTTTATTTTGCAAGAACTTGAGCTCATCTAATGCCATTGGGAGTATCCTTATAGTTACTGAACTGGGAGGGGAGGGCATTCCTATCATTCCACCAAAAACTAAAAGCAGGAAAACTGAAAGGTATTCACTATACTCCTTTTCAATTGATTGAATGGCATTCATTTTTGAATATTCTGGCAAGAAATATTTGATAAAAGAAAAAAAATTTTTAATTTTATTTATTAGCTTTTCCACTTATTTGTCACTTCTTTCTCTTTTTTCTAGTGACATTGATAAACTCTAATATTAATAAAATGTCTAATATTAGCAGTATAGCTACCATAGTGCTCAGAGAAGCACCTAAGTAAATTGCAGTTCCATTTCCAGTTGCTAACCCTGTTTGTAATTTTGGAATTGCAACTTTAAACTCATACCAGAAAAGTGCAGATGTCACTGTTATCCATAAGAAGAACGCTGGAACAAATGCTAATAAAGATTGTTTGAGCGACCTTCTTAATTCGTAGTAGACATATGAAGATGTAGTTATAAGCGCTAGAGCCGCTAAAAGCTGATTAGCACCAGCGAATGCCGGATATACATAATTCAGAGCACCTGTATAAGCTAAGCTACCTCCTATTAACAGAGCGACAAGGGATCCTAGATATCTGTTTGAAAGAATCTTATGGGCGGTTGGTGCTCTTATTCTCAATGGTTCTACAATCTCATTCCATGTGAATCGTGCAAGCCTGTTTGTGGTATCTAGAACGGCAAAATCAAATGTCGCAAACCACAGTCCTGCAAATAGAGTTCCTATAGCTAATGGTATATCGAATGCTTTATACCAAACAAAGCCGTAACTTCTGATAAACGATGGCAAGGTACTTGAAACCACATAATTATAAAGAACTGACTTGTTGGCCAATACTTGGTCTAGCGGTACATTGTTGTAATACGAATACGCAAAGGGGATCATAGTTGCCACCGATAGCGCAACAGTCATAGCAACAAGTCCCTCAGTAAGCATCCCTCCATATCCTATAGCTCGAGCATCTAGTTCTGAGTTCAATTGTCTTGCTGTAGTTCCTGATGCAACTAGGCTGTGAAATCCTGACAATGCACCGCAAGCTATAACTAGAACTATCGTAGGATATACAGGTGATGGTTGCCCACCAACAACTTTCCACGTAAATGAAGATAGCGCATCCAACTGAATAGGTGTTCTTGCTAATATTAGACCAATAACTCCCAAAATTATTCCTCCCCACATAATGTATACATTGAGGAAATCTCTAGGTTGCAAGAAGTACCATAGTGGTAGCCATCCTGCCATCCATCCGTAGATCAATAAGATCGTTATCCATGCATTAAAGTTGTTAATTACCAATGGGAGTTTATAGCCGGCGTACATCGCTAACAATAAGAGAACAACTCCTGTTACTATTGCATATGGTAGCTTGAAATTCAACTTGTATATTAAGACACCTACGAATATTGCAATTGGCATAAACCATAATATTGCTGTTGCTGTTGAGGGAGTTGACATAAATACTTGGACATCAAATATTACGAATGCTGCTATTATTAGTATTAATGCAAAAAGTATATACCATTGGAAGATATACTGAGTTCTTTTTGATAGAACTTGCCCGCTTACAAACGCAATAGTCTTTCCTTCGTGCCTTATAGATGCAATTAGGGCAAGATAATCATGTACAGCACCTAAGACAACGTTTGCTATTGCAATCCACAGTATCCCAGGAAGCCACCCCCAAGCCATTGCCATAGTTGGTCCTGCTATCGGTCCGGTCCCTGCAATAGCTCCTACATGATGCCCATAAAGGATGTACTTATTTGCAGGAACATAGTCTATTCCGTCAAAGTATTTATGTGCAGGAGTTATGTTTTCATCTTTTGCCTCAGCAATCCTCTTATGAAAATAACCTCCATAAAACTTATAGAAGAGAATATACCAAACTCCCAGTAATAGTAATATTAGCCACGCATATATTGTCATTTCTTTTCCCCTTCTTCAATTTCTTTCTTGGCACCGAGAATTTCAGTTCTAACTCTTGCGGCAACTTCTTTTGGTACCTCTCCTATCCAAAACCCTGGTCCAGCTAGAAGAAGTATTGTTCCTGCTACAAAGGTATATGCATCATCGCCTGCAATCATTCCGTTTTTCCAGTTTGCTAGGTATGAATAAAACATTAGTATTATTCCCAAAAAAGTCATTATCATTCCAGCTATTTGCTTCAGGTTCATTTCTCTAAGAACCTCTTTATTTGTATTTATTTTATATTTAAAAAGTATTTTGTATTTAAAGATATCTAACAAAAACATGTTAAAGTCATTATATTATAAAAGAATTATAAGTATATTTTTAAAAATAAAAAACATTTTTTATTATAATATTAATTTATGATATAATAAAAACCTTTTTTCTAAAAATATTCATATAGCTAGATGATATTTAACTGTTTAAAAAATGATGTATTAGAATTTGGTTTATTTATACCTATAGGGTAAAAACTTATGGAATATCATTTAATCTTTTTCTTTTAAAAAAAAGAGAATAACAAGTATAAGTAAAGCAAAAAGTTTATAAACAGAAAAAACGCTCTAACCAATTAGAATTATGATATAATTGATAGATTTTGATTTAAGTCCTCGTCTTTAATTCTAGAGGATGTTTAGATGCAATATATAGAATTTTAGTTAGCTTTTGCATTATAAGATAAATTGCAAAGATGGATGAAAATGAGTACCGGAAAAAACAATATCAAAAGAATCTCATCTATTGCGAAGATAAGAGAATCCATTATCAACTTAGTCCCGCCGCAAGCAATGATGACTTCTATAGAATTTGAAGGACCGGAAATTGCCATATATGTTAAAAACCCTGGAATCTTAATGGAGCAGATGGGCATAATAAGAGATATAGCTAAGACCATAAGGAAAAGAGTCGTAATAAGGACGGATCCATCAATAAGAAAGCCGGAAGAGGAGGCTAAAAAAATAATACTGGAAACCGTCCCAAAAGAAGCTGAAATAAAAGCTATAGAGTTTGATGACGTTCTTGGGGATGTTATAATAAAAGCCGAAAAGCCCGGTCTAGTTATTGGGAAAGGGGGCAATATAAGGAGAGAGCTTTTAGTAAAAACAGGATGGAGACCTACTGTTATAAGGGCGCCGCCCACCTCTTCGAAGATACTAGATAGCATATTAGGACAACTAATAGCAGAAAGCAATTACAGAAAAACGTTTCTTAGAAATATTGGAGAGAGAATACATAGAGACCTGCTTTTTAAAACGAACTCGATAAGAATTATTGCTCTCGGAGGATTTCAAGAAGTAGGAAGGAGCGCAATACTTGTAGAAACTAATGAAAGCAAAATTCTGCTAGATGCTGGAGTTAATCCCGGCTCTTCTAGCTTTCCATCAATAGCACCGAGATTTGATGTTGATGAGTTTAAAATAGAAGAGCTTGATGCCATTGTTATTACACATGCACATTTAGATCATGTAGGTATGTTGCCATTCCTCTTTAAATATGGGTACAATGGACCCGTATATATGACTAAAGCTACAAGAGATATAATGGTATTATCGCAACTGGACTTTCTAGATATAATGACGAAAGAAGGAAAAATACCTCCATATACTCAAAAAGAAGTGAAAAAAGCCGTACTTCATACAATACCTGTTGAATATGGTGATGTTACTGATATTGCACCGGATATCAGGCTAACTTTATATGACGCAGGGCACATATTGGGTTCGGCAATGGCTCATTTACACATAGGGAACGGTCTGCATAATATCGTGTATACAGGTGATTTTAAATATGCCCATACCAAGTTATTAAACAAAGCTACAGATAAGTTTCCGAGATTAGAAACGCTGATCATGGAAAGCACTTATGGTGAGACGAAGCAACCATCAAGAGCAGAGGCCGAAAGCAATCTCATTAATATAATAAGAAAAACTGTTCAGAGAGGAGGAAAAATATTAGTACCTGTTATGTCAGTTGGAAGAGGACAGGAAATAATGCTGATTCTCTCAGAAGCTTTTAGTAAAGGACAATTGCAGGACATACCCGTATACATAGAAGGTATGGTAACAGAAGTCACCGCGTTGCACACTCATTATCCAGAGCTTATGTCTCAATCAGTTGAGAAAGCTATACATCTAGGAGAAAATCCATTTATGAACAAAAACTTCGTGGTTGTTCAGAGCAAAGATAAAAGAAGTGAAGCATTAGAACCTGGCCCTTGCATTATTTTAGCTACAAGTGGAATGCTTAATGGAGGTCCAAGCGTTGAATATTTGAAAAGCTTGGCTGAGGATCCTAAAAACTCTCTAATATTTGTAAGTTATCAAGTTGAAGGAACCCTTGGAAGAAAAATAAAAGATGGTCAAAAAGAATTAACGTTTCTGAATCCTGATGGAAAAATAGAAACTATCAAAATCAATATGGAAATACATTCGATAGAGGGATTTAGCGGACATAGCGATAAAAATGAACTAATATCTTTCATAGAAAATATTGAGCCAAAACCTAAAAATATAATTTTAAACCACGGTGAGCTATCTGCAATAATGTCGCTTTATAATTCTATCGAGAAAAGAAAATATGCGAACAGAGCTTTAAGCGATATAAGGGTTATAGCTCCATCCATTCTTGATGCAATCGCTTTAATTTAAAAACTTCTTAAACAATCTACAGCTAATTAATATAAACCTTAAAAATTAATACTACTATTAAGTTGTCAAAGGAGGTCGTGTCAAAGTGCCATACGAAGTTTTATTTAAAAATTTGGATGAAGCTAATGAAAAAGTGAAAAAGTTAGTAAAAGAACCTGACCTTTGCTTGATAAAAGTTAACAAAGAAAACGTTAAGCTGAAAATTAGAGATAAAAATAAACTTTATACGCTTGTATTTTCCAAAGAGAATGTAGGGGTTAGTTCTGTAGAGGAGCTGAAAAAAGTAGCTACAGATATAGCGACAAAAATTTCTTGCAAAGAAACTAAAGAACTCTAATGTTTTTTACTGAAAGAGATAACTTCTCCTGTGTTAGGAATGACAGGGACGATTCCCGTTTGCTGTTTTATCTCATCAGCAAGTACATTCTGAGACTCAGGCTCGCCGTGAACTAGTATTATTTTTTCTAAATTCCTTATAGATTTGATAATCTCAATTAATCCATTTTTTCCTGCATGACTTGAAAAATCCATCCATTCGACCCTGGCCTTTACAGGCTTACCTCCATCTTCATATATTCCTCTTTCAATTATACTTCTACCTGGAGTGTTTTTTCCTTGAAAGCTGACAAGAAAAACGGCATTTTTTTCATCATCTGCAATTTTTCTCAAATAGTATCTTGAAGGGCCTCCCTTCAACATTCCTGAACTTGATACAATAACGCATGGTTTTTTCCACACTTTCCTTCTATCTTGCCATCCTTTTAGGAATATCTGTTCGGAATATGCCTTCTCTAATAGCTCGCTATTTTTTAAAAACACTTTATTTTCCAACATGATTTCAGTTGCTTGCTTAACCATCCCATCTATATAAACAGGAGAGACATCATTTTCAGCTAGTATTGTCATTATCTCCTGCCCTCTTCCTACACTGAAAACTGGTATAAGTACAGTACCACCCTTTTCTAAGACCTCGTTTACTGATTCTGTAAGTCTCTTTTCTACATCCTTTCTTTCTGGATGGTTCGCATTTCCGTATGTGCTTTCTATTATTAACACATCCGCTTCTGCACCGTCAATCTTTGCTGATTCTACAAGCTTTGTATCTATAGAATTAATATCTGCAGTATATATTAAGGAGCCATCGGGCGTTGATACCTTTACAGAGAGACTTCCGGGGATATGTCCCGAATGGTAGAAATCTAAGGAGAAAAATTCACTCAATTTAACAAAATCTCCCGCTTTAACGTCTTGAATCGATGATAGCAAGCTATTAACTTCATTTATTTCAAAGTCAAGATAATAGCCAGAAAGCTTGAGAAAATCCTCAAGCATTAATCTAGCTAAGTGTCTTGTGACCCTGGTAGAAAAAGCTTTCGGTTTGACTGACGAATATAATAGTGGAGCGGCGCCTATGTGATCTAGGTGAACATGAGAAAGCACTACACCATCTAATTTTATCGGCGATATATGGAGCGGCATAACTGGGTTATCATTTTCATCGAAATTTACCCCATAGTCAAGAAGAACCGATCTATTGTTATATTCTACAGAAATCGCAGCTCTTCCAACTTCTTTTCCGCTACCTAAAATTTTAATTTGCATTTTTTCACGCTCTTTCACTAGCCTTTTTTGCTATATAGAATAATTTTTTCTAACGCTATAATCAACATATTACAATATTTTTATTTGTTAAACTTATTTATTTTCTTTGTATAAAACTAATTGATAGTGAAAGAAGTAGAGGTAGTAAAATATGTTTAAAATGAATCCTAGTGATATGAAAAAAATGATGAAAAGAATGGGAATAAATGTAGATGTTGAAGAAGTTAAAGATGCAGAAAGAGTGCTGATCGAAACTTCAGGGGATAAAAACTTCGTCGTTGAGCAACCCTCTGTGACTTTTTTAAAAATGAAGGGGCAGACGATCATTTATGTTATAGGAAGCTTGAAAGAAATTGAAAAAGAAGAAACTACTCATCAAAAAAGGGAGTTAGAAATTTTAGAAGATGACGTTCAGCTTGTAGCCGCAGAAGCAGGTGTATCATTGGAAGAAGCAAGGAAGGCTCTTGAAATTACAAATGGAGATATAGCACAAGCCATAATGCTTTTAAGTGCAAAAAAAGGATAAACCGATTTCTCTTTTAATTCGCAAAATTATATACAGGATTTTATAACTGAAACGGGTATTTATGATAGAGCTGAATGTTTTAATATCTTTTGTTTAAAACTCCATCAACACTTGATGTCAAAAGAATAAAGGACATGTTCACGAATATGTGGTGGTAACAGATGAATAACATTGATCGAATTTCTCAATTCATGCGGCGGAATTGAGTTTGATATGAAGATAATTTATCAGTCAGAATTTTCTAGTTTGAAATCAAAAATTGTAATATTCCCTATATACAATCCTTTGATTTCTTTTTCATAACTTGTTTTTATCAGAAATCCATATTCGTTGATATCAGTTAAAAATCCTATATCTATATGTTCGCCCTTATCATTTAAAACTGAAACGATTTTCCCTTTTAGGTTATTTGTATTTATAACATAGAAATCTTTGAAATTGTTTCTTTTCAACCTTTCTACAATAACTACAGTTTTTTCGTCGTAATCTTCTCCATAAAGCACTTTATCACCTATTTTATTAGAAAGTTCAGTTAATTCATTATAACTTAATGGATTTCCGAACCCAATAGTAATTTCCCCAAGTGTAAAAAAAGAGCCATAAGTCAAAAGTCTGCTTTTTTTGCTCTCAATTAGCGATAACACCTTATCTCCTCTTATCATCTTCCTTTCTATCTTGCTTCTCGAAGCCTTGTTTGGAGGGGTGTTTAAAGTTATAATCTTGGTGATAGGAAAAATAGATTTTACAAATAGATCGATTTTTTGCCCACTTCTGATTATAACAGTATAGTCGGGTTTTATTTTTTGTATCATCCTGAATTTATAATTCAATGATAAAGGATCTCCGAACCAACCATCGGTATCTATTATTATGATACCCTTTTCTATTCCAGCGATTAGTTCCTCTGTTGCCTGGATTACGTCAGATTCTTTACCAACGGGAGAAAGCTTTCCTATAAAGATAAACTTATCGGATTTACTTGCTGTTGACCAAAAGAGCTTTCCACTATTTTTAGAGATCGTAACACTTCCAGGATATCCGAAAGTTTTTTGTCCTAAGTCAGTATCCACATAATATGTTTCCATTCCTTTTAAATATGCAGTGTTAGCAATCATACTTGAAAAAGTAGTTTTCCCGCTATCCACTTTCCCTAATACAATTACCTTACATGTTTTTTCTTTATTAGCGCATTCTTCAACGATCAGAGAAGAATATTTTTTCCAATCAGTGTAAACTTCTATTTCTTCATTTATTGCATCTCGAATACAAAAGTCATTTTCCCCTATAACGGAGATCTTTGAATTTTTCTCAATTCTCAAAATATAGCTCCTAGACTTATGAATAACAACGCTTTCCCCTTTGTCGAATAAGATACCGTTTATTTCAACCTTTCCTCGTAAAACGTTAATTTTTGCTGGACCCTTAATAAAATAAAACTTTTCTATCTCATTAGTTTCAAGTATTTTTTCCATGCTTCCTCAACTTAATCGTTCCGGATCTGTTAGCAATAATATATGCAGCTTTTACATCAGGATCTTTTTCTTCTAATTGTTTTCTCTTGATTTTAGATGTCTTATATTCATCTACAAGTTCTAGCTCAGCACTAACATTTTCCAAAATCGTTGATGTCAAATTCCAAAGCCTATTGTTATCATTATAATCGCCTATCTTGACAATCATATTGTCATGAGGCACATTTTCATATTTTTTAAGAACCGAGATTATTTCATCTTGAATGACTTTACCTTTGCCTATAATTTTTCCATCTGCCAAGACTACATAGCCGATCTCTCTTCCAACATCAATCCCGACGATTATCTCTTTGTATTTTTCCTTGCCATCAATCATAAAAGGTATAAGAGAAAGAAAAACTTCATCTGTAAATTTTTCAATTTTAAACTTCCTGCAAGTTCCGATTATTTCTTTGCACCCTTTTTTGTCACAAATAACAACATCATCTTCACTGCACTTAAATGGTAAGTAACTTGGAGATTTGAAATCTATAGACTCTTCTCTAAGATTTTTAACAAATAAATAATAATCTTTAGAGCTTACAATAGATAACAGGAGCATTATTTCACTCTTGTTGACCTTACAAAATATTTTTTATAGAAGGACTAAATAAGCATTTATATACTATAAAAAATGTAGTGAATAGTTGATGAAAAAAGGGAAGGATTGTTGGAATGCTTTTGCTTCGGTGTTTTTTCCCAATAAAAAAGGATATGTTACTATATATGGCGAGGCTGGTTCAGGCAAGACAACTTTTTGCTTAACTTTTATAAAGAACTTGTTCAATAAGGCTATATACATTAATACCGAAGGCTCTGTTAATAAAGAAAGGCTCTTGCAAATTTTAGGCGAGAATTTTGACATTATGTTTATAGACGTGTTTAGCGAATGGGAGTTGCTACAAGCGGTTCTCCGTTCCCTCTATAAAGATGTGCTCATTGTGGTTGATAGCATTAATTATCTATACAGGCTTTCCTTTTCTCAAAATGAGGATATCTCGTCAAAACTGTTTATGCTTATTAATTCCTTATTAAAGGAGAATTCAAAGCTAAGTCCAGTACTTTCGACAGCACAGGTTTATCTCGAGGGAGATATTCCAAGCGGGTACAACATCCTTTCGCATTACAGCACTCTGCTGAGACTCTCTAAAGGCTCGTCCAGATCTGAGGGAGAGGTTCTATTAGATGATATAATTGTAGGAAGATACACAATTAAAAATGAGGGATTTGAATGGATATATTGCGAATATTAATAGATTTTTTGAAAATATACATTCCCCCAATGGTCGCTAATGGTATACCAGTTGTCGTTTCGAAGTTTATCAAAGGAAGACCACTGGACAGAGGAAAGTACTTGAGCGACGGAAAAAGAATATTAGGCGATGGAAAGACAGTCGAGGGCACAACATTTGCAATTCTAACTGGTACTTTAATGGGAGCGATTATAGGTATACTAAATTACTACTCACTGCAGTATTGCTTTACGGGATTTTTAGGCTCTTTAGGAGGAATTTTAGGAGATATAACTAAGTCATTCTTTAAAAGGAGAATTGGGATTGAAAGAGGGGGGATGCTCCCCTTAGTAGACCAGCTGGATTTCTATTTAGGATCAACTTTATTCATTTATCTTTGTCCAATCTGCGCGCATCCATCATTGGATGTTTTCCTATTTGGTATCATTATAATACCATTGCTTCACTTATCTACTAATTATATTGCATTCAAGCTTCATTTAAAGTCCGTTCCTTGGTAAGTTTTATTGCTATTCTATATTTAGCATATTTATCTTCTGGAGAAAACCTATGAGGATGCGGAACAAATAGTTCTCCACCACAATAAGGACATCTTCCAGTTTCTAACGTATATCTTTTGCACTTGGAACATTTTCTCATTAGCCATTTCATTTTTATCATCATTCTTTTTCTTTAACTACTTCAAAATTGACCTTCAACTTTTGGGCGTCTTTTTCCGCTTTTTCCAATATGCTGTTGATTATCCTTTCAGCAGATTTGTAATCCTCTGATATAACTTCTATTTTATATTTTGGTGCTCCAATCGTATATATATTAACTGAAGAATTATCCTCTGAAATGTTCTTCATATTTAGCAAGACGCTTCTTATATCTTCGATCCCACTTGGAGAAGTGCTCCATAAGTTTATTATTCTTGTAACTTTGACTTGTTTAATTTTTATATGTTTGTTAGCTTCTTCGTATACAGGCATTATCCACTCTTCTTTTGCATTAGGAACTCTTAAGGTATCAGGTCCTAACATTACAGCAGTTTCCAATGCTGTATATAAATCACTATAGTGATCCAATAAAGGCCATCCGATATCGTTATATGCATCATCTAAAGTTTTTCCAAGTTTTTGTGCAGCTAGTTCAAGAATTTTTTCAGCTCTTTGATTTCTTTTATACCAGTGCATTTTCTTTTTCTTTTCACTATCATATACCCTTTTTAAGCTAACGTCTACTTGCTTTTTCTGCTTATTAACTCTAATAACCTTAACAACTATTTTTTCATTTTCCTTCAAAACTTCTTTTATGTTTTTAACCCACTTTGTTGCAACCTCGCTCCATGGTAAAAATGCCCTCATTCCATTATATTCATCTAGCTCAACATATGCTCCATAATCAAAAATCTCTTTAACTGTAGCGATGACTAATTCATTAGCGTCAGGAAGCTCTTTTCTGGCTCTAACCAAATGATTTCACCTGTTAATTACTTAATAGCTATTACAAAATAGGTTTTGCCGAGATTATATATTATTTTTTAAGTAAAAATATCGTTCTTCCAAAATAGATGGTATGATGCAAAGAAATTTGTGATTTAACTAGTAATAAAATCTACCCAACTACTTTTATGAACTGTGCTTGTAGTCTTGCTCTTCCACCTGTTGGTTTTACAAGTTGAGACCCGCATATAAGGCATCTTACTGGAAAAGTTGCATGAGAAAAGATGACTTGTTCGTTTCCACATGCAGGACATCTTACTAAAATGAATTTTGTTCTTGGCTCTGGGATAGGAAGGCTTCTCCTCTTTGTCATGCTTAAGCCACCTCTGTGAGCTCAAGCTTCTTTAATCTTAGTCCTTTTCTATGCTGTATATACCCGCATTCACTGCATTTTAGCTTAATTACTTGCTTTTTGGTAGTTTTTGCATATCTTTTTTGTTCAGGTTTTCTTTTTGAACCATAACCTTCCTGTTTTCTGACGTATCTTCTCTGCCCTATAGACAATGCTCTTCTTTTTCCAGCTTTATAAATCATTACTGTTTGCACTGTATGTTTTTTACACCTTGGGCAATAGGCTCTAATTTTTTTAGGAATTTTCAATGCCGGCTCACTCCGTTTATTTTTTTATTGCAAAACTTATTTCACATACTAGTCTTTATTTAAAATCAGGGTTTAAATAATTGATTCTCAGTTCTTTCGCAAAAGATAAATCTTTAAGTGCTTTTGCTTCTTTTACGCTTAAAATCGAAAAGCAAAAATCTTCATTTCTACACTCTTTAAAAATCCCTGGATCATCATTTTCAACAAACACATAAAAATCTTCATCTTTTTTAAATGATGTTGCAAAAAAAGAAAGAAAACCAGATTTTTCTAGCGGACTGTCATCTAAATTCTTAGAAATTATTTTTGAGATTAGCTTAGAAATACTTTCTGTTTCTTTTATTGTTTTCTTGCAAAGTTCTACATTGTTTACAAAGCTTTGAGCACTTCCTCTTTGATAACATACATTTGATATCATGTTCAAAAATCTCATTTTTAAATCGTTATAGTTTACTTCTTTTTTAATTGATATTCTATTGAGTACAAACTCAATTGATTCGCTCATTTTTCACGACCAAAAGTTTTAGTATATCGCCATTACTTAATTTTTTGATATCTTGTAATAAAAATTTAGGCGGGATCTGCTATACCTTTTGAGATGAATAAAAAGGCGAGGCAGCCAGGGATTTTTATAATATCCCCCTTTAAGCTATTTATCTTTATCCCTAAAATTTCCTTATTTTGCATTGAAACATTCATTTTAACATCCTCATCTTCCTTAAACGGAGAATATGAACAATTTATGGAAAAACTTTCAAGCTCACTTTCTCCTATTTCAAATACAGGCAGACCCAGCTTACCATTTATTGAACCAGGGATCCTTATTAATCTATGAACATCGACTGTAACCTTTTCATCTATACTTATAGATGCCATTTTCATGATATCGTTCAAATTAATTTTTTCTCCGAGTAGTACCTCAGCTTCTCCGAACGTAATCTTTTTTTCATCATTTAAGTTCATCTTTTTATACAAGATTTCTCCTAATCTCCCTCTCCATCCAGGTTCCTTAGGATTTGGAATATACATATTTTTTCCTTTTATTGATTCTCCCAATCCGATTATTCTTTCAATATTCACTCCACTTCCTGTTATATACTTAATTATCATGCTTCTTTCTTCACTCGTTAGCTTCAACCATTCATCATCGCATTTTGGATGAACGTGAAAACCCCTATTGCCAGAAAAATATATCTTGATTTTTTCAAAACCGAAGTCTTTTCTTAAAACTTTTATTAACTTTTTTGCTTCAATTCCGGCTTTTAAGATGCATTCTTTAGGAATTGGTTCGACCTCAATAACATTCTGGCTACCGCATTTCGTACATTTTTTTATCGACTTACCATAAAGAAGCGATCCGCAGTTTAGGCAAGCGTGTAGTTGCTCAATAGATTCGCATCCAGGAACTTCATCGGCATCAATATCAAAGATTATTTCTGAACCTATCATTCCTTTTTTTTCCATATCATCTATCTCAGGGAAGGTGTAAATCGCAGATGAGTAATAAAGGTGCATAGGTGGATTTTTTAATAAAAAGCTTCTAAGCTCATCTTCACTTTTAAAGGATAAATGTCTAACATAACCTTTATAGTCTATAGGCTGGACGGCAAATTCCCTGCTATTTATATCGTCAGGTAGCTCAAGTTTAGCTTTCTCGTAGTATGCTGAAAGCTTTTGAAAAAGCCATTCTTTTCTATCTATCGACCTTTTACGCTTCTCTTGGTGCGATGTAAGAGACAAGCCTTGCACCCTGCGGAAATTCAAAAGTTATCTTTGTAGGAATTCCGCTTGAGAACTGTATTGAAACAATATCCGCAACCTCTGCAGAATATAAGAGTGACTCTAAATATTCTAAACCATAGAGAGATTTTTGTTCCCCTTCGCACACTAAAGAGATTATGTTACCTGAATCCTTATCGAGCTCAACTATAGCCTTTCCAATTTCACTCTCATTTAATATAGTAAATTTACTTTCATTTGCAATAAAATAGATATTGTCGCCTAAAAATTCTACATCTTCAATAGAATCTTTAAATATTTGAGCAGAAAGTCTTATATCTGCCTTAAACTCCAAGTTAATATCTGGTAATTCCTGGTAAGGGACGTCGACAGTACTTTCAGTAAATATTCTACTAAATTTGCCGATAAATTTGAGCTGGAATTTGTTACCCTCAGTGACTATTTCAAGCTTATCTCCCTTTTTTGCCCTTTTCAGCATATCGCTTAAATTTTCTAGGTTAATACCTATAATTTCAGAATTAGCTTCATAACTTTCAAATGAAGAGCTTGGAAAGAAAAGATCAATAAGCATCACATGGCTAGGATCCATCGCCCTTAATCTGATTCCATCTTTATCTGCTTTTATTGCAACCTCTTCCAATATTTTGCTAATACCCAATATAGTATACTTCCAAAGAGATGCGTTACTAAACGTTATTTTCATATACGATACACCATTATTCTTACCAAGAATTAAACTCGCTTAATATTTTAATGTATCATCTGTTAAATAATGATATATATTTTTTGAAAATTTTAGATTTTCTAATCATATCATAAGGATCCTTATATTGAGTTTTGTTAGAATATTTACAACCGAAAGCCTCGCCCTTTAGGGCAGGAGAAGACCAGAATAGTTGAAATTTTCGCTATTTATAGCATGAAAGAAAGGTTCGTATGAAACCTCTTTAAGCAAATCTGTACTGTTTGTAATGCTTGACAGCGAAGAATTTTTTTATCTTAACTTTTCGCATAAAAGTTAGCAGATATGAACATAAAGAAAATCTTAGAAAGGACTAGGGAACAAACTTTTACTCTTCACGAATGTCTACCCAACGAAAGATCTATTTCTAAATTGATTCAAAGTAACTATGAACCGACCAGAAAACTATGAAAAGATCACTCATATTCTCTCCAGACGTATCCGCATTTAGTGCATTTATAGAATCTCGTTGGAGGCTCGTCTGCAGCTCTTGTTTGCATAGTCCAATAATAGACTTCATTATTGCCGCATTTCGGACAATATACTACGTCTTTTAATTTTGGTAAAGTTTCGGGAATTTTATTTTCATCAACTATGATAAGCTTGTCCTTTTCTCCATGCTTTATCTTGTTAACAATTTTGTACTCATTTTTCTTCGGTTCAACTTCTTCTGTATATCCGCATTTTGGACAAACATATACATCTTTGCCATCAATTTTCTTCGGCTTCATTAGAGTTCCACACTTTGGACAGAACTTCACAGTTTTTCACCTCTTTTAGACCATTTACTATAGATTCGTATAGCTCTTTATAAACTAATTCTTTTTTTATGTTTGCTTTTAAAGCTTTTACCAATATTTCTTCGTTCTTACCACCGATATTCATTACATCAATAAATCTTACTTCTTTTATAAAAGACCTCTTTTCAAGCCTATTTAAAAAATTCTCATCGTTTTTTTCAATTATCAGATGTTCTAAAATTTTATTTCTAAGAACTCCCCCTACTACTAAGTCTTCTTTTATAAAAAGTTCCAGAATCCTCTTTTCATCGTTTTTCATAGTTCAAACTTGTACCTCTTTTATTTTAGTTTCCAGCTCTCGTATTTCATCTTTTAGTAAGCCTATGCCTTTTTTAAGCGCTTCTACAGGTTTTATAGATCCATCGGTTTTCAAATAGAGTACCATTTCGTTTTTAAGTGGGTGATCTATTCTATAATAAGACATAACCACTCCGTCGATCTTCATTAAGGTTTTTGCCATAAGATTTCCAAAAGTGTGATCTTCATCATATAGTACAATTTCTAGTTCTTTTTCATTCATCTGTTTTATGCTATATTTCATTTTTCTGTTCATCTCCACCTAGCTACACTTTTACTTTTCAGCTTTATAGCTTAATATTCGTTTTTCTTTTTTAAGGCTTCTATAATAGTATTCAATGCTTTATCTTTATCGGCCTTCAACATGTACATATCTTCGATTTTTTCAAAAACTCCTTCTTCCTCTCCTATTGATGCAATTTCCATGGGAGAAAGGCCAGAATATACAGATAATACCGCGATAATTTCTGCACCTATACCTCTAGCAATTTCTCTCGCTGACTTGTAGGAATCAAATAAGTCTTTTGCTAACGACTTTAACTCTTCGAGATCATCATAGATTACAAGCAAATCTTCTTTTTCGTCGTACGAGAAATCGATATTCTCTAACTCTAATAATCTTTTAAAACCTTCTAGAGGGACTGGGACTTCAAGTGACTTCGCTAACATAGAGCCAAATACTGTTATACCTCTTCCCTCTTTCGGGTAACCCATTTTTATTGCAAAATCTTCCACTGCACTTCTAATCCTGTGAATGCTATTCTCTACGCTTACTGGGTCCCCAATAATTCTAATCTCGACAGAATTTCCTTTTATCCTATACATTACCTGTGTGGCTATCGTGCTTCCCATTATAGCATCTAAGAAACGCTCAACATCAGCATTTTTTGGGATCCTAAGAACTAATTTCTTCTTAATTAGCTTCAAGACGCTCACCAGAATTAGTATGACTTGTGAAATTTTTGCTACTGGTTGGTTTATTTATCCACTATGATCCTTCAAGTTTATATAATCACTAGAAAGTTTCCTATTTTCTATGTTTCCACATTTAGGGCACTTAAGCTTCCCATTTTCCAGCTTTTGCATAATTGCGCCACATTTAGAACATGATGCCAAAATTACTCCAAGGGAAGAGTGCTTAAAAGAAAGCTGAAACGGGTTCTCAGAGGATATTATTTTTGCTTTAACTAAATCTCCAGGAAGAACATAATCGCTAATATTTTTGCCCTCTTCATCTACTTGCGAAACATGCAAAAAGCCTGCTAGTGGTGCTGAGATAGGCTTTAGGTTTCCATCATATAAAATCGTTATTAAAGCTATATCGCTTTTTACCGAGTTTACATACCCAATTACTACAGATTTTAGTCGCGGAAAGTCATACTTCTTTTTAAATGGAATTACTTTTAGATTCTTGTTAATAATATCTTTAACTACTTTTCCAATTAAAGTAGATCTCAGCTTGCCGTTTTCGTCGCTATAAACTCCTGAAACAGGGATAAACTCTTCTAGAATTGCGAGCTCGTCTCCAGGAAATGCCAAATTTTCTTCTTTCATCATTTTTTCTCTCCTTTAATAATAAAGAGTAGCATGACTGGTATTTTCTTTTTTCTAGACACATGATATTCAAATATTTGTTTTAATTCCATATTATAAACTTTGAGTATTTCTATTTTGTACCCAAATTCTCCGACCTTTTTGAAGAAAAAATCTTTGCTTTTTTCGCTGTACATATGAAAGGACAAAACTGCCCTTGTCACTCGTAAGGCTTCTTTTAAAAACTTCCAATCTATTCCTCTTTTTACGCTCCCAAATGGTGGGTTCATTAAAGTCACGTCTAAACTGCTATCTCTCAACGGAACAGATGCTCCGTCAGCTTTTATTATTTCAACTTTGCACTCTATACCAAGTTTTTTTGCATATTTAATCTGTTCTTCAATTTCCTCATCATCAATTTCTATTGAAACGCACTCATTTGCTCCTGCTATTAAAGAGCCGAGACACAGCCTGCCAGTTCCTGAACCAATATCTAATATTTTCTTGTTTATAATTAGTCCATGTTGTAGTGCGAACCATATAGTTTCAGATGCTATATTCGAAGGTGTCATGTGTTGCTCCAACTGAGGCTTAGGATTTTTCGGTCCCTTAATTTTTTCAATAGTAATTTCGAGCATTTTTTTATTGAACGAAGTCATCACAACAACCTGTACCTCTCCAATTCTCCTTTTAGTACCATAAATGCTTCTCCTGGAGTAAGCACGGGCTTTTCAAACTCCTTCTCACTTATGTCATCTATAGGGATTCTTGGGCATGAAGTTACAACATATGCATCAATTTTAGGCTGATCAATGTTTCTTAGCTCATTTATTGTTAAACTTTTAGAAAAAAAGAGATAGTACTTCTTCCCTTTGTTTTTTATCAGAGATTCAAGTGCCCTTATAGTTATAGGCCTATATTGACCAGTTCTAGTTCCAATTATTATTCCCCACACTTCTGCGCTTTTAGATCTCTCCATTGTGGCATATCTTTTTTTAAGAATTTTTTTAACATTCTCGGTAACATTCTCAACCTTATCTGTATAAGGGTCAATTTTTATAGTAGGCTTCATTGTCATGAGACCGGCACCAAAAGCGTGAAAATATCCTCCTGAAACCACTACCACAGAATCATAGTTTTTCTCATTAATAAGCGGTGAATAGTCACAACCAACAATTTGCCCTTCTTCCATAAGCGGAGACTTTGGTATAGTAGCACTTATCCCTCTTTCATTCAGAAAATCTCTTATTTGCTTTAGCGCATCCACATGTTGTATGGTAGAAACAAGCGCGGGTTTTGAAGCTCCTATTTTATTTAATTCAAATAGCAAAGATATTAGAGAGCTTTTGCTAAGCTCTTTTTTAAACTTTCCTGGAACATAAATTACTGGTACTTTTTCCAAAATTGATTTATATTCAGCCAATGAATAGGGAGTATGGCCAAAATGAACTATAAGCTCAGCACCAAGCATTTTTGCCTCCTCAATAGCTATATCGCAACCTCCCCACGTACTTTCGGCAGAAATGTATATTTTAACATCTTTTAAATAATTTTTTAAATAGTCAGCTATAGCTATAGAAAATAATTTAAACCCGTCAGGAAACTGAAGAATTATTGATTTTGGGTTTAAATTCGAAATCTTCGAAACCAAGTCCGGAAGATTAAAATCATAGTCGAGAGTTTCCAAGTCATTTCACCATATTTATCATATAATTGTTTGGGACATAAGTATTGCAAAAATACTTAAGCTAAAGTGAAGAGAGTTGGTCACCCATACGCTTATAGCATGGGCAATACTCATCCTCTTGGTATTCTTTCTAATTTTTAGGTCTAAGTATCCTAATATACCTGTTTGGTCTTTTATGTCTTTTTTAGCCTTTTTGTCTGTTGCAGGAGGATTAGTGAATATCGAAGAGATTCCTTCAGCTATAGATTTAAATGTTATTTTCTTCCTAATAGGAATGTTCAGCATTATCGCTTTAGCCGAAAGCTCAGGTTTGCTTGACCTTCTTTCTCATTACGTGATTAGTAAGTTCAAATCGACATATGCTGCAATTATAGGTACTTTTGCCTTTTTTGGCCTTCTAACATCAGTAGCTGTTAACGATACAATGGCAGTGATGGCTCCTCCGATAGTTTATTTCATCTCGAAACACCTAAAAATACCATACAGGCAATTGCTCATTCTTCTCGCTTTTTCAATAACAATCGGTTCTGTTATGACTCCGATGGGAAATCCGCAGAACGTGCTTATAGCCATCGGCTCTGGAATGAGCGCTCCTTTTATTTATTTTATAGAATATCTTTTTTTGCCCACAATTATAAATCTAGTGATTACTTCATTTTTGGTTATAAAGATTTACAAAATTCCTAATAATTCTATTGACATCGGAACAATACCTGAAGAAAAAATAAAAAATAAAAAAGATGCAATCCTTGCAGCAATAGGAATTTTTTCAGTAATAGTCGCAATGATAGTTAATGATATCTTACGAGTTATGGGAAAACCTAGTATAGAGCAGATAGGGTTCATACCGTTCATTATTGCATCCTCTTTATATTTTTTCGTGAGTGAGCCTAGGTCGCTTATAAAAGAGGTGGACTGGGGAACAATCATCTTTTTTATCACAATGTTTATAGCAATGGACGGTGTATGGAAGAGCGGAGTAGCTTCTGAGCTTTTAAGGGTATTCATTCCATCAAAGCCAAGTGATACAATAGCTCCAGTGCTGATATCTATTATTTCTATAATATTGAGCCAGCTTTTCAGCAATGTTCCATTTGTAAAGCTATTTATGGATTATATGCGAGAATTAGGATATACGGCAAATAATATAGTGCCCTGGATCTCGCTTGCTATGTCTTCGACAATTGCAGGTAACTTAACCCTTTTCGGCGCTGCTTCTAATATTATAATACTAGAAATCTCAGAAAGCAGGTATAAAGAGACGATCCCATTTTCAGAGTTCTTTAAGATAGGCTTTCCTGTTACTTTACTGAATTTGACTATATACCTGTTTTATATATATCTGACCTCCTATTCGCTCTAAAGAGCGAGGGTTCCCCTTAGGGAATTCATCTGTTCCCCGCATCTATTCGTGAATACATCTTTCATCTGCAGGGCAGTCGAGGGGATCAGAGTTCTGTTCATCTAAAGCTTTCTCTAGGCTATCGAACTGTTTCCCGTCCTATATCGCTATAGGTTTGCCTATGGCGGGTTGTGCCTCAAATCCATGATTCACCGTGGCCACTAGTCACTCTACGTGGGGGTCATGGGCACCCTTCGAGCCCAAAGGCACGGGGCTCATACCTAAGAGGTACTTTTTGACTATGTTTATTGTTCCTATTACGTCCCTGTCGTGTTTAAAACCACACTTGTAATACCTCATAAATCTAGGCTCCAACCTCTCCTCTGGGAATTACCCGTCATAGGAAAGAGCTTAGAGCCACTCCAGAGGCCTAGGTCAACAGAAAAAGACCCACAAAAACCTAAATAAACATTTATACACAAAACTGTTGAAAACCCTCATCTAGTGATCGGGAGCAACCCCTCATTCTTGATAAGACTTTCTCGATGCTTGTCATCAAAGAATAAAAAGCATAGGAGCTAATTAAATCTTCATACCAACCATGAATGGCGAGGCTTTAGTTGTATCTAAAAAATAATAAGCAAGTAATAATTTGATTTTAAATTTACTATATAAAGAAAAGGATCAATTATTCTTTGCGGGTTCGATTTTTATCATTGTTGGAAAAGGAATCTTAGAAGAGCAAACTTTCAAAGCTTTTTTTGCATGCTCTAGATGTTCCTTCTTAACCTTTACTACCAAGACGTCATAACCTTTGTATACTCTAACTGCTGTCCCAATAGGTTTTCCGAAGGAAAGCCTCATTCCATCCTGAAGTCTGTCTGCTCCAGCGAAGGCCATCATCTTATTTTCTCTCAGCACATGATGAGGATATCTGGTAACCTTCAGGTAGTAGTTTCCTTCGCCTACATTGGCAGTTAAATACTTATGAGCTGCAACTCTCATAGCTTCTAAAGCATTATGCCTAATTTGTCCATCTTCTAAAACTATTAGGGATAAAATGTAGTCCGCATCAAGCTTCGGATTTCCCATTTCGAATTTTGTAATTTTTGGCTGAGGTACTCCTGGTATATACTCCTTTCTTGTATATGGTGGAGAGCTGAAGTGTGTATAGCATCTAGCAGGTCGGATCGGCATTATAAACACCTTCTTTAAGAGTTATTGAAAAAAGAGGTTATTAAAATATTTGCTATTAAATTTAAAAATTCAGAAGCCTAGAAGTTCAGCTATGCTTGATATACCTTTTTCAATCTTTTCCGGTGGAACCATAGAGAAATTCAGCCTTATTACTTCTTTACCGCTATCGTCAGTATAGAAAGCTGCCGCCGGCACTACCGCTACTCCCTTCTTCTCCAAAAGCTCTTCAGCAAATGCATATCCATCCATACCCTTCTTCAACCATACCAAAATGAACATTCCAGCAATAGGCTTTGTGAATTTCAATCCTTTGAGCTTCTCTTCTATGCTTTTTATCATTATATCTCTTTTCATTTTATAATTTTCTAGTGCCTTCTTTTTCGCATCTTCAAAAATTCCCCTTCTTAATGATTCGATGACCAAGTATTGCATTGGCGTGGAAGCACACATATCAGTCGGTCCCTTGACCATTTTAATCAGGTCCATAACTTCGCTAGGACCCTCTAGCCATCCAATCCTTAAACCGGTTCCCAATATCTTGCTAAACGTACCGCTATAAATTACTCTGCCTTCTTTATCCATGCTTCTCAATGTCTTTGGCGGCTGTCCTTCGTATAAAAGATGGTTATATGCAGTATCCTCAACTAATATAAGGTCATATTGTGATGCTATTTCAAGAAGATGCTTCCTCCTTTCTTCTATCATTGTAACTCCGCTTGGATTCTGACCGGTCGGAATTGTATATACCAACTTTACTCTTTTTCTCTCTCCCTTTAGCTTTTTCACAGTTTTTTCCAGCTCGTCTGTAATCATTCCACTGTCATCAACAGGCACTCCAACAATTCTTGCTCCATACTGCTTCCAGTCAATGAGCGTATTTACATATGAAGGGCTTTCAGAAATAGCTATATCTCCTGCATCTAGAAAAATCCTCCCAAGCAAATCTAATGCTTGGCTTCCACCTATAGTAACGACTATTTTGTTAGGATCCGTCTTTACATCGTCATATTTTTTCATAAACTTAGCGATTTCTTCTCTGAGCTCAAATGCACCGTCTGCAGGAGTGTAATTTCCAACTAGCTCGACTTTTTCAAATACTTCCTTCATCAATTCTCCGAAGATCTTTCTTGGAAGAACCGAAGGATCTGGCTCTCCTGCTGCAAACGATATAACCTCTCTCTTTCTTGATAGGTCGCTGATTTTTGACATAATGGTTCTTATTGGTGATGGTTCGAAGAAATTAATTCTACTTGAGTATTTTGTATCATAATTTTGCATAAACTCACACCAAATTTTTCTATATTAATGATAATTATTAAAACTTTTCTTTAATTTATAATAAAGGTGCTGTATTATACTATTTTGAAAAATTTATCAATGTATTTTCATATCTTTTCTTTATCAAAATGGTTATATAGTATGCTTTTATCAGAATACCATTTTCTCTAGGTATACCTTCAATAAATATTTTGAATGGGACAGTTGAGTTTATAAAAATTATGTGAACGATAATGGGAATATAAAACACACATTTTGATAAGTATTAAAACTTAAATATTAATTAAAAAATAATTAAATAAAAAAGTAGTGGGGAATATGGAACAGGAAAAAAGAATTCTAAACGAAGAATTAATTGAAAAATATTGGAAGTATATAGGAGTAGGAATATCTTTCAAATATTTTCCAATAGTAATTAAAAAATCAAAAGGATGCAGAATTTGGGATATCGAAGGAAGGGAATACATAGATTTCTTGACTAGCGCTGCATCATTTAATATAGGACATACCAATGATGAGGTTGTAAAAGCTATAAAGCAGGCCATTGATGACATGATTGATTACGATCAATACTTGTATCATGAACCATCTATAAGGCTAGCAGAAATGCTAGTGAATATAGTGCCTGGTAGCTATGAGAAAAAAGTTTTATATGAGCTCAGTGGTGGAGCAGCAAACGACATGGCTTTAAAAGTTGCTCTTGCCTTTACAGGAAGAAAGTATATAGGCTCCTTTGAGGATTCTTATCATGGAACGCACTATCTTGTTCTTTCTAGCTCAGGCTCATTTAAACCAGAAACAAGGTACAAATATAACGCATACCCCTATGTATACTTCTTCAAGTATCCAGATACGTTCAGGAGACCGAGAGGTATTGAGCCTGAGGAGTATGGAGAGATACTCCTTGGAGAGATCGAGAGGACCCTCCAGGTGGATGCATATGGGAAGGGGTTCGCTGCTATAATATTTGAGCCTATACAGGGGGATGGGGGAGTCCTCGTGCCTCCTAAAAGCTTCATAGTAGGCCTCAGGAAGATCGCTGATGAGTATGGGATAGTACTAATAGATGATGAGATTCAGACAGGCTTCGGTAGGACGGGTAAGATGTTCGCAATTGAGCACTTTGGTATCGAACCAGATGTCGTAACTTTAGGAAAAAATCTCGGTGCTGGTTTTCCCATGTCAGCAGTTGTCGGGAGAAAGGAAATAATTGATTCAGGTCCTCCAAATACGTTAGGATCCAATGCGTCAGGTCATTACCTTGGAAGTATTGCAGCTATGGCTGGCATAGAATATATAATAAAGAACAGGCTTCATGATAGGGCTGAGCTCATGGGAGAGTACTTGATGAAGAGGCTGAATGAGCTCAAGGATGGGCACGAGATCGTTGGAGATGTCAGAGGGAAGGGGCTCATGATAGGGGTTGAGATCGTTGATGATAAGGATAGCTTGAAGCCTTCGAGCAAGAAGGCGCAGAAGATCATATGGAGGGCATATGAAAATGGCCTGATAATGATGACCTTCGGGAAGTACGGGAATGTATTGAGGATAGCCCCTCCCCTCACGATCGAGAGAGAGGAGATCGATAAGGCAGTAGAGATTATGGAAAAAGCTATATCGGATGTGGAGAAGGGAAAGGTCGGAGATGAAGTTCTGAGCAAGATGGTCGCTTGGCAGTAATACAAATGATCAAACACAAAATGCTTTAATCTTTACTTTTTAATAAAATGCTGTTTGTTTTTAAATAAACTCGTTATGAAAGATTTATAATCTCAATTTATTTTATTCTTTTAGTGATTTGCCTATTTGGAAGGGAAAATATTTTTAGCAAAAATTTGTCACATTTAAAATGATTTTAAGGAGGATGTGTAAAATTGGTTAAAGCACCTAAAGGCTACAGGCACAGGACGAGAAAGCTCTTTAAAAAGGACATCAGAGAAAGAGGAGGAGTGCCATCTCTCAGCCTTCTTATGATAAAATATAATGTAGGAGATAAGGTAATGATATATATTAATCCATCAATACATAAAGGAATGCCGCATAGAAGGTTTCATGGAAGGACCGGCGTAATTGTTGGTAGAAGGGGAAGGGCATATATAGTAGAACTTTATGAGGGTAGTGTAAAGAGAACGCTTTTTGTTAGACCAGAACATATAAGACCGCTTACAGTAGCGGCTTAATTTTAATTAAAACTTTATAGAGGATGTAAAATTTGCCAAGGATTATTGTAAGCAAAGAATACCTATCCAATTCTCAGCTTGAGGAGCTTTTGAAATCATCAAGCTTTGATAAAGATTCCATAATAATAAAGAAAGTAGAAGAGTATCTTAGTGCTGTAAGGAAATGCAAAGCTGAGAACATTAAAGAAATTTTGGAAGAACTAAAAAAACTGTCAATACCTGAAGAACTCGCAGTGATGATAATAAACGTACTTCCAACAGAAAGCGCAGAATTAAGAGCATTATTGCCACAGCAGTATCAGTCATTGCCTTCTGAAACTGTGGAAAAGGCTGTAGAGATAGTAAGTAAGTGCTTTTGAACTTTATGGTATTCAAATTGTGTATAACATTAATACTAATATACTTAATTTTCTAATATATTTTATAACGCAAAACAATTATGGAAGTGATGATGTTTGTCAAATGAAAGAGAAGGTGACAGATACTTTTATGGCGAAGCAAAAAAGAAAAGAGAGATACCTGATGATGTTGCTGTCGTCTTAGATTTTCTCCCTCACGGAAATCCGTTTGACAAACATGTTGAACATAGAAGAGTACCGCTGGCACAGGTAGTTGGCTATAAATATTTCACCCTATTTGAGCTAGTAGTCCCTGAGGGAGAAAATTTTGAAGTGGGTGAAAAGATATATGCGGGTCCAGACTATGTTGGAAAAGGTCCAATCAAGTCGATTTTCGGTCCTATATCTTATGAGGACTTAACAACTGTAGCTAAAGAAAATCTCGTGTCAGTACTTTCACAGATAATTAAAGAAAATGAGAAATACTTCTTGAAGTTTTTTAATAATGCTGGATCAATAACACTGAGAATGCACATGCTTGAATTGTTGCCTGGAATAGGAAAGAGGACTTTAAATGTTATGCTAGATGAGAGGAAGAGAAAGCCGTTCGAATCATTCGAGGATATCGTTCAAAGACTTACTATAAGAGGCGTTAAGATTCACAACATTGAAAAGGTTATTGCCGAGAGGATTGTAAAAGAGCTTATTGGAGGGGAGAGGTATTATCTTTTTATAAGACCAAGTCCTAATGAATCCCAGGCTGTATATTTAAGAATTTTAGACGAAATTTATAGGGAATGAATTTATAATGGAAAGAACCAATGAACATAAGGTTTTTTTCTTCTCCCCAATTGAATTAAAAAATTGGACGATACATTTCATAAAGGAAGCAGGGATTAAGCCTAAAAAAAAGCTAAGCCAGAATTTTACAATTGATCCTAACTACATTGAGACTTTCATAAAAGAGCTCTCTCTAATAGATAACCTTGAATGGATGGTCGAAATAGGGACTGGGATAGGGACTTTAACCAAAGCTGTGTCTTATGCTTTTTCATCATCAAATATAATCACGATCGAAAAGGATGCAAGCTTATTTTCGATAATTTCAAGTATAATAGAGGAGAGAAACGTTTATCTGATTTTGGCAGATGCATTGGGCATAGTTCCGAGCATAAAAACAAGCGTAGTTTTTTCAAGCACTCCATTTTCAATAACTTCTCCCATTATCATAAAAGCTTGCAGAAATAATAATATAAAAAACATGATTTTAGGAATGCAAAAAGAAGTTGCTGAAAGGCTTGTCGCTGCAACTGGAAGTAAAAGCTATGGAAGGCTCTCCATTTTAGCTCAGCTGTTATTTGAAATTAGGATAGTTAGAAGCTTCACTCCCAAGAGCTTTTTTCCCGAGCCAAAAGTCTCTGTGAGCATTGTTTCTTTAAAAAGGAAGAAGAACTATGATACCAAGGTTCATTTTTTACTTGAAAAGTTAACTTCATGCGTATTTTCGCAGAGAAATAAAAATTCCAGAAAAGTATTTAAGCAATGCTTAGAAACCTTAAAGTTAAATTGCATCGATTATATAGAAAAGTTACTTGAAAATAAAAGGGTGAGGGAGCTATCTCCATGGGAAATGGAAGAAATTTCGAGGAGATGTGCAGAAGTAACAGAAAGGTAAGATGGGGATATTTCCTCTGCATTCCAGAAGGGGTTTATGATCCAAGCGACGACACATATATGATATTGGAGTATTTAAGCTCTCACCCTGAGATTGTTAAAAATAAAAAAGTTTTAGATATAGGAACAGGTAGCGGGATCATTGCCCTTCATTCCTTAGTGCTTGGAGCGAGCGATGTCGTTGCTACTGATGTGAATTGTTTAGCTTCATATTCGACATGCTTGAATTTAAGCAGCTTTGATAAGCAGCAAGAAAGGTTCAGCGTAGTTATTGGTAACAAGGTGACTTTTTTGAGGTCGAGATCTGGCTTCGATACAATCATAATAAACCCACCTTATCTACCAATTGAGCCTAAAAATGCTAACGATCCCTTTGAGCTACAATGGGCTGGAGGAAAAGAAGGAATAGATTTTTCTCTTTCTATATTAGACGAGATACCAGAAATTTTAAGCAGCGGCGGAACGCTTTTGTTAGTTTCTTCATCTCTAGGTAATTTAGAGATTCTGTATAGGAAAATGAGCGAAATAGATATGAAGTTTGGCATCGTTTCGAGCAAGAGCTTCTTCTTCGAAGACTTGTACTTAATAAAAGGGGAGAAAAATGGATATTAGACTTGTGCTTGTAGGTATCGAAGGTGGAGCAAACTTAGGAATGATAATGAGGCTGGCTGAAAACTTCGAGGTAGACGATGTCGTTCTCGTTTATCCAAGAGAGCTCGATATGGATGAGGCCAGAAGATTTTCAGCAAAAGCGGTAGGCAGATTAGACAATCTAGTAGTTTATAAAAACCTGGATGAAGCTCTCTCTCCATGTGATGTCAGAGTATGCACTACAGCTAAGTTCAGCCTGGATGGTGATATTTTAAGAAGCACGATCCCCTCCTATGATCTGCCCTCTTTTCTTGAAAGATATAAAAAGCCGTGTATCGTATTTGGAAGAGAAAGCTCAGGTCTCACTAGAGATGAGCTTTCGAAGTGCGATTTTGTGTCAACAATTCCTTCGTCTTCAGAGTACTCAGCTCTGAATTTGGCAAATTCGGTATCAATATATCTTTATGAGATATACAAGTCCAAAAGAAAAAGGGATCTGGTAAATTTAGCCGAGAGAGAAGAACTTGAGCAAGCCGTAAGCATATTCGGCGATATAGCTTCAATGGCATTAGGAGATGAAACAAAAATAATGAGGGCAAGAACAGCCATGAGGCATGTGCTATTTAGGTCATCTCCATCAAAGCCAGAAGTTAGAATATTGACGCATGTCCTCAGAAGAGTTAAAAGGAGGATCGAGGGAAGCTCTACCAAACAACCTTGACCACATCAAGCTCGATACATTGCACACTCTTTCCGAGTATTTCAGAGAAGTTCGGCTTAGTTCTTCCATTATCACCAGAAATCAGCTCTTTTATATAAAGCCCCCCGTCCGTCTCTATCAACCCAATCAATACCCCGGAAAAAGCGTGCAAGCTTATATCGTATACTTTTTTCCTCCTTGCAACATCTTTTCTCCTCACAAGAACTCTTGTAGGGGTTCTCTGCTCAATTACCTTTCCCTTCAGCTCTCTTACTATCGTATCAGCATCTTTCTCATTGAGGGGTACATCGCCTGCTACAACTATTCTGTAAATCTTTCTTTTCTTTGAGTCAAGCTCTTTTATCTCTCTCACATCCTTCCTTTTCCCCTTTTCTTCAAGTATGAAAATTCCGTATGGATTTTTATTTACTAGCCAGCTGATGTAGCTAAGCGGCACTCTCCTGGTTCTTGGATCTTTTATCTCAACTACCATAGGCCTTCCCCAACCGAGCATCCTCACATCAACGTCCTCTCTTCCAGAGGCATGAAGTAAAACCTCCCCCCCATAAAACTCACTGAGAACGGAAAGCATTCCTTTAACAGAAAGTTGTTGTTTTTTGTCATCATCGAACCACTCTACTTGGCTTATGTTCCTCCCAGCTTTGATATATCTTCCTTTAATGAACAGAGGCATCACTTTTACTCTCAGATTCTCACTTTTCAAATCAATGTAAATAACTGCGCCTGGATCTGTGAAACCTGCATCTATACCAGTAGAGCTGGTAATCAGCTTTCCAACTTCTCTCCTCAGCTCAGACTTTATGGATTCAGCTGTGTCTATTGAAAACTCTCTGAGAAGCTCATCCTCTTTGGTTTCTATTTCTTTTGAACCTGTAATTCCAACGACAAAGGACTCTACAGATTTTTTCTTTAATATGGGCACAGCTTCTTTATACAGGCTCACCCATTTCTTTAATTTGCCACCGCATAAATAGCATTCACCAGTCCTGCGTTTAATATTAACCTCTTCGAGCGTCTTATCAAACTCCGGACCTAAAGATTGAGAGATGGCTTCCAGCTTTTTTCCCGCCTCCTCTTCACCACTCTTAAGTTTTTTTATTAGCTCCATCGCAATTGCTATTTTTATTGCCTTTCCTCTTTCTTCATTAGTAAACCCCTTTAGAAAGGAGGAGAACATCCTTCCCAAACATGAGTCGCATAAAGGATATTTTTCCATTATGCTTATCGCTTTGCTTAATACTTCGTTCTCCAAACTTCTATTCCTCCTCTAAGAATTCATCTGCTCCTCCAAATTTTTTAAGAAGAGACTTCCTTCTTTTCAACTGCTTTAAGAGCTTTTTTATGTAGTTGTAATAATTCAAAAGCTCTCTAACGTCTTCCTGTGCCACTCCAGCACCTATTGCGATCCTTCTTATCCTTGACTTCTCTCTTTCAAGAAGCTCAGGTTTTTCCATTTCTTCATATGTCATGCTGTTAATTATATTAAGCCACATGTCCATTTTCTTTTCGCTCACTTTTAGAGCGCCCTCGTCTTCTGGTAATGACATGCTCAATCCAGGTATCATTCTAAGTATTTTTCCGATCGGCCCCATGCTCCTGATCTGCTTTATTTGCTTATAAATCAGCTTCATATTGAGGTTACCGCTCATTAAAGAATCCGCCATTTCTTCAAGCTCGTTTTGGCTCATGGTTGAATATACTCTTTCCAATATTGCCTCTATGTCGCCCATTCCCAGGATCCTTGAAGCAAAGTTTTTAGGTCTAAAAGGCTCAATTTCATCGACCTTTTCTCCAGTTCCCACAAATTTTACTTTCGCGCCTGTGGCTGCAATCGCTGATATTGCGCCTCCGCCTTTCGCAGTGCCGTCCAGCTTTGTAATTATTATTGAACCTATAGGTGTGGCTTCATGGAACTTCTTCGCAAGATCATAAGCCTTTTGACCGATTGACGCATCCAATACTAAGATGACTTCGTCAGGCTTTACAGCATCTGCTATTGCCTTCATCTCGTCAATAAGTTTGCTTTCCTCACCGTACCCATGTCTTCCAGCAGTATCAATAATTATTATTTCTGCCTTTTTTGATAGATGGTACTCTAGTCCCTTTCTGCTTATCTCTGCGGGATCGTTCAACCCCTTATCTCCCCAAAACTCAACCCCAACTTTTTCTGCCAGTTGCTTCAGCTGCTCATATGCTCCAGCCCTGAATGTGTCTGCAGCTATCAGCCCTACTCTATATCCTCTATTTTTATAGTACCAGGCTAGCTTTGCCGCAGTAGTAGTCTTCCCGCTCCCCTGGACTCCTACAAGCATTATCACATAAGGCTTTTTTTTCGGCAACACGTTAAGCTCTTCTTCTCCTCCTAAGAGCGATATGAGCTCTTCATATACAATTTTAATGAACCAGTCTCTTCTGCTCACTCCTTGCGGTGGCTTTTCCTCTAGAGCCCTCTTCCTTATTTTGCTCGTAAATTCAAAAACCACCTTTACATTTACATCAGATTTAATTAAGATCCTCTGGAGCTCTCTTATAAACTCCTCTACGCTCTGCTCATATGGAGAAGTAGATGAAAGAAACTTTTTAATTGCTTCCTTTATTCCCGAAAAAATGTTGCTCAAATCTGTTACCCTTATCCTCTCATCCTAACAATTATCCTCTGTCCCATGACCTCCCAATATTCTACTTCTTTTCCAGGAGCTATTTTGCTCAGCAGTTCTGGGTCATTTGGCTTTTGAACCTCGAAGGTTTCATAGCTTTCCATATCCATAAGTTGATAGGAATTTCCAAGGTCTGCAATGACTTGAGCAACTTTCTTCTCAATTATTGGTTGCTCTACTCTCTGATCCACCGGCGCTGTCAAAGTCCTTTTATTTCCAGTGAAAAGTCCTATGGCGACAACATGAGCCTTAGCGCTCCCGTGCTTCCCCGTTTTAGCTTTTGTTATCTCCACAACCCTGCAAGGCTCATTTTCTATGATGATGTATGTTCCTATTTTCACATCTCCGAGGGATATGTAGTTTATACTCATATGAAACCACCTAAAATATTTAAGACATTTTTCAATTAATAAATAAAAACTATAGCTAAAAAAGACTTATAAATACCTACTTTTCATTTTTAAATTGTTTTCTCCACAGACGAAAGCTCTTCAAAAGGCGATGTCTTTGGAGAGTATATATATATTTTCAATAAGACCTGAATATGCAGAAGCAATTTTCTCTGGAAGAAAGAAGTTCGAGCTCAGAAGAGGAAAAGGAAAGGATCTGATCAAGGGAGGTCTTGCTATAGTATATGTCAGCGGGAGGGTCAAAGCAATCTCAGGTGAATTTACGATCGGACGAATTATAAGAGGTCCTCCAGAGAAAATATGGAGATATGTGAGGAAGAAAAATGAAAAGGGTATATCTCCTGAGTCGTGGAAGTTTATAGCAGGAGCAAAAACTGCAATTGCCATTGAAGTATTATCGCCAAAGCTATATGAAAAGCCAGTCAGTTTAAGGGAAATCAGGGAAGTACTACCTACATGGACTCCCCCCATGGGTTACTCAAAAATCAATAAAAATGAACCAATTTATCAGATATTTCTCTCAAAACTCCTAACTTCTAAAGAAGTTAAAACTGAGAATTAAATTCTGTGCCGAGTATAGGAGTCCCAGGCTTAACCCTGAGCGAATCCTGAAAAGCTGCGCGCTTTTTGTGATATGCGCAGCTTTAGGTCCCAGGAGAGAAGCAAGCGGCGTCGGGCTTTTAGTAACGGCAGGCTCACTCCTCGGGAACAAGTCCCTCGGAGCTTACACCCCCGTCCTATCAAGCCCGTCTTCTACGGGGGCCCTCCATCCGTGCGAGTTTCCCCGCACGGAATGGCCGTCTCGTCTCGGGGCGGGCTTCCCGCTTAGATGCTTTCAGCGGTTATCCCTAACGGCGTGGCTGCCCGGCATTGCCCTGCCGGACAACCGGTAGACTAGAGGCCGCGATGCCCAGTTCCTCTCGTACTGTGGGCATCTTCCCCTCAGACGGCCAACGCCTCCCGTGGGTAGAGTCCAACCTGTCTCACGACGGTTTAAACCCAGCTCACGATCCCCTTTAATGGGCGGGCAGCCCCACCCTTAGAGGCTGCTGCACCTCTAGGATGGGAAGAGCCGACATCGAAGCAGCAAACCGCGGGGTCGATGGGAGCTCTCGCCCGCGACGACTCCGTTATCCCCGGGGTAACTTTTCTGTCATGCCCGGCCCCCACCAGTGGGGGCACGAGCGTTCGCTAGGCCTCGGTTTCCCGTCCGAACCCGTTGTTATCCGGGGTTCGGTCAGGCCGGCTTTTGCCCTTGCACTCTACAGCGGGTTTCTGACCCGCTTGAGCCGACCTTTGGGCACGCGTGTTATCTTTTCGCGCGCGTGCCGCCCCAGCCGAACTGCCCACCAGGTGCTGTCCCCTGGATACCCAGGGTAAGTCCTACGGGAGCGAGAAGGTGGTGTTTCAGGATCGGCTCCCCTACCCCCGAAAGGGTAGGATCGACGCCTCCCACCTACGCTACGTTCCCACTCCCATAGGACAACATCTGGCTGCAGTAAAGCTCCACGGGGTCTTCTCTCCCTACGGGAGGTTGCTGGACTGTGAACCAGCTTATAGATTCACGGGGGCGCAGGCCGGGACAGTAGGGACCTCGTTGATCCGTTCATGCGCGCCGGAACTTACCCGGCAAGGCATTTGGCTACCTTTCTCCCGGGAGCTCCCGCCTTTCAGTTAAGTATGAATCAATAATTGCGATTTTTTTTAAGGTTTTCTTTTTTTAATAAGCTCTATTTCATACTTAATATCTTTTTGAATTTTTATGTTTTCCTAGGCGAGATACTCCCGTTAAGAGAGTCAGAGTTACTCCCGGCCTTCAGCGGCGCTTCGCCCGGTTGGACCCGGGGTTCACGGACCGCCAGTGGCCAGGATTCACCCACCGTACAAACCTTTACAGGCTAGCGGTGAGCTATGTTTTTATTAAACAGTCAGGTCCCTCTAGGCACTGCGACCTATGGACCCAGGTTTCTGCCCAGGTCCACAGGCACCCCTTCTTCCGAAGATACGGGGCTAATTTGCCGAGTTCCCTGGCCTGCGCTGACCCCCAGACGCCTTGGGCTTCTCACCCTGGGGCACCTGTGTCGGTTCTCGGTACGGGCGTGGAGGATCGTTCTCAGCTCCCTTTTCATGGGTTCCAGGGATCGGCTGAACCTGCACTAGGCAGGCCATTCCCCCCTTCTACCGGTTCTCACCTTGACGGTACTTCCCGGTATTCGGCAGGTTAGCAGGGGCGGCTACCCCTGTCAGCCTACCCCGAAACGTCAGGAGCTGAGCTTTGCGTTGCCGCGATGCCTACCTCCACGGCACAGGAATATTAACCTGTTTCCCTTTTGCGAGCGCCGTGTTACGGGCTCGCTTAGGACCGGCTGACCCTCGGCCGACGACCGTTGCCGAGGAACCCTGGCCCTTTCTGGCGGAGGGGATTCCCACCCCTCTTCGCTGTTACTACCACCGGGATCCGCACTCGGAGCGGGTCCATCGGACCTCACGGCCCGACTTCTGCCCCACCCCGACGCCCGCCTACCGGATCACCTCTGCAATGCAGAGGTGCCCCGAGGTATCGGCGGCTGGCTTAGCCCCGACCAATCTTCGGGGCCCTCAGCCTCGGCGGGTGAGCTGTTACGCACTCCTTAGAGGATGGCTGCTGCTGGGCCAACCTCCCCGCTGTCTTAGGCTGAGGACGCCCTTTAGATGGCACTTAGCCAGCACTTTGGGGCCTTAACCTCGGTCTGAGTTGTTCCCCTCTCGGCTCCCAGGCTTACCCCTGGGAAACCCCACTCCCACCTTCTTCGGCGGCCACAGGTTCGGAGTTTGACTGGAAGTCGTAGCCTTTCGGCTACTGCACTTCCAATCAGTAACTCTACCCCATGGCCTACCTCCAGTGAGGCTGGGCTGAGACCCACTTCGGCGGGAACCAGCTATCACCGGGTTAGATTGGTCTTTTGCCCCTAGACGGGGGTCAGGGGAACGAATTGCACGTCAGAACCCTTTCGAGCCTCCACCGAGGTTTCCCTCGGCTTCGCTCTGCCCCCGCCTAGATCACCCGGTTTCGGGTTTCACGGCTGTGACTCCAGGCCCTTTGGGACCCCGTCCCTCACCGGAGAACCGGTTGCGGACTTGTCGGTTTCCCTGAGCCTTCGGGGGTTAGCCCCTTAAGCTCGCCACAACCGTGAACTCCCCGGCCCGTGTTTCAAGACGGAAGATGCAACCCCGATCGCTTCTCCTCGTACTCACGGATCACTCCGTTTTCCTTTGGAGAAGTTCATTTCTTTCGGGCTGCATCCGGTGTAACCGCCTGGTTTCAGGCTCTTTTCACACCCCTCTCGGGGTCCTTTTCAGCTTTCCCTCGCGGTACTTGTCCGCTATCGGTCTCGGGACGTATTTAGGTTTGGAAGCTGGTGGCTCCCTGCTTCCTACGGCCAAACCGGGCCGTAGTACTCTAGCTTCTGGCGAAAGCCACCTCGGTTTTGCTTACGGGACTATCACCCTCTGCGGTGGGGCATTCCAGCCCACTTCAGCTACCGAGGCTCGGCTTTCTGGCTTTTAACCAGCCAGAAGCTCTCAACACCACATCTCCCTCTACTTATCATAGAGGGATTTGGTTTGACCTCTTCCCCTTTCGGTCGCCCCTACTCAGGGAATCCCGTTTGGTTTCTCCTCCTCCCCCTACTAAGATGTTTCCGTTCGGGGGGTTCCCGCCCGGTTATCCGGGCACTGCAGGCTATTAACCTGCAGTAGGAGTTCCCATTCGGGAATCCCGGGTTCTACGGCTGCATGCGCCTCACCCGGGCATATCGCCGCTTGCCGCGCCCTTCTTCGGCGCCCGAGCCGAGCCATCCACCAGGCGGCTTAAATGCCGCTTTCCTGGGGACAGGATCCGCCCATTAAGGCGTCTGGGACTCCTATACTCGGCACTCATCGGTGAATGCACGTCTCATTCACCTGTGCCACTTCACCTCGGACTTTCGTCCGAAGTTGCATTGTAGCGATAGGTCATATCATTCCCCTTTCGAGAGCAACTTTTCACTCTCCTTGTGCATGCGGTTTGCCCTCCAACCTCCCGGTGCCATCAGGAGGTGATCCAGCCGCAGGTTCCCCTACGGCTACCTTGTTACGACTTCTCCCCCCTCGCAGGGAAAGGGTTCGACCCTACCCCTTTCGGAGCAGGGCCTCACCCTTTCCCCACTCGGGTGGAGCGACGGGCGGTGTGTGCAAGGAGCAGGGACGTATTCACCGCACGATGATGACGTGCGGTTACTAGGGATTCCTCGTTCACGAGGACGGGTTTCAGTCCTCGATCCCAACTGCGGCTGGGTTTAAGAGATTGCCTTCCCCTTTCGGGGTCGGTTCCCGCTGTCCCAGCCATTGTAGCCCGCGTGCAGCCCGGGGGTTTCGGGGCATGCTGACCTGCCGTGGCCCCCACCTTCCTCCGGCTTAGACGCCGGCAGTCCCCCTAATGTGCCCCACTCCAAAAGGAGTGAGTCGCAATTAGGGGCAGGGGTCTCGCTCGTTGCTGGACTTAACCAGACACCTCACGGCACGAGCTGGCGACGGCCGTGCACCTCCTCTCAGCGCGTCGGGCAAGGTCATTAGCCTGGCCGTCATCCTGCTGTCGCCCCCGGTAAAGTTCCCGGCGTTGACTCCAATTAAGCCGCAGGCTCCACCCCTTGTGGTGCTCCCCCGCCAATTCCTTTAAGTTTCAGCCTTGCGGCCGTACTCCCCAGGCGGCGGACTTAACGGCTTCCCTGCGGCACTGGACGGACTCTAGGTCCGTCCAACACCTAGTCCGCATCGTTTACAGCTGGGACTACCCGGGTATCTAATCCGGTTTGCTCCCCCAGCTTTCGCCCCTCACCGTCGAGCGCGTTCCAGCCGGGCGCCTTCGCCACTGGTGGTCCTGCCGGGATTATAGGATTTCGCCCCTACCCCGGCAGTACCCCCGGCCTCTCCCGCCTCCTAGCCCAGTAGTATTCCCACCAATCACCGGGTTGAGCCCGATGATTTAGGCAGGAACTTGCTGGGCCGGCTACGGGCGCTTTAGGCCCAATAACCGTCCCGACCACTCGTGGGGCTGGTATTACCGCGGCGGCTGACACCAGACTTGCCCCCCACTTATTACCCCTGCCTTACTGCAGCAGGGAAAAGCTCTCCAAAAGGAGAGCACTCGGGGTGACCCCGTCACGGGTTACCGCATTGCGGAGGTTTCCCGCCTGGTGCGCCCCGTAGGGCCTGGGCCCTTGTCTCAGTGCCCATCTGGGGGCTCCCGCTCTCACGGCCCCTACCCGTTATAGGTTTGGCGGGCCATTACCCCGCCAACAGCCTGATGGGACGCAGCCCCATCCTCGGGCGGATAGAAGGCGTTAACCCCCTTCCATCCATTTAGGCGGAGAACCGTTCCAGGCCTCCCCGCTTATTGGGTATTAGCTCCAGTTTCCCGGAGTTATCCCCATCCCGAGGGTAGGTTAGCCACGTGTTACTCAGCCGTGCGCCACACCCCACAGCGGTGGGATGTGCGACTCCCATGGCTTAGTGCCACCCCGATAGCAGTCGGGTCCGGCAGGATCAACCGGAGTTCGGCCGCAAGGTCGGAGGGCATACGCACAAGGAGATTGGTGCGTTGCTCCCGAACCTTGCATATCGGGGAATGATATGACCTATCTCAGACCCGAGTTCTCCATGAGGGAAAGAGCCCTCCCTCCATGGTATCCTCAGGCCGTCATTATAAGTGTAGCAAAATAATTTCTTCAAAATAGGTTTTTATATTTTTGTCTCCCCGGTCTACGCTCAGGGAGAAATATACCCGCAACCGGAGGCAGCGATTTCATTCTCGGAGCTTTTGCTCCGTGTCCGCGTGCGCCGCCGGGCGATTGGCCGCGGGCTTGAAGCCCTGAGCTCCCGGAGACATCAAATAATATTAGTGTTAAAAAGGTTTTATATAGATTTTGCCGCAATTTTGAGGTTTTCAGATTATAAATCCCCAATTTTCCATTTTAAATTTCTAGGTATTTTGGTTTCTCGTCTGTTGAGATATCAGTGTATTTTTTCAGCGCCTGTTTTAAGTTCTTAGGAATTTTGAACATGCCTATATGGGCATCCCCGTCATAATATCTCAGATCTTCTGGATTCACTAAAAGCTCCCTTATTCTCCTTTCCACCTCACTTTCATTGAGCTGCAGAGGGTCTTTCTCTTCTGATCCGAAGACAAAGCCCCAGAGCCCGTTATAGCTCCTCATGTAGACCGCATAGGGTCTTGCGATTTTGAAGACGCTCTTTATTGTTGAATGTATCGTGGCAAACATCTCCTGGTAGAGTACAGGACTGGTTGCTTGCGTTACCATAACGCCACCTTCTTTGAGCGCTCCCTTGACCAGCTGATAGAACTCGCGCGTATAAAGCTTTACTGCAGGGCTTCCTGCCAGAGGGTCAACTAAATCAATCACTATTGCATCGAACTTTTCATCGCTTTTTCCGGCATTTTCCAGATACTTCCTGCCGTCTTCTATTACAACCTCCGCCCTTTTATCAAAGAAGGAGTTGTGATGCCACTCCTGCAGATATTTCTTAGAAAATTCCACCACCTTCTCATCGATGTCGACCATGACTGCTTTTTTAACGGTTTTATACCTTAATACCTCTCTGAGCGTTGCTCCTTCTCCTCCCCCCAAAATTAAAACTCTTTCAGGGTTTCCGTGAGCCAGCAATGGAGGGTGAACCAATGACTCATGATATACAAACTCGTCAAAAAGCGTCGACTGTACCTTTCCGTCAATGATTAAAGCCTTTCCAAGGGTCAATAGATTTACTACAAAAACCTCTTGATACGGCGTCTTTTCCATAGCATATAGCTGATTAGCTGCTTTGAAAGAAGCATCGCCATCATCTATCCATTCTACATACCAACTTGTCCAGGGAGTAAGCTTTTTCATACCCATATTTAACCACCCATAATGTTATCATGTTTTATAAAATATTAAATTATCTTCGCTTCTAGTTAATGCTTTTATGCTTTATAAACCATTTTTAATTTGAAGCATATAAACTAGAAAGCTTTTAAAAAATTAAGGCAAGTGAGAATGATTGGTATATAAACGGTTGATGTTAAGTCGCAACAGCTATTGTTAATGTTAAAGAGAGAACCTCGTTTTAGGGGCAATCACCTATTTTTCATTTCTCGAATTTATGTTCAATTTCAAAGATAGATAATGGTAACTAATTGCTCTATGAAGATCTCGAATGTGGATAGACGCTTGAGTCATCTAATTGTTTGCAACTGAAATCAGTTTATATATTAAAACTCAACTGAAAACTCAAAAAAATGCGGCGGCCGGGATTTGAACCCGGGATTTCCGACGTGGCAGGCCGGCGTCCTGATCCAGGCTAGACGACCGCCGCTCTACTTTTCTTTTTTCTTTAATCCCCTTTAAAAGTTTCACTCTAAACTTAAAATAAATTAAATGAATAAAGCTAATCCAAGATTTTTAAAAGTACAGTCATTTTAGAAAGGCCTTTTTCAGGCTTGAAATAACACCGCCATCAACCAGTATGTCGGTTCCATTTATGTATGAGCTCTTCTCGCTAACGAGGAATTCTATCACGTTTGCTATTTCTTCAGGTCTGCCCATCCTAGAGAGGGGTGTCATTTGAAGAAGTTGCCTCATTGCAGGTTGCATTTCCAGCTCCCTCCTGCCCATTGTAGTATCAATTATTCCAGGAGAGATTGAGACGAGCCTAGCTCCTTTTTTAGCCCATGCTTCAGCCTGATCTTCAACTAAAAGAATTACGCCAAGCTTAGAAAGGCTGTAAGCCATGCCTGGATCGCTTTTTGCAATCACAGAGAGCTTTTCAGAAAAACCCTGAGATAAAGGATCCTTGAGTAGATTGGAAACGTTAGTATCCCTGGGTACCATGTATGCGGACATTGATGCTATCATAACTCCTACGCTACCGCTAGTAGCTATATTGTGAAAATGTTTCAAAACATATGCAGTTCCTACAAGATTCACATCAAAGATTCTTTTAGCGTCTGCCATTGTAGGTGAGATCCCTGCAGTGTGAACAATTGCCCCAAGGTCGCCGAGCTCCGAAGCTTTTTTTGCGAGCTCTTTGACATCTCTCTCATTGCTTACATCGGTGACCATAGTTTCAATGCTTCCGTTTACTTCGCCTTTAAGCTCAGACTCGACCTTTTTTAAAGCCTCAGGCACAATATCAGCAAGTAGCAGGCTCCCCTTTTTCGCTAAAAGCTTTGCAGTTGCCTTTCCTATACCTCCCCCTCCCCCCGTAATTACGTATACTTTTGTCATTACAATAATCCCCATTATAATATTTTCACTTCAAAAATATAAAAATCTTAATAATTCGCACAAAAATATAAATAAGCTTTTTAAAAGCTCAATAGTTGTAGGAAAACAGTTTAATTTTTAAGCAATTTTTGAGAGAGAAAATAAAGGAGTGAATTCACGATGTTCAAAGTCAACGTCATAGATCATCCGTACGTGCAAGCAGTTTTGACGACTCTTAGGGACAAAAATACCAGTCAAATAGAATTCAGAAAATCTCTGGTAAAGCTTGGGAGAGCTTTAGGAATAGAGATAACAAGGGAGATGGAGAAGGAAGAAGTAGAAGTTGAAACTCCTCTCGGAGCTAAGGCTAAAGGATTGAAGTTCAGGGATATGGATAAAGTCATAATAATTACTGTCCTTAGGGCAGGAACCCCTCTCACTGAAGGACTTATAAAGATATTCTACAATGCGAAGCAGGGAGTAGTATCAGCACGAAGGATGGATGAATTGGGGATGGGCTCGGGAAAAAATTTTGAGATAGAAGTTAATTATATAAGATTGCCAAAAATATCTGGAGAAAACATAGTAATTATTTCCGATCCAATGCTTGCAACAGGATCTACCATTAGCAAAGTGACAAATATCGTATTGGAGAGAGCTAGGCCAAAGAAAATAATCATCGTTGGAGCTATAGCTACGAAAGTTGCAATAGAAAAAATTAGGGAGATAGAAAGGAATTCAGAAGTAGATGTGAGCGTATACATAGCTTCAATCGACCCGGAGATAAACAGCAGGGGATACATTGTTCCTGGGCTAGGAGACGCGGGTGACAGAGCTTTCGGTGATTGATATGGATAGAGAAGAGGTTGAGGCGTTAGTATTTGATTACGATGGGACTTTAAGCCCTATAGGTTCTGAGGCCGGAGTTTCAAGAGAGCTTTTGGATATTCTCAATCTGCTAAAGAATATGTATAAACTGATAGTTGCCTCGACTAGGGACTGCAGATTTCTTATGGAGAAAATAGGTTTTTTCGATGCCTTCGTTTGCTCAAATGGGTTAGAAGCTATAATAGGAGATGTGGTTGTACATAAAAAGGGTGTACTTCAAATCGAAAGGACTAAAAAGCTTGAAGAACTTAAAAAGATGGCTGACGAAGAGTGCTTAAAGGTCGAGGAAAAGATGTCTTTGGACGGAAAGCTGATAGGTCTGGGGATCAGTTGGAGGAGGTGCGGAGAAAAGCCAAACTGCATTGATGAAATTATAAGAGAGGCAATAAGAGGAGAGCTGGTAATAGAATGGTACCAGAGACCATTTGTTGAGGTATATGTTGACAAGGCGGGAAAAATGGAAGGTCTGAAAATTGCGAATGCGATCTTAAATATAGAGAGGTTTGCATACTTTGGAGATTCAGAAAGTGACCTTGAGAGCTTGAAAAATGCAAGCATATCAGTTTTTGTAAGGAATAGCTATAACTCTCATCTAAATCCTCCAACTACCTACACAGTGAACGAAGGAGAGCTTAGCTCGTTTTTAGCAAAAAAATTTGCTAGATGATTGCGATATAAATGATATTAAAGATGTTAAATTCTTTTGAGTTCACTTTTTGTTATGAGGTATATACTTATTGAATTGTAAGGGTATTATATTTGATAAAAATCTAAATTACAATCGATTTTTAATTTGAGTTTTTAAATAATACAGGAAAAATTACAAGGCATTATTTTCTTTTATTTATAAGGAAGCGTTGTATATGAGTGCAAAGACAGAACTATTTCAATGTTTGACTTGACTACTCCATCCCTCGCTATGTGGGGGGAGGGGGGGACGAATAAGGTTTTCGACAAGGGACTAATCAGCTTAGGAAAAGACAAAAAGCGATAATTAAAGCATAGCGCTGAAAAGTTTTGATAAAAGCACGAAATGGAAGTTAGATGAGGTTATTTTTCCTATATATTACTTTAGAAATCCTTTTGTTCTTTTGATTTACTGTACCAGGAAGCCTTAAAATTCTAGCTAGGTCTTTACTTTTTTCATCCCCTCCAAGTAGTTCAACGACGTTTTCTTCTAGACTTAATATCTTTAGTGCACTCTCTTCTTTGTTTAACTCAAAATAAAGATGATAACCGTTGCCGGAATCAACAACAATATCCGGCAATCTAAACGATTTAGCAGCTTTTTCAAGTATTTCTGCAAGAGCAGGTCTTTTAACAACGTACCAAGAATATTTGTTTTTTCTATATGTGCAGAAAAGACCATAGTTATCCTTTTCCTCGCAATAATAATCCTTGAATTTCAGCTTTTCTTTAAGATTGTCATCTAATTCGACATCAAGCACCTCCTCTTTAAAATCAAGATCGCACCAAAGCCACTTAGAAATCTTCACTTCATTTTTTGTGCCTCTTCCCTTTTCTGGCTTTCTCCATAAAGGAAGAACTTGGTAATATATGTCATATCCTTCCATAGCTAAGTTGCTTAAATTTTGCCTTAGCCATTCATATATTTTTGAAAAAAGATCCTTACCATAGATTTGCTTGCAAAAATGAATATAGCCTAAATCCCTTTGGTTATCTTTCTTGATCCATACAAGAGAGAAACAATTTGCAAGCTCACTTTGGTAATTCCAAATTTTCTTCAAAAAATAAACTGCTTCGCTTATTAAAATATTGTCCATGTTTACACCGTAAAATCCATTACAGCTCTTCAACAACGAAGTTTCTGAGAATGCCTATTTTCTCAACTTCTGCCTCGACTTCATCTCCTCCTTTAAGGTACTTATTCTTGCTGTGTCCAACACCAGAAGGTGTGCCAGTAGAAATTATATCTCCAGGTCTAAGCGTAATTCCTTTAGAGGACCATTCTATTAGCTCTTCTACATTGAAAATTAGGTCATTTGTGCTACCGTTTTGTTCAATAGATCCATTGACCCTCAGGTATAGCTTCAAATTGTTTGGATTATCTATTTCATCTTTTGTAACTATGTATGGACCGACAGGTGTAGATAGATCCATGGTCTTTCCGCCGATCCAGTCCAGCCCGAGAGAGCCTAGTGGCGGAAACTGCCAATCTCTCATCGTAATGTCATTTACTATTGTATATCCAAAAATGTGCTCATCGGCGTCGTCTTTCTTAATATATTTTCCAGCTTTTCCGATAACAACTCCAAGCTCAACTTCCCAATCAACCTTCTCTGAAACTTTTGGCTTAAGAATATTATCCTCATGCCCTACTAGCGAAGTTGGAAACTTCGGAAAGAAATAGGGTCGAGAAGGAGGTTTTAGCCCGCTCTCCTGACCATGCTGCTTGTAATTTACTGCTACACACAAGAATTTTTCACTATCTAGAACTGGAGGTTCCCATTTGAACTCTCCTTTTTTGAGATATATATTACCCTCAAGATCTAAATCTAAACTCTTTGCTTCTATTTCTTCTATGAGCTTTTTGGCTTCTTTTTCCATAAGTATTAGCTTCTTCATTGAGTAAAAAAAGTCGGGAGCATAGTTGCTTTTATACACTTTCTTAAATGCCTGAGGAAGATCTAATACTCCCTTCTCAGTAAGAAGGCCAACTTTCTTCTCTCCTTTAATTGAAAAAGTTAAGAGCTTCAAACAGATCACCGTCTTTTAAATACTAATAAGAGGCGCATTTATTTAAATTTGAAGTTTAAGATGATAAAGGAAAACTAAATCAAAAGGAGAAACTCTTCTTTTTATTCCTACCATAAAAAATCCTTGTTTCTTAAGAAAATCATCTAAAAGAGTCAAATCAGTTAGTGAGGATAACGTTATTATCATCTCTCCCTTTTTTCTGAGAGCTTTTCTTCCCAACAATATTGCCTCTTTTAGTAAATTTAAATCTCTGCCGCCGCACCAATTTAAGTCTAAAGAGTCTATAGGTTCAAGAGGAAGGTAGGGAGGATTTGTTATTACTAAATCAAAACTAGCAACATACCTAAGTTTCTCCGTTTTCAAAACCTCAATATTTTTCTCTACGCCATTAATTTTTGAATTTATTTTTGCAGTAGCAAGCGCTACTTCGCTTATATCTGTGCAATAACTTTTGAGACCAAATTTCTTTGCAATATATATGGAAATGGCTCCAGTTCCACACCCAATTTCTAGGACTTTTCCTTTAGGTTTAAATTCGTTAAGATAATCTATTATGAGGCTTGTAGATAATGTGAAAGTTGGATTAAAAACGCCTTCTGGGATGTAAACATATAGCCCTTTGTATTTGAAGAGCTTGGTTATTCTGCTTAAAAGGACATGAGTCAATCTAAGAGTATACCTTGAACTTTCAGAAAAAATTTTTCCAATTATAAGTTTACCACCTTTTCTTTCGCCTTCAATTTTTGATTGCTTATTATTTAATTACTTTTTTTGTTCATTTCAACTTTTTTCATTCTGCTTATGCTGAATGGAATTGCTAGAGCCATAATAAGAGCCTGCACCAGAAATGAATGTTTGATCGCTTCTCCAAGCTCGGTTAGCTCAATTGTAAGCGAGCTATCGCTGGGAAGTATGCCACCCAAAACTATCAGATGAGATGCTAGTGTATAAGGAATTTTTTGAGTCATAGTGAGAATTGCTATGTTCAAGCTAATTGCAAAGCCTACATTAAACGATACTGTCCTAATTGAAGATGCGACCCCTCTTCTGTCCGGAGGGACTGAAGTCATAATTGAACTCGTATTTGGGGAGACAAACAAACCTGTACCTACACCGAGTATAACTTCCGCAAATATTATCATTGGTATGGATCCTGCTAACGAAAGTAAAAAAAGAGATATAGAACCCACTGCTAAACCGGCAACGGTAACCGGTGCGAATCCAAGGATATCGGAAAGTCTTCCACCTATAATACCGAAAACCAAAAAGCTTGCCTCGTATGGGACTAAAAGTATTCCTGTTTCGCTCGGTGAATACCCTAGAACGCTCTGCATATATATTGCTAGCAATGTCAACGACGCTCCAAAGCCTATAGAGTAGAGTAGCTGTGAAATTATACCGCCTGAAAACTGCCATATTTTAAAAAGACGCAAATCCAAGGCAGGATGAGTTGTCTTTAGCTCCGAATAAACAAATATTGCGAGAAATGCAACAGATAATGCAAGTAATATATATGAATAGTCCCTATAGCCATAGCCAACCATAGTTAGTCCTATAAGGGAAAGTGTTAATGATAGTGTAAAGAAAGTGAAGCCTTTTATGTCAATAAAAATGTTTTCTTTTGGCTTATAGACTTCTTTGAGCCTTATTCGAGTCCAAAAGAGTACTATTACTCCTATAGGAACTTGTATTAGAAATATCCAATGCCAGCTAAGAAGATCTATTATAAATCCGCTCAACGTTAAGCCCAGTAATGCACCAATCCTCCATGCAACTTGGTTTACTCCAAGCCATGTGCCAAGCCTAGAAGGCGGAACATTGTCTGTGAGAATTGTAATGGAGATGCTCATTAGAAAGGCTCCTCCAATGCCCTGTACCGTCCTCGAGATTATAAGAAAGGCTGGATTACTGCTCAATCCGGAAAGTAGAGCTCCAATTGTAAAGATTCCTATACCTATTGTGAAGAGCCTTACCCTTCCGTATAAGTCTGTTAGCCTTCCTATTATGAGCTGGAATATTGTTGAGCCTAACATAAATCCCTGTATAATCCATATCATGCTCCAAACGTCTGCCCCTATTTCCCCAGCTATCGTAGGGAGACCTACTACTGCAAGCCTCGCATTGAATCCTGCAATAAAGCTTGCTAATGTAGTTACTGAGAGAACTTCGAGAATTCTTCTATTGTCGCTAGTCTTCACATTAATCACCGTACGATAAAAAACCATAAATTAGAAATAAAAGCAAAAAGCTCTTTTAAAGTTTTAATATATAATCTAAAGGTATAATTTTCTTGCTTAGTAGTTATCTAAAAACTTTTTTATTTCTGATTTGAGATAGAAAACATGCTCCTCGAATACTGTGCGCGTGAAAGCTCCAAAGCCACATGCAGAACCAAGAAGGGATGCAGAGGAATAGAAATGATGGGATGATATTGATCTATGAACTTATATGAGATCTGAACCCCTGCTATTCAGCCGTATATAACATCATAAATTTTGTGAAATCAAATGTAGGCCTATATGTATCTTTATTTACTAAGAAAAATATTAAGGGAGAAGCTTTTACAACTGAAACTCTCACTATTAATTGCGGGAGGAGTTCAGTTTCGCTGCTATCTGGAAGTCAAAAATATATTCTCGAATAGATGTAGAACTCAATGAATGTAAAAAAGCAAGTCTAAAGCAGGTTTGCTGAAGTGTTTGGAAAAGCTTATAAATTTTCGATTACTGAAAAAATAATAAGCTTTTGCCGGGGTCGCCCAGCCTGGTAGGGCGCCGGCCTGCTAAGCCGGTGGGGGAAACCCCGCGCGGGTTCAAATCCCGCCCCCGGCGCTTTCATAAACGATTAGTGCTGAAAGCTCATCTCTTTTATATTAAATCAGACAAAAACGGTTATTAACTTATTATTCAAAAAAGAACATCAAGTGCTGTTTTCAGGAATGGTGTGCATAGAAATGAGCAAGTCAATGTACTATTACATGGCAAGAGTTTGGAAGAGGCCGTATTCTGGAGACCACTTGCAACTAATGAGGGCTAGAATGATAAGATGGAGAAGAGAGCCCGCTGTTGTGAGGATAAATAAGCCTACAAGACTGAATAAGGCAAGAATGCTTGGATATAAAGCAAAACAGGGTATAATTGTAGTAAGAGTCAGAATAAGGAAAGGAGGACAGAGAAGGCAGAGGCCAAATAAAGGAAGAAGACCAAAGAGGATGGGCGTTTACGGCTATGCACCGGCGAAAAGCATCAGATTGATTGCTGAAGAGAGAGCTGCAAGGAAATATCCTAACCTTGAGGTCTTGAACAGTTACTATGTCGGAGAGGATGGTGTGCATGAATGGTACGAGGTAATAATGGTCGATCCACATCATCCTGCAATCTTAAGCGATCCGGAATTAAAGTGGATAGCAGAGCCTCAGAATAGAGGGAGAGTATTCAGAGGGCTGACTTCGGCAGGAAAGAAAATGAGAGGGCTTAAAGCTAGCAGAGGTTTGAGAGGAACGATGAATTACAAGTTTAAGAAAAAACAAAAAGAAAGAGAGCAAAAGAGGAGACATGAAGCTAGTAGAGGCGCAAGGCTTATAGCTCCAGCAGAAATTCTCGAAAAAGTTCACAAAGGAGACATAAAGTAGCTTGATAATTTGAAGAATATTTCATTTACTTTTATCTAGAAGTAACAATTAATATATAATATATAGCTTTCTTGATATATTTTTAATAAAGTAGTGAAATTGATATGAGCATAAAGCAAATAGAGTTGAGAGTAATACAGCATATGACTGAGGAAGAGGATCGAGTTTTGAGATCCCTTTTAAATGCCCTACCTGAAGATTTAAGAGAAAAAGTCAAGCCGGTGGCAGTAAGTTCAAAGGGTCATTATGGCGATACGATCATTTTTTATAAGGTTGTTCTTGAAAAGGAAGATGCCGAAAAAGCTGCAGAGTTTATAATAAGGTCATTTGACAAATGTTCTGTTTTTGAAATTAAAAATACTTTCTATAATAGGTTTTCTGACAATTCCTTTCACCTAAGGCTTGATAAATTTAAGCTTCTTGAAAACAAATTCATAATTTCAAACTCTGATGATGTAGTGAAAATAGTAATAAAAGAGAGTAAAAAAGGATCGATTAAAGAAATATTTGAAAGGGCAGGGATATCTATAGAAGAACAGTGAAATTGTCGTATTATTCGAAGGTGTGAAGACAAGTTGAAGGCTCTCTTTGCGGACTACTATATTTTTCCAAAAGACGAGGAAGAGCTTAAAAAAATTGTGAAGGTTGCTCAAAGCCTAAATTATAGTCTTATTGGAATAGATGAAAAATACAGCACTAAAATTTCTAGCTTAGCCTCAGAGCAATTAAAGGTATTGACATCAAGACGAGTCGAGGCATTTGATGAAAGGGAGGCAAAAAATAAGTTGCATGCTGCCGGAAAAAAAGTTTCTATAACCATAGGAGTTGCAAAGGGTGCAAGCGCATTGAGATTCTTCAGTAAAAATAAATCGGTAGACATAATTGAAATTTCTCCAAAACTGCATAGGGTTATGGACAAAAACCAAGCAGACCTTATGAAGCAAGGAAAAACATCCATTGGTATTAACTTGGGAGAAATTGTAAGGAAACTTGAGCTCATTCCATTCGCTGAATTCCTTATAAAGTATGCATTAAAATATGATATTAAGATCGCATTTTATAGCGGAGCTGAAAAATATAGTGAGCTTTGGCATCCTAGAAGCGTTTTTCATTTGTTAAAAACGTTTGGAATTACTGAAAGGGTTGCTAAATCGATAGTTTTAGATATGAGGATAAAGAATTTAGCTTAGAGTTAGAGGAGGTAATAATGGGTTCATTTGAGTATCTAGCTATTGCAGAAGCGGTTGCAATATTATTATTGTCTTTAGGCATCTTCATTATTTATATTAGATTTAAAAAGATCGAAAGGGGACTCACAACCTTAAATAAAAAATTCAGTTTAATTTCTTCTTTGGAAAATTGGAATAAAGAAGAAATGGTAAAAAAAGAAGCAAAAGTTAAAAGGAAAAAAAGATACATAGTTTTTTCTATAACATCGGACGCGGACATTGATTATAGCGAGATTGCAGATTCAATTCTTACAGCACTCGGTAAAATTTACGGGGAGCCATTTATATCGAAATCAGGCTATCACTTCATCGTCTATTATTCAGATATAAAAAAAGGAATAGTCAGAGTATATAGAGAATATGCGGACAACATAATTGCAATATTTCCATTTGCTAGGAGATATGCAAAAAAAGATTTTATGATTGTGCCTGTAAAAGTATGCGGAACAGTTAAAAAAGCCAAGAAGTTTTTGAATAAATTATAGCTATAGCATTTTTAGGAATGATAAGACGGTCTTTAATAAGTTCTTTCCCTCGCTTATAAGCCCAAAGCTTCCACTCTTGCATTCTACTTCATCAAATCTCTTAATTCGGTCTCCATCGCTAAAGTTTTTACTATAAAGCAGGAACGGAACAGGAGAATCGCTATGAGCTTTCTTTTCACAAGGTGTAGCGTGATCTGAGGTCACTAAAATGGCTATATCTTCTTTTTCCAAATATTTGACAATGGATCCTAGGTAGTACTTATCTATATCTTCTATGATTTTTGTTTTTAATTTTAAGTTTCCTTCATGTCCAGGCTCGTCCGGCCCTTTTAAGTGGACATATACTACATCGGAGACGGAGAGAGCTTCAATAGTTTTCAAAGCCCACTGTTCATAAACATGCTTTCTCTCTCCAGAAATGCTTGATACATCTATCATTTTCATTCCTGCAGCTTTTGCTATGCCTTTCTCAACCGGCATTTCAGTCAGCGCTGAAAACTTCAGATTAGAATACATCGCTGATATATCCTTCATCTTAGCCTTGCCAGTTCCAGCATCCCTGAGCAAAATTGCGTTGGCCGGAAGCATGCCATTTTTTAATCTGCTTTCATTTACCTTTGATGAACTGAGAATTTTTATTGCTCTTTCAGTAAACTCATTTACAAGTTCACATGTAATTCTATTCTTCTCATCCTGATTAAGCGGAATGCACGGTTTAATTGTAGCATCAAAATTTTCCAAAGCAACAGAGACTTTTCCCCTTCTCTCATACGCTGGATCTGTATTGGAAACCTCATCGCCCAACTGCTTCTCTTTATGACCTAAAACTACAACTACTCTGTGTCCTACGGTAGCTTTTACTTTAGCATAGCCTTTTCCATTTAAAAGCTGAATTCCGTCAATTAATGAGGCAAGCTCGTTTGCTTCCTCTTTGTTGATACCTCTGCCTGCCCTCCTATCTATGATCTTTTTAGTTAATGGATCTACAGTTGCAAAGTTTCCCCTAAATGCAACTTCTTTTTCCTCCTTTAATTCTATATCCACACCAAGTGCTTCAATAGGTCCTCTTCCAGGATGCTCATTAATTGGGTCATATCCAAGTAGAGCTAAAACAGCAGCGTCGCTCTCTGGAGCGATGCCTTTTCCTATTACATACATTAGCCCGCATTTGCTTTTGTAAGCTAAACTGTCAAGATTCGGCTTATCTGCTATCATATATGCTGTCTTTCCTAAATTTGGGTCTCCTGCCGCTCCATCTAATACAAGATAAACTAGCTTCAAGCCTGATCATCCTTTCTATTTCTTCTTATTAAAAAGATCTCTCAGTACTGTCGAAATGCAGTTCAAAACATCTTCTGAAGTATAGAACTCATTGTAGTTATTTAACAGGTAATCTCCAGCTAAGCTGTTCACAAAAGACGCAATGCAGGAAGCATAAAACAGAGAACCTGTTCTCTTATAAAAAGCCGCTATAAGTCCAGTGAGTATATCTCCTGTTCCTCCAATGCTCATTCCTGGGTTTCCGCACCTCTTCTCTCTGCATCCATATTTAGCACTGCATATATAGTCAATTGGTCCCTTTGAGACTACAATTGCGCCGCCGAGTTTATTTGAGAGATTCAATGAGTTCTTTTCTCTATCATTATCTCCAGTTATGTCGTAAGACCTCAATAGAAGATCTAACTCTCCCCTATGTGGAGTTAAAACAAAGTTTTCATTAAGGGTTTTTTTATTCTTGGCAATGCACTTAAGAGCATCTGCATCAACTATAACCTTAGCATCAGGATATTTACTTTTTAAATGATCTATAAGTTCTGAAACAAAATTGCAGGTAGTTTCATTAAAGCCGAGCCCTGGACCCACTACAACAGAATCTGAGCGAGAAATATACTTGTCAATAGATGAAATCTCTTCAGGACTGTGGTAGTCATTTTCTGTTCCTATAACTATTAGTGATGGGGTAAATGATGAAACAATTTGCTTTATTTTTTCAGGAACTATAAGGTAAACCAGGTCCGCGCCCGCTCTTAGTACTGCTAAAGCACTCAAAGTAGGGGCGCCGTAATATTCTTTAGAACCTCCAATCACAGTGACAATACCTCCATCTCCTTTTTTTGCATCCTTAGGCTTAAGCTTCAAAAAGTTCCTCACATCCCCAGGTCCGACTATCTTTTCAGCAGCAGGAGTTATGCCCACATCGCAAATTACCTGCTTTCCTGCAAACTCGCCTCTATTTTCCAGCCCTTTTTTTCTGTAGTGCATAACCACTGTAGTGTTCGCTTTTACAGCGATCTTCTCATCTCTATATGAAGCTAGCTCTCCTGTGTCGGGATCTATTCCGCTTGGTATATCTACAGCTACTACATATGACCCAGAGCTATTTATTGCCTCAATTGCTTGAGGAATTGGATATCTGAGCTCTCCCCTTACTCCTGTTCCTAAAATGGCATCGATTATTATATCGTAGTTTTTTAGAAAACTATGAGGACTGATTTCATCCCAATGAAAAATATTAATTTGAAAATCCTTTAAAAGATAATCAAGGTTTGTCCTCGCATCATTATGATTTATCAGCTCTTTCTGATAGAGAAGAAGGACGTCAACGCTTACTCCCATCGCTCTCAGATGCCTAGCCGCTACAAACCCGTCTCCGGCATTTCCGCCCCTACCAGCTACAACAACTACTTTGCCATTTTCCTTTCCTAAAGTTTCTAATGCTTTATAAGATTCTTCTGCAACACATTTTCCAGCGTTCTCCATAAGCAGGAGAGTCGGAATGCCAAGATATGTCATGTTCTCTTCAATAGCTCGTATTCTCTTAGAACTTAAACAATCTCCTAACAAGATAATCTTCCTCCTTATTAAACAAAATGTTATTTGATAGCAAAATTATATATTGTTATTTCTATAAGTTCTACAGAGAAATAGAACGAATTATAATTTCAAAATGAAGAGCTACTCGGTTTCTATCCTTAGGTCATATCCCATTTTCTGTGCAATCCTTTTGAGCCTCTTCGCTCTCTTCATTATAAGCCTAGAGTTCTCTCCAGAAAGCTTTACAGTTGCAGTTTTTCCCAAAATTTCTACCTCTGCTCCAGGGACAAGTGTTTCGATCTGTCTAATTATTCTTTCTTCTCCTGCCCCTACCTTCTTTCCTCTTTTAATGGGCACAACTACCGTCTGCTCTCCAAATGTATAAATCTCATACTCTAGTTCGCTCGTTAAAAAGTCTTTTACTTCAATTACAGGCCTCGCGAGATCGACTTCCTTTAAGCCTGTAGGAAGCTTGACAGTTATAGTTATCTCGTATACTTTTGATATCTGTCCCCTATCTATGAATATGACGGTATCAATAATGCTAGGAATAACGCCGAGCTCAACTCTGTTAATAAACCTCTGTATTGCGTCAATCGGGCTCGTTGCGTGGAGTACTCCCACCATTCCAATTCCAGCCAGCCTTAAATCGACATACAACTTAAAGTCATCATCTCCTCTCAATTCATCGAAAAATGTGTAGTCAGGTCTGCTTAACAATAAGATGTCATGTATCTCGTCCTTCTCGGCGAAGTGCTTGCTGTATTGAACTATTTGAGGAGACAGCCTCATGTCTCTAGGCGATTCTATCGTCGTGACAATTTTCCCTTCTTTTTGATAGAATTCTGCTAGAGCCTGCGCAAAAGTTGTCTTCCCCATTCCAGGGGCGCCTGCTATCAGAATACCTTCAGCCCTCTTCTTAAACCTCTCGAGAAGCTTTTCTGGCAACATATAATCTTCAAGAGAGAGCTTTACAAGCGGCTTTACTGCAGTTATCATCCATTTGCTACCGAGAGGAGGTCTAACAATAACTATCCTGTATGCTCCGAGCTGAACTATTGTGCTTCCAGATCTGTCTATTTCTATGAAAGAATCCTCCCTCGACTTTGCAGTTTCCACAATTTCATCAAAAATGCTCTGGATCTCAGCCCTAGTTATGGGCTTATCAGACAATTGGACAAATGACCAGGATCCCGGTCTTCCCTTCTTTGCTATAGGCGGGACATCCTCTATTAAGTGCACGCTCATCGTTTCATTATCAAAGAAATCCTCAAGCTTAAGCCTTTTAGATGCTGACGCTGGAACGTAGAGGGTCTTTATTCCCGTTGCTTGAGCAATCTGTGATGCTATCTTGTCGCTTGTTATCAGGACGCTTTCAGTAGATATTGCAAGCTCTCTTACAATTCTAGAAAGCTCCAATATATCTACTTGAGAAAAAACTCTTTGAGAATCTCCTACAATTTCCACTTCTATATTCCTTTCTTTTGCAAGCTCCCTTATTCTTTGGAGTTCTTCTATTCCTGCTAATCCGACGGCTTTCCCCTCAAAAGCCTCTTTCTCAATAAAAGAAACTAGCGTTTTATGTATGTATATCTTAGAAAGCTCTGGTATTTCATTTGATAATATTAGCTTCGTTACAATTCCTCCGATGAGTGAAGAATGGTCTGGGACAAAATTATCTGGAAATTTTTTATTTTCTGCAAAGAAACGGCTTTCCATGCTTTATTAAGCCCTCTTAAATTATGGTGTATCACTAATTCTTAATTATTCCTAATTATATAAGAAAAGCCTTAATAATACTTCAGGTAATAAAATTTCTCTTGCGAGTATTTATATTTGCTTATTAGCCAATTTACTAAAATAAATAAATTCAAAATGTATAATCAATTAATTAAGCAACAGTTATTTACGGCCGACTGAAACTTTCACTCTTTAAAATAGAGTAAGGTCAAAAGAATAAATTTGAAAACAAATTGTATTGCAAGAATACAATTTCAGCTATATGTTATAAATGCAATAAGCCCGCATCTCCCCGCCTTGAAAGATGAGGGCTCTCTACCCTGCCCATTGAAGGGGCGATGCTTCATGATAGAAAAGGTGAAAAATACGAAGGTAAATAGAAAAGAAAAAATAAAAGCATACATAGAAATAATAAGAATTCCCAATTCCTTTATGATGGGTTTAGCCGTTTTGGTCGGAGTTCTTATAGCAAATCATGAGTACTTTTTAAATTTTAGAAACTATTTGACTATATTGTCCGGCTTTGCAACAGGCTTCTTTCTAACAGCATCATCTATGGTCTTCAATGACTACAATGATAGAGAGATAGACCTTATAAATCAGCCTTCTAGACCAATTCCAAGCAAAAGAATCGGAGAAAGGGAAGCGCTTTCTTATGGGATCCTTCTGTCTTTAATAGGAATTATTTCCTCTTTGTATACAGGTCTTTATACATTTGCTATTGCAATTTTGACATTCGGTATAGCTCTTCTATATAATTTCTGGGGAAAAAAGACAGGGCTCATCGGAAACTTTATGGTAAGTTATAGTGTAACCATCCCTCTAATTTATGGTGCAGTAATGATAAACTCTTTTACGTTTAAGATAATGATATTCGCATCTATGGTCTTCCTAACTAATACCGGTAGAGAGATAATAAAAGGAATTGCAGATATAGCAGGAGATTCTGTTAAAGGAATAAGAACCATTGCTGTTAAGTACGGTGCCAAAAGGGCATCAATTGTCGCATCTTGGTTTATTTTGGTAGCTGTTTTTCTGTCTTTTATCCCAACAATAACCAGAATGACCGGCCTGCTTTATTTTATTTTAGTCTTAGCTGTAGATGGAATACTTATCTCATCTGTCCTCACCATTTTGAATAAAGCCGATAAGGAAATCGCCTTATTGGTAAAGAAGAGGATACTATTTGCAATGTTCTTGGGATTGATAGCGTTTTCACTTAGTTTTGTGTAGCTTATTTTTGCTGAAATGAATTTTGCTTTTAAGAACACAAGTTAATTTTCTCAAGTTTTATTCGACTCAAATTGTAATACAAAGAATTTAAACAATTATCTTTGGTTTACTGTAAGATTCCTTTTAACCCTTACTTAAATTTAATAATAAAAGTAAGGGAAAAAATGATTCGGGGTCTCAGTAAAAAATGCTATCTGCAAGCCAAATACAAGTTCCGAGCGACAGTTACTCAACAAAGATTTACGCATACAAACCTAAAATTACGTTAATTTTGGACTGGAGTTATGAAAGTAGTGAAACTATAAAAAATGTATTGAAAGCAAAAAAGACGCTCTTCATGAATTATCTTATTGATATAGATGTCGATATGATAAATCTTCAGTTAATAGCACCAAGTGAAAATTTAAACAATAACTATAACCCGCCCGCTGTTTTTTTGAATGGAAAGCTACTTTCAGAAAGCAGAACAGTAAGCGAAGAAGAAATTATTGACTTGGTGCTAAGCGAATCAATTTCAGAGAATAAAGATCTACAAATTGAAATTCCATCGTCAATAAAGCAAAATCCTGTATTTGGATCTTCTGCCCTCGCGTATAGCTCTCTATAACTTTTAAGCCGTTTTATTTGTTGAAAATTGTATTAGATTTCTTAACCTCTTGTATTCTTCGAGGAATTCTCTTCCCTTTTCGGTAATGTAAATTTTTCCATCCAATTGTTTAACTAATTCCTCCTGTATTAGATAACTTAAATATTTCTTCATTACTTTGTAGTCAAGCATGGATTTATTAGAAAGATGAGTGGGTTTTGTTCCATCTTCCTTGATATTCGCTAAAATTGAAACCACAATTTCTAAATCATTGCGTCTCTGTCTGCTATAAACAAAACTTCCAAGCTTGTTTGTACGTTCCATTTTTATCACATCATGTAAAAATTTTATTTTATTTCAACCTTTTCCTAAATTCCTTATAATATATAGGTGCCTTTTTAACCTTTTTTTCTTGTCAATTTTTTTCCATAAAAGAATAAATGTTATATAAATTTACTTTGTTAAATTATTTAAATCATCTAAGCTTAGTGAATTAGAGGCGAGGTCCTTCGTAACTTTTATATTTCCATCCTTTGTCACTTCAGCTTTTTCTAGTGGAACAAACTTCCAACCTATTTTCCTATCAAAGTAAACTGCAATAAAGCATCTCGCATTGCTTCCAGCCCTGCTAGACCACTCCTTAAGCTTACTTACTTGAAAAGAATCGACATATACGGTATCAGTTGCTCTTCTGGTCTTTACCTCAATAACGAAAATTCGGTTATTTTTTGCGGCTATAATATCAGGTTGATAGGTTTTTTTTGCCTTTGCTCCACTTGCTGGCGCTCTTATCGTTGCAAATCCCATTTCCCAGAGCTTTCTCACGAGATCTCTCTCTTTCTGGAATCCTCTTATTCTGTTTTTTCTTTTTTCAATGTCCATTTTTTTCACTTATTATGAAAGTTTTACATAAATATTTTAGGTTTTTTCGCTACTCATCATTTCTTCTTCTCTTTTTATCATTTCCTCAACGATGTCATAGCCATAAATAGACTTTAACTGCTCCCTCCCTTCTTTTGTTATCATTTTTGCAGACCAAGGCTTAGAAATGTCTATATCAACGTACACCTTCTTAAAACCTAAAGAGCTTAGCTTCTTTTCTACCTCTTCCTCTACTACTGAAACAATCGATGATACCATTGGGCAAAAAGGCGTGGTGAGCCCCATTCTTATATAAACGCTCATATCGTCATTGACCTGTATCTCATATATTAGTCCTAGATCATAAATGTTTACTGGAATTTCTGGATCGTAAACTCCCTTCAGTGCTTCTATTATTTTTTCTCTTATTTCGCTTTTATTAATAGCCTCACTCATAGTTTCACACCAAGATTAAGTATAATTTTCCAAATTTATTAATTCTACATACAGATGGTTCAGTCTTTTGAATTTAATGCTTCTTTTTAAGTCTTATCCTTTGAAATCTTCCTTTTTACCAGGTATATTGATAATGGAGGGGCAATAACAATTATGACTGCCCCTATTATGAAGAGGAACATGCCTAAAGATGTCTCAACATTTAAAAAGACTGAGAATATTATAAGAGCTATGCCTATAATAAAAAATGGGATCTGGTAACTGAAAAAAAGCTTGAAAATTTCCTTCTCTCTTTTTTTTCTATCGCTCAATTTTACCTCCACTGAACTTTGTTTCGATTTCATTTATAATATCACTTGTTATCTCGCTTGCTAATTTGTTTGCTTCCTCTTCAGTATTTCCAGTAGCAAGTATTTGGATTTCAATATACGGCTCGTTGCTTTCTTTTCCCTTAGGATGAGTTTTTATGTAGGCATTTAGATATTTTTTGGAAGCTTTCTCTATCAACGGCGCAATGGCAGATTCCATTATTCCTCTCACTTTAATAATGTTTTCAGAAACTTTCTTTTTGCTCCACATCTTTAAGACGGATTCGAGATCTTCTTCAAAGATTGCTTTCATTTCTGAAGGAACGCCTGGAAGCGATATGATGTAAGAGCCACTATAATAAAGCATCATGCCAGGTGCTGTCCCGACAGGATTTTTCAGTGGGATTGATCCTTTTGGCATTTTAGCCATTTTCTCCCTCTCTTTTGTTAAAGGTTCAGACATCGCTTCATAAACTTTCTTTACCATATTAAGGGCATCTTCATTAACTTCGTACGGAATTTTTAACGATTTCGAGATAAATAGTAACGTGTTGTCATCATATGTTGGACCAAGTCCACCAGTAGTTATAACTATCCCGGCTTTATTTTCCAATGCTCTTTTTAGCTCGTTGCTGAATTCTTCAAATTCATCCGGCACAACAATAATCCGTTTCACTTTAAATCCTAAGAATGAAAGCTTTCTTGCCAGCCAAGATGCATTTGTATTAACAGTTATTCCATTAAGAAGTTCAGTTCCAGTATTGATAATCCAAACATTTTCATTTTGAGGAGGGGAAAAAAATCTTTCCATATTATACATTACCTTCTCTTTCACCTTAAAATTAAGATCTTGTCTTTAAGATCTCCTGCGTCTTCTAGTGTAAATCCATATTTTACTTCAAGGAAGCCTGATCTAAGCTCTATTACATCTTTTTTAACTTTTTCCGGATCCTCGTTATCTATCAGCAGTCTTCTCATTAGATGTGCTATTTCATACATTTCCTGCTTTCCCATCCCATACCTTGTCATTTCTTGTGTACCGAGTCTCAACCCGCTCGGATTCTGCACATTTTCTGGAGGGTCATATGGTAATAAGTTTTTATTAGTAATGATGTTAGCGCTTTCTAGTAACGTTGCACATTTAGCTCCTCCGCCTTGTTTAGCAACATCTACTACAACCTGATGACTCATCGTATATCCCAGGTTTTCTCCAAGTACTTTAAATCCTTCCTCTGCTAATGCTTCAGCAAATTTTTTAGCATTCTCAACAACAGCTTTAGCATACTGCTCTCCGTACTTCATCATCTCTAAAGTTGTGACTAAGGTTGCTGGTATCCTATGAAGATGGTGGTTGCTAAGGAAATATGGAAAGATCGTCTTTGAAACCTGCTTGTACAACCCCTCATCACTAAAAGCTATCAATCCTCCTTGCGGACCTGGGAAAGTTTTATGAGTACTCGCTGTCATTACATCCGCTCCTTCCCTTAGCGGATTCCTCCAAACACCCCCGACTATCAGACCAAAGACGTGAGCCGCATCATATACTATTTTTGCTCCCCTTTCCTTTACGGCATCAGCAAGCTCTTTAACTGGATGAGGGAATAAATATACACTTCCTCCAAGGACTAAAAACTTAAACTTTTCTTCTTTTATCATTTTTATTGCTTTATCTACATCAACATTCATCCTTTCTTCGTCATATGGAAGATAAACCTGCGTCATGCCTAAAGCTCCTAGCGTCCCAAATTTAGTATGACTGACATGGCTCCCGGCTTGTACGGGCGCAACAAGCGCTCTGTCTCCGGGTTCTCCCAATTCTTTAAAAACAGATGCATTTGCTATTGTTCCGCTAATAGGCCTAGTCTCTATATACTGAATGTTGAGAATTTTTCCCATAAGTTCAGCAAGCATTATTTCGAGCTCATCGATGTATTTTGTTCCCTGATAGTACCTTTTTTTCGGTTTACCTTCAGCATATCTGCTCATGAAGTCGCTCAAATATACAGCTTCAGCAAGAGGGCTCATTACGTTTTCGCTTGCTATTAAATTTATTGATTTTTTCCTCCTCCACTCATTTGCTTCATTTGTTAATTGCAACACATTTCTCAAGAGATTTTCAGGAGAGGACAATTTTATCACCATAAATTTTTACATCATTAATTAATTAAATTCTCATTTTAGTTATAAATTTTTCAATAAAATTCAGCCCGCTTAATAGCTCTCTTATTAAGATTTCGAATAAAATGGTTCAGCTTGCATGTGCATCCATAATCTTACTTGGTCTTTTCTTTCCATCAGTGATAAGTACTCTTTAGAGGGATCATATTCCCCAACATTTATTTAACCTTGGCTTATTAAGTATTTAGCAATATTCAAAAGATTTATATGCTTTAAAAAGGATAGAGATTCAGAGAAAATCAATAGCAGTCAGGTTCTGGTACTCCTCTTTCAAAAACCGGTCTTCCTTTTCTAGTTGGAGGTGCCAACCAATCTATGACATCGTGAGGATTATCATGATATATATAGAGCTTAACAGCACCAAGGGGAGATTCTCTTTCTTCACTTACAAAAGAAATCCTTCCAGCCGCTAATGCTTGTTTGTGTAACATTACAACTATCATCTTATCAGCTACACCTTCCTTTAGATATCTTCTTGCCGAATCTAATATCCTCTCGCTTCTAAGCAAGTAGTGCATTTTCTTCAGGCTTGAAATGCACTTAGATCTCGCTACAATTTTTTTCTCTATACCTAAATCTTCACTATATATCTCTTCTGGCTCCATAATTTTTTCAACCAGCAAGGCTAGATTCTTTTCACTTTCTGTAGGTTTTACAGGTATTTCCATACGGACTCTTTCTTGCAATTGCATATTTCATCCTCCTTACTTTTCAGGTAATCTATGACTTTACTGGGCGATTCATCATTAATTATCATGAAATCACTTAAAGATATTACATTGCCAATTCCGAAGCTTAGCTCTTTCAGATCTCTTTCAATGAGCTCTTCAAAGCTCCTAGGATCACCAGGTCTGCCTCTATAAAGTAGCCTTTCAAATCGCATATAAGGAGGCGAGTACACAGCTATAATGTTTATGCATTTGCTCACCTTTTTAAATTCACCAATTTCGTTTATGCTTCTCACTCCATCAATAACAACCGTCTCGGATTTTTCTTTTTCAAGAATAGGTATCATTAGCTTAGCTACCCCACTCGGACCATACTTATTTCTTATCTCTTGGGCAATTGACAGTAGATTTTCTAAAGTTTTTTCTACGCCTCTTTCTTCCGCAATATTTCTAACTATGTCGCCCATAGAATAGACGGTATAACCTCTGCTTTTAAAGTAGCTTGAAACTATCGACTTTCCAGAACCTGGCATTCCTGTAATTAATATAAGCTTTCTCATATCTCCCAGCATCTGGAATTAATTTTAAATCGTTATTTTATAATTTGATCTTTTCTCTTGCTATTAATTTAATTTTCAGGCATTTATATTTGGGAAGAGGCAAAACGATAGTATTTGTATCAACACTAATTTTCTCAGGATTTTGTTCTATATTATTTATATAAAATTCTCTCATGTAAAAAGGCGGCTTCACATAAATTCTTAATACTTTATCGTAGCTCAGGACATTGCATGCATATAATTCATACTCAAACTCTCTTTCGCTTAGATCTTTAATTTTTTGGCTGTGTAAGAAGGTGGAAGGGTCATTTATCTGAACTTTTGGTAACTTTGAAGAAAACAGGTTGTTCTCATCAACAAATACTCTTAGATAACTTAACAATGAGTAATTTGGAAGTGTATCAAGTGAAATGATCGTTTTTCCTCTGTTTTCTACAAATATTTCTTTTTCTTCGTGTTTGAGAGTTATTGGATATAAAGATGCAAAGGTTATTGAGAAAGAAGGCTGCGATAGAATAATAAAATTGCTCGATAGCTTTTCTCCGTGAGAAAGAGTGTCGATAACAATTCTATACGGCTGGATCCACTGTACTAAAGAGTTTATAGATATTGTGTTAATTCTTATATCTGATTTTTTATTAACTTGAAACATATTCCCCTCTTTAAACATAAATAACTCGTTTCCGCTACAGAAGTAATATGTGATCTCAGGCGTGAGGGTTTTTTCACAGCTCTCATTAAAATTTATATTTATTGGACCAATGTTAAGCTCTTTTCCAATTTTTGTTTGGTTTTTTCTACTTATTTTTTTAACATTTCTATCGTTATCGTTCAGCTCATATGGGCCAGTTCCCTCTCCTTTGAAAAAGTATTTTTCACCCTCAATTTCTTGAATGAATGTTATTGGAAAAGGGTTGACTATACCTATAATGTTGCTTGCAGATATTTTTGTGTTTGTTTCATGAATAGTTTTAATGGGTAACCAGCTAGTATTTTTCATAGGTGTTGTGGCTTCGCTCCACAGGATTTTTCTTGTTTTTTCAATGCTGTTACCTATACTTACTTCTTCATTGTAATAGTCAATTATCATGATATTTTCATTATCGAATTTTTCGTCTAATGCTTTTTTCGCAGCGGAGTTGTTCTTTAGGATTTGCACGATTTCCTTTAGCCCAACTATATTGAAACCATTCATATCATTTCACGCTTTTATTGTTGATCTTTATTATTAATGAAGATTTTACTAAGTGAAGTTTAATTATATATAAAAACGGCATGACGAAATTCCGTCCATAAAACAGTTGGTATTACTTTATAAATTTGAAAATTTCTATCTTTTCAAAATTTCAAACTCATGACACTCATTAAGGTAATACAAAAAAAGTAAAGGTAATACCCTTATCGTCATTCATTTCTTTTTTTAATTCCTTAAATAAAAATGGTGATATCTTGCCAATCGTATATAAATGTAAAAATTGCGGATATGTTTTTCATTATTTAGAGCATGTCGGTCAAGATTATATTGGCATTCCTTCATTAAATGAAATAATTGGAAAATATGGGTCAGTTTGTCCAAAATGCGGTAGTAAGTTGTCAAAACCGTCACAAGAGGATATCGTGATAACTTCATTATCGACTGCAGTAAAGAAAAATATGCTCCCAGTATCTGTAGGAGGTAGCTTATACGTGCTTTCAAGTATATTAGATACGAGCGTATACAAAGGAGAATTAGACAAAGTTAAGATTCCTGTCGAAAAATAATATTTAAAATCTTCTCAATTACTTTTTCTATTTCTTCTTGCATACATCTTTTTTTGAAGCAGTTTTTATACAAAATTAATAGTTCTCTTAGCTTGTTTTGTTTTATCTCATCGATTTTAAAACTCTTGGTAATCCTTTCATTAATTCTAGATTTCGAAAGGAAAAGAGCTGAAGATATTTGTAAAAAATTTGAGTTATTTCCGTTTATAGTTGAGCTACCGAAATCTAAGAAAATTGGAGTTATCTTTTCGCGATTTTTGATAAAGAAAACATGGTGATAAGGCCGGCTGAGCTCATTATGAGATAATCTGATCGAGTCTAATTTTAAAGAATAGATCAGCAAACTTCTTAAGGCATCTTTTAACTCATCTTCGCTTGCACTAAAAATAAAGTCTGAGATTGAAATTCCGTTTATTCTCTCCATTAATACGTGATACTTTGAAAAAGAATATAGTTCAGGCGCAATTTTTATCCCTGTTTTTTTAAAGTTTCTTTCCAATATATATAATGACATTCCTTCTTTTAATAGCGAAATTTCTCTATCTAATCTTACTACCTTTAAAGCGTATTTTTCATCCAGCGATAGAACAATTGAGTCTGTTCCTTTAGCTAGAAGTGTTAATTTTCTCCCCTCTAGGTCTAAGATTTTTTCAATTACTTCCTCAATTTCCAGGCATTTTTTTGCATATTTGTCATTAAAAGGAAAACAAATTACGTATTTCAAACTCTCCATTAATCTCATCTTAAACTTAAGCGCCTTTAATTGTGTCTGAATATTTCGAGCTTTTCAAAGAAGATATTTTTTCTTCGAATATAGAAAGGTAATATGGCATAATCCATTTGGGCTTGTTCATAATAAATGTCTTTAGCCAAACACCTCTTTTTCCTGAGAGTTTTTCAGTTCTCCAAGAAAGAATATACATGTCAACCAAAGAGTCTGCAAAATCAGAAATAGCAATTTCCTTTTTTCTTTCCAAGAGGAGCTGTAGTGCATTTAAAAACTTTCTCTCATTAAGTGACCATAATCTACCGTCATCACCTATCCACGGTCCTTCAACGGGTCTTAAAATGTGCTCATTAATAAATGCGAAGAAATGCTCTTTAAAGAACATAGGCGGACCTATAGACACGTTTTTACTTGGCAAAAATATTGATGTTAGTAAACAAGCAATGTATGCTTCCTTTTTCTCATCGCTCCAAGGTTCGCATTTGACGACATCAAACCCCTCATTCTTCAAGATATTAAAGGCATTTTTGCTCATTCTTTTTAGCTCTCCCCATATAACATCTTTACTAATTTCTTTACGGATTTCAAACTCGATTATTACAACGTTTTTATAGTAAGGCTCAAGCGATTCAAAATTTATTGTACTGATGACTTTTTCATCATTATCCTCTTCGAAGAAATAAAGCGTTGGTTTCTTTAAATAAAGCTTCGAAGCAGAAGAAAATTCAAATATTTTTCTTTTTGATACTGCAGCTGCAACATTTCTTTCACTATCTGTAGGGTCTTCGACTATCATAGGACAATTCTCATATTTGCTTAAGAGACGCTTTATTGATTCGCTACTTGAAAATGATATCTTTATGGGGATTCTCCACTCAGATGCTTTATTCAGTAGCTCTCTGAAACCTCCATATTTTATTGTTAAAAGCTCAATCAAGTATCCAGAAAATCCCTCGATTTTTGTCTCTGCTCCATAAACACCAATACTTCTTGCAAACTTTTTTGCAACTCTAATTTCATCCCTAAGCTCCGGAGTGGTATTTTCAAGTATAAAAAGCGTATGAAGAGGGGTTCTATCCACAGCTGTTTTAGTTCTCTTTCCTTTTTCGTATTTAATAGCTGGAACAATGTCGACGTTGTACTCATCCACTTTTATTGTTAGGTAAGGATGCTCGGCATATTGCTTTGCAGGTTCATATTCATTTAAAATACTCGCCAATTTATTAACAATGGATTCAAAGTCTTTTTTATCAAGCTCATTTTCAAAAACGATAAAAACGTCCATTTCAGGGCTTGTTCTGAGCCATGTATCCTTAGCTATGCTTCCTTCAAGCAATACCTCAAATTTTTCGTTACTCGCTTTCAATCCTTCAATTATCTTGTTTTTTACTATATTAAAAATAGCATTTGCCTTAGCCCTATCTTCATCAGTCGGCTTTATTTTTTTTAAAATTTCAACTTCAATAGAAGAAAGGGTCATTATCTATCCTTCCCTAAGGTCTTTTGATAGTATATCATCATATATTGGACCTTTTGGCGTAAGTGTGCTTTTTTTAAGTTTTAATTTGTCGAAAACTACTTCGCCAATTTCAATACTTGAAAACTCATTTATAAAGCTCGCGAGCCTTTTGATATTTTCTCTCCCCTTTATTCTCGCAATAGTAAGATGGGGGGTAAAGTCCTTTTCCCTTTCAAAAGGAACTTTATGAGCTACTAAGCTACTTGATACCTTTTTGTACAACTCCATAATAGAGATGCTCGCTTTATCGTCAACTCCTATCCAAACAACTCTCGGCGAGTTTGAATTTGGAAAAGCTCCAATTCCCTTGAGTTTTGCTTTAATTTTCGTATGCTCTATTTCTTTAATTGCTTCTATTGCATCTTGAAGAGTGTCTTCACTAATTTCTCCGATGAATGCAAGAGTTATATGAAGATTCTCCTTTTCTACAACTTTCATAGGAACTTTTAATGATAGCATCTGCTCTTCAATGTTAATAATTTTCGAGACAACATTTGGATCATTAACCTCTATTGCCACAAATGTCCGAACCAAAATACTTCCCCATTTTATTATTATCAATACAACATAGTATTAAATAATATTTTTATCAATACAAAAGAAGCTCATGAAAACTTTTCAAATGTATAGTAAGATACGTCTCCGTGTTTATCTACTACAGCTAAAATCGCTTCTCTATTTAGTCTCTTAGCCGCATCTAATAAATCTAGAAGAGTAGAAACCTTAAATTCAAAAGTTTCTTCATATACAAATACTAAGCTAATTGGCTTATTATTCTGATAAAGAGTAAAGCTGTTTTGAAAAGGTCCATACTTCAATATTCTGCCTCTTTCTCGCAGATCATAGTATACAGAAAATAGAATCCAGGCATTATTCTCTAATTGAGATCTATCTAAAACGATGTCGTACCATTCTAAAGTTTTTTGGTCTTCGTCAGTTATAATAATCTTTCCTTTTTTGCACATGTATACAGTTTCATAAAAATCCAGCTTTTCTCCAGTGTAACATACGAGCTCTCTTTTTTCCCTTAAGTATTTAGCTTTTGTACATTCTTTCACTTATGCTTCACCACTATGTTAAATTCATAATCTGCAATATTTTATAAATGAAATTTTAAGCATAATAGTATGAACATCAGAAATTTATATTAGTATGAATAAAACTAATATTAACAAATATCTTTTGACTATAATTGCGACTAAATAAATTTTTGATTCTTAAATCTAAAAGGGTGAAATTAACTTTGGGACAGAATTCAATTAAAGACGAAATAATAGAATCTATAATTTCTGCGGGTCTTCTTGAAGATTTAATTTCATACTTGAGCAAAAATGGAATCGATATAGATGGGATAAAGAAAATTACCGATATAGACGAAGAGGTTTTGTTAAAATATGCAAAAGAAAAAGGGCTGCTATTTGAAAGCGACCCATCTCAAGTACTAGAAAAAACTGATGAATATGAAGATATAGAACCTTACGAACAAAGACCAAAAACTCCTCCAAAAAATAAAAGATAATTCTGTTTTTCTTTTTACAACTGAAAGCCTCGCCTTTTAAGGCGGGAAGGAGGTCAGAATCGAGGCGATTAAGATACCTGATAATCCAGTAGGTGAAAGAGCGTTTAAAGGTTTTTTAAAGGATAATCCCACTATAATCATTTCCTAAAATTAATTTTTCCTAAAAATATATATTTTGAATTTTTATAATTATTAAGAAATTAATAAAATACAAGGTGTAAAAAATGTTATCTAAAAATCCATTGGAAATTCCTATGGATAGGAAATTAAAAGCTAATGAAATTGCCGATGCGTTGAGGCTTTCGATAATTGCTGAATTGGACGCAATAAATCTATATTTGCAACTTTCAAAGTCTGTTGAAGATGAGAACGTTAAGAAAGTTTTTGAAGACGTAGCTAAGGAAGAGAAAACTCATGTCGGAGAATTCCTTGCACTTCTTAATTCTTTAGATGCGGAACAAAAGAGTGAGCTTGAGGCTGGACTCAAAGAAGTAAAGGAGCTAACTTCTATGAACATAAAAGATGACCCAAGCAACTTAGTATCCAATGAGGAAAAGAAAGAAGAAAATAAGGTTAAGAACAGTAATGGAGATTTTCTTTCTATTGTTGTAAATGAATATCAAAAAGCTCTTGAAGAAATGAGGATTTTCAGAAAATATTTACCTATAAAAAGAATCGAAAAAGGCACTCAGGCTATATTTGTTGAGAAAAGTGATGAAAAAGGAGAAAGAGAAATAATTCCTCTAAATGAGATAGAGTCTTATTTTATAGTCTCGCAAATGTCAATAGATTCTATAGATAAAAACGGGGAATTGGAGGCTCCCGACTTATACAGATCTGCGTTGGAACTATCTAATAATGAAGATCGCTTGATACTTGAGACTATATTGAATCGCGAAGGTACGATAAAGTTACCAGTTGACGAGTGGAATGAACCGTCTCAGTCTGTAAATGATATAGCTAATGCTTTTACGGAGATTTTAAGATCAGGAGCAACTAAGCCATTTGCATTGTTTATAAGCCCGAAAAAATATGTGAAGCTTTTGGCAATAAGCGATAAAACTGGAACTACAGATCTTGAGAGGATCAAAGCTTTTATTGATAATATAGTTATTCTTCCGATTTTACCTGATAATGTGACCATAATAGTTTCATTGCAGCCCAGAATTCTGGAATTAGTAATTGGCATTGACAGTGAAATAAGATATCTCGGTCCAGAAAAGGGTTACCACAACTTTAGAGCAAGGGAAAAGCTCGCTTTAAAAGTAAAGGATGCGAGAGGAATAGCTATATTGGAGGGGAAATAAAGTTGGTTGAAGAAGAAATTAAGAAAGAAGTGAAGGAATTCGCAATTTTAGAAAAAGAATATGCTAAAATCCTTTTGGAGCTCTCAAAGAAGATAAAGCATAAGGCTTTGAGTTCTATTTTTGAATCACTCTCAAAAGATTCTGAGAAGCATGCCACATTGTATGAAACGATATCAGAGCTATTAAGCAACGAACAGCCTTTTATTTCGGAAGAGGACTTTCGGCTGATTGAACGTACCATAAATGAACATATAACAACAGAAGCAAAAATGATAGAAGAATCTAGAAAAATTCTAAATAACATAAAAGATCCTAGGGTTAGGTTATTAGCCGCTATCATATACGAAGATGAAGAAAAGCACCATAAGCTTCTACTTACTGTCAAGGAAGACATTGCAAAAAAAGAGACATTTTCTGAAACAGATTTCTGGAATATGGTTTGGAGAGATAGCCCATATCACGGAGCCCCAGGAGGATAAAAAATATGTTATTCTTTTTTTTGACTGCAGAAACTCTTGATATCCTTAAACTTATAGTCAAAATACCTGTTTTAGAACTAAATAAAATCAAACTAAAAAAATTACAGATTATTTGTGAAGCTCGAATAACTCAATCCTACTGGCAGTCACAAAGATAGAATAGCTCTATACATGGTAAGTTCTGCAATCAAAGAGCATAATCTCAAACTAGGAGAATATATAGTTGAAGCTTCGAGTGGAAATACTGCTATATATGTTGCATTTGTAGCGAGAAAATTAGGTCTTAATCCAATAATTGTAGTTTCCCGGCAAACTAGTGTAGCAAAAGTTAAATTAATAAAGATTTTAGGAGCTGAAATATTTTACGGTTCAGATGATAAGGATGCTGATGATTATTATATCAAATAAGCAAAAAAAGATCGCCGAAGAGAAAGGAGGAGTTTTTTTGAACCAATACGAAGATAAAAATAACTTCAGGGCACATTATGAAACAACAGGTCCAGAAATATGGAGTCAAATGAATGGAAAAATTGACGCTTTTGTGATGGGAATTGGAACAAGGGGAATGTAATGGAAGTTGGAAGATACTTGAAAGAAAAGGACAAAAAAATTATTGGCATAATACCGGAAGGTTCTAGACTTGCAGGGGAAAAGGTTATGAAAGAATAGAAGGTTTAATGCATAAAGATATTCCGGGCCTTCTTGATAAAAAAATCTTGGATGGCTTAATTGAAGTAAAATTTTCAGATGCAAAAGAAATGACGGAAAAATTAGCAAAAGAAGAAAAGGGATTCTTGCCGGTTATTCCTCTGGTGCTAATGTGTATGCTTCACAAAAATTAGCAGAGAATATTGAAAGCAATTCTACGATTGTAACTGTAATAGTAGATTCCATCTTAAGATATTTGACTGAATCATGAGCAAATAAGCTTAATTACTTTTTTATTACAATATTCATTTTTGCTCACGAGAGATACATCCTTTAGGGCGAAAAGTTAAGTATAAATAACAAAGATAGAAAGCTTTAGGGATATTCCCTAAAAAACAGAAGTCAAAATCGCCTGAATGCATCAATTAACATAGCCCTTGCCTTAACGAGAGGTAAGGGTCGAGGGTTATGTAAACACCCAAAGGAGATATAAAGGTGAATCATGAAGGTCGCTGGAAACCCAAAAGCCCTGCAGAAATGAAGGTAGTTTACTCTAGGTAAACTTTTATACATAAGTTGAGATTTTTTAGTTTGTTAAATTGTTAAATAAGGAGTGCGAAGACATGCGAAAAGAAGAAACTTCTTTTGAAAATTTGCTAAAAACTAGGACTTATATAAAAGATCCGGTACATAAGCTTATTCCAATTAACTTCGTAGAATATAAAATTCTTCAACACCCTTTAATGCTTAGACTTCATGGCATTAAGCAATTGGGCTTTACGTATTTAGTCTATCCACAAGCGAAACACTCTAGGTTCGAGCACTCTTTAGGTGCTATGCATGTTGCGGGCATGATTTGGACTTCTTTCATGAATAACAGCCCTGGGATAATTTCTGAACTTTTCCCAACTTCCAGCTCCAGAAAAGATCAGTCTGCTTTCTACTTAGCAACAAGAATTTCTGCGCTACTTCATGACGTTGGTCACTTGCCTTACAGCCACGTCACAGAGAGCGCCCTTGAAACTGCATATGAAAACGGGGAATTGCCTGAAGAAATGAACGAAATTTTTGAAAAAGCCGAAAAAAGAAAATTAAAATTGCATGAATATTATGGATGCATATTTTCAGAAAAACTGCTAAAAGACATACTAACAGGTTTCAAAAAAGAAGAGTTTCCTAAACAGACAATAAAAATGCTCTCTGAGGCTTTTAAATCGGTGAAAGCTGTTCTTTGTAGAGATGATGATACTATTGAGGGGAGGCTTTTTAAAAAGGAAGCTCACAACATCATGAAACAAATAATTTCCGGCGAAATTATAGATGCTGACAAGATCGATTATTTGGTCAGGGACGCATATAACACAGGTGCTACCTTTGGAGCTATTGATATTGAGAGGCTTATAAGCGGTCTAATGCTTTATGATGAAGGAGGAAAAGTAAAGATTTCCATTCCGACGAAAATAATAAGCAATTTGGAAGACCTATTTTATGCTAGATATATGATGTATAAATGGGTATATCTTCACCATAAGGTCATATCATTAGAACTCTCGTACATAAATGCCTTGCAGACAATAGGCAGAAATTGGAGCAAAAATAAGAAAAAAATTCTTAAAGTTTTTGGACATCTGCCAAACAATTTCTGGGAACTATTTCATCCTGAATATATATACAAGTCAACTACTAAGTTTTGCCTTAGAATAGATGATAGCTTTATTGATATAATTCTAAGATATTCTCTTTCTGCTAATGCAAATTCAATTGCTGAGGATGTTAATGCACTATTAAATAGAAAAGCAAAGTTCAACTCGATTATCAAAAGAGAAGAAGATCTACTAGTCGAGCTCTTTGAAGTATTGTCGTCTGAAAATGAGAAGCGTATCAAACCTATAGATGTTTTGGAAAAGACTGGAGAGCTACTTCAGAGCTCTTCAGTGGAAATCTTAGATGTTGTTAAAAAAACATGGCCAGAGGGTTTTGAAAAATTGAACGAAGAATGCGGCAAAGTTAAAAATAGCTCTTACGATACTTTAAAGTGCTGTCTTGAAAAAATCTTAGGTGAAAAAATTAACAAAAAACTCAAAAAAGATATAGAGTTAACTCTATATTTCTCGCAGAGGATATCTCCTAAAAGCTTAGGAGGTCTATCACTGATGTCTGATGGTAAGGCATTACCTATCGAGCATGTATCATCTATTATAAGCCAGATTAATAGAGCCGGTCAGCATCCAATGATATTTTTATATTCAAAAGAAAAAATCGGCAAGTCAGAAGAAAGCTCTATTAGAAGGATTCTTGCCGAAGCTTTAATAGAACTCTACCTATCTTTAAGAAAGAACGGGTCAAAACCGTCTTAACACTTTTCACTAAAAATTCGTTAAAATTGCTCAAATAAAATCGAAACATCCAGCTAGAAAAATTAGATATACATTTATTAATTTTATTTGTTAGAGTGTCAATAATGCATAGATATTATAGTGAATTGCAATGAAGTTTTTTATAAAGACTTTTGGCTGTGCGCTAAATAGGAGTGACAGCGAATTAATGAGAGAGATCCTTATAAGCAGAGGGTTTGAAGAAATAGACAACTTAGAAAATGCTGATGTTATTATAGTCAATACGTGTACAGTTAGAAAAGATAGTGACCAAAAGGCGATTGAATATATAGAAAAAGTGAAACAGCTTAACAAGAATTCAAAAATAGTAGTAGCTGGTTGTATACCAGGAAGTCAACCGTATCTAATCAAATCAAGATTTCCTGATGCGGTTTTAATTTCACCGTATGAAACTAACAGGATCGTCGATGCTATTTTTTACGAAACGGACTTCCTAGGCTATGAAGAATTCAAGCGTTATAACGTTCCAATAGTAAAGACGGGCAATATTGCTATTGTACCCCTCAATGATGGCTGCCTTTCTAACTGTAACTTTTGTATTACGAAGGTAGCAAGGAGAAGACTTTTAAGCAGAATGCCTAAAGTAATCCTTAAAGCGATAAAGGATCTTGTTGAAAACGGTGTTTACGAAATCCAGCTTTCTAGTCAGGATGCTTCAGTTTATGGGATTGATTTTAAAGGGAGACCATTGTTACCAGATTTAGTTGAAACGATCAACCAAGAGATTAAAGGGGAATACATGCTAAGGATCGCGATGATGAATCCGGATGGAGTAAAAAAAGATCTAGAAAATTTCGTAAAAATTTTTGAATATGAGCATGTATTTAAGTTCTTGCATTTACCAATACAAAGCGGAGACGATGAAGTTCTGAAGATCATGGGAAGGGACTATAGCATAGAAGATGCTCTATATGTAGTAAATGAATTCAGAAGTAGAATTAAAGACCTGAGAATAGCAACAGACATTATAGTCGGTCATCCAGGGGAGAGTGAGGAGGCCTTTGAAAATACATTGAAAGTAGTTGTAAGCGGCTTGTTCGATAGGGTACATATCGCACAATACACACCAAGACCTTTCACCCTATCAGCGCGAATGCCTCAGATTTCTGATTCTGTTAAAAAGAAGAGAAGCAGTTTACTTAAGGAGGAGCTGGAGAAAGTATTGAATAAAAAAATGGAAAAATATGTTGGTAAGATCATAGAGGGAGTTGTAGTAGAAAAAGATGAAAAAAGAGAGAGTTATATTGCTAGGACAAAGAATTACATAAGCATTGTGCTGAAAGGAGGAAAAAAAGTTTCTTTAGGGATGAAAGTAAACATTGAAATAACTGATTATACACCATATGACTTAAGAGGAATAGCGCTCTAATTGTAATACTCTGGTGAGAAAAATGGGAGAGCTATGCATGTTGAAAATAGCAAATTCTGAAGAAGGAATATCTGCAGAGATTAGTTTATATGACGAATCTACCGGTAAGATGGTTAGAAGAGAAGAACTTGGAAAAGAAAAGAATATCAGGCAAATCAGCATAAAAAATAGCGTTCTAATTACAAGCGGAATTTTCGGCTTCACTATTACTTTAATTGTCAAGGATGTTACAGATATTAGGTTAAATAACGATATTCTTATAATTAATTAAGATTTGGTGATTTGTACTGAACATCGAGCTTATAAAAGAAAGATCTAAAAGTCTCACAGGAAAACATGCAGTTTATCACTGGTCATTTCTAGTTAGTGAAAATGACGTGAAAGAAGTGCAGGAATTGAAAAAAGAAAAGATAACGACGAAATACAGAAAGGGTGAAGCTTTTAAGATCATCGTAGAACCTCCTCAAGATGAAAAAACATACATACTAGACGTATATCTTTTAAAAAACCTGAAGGGGCATATAAGCGGAAGAATCAAAGTTATAAACAATAATGGAGACGTTGTTTTAGAATGCGTATATAGAAAGATGAAGGTTAGAAGAGTAAGGGGGAGTTCTCATCTCATTTGGGCAGTAAAAAAGCTTTTAGAAAAGCTAAAAGTTCCCGTAAAAAGATATAATGTAAAAACGGGGGAGCCTATATGAACTTATTAAAGGGATGACCGGATTTTAGCGGAATGATCCTTCACAGGAAATGATTTTTTCACGGACCGGGGGACCTTTTAGATTTTTGTAAGTTTAAGCTTTTTTATAAAGATCCTTACAATAATATACTTCCTTTCATTGATGATGAGCTTTCAGTTATATAAAACCATGGTCCTTCTATTCTGAACGACTTGCACTTGGGACACTTCGATGGCCTTTTTGCCTTTCTGTTGTCTTTGAAAGTGTATCCGCAATTTAAACATCTTGCAGGCAAAATTGCTATTCTTTCTTTACCATTGCTTCTGCTTTTTAAGCTTAAGGCTAAATGCTCAATATCTTCTTCTACTTTTCTTTTCTCTCTAACTGAATAACCAAGCATATTAATTATATCTTCAACAGTCAAAGGGATAGGAGAATTTTTGAGGATTAAATATATTTTTTCTCTGGTAGTAAGAAAATTTTCTTCCCCGCTCAAAATAATTGACCTCGAAAAGCTTTAGAATACTAATATAAGTTATAAAAACTTCATTAATTTATTTTAATTATTTTAATATAACAAGTTTTTGAAAAGGTGAAATTTTTGAGAAGAAAATTCTACATTGCCACTGATGAGGAAATTTTAAATGGAGAGGCAACAGATGTCTACTTTACAAGAGTTGAAAAAATTTTAGAAAGTGCAGGATTAAAGGACAAAAAAGTCAGAGCAGAATTTCATACTTATGGGCTACCTAAAGATTACAGCTGGGCTATATTTGCTGGATTAGAGGAGGCACTTAATGTTCTTGAAAACCACAAGGTAGATGTTTATGCGTTGCCAGAAGGCATACTTTTCAGGGAAAGAGAACCTGTAATGCTAATTGAAGGAGAATACTATGATTTTGCACTTTATGAGTCTATAATATTGGGAATTTTAAGACATTACACAAGCATCGCAACGAAAACCGCTAGAATAAAATACGCAGCAGGAAATAAACAGGTTCTATTTTTCGGTTTAAGATCTCTACATCCAGCGCTTGCTCCACTTGCAGATAGAGCAGCTTTGATAGGAGGCGCGGATTCTGTCAGCGGGGTTCTATCAAAAAAATATCTTGGAGTAGAACCTTCTGGAACTATGCCCCACAGCCTGATGATAATAGTGGGCGATCAAGCTAAGGCTTGGAAGCTGTTTGATGAAAATATAGATGAAAGCGTTCCAAGAATAATACTTGTTGATACTTTTTGGGATGAAAGAATAGAAACTGAGCTTGCAATGAAAACTTTAGGGAAAAAGCTTTATGGTGTTAGGCTAGACACTCCAAGCTCACGAAGAGGGAATTTCAGAAAAATTATTGAAGAGGTTAGATGGGCTCTAGACCTTAATGGATTCAAAAATGTAAAAATTATAGCAAGTGGAGGGTTAAATGAAGAAGATATTAATGAGCTTAAGGATATCGTTGATGCTTTTGGTGTTGGGACGTCTATAGCATTTCCTCCAAGCGTAGATATTAGTATGGACATCGTTGAAGTATATGAAAATGGAGAGTGGATACCTAGAACAAAAAGAGGTAAGTTGCCAGGTGCAAAGAAAATTTATAGATGCCCAGGATTTAAAGACCAGATATTGCCTTGGAACAAATCTCCTGAGAAATGTGAAGATGGCAGTGAGCCGAAGCTTTTATTAAAGAAATATATTGAAAATGGGAAATTGATCGAACCTCTTCCGGACTTAAAAGAAATTCGAAAATTAGTTCTATCTCAACTCAATGAGCTTGCAAATATCACTTTTTAAGATTTTTTGCAACTGAAAGGTTTCGCTCTTCAGAGCGTAAGGAGGTCAGCTAAAGTCGGTATAAAAGAGTTATAACTTAATAATTAATATAAATTTAACGAATATTTTATTATCTTCAAAAATTACATATGAATAAAATATTAAAAAACGAATGGGGATGATGCGTTATTTCCAACGAAACAGAAGAAGAGAGAAAATATAGGTCAGACACTGAAATCTTATATGAAATAATGAATGTTATTTCCAGTGGAGGAGATTTTGGGATAAAGAAGACTCATTTGATGTATAAGACCAACTTAAATTCCAAAATGCTTCAAAAATATCTCGACATACTTCAGAGAAATGGACTGATAATAGAAGAAAGTAAGGGAAAGCAGAAAATAATAAAAATGACGCCAAAAGGAAAAAGCGCATACTTTTCATTAAAGATGTTTTCTTCCTATCTCAACATAGTACAGACTCCGCAGGAAATTGTTGAAATATATGAAAGATTAAGAGGATTAAAGGGAGAAAATGTTAACATAAGTTACAACAGTATGCTCTTAGGAAAAAGCGGAATAGAATATGCGGCTTTAGTTGTAATTACAAAAGAGAAAGATAGGTACGTAGTTGGACATGTGCTAAGTAAAAACAAGCTTGATATGGTAGTAGATCTTATGCAGTATATAATTATGATGCTAGATACAAATTCAAAAATTATATTAATAGTTTCAGATGAAAGCATTTCAAAAATAATACCGGAAAAATTGGAAAATGATATCAAAATAATTCCATTAGAACCAAAAGAGAACTTGATTGAAAGGATCAGGAATTCGATAAAAATCTAAAGTCCCTTATTTTTCAACTCTTTCTAATACTGTCTTCATTGCTTCCTCCTCTTTCATCGATGAGTACCTTTTTGCCTTTGAATATAGGGCTTTTAGTTGTTCATTTGAAGCGTAATCAATTGGAAATCCTTTCTCGTTATTCTCTTCCCACAACTTGTATAAAATTTCCATAATTTTTGATACTTCTGAATCGGAGAAATATGCTGCCTTTATCCAGTTGCTGGGATTTTCGTCTATCATAGATATGATTTCCAGTTTCATTCTTTCATTTTGGTTATACTTCTTTTCCATTTCCATCACCTTTTGTCATCTTTTATTTAAATAAAAAAGTAAATATAACCATTTTTCTTAATTAAATTAATTAAGGGAAAAGTTATGGATGCATATACTTTAGTTTCAAACCTAACAACTATAATATTCATCATCATAATATTGATAATTTTCCTTTCAATGGCTATAAAAGTAGTCAGAGAATATGAGAGGGCTGTTGTCTTTAGGCTTGGAAGGCTACTTGGAGCAAAAGGTCCGGGACTTTTCTTCATAATTCCTTTTGTAGATAGGCTTTTAAAAGTGGATTTGAGAATTGTTGCGGTTGATGTTCCTGAGCAAAGGAGCGTTACGAGGGATAATGTTTCAGTAGGAGTTGATGCAGTAATCTATTATAAAGTTCTAGACCCAGTAAAGGCTATTATGGCTGTGGAAAACTACTCATATGCTGTTCTCATGCTTGCGCAAACAACTTTGAGGGATGTAATCGGGCAGGTAGAGCTGGATGATCTTCTTTCAAAAAGAGAAGAGCTAAATAAGAGAATTCAGGGGATATTGGACGTGCTGACCGATCCCTGGGGCATAAAAGTGACTGCAGTTACTTTAAAAGAGGTAAAATTACCGGACACAATGTTAAGGGCATTAGCTAAGCAAGCTGAAGCCGAACGGTTTAGGAGGGCGAGAATAATTGAGGCAGAGGGTGAGAGGCAGTCTGCTAGTATAATGTCTGAAGCTGCAACATTTTATGAATCTCATCCAATGGCTATGAGACTTAGAGAGCTTCAAACCCTTATTGAAATCGCTAGAGAGAAGAATCTGATAATTGTGACTCCAGAGAGTAGGGGTGAAATTCTTGGGACCGTAGTAGGTCTTACAAAAGGTATCCAGGTAGGTGGAAAAGAAACTTCAACCTCTTCTCCCATGAAAGCTTCAAGTGAGTCAGAAAGTGAAACATAAAATGAGTCTGAAAGCTAAAGCATTGTTTTTCATAGTGGTTTTTTTATTATTATTTTTGCTTTTTTCTGAGAGTAAGATTTCATATGCTCAAAGCAATAATGTTATAGGAAACAGAGTGATAGTCATAACTGTTAGCGGTGTAATTGATTCGGCGGTAGAAGAATATGTAAGCAATGCAATTGCAGTAGCAGAGAAAGAGCATGCGATTTTAGTTATATATCTAAATACTCCAGGAGGTCTTCTCGATTCTGCGATGAACATCGCTATAGATATCGATAAATCTACCATTCCTGTGATTGGATTCGTAGTAGATAAATGGGCGGAGAGTGCTGGAACACTGATTTTTGTCTGCACACATATAGCTGCAATGCAACCGGGAACAATAATAGGTTCCATGCAACCTATTGAATATGATCCTACTACTGGAACATATACATTAGTGAATGATACTAAAATAATCAACCCGATACTAAAGTTTCTAGATGAGCATGCTGGAAATAAAGATAGAAATTTAACGTCAATACATGATTTCGTGTTGGAAAATTTAAATTTGGGGCCTCAAGAGGCTCTGGAGTATCATGTTATTAACTATATAGCTTATAACATCGACGACCTTCTTAGGCAAATTAATGGAACGCAGGTTTACCTCCCAGGTACAAACATCACATATATAATAAATACTTCGTCTTATACATTAGAATATTTTGATATGAATATAAGAGAATATATTGTGCATGCGATATCAGATCCTACTCTTTCCACACTTATGTTATCCTTAGGCATGATGATCATATTATTCGGCATACTTTCAGGGCATCTAGGAGTAGTTCCTGCAGGCATTCTTCTACTTCTTCTTGGATTTGTAGGAAATGGTTATAGTATAAGTGCAACAAGCATATTACTAATTCTCTTTGGGAGCATTTTATTGGTTGTAGAGCATTTCATTTCTAGTTTTGGAGTTGCAGGAGGGATTGGGATAGTTATGATCGTCCTTGGCATAGCTTTAGCACCAACATCAATAGGTTTTTCTTTTAGTGAGCAGTATGCACAGAGTGTTTTATACTCCGCATATGCCGTTGGAGTAGTTTTAGGGGCAATTACCGCTTTCATCATTTACAAAATAATAGCGGTCAGAAGGAGGAAGCCTTTTTCATGGAAATTAGAGGGCGCTTTAGGGAAAGCAGTTGACCCTATTTCACCTGACAATGAAGGCTTTGTAGTAATTGATGGAGAATACTGGAAAGCTAAAAGCGAAAGCGAAAGTATTTCTCCTGGCGATGAGGTTATTGTAGTGAAAAAAGAAGGACCAATTCTTATTGTTAGGAAAAGGATAGAAAAATAATACATATGCGTAAATTATATATTTTTGCATATAGTTAATATTTTTGACAAATCTTCTAAATTTAAGGTGTTGTTATTATGAGCGAAGAAGTTAGAGCTATTGTAGCAGAAGCAAAATCAAGAGATGTCGGTAAGAAAAGGGCTAGGGTTTCATTTAGGTTAATGAGCAAACTAGGAGTTACTTCTGGAGACTTTATTGAAATAGAAGGTAGAAAAGGAACTACATTAGTTCAAGTTTGGCCTGCTTACCCAGAAGATGAAGATAAGGATTATATCAGAATTGATGGTGTAATAAGGAATGCGATAGGTGTTAGCGTTGGTGAGACTGTAACAATTAGAAAGGCAGAAGCATCTCCGGCAACAAAGATAGTGTTGGCACCTACTGGTATAGAAGGCAAGCTTAGTAAGGATTATGTAGAATACTTTGAAAACTTACTTAAAGAGGAGCTTAGCGGGAAACCTCTGAAGAGAGGCGAAACGATCATCGTTCCGCTTTCATTCTTTGGCTCTGAGCTTACATTTGTTGTTACTAATACACAACCCACAACAAATGTCTTTGTTACAAGTTCTACAGAAATTCAAGTAAGAGAAGAGCCGGTGAAGGAGGGAGAAATAGTAGGAGAAATTCCTAAAGTTACTTGGGAGGACATCGGAGATTTAGAAGAAGCCAAAAGGAGGCTAAGGGAAATTGTAGAACTTCCCATGAGGCAACCACAACTATTTAGGCATTTAGGTATAGAGCCTCCCAAAGGAGTTCTACTCTATGGACCTCCAGGAACCGGAAAAACCTTACTCGCAAAAGCATTGGCAAATGAAATTGGAGCCTACTTTGTAGCAATAAATGGTCCTGAGATTATGAGCAAGTTCTACGGAGAGAGTGAACAGAGGCTGAGGGAAATATTCCAGCAAGCACAGGAAAATGCACCTGCCATAATATTTATTGATGAAATTGACAGTATTGCACCAAAAAGAGAGGAAGTCACCGGTGAAGTGGAAAGAAGGGTCGTCGCTCAATTGTTAACGCTTATGGATGGTCTGAAGGAAAGAGGAAGAGTTGTTGTTATTGGAGCTACAAACAGACCAGATGCGCTCGATCCAGCTTTAAGAAGACCGGGAAGGTTTGATAGAGAAATAGAAATCGCCCCTCCAGATGTTAAAGCCAGAAAAGAAATATTAATGGTTCATACAAGAAACGTTCCATTGGCTGAAGATGTCGATCTTGATAAGCTCGCTGCTATAACTCATGGATTTACCGGAGCAGATCTTGCTGCTTTAGTAAAAGAGGCAGCAATGAATACTATTAGGAGGTTTATCGAAGAGAAAAAAGTAGATTTGGACAAGCCGATTAAGCCTGAGCTTTTGAAAGATGTAAAGGTCACATGGAGCGATTTTATGAATGCGCTTAAAGATGTGAATCCGTCGCTTATTAGAGAAATATATGTAGAGGTTCCAAATGTTAAGTGGAGCGATATAGGTGGGCTTGAAGAGGCAAAACAGCAGCTGAGAGAGGCAGTTGAGTGGCCTCTCAAGTACCCTGAGATATATGAAAAAATGGGAGTAAGACCTCCAAGAGGCGTATTACTCTTTGGACCTCCTGGTACTGGGAAAACGATGCTCGCTAAGGCTGTTGCAACTGAGAGCGAGGCGAACTTTATAGCAGTCAGAGGTCCAGAGGTGTTGAGCAAGTGGGTTGGAGAGAGTGAGAAAGCTATAAGGGAAATATTCAGGAGAGCAAGACAGGTCGCTCCGACTGTCATCTTCTTTGATGAAATTGATTCAATTACTCCTGCAAGAGGATTAAGGTATGATTCTTCTGGAGTGACAGATAGGATTGTCAATCAATTACTTACGGAAATTGACGGAATACAACCTCTTTCAAACGTTGTTGTTATTGGAGCTACAAACAGACCAGACATACTAGATCCTGCTCTATTAAGACCGGGAAGGTTTGATAGATTGGTGTATATTCCTCCGCCAGACAAAAAGTCGAGGTTAGACATATTAAAAATACATACGAGAAAAGTTCCTCTTGCAAGTGATGTAGATTTAGAAAAGCTGGCAGACATGACTGAAGGCTACACTGGCGCAGATCTGGAAGCTTTAGTTAGAGAAGCAGTGATGCTCGCTCTTAGGGAAAAACTTGAAGCTAGACCTGTTGAGTTCAAATACTTCCTTAAGGCCATGGAGACTGTAGGACCATCGCTGACTAGAGAAGAAGTAGAAAAGTATGAGAGGCTGGCAAAGCAGCTTAAAAAAATGACGATCTGAGCTTTCAATGGAATTTTTTAATTTAGGATTATCATGAGTGGCAAGTGTGTTATTCCCGATCCACGAATTTCCCCTCCTCTTCATTTATGTTCAAGAATTTGGTATTGACGCTTTAAGCTCAGCTCTACCTCTATATTGCATAAATGATGAATGTTCATATAATGTTTGAGTCACTAATAGCAAAACTTCAAAGTATTGCTTTACGAGAGATATCTTAGCTTAAAAAGGTGGTATCTACGACTATGAAGAGAGAAGAAATAGAAGCTATAGCTTCTGACTACATAAAAACTATAGGAAAAGAACCTCCGCACGAGATTAAAAAGTTTGCAAGAAGATTGAGAGATAATACTGAAAAATACGTAAAACTGAAATATAGAAGACTGGTTGTCGTTTCTGGCGGTGATGAAAAGAAACAGGGGTTCATAAGCGGGTATATTACTTATCATTATCTGCTTGAACTATCGAGGCTTAGAGGCGGAAAAAAGTTAAAGTTACTTTATATGTATCATGATGAGTATGAAGAAGCCAGAATTAGGAAGGAGACTTTTAGACAATTTATGAAAATGGCCAGAAAAAAACTACAAAATATTGAAAGAAATATTGACGTCTATGAAAAAAGTGACAGATATTTAGGAACAAGCTATGACGTCCTTATTTTAGACCTAACTAACGACTTAAGACCTAACGATATTGGAAAGCTTGTAGAAATAGTAAACGGTGGAGGTCTCATTATTTTCCTAACGCCCGATTTAGAAAAGTGGGACAGATGGATGACGGCATTCAAGCAAAAGCTTGTAGTACCAGGATTTAATGAGCCTAGACATATATTTATAAGATGGTTCAAAGAAACCATATTAGACTCAGACAGCACTTATGTTTATGATGCAGAAAAAGACCAGCTCGTTAAGAAATTCTATGTACAGAGGGTAAAAGGAGAAGAAAAGAAGTCCGAAGTAGTGAGAGAAAAGGGGCTCAAAGAAAAACACATATTTGACGAAAGATTATATTCGCTAGCCTTAACTGAAGATCAACAAAAGGTTTTAGAAGTTATGGAAGAACTTCTAGGGAAGACGAAAAAGAAAAAGGTACTTGTAATTACATCTAACAGAGGGAGAGGAAAATCTTCCGTACTAGGAATTGGGGTAATAGCTCTTGCTAATCATATGAGTCAGTTTAAGCACAAAGTCAGAATATTAGTGACGGCACCAGAAATCACAAACGTTCAATCTCTTTTTGACTTGGCATATCTTTCAGCAAAATCAATAGGCTTAAACGTGAAACTGTTGAAGAAGGGCGGAATGATAATAGAAATACAAGGGCAAAATTTTAGTATAGAGTATTGGGAGCCAATAAATATTCCAAAGATAAAGGGCGATGTGGTTGTAGTAGATGAGGCTTCTGGAATTTCAGTGCCGCTTCTACTGAAAATATTAAAAACACACAAAAGGCTTATCTTTTCAGCGACCATACATGGATATGAAGGCGCAGGAAGGGGATTTTCTGTCAGATTTTTAGGAAGCTTAAGAAAAGACCCTAATGTAGAATTAAGTACATGTGAGATGAAAACCCCAATACGATATGGAGAAGGAGATCCTATAGAAAAGTGGCTCTACAGAGCGCTACTTTTGGATGCGGAACCTACGGACCTTAGTGACGACGATCTGACAAAAATAAAGAACCAAGAGCTTGAATATGTATATTTAGATCCTGCTGAGTTATTTAAGAAAGAAAATGAAGAACTACTGAGGCAACTCTTTGGTATATTCGTTTTAGCTCATTACAGAAATCAGCCAGACGACTTAGCAATGATGGCAGACGCGCCACATCATATGATAAGGGCTGTTATGATAAAGGGGACAAATAAGATTGTATGTTCTCTTCAAATTGCAGTTGAGGGAGGGTTGGATTCGCAAACAGTTGATACTTTGCTTAGAGGAAACAAAATACAGGGAAACATAATCCCGGATAGAATTATAAAACATTTAAGAATATGGGAAATGGGATGGCTGAGAGGATATAGAATTGTGAGAATCGCAACACATCCTGAAGTTCAAAACTTAGGAATAGGGTCTTTTGCATTAGAAAGGCTTTATGAAGAAGCAAGACAGAAATCGTTTGACTGGATTGGGAGCGGATTTGGCGCCAATTACAGTCTCTTGAACTTTTGGATAAAAAACAAGTTTATACCTGTTCATATTAGTCCGGACAAAAATCCGATCAGTGGAGAATATACAGTGATTGTTATAAGACCGATAAACCATATTGCTGAAAAAATCACAAGAGAAGGGCAAATTTACTTGAGAAAGAAAATTGTAAAGGGAATGCGGGATGTATATAAGGAGATGGAGCAGGACCTTGCATTATTGATATTGAATTCTATAGAAAAGATGGAAATTGAAATTCCTAAGCTTCATCCTATAGATGTTGATAGATTATGGATATATGTTTATGGTCCAATGACGTATGAAGCTATAAGTGATGTCTTTTTAGATTTGGCAATATATTACTTTCTTGGAGATATGGAAAAGTTAGTTGAGTTGAATAACGAAGAAAAAATAATACTTTTAGCAAAAGTATTGCAAGGAAAAGATTGGAGTGAAATGTCAAAGATGTTGAGAAGAAGGAGAATCGATCTGATGCTCATATTAAAGGATATTGCAAAAAGAATGCTAAACAGCTATTACAATAAAAACCTAGAGTCATCTGTAGGCTATCATATATAAGATCAAATTGAATGAAGATACTTTAGTCCTGAACCCGTTAATGGAATAAGAATTTTACTACCTATCAATTCTTCTCTGTTAAGTAACTCAAAAGCCTTCCACACTACCGAACTCGAAGGCTCGACAATAAACCCTCTACTGTAGAGATTCCTCATTCCTTCTTTTATATCTTCATCATCTACGATTATACCTCCTCCTTTAGTTTCATTTATTGCATTGATTATATCATTGATTCTTGCAGGATTGCTAACAACAAGCGCGTCTGCAGAATCGCTTCTTCCTTGAGATTCATGTACAATTTTTACTTTTCCCCTCAAATAGCCGGTTCTAGTCGGCTGAACAGCCCAAATCTTAGGCAATCCTCCGTTCTTATCGATATTTCTCTTAAAGCCCTCAAATATTCCAAGCAATAGAGTTCCTGAAGCAAGTGGAACAATAACGTCAGTTATGCCAATTGTTTTCTTGAGCACTTCTTCTACTAAAAATGACATTCCATAGTTGAATATTGGATTTACCATGTGCCCTATGTAGCACGCATTTTCATATTTTTTTGCCATTTTTACTGCAAGATTAAAGGCTTCCTCCCTTGTCTCAGTTATCGTGAGCTTTGCACCGAGAAGGTTTAAAAGTTTTTTCTTAGATTCAGCTATAGTTTTTGGGGAAAAAATATAGGATTCTCTATTGACCCTTCTTGCGTAAACAGCTGTGCTTATTCCTGTATTTCCAGAAGAGTCTTCAATAAAAGATGAGCATTTTTTCTTCAAAAAGTATTGCACTGTAGCTGATGTTCCTCTATCTTTAAAGCTTCCTGTGGGATTCAAATATTCAAGCTTAAAAAAGAGTTCTTTTCCTCCTATCTTTTCCTTTACAAGCGGCGTATTTCCTTCTCCCATGATCCTATATCTAAATATCTTGGGCTTCTTGGCCAAGTTTAGCGAAGAACCACAATAAGGACATTTCCAATCTTTAGGCGCATCCTCGAACTCCTTTCCGCATTTTGGGCAGATAAATGTATAGCCTTCCATTCTGTTCACTGATTATATCTACTGTACATTGAGAGTCCTTAAAATTATCGGCGCAAGATGTTCAGGTTTGCTATACCACTTGTCATATTTATATGTCTGCCCTTTGTATGATAGTTCTATATAGTCTCCCTTATCAGTAATCGTCATTATGATCTCCATGTCCTTCACTAGTCTAAGCATCTTTTCCTTAGGCAATATCTTTATACCTGCGGCATTTAGCTTTACTGATATTTGTTCTTTTAATTGTTCTAAATAGTCTGCCATTTTTGATACCTCCTAATAAACTGATTAACCTTAAATTTGATTTTAGTAGGTTAAAATTTTTTTACCTGAGTTTCTTTCTGTTACGAATGATGATGAGATCAAGATTTAAACAACTTTAAAGATTTATTCTATTTAATCTACGCATTTCCTTTTGTCAGGAGGTTCGCAAAAGGTCAAAGCAAAATATTAAAAACATATTGAAGTGCTAGGGAAAATACCCTATTTACCTATCTTATATGCAGATTAAAGATGTAAGCTTGAAACAAGTGTAAACTGATATCCGATTTTAGGGAACTTTAATCTTTTATAGCAACGAGAAGGTCAAAGAATCAACTATAACTCCTTTTGTTACTTTATTTAAAAGATATCTTTATTCTTTTCTCTCTTGGATACAATTTCAAGAACATCTGGGATTATTCCCTTTCTACTAGGTTCTGATAAACTCTCCAAATTCTTTTTACTATGACAGAACTCATATCAAATACATTTTCTTTTAGGAGTCTTATAGCTATTTCAGGAAATTACTCTGGATGAAGTCCTTTGGCCATTAATGAGGCTTCTTTACAGCTTCTACTATGTCTCTGTTACTTGGAAATCAGGCCTTTCCCCGGTTTATTTTCACTTTCATATTTTTTCATCAAGAAGGTCCCCAGGTATGAATTCGCCATAATCAAATTCATCTTTTATCAGAAACACCTGTAACTACATTATTAAATAATATATTGTTATGTAAATAATAAATTTAGCAACAATAAATAATTAATTGTTTTTTGTTAGAAATCTTAGACTTTTGTAAATAATGTACACGGGCCCGCGGGGATTTGAACCCCGGATCACCGGCTCCGGAGGCCGGCGCCCTATCCTGGCTAGGCTACGGGCCCGCTACTACAGAGATCCTTTTTTTCAATCTTTTTCACGTTATCTAAGACGTTTTGCTTAATTTCATTAAGTGGCAAGTACTTTTCAAAAAAGGTTTCAAGCTTTTTTCCATCCACTGCGGTACTTGCTTTACTAGAAGCAATAGCACAAAATTCTGGGACTCTACTACTCACCTCATAAGTTCCCACTTTTTTTGATAGCTCTATTATTTCTTCTTTATCAAAGCCAATCAATGGCCTAAATACTGGAATATCGATAAAGCTCTCTGTAACTGCAAGGTTATGAACAGTTTGGCTTGAAACTTGTGCTAGGTTTTCTCCTGTTGAAATGGCTTTTATCCCAAGCGACTTTGCGAGCGCTTCAGCCCCTACATACATAGATACCTTAAGCGCGACGGTTCTATATCCTTCTGGGAAGTAATTAAACAGGTACGGGAATATCCACCTATGTTCTACGATGTACACATTCTGGTTTGGACCGTAGGACCAGCCGCATATAAGCTTCTTTGCAACATCTAGGAAGTACTCTTTATGTTCTTTCCCTCCTATGTTAAAGAACAGTATATCAACAGGTGAGCCTCTCTTCATGAGCATCCATGCAGCAACAGGCGAGTCAAATCCTCCGGAAACGAGAGAAAGTATCTTCAACTCGCTACCTAAAGGTAAACCGCCAACACCATTTATGATATCTTTATATACAAAAAACAATCCCTTTCTAGCTTCTACATATATGGATATTTCAGGGGACTCCAAGTTCACTTTTCCAGCTCCCATTTCCTGAAGCTTCGCGCCTATCCTTCTTTCTATGTCTTTGCTTGTAAATCTATTTTCGTCGGCCCTTCTCCCTCTAACCATAAATACTTTTCCCCTAACATCTTCAATTGAAGCCTCGCTCACCTTATCTACCAAGTCGTCTAGATCTCTATACTCGCCCATCAGAGCAGGGCTTGAGCTTGTAACCCCAAAAACCCTAGAAATTAACTCGGCCTCCTTCCTCGGATCCTCAGGAGTTGTTACTAAAACTCTGCCAGGGATAACTCTTACAATCGATCTTTCGAATCCATTAGATTTCAAAGCATTTTCGATATTCTTTGCTAAAATTGATTGCATTCTTCCCCTTGTAATTTTTCCCTTTATGCCTATTTCTCCAAATCTTGCTATAATACAGTTTGCATCCATTTTTTTCCAACTCATTGATATAAGTATATTATAAAACTTTATAATTAAAAAAATAAAAAATATTGAGTTTGAAAGGTGGCTTGCTTGAGTGAAGATGACAGAAGCAGAAAGATATTCTATATATTGGGAATAAGTGGGCTACTAGCTGTAATATTCTTAATAGGCGCAATAGTATATGCTGAAATAGACACTCCATCTTTAAAGCCTATGTATTCGCAGCCTGGACTTAAGCTTGATTATTTAATGAACGTCAGCTTTGGTAATTTTTCAGTACAGTATGTTAGAATTGAAACGGTTGTAAGTAGATATCCTCCTTATAACTATACAGTGAATGTAATTGTTGCAAACACAACGCAGTTCCCTCCTCCACCTAGAACGATAGAATATAACAATAACGTCACATTTCCGATGGGAAACGGATATGCAATGGAAGGGTTGCAACTAAATTCTCTAGTTCCAATCGGCACTGTAGATTACGAGCTGAATGGAGTTAAAATTTTAGGTGAAAGGTTTCTTGACCCACAAACAGGTTCAATAATAACAGTTGATCTCGATAAGGGGATAATTTTAGAAGTGAGATACTCTTACTACGGAGTGCTTAACGATATAAAACTTATTGACATGAGCGGGGGCTCTCTTTCTTATGCCTGGTCTCGCTAGGGTGCACATAAAAGTCTACGGCATAGTTCAAGGGGTTTTTTTCCGCTCCTTTACTAGGAAAGTAGCAAAAGAATTGAACGTAAAAGGATGGGTAAGGAACTGTATTGATGGCAGCGTAGAGATAGTCGCAGAAGGGGAAGAAGACGCTCTGTTTAAACTAATAAATGAGGTAAAGAAGGGCCCCCCTGCTGCTGTGGTAGAAAATGTAGATGTAAGCTGGGAGGAGTATAGAGGTGAATTTGACGATTTTGTGATCATTAGGTAGATTTCTCATTGCGATGGAAGTTTAAACTCTCTTATGGAATAATGATTTTATTTTAAAGCAAATTACACATGCACTAAAGTGTATAACGAAAACTCCTCATTTATTCTCCCGAATTTTATAGTATTTAAATTTTGAAAAGCACTTTCCTAGGGTCAATTACATTTTTGGTAATATAATCGTCAATAGCATGTTTAATTCTTCTCAGAAGACTTCTTCTCATTGATAAAGGGAGCTTTTGGTATATTGTTAAGAGATTATATTGTAGTTTAAGTTGATCGGAAAGCTCTTTGAAGTCTGCGTGGTTTATTACAGTGTTGTAAGCTTTATTGAAGTCCCTCAATTCGATCAGAAATTTTCCCAATAGTGAGGACTGAACATATGAAGGTCTTATTCCTTCTCCAGTTAGAGAAAAGACTGTTCCGTTAGCTTCTCCAATCGTATAGCCAAAAGTATATATGGGCTTAGCTCGATATTGAAGAGTTATTAGCGATGTCTTTATGTTCAAAATTCTTAAGTTTCTAAATTTTTTATTCATAAACTCCATTAGCTTGCTTGTAGGGTTCTTTATCAGCAAAGACCCATATCCAACGTTTATTAATTTTCCAGCACTGGGAAAAACCCAGTAGAATCCTATATTTTCTGCGTCAAAAATCAGTTTTACTTCACTTTCAAGAGAAAGATCTGAGGAAATAATCGCTCTAGCTATAGGTATTTTCCTCAACTTATTGAATGAAAATGGACCAGTAGCATCTATAACTAGATCCTCGCTACCATTTTTTTCTTTAAATGGATTTACTTTTTCGTAAGAAAGCAGTATACCGCTTTTTTCTGCATACCTTCTGTGCTCTTCAATCCACTTCCTTTTATCTATGATGAACCATTTTCCTGAGGAGTAATGTCTTTCTTCTATTAAATTTTCTCCGTCGTAAATGTAGAAGTCTTTTATTTCGTGCAATATTTCTGGTTCAACATAATAGATATTCATGTTTAAGTTCAGAAGCGCCTCTCCGCATGGCTTCTCATAATTTCTCTCTCCATCATATACTTTTATTTTTTCATCTTTTCTACTGTTGATAAGGTAGCTTATTGCAAATGAAATGCCAGAGGGTCCTCCTCCCACTATTTTTATCATAATCAACCACTCCTTTTAAATATGTTTTTGAAAAATTTATAAGCTTAAATAACAAGAGAAAAGAGTTGACTTTTAATAAAAGGTGAGTTAGTGTGTCAGTAGGAAAGGTCAAAGGAATTAACACTCACGGACATTTAGGATGGGTTATGAAAAAGTGCAGGATCTGTGGCAAACATCTTGATGTAACGAGGAACATTGTTTATAAGTGCCCTAACTGTGAGAAAAAATATGATGCTTACTTCTGCGAATCAGATGCAAAGGTCCTGCACTACAGATGCCCATACTGCCACGGTCAGCTAGTTCTCTTCTCAGAGAAACCCGGTTGAAAGTTATGCCAACAAGGAGTATATGGCTAAATAACTACGAAAGGGTTACAGAAGTTTTTTCTCCAGAACTCAATACTTATGTATACTTTATTGATATCTTCAAGCAATGTAAAGTGCTTAAAAATTTAGAATGTAAAGAAATATCTTCAACAGAGGGAAAACTTTCATTATTTAGTTGTGAGTTAAAAGTGGAAGCAATAAATTCGGCCGTAAGCCTAGAAGTTTTAGTTGATTCAGAACACGATATTACTCAGGCGATAAGCGTACACTTTTCTAGAAGTCTTCCCCTCGATCCTCAGCTTTTAATGAAAGTAAAAGAAGAAGTGAGCATTTTCTTAGACAAAAATTGTTGAACGATATAAAAATTTTCCTTTAGGATTTATTACTTTTCTATATAGACAATGTTGTCTAGCTTTATAGCACCTTCCCCCGGAGGAGGGTACTCGTATGATATGTATTTTAATTTATGCAAAGCCTTCAAGTCTTTTTCTGCTTCTTTTAATTCTTGCGGAATGTAGACAACTTTTGCTATCTCATCTGAGAACTTCAGTCCATTCTGTTTTTTATACTTCCATATATCACTATTAACTTTAACCATCAAATCGATTATTTGTGTTAATTTATCATTAATGCCTTCCTCCGCATTAATTTCTTGAGTTAATGATGCTTGATGTATGCTTCCGCAATTTTTCATAAGCCTCCAAATCTCATCAGAAATAAATGGCATTATTGGGGCAGTCATTAGCAGGATTGTTCTTAATACTAAATGCAATGTGGCCCAAGCAGATTCCTGATCTTCTTTGCTCCATTCATTGTTTAAATTATATGCCCTCTGCTTCACTAGTTCTATATAATTGCTTGCAAATATATCCCAAGTAAAGCTGTAGACTAAGTTAGAAGGTTCATAAGTATCCATTTCTTTGAAGCTACTTATATACTTCCTAAGTGTCATTTTTGTATATTCTAAAATTGCTTTATCAATTGTATTCTTTCCAGCTTTTTCCTTTCCAGGATCTGGAAACCTAGATATGAACCTTGAGATATTCCAAAGTTTTGTAGTAAATAGAAGACCTGTTTTTAAGAGGTTTGGATTAAACCTGTAGTCATATCCTACTTTAGCTGCTGAAGCAGCCCAAAATCTAAATGCATCAGCGCCATAGCTTTCAATTACCGGAAACGGGTCTATTACATTTCCCTTGGACTTGTGCATAGCTTCTCCTTTCTCGTCTAGACCCATACCTGTAATCCTAACGTACTTGAAAGCAGGTCTTCCTGTCAGCTGATATACTCTAAGTATGCTATAGTATAGCCAGGTTCTAATGATCTCATATCCTTGAGGTCTTAAAATATCGTTCTTCAATTTTTCATATAATTCATTGTCTCTCATGTACCCGGTGATATATAGGGAAGATATGCTTGAATCGAACCACGTATCAAATACCTTTTTCTCTCCTTCTAAGTAGCTCTTGTCAGCGCCACAGACAGGGCATTTTTCAAAAGGCGGTTCATCTTTCCATGGCCTATAGTATTTAAAGTCTTCTGGTACTAATATTGAATTGCATTTTTTGCACCTCCATGTAGGAATTTCTGTAGCGTAATACCTATCTCTAGAGATGGGCCAATCAGTCTTTATTGAGTTGATCCAGTCAATAAGCTTCTGCTTATGCATTTCAGGGTAAAACTTCATTTTATCAATAGCTTCTAAGAGCTTATCTTTAAATTCTATCTGCTTTAAAAAGTATTCTCTAACGTGAATAAATTCTATTGGAGTTCCGCATCTCCAGCAGACTGGTACCTTGTGCATAAGTTTTTCTTTTTTTACCATCAGACCTCTCTTTTCCAGCTCTTCAGCAATTTTAGTTCTAGCTTCATGCGTTTTCATCCCCTTTAGAAATCCTGCTTTTTCATTTAGTCTACCATCCCTGTCGACCACAATTTCAGGCTCTAAACCGAGCTCTCTAAACATCTTTATATCATCTTCATCTCCGTAGCTACATATCATGACAAGCCCGGTACCAAAGTTCGGGTCAGCGTTTTCATTCTTGTAAATTTTTAATTCTTTTTCATAGATTGGCGAAATGGCTGTTTTTCCCTCGAGCCCTGAATAGCGAGGATCAGATGGATGGTAAATTAAAGCCTTGCATGAGGAAAGTAGCTCTGGCCTTGTAGTTGCAACTGTCACGTAATCGTTAGTTTCCCTTATTTTAAATTTAATATAGTATAAGTATGTTTCGAGCTCTTTATATTCAAGTTCTGCATCGCTTAAGGTGGTTTTGCATCTTGGACACCAATTTACAGGCCTTTCTGCTACATAAATCAATCCCTTCTTCCAAAGCTCCCTGAATGTTGCTTGGGTGAGCTTTCTATATTCTTCGCTGTCAGTTCCGTTTTTCCAATAATCGTAGCTGCATCCAAGCCTTTCTAGTAGCTTTACCATTTCTTCCTCTATAGAATCAAGCTCCTTTTTGCAAAGCGCTAAAAACTTCTCCCTTCCTTCTGGTGTGGAGGAAACTTCATGAGGATTTATTCCTGTTTTCTTTTCAACACTCACTTCAACAGGCAAGCCGTTTCTATCAGCATAAAAAGGAAGAAGAACATTATAACCAATCATTCTGAAAAACCTTGCAATCATGTCATGATGGACGTAATGCGCTGCCCCAGCGACGTGCCATTTTCCGCTAGGATATGGAGGTGGGGTATCAATTACAAGAGTTGGCTTCCTTCCTAAATCCTCCTTCCTGAATTTTCCTATGTTCTCCTTTTTCCACCTTTCAATGATCTCGTTCTCCTTTTTTATATCCCATCTTTTCTCTTCTATAATATTGCTACTGCCGTTGTTTTCCAAGCGCTCCACCCATTAGAGCTACTATTAGTGAAAAATTCGTTCAGGCATTTTAATTTTGTAATTAATTCCTTTAATTTTCTTTTCTTTAAAAACATGAGTTTTCCTTTAAGCTTTTAGAAATAAGACATAATTGGTAATTTATAAATAGCTTGCATTCCTAATATAATACATTCCGTAAAAAATGTTTCAAATTGGAGGTACATATGTTGCAAAGAGAAGAAGTTGTAGTTTCTCCCCAGCTTTTAGAGAAGCAACTTTCTAAGGAACCATTTTTAAAAAAGGCGTACGAAATAGCATTGCGCGACGAGGAGCTTCAGGTTTTATTAGAGCATAGTAATGTAATGGCAGTTAAAAGATTGAAATATAACGACCACGGTCCTACACATGCAAAAATAGTTTCAGGCTCTAGCTTAGAAATATTCGACAGAATATTCTCCGCCGGCATTGAGCCTACTACTATAAAAGACGGTATTTTTCAGAAGACAGAAGAAGCAAAGCTGGTGGTCCTTTTAGGTTCGCTTTTTCATGATATTGGAAATAGTATTCACAGAATAAATCACGAGTTTATAGGAATGCTTATGTCCGCAAGTATTCTAGATAGAATTCTTTCTTCAATATTTCCAAACGATAAAAGGAAAGCTATATTAATGAGAGAAGAAGTGCTTCATGCTATATATGCTACAAGCTATACTGTTCCTGCACTTACTATTGAGGCTGGCTGTGTTAAGGTTGGAGATGGCACCGATATGTCAGAAGGAAGAGCAAGGATCCCTTATAGGTTAGGAAAAAACGATATTCATGCTATTTCTGCTCTAAGCATAGACAAAGTGACGATTTCTTCCGAAGACGAGACTCCAGTTGTAATAACCATTTATATGAAGGAGAGAGCTGGAGTGTTCCAGGTTGAGCAGGTTCTTTATCCAAAGATAGCGACGAGCGGTATAAAGAAGTATGTCAAGCTTAAAGCAGTATGGGGAGGAAAAGAAATGAAAATGGATCTTTCATAAAGAGAATTGCTGAAGGTAACAATATGATAGAAACTGAAGTAAAAATAAAAATTGATGACAACGATGAAAAGAGGATCAGGGATTTTGCAGAAAGTAGTTGCATATTTAGAGAAAAAGTATCCATAAATGACATATATCTGATCCATCCTTGCATCGATTTTTCTAAAACAGATGAGGCAGTAAGGATTAGAATTGAAAGTACTGCCGGTATTGAAAAAGTAAAAATAACATATAAAGGCAAAAGAAATAAAGACACAGATTTCAAAAAAAGGGAAGAAATAGAATTTGAGGTTAAAGCGAGCCCAAATGACGTAATATCATTTTTCTTAAGAAATAGGTACAGGGTCCTTTGTAATATAGAAAAAGATAGGGAGATATATGAGTGTAAGGGTTTTTACCTCATGATAGATAATGTGAAGGATCTAGGAAAATATATTGAGCTCGAGCAAATAGGCAAAAACGAAAAATCTATACAAATCTTTCTCGAGTCTTTCAATCTCAAAGAAAAAATTGAACCTCTTACATACTTAGAACTAATTATGAAAAAATGAAAAACATACATACGCAAAGATAATAATTTTTTTAAAAACATCAATAAAATGGTGATTTAAATGTCATTGAGGCTACAAGTTAAAAAGCCGAAGGAACAGTCCACAGAATATGATGTAGCAATAATAGGTTCAGGTCCAGCTTCATTATCGTGTGGATTATATTCTGCGAGGTATAGGATGAAGACGATAATAATAGGAGATACGATTGGTGGGCAATTAAATCTTACAAATATAGTTGAAAATTATCTCGGTTTTCCAAAGATTACAGCAACAGATCTAATCTCGAGATTTAAGAAACATGTAGAAGAATACGATGTGGAATTCAACCTAGACAGAGTTAATAGTATAAAAAAAGAGGGTAGCTACTTTATTATTAGAACTGTAAATGGCAAAGAAATAAAAGCTAAGTCAATCGTTTTAGCTATAGGGCTTAAAAGGAGAAAACTTAATGTGCCGGGAGAAAATGAATTTGCAGGAAAAGGAGTCAGCTATTGTAGCATATGCGACGCCGCATTTTTTAAGGATGCAGCTGCAGTAGCTATTGTTGGCGGAGGAGACTCTGCTTTGGAAGGTGCACTACTTTTGAGCGAATATGCTAAAAAGGTTTACTTAATACATAGAAGAGATCAGTTCAGGGGACAGCCGATATTAGTAAATGCAGTAAAGTCCCGAAAGAATATAGAAATAGTTTACAACAGTATAGTAAAAGAAATTAAAGGAGATAAGAAAGTAAACTCAGTTAAAATAAAGAATGTAGTTAGCGGAGAAGAAAGAGAACTTCAAGTTAACGGAATATTCATTGAAATAGGATTTGAGCCTGACATAGAATTACCTAGAAGCATCGGCATCGAGCTCGATGAGAACGGATTCATAAAGGTCAATGAATATATGTCAACAAATGTAGAAGGAGTTTTCGCTGCTGGAGATTGCACCAACATGTGGAAGGGATTTAGACAAATAATTACGGCGACAGTGCAGGGTGCTGTTGCAGCATATTCAGCTTATAAGTATTTAAGTGAAAAATGGAATAAAAATTAAGCTTTTATTTCTGCTTTAAAGTTCTTAAGAATTTCTGCAACGTTTTCCTTCCACCTTGACAAGCCGTAAGGAGTTTCTGGGTATTCATTATATGCGTTTTTCATTTTATTCATAAATGTCGAAAGTGTCCTCAGCTTTAAAAGTAGAGACGGCTTCGAAGTCATTTTTAAAATCTTAAAGAAATCGCTCACTATCTTCACTGACTTTTCTATAGCGGATTCATTTAACTCTCCTTTTCTTCCGAGAATGTCCACATCATTTTCGTCAACAATTTTCTTCTCCATGATGAAATCGAGCTCCTCGTCACTGAGCCTTTGAAGGAACATTCTTGTAAGCTCAAGAGATGCCTGCTTTGTTCCTATCATCTTCATGTACCCAACATTTGTGATCCATAAGTTGAACCTGTTAGGCTCTCCTTTTTCAAATGCATTTTCTATTCCTTTTGATGCCCAATATGCGGATATCATAGCATAACCCATTCCGCCACCGTGGACAGGATTGACTGCAAACGCAGAATCGCCGATGGCTATGAAATTGTCCCAAACTAAGGAATCTAAGGGTCTTCTTGTTGGTACTTGTGCCCCGCCTGAAGAGATTACTTCTTTTTTGCTCCTTATCTCAGGTCTTTTGCTCAATAAATTTTCGTATATTAGTTTTGGATTTGGATATCCCATACCGCCCTGAACGCCAAGTCCTATGTTTGCGCTGTCTATTCCCTCTGGGAAATACCACCAATAACCCCCTGGAGAAACTTTCTGATTCAGGTATATTTTCAATATACTGGGCTCCTTTATCTCATAATTAAGCTTGACTATTTCTCTATATGCTATATCTGAGTCTTTGGGATCCAGTTCTTCAGAAACGGGCCATTCCTTTGGCAGGTATCTTCTTATCACTCCAGCAGTTCCAGTAGCATCAACTATAATTTTTCCCTTGAATTCTTCAATTTTATCATTGATTTTTACCTTTATTCCAGCAAGTTTTGCGTTTTCAAAAACTGGACCCAAAACTTGCGTTCTTGGATAAAATTCTACTCCGTTATCAACTGCTGTCTTAAGAAGTCTAGTGCCGAACTTTTTCCTATCAATGATGTACCCTTCACCATAAATTCTAAATTCTACATGTTCACTAGGACTGATTATACTGATTCCTGTCACAGTTTGTTTTATTTCATCTCCTTGGGGTTCTGGAATTCCAAGCTCGAAAAAGTGATGCTTACCAATAGCATTTCCGCAAGGCTTACCCCATAGGTCTTCCCAGCTTCTTGAGTCAAAGACAGCTACCTTATAGCTCTTTTTTTGTGATAAAAAATAAGCAAGAGTGGATCCGCTCGGTCCTGAACCTGCAATTATAACATCATAATCATTGTTGACAATCAACTTCTTTTCACCAGAATGTTTTTTTGCAAATAAGATTATTTATTCTTTAATTGTTAAGAATTAAAAGTTTATGCTATTTTCATCTATGTATATTTTTAATTATTAACAATTATTAAGATTTTTAATTTTTAAATGAAAATAAAGAAAATAAATTAAAATAAATTATTTATTATATATATAAAATAAAAAATATTTAAATATTATTTTTCCTAATTAAATATTACTAATATCATTATTGAGGTATCATTATTGAGGTGTAAGTAATGGCGATAACATATACAGACCCACTAACTGCTCAGTTGTTTGGAATAACAGGATCAACGATTCTTGTAGCATATGCTATGTTAAGGATGGCAATGGGCCAAGATATAAAGACAGTATTGAAAGGATTGTATGCTCCACTACTTGCAATGGGAGTGTATGTCTTTTTTAGCGGACTATATGGATACTTCATATGGCCGTTGCCAGGAAGCTATGACATACTATTTTATGATATGTATGCAGTGCTTGGCGTAGGATTAATTGCAATAGCATTGTGCATTAAGCATGACACGAAACTGGAATACATCGGTTTTCTCGCTTTGATATATGGCGTCATAACTATATTCTACGGATATTCCGGATATAGCTTAGGAATGACGAAAGAGCCAGCAGGAATGTTCGCCCTCTATGCTCTAGTAGGATTATCATCAATAGTGTTCTATTTCGTTTCTTTTGGCATCGATTCTGGAAAAGTCAACAAGCCTTTGCTATATATAGAAGCTTTGCTTTTAATACTCGGAGGACTAGCGGCAGCATACATAGCTGGAAGTGCAGTGCCTTCCCATCTCAAAATGTTCGGTCAGTACGTGCCTTTCATCTAATTTTCAAATAAATAATAAAATTTTTTTATAAAAAGGTACAATAATAATACAAGTTAAAATTCTTAACTTCCATAGAAGGGGAAAAAATTGGGATTAGATGTAGAGCAAATTAGGGAGGACTTTCCAATTTTAAAGCAAGAAGTGAGGGGAAAACAGATAGTTTATTTTGATAACGCGGCTACATCACAGAGACCTATTCAAGTTATAAATGCCATAAAAAAATATAACGAAGAATTAAACTCAAATGTTCATAGAGGGCATCATTATTTGAGTAAAAAATCAACTGAGCTCTATGAAGAAGCTCATGAGATAGTAGCAAAGCACATTAATGCAGATTCATGGCAAGAAATAATTTTCTCTTTAAATACTTCTTATGCTGTTAACCTAATGGCATATCCTTTAGTGATGAGAGGGTTAAAAGAAGGTAGAGATAAGATAGTGATCACTGAAATGGAGCATCATAGCAATATGCTACCATGGAGAAATGCAGCAAAGATATTTGGGGCAAGAGTAGAATATGCGAGAGTTGACAAAGATGGTTACATTGACGTTAAAAGGTTAATTAATAAGCTAGATGAAAAGACATCTGTACTCGCTATAACTCATGCAAGCAACGTCACAGGGATAATAAATCCAATAGAAAATATTAGTAAAGAAGCGAAAAAGTACGGAATAACCGTTTTCGCTGACGTTGCTCAAAGTATTCCTCATTTAAGTATTGACGTCAAAAAGCTTGGAGCGGATTTCATCGTGTTTAGCGGACACAAGATGCTGGGCCCACTTGGAATTGGAGTATTATATGGAAAATTAGAGATGCTTAGAGAAATTGATCCATTTATAGTTGGGGGAGGGACTATAAAGGACGTGACTTTGGAGAGCGTAATGTACGACGAGCCTCCATATAAATTTGAAGCTGGTACTCCAAACGTATCTGCGGCTGTAGGATTAATGGAGGCTGTCAAATATCTTGAAAAGGTCGGAAAAGATAACATTATTCAGCATGAAAGAATGTTGCTAATGAAGGCTAGAAAAGGCTTAAGCGAAGTTGAAAAAATTAAATTATATCCGAAAGATCTCAAGAGCGAGTCGACTGGAACTTTGGCTTTTAATATAGATGGTGCAAACCCACATATAGTAGGGAGTGTACTCAATGATTTTTATGCTATTGCAGTAAGAACAGGGCTTCACTGTGCTCACCCGTACCACTATGCAATAGGAGCGAATGAAGGAACTATTAGGGCGAGTTTTTATTTATATAACACTGAAAGTGAGATAGAGTATTTTATAAGGTCAATGAGTGAAATAGTAAAAAAATATTTTTAAAATTAAATATTTCAAATATTATAGTAAAACATAGGTGCAGAAAATGGACGTAGAAGAGAAGATTAAGCTAATAACAAGAAATACAGAGGAAGTTGTAACCGTAGAAGAGCTCAGAGATCTTTTAATAAGAGGGGAAAAGCTCGAAGGTTATCTTGGGTATGAGCCAAGCGGGTTATTTCATATAGGTTGGATGGTTTGGGCATATAAGGCTAAGGATCTAGTTGAAGCTGGAGTTAATTTAAGGCTACTTGAAGCTACTTGGCATGCATGGGTTAATGATAAATTCAACGGAAACATGCAAGTGATAAAGGATGATGCGAAATATATAAGACATAGCTTGAAAGCGATTGGTATTCCTGTAGAAAAAATAAAATTTATAGATGCAGAGGATCTAGTTAGTGATAAAGATTATTGGGCACTCCTATTGAAAGTTGCGAAGAATACTACATTAGCTAGAGCTAAGAGAACTTTAACTATAATGGGAAGAAAAGAAGAGGAAGCCGAACTTGATTCAAGTAAAATAATATATCCTTTTATGCAGGCAACAGATATCTACTATATGGGGCTAAACATCGCTCTGGGGGGCATTGATCAAAGAAAAGTCCATATGCTCGTAAGAGAGTTGGCGGAAAAGGTCGGGGCAAAGAAGATAGTAGCAATACACACTCCACTACTCACTGGTCTTCAAGGATCAGGAAGGGCAGGTGGAGGATCGAGCAAAGATGAAATAATGTCCGAAGTAAAAATGAGCAAGTCAAAGCCAGAATCTACCATAATAATTCACGACAGTCCAGAAGATATAAGGGAAAAAATAATGAACGCGTACTGTCCGAAGCAAGTGGTAGAATTTAATCCTATAATCGAGATCAACAAATATTTGCTATTTTCTCAGGATAACTTCTCACTTTATGTCGAACGGCCTAGCGAATATGGCGGTCCTATTGAAATATATAGTTACGACGAATTAGAAAGAATGTACCTGAAAGGCGAAATACATCCTCTCGATTTAAAAAAAGCAACAGCAGATGCTTTAATAAAGAAACTAGAGCCAGCTAGAAAATATTTTGAAGATAATAAAGAAGCGAAAGAGCTCGCATTAAAAATTGCTTCTGAGCTAAAAATTGAGATAAATTTATAAAAATTTACTATCTATACTTTCATAATTTTTCAATTTTTCTATAATTCTTATCTAAGGGAAAAGTTTAATTTTTGTTGAATTGAAATTTAATTGAAAATGGCGTTTATCTCAATTAATGGCGACCTATGCTAACCTCTTAGTTGATACGAGACAACAACTAGGAGAAGCTGTAAGTATAATAGATAAGTGTTTGTTAGGTTTTAGCATGGGTCGCCGCTATTTACTATCAATGCATGGAGGATGATTATATATGAAATATCTGATAAAAGCAAAAATCGAAATTGATGGTGTAGTTGATAAAAACGATGTAATAGGGGCTCTCTTCGGGCAAACCGAGGGTCTTTTATCGCCAGACCTCGATCTAAGGGAGCTTCAGGATAAAGGAAGGATTGGAAGAATAGCTGTAGATTTAAAACCTCAGAATGGAAAGATAAAAGGAGAAATAAAGATTCCCTCAAATCTGGATAAGGCTGAGACAGCTCTTATTGCAGCTCTTATCGAAACAGTTGATAAGGTAGGACCATATAACGCTAAAGTACAGGTAACTAGAATAGTTGACCTTAGAATTGAAAAATTGAAGAAGGCCGTTGAGAGGGCAAAAGAACTACTGAAAACTTGGCAGAGTGCTGAAGCACCAGACGTAAAAGATCTTTTGAAAGAGATACAATCTTCTCTGAAGCCTGCCGAAATAATCGAATATGGTCCTGAAAAGCTTCCAGCAGGAAGTGAAATAGAAAAAAGCGATACTCTCATTATTGTTGAAGGAAGGGCTGATGTCTTAAATCTGCTTAGATATGGATACAATAATGCAATAGCTTTAGAAGGAGCAAAAGGAACAATACCTGAAAGCGTTAAGCAATTAGCAAGCAAAAAGCAGAAGGTAATAGCTTTTACCGACGGAGATCACGCAGGAGAGCTGATATTGAGGACTTTATTAAATAACGTGAAGATAGATTTAGTTGCAAAAACTCCTCAAGGGAAAGAAGTTGAAGACCTTACAGGAAAAGAAATAGAAATGGCCCTCCAAAACGCGGTACCTCCACAGCAGTTCCTTTCTGAGCTAGAGAAGAGGGAAGAAAAGGAAGAAGTGACACAGAAGGAGCTGGAGAAGAAAGAAGAAAAGTTAGCGCCTCAAATAACAGTTACAGAAGAGCAACAAAAACCTTCAATGCCTCTATCTATTGAAATACCTGAAAATGTAATGAAAGATATGAATGAACTCAAGGGAACGCTCGAGGCCATCCTTTATGATGATAACTGGAATGTAGTTGCAAGAGTGCCTGTAAGGGATCTCTATGATACTTTATCTAAGCTTGAAGCTAATAAGGTTAAAACTGTTGTATTTGACGGGATCATAACTCAGAGACTTATTGATATAGCATCTCAGAAGAATGTAAGCTATTTAATTGGTGCAAGGATAGGAAACGTCTTGAAGAGAGATGAAAAAGTAGTATTACTTTCAATGTATGATTTATTGAGCTAGCCCCAAAACAAAGGATTTTTTTAATATAAATCATATAGGTGTTTTACCTAATGATCGATAAATATTCCAGCGAAGATGCCATTATCCTAAGACCTGGAACAAAAATCTTTCTTAAAAGAATTCTTTCCTACAACCTGGATATGAGTAAAATTCTAGAAGAGCCTAAATTCTCTTTTTTAAAAAGCGATGAAAAAAAAGGAAGGTATGTTGCCATTGAAGGGATAGATGGATCAGGGAAAACTACAATAGCCGAAAAAGTTTGCAACCTTCTGATGCAAGGAGGAAAAAGATGTATTTTGGTTAGAGAGCCATGGACACTGGAAATAAAAAAGCTATTAGAAAACAATCCAAAAATTGATCCTGTTGTAGAAGCCTTTCTTTTTGCGACAGATAGGATGATTCTAAACTATAATGTAATAAGTAACGCTTTAAAAGAAGATACATATGTAATATCTGACAGGTGCTACTTATCTAGTCTAGTTTATCAGTATATCAGAGGTGCAGAGGAAAGCATAATTTTTGCTTTAAATTCGCTTATAATTAAACCGGATGCGATCTTTCTGCTTGATGTTTCGGTTGAGACTGGCTTGAAAAGATTAATGGAAAAGAAGAAAAGGGAGCTGACGCACTTAGAAGGTTTTGAATTTTTGAAAAAAGTAAAAGAAAGGTATTTGGAGATTTCGAATACTTTAAAGGATCAGAAAATATTTAAAATAGATGGAGAAGCAAAGCCAGAAGAAATTTCAGAAGCAATTTTCAATAAAATTATAGCGCTTTAAAAATAAATTTAACAACTGAAAGCCTCGCCCTTTAGGGCGGAAAGGAGTCAGTTGATATGTAAAATCCCCCCTTTAAATTCGAGTTTTTTCCTTTTTATTAGTTCATAAAGCAATTTTTTAGCTTCATTTTTTGATATTTTCAGTCTTCCCATTAAAACATTAGTTGCATCTTCTAAAGTAATTTCCCCAAATTCTAGCATGCTGTCTAGCAAGACTTTATAAGCCTTCTCGAGAAAGTAGCTTTCTCCTTCATCAGCCTCAAGTAACTTTCCATTTTTATATTTCAAGTACTTTTTTAATCCCCCGTATTTTATATAAAAGCCAGAATAATCTTTTTCTAGCCTTAAAATATTCATACCAAAAATCCTGTTAATCCCTTTACTCACATGTGTGAATAGAAGCCTTACATTTCTTTTTAGCCTTAAAAAATCATTAATATAATCATCAAGGTTTTCTCCTATTGAAAAGATTATTATAGGAACATTTGTATTGTTCTTCTTCATTTGCAACTCTTCGATGCTATGAGGAGGAATTATATTTATGGAAGCTTGATTGCAATTTGCTTGAATGTATTTTTCAATAATATTTCTGTTTATTGGGGAGATCTCTACAGCAAAAACTTCAACTCCCTCACTTTTGTAAATGTTACATACGGACTGTGCTAGCAATAAGCTAGACTCCAGTGAGTAATGTGATATGACTACCAACCTGAGCTTGGTTCCTATTTTTTCTAAAATGCTTTTCAAATTTCTCCACTAACTTACTAAATAGTGCCGCGAGCTCTTTTAATTTTTCATAATAAAATCCTGAAATGTTATAGTACCCGATAAACAGCAAAATAGACAAGGGAAAAAGCTCATAATATATTGGAGAAATTTGTGTGAAGTAAAAACTATAAAGAGTTTTGTTTCCTGCAAAATATGTAATATAGTAGAAAAAGAAAAAGAAAAAAGAAAGCAATGAAAGCCCTGCGAATTTTTCCAGATTTTTGTTCTCTGAAATTTTAAAGAAATATACTGGAAAAGTCAGAAGAGATGCAAAAAAGACAGGTATATATATGAACGGAAGTCCTTTAGCTGGGATGTCTGGATTGTAAGATAAGTAAAAAGAGTGCAAACCAAAGACCCAATCGATGGGAGTGCTTGCAGGAGGTCCTGGAGGTCTGCTTTGTGTGTTCCATATTATTGCTGAAACGAATTGAGATATAACCCATACAGGTCCAAAATGAATAATGTATGGTAGGAAAACTATGATTGCAACTATAAGCTGGGCTAGTGCAACCTTGAAAAATGCACCTATTATATCATTTTCTTTTTTATAAAGAAATAATATTAAAAATGGAATCAGAAACAGACCACTGTATTTTATCGTAGATGCAAGAGAAAAGAACAATAGGGAAAAATTCTTCTTATCATAGATATAAAAGAGAGATCCAAGTGCCGTAAAAAAGGCTAGGTGAATATCTAGCATTGCTACAGAAGCCATGTTAGTTGTTAATGGATCAAAGAAAGCGGCAGTTGAAGCTAGTATCATTCCAAAAATACCAGCCAATCTCCATCCTGCTAAAGCAGCTATTATAACTATAGCTGCACCCTCTATAATACCGGGCAATCTCCAACATATAGGTTTATCACCTAAAAGGTATATTGCTAAAGCAATTATGTATTTACCTAGCGGCGGATGCTCAGGATTTATATATGTATTAACGTTTGAGGTATCTGGAAGCGGAAAGCCGGGAATTATGTCAGTTAAGTCTTTGCATTGGCCTAATGATTTTACTAAGTTATTTGGCACTGCGACAGCTATTGCTGTATTTTTAATATAGTCACCTTTGAGGATTTCTCCGCCGTTTTGCAAAACAAAATTTTCGCATGTAAGCATTCCTTGGTACGAAGAAAAGAAGAGATTTAGACCTGTTAAATTATTTACCTCGTAGGTTGCATTCAAATGAAAAATATCTTTCAAAATCAAAACCGAGCTTGGAACGTACCAAATTTCATCGCTAACATACCAATTTTGGCTTTTTGCGATGTTGTATTCATTTTCAAATTTGTATCCAGAAAGGACTAAACAAATAATAATACCTATAATGAAAAGCTTTAAACCTCTTGCGTCCGTAATTTTTTTGATTATATTCATTGAAATTAACACCGTATTACCGATACGAATTCGAAAATGTAGCTTGCTTACCACATATCATAGCTTTTACTATTATGATAATATTTCATATCTAGAAATAATTATTTATTATTTAAAATCTATTCTAAAAATAAGTAAGGAGCCTTTCGTTAACAAAAGCTTTTAGGATAAAAGATTGTTTATCTTTCAATATAATTAAAAAGTTTTTATAAAACATCATCAATTTTAGTAATAAATAATGGAAAATATTCATAAATATAATTGATCGTGGTGAAGTTTTTATGGCAAAAAAAGAGAAAAATACCATATATCAATTAGATGAAATAGATTTAAAAATACTGACGCATTTATCCAATAGTTCAAAGACAAGTTTAAACCAGCTATCAAACATTTTAGGAATCCCGGTTTCTACGGTTTTTGCTAGAATAAAAAAGCTCGAAGAAAAGGGGATTATTGATAAGTATACCTTAAGCGTTGATCCGAAAAAGCTCGGATTTAACGTGACTGCAATAATCAATTTCAGTGTAGAGGGCTCTCATATAGAAGAATTTGAGAAGCAGATATCAAATCATCCCAACGTTTTGTTTTTGTATGATATAACTGGAGATTTTGATGTCATTGCAGTAACAAGATTCAGAAACATAGAAGAACTCGATTACTTTATAAAAAACGTACTAAAAAATCCATATGTAAAAAGGACAATAACAAATATAGCATTAAGGGTTGTAAAAGAATCATATCCTCATGTTCCTTTGTTGATAGAGTAAAAAAATTTTAGAGTGAATTTGATTTGCATGCAAAGATAAGGACTTTAAAAAAGGTTGCAATATCGCTGGTTTTAGCATGTATTTTTCTTTCAATCTTTTCTTATATCTTGACTAGAAATACTATACATTTGATAGAACTATCCATATTTATCTTTCTGCTTGTAATTGACTGGATCCTTATATAAATTCTTAAAGAATTAGTTTATCTAATAGGAGCCTGGCACCGGCTTGAGGCCCCTGCGAGCCCTCTCGGCGCTCACGGGGAACCTCAACGCAACCGGCTTAACTTCCGGGATCTGACGAGTCCGGGTGTTGCCCGGTTGCTATGGCCGGTCCAGGCAATAAATTATTAATTTTCAATAGGTTTTTAAATTTAATGGTTATCTTTAAGCATCAAAATTTAAAAAGGTGATATACGTGGATAATTTAAAAAGAGGTGTTGAGCTTATAAATAAGCTTGCAAATATTGATTCAATTGCTACTGATGTTGATGGAACTATTACCGCTAATAGAGACGGATATTTCATACCAAGTGAAGTTATAGAATGCATTAGAGAGATAAGAAAGTATAACATAATGCTCATATTTGTTTCAGCTAATGCTTTTCCAGTTTTGTATGGGTTGGCGAGATATATTGGTGCAAAAGCAATCGTTTCAGAAAATGGTTGCATTATTGCTTCATTAAATGAACATGGAAGAGAGATGAATATCTACGAAATTTGTGGGCGAGGATACAGAGAATTAGTTTCAAAAATTGTATCTGAAATGGGAGATTTCTTAAAAGAAAGCTGGCAGAATGATTATAGAAAATACGATTTTGCTCTTATTCAAAAAGATAATAGAGTATCTCATATAGAATTGATACAAAAAATTAAAAAAATCGTTATAAAAAACGGATATGACAGCAAGGTAAATGTTAATTATAGCGGTTACGCTTTTCATATTACTCCAAAAGAAGGTGGCAAGTCAGTTGGTCTAAAAAAGATTTCAGAAATTTTGGGAATTGAACTAAAAAATACTTTAGGAATTGGTGATAGTTATATGGATTTAGAATTCATTCAGCTAACTGGGGTAAAAGTTGCTGTTAGAAATGCAGACGAAGACCTTAAAAGGAACGTTGATATAATAACCGACGAAGAAAGCGGATATGGTTTCGCTCAGATATGCGAGACCATAATAGATGCAAAAAAATTAAAGCTTCAATCTCTTTAGAAGATTAATTATTTTTGATTTAATCGACTCTTTGTCTTGAACATCATCAATAAGCGAAATTCCTGCAGCATATGGATGCCCACCTCCTCCTAAAGCTGAAGCTATCTGTAGCACATTTATTTTATGGCTTCTTAAAGAAATTCCCTTATCATAAATAAATACATAAAGATCAGCCGGTCTTTTTCCCTCACTTTCTAACTCTCTAACTATATCGCCTGGATGTAATTTTTCACTTGAACTTATAAAGGCTATAACTCCTTGCTCAGTTTGAACATATTCTGAAGCTTCAATTGCACTTTTTATCAATTTTTTGTACTCGAGATCGATTCTTTCAAACTCCCTCTGAGCCCATTTAGGCCAAATATAACCATCAATCCAGCTTTCGAGTGTTTTATATCTTATACTCCAATCACCCCACCTTAGCAACACCCTCCACTTGTATGTCATTTCATATTTATTGGAGAAAGTATCATCATCAATAGCTAATTTAAGTACATCTTCAATATACGATGGAGGACGTTGCTCGCCATATAAGTAATTTTTTACCAGCTCAGCAGCGCAAGAAGCTTTCTCATCTACGATGATTTCAGCCCCCCGCGTTTTTAAAAAATTTTTCGCTTCTTCATCCCAAGCATGATGATCTATCCATACCAGCTTTATCTTCTTTTTTTCTGCAATTTTGATGATGTTTTCAGCTATTTGAAAACTGGGATTTAAATCAGTAATAAAAACATTCTGGACTTTGTTCTTACTAATTTCATTGAAATATTTGTCAATTTTTATAGTGCTAGAAAGCTTAATGTTTCTAGTGGGAATTCCATAATTAATAGAAAGAATAACGGCAGAAGCTATGCCATCTATGTCCCAATGCGAAATTATACCTCTCATCATTTTCAGCCTATATATTTATCCCAAATTATTCTTCTATTCAAAGGTTAAGATTTTTTACCTGTTACACTATAAGCACTAATATCCAATATCTAAGAATTTTTTTTTGCATATTAATTAAAAGCTTTTTTATATATAAAATTATAGGACTAGAAGCATTGTTAATTATCCATATATATTGTCATTTTATGGATATCTAATCATCTATAAAATTATATCTACAGATTTTAGAAAATTATATGAAACTCAAAACAGCTTGTCTATGGCAATACTGATTTACCTTTCATTTCTGTGCTATAAAAAATATTAAATAGTTAACATAACTTTTTTTATTATAGTATTGCACTAAATCACTTTATGTTAATGCTTTTTCCTAGCTTTTTTGATATCTTCATTAACATATCCTTTACCATGGATTCAAAGACCCACTCAGGACTCCAACCCCATTCTTTCCTCGCGACACAGTCGTCGATAGTTCTAGGCCAAGAGTCAGCTATTTGTTGCCTATAATCCGGCTTGTATTCTACTTGAAATTCTGGTATATATTTCTTTATTTCTTTTTCAAGCTGTTTTGGCGTAAAGCTAAATGCTGAGACATTATAGCCGACAAATGTTTCCAATTTTGACTTATCTGCATTCATGAGCTGAATTATGGACTTTATTGCATCAGGCATATACATCATAGGAAGCATCGTATCTTCATGAAGATAACAGGTATATTTCTTCCCTTCGATCGCATAGTAAAAGATTTCAACAGCATAATCAGTAGTCCCCCCTCCTGGGAGGGCTTCGCTACTAATTATTCCCGGCCATCTAACTCCTCTTACATCAAGGTCGTATTTGTTGACGTAATATCGTGATAGTAGCTCGCCTGCGTATTTTGTTATTCCGTACATGGTTGTGGGCTCTATTATTGTGTGCTGTGGAGTGCTATACTTCGGAGTAGTCGGACCGAACACTGCAATAGAACTCGGCCAAAAGACTCTTGTTCCGTATTTTCTAGCTACTTCAAGTACATTAAAAACTCCCAATAAATTTGTCTTAAAAGCTAGCTGTGGATTTTTTTCACCAGTAGCAGACAATATTGCAGCGAGATTATAAATTTCGTCTACATCATATTTCTTCACTACTGATTCAACTAAGTCTACATTCAAAACATCTATATATTCGCGAGGAGCTTCTAGTTTAATATCAATTTTTTCAGGATAATATCCAGCAATTACATTTTCTGAACCATAAAGCTTTCTAAGTACCGGCACAAGCTCAAAGCCTATTTGTCCGTTAGCTCCTATAACTAAAGCTCTCGTCAATAGAGTATCACCTTAATTTATATTATGCCAAGTTTTTTGCCCCACTTTTCATATGCCGCAAGAGTTTTGTCTAGGTCCTCTCTGGTATGTCCAGCGCTGACTTCATTTCTGGTCCTCTCTGTGCCTCTTGGCACCATCGGATAGACTATTGGCACTACAAATATGCCGTCGTCGAATAAAGCTTTAGCAAGCTCTCTAGCCTTTTTAGTATCTCCAATTATTACGGGAATCATCGGAGTTTCACTCTTTCCCGTGTTGAAGCCTATGGATTGTAGCTCTTTTCTAAAGTAATTTGCATTCTCATGGAGCCTTCTCACTCTTTCCTTTCCTTCTTGGCTCATCACTATTTCTAAAGCTTTGAGATTTGCAGCTATAGCACCTGGAGATGGTCCAGTGCTCAAAAGCCAAGATCTGGCTGTATTTCTTACATATTCTATTATCTCTCTGTCTGAACCTACCATTCCTCCCGATGATCCTAGAGCCTTTGAAAAAGTTCCCATATGAATATCAATTTTGTCGTCAACTCCAAAATGAGCAGGAGTTCCTCTTCCTTCACCTAGCACACCTTCTCCATGGGCATCATCAACATAAACTATGGCATTGTACTCTTCAGCAAGCTTAGATATATCTTTGAGAGGAGCAATATCTCCGTCCATAGAAAATACACCATCGGTTATGATTAGTATCTTGTTGTATTTTCCATGAGCTTTGCGAAGTTTATCTTCTAAATCGGCTACATCACAATGATTGTAAACGATTTTTTCTGCTCTAGAAAGCCTAATTCCATCTATTATACTTCCGTGATTAAGCTGATCCGATAAAATGAGGTCTCCAGTTTCTACCAACGTTGGAATCGTTCCTACATTCGTAGCATAGCCTGTCGGAAAGAAAATACCAGCTTCAGTTCTTTTGAATTCTGCTATCTTTTTTTCCAATTCTGACAAAATTTCATGAAAACCAGCTATAGCCCATACCGCACCAGGCCCCCACCCATATTTTTCTATTGCTTCAACGGCTGCTTGCTTCAGCCTTTGATCATTTGCAAGATTGAGGTAATTGTTCGTTGCGAACATAATTACTTCTTTTCCTTCAACAATAGCATGAGGACCTGTAGGTCCCATTAGCTTTTTAATTTCCCAATATTCTCCTCTTTCAAGGAGCTCCTTAAGTCTCTTACCATAAAGGTCTTTTACCCAACCTTTAGCCAAAATCTACCACCAAACATAGTATCTATTTTATTTTATAAAAATTTTTGTATTAGAAATACATATGTTTAAAATTGTGAGCATCACTATATTGGGAAAGTAAAATTCGAAATCTGATGTCTTTTAATTAAAAAACTTGAATTTTTTAACAAGTTAGTTTTTGAAGGGATCAGCGGCTACCATTCAATTCATCCGGTTGCCCGTCTTTAATTATCCCCTACGCTCATCATTTGGATTTGTTGAATTTTTCTTTCGCAACCACTAAAGCTTTGTATCTAAAAATGCTCGAATATATGCGTCATAAATAGATTGATCAAATTATAGCTTAAAAATTCTTCTAGCTAAGATTGGTACTAATTTACGAAATATTACTAGAAAGCTTCTGTCCAACAAAAATTTTCTTTTTATAGTATACAGTAAATTTCCACCAACTATAAAGCCAAAAAACCACAAAAGCTCCAAAAACAACAAATCGAAGGATTACGACTTCTACATTTTCGCTTTGGATATATAAAAATATAACTTTCATGAGGAAAGTAATAGCAATAAATCCAAACCATCCATATGCTAAAATCGGTAAAATTACAAAGACGGATCTAGCGACTTTTTTCGCAGAAAATGACATCCTTCTTTTCTGCCTCGTATTAACAATTACTAACAAAATTTATCTTATCTTCTTGAAGAGCTCAATGTCGGTTTTACTACTCTAACAAAATATTCTATCCTGTTTCTTACAATTGGAGGCTTGTTCTTTCTCCCTTTTGGTTCAATTTTAGGCGTTTGATTTCTGACTTTTCCTGCTTTTGTCAATGAACCGTGACTGGGCATGTTATTTTCACCCTTTTCTTAATTATTTTTTCTAAAAGGGTTTATAATAAATTCGCCTATTTTTGCGAAGGGAAGAACCTCTTTTCTAAATAAGCTATTATTAAAGTTAGTGCACCAGCAATCACAAGACCAACTAGCAGTATTTCTAAAAATCCTGAATCAAATAAAGAACTTCTCAGTATATCTAATGCAGTACCCCCTGGATAAGTTGTTAGATATTGACCTAATCGTAAAAACGCGATAATAAATATCAGTGTTACGATCATCCCTAGCACGTCTCTCCAAATTCTTATGTTTCTTTCTATAATTTTCACAATTCCCTTTCCTATATAAATAGAGAAAATGCTTAATCCAATCAAAGGAGTCGCAGACTGTAGAGCTTCCCCCCAAGACCTTATGTTATATTCGCTATATAATGTGTATCCAAATATAACTGCGCCTGATATCAAGAAAATTGTAGCTATTGTAGAAGAAATAAACATTATAGGACTGCTAGCCCAGAGCTCATAAATTTTGCTTTCTAAATTGAACCCTCTGATTATCATAGCACCTCCGATAAGAAATCCTGCAACCATAACTCCATATTGAATATATCCAAAGAAGTCTAGTATTACAAACGCCAAAATTATTGCACCTGGGAGACCTAGGAAAATCTTCGAAAATCTTGGCTCAAATATTGCTTTTTTTAGATATTTACCAATAAGAATATATGTTTCTTCAACTCCCCTCCATTGTTCGACAACAACTCTTTTTATTGAAATTACTGGGAGAATGGTCTCTATAACTGGCAAAGTAAGCTCGTCTTCGGTCCCATCGCTAACCATTATAATTCCAGTCACTCCAGTCTTCTCCTTTAAGAATTTAACGGCATCTCTGATCTTCATATCAGCTTTTATTGAATCAGTTTCATGTCCTCCGACGACAGCAATTTCAACATCCATTCCTTCGTTTCTGAGCTTTTCATATAATTGAAGAGCGGAAAACATCACGTTTAAATCGCTGTCTTCTGGCGATTTTAGGGCGAACTCTACTGCGATTTTGAAAACATCATCTTTTCCGAAAATTGGCGTACTCTTTCCAGTAACTCTTTCAATGTCGTTATCTCTGTCTACAACCAACAGAAGAACTTTTCCTTTCTCCACTTTCAAGACCTTTGCGAGCTTCCTGTTAGATCAAATTAAGCTAAATAATAAAATTATTAGTCTATTTAATATATCTATTTTTAGACAAGACATAAACTTCCCTCAAAAATTAAGATTATAAAAATAATACCGTTATCATTTCATTTTAAAACTTTACCAGTTTCCATATACCATAAATATAAGTCGAGTTCTCCCAAAGACAGTATAGAAGTTGTTGCTATTTTTTCTAAAACTTTTTCTATTTCTTCGTATCTTTTTCTAGTAAGAGTCTTAAATTCCTGTTTCAAAAGCTTATACTTTTTTAATATATCTAATATATGAAAATCGATGATTGCTAAATTGAAAAAGCCTGTATTTCTAAGAAAATGGCTGCTCTCTTTATACCCTATACCATAAATATTGTCAGCCATCCATTTTCTAATCTGTTTTGAACGGTCTTCATCGGAATTCTTCACTAATTCACATATTTTATCCTTGAATTTCCTGGCTTTAACAATATATTCAGCTCTTTTCTCGGGATATCTATGTCCAAGCTCTCTCAGCCTTCTAGCAAGCGCTTCCTCAGAAAGATAAAGAAATCCAATGCCAATTTCTTTCTGTATGAAGATTCCTCTTTCCGCACTAAAGTTCGCTGTAAGTATACAAAAAGAAAGCTCACTAAAAATATCTTCGCAACTCCCCTCTTCTTTTAATTTTCTAAATTCAATTATTCTTCCATTTATCAATTCCCTCAGTTTCTCATCTTTTTTTAATTCGATAACTTTCTCGACTAATTCCAAGATGCTCCTCCATTTAATACTTTGTCATGTTTATCTTCGTTTAAATGAAATTAAATATTTTATAAAGTTAGCAATTATTGCAAAAACTCTAAAAATAAAAAACCATTTAATGTTTTGGGAAATTTTTCTATCTTGGATAGAAAATCTTATATACAATATTAAAAGAGCATAAAATGGATTAAAATATAATAGGAAGTGTTTTAAAATGCAGGAAGAATACTGTAAAGAGCCACCTTGCATACATGTAGTATCTAATGATAGAAAGAAAATTTTTGCAGTGTTTTTTGAAGATAGCGAAGGGGTTATTACTTGGATTGAAAATAGGAAAATGAAAGAAGCACTTCAAAAAATTAGAGAAGCTGAAAGCAAAGGATATAGAGAAGCTACTCAAGACGAATTGGATAATTTAGCTAGGGAAAAGCTGGGAGTTGAGCCTATACCTGAAGAGGAAGAGGAGTGGTAAATATTTTTATGTAAATGAGTTTTTTGGAATTTATTTTAGTCTGAAAAATATATATAGAGAAAATTTTTAAAATAGTAAGCAAGTTAAATAAAAGTAGGTGTAAGATTTTTGGTTGAAATATCAATAATAGATAAAGTCATCAATATTGAAAGCGGTAGAAAAATAGACGTTAATCCTAACAGCAAATTAGGTTCGCCGATTTTTATATATGCAGTAACAAAGGAAAGAAAAAAAGAGGTATTTCCTATTGATTCGGTAGTTAAAGATGATTGGGAAAAGGCCGAAGTAGTCTTTTTCTTCAGCAAAAAAGGATTGGAGGTATTTATGGATACTCTGGGTCATGTTGTTGAAGCTTCATTAAAAACACTATATCCCGATTATAAGCTTGCAGGAATAACAGTTAGGGAAAACGAGGTGAGAATAGACTTCTTTACAAACGGTTCGGAGTTTTCTTCTGAACAGGCAGAAGAGGTAATAAGAAAGGCGGTAGAAATCGCTAAAAATTCAAGAGTTGAAGTAGATGAAATTGAAAGATCTAGAGTAGAAGAAATGCTGAAAAATTCTGGAGAGACATTTTTGCTTGATTTAATGAAGCGTATTGAAAAGCCTAAGTTGATAAAAATAGGAAATATTTTAACAATATGCGAAAACAGCATCCATCTTCCGGACTTATCTATTATAAAGAAAATAGAGGTAACTAATTTAAGTACATCCCATTGGATGGGAAGGGAAGATGCTCCCCTACTGACTAGCATTCACGTGACAGGTTTTCCCAGTGAATTTGATGAGAACCTTTACAGTGCGAGAAAAGAAGAAGCAATGAAAAGAGATCATGTGATGCTAGGGAAGGAAATGGACCTATTTCTAACATCTCCTCTAGTAGGAGCAGGGATTATCTTATGGCCTCCAAATGGAGCGATAATGAAGAGGGCCTTGGAGGATTATATCGTAAAGGTACATATGAAAAAAGGATACCAACTAGTATCGACTCCAGTAATATCTTCGGCGGAACTGTTTAAAATAAGTGGGCATCTCTCTCATTACAGGCAGAATATGTTTCTCTTCAATTTAGATGAAAAGGAGCATGCTATAAAGCCGATGAATTGTCCCTTTCACATCATAATCTTCAAGAGGAAAAAATGGAGCTATAAGGAGCTTCCAGTTAGATATTTTGAACTTGGAAATGTACATAGGTATGAGAGAGCAGGAACACTTCACGGCTTAACAAGGGTGAGAGGGTTCACCCAAGACGATGCACACATATTTGCAAGAGAAGATCAGATAGAGGAGGAAATCTCTGGAGTATTAAAGCTGACTAAGGAAATCTATGATACAATGGGACTTAAAGATTACAAATTTATTCTGAGCCTGAGAGATCCTTCTGACAAAGAAAGCTATATGGGAAGCGAGGAGATCTGGCAAAAGGCAGAAGTTGCACTAGAAAATGCCCTTAAAAGCCTTAATGTTCAATATACAAAATCTATTGGAGATGCAGCATTTTATGGTCCAAAAATAGATGTAATATTTACCGATGCCTTAGGAAGGGAATGGCAGTGCGCAACTATTCAGCTTGACTTCAATCTGCCAGAAAGGTTTGATCTCACATATATAGACAAGGACAACAAGGAAAAAAGGCTGGTAATGATACACAGAGCTATTTTGGGAAGCATTGAGAGGTTTATTGGAATACTCCTTGAACAATATGCAGGAAGACTTCCTTTATGGATTTCTCCAATTCAAGTAGCAGTGTTGCCAGTTGAAGAGTCAGATCCTCAGCAGGTCAAAAGGGCAGAGGAGATCAATAACTATTTGATGCAGAGTGGCATCAGAACTCAACTAATGGTAGAAGGAAGATTGAATGCTAGGCTAAGAGATGCAAGATTGCTTAGAATTCCATTGATTGCAGTAATAGGAAAATCCGAGCTTGAAAATGGAAGTTTGACTGTTTCCTACCTAACTTATGGGGAAGATAGCGATAAGAGATATAAGCCTAAAGAAGAAAAGCTTTCCTTCTCTAGTGAGAAAGAGTTTGTCGAATGGATCAAGAATAAAGTTAGAGAACAGACCGGCGGTGTTCTTTGATTTCTGCGGCAAGCTTTAAATATATTGATGCTCATACTCATGCGTATGAATATGAAGAAAAAAGCCTTTCCAATTATGAAAAAGAATTTCTTTTAATAGCGGTTTCGGATGATGCTGAATCTTCTAAAAGAACAGTAAAGCTGTCAGAAGATTTTAAAGCAGTATATCCTTGTGTTGGTATACATCCATGGAACGTCTCAAGGTCTTCTAGAGAAGACATAAAAACAATAGAAAACATGCTTGAGAATTCTGAATCGCCTTGTCTTGGAGAAGTTGGGCTGGATGCCAGAATGCATCCTGAAACATTTGAGAGACAAAAGGAATTCTTCGCCTCTTTTTTAGATATTGCGAGGGAATATGATGCCATATTGAATATACATACCTTAGATGCTTGGGAACTTGTCTATGAGCTAATTACTAAAAAAGAAATAAATAGAGCAATATTTCACTGGTATAACGGTCCCATTGAGTTAATGCAAAAAATACAAGAGACAGGATATTATATTTCAATAAACGTTGCATTAAAAATGCAAAAAAAGCATGAAGAAGTGGCTAGAAAAGCTGATTTGAAAAAATTGCTTACGGAGAGCGACGGTCCCTACATATACAAAGGCACACTCCTTAAAACAGAAATGATTCCTGAAGCGATTAAATACCTTGCGGAAATCAAAGGTGTTGGGGAAAACTACCTTAGAGAAAAAATATATGAAAACTTTTTTGACCTGGTGAAAAAAATTTGAAGTTGTTTTTCACAAGTGATATTCACCTGCCATTGTTTAAAAACGAGTTTTCTCTCTCTATAGAAAGGTTATGCAATAGAGAGGAAGAATTTGAGGTTGCAATGTTTGCAGGAGATATTATAGATAGGGGCAAAATTCAACATTTCAGCGATTTTTTCTCTATAATTAAAAAGTGTAAGTTTAAAAAAATTATTTCGATTTTTGGAAATGATGAATATGAAGAAGAAAGGGAAAAGGTCAAAAAAGAATATAGCTGGGTTATTTGGCTTGATGATGAAAATGTACAATTAAATATAGAAAATTACACTGTAACGGTATTGGGGACTACTGGTGTTTTAGACGTGCCTACTAAATGGCAATATAAAAATATTCCGAACATAAGAGAAAAATATGAAAGAAGACTTGTGCTTATTGAAAAATTCCTAAAAGCTGAAAAGAGAGAAAGAGAATTAAAAATACTATTAACGCACTATCCGCCCACTTTTAAGACATTGCAAGGTGAACTTCCATTTGCCTGGCCTCAAATGGGCTCAGAAAGGGCTGAAAGACTTATTAAAGATTTAGATACTCTAGATTACGTTATCCACGGTCACGCTCATAATGGAAAAATATTAGATACTGAAATAGGAAACACTCGGGTTTTCAATGTAGCTTTTCCGGCGAGGAAAAATATCTTTATATTAGAAATTGCTAAGAAGGTTTTGTTAACGGACTTTTTTTCTAAGAAATCTTCCAGCTAAATCTTTTTATTTTGAAAAAATTTTATTTTATAACTAGTTTTTATAAAATAAATCTATATATGATGTGATTAAAATGGAAAAAGAAAACGATATCAATAGAGAAATAATCAACCATCTTTCTTTTCTTTCAAGAATAAAGCTTGATGAAGATGAAGTGGAAAAAATGATTGAAGATTTGAAAATGATAAAATCTTACATCGATGAAGTTCTTTCAATTGAAGTGGAGGATGAGGGCGAAATTTATCTCACCACTGGAAGGCTTAGAGAAGACGAGGTTACAAATCAAATGATAAATCCAGCAGATTTCATTAAACCAGAATTTATTGAAGATGGTTATGTAAAAGGTCCAAAAGTTTCTAAATAGGTGACTTTTACGAAGAAAGAGACAAAAGTAATTGAACAGGTGCAAATGATCAAAGAAGGTACGCTCGATCCTGAGAAGCCATTTGAAGATGCTGTTGAACAAGCTATAAAAAATGATCCTAAGTACAATATTTTCATAACGCTCACTTCTAATGAAGATAAAAGCATTTTTAAGAAAGGAAAACTGTCAGGAATACCTATAGCAGTAAAAGATAACATTTCCACTAAAGGGATAAGGACAACTTGTGCTAGCAAGATCTTAGAAGATTATGTACCAGGATATTCTGCTACCGTAGTCGAGAGGATAGAAGCAGAGGGGGGTATAATTTTTGGAAAGACGAATATGGATGAATTTGCTATGGGAGCTCTTGGAACGACCAGCGCTTTTGGACCGACCTTAAACAACTTAAATATCGAACTTTCACCCGGCGGAAGTAGTTCGGGAAGTGCTGTAGCAGTTTCCTCAGGAACAGTTAAGCTTGCTTTGGGTAGCGATACAGGAGGAAGTATAAGGTTACCTGCGGCGTGGACTGGTATCTATGGTTTTAAGCCAACTTATGGTTTTGTTAGCAGATATGGACTTATATCTTATGCGGACAGCATGGATCAGATTGGACCTTTGGCTACCAACATTTCAGACTTAATTCTGCTTTTTTCAATAATTTCGGGGTCTGATGAAAGGGATCCTACCAGTCAATTTCCAGGAATAAATAAAGAAAAAATGCTTAAGTTAGCATATTCCGAAGCAGATGTCGATATCTTAAAAAAGCTAAAGCTTATTGTGATAAAAAACTTAATTGAACATCCTCAGGCCGATGAAGGACTTATAAATGAGTTCTGGAAAGATTTAAAAATGCTTGAAAGTTATGGTGCGTCTATCGAATTAATAGATGAGCCTCTGATATTGAAAATACCGCAGATTTATTATATAATTGCATTCTCTGAAGCAAGCAGTAACTTGGCAAGATTTGATGGACTTAGATATGGGAAAAGAATTTCGAATGTAGAAAAAAATGACTACGATTCTTTTTATATGGAAAACAGAACTCTTTTTGGGTGGGAAGTGAAAAGGAGAATCCTTCTTGGAACATTTATATTAAGCAAGGGATACTATGAAACTTATTACGTTAAGGCTCTAAAGGCAAGAACTTATTTAAGAAAGAGAATAGATAGAATTCTTAACGAAGAAACTAAGTTCATAGTAACACCAGGTAGCCTGATAAGACCCCTTCCACTAAAGTATGATGCAAGAGATCTTTCTAAGCTGAATGCAGTCGATGCTCCTCTTATGCTTGCTAACTTGATCGGCTCACCTGCCATTGTCATCCCTACGGGTTTTTCTCAGAGCTCTCCAAAATCCTTACAACTCATTGGGAGAGTTTGGAGTGACTATACCCTTCTATCAATAGCTAAGGCTATAGAATTGGTGATGAAGCATGAGTAAAAATGATGTAATGATCGGATTAGAAATACATGTCCAGATGACTAGCTTAAAGACTAAGCTCTTCTGCGGTTGCAGTTCGGACTACAGAAATAGTCCTCCAAATACGAATGTATGTCCAGTATGTCTTGGGCTTCCTGGCTCACTTCCAATGATTAATAAAAAAGCAGTTGAAAAGGCCATCCAGGTTGCAATAGCGCTTAACATGGAGATATCTAAAACATTATCATGGACGAGGAAGCATTACTTCTACCCAGATCTCCCTAAAAATTACCAGATTACACAGTATGACGGAAAAGGCGTATCTACAATTGCTAAAAATGGGTATGTGAGTTATACGGTAAATGGTAACAGCTATGTTGCGAGGATAAGGAGAATTAATATCGAAGAAGATCCCGGAAAGATCCTCTATCCCTCTGGCTCAATGATTACAAGTGATTATATTCTAATTGATTACAATAGAAGTGGTATAGCTTTGCTAGAGATCGTTACCGAGCCTGACTTCAAAACACATCAGCAGGTTTCTTCTTTTCTCAAGAAGCTTAGAAGCATACTTGAGCATTTAGGAATAGCTGATTTCAGTCTCGAAGGATCGATGAGAGTTGATGTCAATATTAGTATAGGCGGGGGAAAAAGAGTTGAACTGAAAAACATTAGTAGCATAGCAGAAATTGAAAATGCTATAGTATATGAAATAACGAGACAAAGAACTTTGCTCAATTTGGGCAGAGAAGTTGAAATGGAAACAAGGCACTGGGATCAGGAGAGAAAAGTGACATTTGCAACTAGGGCAAAAGAAACTGAAGAGGATTACAGATATTTCCCTGATCCAAACTTGCCATCAATTGAGATAAGCGAAGAATTGGTAAAGAAAATAAGAGAAAGCCTGCCAGAGCTTCCAGACAAAAGGAAGGAGAGATTCATAAAAGACTACAAATTAAGCGAATATATCGCCAGTGTTCTTGTTTCAGATAAAAAGCTATCAGATTACTTTGAAGAGGTCATGAAATCGACTTCTATTGATACGCAAAAAGCCGCGTCTTTTATCGTAAACGATGTCTTGGGATGGATCCCGTCAGGAGATACAAATGAGTTAAATAAATACATTCCGCCGCAGAAAATAGCTGAGCTGCTAGAAATGCTGAGGGAAGGTAAAATTACAATAAAAATGGCAAAGGAATTGATACCAGAACTTATAAATGGAAAAAGCTTGAAGGGAGCAGTTGAAGAAAAGGGATGGTTTGAAGTTATCTATTCTGAAGAAGAAATTCTAAAGGTTATAGAATCTATCATGAATGAATACCCAGAAGCGGTAAAAGACAGCATTAAAGATAAAAAGGCAGTACAATTTTTAGTAGGAAAAGTTTTGGAGGCTACTAATAAAAGAGCAGATCCAAAAAAAGTATATGATCTGATATGCAAAAAAATTGAAAAAATAAGCTCTAAGCTTCAAGAGGACCTATAACTTCTCTCCCAACTTTTTTGTTAACTTCTTCGACTTTTTTGTTAACTTGTTCTTGTATATATGATATTTCAACATCATTGAGATGAGCATATCTTCCTTGCATCTTCAGATACTCTTTAACAGGTTTCCTCTTTTTAACTGGAATCGTTACGTCTAGCTTCCCATTGTCATATTCATAGTTTATCCATATAGCAGTTTCTGTAGCAAGTCTTGCGATGGTTATTCCATATTTCGGATCAAATCTCCACCCAGTGGTGCATGGCATTAATACATGCATAAAGGAAGGTCCTTCCTGTTCAAGTCCTTTTTTGAATTTATTCATCATATCGACTGTATATGCGGGGTTTGCTACCGCTGCGTACTTCACTCCATGCGCAATAACTATATCAAAGATGTCTTTTTTATTTCTCCACTCTCCTCTTATTCTTTTAGTTACTGGAGTTGTCGTTGTCCAAGCTCCAAATGGAGTTCCACCGCTTCTCTGAACACCAGTATTCATATATGCTTCGTTATCATACAATACATACATTACTTTATGACCTCTTTCAAGCATGCCAGATAATGCTTGAAAGCCTATATCAAATGTTCCTCCATCGCCAGCGACGGCAATAATATTAATTTCTTCATTCGGATCAAGTATGCCCTTCATCTTCATTGCCTTTATTGCGCTCTCTACTCCTGATGCAACCGCACCTGTGTTTTCAAACGCTACATGTATCCAAGGCACTTTCCAAGCAGTATATGGAAATGAAGTTGTTGAGACTTCGAGACATCCTGTTGCATTGACTATAATTGTGTTTTTGCCCGCAACTTTTAACAAATGTCTAATTATGATTGGCGCTGTGCATCCAGCGCACATCGAATGCCCGCCGACAAAGAGCTCTTCCCTTGGTATATCAAATATATTTTTCAGCTGTTTACTTTCAGAACTCAATTCCTTTCACCCCGTAGAAGATTGATTCTTCGTAGAATTTTTTCTCATTCATATTCTTTACGAGCATTCTATATAGCTTGACGAAATCCTCGATAAGCATCCTTCTTTGTCCAATACCTGCAATTATGCTCTGGATAATAGGCTTGTCTTTCTTATATTGCAGAGCTGAAGCGATATCATTTGCAATTGGACCGCTTGGCTTTTGTCCAAAAGCTATTGCTCTGTCAATTACGCCCAATACCTGCAAATCCTTTATCATTGAATAGAGCTCTTCCCTTGGGAAAGGTCTGAAGACTCTTAGCTTTATAGTACCCACCTTTAGACCCTCTTTCCTTGCAAGATCTGTTGCAACTTTCAGATTTGTATAATATGAGCTTGTAGCAAGAAGGGCTACTTCAGCATCTTCTATTTTGTAACCTTCTATTATGCCATAGCTTCTTCCATATAATCTTTCAAATTCTTCATCTGCACTTTTTATAACACTTAATGATTCTTCAAGCGCCCTTTCTTGAGCATATTTAAATTCGTAGTAGTATTCCGGAGACGTTATTGTCCCCATAGTTATAGGGTCTTTTACATCAAGCGTATTCCATGTCACTTTTTTAGGTATATATTCTTCGACTACTGATTTGCCTACAGTTTCAACCCTTTCAATAGTGTGGCTGAGAACATATCCATCGTAAGAGACCATAACGGGCAGTAAGACCTTCGGATTTTCCGCAATTTTGTACGCCTGTAAAATAGAATCATATGCTTCTTGTGCGCTTGAAGCTATTATTGTTATCCATCCAGTATTCCTTTGATTCATTATATCACTTTGGTCATTGAATATGCTAATTGGCGCTGATAAAGCTCTCATGGCAACGCTCATTACAACGGGCAATCTCAACCCGCTTGTTATATGAAGAACTTCATGCATTAGCGCTAAACCTTGGCTAGCAGTTGCAGTGAAAACTCTCGCTCCTACTGCTGATGCACCTATAACTGCGCTTAATGCGCTATGTTCACTTTCAACATGTATCATTTCAGCATTGAGTTCTCCATTTCCTATCAGCTCGGCCAGAGTCTCCACAACTATAGTCTGTGGGGTTATTGGGTATGCCGCTACAACGTCTACATCAGCATCCTTCACAGCTTCTGCAACAGCTTCGTTTGAATTTAACGGTTTGACTTCTCCTTTTCTTTGTTTGCTATTTAACTTTTTCTCGGAAATCATTTAATAGACACCTCCTCAGGGACCATTTGTATAGCTTTTACCGGACATTCATTTGCGCAGATTCCGCATCCCTTGCAGTGCTGGTAATCTACAGCATATGTCACCTTGTATACTCTCCCAGAAGAAGTTTTGTACTCTTTATCAAGCTCAAGTATTGCTCCTTCAGGACAATATGTCCAGCAGATCCTACACCTGACACACTTTTCTAAGTCTATTATTGGTCTTTCGCTCCTCCAACCGCTCATGTCATTTTCTATAGAATTACCAGGGTCTTTAATATTCCCTCCAAGCGGAAAATCGCTCCATTTTTCCAATTTCATATTAGGCATAATACTTTTACCTCCAATTTATTTTTTTAAAAAATGCTTATAACCTTCTTCAATAACTTGCGCATTCAGATCTCCTAGCTTTCCCTTAAAAGTCTCTCTTACAGACTCCAGCACTGTTTCCAGCTTTACAATCGGAACTATTGCTATAAATGCCCCGACCATTACCGTGTTATATATAGGCCTTCCTAGTATCCTCATTACTATGCTTTTTGCATCAATGACAAAAAAGTTCTCTTCCTTAACTTTTATTCCCATTACTTTTATGGCCTCATCTTTCGATAGTTGGGTGTTTGCAATCACAACTCCATCATCTTTGAGATCAATATAGTTTTTAGCTTTCGATAACAAGCTGGGATCCAGAAGGACGAATATGTCTGGATTAACAATTGGAGTCTTATGTATTTCTTTCAGCTCTTTAGAAACTCTCGTATAAGCTCTAACTGGAACTCCTCTCCTTTCAGCGCCGAATTCTGGAATCGCTATCGCATTTTTCCCCTCCTTTATTGCAGACATAGCGACTAGCTCAGATGCTGTGACTGCTCCTTGTCCTCCCCTTCCTAGCCATGTCACCTCAATTATATCTTTATTTAGAAGCTCCTCTTGAAAAGGATACATTATTAGTTCGTTTTTACTCAATGTTTTTTCACCAGATTAACACTCTCAAACATTTAAAATTTATTGCTAATTTCATTATAAATGTTTAATAATTACTAAAAATAAATTGAGATTATAACTGTTTGTATATACTTGTATCCATTATGTTTTCTCTTAATTACTTATTACTTAATAGCCTATTTTTTTGAGTTTTCAGAAATCTTAAAAGTTAAAACTATAAAATGCCCTAATTCTTTAAATATTAATAGAAGAAGAGGTGAAATAGCAAATGTTGCTATTCTTAATTTCTCCGTATTTCTTCTTTGGAATGTTGATTGCATCACTACTTACTGCTGGAATTATAGGGATTCTTGCCGTATCAGCAGATAAAATAGTGAGAGGTCCTCCGAAGTCGTTAACAGGACTGAAGACATCCATGGCAGTTACAGCAATAGTGACATTTTTAGGAAGTATATCTCTAATTTATTTGGTAGGAGTGTACTTTTTGGGATATGGCTTTTCCTGGCTGTACTTCACTGTAGGACTGGTAGCAATTTTTATGATTTTACAGTGGCTGCTTTCTCCATACATGATTAAAGCTGTATATAGAGCATCTGAGCCGAAGCCAGAAGAATCATGGGTATCAGAAATGGTTACTAAGATGGCAAAAGATGCAGGTTTAAAAAGCATTCCAAAGGCTGTTATAGCCGAAGTCCCTGCACCGAATGCATTTGCGTTTGGAAGTCCAATTGCTGGTAATTATGTAGCCATAACCAGAGGTCTTCTCCAGCTATTTCCAAAAGAAGAAATCGAGGCGGTTGTCGGACATGAACTAGGACATCTTAAACATAGAGATGTCGCCACTCTTCTCGCAATAAGTTTACTGCCATCAGCAATTTACTTTATAGGAAGAATGTTGTTGGCTTGGGGCTGGCTTGCAGGGGATAGTAGGGAGAGGGGAGGAGGAGCAATGTTTTACGTGTTGATCGGAGCAATACTTTTCGTAGCTGGCTTCCTTTTCCAGTTCTTAGTGACACACTTCAGCAGACTAAGGGAGTACTTTGCAGACTATCACAGCGCAAAACTTACAGGAAATCCAAGAATGTTGCAGAGAGCTTTGGCGAGGTTGACTTTGATCTACGAGTCTAATCCAAATGTGTCAAACCAAATTAACAAATCAGCTGCTATGCTCTTCATTGTCAATTACTTTGTCAGCATGTCTGGAGGGATGGCCTATGAAAATATAGACTACTGGTTCCCTTACTCAAAGAAGCCATACATTCCGAAGGACATTAATATAGATGAGGCAGTTGAAAAAATTATGAACAGAAAAGAAAGCGCGTTTCTCGAGCTTTTCAGCACTCATCCATCAACTCCAAAAAGGCTTAGGTTCCTTGAAAATTTGAGAAATAAAGTCCCCTATTGAGTTAAGGTTCAAGAGTTCTGCATGCATTTTTTGTATATTTTCAGCTTTCCCTTTAAATAATCAATAATAATAGTTCTGGCAGCTTCATCAATTATCGGTTCTTTACTTTTTCTCTCTATCCATCCCCTCTTTTTAGCAAGGGCTTCTAAGAAGGAATAGGGATCTCCGCTCCATTCGATCTTATAAATTTTTGATAGTGCATTCTTAGAGATATTACTGGCTTTTTGTATTAACTCAACAGCTATAGATACAGGATCTTTTAACTTCTCAGGTGGGCTTGATCGTATTGTTTTTTCTATATAATCTCTCGCATCAGGAAAGACACCTGGCGTGTCATATATGTAAATCCCTGAAGATATCTTATATATAGAAGTGGATTTTGTATAGCCGGGCTTTCCCGGCAATGGGCTTATATTGGCGGAGTCCTTCTTTTTCAGCATATTGATAACGCTAGACTTTCCAGTTTTAGGTACCCCTGCTATCATTCCAACAATTTTTTCCTTTCCAAGTTTTTCTTTAATTTCTAAAAGAAAATTGACTACTTCTCCCCTTCCTATGTTCTTTTCTGCGGAAATTGGTATCACAATAATACCTTTGTCTTTAAAGTACTTAATGCATTCGGCGACAACTTCCGCTGGAACTATGTCTATTTTATTGAGTAAGATGGCAAACTGCTTATTCAATTGAAATGCAAGCTTTTCTAACTTAATCGACCTTGTCCCTAGAGAGTTTCTAGCATCTACAGTCTCTAAAACAAAGTCGCTTTCTCTGATCATTTCGAGCATTTTCTCCTTTCTTAGGAACTTCATTGAATCTTTCATATTTACCACAAACTATTATGTATTATTTTTTCTTTTTATGAAAAATTTTTATCATCAAATAAAAAAATCATGATAGAAAAATCCTTCTTTATAATTTTCTTGTATATATTATTTAGTGAATAAATTTGAAAGGTCCTTATTCGACTATACCTTTCACCTCTCTTGGTGGTGGAAGGGACAGGCTCAAGGATAAAAGGTTGGTCCATAAATTGGAGGGGGGAAAAGAGATGCTCAATTGGGAAAGAGATGATTATACTTTCTGAATTTAAAGATATAAATTTTTCTTTTTCTTTTAATTGAACAAAGCCAAATAATTTTTATATATGTAATTATTATATTTTTAAATTGAGTAGATAAAATATGCGAGTAATAGATGAGGCTTTTTTCTTAAAACGTTATGACGTTAATTTGTTAATTGAGCAGATAATGAGGACAGATCCTCCTATAAGGATTTCAAAGATAGCTGAGGATTTGAATGAACCAATTTCTCAAATTCGAAGAAAAATTTCAAAGTTATACAATTTAGGATATGGATTTAAAGGTGATTTTGATTTAAGAAGAATAGGGCTTTCCACGCTTGTATTGGGTTTTAATGAACCAATTGATGATGTTATTAAAAAATTACCGAGAAATTTTTCACAATATCTACCTTTTCTTAGAAGATGGCAGGGAGAAACTTTTTCTCCTAAGCATCTTAGTATTGCTTTAATGTATATTCCATATAATTACGATGTTTTAGCTAATGCTTATGGAATTTTGGAAAAAGCAAATATATCTTTAGAAATTAAACCATTTATAGCTGACATTTCTATTATAGGCAAACCAAGAACAAAGTATTTTGGTTTACCTGACTATTTAACAAATTGGGAACTTCTTTATAATGACCTCAAAAAAGAAGAAGACGAAGAGAATATTAAAGAAATTTTAAAAATAGATCCTATAAATCTTGACCTTATAGATGTTCTGATTTTAGCATCTTACCAAAAAGATGCTTTTACGCCAGTTAGCAAGATCGCATCAGATCTAAAACTCTCTATATCAAAAATAAATAGACACCTTAAAACACATATAGAAAAAAGAAAAATATTTAATGGTTGCTCAATTAAACAACTGATTTCAAAATTAGATATTCAAAATAGAATTATGATGTTGCTTATTGGAAAAAATGAAGATTTAAGCACTCTGCTCAAATTTATATCTATTGTGAAAAATTCGCCTGAATTTTATTCGGCACTGGTTGACAGCAACAACAATATGTATATGATGTTATTTAGCATAATGTTTTCCGAAATAGACCTATTTTCAAAATTCATCAAAAATGTGAAAGAATATTTAGGCGAATATAACATATTTATTTTAAATCCTTCTACTATAAAATCCTATACTATTCCGTTTTTAGCATACAATAGAGAAATTAAAAATTGGGACTTTAAAATTTCTGTAATCGATATAATGAAAGAAAAACTTGAAGCCTTGCTAAAAGCCTAAGTTTCTGCTGTCTCCTTTTTTGTTACGATGTTGTCTTCTAGAATAGAGCTTCCTTTTTCGCTCAATTTATAAACTTTGTGTGATCCCTTGCTATATATAAGCTCAACGTATCCAAGCTCCTTTAATATCTGAAATGCTGCTAATACATAATATCTCGGCAGTCCAGTTATTGAAGCTATCTCGCCAGGGTTAGCGGTTCCCTTCTCATCAAGTGTTTTTAACAGCTTTTTTATCGTTCCATCAGCTATACCTTCGCTCATTTTTTCACCTGATTATTTCTTTAATGGAAAATTACCTTTTTAAAAAGAAGAGCACGGGTAAGTCATATTTAAAAAAGCACTTTTAGATAGAAAATTTAAGGGAAAAATATTTAATTTGTTAGGATCTAATCATACGTTAAAGTAAAAATTAATTTAATTTTTAAATATTCAATATAAGTTTATATAAAACAGAAATATCAAAATCAAATAAGAAAAAGTTAACTAATAATGAATGGAGGGTTAAAGATGTCTGAACAGATTAAAAAAATAGTAGAAAATGCCAAAAGCAGCGGGAGAAAGAAGCTTTTAGAGCACGAATCTCTTGCAGTTCTTGAGGCCTATAATATACCAGTCGCGCCATACTTTTTTGCAAAAGATGAAAATGAAGCTCAAAGGAACATCGATAAAATTGGATTTCCTGTGGTTGTTAAAATAGTGTCGCCAGATATAGTTCACAAATCAGATGTTGGAGGAGTAATAGTTAACGTAAATTCAAAGGACGAGCTGGTAAATGCCATAAAAAGTATAAGAGCAAACGTTCAAAAAAATGCACCAAGTGCTGAAGTTACAGGCTTTCTTGTACAAAAGATGATGCCAAAGGGAGGACTTGAGGTCATAGTTGGAGGTATAAGGGATCCTGTATTTGATGCAACCGTCATGTTCGGTCTTGGCGGTATATTTGTAGAAGTATTAAAAGACGTCTCATTCAGAATTGCTCCAATTACTAAAGAAGAAGCCTTAGAAATGATAAATGAGATAAAGGCAAGGAAGATTTTAGAAGGATATAGAGGAGAGGCTCCAAGAGATAAAGAAGCAATAGCTGATATAATAGTTAAGGTCTCAAAACTACTGTATGAAAATCAAGAGCTTAAAGAAATGGACGTAAACCCAGTTATCGTTTATGAAAAGGGAGCATATGCCGTTGATGCAAGATTTATCCTCTAGCCGATTCAGAAACTGAAGGTGCATAAATTAGATGGGAGATAGTGTAGGGGAGACTCTCGAAAAGATTAGCGAGGATATATATAATCTTAAGCAGGAAATAGCAACGCTAAAAGAAGAAAGGATAGGACTGATAGAGGATCTCAAAAAAATTAAAGAAGAAAAAAGAAATCTGATAGAGAGTAGCAAATCTGTATTTGAGGAGATAAATAAGAAGAAAGATGAAAAGAATGCAATACTTGAGGAGATAAAAAAGCTCAAGAGCGAAAAGGATGAAATTGCAAAGAAAATTGAAGAGTTAAAACTAGTCATAAAGAGATATGAGGAACTGATCAATAAAACTCCAAATGGTCAGTCGCTTTCCTCTTTGAAAAAAAGGATCGAGCAGCTGACTTGGAAGCAACAGACTACACCTATGAGCATAGATGAAGAAAAGAAACTGATGCAGGAAATAGATAGATTGACGCAACTCTACAATAGATTGAAGGACGCGAGGGATGCAGAGAGCAAATTAATGGAGGTTAAAGCAGAGTATACAAGTCTTAAGATAAAGTTTAAGGATATAAAAAATAGTATGCAAGAAAAGATCAAAAAGTTTGAATCTATTAAAAAAGAAATAAGCTCTCTAAGGGAGAAGATAAACGGAATATCGCAAAAAATCGATCAGGCAAACAAGGAAATTACTGAAATCAGCAATAGACTGAACCAGCTGAAGGCGTCTATCGATGAAAAATACGAGCATCTTAAAAAGCTTCAAGAGGAATCTGCGAAGATAAAAGAAGAAGAAAGCAAGAAAAAAGAGAGTGAAATACTCGAAAAGAAGAAGAAAATTGCCGAAGAAAAGCTTAAGAAAAAGGAAAGGCTAACTTTTGAGGATCTTCTAGCATTATATGGCGAAGAGAAAGATTCTGAAGGATAAAAGTTTTTGATTTTCTTTTTAAACTACTATTTTTAACACATACTTGCTTATTATTATCTGAGGGGTCAAGGTTTGAGTGAAGAAAATAAACTACTTTCTCCAGGAATCTATGTAAGGATAAAAACAAAAGATGGTGCAATAATAGAAGGCTTAATAGTACAGAGATACGAGATTTTCGATCCAGGATTTATAACTTTAAAGCTGAAAAATGGATACAATATTGGTATTTCCATTAAAAAAATTGAGTCGGTTGAACTTTTAAACAAAGAGATAGAGATGAGGAGAGGAGAAGGCGAAATAGTACCAATATTTGAAAAAACAGAATCGAAAGGAAAAGAAATTCACATCATATCTACAGGTGGAACTATTGCAAGCAAAATCGATTACCAGACAGGTGGAGTGAAACCGGTTTTAACTGCCGATGAACTAATTGAAATGATACCGGAGCTCAACAGCATAGCGAAGTTCAAAAGCGAAATACTTATGAGCATTTTCAGCGAGAACATGAATCCTAAATATTGGGAAAAAATAGCAGAAAGAGTTGCAGAAGTTCTAGTGAAAGAACCGGATACAGGAGTCATTATAACTCATGGAACAGACACTTTGGCATATACGTCTTCTGCCCTCAGTTTCGCTTTAAGAAATATCGGATCACCTATAGCTCTTGTCGGGTCTCAAAGAAGCAGCGATAGACCGAGCAGCGATTCTCCATTCAACCTGATTGCGGCATCAATCTATGCGACAAGCGATATATGCGAACCTGCAGTAGTTATGCACGGAGAAACTAGCGACAGCTATGCTTTAGCTCACAGAGGGACAAGGGTAAGAAAAATGCACACAAGCAGGAGAGACGCCTTTCAAAGTATCTCATCTCTACCATTGGCGAAGATATTTCCAGCTGAGAAAAAGATCGAAGTGATAAGAAAAGATGCAAAAATATGCAGTAAAAGCGGAAATCTGGAAGCATATACGAAGTTTTCTGAAAATGTATCTTTGCTTAAATACTACCCTGGCATGCCTGGATGGATTTTTGAAATTCTTGCAGAAAAAGGAATTAAAGGAATCGTTATAGAAGGAAGTGGGTTAGGACACGTATCTACTGAAATTATAGACAGCATAAAAAATGTGATAGATCGAGGTACGATAGTTGTCATGACATCGCAGTGCATCTTTGGGAGGGTCAACATGAATGTTTACAGCACAGGCAGGCTTTTAAAGAAGATCGGCATCATAAGTGGAGAAAATATGCTTTCTGAAACAGCGTTTGTTAAGCTTTCTTGGCTTTTAGGTAATTTTAAAGATGAAGAGGAGATTACAAGGCTCTTTGCTACAAATATTGCGGGAGAATATGAAGGAAGAGAACTATTAAACTACTATCCGAGGTGGAATCATGGAGAGCAGTAATAATGAAATAGACTTTAGGAAAATAGGATTGAAAGTCGGCCTCGAAATTCACCAGCAGTTAAAAACAGAGAGGAAGCTTTTCTGTAACTGTCCAATAAGTTCAGAAGAAGGAAGAGAAGAACTGTTTGAAAGATCTCTTCGTCCAACAACCAGCGAATTTGGAGAAGTCGACATAGCGGCCTATTTTGAATGGAAAAAGGGAAGAAGGTATAGATATCATGCTCCTCATCCTTCAAGCTGTCTAGTTGAGGCTGATGAGGAACCTCCACATGAAATAAATAGAGAAGCGCTGGAAGTAGTCATAGGTATCTCAAAAGCTTTAGGATCTATTCCAGTTGACGAAGTTCATGTGATGAGGAAGATTGTTATAGATGGTTCAAACACATCAGGCTTTCAGAGGACAATGCTTGTATCCATTGGAGGAAGGATTGAAGTTGAGGGAAAAAGCTATAGGATACAAACCATTTGCCTAGAGGAAGATGCAGCAAGGAAAGGAGAAGATGAAGGAAACATATCTCATTATATTATAGATAGACTTGGAATACCGCTTATAGAGATAGCTACAGCACCTGACATCGAAACTCCTGAGGAAGCCCAGAAGGTCGCTTTATATATTGGGCAGCTACTCAGACTCAGCGGAAAAGTGAAAAGAGGCATAGGTACAATAAGACAGGATCTGAATATTTCAATAGAGGGAGGAGAAAAGGTAGAGATAAAAGGGGTTCAGGAGCTGAAAATACTCGCAAAGACAGTTGAGCTCGAAGCTATGAGGCAGTTAAGACTTCTTGAAATTAGGGAGGAGCTCAAGAAAAGAGGGCTTTCAGAACAAGATGTTAAGTTATCTCCTATTGATGTCACTGATATACTGAAAAGGAGTCAGAGCAAAATTGTGAGGGCAAATCTGTCAAAGCCAAAAGGAAAGGCATTAGCTCAGATATTGCACAGGTTTAAAGGGATCTTAGGTACCGAGGTTCAACCGAACAGAAGATTCGGTACAGAACTGGCTGATTATGCAAGGTTTTATGGTGATGTAAGGGGACTATTTCACAGCGATGAGTTGCCTAATTACGGAATATCAAAAGAAGAAGTTGAAATGATTTACAATGCGCTAGGGGCAGATAGGGAAAAAGATGCATTTGTGTTAATAGTAGACGAGGAGAGCAAGGCGCTGAAATCTATGGAAGCGGTTATTAATAGAGTGAAATATGCCTTTAAGGGTATTCCAAAAGAAACGAGAGTTGCCATGCCTGATGGAACTACAAAGTTTTTGAGGCCCCAGCCAGGGGCGGCAAGGATGTACCCAGAGACTGATATACCGCCGATAATAATTACAGAGGAAATTATGAAAAGCTCTGAAAAGTACACACCCCAGACTCCTGAAAAGAAAAAGGAATACTACATAAAGGAGTTGGGATTAAGCAGAGCTCTAGCAGAACAAATGGTAATGAACGAATCCTTCGACTTTTTCGATGAGCTTGTCGAAGAGTTCAAAGGATCAATTGAGCCAACTACAATAGCCTCGATTATGCTAGTAACAATGCCGGCATTAAAAAGAGAAGGATTAAATGTAGAATTAATACCTGAACGAAGCATCAGAGAGATATTCTCGTTATTTGCAAGAAGGATGATTACTAGAGAAGGGATTGAGGAGCTTTTGAAGCAACTGAGCAAAAAACCTGAGGAAAAGCCGGAAAAAATCGCAAAAGAGCTTGGTCTTCTTTCGCTAGGAGAGGAAGAGGTAAGAAAAATAATAGAAAAAGTCGTTGAAGAAAACATGAATGTGATAAGAGAAAAAGGAGAAAAGGCTGAAGGAATTTTAATGGGTAAGGCAATGCAAATACTTAGGGGAAAAGCTCCTGGTAGCTTAGTATCAAAATTAATAAGAGAAAAGCTCAGCGAGATTCTTTCGAAAAGCTAGAGTGTCAGATAAATGCCTTTTCTTCATTTTTAGTTCCGTATACGGATCGTCATCATCCATATATAATTTTGTCAGAAAGATAAATATAAGTTAATATACTCACTTTTTAAAAATATCAATTAGTTTACGGAAAAGTATTGAAGGCTGATATATGATGAAGAAATATTTAACACAGCATATAGTAGGTGCCTTTCTGATTGATGAGAAAGGAGAGGTCATAAAGAAAAGCTTTTCAAATAAGGATATTGATGAAAACGTAGAGGAAATGCTCCAATTTGAAAGTGGCAATCTTACAAAGCAAATCATAGGCTTGATAGAAGACATTTCCAGCGGAGATACCGTAGTTGTAGAAACAGATGCTCTGTCTAGAGCCCTTCTCAAGCAGAAGCCCTCTCTCAATGTGGTAGTTGAGAAAAATGCCGAAGTTTTCAGGACATTTAGAGGAAAAATAAGAGAAATAGCAATAAGCGGAGGATTCTTTAAAGGAGAAGACGAATTTCAAATGTATATTCATCAGTTCAATATGGAGTATACTAGGAGAAAACTAAGAAAGGCTGCTCAAAAGAGGGATCAGTTAGCTGCCCAGGCTATAAGAGCTATCGATGACCTTGATAAGACTTATAACCTATTTGTGATTAGATTGAGAGAGTGGTACAGTGTTCATTTTCCAGAATTGGACAATTTGGTTCCTAATCATGAGCAGTATGTAAGATTAGTAGCAGAGCTTGGACACAGAGACAATTTTGAAGTTTCATCTATTGTGAATTTAGGATTTTCTCAGGATAAAGCTGAAAAGCTGACTGATGCTGCAAAGAAAAGCATAGGGGCAGATCTAAGCGATTTTGACATTAAGCCAATTCAAACGCTAGCTAGAATGGCTTGGGATACTTATGTTTTGAGGGAAGACTTGGCAGGATATATCGAGAGCGTCATGAAAGAGGTGGCGCCTAATATAACCGCACTTGTTGGAAGCCTACTTGGTGCGAGGCTTATTAGCCTTGCAGGAAGCTTAGAAAATCTTGCAAAGTTGCCGGCAAGCACTATACAAGTTTTAGGTGCAGAAAAAGCCTTATTTAGGGCATTGAAAACAGGAAGCAGACCTCCAAAGCATGGTATAATCTTTCAGTACCCCGAAATTCATAAGGCTCCAAGATGGCAAAGAGGCAAAATGGCAAGAACTCTCGCTGCAAAATTGGCAATTGCAGCAAAAGTAGATGCATTTACTGGAAGATGGATTGGCGATAAGTTGGTAGAAGACTTGCAGAAGAGGTTAGAAGAAATTAAAAAGATATATGCGAAGCCCCCTGCAAGAAAGCCTACTGAAGCCGTTCAACAGCAGACAAGACCTGAAGCGAAGAGGAGGGAATTTCCAAAGCAAAAAAAGATGAAAGGAAAGAAAAGAGGATTTGGAGGTAAGAGAGAATGAGTGAACCTATTAAAGTAAAACCACTAGAGTTGAATGAAAGGATATTTGAAATAGAATTTGATGACGGTTCAAAAAAGCTTGCAACTATAAATTTAGTCCCAGGCAAAAAAGTCTATGGAGAAAGGCTTTACAGGATAGCAGGTACGGAATATAGAGAGTGGATCCCATATAGAAGCAAATTGGCAGGAGCAATTATGAAAGGAATAAAAGCTGTTCCTATTAAAGAGGGAGAAAAGGTCCTATATTTAGGAGCTGCATCAGGAACTACTCCGAGCCATATAAGTGATATTGTAGGAGAAAAAGGGATTATTTATTCTGTAGAATTTGCGCCAAGAGTAATGAGAGAATTTTTGCTAGTCGCCTCAGATAGGAAGAACCTCATACCGATAATGTCTGATGCTAGAAAGCCTCAGCTATACTCTCATATTGTAGAGCTCGTAGACATTATCTATGCTGATGTTGCTCAACCAGAACAAGCATCAATTGTTGTTGAAAATGCTAAGTGGTTCTTAAAGTCAAGAGGTAAGATATTCCTTGCTATAAAAGCTAGGAGCATAGATGTGACAAAAGAGCCGACAGAGGTATATAAAAAGGAAATATCGATACTTCAGGAGAATAGATTTGAAATAATAGATGTGGTTCATCTAGACCCATATGATAAAGATCATGCGATGGTCTTAGCGAGCTATGAGCCAGGAAAATAATATTGCAGAGACTCTAAGAAAAAAAGTCATCCTTGACTTGTCGGCTATAAATGACCCTGTAGAGGAATATGTTAGACTGAACGAAGTTGGAAACGAAGACGTGCTTTTAAAAACAAAAAGTAAGAGCTTTTTTATTTTAAAAAAAGATGACATCGCAAAGTTGAAAGAAAATCTTCCGAGTTACTTTCATGAAATGCTCGCTCTTCCAATAGAGATAAATATCTTAGTAACGCCAAACAATAAAATTTATATGCTGAATGAAGATTTATGGCAGAGAAGGGCTGTTAGATATATACTCAATAAAAAGCTTGAGTATGAGCCTAAAAAGTATATAACCAATGATGAATTAAATACGCTGATTTCGCTGATGCCTAGTGTATTTAAACTAAAAATTAAAGTAGAGTGGTAAGTATGAAGAACGAGAGCTCTTGGGTAAATGATTACCTACAAGAGCTTTTAGAGTCCACAGTAAAAAACATCATAAAAAGCGGATTTGAGTTTGTAAAAATAGATAGGCCAGATAATTTTAACGAAAGAAGCATTGATATATTAGCATGGTCAAAAGATGAAAAGAAAAAGAAGATACATCTGAAAATCACTCTAGATACAAGCTTTTTGAGCAAAGAAGAAATAAGGGATCTTATAGGTATTACAAAAAGCGCATCGTCCAGACCAATAATAGTAAGCGAATACGATAAAAAAATAGATATTCAGGATGAGGTAATTTATCTAAAGGAAAATGTCCCTACAGTAAATGTTACTACACTACCTAAGCTTCTTTCATGCTCTAAAGATTTATACATCTTTCTAAAAAAGGGAGAATTTGTTGTTAGAATTTCAGGAGAGAAAATGAGAGAAAGAAGGGAAAAGCTGGGATTAAGCCTTGGAGAGCTAGCAAACAGACTTGGCGTGACAAGGAAATCCATATATGAATATGAAAAGAATACTTTTGACGTAAGAATAGATTATGCTGATAAGCTTTTTGACACTTTGGGAGAAGAAATAGTCTCTCCATATAATATATTTTCGGACGAAGTAGTTGAAATGGTTAAGATGAAAAAAGAAGAAATCCCAGACAACCTATTCGAGGAAAAAATCTTCAATATTTTAAATGAGAAGAATATGTTCTTCTATCATGCTAGGAAGACATTTGTAGATATAATTGCAAAAAAAGGAGAAGAAATATTTTTTATTGCTATAGATCATGAGCATATGCCACTTACTTTGGAAGAAAAAGCAGAACAGCTTTCAAAAATCAAGAAGCTTAAAGATGTTGAGAAAATGATAGTCGCCAAAAAGGAGAAGGCCAAAGAATTAAAAAAGGAATATAGCGATGAGATAAGAATAATTCCCGATGACAAGATAAACACCATAAGCAGGATTTTAGATGAAAGAAAATAGGGAATCTGTTAGGATTTTCCTTACTGGTCATCCTGGCATAGGGAAAACAACTCTAGTATTAAAACTAGCAAGTATTCTTACTTTAGAAAAGGTAAAGTTTGCCGGATTTGCAACTCCTGAGAAAAGAGGAAAAAGCGGAAGAGAGGGGTTTGAATTAATTATTTTTCCTTCTAATGAGGTCCATGAGCTTGCATCAAAAAGCATAGAAAAAGGATACAAAATGAAGCTTGGAAGCTATTATGTTAATGAGAACATGGGAGCTATTATCTTAAAAATTATAAATGAATATCTCAATGATGATTCCTTCAAATTTTTTATTGGCGATGAAGTAGGACCTATGGAGTTGATGATACCTGGTATACGTGAAGGAATTTTGAAGTTGCTCAAAGCGGAAGAAAAAAGCATGCTAATGTCCTTCCACATCAACCTGAAACAAAAAGACCCAGAAATTTACGATTTGATTTCAAAAGGAGATGTGTACGTTTTAAGCACTGAGAATAGAAATCAGATATTAAATGATATTATTAACAAGATAAGAAGGAAAATAATCTGAAGGTGGATAGCGTATTGGAAAATATTGAGCTAAAAGAAGGCAGGGCAAAATTTTTCTTGCCAATGTCTAATGAATTTTTTAGGTCTGATGGAAAGCTAGAGCCTGCATGGCTACCTATCTTTTACAATCCTTATTCATCAATTAATAGAGATTTAACTGTTTTAGGGATTAAAGCCTTTTCTTCTTTGTTTAGAAAAATTGAAAATTTTATAGAACCTTTGGCGGGAAGTTGCGTACGCACAATTAGAGTCGTCTTGGAAAATGACGATATTGAAATAAACGGATACGCTAATGATATAAGCAAAGATGCCGTTGAATATTGCGTAAAAAACATTTCTTTAAATGGGTTAGAGGAAAAAATAAAGGTAATGAATGAAGAGGCTAACTTCTTTCTGCATTTTCTACTAAAAAAAGGCATAAAACAGGATGCTGTGGATATTGATCCTTATGGGAGTCCGATAAATTTTCTTGATTCCGCATCCAAAGCGATTTCAAATAATGGTTTATTGTTTGTTACGGCTACGGATATAGGAACTCTTATGGGAAAGTACAAGGATACTTCTTTGAGGAGATACGGCTCACATGTATATAAAACAGATTACGGTAGGGAGATCGCAGCTAGAGTATTAATATACTCTGTCATAAGAGCTTTTTCATCGAATGAGAAGAACGCTTATCCTCTATTCACCTATTATCATGAACATTTCTTAAAAACAGGATTTTTAATAAAAAAAGAGAAACAAGCGAACAAAATAGGTTTTTTATGCATTGATTCAAATAGCGGTTATCCTTTTGACAAAGTAATTCTAGGTAAAGATGGCTTTAAAAGTGAATGTAGCAACTATATCGGCCCTATATGGCTTGGCGAGCTTTGGAATAGAGATTTTCTTCTAAAGGTTGAAGATTTCTATAGAAAAGGAAAAGAAAATTATAGCATTAAGCTTGAGAAAGATATTAATACTATGCTTGCAGAGTCAGAAATAGAAAATCCCTTTTACTACCATATAGATAAGATAGCGAGCAAGTTAAAAAAGAATGTGCCAAAGTTTGAAAAAATTGAGGAAGAATTAAAAAAACTAGGTTATGCCTCGTCTAGAACTCACTTTGATGCTAAAGGAATAAAAACAAATGCTCCTTATGATATAGTATTCAATGTAATAAAATCACTTTGAAGCCTGTTCAATCTTATTAGTTTCACTTTCTAGCCAATTTTTAAGAATTTCGCAATTAGCCGGAGACCATTCCCTTCCTATGCCGCACTCTTTAATATATTTGCATGTAAAGCAAGGGATTTTTATAACGGTCGAAAGCTCTATTTTTAATTCTACTGGCTTTATAGTAGATAGCTGTATTTTATAATCTATTTTTCCATCTTCTTTTTTGATCTTTTCTTTTTTAACTATTCCCTTTCTGCTTAGTCTAGCAACTACTAATTTTAGTTTATCTTCCTTTATCTTCAATATCTTTTGCAATTCGCTTAAATTCATGCCACTATTTCCTGAAGATTCTAAAATTTTTATTATAGTGTTTTCAATATCTTTTGGTAGAGTTGTATTCTTAGACTTCAATAAATTCACCAGCAATTATTGCAAGTATCCTGAGGGATATCAAAAACCTTCTAATAATTTATTTGTTTTACTAGGATATTAAATTTAACAGAGAGCTCTCTACAAAGCTATCTTTCCAATAAAAAATTTAACAAAAAGTGAAAATTTATTTTTCAACTAATAATACTTGAGACCTCGTCCGTTAGGACGAGGACTTATGTATAAATAACAGAGAAAGAATAAAAACTTGAGGAATGTTCCCTGAAAGCAGAAGTCTGCCCTTACGGACAGGGAAGTTTACTCACTTTCCAAAATTTCTTCTTCTTTTTTGAAATGACCTAATAGCTCTCCAGAGATCGATTTTTCTAAATTCAGGCCAATATACATCAGTGAAGAAGAGTTCTGAATAAGCACTCTGCCATAAAAGAAAATTGCTTATCCTTTCTTCTCCACTAGTCCTTATTATAAGGTCCGGATCTGGAGAGTCCGAGGTAAACAAATAACTGCTCACTTTATTTTCGTCTATTTCGTTTAAAGATATTACGCCCTTTTTATAGTCAGATGCTATCTTTTTTATCGCTTCAATTATTTCATGTCTGCCTCCGTAACATACAGCTATATTTAGAATTCTTAACTCATTCTTTTCGGTTTTTTCTTCTACTTCTTTAGCTTTTTTGATTATCCAGTCAGGAATGAGCTCAAAATTGCCAATAATTTTTACTTTTACCTTTGAATCATATATTCTTCTATCATTTTCTAGCTGTTCCAGTCCCATATAAAGAAGTTGAAATATGTTTTGCTTTTCCTCCTCACTCCTCTTTAGACAATTCTCGGTTGAAAGTACATAAAGAGTTACAGCTTTAACATTTAAATTCCAAATCCAATCCAAAACTTGGCTGACTTTTTCATATCCCATTTTATGTCCAAAGGTATATTCATACCCATGTCTTTTCGCCCATCTTCTATTTCCGTCTGGAATTATTCCTATATGTTGTGGCATCTGATTATCTTTTATCTGATTCCATAAATAATGCTCATATAGCTTATATACTGGCTTCAGTATTTCTTCTTCGAATCTTTCAAATACTTTTGTCAAAAATTGCATCCTCCTTATAGTATAAGCTATAAGCCTATGGTTTAAAATATGTTGTTGTTTATTTAGAATCAATTTAAATAAAAATCTTCAAAATATAAAAATTTTTAATAAAGCAGTCAATTTATGAAACAACATATTTTTGGGAAATTAATTCTTTCTTTGGGAATAATAAAACATATAAACACTGATGATAATAACAAGAATAAAGAATGACAATTAATAACACCCTTTTAGTAAAGAAATTTTATGCAATACTAAAGGTGATAAAGTTTGGGGATATACCAAGAAAATGACTTAAAAAAGTCAAGCGGTGGAAAGAAAACAAGACCGTATAAGGTAAAAAGAAAAGCTCTCTTTGGAGGATACTTCACTGAAACAAAAGTTCATTCAGAAGATGAGAAGGAAATAATCAAAGTTAGAGGAGGTAACATAAAAATTAAGCTGAAAAAGGCAAGCAAAGCAGTTATTATGAGTAAAGACGGAAAAACTGTTAAAGTGGAAAAAATATCAAGAGTAGTGGAAACGCCTAGCAATAAAGAATTTGCACGAAGAGGCATAATTACAAAAGGAAGCATAATAGAAGTTGAGTCAGGAAAGGCTCTAGTAGTATCTAGACCTGGGCAGGATGGAGTTATAAACGCAGTTTTAATTGAGAAATAAAATTGCTGGTATATAGAGTTGAGCTCGAGAGGATTTAAGGGTAAAAAAATAGTAATTTATCCTTCTTATCTCGATTGTACTTCTTCTAGAACACATGGAAGAAAGATCCCAAAATCCTTATGCGTCCAGAAGCCCAGTATTAGTGAAATTTTAGAAGTTGCAAAAGGGTTAAGTTTGAATCCAATTTTGGAGGACAAGAAATTTCCTAAAAAATGGTGGGAAATAAAACAGAGAGTAATTGTTGATAAAAGATGGGGAAAAATTGAGACTTTAAAGAGAATTTGCATTGCAATAAATGATATGAGAAAGAAAGGGAAAAAAGAATAAGAAAAATTTACTTCGTCATAAGAACAAAAATTTCCTCCTCAGTATCTAAAATTTCAAAGTCAGATATTGTACCATTTGCCTTTAATTTATTTGAAAGCCTTAAAAGGAAAGCTTTTTCTTTTTTAGAAATATCGTTCTTTTTTACAAGGCTGAATTTTGGTTCAGATATTAGTAAATATTTTGAACCTATTTTTTCAACAAACTCCACTAGGTTCAATCTCTTAGTTCTATATAACGTATGGAGAATTCTCAATAGTAGTGTTAATGATTTATCGTAATTATTTATATTCTTATAAATCTCTTCGAGAGAATCAGTGTCAGCATCTGCTAATATTGGAGTCAAAAGCATTTTACTCTTTTTGCTATATATCAAGAGCGATTCGTATATTTTTTTGTTTTTTTCTATAGCATAATATCTGAGCTTGGGAGATGCCTCACCCAAAAAGGCGTCAAAATAAATAGGAAACGTTCCTGAACCTATGTCAACAATTGTATTTATATTTTTTTCTATCATTAGCTTTTTCAGAAACTCTAAAATAGCAGTGAGGTTTTTTCCTCTTTCTAATATACTAACATGTTCACCTTCAGCACTATAAAAAACTCTTGAGGAGTAGTAAATCCTCTTTTTGATTTTTTTAATCAATTTTTTAACTTCTGAAGCATCATCAAGCTTCCCTTTTCTTTCAAGCGATTCCGCAATTTTTTTATTTAAAAGAGCTTTATTGATTTCTTCAGATATAATGTCAGAAAACCTTTCATATGAATTTTGTCCTATCTTTTTCTTTACTAACTCTGCCAACTTTTGCTTAAGTTCTTCACTCATTTTTTCTCAATTAAAAAATATTCTTATTGTCGTTATAAATTCATAGCATTTTTTGGACAAGATTTTATCTTTTTTCCATTCTTTATATAAAAAATTTACAAAATTTTGAGAAAAATTTATATGTTTTTTATTATAATTATTTCTTCATTAAAATTTTTTTAAAGTGATAACAATGAAGATTGAAGAGTTGAAAAATATTATTGAAGATAATAAGTTGAAATGGATAAACTTACAACTAACCGATCTCCTCGGAATTTTCAGGCAAGTGGTAATTTCGAGCAAAATGTTTGATGAAGATGCTATTAATTTAGGGATAGGCAAGTTGGATGGAAGTAGCGTCTATGGTTTTAAGGAAATATATGAAAGCGATTTAACACTTAGACCAGTTTTAGATACTTTGAGGACAAATCCCTTTGAAATCAATACCGCTGATATCATTACAGAAGTTTTTGATACATTTGGAACGAAAAGGTTGGAAACCGATCCTAGATATGTAGCACAAAAAACAATCGCCTATACTTCAAGCTTTGGCTATAATTCACTTACAGCTGCTGAACTTGAATTTTACATTTTTGATGAAATAAGGTCTTGGTTGCGACCCCTCTTTTCAGGTTTCGAGATAAAGTCAGGTTCAGCAGGATATGATGAAAAAACAAATCATTCTCTAACAATAAAAGGCGGGTATTATGTTCCTCCTCCGTTCGATGAATCAATAAAAATTAGAAGCGAAATAAGTGACTTGCTACAAGATTTTTACAAGATAACCATAGAATCTCATCATCATGAAGTGGGGGGTGCAGGTCAAGGAGAAATTAATATGCAAGCTCTTGACCCTGTTTCTACGTCTGACAATATTCAAAGGATAAAATACGTCTCAAGATTTGTTGCTCATAAATATGGAAAAATCATTACTTTTATGCCTAAACCTATAAGTGATGATGCAGGTAATGGAATGCACGTGCATGTAAGTTTATGGAATAATGGTAAGAACGCCTTTTACGATATAAATGATGATTATGCTGGGATAAGTCAAGAAGCAAGATATTTTATCGGGGGGCTTCTTTCACATGGAAAGGCTCTTTCAGCCATAGTTTCTCCAACAGTAAATAGTTATAAGAGGCTTTTACCACATTATGAAGCTCCAATCTTTCTTACTTGGAGTAAAGGTAATAGAAGCGCAGCGGTTAGGATACCTTCATACCATAAGAACTATGAAAGAAGGAAAAGGGTTGAGTATAGACCACCAGATCCTTCATGCAATCCCTATTTGGCAATATCGGCTATAATTTTAGCTGGAATTGATGGTATAGTTAAAAAGATAGACCCAGGCGATCCTATTGACGAGAATATATATAAAATGGCAGAAAGTAAATTGAGGGAGTTAAAAATAGAAAGGCTTCCAAGTTCACTAGACAAAGCTCTAGATGAGCTGTTAAATGATAATGAATTTCTAAGACCAGCTTTTTCTCAATCATTAATCGAACTTTATATTGAGTTGAAAAGAAAAGAAATAGAAAAAATAAATAGGACAATATCTCCGGCTGAATTTTATTATTATGCAAATATCTAAAATCAAATATTTATATGTGCATCTTTTAAATGTATATAGCAGGTACTATCGTTTATTACAGTTTTTACATATGACAAAGAATAAACAATAGCTGATGCCATTTTTAGAGAGAGAGAGCTTAAAGATCCATTTGCAAGGAATTCCGATATATTGTTGCTAATGTTAGTAAAAAGCTTATTTGCATACTCTATTCTTTTGAGACTTTCGTTGGTAATAGCTCCAGCAACTTCCCAAATTAGAGATAGGTATAAACCGAAGATATTTTTAAAATATTCAACTTCATTTTTGCTTATATCTTCCTCTCCTATTTCTATTAGCACTAATAACGTATCCAATAGGTTTCTTAATATATTGTAAATTGAGTAGTAAATAGTCATTTTCAGTTTAGCCTTTTTCTCTAAGATCGGATCTTCAGCACTAAGGTCACCTATATTAAAAAAATGCTTTATATTTGAAGCTCGTAATTCAAAAGCTTCTTTAACTTTTTTCAATTCATCGAAACTCTTTTCATTAAACGATGTCAAAGATTCTAGCAATTTATTAATAGCGCCTTCAAACGATATTAAACTCTCTCTTAGAATTGCATCAATATCTTCATCGGTCATTTTGCTAACTAATTTGAATGAAATACCAAAAGGATCGACCTTTTTTATTTCGTAATCCTTATTTTCATCTTTTACTGACATGACTTCTCTTGCTATATCATCAGTTATAAGCTCGTTGCTCTTTAATATAAAATAAGGGATCCCAGCGTACATTAAACATTTTGCTTTATTTTTTATTTCTTCTATTAGCTGATTTTTCTCAAATTCTACAACTGCATAGACTTCTTCATTTTCAAAAGCAATTATTCTAAGTTCCTTCTCTCTTTCAATTATATAAACAGAATCGCCGGCTTTTATTCCAACCTTATTGACCCATGATTTCGGAAGAGTAATAATGAGGGAGGAGCTACCAAGCCTCTGAACTTTTCTGACTTCCAAATTTTCGCACCAAATTTTTATTTGTTAAAATATGAATATTAATTTTCAAATTGATCTATTTATCAGTTTTCAATTCCTATATCAATTTTCTTTTTTAGTATTAGTTTGATGTACTAAAAGTTTTTTATTTATTGTTGGAATAAAGGTTCAAACATATTTTTAGAGTTTCATTTAATAACACTTGAGCTCCCATCCTTTAGGACGAGAAGGAGGTCAGTCTAAGGAGTGAAATCATTATCAAGAGATTTCAAATCATAAATTAACTTCTATATATAATTTGTCAATAATTTCTCTATATCTGTTTCTGATCGCAACATCAGTAAAATTACCTAAAGCTGATGCAATATCTTTTTGGTTCTTTTTTTCGCCAAAGATAGATGAAGCGATATATGCTGTAGCAGCTGCAAGGGCTATTGGGGACTTTCCGTGATCCATGTTAAGCTTTTCTATAGCATTCGCGAGTCTGTACATTAGGTTTTCAGACTGCATTGATAGTCCTAACTTGGAAGTTATCATTGGAATATAATCTTTTGGCTTAGTGACTTTTGCATTAATTTTTCCTCCCTGTATTTCAACTATTTTTCTCTGTGCGTACCTTACTTTTTCTTCATCAGCCCCTACGCTGATAATTACAGAATAAAACGTTCTCGGTACCTTCATAAGTCTACATGCCATAAACAACGAAGCTGCAACATATGCTCTTATCATCTCTCCTCTTCCAAGACCCTTTTCCACAACTTTTTTTATGTAATAGGCTGCAGTTTCTGTTACTTTTTGAGGAAGCCCCAACTTTCTAGCTTCATCATTCAAAATTTGAAGCGCCTTTACCATTCGTTTATTTTTACTCATCCTTATCGCTGTATTTTTCCTTTTCAACTCAATAAATTTCCTTCTTTTTCTGAATGGTAGCTTTTTTATGTCACTTTCGCTAGTGTAAGTAGTTAGTCCGTGATCGTGCATCCTAAATGTTAATGGTGTGCCTGCTCTTGACCTAGATCTTTCTGCTTGAGAGCTGAAATCCCTCCATTCTGGTCCAGAATCAATTATAGTACTTATCACTTCACCTGTATCAAGACAAATTAATTCTCCTCTTTCCATATCAGCTATTGTATGTTGACAGTTTATTTTATTCTCGCTACTTTCGTCTGACATCTTTCTTACTCCCTATTTTTTCTTTCTAGAAGTGAAGGTCCGTTCATCTACTAGAAGAACTTGTCCTATGTATTTGGAAAGATCTTCCTCTTTTTTGAAAGGTTTTATAACAGCATATGGATTATTTACATTTCCTATAACATCCATAACTTTTCCAAATCCTCTAAAGTCCGGTAAAAGGACTCTATTTCCTATATTAGGAATATTTTTGCTATCTGTGATTTTTACTAGTAATAAATTATTAGTAGCAACTTTTTCAATAACTCCAAGTTTTTTCAATAGAACCTTCACCATTGTAATATATTTTTAAACAGAAATTCTTATTTAAATGGCATTACTTGTATTACCGATAAAAATACTGCTTTAATTTTAAAAATAATCATGCTAAAAACAATTTTTCATATTTAAAGTATTATCGTATTACCCAAATATATTTTTAAAAAGAAAAAAGTATTACTGGCTTCATAGGTATTGGTCTTTTCCCCCTCGTCACTAATCCTTCCTCATATTCGGAAAATTTTACTTTTAATGAAAGTTTGTTTTGTAATAAAGGAATAATGCTAAGCATCAATTCCCGCTCGTTGATATCTTCGCTCTTCAAAATGAAATCTGAAATGTCTTCAGGAATCGATTGATAAAATTCATTAAATTGCTCTGCAACCTGGTAAGGATTAGCATATCCGCCTATTTCTTTGGAAATAGCAGATGTAAGTTCTTTTACAGAATGCCCCTCTTTTAGTATTAATAGTGCATTCTTAAACAATTTCCACAGCTTTTCGTTTGAAATTATAATGTGTATTTCATTCGGAGTCTTTTTTAAAGCCTTCTTTATTCCCTCAATATCACTTATTATCCTTTCCATGTATATAATTGCAAGTTCTTCAAACGAATATGACGAAATTTCATTGTAGTCAGGCCATTTATTATTGAAAACGCTCTTTTCTATAGGGTCTTTAGTTACTAGATGCCAGAGATCTTCTGCAAATGAAGGAACAAAAGGACTCATCATTATGATCCACTCGTGAATGATCTCATTTAGTATTTTCGAATTGGGATTCTGCTTTATTGAAATATATTCTTCAATGCTTTGCTCTGTTTCAAAAAATATTTGGACCACAGCGTCTCTGAGAACATATCCTTCTAAATCATCGGTAACCCTTTTTACGATCCGTTTGAATTTGCTTATGAACCATTTGTCGATAATGTCTAGCTCCGCAGCACTTCCTTCTTGAGGAGTTTTTAAATATTTATCAGAAATTTCTGCAATTAAGCTATAAATTCTAGCAAGCTTATCCTGAACAACTCTAACTAACTCTTTGCTATAATTCGCATCATTACCTATTTCTGCGGAATACAAGAGCGAAACTCTTAGTGTGTTTGGACCTACATCTCTTATTGCCTTAAACATAGGAATAAAGTTTCCCAGGCTTTTACTCATTTTTACTCCTTCAACCATGATATGCCCGTTAACTACTATTCTCTTAGGCCATAAATTTTCTGGAAATATAGCAATGTGGTTGAAAAGCATAAATGAGAGGTGATTGGGTACGAGATCCTTTCCACTATGTCTGTTGTCAAGTGGGTACCAATATAGAAACTCATTTCTGATGCTCTTTAATACTTCTGTATCAATTTTTAATTTTTCAGATATCTCTTTTTCGTCACCATAGCCTAAAAAAACGTAATCCCAGAACTCTTCAGTCAGCTTTTCAGAGGTTATCTTATAATCTCTAATCTTTTTGATAACTGTATAAAAAGCCATATAAATTGTTGAATCACTGAGGCTTTCTATTATCCAGTTTTTGTCCCATGGAAGGGAAGTTCCTAAACCTCTACTTCTAGCACAAGCTCTTTTTTTCAGCCATTCTATTGTATTAAAGAACCACTCTTTATACTCTTCCGGTACAATTTCAATTCTATTTTCTAGCGCCTTTCTAACTTTATCTTTCCACTTTTGATTTTCATAGTCTATGAACCACTGATTCTCCAAAAGCTTTACAACGATCTCTGTTCCGCATCTGCAATATACAGGCTTGTTTGCAATTTCATAAAACATATCGCCGATTTTGTTCGATAGTAAAAACGATATCACATTCTTTTTAACATCTTTAACGTTTTTCCCTCTAATTCCCTCTATGAGCTCAATAACTTTCCTATCTGCAACATCTACGGCTATCGTTTTTATGAGGTCTTCTCTAATTACACCGTTAGAAAACTCTTCTAAGTAAAGTTCTTTTGTAGCCTTGTCTAAATTCTCCTTCTCTTTAACAGATTTTATTTTGTACTTCTGAACTACGTCTTCTGCAGGATTGGGAGAATATCCTTTAAGGTAAATTACAGGTACCGGTTTTAATTTTTCTTCATCTAGACCAAATTTCTTCACTTCGTTGCTAGATATAATTTCTTTTAATGCTACATAATCATATGGGGCATGAGAAGGTACACTCATTACTACTCCAGTGCCTGTAGAAGGATCAACAAAGCTTGAAGGGAGTATGCTAACAACTTTTCCAGTTATGGGATTTCTGACTTTTTTCCCTAAGACGTTTACTCCTTTTCCTGCATCTTTAATCAGTTGCACATTCTTTTTCTGAAAGGTGATTTTGTAGAATGCCTGTTTTGAAAGGAAGTACTTTTTTCCGTCAATATTTGCAATCACGTATTCTGCATCTTCATTAACCCATAGATTCGTAACGCCAAATATCGTTTCAGGTCTTAATGTCGCAGTGGGGTAGATCGTACCATCTTCTCCTTCAAACAGTATTAAAGTATACTCTTGAATCTCGGGCTCCACATCTCCCTTTGTATCATGCATCCCTACAGGCATTTGGTGATACGGACACCATCCAACTGGATGCGTGCCTTGAACTATATACCCTCTCTCTTTTAGCTTTAAAAACTGCCATGTAATGAAAGAGCTATATTCCGGATCTATTGTTGTAAATTCTCTCCTCCAGTCAATAGAAAGCATATAATCTTTCATGTCTTTTTTAGCCCTTTCTTTGAAGTAATTTGCCATGCCAAGAGGAGTCTTTAATTTTTCAAGATCTTCCTCAGAAACTTCATAAAGTTCTCTAAATTCTTTTATTAAATGCTCTTCACCCCTTGCTATTGCTTCTGAAGAGCTGAGGATAGGAGTACCGGTAAAATGAAATGCCATTGGAAATAGAACATTGTATCCCTGAAGCCTTTTATATCTTGCAATGACATCTGGTATTAAATACGTTCTTGCATGCCCTAAATGAAGAGGTCCGTTAGGATAGGGATATGCCGCCGTTAGGTAAAACTTTTTTCTGGAAGGTTCGGGATCAGCTTCATTTATTTTTATCTTTTCCCATACTTCATTCCATTTTTTTGATATGCTTTTATCGAATTCGGTAAAGTTGGCAAATTTTTCCAAATTTCTACACCTTTACGTTAAATTCAAAAAGCCTCAATTATAAAATGTTTGCAAAAACTAATTTTTAAACTTAAATTTTTTATTGCAAAAATCTAATTATTTAGAGTTTGTTCTCTATTTAATTATAAGTTAAAATAGGTATAATGCTAAGAGAAATTTATAGATCGGAGGGAGGCAATAGGTACGATAAAGGTTGAGGGAACTTATTTATATATAGGAAAAATTACGGCAAAGCAACTAGCGGATCAGTATGGAACCCCGATTTATGTATATGATAAAGAAGTGCTTCTTAACAATTATGAAAGGCTCAAGAAATCAATTAAGTACAGAGATTTAGAAGTTCTTTATTCATGTAAAGCCAATAATAATATTGATATTCTGAAAGTGTTAAAGGAGGAAGGTAGCGGATTAGATGTTGTATCGCCGTTTGAAGCGCTTTTAGGTGTAAAGCTAGGTTTTCAGAAAGATAAAATTTTGTTCACCGGCAACAATGTTTCTAATGAGGAAATGAAGTTTCTAAAAGAGCTAGGTATATTGATTAATATAGATTCCATTTCTCAATTGAAGAGATATGGTATTATGTTTCCAGGCACTGATATATCTATTAGAATAAATCCTGGCATAGGATACGGACATCACGAATATGCGAAAACTGGCGGATTAACTAAATTTGGAATATATCTGAATGAAATAGAAGCAGCGAAAGAATATGTAATGAAATACAATTTAAGAATAAGAGGCATTCATATTCATATAGGTTCTGGCATCTTGCAGACAGATCCTTATATTTCAGCACTGAACATTTTATTAAAAATAGCGAACGAATTTAAGGATTTAGAATTTATAGATTTAGGCGGAGGATTAGGAATACCATACAGACCTGGAGAAGAAAAATTTGATCTTGGAGATTTCGGTGAAAAAGTGTCTTCCATCCTTGAAGATTTTTCTAGAAAGCACGGTCATGTAAAGCTTCGAATTGAGCCTGGAAGGTATATAGTTGGAAGTTGCGGGGTTCTCTTAGTGAGGGTAGTTAGCATTAAAGATGTTTCTTTAAATGGAAAAAGAAAAATATTCATTGGCGTAGATTCAGGAATGAACCATCTGATAAGACCTTCACTTTACGGTTCATATCATGAAATTATCGATGTTACAAAAGCTTCAGACGAAAAGGAGATTGTTGCAGATATAGTTGGGAATATATGCGAAACTGGCGACTTTTTAGCTTTGGACAGACCAATGCCGAAAGTCGAAGAAGGAGATGTTTTGGCTGTGATGGACGCTGGTGCTTATGGCTATTCTATGAGCTCAAATTATAATCTAAGACCCAGACCTGCTGAAATTTTTGTTGACGGAAGTACTGCTAAAGTATCAAGAAGAAGAGAAACATTTGAAGATTTGTTAAGCACCTTCGCAGTTTAATTTTTCTAATGGTTTTATGAGGAAGAATCTTAGGATTCCACATTGTATACATTATTTAAATATATCTAACATGTTAGGATTTAGATAGCTAATGAGATCGCTAGTTTTTACCTTATATAGCTTATTCTTGCTTCCTCCGCCACAAAGTATATACTCTTCTTCTAAAATCTTCGGGTCTAGAAAAATTTTCAGTTTTTTAATTTGTCTGTCTATAGGACTCACAGCACCCGGTTCAGTGCCGAGAATTCTTTTCACATCTTCTGGAGAAGCAAGCTGAGGCTTTGTACCAAGAATATCATTAGCCTTTATATAGTCTACTTTTCTATCACCTCTAACTATGAAAACAACATATTCATTATTGAGCTTGAAAAGTAACGTTTTTGCTATCTTTTCTCTCGGTTCACCGCTCAACAAAGACGCCTTTTCAACAGTCTCAACAGTTCCTGAGAACTCTAAAACTTCTACTTTTAAGTTATCAATTACTTCATAGTTCATTGCTAGTATCCTATTAATAATTATTGTACTTATATTTTTATTAAGTTATCTATGTCTATTATTCTATGTGCAGAATATTCCTTTTTAAATATCTCCCTGTTCCAACCTTTTTTCTTAGCTTCCCGATCGTACTTAATGATCAGTTCAAAGACTTTCATCGCATGAGGATATTCAGCTGGAAATGATGACTTCGGATCGCTGGTTTCTAAATCATTAATATGATTTTTAACGACTTCGCAATCAGCACTCACTCGCAAAGTGAAATCATCCAATCCTATTATCAATGGAAACATCTTACAAGAAAGAGGCTTTGAATTATGTATTGTACATCTGCCTTCTCTATTTAAAAAAAGGCATCTTCCTTCAATTTTCCATCTGTACATTAAAACCCCAATTTCCTCATTGTTAATTTTATAAATGATGTAAGGCTCAAACATGCTAGATTTGTTAAGTCTTTCTAACCTCCTTTTCTCCCACGGAAAGACCAGAGGAGATTCCTCCTCGCTTTTAAATGTGCAGCAAACAGCTCCGCATAATAAACAATTAAATTTAAACATATTATTTCCTCTTTTTAAAATAATCAATAAAATTTATTTAAAAAATTTAAAATATTGATAATAGCTTAAGAATAGGATAAGGGATTTTTAATTCCCTAAAATTTAAACTTAAGATATTTGCAGTATATAATAATTCGTATCTATTATGGATACTTCATAAAAATAAAGGTGAGTCGTAAAAATGGAAGTTAAGATTCCGATTTCAAAGCCTATAATAGAACAGGATGAAATTGATGCAGTTATAGAAGTTTTAAAAAGCGGCATGCTCACGAGAGGTAAGAATACTGAACTTTTTGAAAAGGAATTTGCATCGTATATTGGAACGAAATACGCAGTTACTGTGACCAATGGTACTGTCGCATTGGAAGCAGCTTTAAAAGCTCTTGGCGTCGGAGAAGGGGATGAGGTCATAGTTCCCGATTTTACTTTTATTGCGACTGCTAACGCTGTAGTTAATGTTGGTGGTAGGCCAGTTTTTGCGGACATAGATGAAAGAACTTACTGTATAGATCCCGAATCTGTCAACGAAAAGATAACTAACAGGACAAGGGCAATTATTCCAGTCCACTTATTTGGTCACATGGCTGATATGAATTCAATAAACGAGATAGCTATTGATAACAAGTTGGTCGTGCTGGAAGATAGTGCGCAAGCTCATGGTGCTGAAATGAATGGAGTAAAAGCAGGAAGCATAGGGCATGCATCCGCATTTAGCTTCTATGCAACAAAGAACATGATGACCGGAGAGGGCGGAATGGTAACTACAAATTTAGATGCAGTCTATGAATTTTTAGTAAAATGGAAAAAACATGGAGAAGCTAAGAGATACTTGAGCGATACTTTAGGAACAAATCTTTCAATGACCGAGATGCAGGCAGCTATCGGTAGAGTTCAACTTAAAAAGCTAGATAGATTTAATGAGATAAGAAGGCAGAATGCCGCATACTTCACAAAAGAACTTTCAAAGGTTAAGGAAATAAAAACGCCTGTGGAGTTACCTGGATATAAACATGTCTATCATCAATATGTAATTAGAGTTCCAGCTGAGGATAGAGACAAGCTAATAGAACACTTAAATAAACTAGGCATAGGAACCGCAATCCACTATCCTTATCCGCTTCACATACAACCAATCTATAAAGCAATGGGATATCCGGAAAAACAAAATCCGGTATCGCTTGAAGTATCAAAAGAAGTTCTCAGCATCCCAGTCCATCCGCTTCTAAGCAAGAGCGATCTCGAGTATATTGTAAAAGGAATACTGAGCTATTTCAACCAAGCTTAATTTTTATTCAATTACTTAATAATGAAAATACTTTCAAAACATTTTATCATATCTTTTTCTAATTAGAATTAAAGACCAAAGCGATGATCTCTTACAATAAAATTCTTATATATAAGAAGGATAAATGTTAGCATACAATATAAAATTATTTTCAAATATTTTAGGAGGAAGGAGCAATTAATGAGCAATGAAAAATCATTTTCTTTATTTGAAAAAGAAACAATTCCAGTTGCCTCCAGCCCGAAATTCAAAAGACCAAGAGCTCCCTTTTATATGGAAAGCTGGTGCCCATGGATAAGAGTTCATGCTCAGCCGGTATTTTACTTGTACGATCCAAGAATCTCTCAATCTCCCTCGCCGAAAATAGGTAGCAGTTTGTCCACGAAAATTAGGAAAAAATTAGGTCAGGCAGGATTCTATCACAGCTTTTTAGTTAGAAGTATATGGAGTCAAGCTTGGAAAAAAATTGTGTCATATAGTGAAAATCCCGAATTACCAAATATAGATTCTGAATATGAAAATACGGAGATCGAAGAAGTAAAAAAGGATTTTCTTATTCTGGGAGATGAGGGAGATGCGATAACTTTTGCAAACTTTTTGTATGATGAAGCTAAAGGTAGCATTCTCATGATTTCTTCTAAAAGTAGAAAAGAGCTAGAAAATGAGTCTAAAGAGACATTAAACGATTCAGTTGAATTTTACACTGGGCTCTATTTAGGTAAGTTCGATGACGGGTTTGTATTTTTAAACAAAGAGAAGAAAAAGATACTCAAAATAGATGCAAAGAGCTTTGTAATTTATCCCGGATTTAGGGATTCATTCCCGATTTTTGAGAACAATGACCTTCCAGGAATAATAGGCTCTTCATTAGCAATAAAGCTTTTAGTGAATAAAGGTCTATTGAAAGAGATAAAGAAGGTAACGGTTTTAATTGGCAATGATGAAAGAGGATATGAAGTTGCTAATGAAATATCAAAATATAAAGATACTACTATCGTTGATGTAAAAAATAACGTTAAAGAAATAAAAGCTTTTGGTTATCCAAAAATAGAAGGAATAATTGTTGATTTGCCATCTGGAATAGAAAAAATTAATACAGATCTTCTCGTTTCAGCTGTTTCATTTATACCCAATATAGAACCAGCCTTGCAGTTAGGCGGGAATATCGTTTATTCTTCGAATCTAAATACAATTACTGTGCATACAAAAAACGGAGAAATTGTAGGTAATAATAATATGTATTTTCTTGGACAGGCGTCCGGAACTCCAAAAAATTTGGTAAAGGAAGAGGCTGAAATTGCCGCAAAGTTAGCTTCGGGAAAGAGTTTATCGACCACAGAGTCGTCTAAATTGGCTGAAATTCAAAAAGAGAAGAATCTTATTGATCCAAATGAAGTTATTGTAAAGGAAAGACCAGTGTTCATCTTAACTAGCAATACAAAAGGAATGAAATTTGTATGTCCATGCCAAGATGTTACTCTAGAAGATTTAATAAAAGCTTTCGATATGGGATTTTCAAACCTAGAAGAAATTAAAAGGTTTACAGCGCTGGGAACAGGAACCTGCCAAGGAAGAATATGCAGAATTGCTGCATTGCATGCTCTCTCATACTTCAGGAATGTACCTATAGGATCCATTGGCAACTTTAGACAAAGGGCTCCTTTGGTCCCTGTTGAAATAGAATATTTGAGGTGATATATTTGAATTGCAAAAATTCAATAATAGGCGGGGGAGTTGTAGGACTTTCGGTCGCTATGAATCTAGCAATAGCTAATGGAAAAGGAAATGATATATGCCTGTTCGAATCGAAGTATCTCGGTTATGGATCTTCGCTTAGAAACGCGGGAAGGTTCAGAGTTCATTTCGGCGATGAAAACAATTTAGAATTTGCCGTAGAATCTTCGAAATATTTAAACTCGCTATCGAAAATTACAGGCATGAATGTCCTATTTGCAAAAACAGGCTATTTGTGGATAGCTTCTGATGAAGCTTCTTATAATATATTGAAAAATGCTAACTCTACCTTCAAGAAGTGGGGAGTTCCTTTAACAGAAATCCCTTCTGAAGAATTGTATAAAAAGTATAAATTCTTGAGGAAAAGAAATGAGATAATTTCAGGTTTTCTCGGAAAAGAGGACGGAACAATACACCCAGATTCTGTAATTTTCGGCATGGCTAGAAAGTGCAAATCTTTGAAAGTGAACATATTTGAGCATAGCAATGTAGAAGATATAAGCATAAGATCCGGAAAGGTTGAATCAATTAAGGTTAATGGATCCAAGGTTGAAACAGAACGAGTAATTATAGCGAATGGTGCTTGGATGACTTTTTTCTCAGAAAAATTAGGACTGAATTTGCCTATAGAGCCTGTGAGAAAAGAAATATCAGTTACTGAGCCTTTCGCGTATAGGATAGAACCCTTTATTGTTGATTCATCTTTGCATACATATGTTTCCCAAACATTAAAAGGAGAAATAATAGGTTCCACATCAACTGGTGCTGAGCCTAAAGGACTAGTAGAATTAGGGAACTCATTTTTGTGGCTTAAAAAATATGCAGAAAGACTATCGAGAATCCTGGCAGGAGCAGAGAGGATAAGAATAATACGTGCATGGAGTGGCTATTATGAGATGACACCTGATAGATCGCACGTTGTTGGAAGAAGTAATGATTGGCCTGAAGAGCTTTATGTAATTGGAGGGTTCAGCGGCCATGGTTTTATGCTTGGACCATTGGCTGGAAAACTTATGGCTGAATATATATTTACTGGAACAATGCCAAGATTACTTAGGCCATATTCTCCAGAGAGATTCAAAACTGGAAAGCTGATAAATGAAACTTTTGTTATCGGCTGAGAGGTCCTGTTACAATGTTAAGGTTTTTTATCGGAAAATTTTGATAATAGGAATAAAATTTCCCCGCATAATTTCCTTGGATGAGAATTTTTCAGAAGTAACTTTTTCATTTTTTCTTCTAGAACAGAATCGTTGACTTTTAAACCTTCGATTCCTTCACACTTAACTCCTTTAACGATCAATTCTCCGTCGTATGTTAATCCATAATACCTGTTAGGAGCAGCACTTTTAATTGGGTTCAGTGCTTTAGGAAAAATTATCCATTTGTATCTTTGCTCTTCTTTTATTTTCAGTCCTGTACCTTTTTCTATTTCGCCAAGTAATCTATTTGCATCCATATCGTTTATCAATTCTTTAGAGAATTTTTGAAGAAATAGACTGTCTACTATATAATGAAGAACATTAAAACCGTTTTTCAGAGAGATTTCTATTGCTTTGTTCATAACTTTTTTAGAGATAAATATGACCAGTTCATAAGCACCAACATTTCCAAATCTTGCATTTCTGTAACCGAGGTATCCAAAGCTAGCTACCATTATCCATTTTACCGCTTTTTCCATCGTCTTGCTAAATGGTCCGTTTATTTCTTTTATTTTACTTCTAAGATCAATTAGTTTTTTCAGTGTGGATGAAACTAAACCATCGAAGTCTACACATACTTCGTGCGGTGCATCATTTAAGTGAAGTCTGTTTCTACAATTCGGTCTATCAATAGTTTCGGGAGAGATGTTAAATTTAGAGATTATTGATGGATAGAGACTTGAAAAATCGATCTGTAAGACATTTTCATATACTCCAGCTTCCGGAATGCCTATTAGTCCACCTGAGTCATACGTCAGTAACTCATCGACATTTCTCCAACCCTCATTGTATATCCTTATATTAGGAACCACCATTTTTCTTCTGTACGCCTCTATGGCTTCTATTTCTGTTAAAAGTTTCCCTATACTACTTGAAGCTACTTCATTAAGGTTAGTAAAGGAAATCCTTCCTATAATCATCCATCCAGGTATGCTGTCAATAGGATTTCTGACGTCAATTATTAAAATCTTGTTGCGCATATTCTTAGCATTGTCGATGATCATTTCACTTAGGTTTTTTGGAAGAATGATTATGTTGCACTCATTTAGGTATCCTACAAGATCGCGCTCATCATGGAGCTCCATCTCAATAAAGTTTGTTGCTCTATTTCTACTACAGCTTAGTGCATAAAAATTCAGTTTAACCCTTTTTTCATCGTATGTTATGCTTGCAATTTTTAGCTCTGGAAATGAGAGACGCGGAGACCAAGGATCGCTGACTTCACTATCCCATTCAAAAAGAACGACGCCATTTTCTATTAATGAGATGGTTTTAGAAGAAGGCTGAACATTGACTCTTTCTAAATATCCTTCAAGCTCCCAGCGCTTCAGAAGAGGATTTAGAGCTAAATAGTACTCCAGCTCTACTCTAATTATATCCGCTTTTTTATCATACCATGGCGGTAATGACCAGCTTTCTACCTTAATGTCAGAGACTTTCGGATCTCTTTTGATATTGTCTATAACTTCATCTGTGCTTAGCTTTTTAGCGATAAGATACATTGGATATTTAGTGTAGACTTCTTTAACCCTTTCTTCTCCATATTCATTTATCTGTACCAACTCAATTTGATTTGGGAAAAAATTAGCTTTTATGTTCCACCATCTGCTCAATTTCATCTATCCTCTTCAAAGCCTTTATTAATCCTGAAAGCAGTATAGCATAGGGATAGTCGTAGGGTGGAACAGCCTTAAATACAGGCGCGAGCTCCTTATAGCTTGCAATAATTTCATTCATAACTTTTCTGATTTCCGGGTCATGTATATATTCCATCATCTTCTCCAGTCGCTTAATTTCGTAATCTACAACCATTCTAACAGAGGGAGTTGTCCTTCCCATTTATCTCTCACCGATAGAATTTCATTTATACTTCTTACTAGGCTTTTTTCAGGCCTTGAAGGGTGTTTAATTAGCGTAGCTCTATAACTCCTTCTATCAACAATTTCTAATCTAACAATCATGTATGCGCTATGGTGGCTTAGATTTCCCCCTTCAGGAAGGAATCTGCCAAACTTACTTACTCTGTTGAATAAAAGAACTCTCTTGCCTTCAGCTGAAAGTGCCCTCATCATTGCAATTAGCCTAGCAAGTTTCCAATAATTTCTTGGCTCTGAAGGAGAATGAATATACGGATCGATGATTGCAATGTTTTCTGCATCAATATTGCTTGCGCTCTTAAGCATATTTATGGCATCTTCTAATCTAAATGCCCTTGAAACTAGCATGTCGTTTGTATTGCAACCAAAGCTTCTTGCATACATTCTCAGCATATAGAAGTCGTAATTTATGAGCTCATTCTGCATAATGCCTACGGCTGTTCCATCTATGCAGTGAAAGTTTGCTATTACCTTATAAGAGGTTTGAAGAACAAGCTGAAAATCTCCGTAAAACTCTGCAATGATGCCTTTCGGAATACATCCTACTAATTCATCAATACCTTCTATTCCGCTCTTTTCGCATTGCTTCACATCATATGAACGACTATCCTTGGAAGAAACCTGAATACTAAAAGACTTCATTATCATATCACTTTGTTCAATATGTTTTTGTTTCCTTTGAGATCCTTCTATTTCGATAATATAGAAAAGAACATATGTACCAGGAATAGGTAGAGAGTGAAAACCGAAAGTAATCTATCTTATAAAAATGATAAGATGTTTTAAAGATAGGAGCCCTTTTTCCCTTTTATGTGGTGGGCCCGGGGGGATTTGAACCCCCGACCTTCGGGTCTCTCCCTATTTCACATTTCCAGTCACATTTCATCGCCTTCGGGGCTCATCAGACCCGTAAGCATTGTGCATATTACGGAGTCTGCCAGCCGGAGAGCCAGCAACGTTCGCTGACTGGAGCTTCAGCCTTTGGGTCATTTTCTACCCAAAGACCGCTGCTCTGCCTGGCTGAGCTACGGGCCCTCCAACGTTCATCTATTTATTTATTAAAAATACTGCCTATTTTTATTTTTTCTTTTTGTTTTGAGATCAATTTTTATAAGAGAATGCTTTATAATATTATTTGAAAGTTTCTTAATCGGTGAATGGATTGGCAAGCGTAAAAATTGTCTACCCAGATGCAAAAATATTCAAAAGTTTATTTGAATCGATGTCAAAGCTTATCGATGAAATTAGGCTTGAAATAAATGAAAATGGATTGGAAATAAGAGCAATAGATTCAGCAAACGTCGCTCTCATGAGCGTTTCATTTCCTAAGGAATCATTTTCAGAGTTCATAATCAACGAGAAAAAAAGCGTCGGTCTAAATCTGAGCACGTTAGTCAAAATGATGAAGAGAGTGAGAAAGGAAGATAGATTCGAAATTGAAATTAATGAAGATGAAATCTCATTAAGGCTCATCGGGACAACGAAAAGAGAGTTTAAGGTAAATAACTTAGAGGTTGCAATCCCTGAAATTCCTGAAGGAGGGATAGAATTTTCCACTAGGCTGAAAGTAATAAGTGAGACACTGAAGCATGCCCTAAAGGATTTGGAACTTGTAGGTAATCAAGCAATTTTTGAATTTGATGGTAATGAAAAACTAATGATATCTTCAGTAGGCGAGGGAAAATATGAAATGCAATTGACCAAAAGTAGCGGGTCAATTATAGAAGTAATTTCCGGTAATCCCGCAAAAAGCACATATAGTGTGGAGTACCTCTTGAATTTACTATCATTAACGAAAATCGCCGACACAATTTCAATATCCTTTTCCTCGCAGATGCCCATAAAGCTTGAGATAGATCTTCCGACTGGAGGAAATATATCCTATCTTTTAGCTCCTGCAATTGTTTGAATTAGTGAAATTAAAAATTAGCAATCTTCCTTAAAACCTTACAATTTAGTTTATTATTTATTGTAAAACTTTTGTGGTGCCTGTTAAATGCTAACCAAAGCAGGCGATGAAATTAAGGAAATGAGCTCTGAGCAGGCTGCAGAATACTTCCTTTCACTGCTTTCTGCTTCAGGACTAAGCGAAAAAACCATAAGAAGCTATAGAGCTGCTATATATGATTTTCTAAATTTTTCAAAAGTGAAAAGATTAAATGAAATATCTCAAAATCTAATTTTGAACTGGATAAATTACAGGCTTAAAAACGGATTTGAAAAAAGGGGAGGTAAAGAAGAAAAAAGGAAAATTCAATCAACCATGCATTATTACACTTTATTTTTAAGAAAATGGCTAACTTGGGCTGGATTCGACAGCAAGATCGTTCCTATAGTTAAAAAACCTCAGAGCGGAGAAATTTCAGCGCTTACCAAAGAGGAAATAGACAAACTTTTCAGCTCAAGCAGAGACCTTCTTGACATGTTAATAATATCCCTTTTATTTGAAACTGGAATGCGAGCCAATGAATTGCTTTCTATAACTGCTGATGATGTTGATTTAACAGATGGGGAAATAAGTGTAAAAAACGCTAAATACGGAAAAGTGAGGACTGTTTTCTTAGGAGAAAATTCGAAGTTCTTGCTTGCTGAAAGAGTGAAAAATATAAGCTCAGGAGAAAGGGTTATACCGCTTTCATATAACGGACTATATAAAAGAATAAAATCATTGGCAAAAAGAGCTGGTATTCCATTAGAAAAAGTTAGACCTCATATATTGAGGCACACTTTTGCAACTGAAGCTGTCAGAAGCGGAATGAGCCTTCCTGCACTTCAAAAAATATTGGGCCATTCTGATATTAAGGTTACGCAAATATATACGCATTTACTAAAAGACGATCTTAAGAAAGAGTATTACTCGAAGTTCACTTCGTCGAGAGAAAAAACAATGTCAAAGAACGACGAGAGTTCCGCATTCAATGATGAAAACATTCACGAAGACATAAAATTTTGTCCAAATTGTGGAAAAAAATTGCCGCCAGGATCAAAATTTTGTCCTTTCTGCGGCTATAGACTTCCTTTAGTTGGTTCAGATGGAAGTAATCAAATAGAAACTTAAATTTTAGAAATGCATAACTTTTATAAACAATATTGAAAAAGCTAATTGTATGTTTTTTGTATAAAAGTTTTGATTTATATGTTTTGAGAGTGAGAAAAATGTTGATAGGTATATATCCACCGCGGTATACGGTAAAGCTTGATATGACTTTTAAAGACGCAATTTTTGGATTAAATTTTAGAAGAATACGTTATCCTCCTGTAATTGAAGAGGACGGAAGATATATGGGTCTGCTTAGACTTCAAAATATTATTGAAAAGACATATGAATATTACGAAAAAAATACCTTCGCTGAGCTTCAAAATATTAAAGCATTAGAGTTAAGCGACAATACTGTACCTCCGGTAACGTTGATGAAACCTAGCATTGATGAATTAATAGATCTCATGACTTCGCATAAGGTTGGCGCTTTAGCGGTAGTAAATAAGAATGAAGAAGTGATAGGAGAGATAACCGAAAAAAACTTGATAGATACTATTGACATTAGAAAGCCATTCGGAATTTTGATAGGAGACATCATATCTGGAAAAGAAATTATAAAAGTTGAAGCTACGGACATTCTGATAAGTGCCGTAGAGCTTATGAGAAAACATAAGGTAAAGAGGCTTCCTGTGGTTTTTCAAGGAGAGCTTATTGGAATCATAACCATTAGAGATGTTTTAAAATATTTTGCACTCCAACTTAGAAGCTATGGAAGCATTCGTGAAGACTCTCTGAAGGTACCAATTTGGAGTATCTCGACGCCTAAGCCGATAACAATAGGCATCGACGATGACATCGTAAAAGCAATTGAACTTTTTAAAACGGAAGATGTCGGCTCTTTAATAGTCGTAGATGAGAATTACAACTTACGCGGCATGCTTACGGAGATTGATATATTAAGGCACTACGATCTGCTTTCAAAAAACTAAAATTTGTTTATTTATAAATTGTAGATTTAATGATAACAAAGAGGAGGGTTCTACGTTCAGTTTAAAAACGCGAGGCAAGCAGAGCTTTTTCGTTTTTATTTTAGATACCAGCTGTGTTACCGACCCAAGATATAGAAAAGAGTTCTCTACAGATTCTTTGAATGATGTTATTATCAAGCTCACGCAGCTGATTTCCAAGCTTAAATTAAGTCTTGGAGTATCTTTTTTCGTTACCAACTCCATTGCGAAAGAAATGAAAAATTACATGTTAGCTAACGGAGTGGAGGAAAGTACAATAAATGAATTCTTTATGTGGGTTACAGTTAAAATGCCGGAAAAGCTTTCTATCAAAATTCCAGCAGTAATTTTTAGCGAGTACTTAAAAGAAATGAGAATGAGAGAAATAAAAGCATTAAAAATTTCGGAAGACTTTATAAAAAAAGCATATGATTTAAATTATGATGAAAAAAACATATCCGAGTTAATTCATGATTTGCGAGAAAAGTTTAGAGAAGCAATGAGAAAGGGTATAATTGATAGTCCTGAGGATTTCGATGCTGTCCTTTTATCTTATGAGTTAAAGGGTGTTCTCGTTACGAATGATGAAGGGATGAGGAAAGTTAGCGAGATTATGGGCGTGATAACTATTGATCCTTTGGCATTTTTAGAAAATCTCAGAAGGTTGATGATATATTTAAATAACGAGGAAAAGACGTAAAATAATGAATGATGAAACGATGGTGAACCGAACGAAAGTAATGAGGAAAAATCCCCTAACTGAGCAGTTTTTTGAAAAATGTTCAGCTTTATAGAAATTATCTAAATTTATTAACATAAATACGTTTATCGTTTAAAACAAGTTTTGATCTATAGCTTATTTGGCATTCTTTCCTCTATTCAGATATATTTTTAAAGTGATCGCAATTTTTTGTATCTATTCCGGCTTACATCTTTTAGCTACGGAAAAGACAGAAATATCAAAAACCTCTTTCTTGCTTTTATCGGTGATGCCTATTCCTTGCAACTGAAAGTCCAGCCATTTATAGTGGGGATGAAAAACTATATATTTCTTAAGGTATTATATCATATTTAAGCTTAGTGATCGGCTTGCAAGGTAATTAAGGATTTACAACCTTAACCATTGAAGTAGAATTAGCCCTGAGACCAAAACAATAGAGCTCTTTCAGTGATCAAGGGGTGATCTATGAACACCTAACTCCCCTGCAAATGTAAAAACGAATAGATGCAGAGGACCTATCGCACTTTAGGCATGGAGAAAGCTAGAAATAAGAGCTATATAAATTTTCATACCTTAGTGGGAATATGTATCCAAGGTGGAATCTTATAAAATGGGGAACTTCATGATAAGCTCAAGTCTAATGGCGGATGTGCTCAATATTTCCGAAAATGAGGCAAGAAAAATCTTAAACTCAAAAAATGTGAGATTTTTAAATTATAATGACATAGAGTACTTGACTTTTAGAAGGACGATAGGGAGAATACCTGAAGGCAGTGTGATCATCTATTCAAAAAACAAAAAAGCTCTTTTCGTTCCAGGCTATCCTCAGATTAAGAGAGCTTTGATTCTTAGCACCGCAATTTCGAGACATTTCTTAGATTATATAGTTGTCGAAGAGAAGCTAAATGGATATAACGTAAGGATAGTTAGATATTACGGAAAGATTTTAACGATAACAAGGGGCGGATATATTTGTCCTTATACAACGCAGAAAATAAAGGAATTGCTTGAAAAACTTGGTGGAAAAATTAACAAAGGAGAAGTAGTTTTTGTTGAAGTGGTTGGCGACGAAAACCCTTATACTAGATACAAATATCCAAATTGTAATGGATTTTGCTTCTTTGTAATAGATGTGTTAAAGGGTAAGAAATGGCTTGATGTAAAACAAAAGGAAAGATTCTGTAGAGAAAGAAATCTCCCGTGTGTTAAGCAATATGGAATAGTAAAAAAAGATGAGACAGCCAAGTTATGGGAAATTATAAGAAAATTGGAAAAAGATGAGAGAGAAGGAATAGTGCTTAAGGATATAAAAAATAGAGTTTCCCCGCTTAAATATACCACATCTTATTGCAATATAGGAGATATTAGAGATGGGATGAAGTTTTTCTTCGATGAAGGTAAAGGTTATATTTTTCCAAGAATTTTAAGGGAGATGTTTAAAATTGAGGAAGAAAATCTCGATAAGAGTGAATTAGAAAAGAGAGAGATTGAACTTGGAAAGGCTTTATTAGAAAGTGCAATAGAGTCCATTAATTCTTTCAAGAAGAACGGTTATTTAGGTGAAGAATTTTCTTTGAGGTTTAAAAATATTAATGAGATGAATGAGTTTGTAAGCTTTATGAAAAAGCAGGGAGGATTAATTGAGATTCGAGAAGTAAAAAAAGAAAACGGAGAAATAATAGCAAAATTCTTGAAGAGAAAAAGAACTGAAAAAATTATAGAAGATATCATAAAAAGGGGTATATCTCCTTTAGATTAGACTTGTTGCGTAGGAGTTTGTGCTTGTTCAGGAAGCTTATCAGGTAGAGAGAAAAATGCGACTACCATGAAAATTATTCCGATCAGTAGGATTATGAAGCCTACAAGAATTATAGTTAGTAGCGCTCCCCAAAAATAAAATTTCCCTGCGGTAGAAAAGAGATTTACATTTGTTTTTTCTTTTATTTGTTCAAAGCTTCTCCTCAAATAAGTGCTGGCTATAGTAAAAGTCACCCAAACGATTATTAATGCGACTATAAAAGTGAGAATAGCGGAAAAGAACATTCTTCTTATTGTTATAGCTCCAAGTAAAAATGTTCCCAGTCCTAAAATGATCGCAACTATACTACCAATTATCGTTATCAATATAAAATACATGAAGTTATTAAATATGGTGCTGTCTTTGGTCTCATCCGAAATGTATTTTACTGCTACTCCTATGAGGACCAAACCAATCAATAATAAAATTGATCCTGTGAAATGAAATCCTGTAAAGAAAGATGCTAGATAAAAGAGAGATCCGATACCTCCAATAAGTCTAGCATCGTTGAGTCTGGTCATAAATGTTACCATATCTAAATTATAAAAACTGAAAATAATAAATATTCCGAAAATAATTTTTAGCATCTGTTTACAACTGTTTTCGGCAACTTTCCCTCCTTGGCAAATTCAACAATAGATCTTGCGACATATTCTGAAGTTTCTTTCGTTGCCTCCCAAGAATATCCGCCTATATGCGGAGTGAGTATGACGTTTTTCATGCTTAACAATGGGCTACTAGTAGGTAATGGTTCTGTTTCGTAAACATCTAGTGCCGCATAAATTTCCCCGCTTTTTAGCCTTTCTATTAAAGCCTGCTCATCAATAATGCTCCCTCGCGACGTATTAACAATTAATGCGCCTTTCTTAACTTTGAGTATTCTTTCTTTATTTAAAAGATGCTTTGTTTCTGGAGTTAATGCGATAGTAACGGCTATAATATCGCTTTCTTCTAAAAGCTTATCAAGTTCAATCCTGTTAATATTTATAAGATGCTCTACTTCCGGTTTCACTTTTCTGTCCCAGTAAGATACCTCAGCACCAAAAGCTATCATTCTTTTTGCAAGTTCAGCACCAATCCTTCCCATTCCGATAATCCCAATTTTTTTGCCATGTATCGTGTGACCGATAAGTTCTGAAGGTATCCTGCCTACCCATTTACCGCTTCTTAAGTACTCTTCACCTTTAATTATATTCCTATAATGTGCTAAAATTAAAGCAATTATGTGATCTGCAACAGCTTCGGCTATTGAATCAGGAGCATTGGCAACATATATTCCTCTCTTGCTTGCTTCTTCGATGTCAATCTTATCTAATCCAGAACCGCTAACCATAATAAGCTTCAAGTTTTTTGCTTTTCCTATAAATTCTTTTCCAAATGGATGAGCTGGAGGCACAACTATGATGTCAGCATTAATAATTTCTTTTTCGAGCCATTCTTCATAAGTTTGCTGAGGATGTTGATGGAATGAAACTTCTAAACCCTCTTTTTTTAGAAATTCTAACTCTACTTCATTCGGTTTGTGGATATAGAGGACCTTTATTTGGATCACCATAATTTTTCGAAAAATTTTTAAAAATAAATATCTATCGTATTTATTAAAACTTTTATAATTATAAAAAATAACCTTTGGTGATTTTTATGAATAACAATTCTTATTATGAGCTTTACGAAAAAGAAACACCCAAATCTTCTGGTGAGTATGTAAGGATAAAAGAAGAAGAGCTAAGGGCTTTAGTTGAGAACATTTTTGAGAATAATGGTCTCTCCAAGGAGCACTCAAAAATTGTAACAGATGTTTTGGTATCTGCAGATCTTATGGGGATTTCAAGTCATGGAGTTCAGAGAGTTAATAGGTACATTATGGGGTTGAAAAAATGTTGTGTAAATCCGAGACCCGAAATAAAGGTTGTTAGAGAAATAGGCGCAACAGCAGTGATAGATGCAGATGCTGGCTTAGGACATATTGCTGGATTAAAAGCGATGGACTTGGCAATTGAAAAGGCAAAGACTTACGGAACTTCACTTGTATTAGTTAAAAATAGCCAGCACTTTGGAATTGCAGGATATTATGCCTTAAAGGCAATAGAAAAGAAATTGATCGGCGTAGCCATGACTAACTCTGAGAGCCTGGTTTCATATGTTAATACTGTTGGAAAAACACTAGGTACAAATCCTATCGCAATTGCTATTCCTAAAGCTTCCTTACCACCTATCTTGTTCGATGCTGCCACTTCTATTATCCCAGTTGGAAAGGTCGAGATATATGCCAAAGAGGAAAAGGAATTACCGCATGGATGGGTTCTCGGTGATGATGGAAAAGTCATAAGCAAGGACTCAAAAAAAGCTTTAGAAATGATAAAAAATAACAGGGCATCGCTTCTTCCTTTGGGAGGAATAGGAGAGGAATTTGGAGGACATAAAGGCTCGGGGTTGGCTTTTATAATAGATATCATAACAGGAGTCCTCTCAGGTGCTGCATGGGGAATCCATGTGGGATATACCGTAGGAGAAAAGCCTGCCAATGTGGGGCATGCTTTTGCGGCAGTAAATATAGAATCTTTCATGGAGTTAGCAGAGTTTGAAAAAAGATTGGAAAAATATATAGAAGAGATAAAAAGCTTGAGAAAAATTCCAAATGCAGATAGCATTTGGATCCCTGGGGAAAAAGCATGGTATACCATGCAAACAAGGAAAAAAATTGGAATACCGCTACATAAAAATGTTTGCAATGAGTTAAATAAAATAGCTCTAGATTCTGGAATTAATGAGAGGCTGAATTGCTTATAAAGTATCAATGATTGTTGAGCACATGTTCATATCCAATTATTTCATATCCAATTATAATATAAGAAGATTAATCCTGGATCTCTGCTTAAAATCGAGATCTTCCAGTATAAGTATGTAGTTTCAGTTATTAAGGAAGAATTATTTTCTTAATCTAGCTTTTTGGCTCAAATGATAAAAAATTCAGCTGTAAAGATGTTTTTTCCCTTTCAGTAGAAAACATATTGAATTTTAAATATAAGAATTTAACAAAAAAAACGTTTATTTTTTATAAAGAAAAAATTTAAGTGAGGTTAAATAAAATGGAAGTTAACGTAGAAGTGCCCAGATTAGTTGTTGGAAAATATGATTTAGAAAAAACATATATATATATTACTTTGGCGCTTGAAGGTCCTATCTCTAACGCATCTTTTGATAAAGAAAATAGAATTTTAGAGTATGATTGCAGATGTTCGATAAACGAAGATAAAATCTTATCGAGAATTCCAAATGCAAGCGAAAAAACAATAAAATTTATTAAAAAGGTTTCAGAGGAAGATCCAAGCGCATGTATTTCTTGTGACATAGCTATCGCATCTTCTTTATTGTATGCTTTATACAATGGTGAAAGATTGGACGATATTCCTGTTGATGCGGAGCTGAAAATTGGAATAAACAGTTTAATATTAGGCGGTTTGCAGGTGCATATGTTAAAAAGCAACAAACCTATACTGCTGGAATACTTCTATCCGATTGAAAAACTAAAAGTGATTTACGCGTATACAAATAAAACTGAAAGTGAAGGAAATATAATTTTTCCTAAGGAAGCTTTTTTCCACTTATTAGCTGGGATAAGGTTAGCCCAGAACGATTTAGTTGACGAAGGGTTAAATTATCTAAGAGATGCGAGCAAATTAGTATTAAAAGCAAACGATATTCATAACTTGTTAGAACTCAATGAGATTCCTGCATTTCCCGTCTCTGACGGATTTGTCATTTTTTTACCTGTCACCGAAAAATGTTATTCTCCGTTGTATGATTTTAATACTAAAGTTTCAGAAACACTTAAGAAAATGTCGCTTGTTCCAATAATTACAAGAATATCTCGCGGAGGTCAGGTTTTTATCGGATAATTTAGGTACCTTCTTCTTCTACGACCCATCCTTCATTTTCTACATACATGACTTTCCCTTCTTCAAGAAGTCTTTTGAACAAAATTGCCATTTTTTCGCTCAGCATTTTAGATACTTTATCTGCGTTTCTCTCGTTTATTTTTGATAGTTCATTTTTGAAATCCTCCCAAAAAGTTCTGTCTATTGCTACATACTCATTTCCAAGCGTCATCACGACAGCTCCATCTTTTCTTAATCTTTCAAAAAAAGCCCTAGGAGTATTCAGCCAAGATAAGTCCTTTTGGAAAACTACTCCTTCGCTTTTTAGCCTTTCAATGGCTTTTGGCTTAACTTTTTGAGACTGCGTTTCTTTAGCTTGGAACTTCTGTTTCGGCAATTCTTTACGAGTTTCAACTTCACTGATTTTAGACTCAATCCTTTCCATTTCTTCTTTTAGTTCGGCAAAGGATCTGGTAAGTTCGTCGATCTTTGCAGTAAACGGATTTATAAGGTCCTGTATCGTTCGTATTAAGTTTTGAAACTGATCTCTTTCAAGCTGAATTTTTTCTTGTGCCGTTTTTACTTCTTGTTGCGTCAAAGGGAGCTTAGAAGGTTGGAGATTAAATATGTTTTGCTTTACAAATTCCCCTACATCAGAATATCCCATAGAATTTGCTAAATTTTGAAGCTTTTTATACTGCTCCTCCGTAAGACTGAAACAAAGCATTGGAGACATAATGACTCACCTATGGCGGCGAAGGAAGCCTGTTCTTCTCTCTTGTTTTTGCAACTTCTTCCGCTTCCTTCAGGATTGCTTCAACATCCTCATTCATTCCTTCAGACATTGGGATTTGCGGATTGTTTAATAATTCACTGGAGTCAATTTCTAAACCAATCTGATTAAGTTTTTCTTCAAAATCGTTAAACATAATAGAAAGATCTGGATATGCCTTTACGATGCTCTTCTTAAGATCATTAACTAAGGGCACTACATCTTTAAGCATTTCAACACTGCCGTTAAGATCCATTACAGTTTCAAACCTAATTCTAACTCTCTCAACAGAGGTTCTCATATTCCTAATATTAAACAGCACTTTCTTCTGTTCTGCGATTTCTCCCGCAATCATTTTTGCCGCATCGACTCCATATAATTGGTTGTACTTGAGTAGCTCATTCATTTTGCTGTCTATTGAGTTTTGCAACCTATCTTCTATCATTCTCAGCTTGTTCTCCATTAACCTCAGTTGCGTTATTGCCTTCGCCATTTTCGTTTTATCAATCTTTTTTCCGAACAAAGCTGTAGCACCTTTTTATAATGTAAAAAATATCATTTAACAATTATATTTATGCAAAAAGAGTTTTAAAAGGAATTTGATTTGCTTACTTCATTTCTTCCTTGAAAGTATTGGCCTTGAAGAAATTATCCTTTCACCACTGAACCACTTAGTTCCAATATACAGAATAATTGCGATGTAGAGGATGTTTGCAATAAAGCTTGTTAGGAGATAGATATAGTTACCCAGAAACACAGATTTTATTGCTATAATCGGCGTAGAAGCTGGCAGAATGGAAACTATAAAAGCTCCAAAGCTTCCAAGCTGAGATATATTTACATAAATGAGCAGTATGTAAGGTATCAAGAATGGAAGCCATATGTATGAGGCAATGATCTGTGCTTCTCTTATATTGTTCGCAAGAGATGAAGCGACAATTGAAATTAAGAGAATAACGAAAATTGCGAAAAGAAAGCCTAAAGCAAATAAGAATAGCACTGTAGGCGAGATTATTGATGAAGCACTGCTTATATTTAATCCACCCGCTTCAGATATTCCAGTGCTAGAAAAGATTTTGTATTCGTAATAAAGCATTGCGGTACTCATTCCTATCAGCCCGATCAATGAAACGACAAATGAGCTCAGCACTTTTGATAAGAGTATATAGCTTCTTTTTACAGGAAGCGATAGAGTTATTTCAAGAGTTTTTTCCTCTTTTTCAGTACCCATACTGGACGCAGATATGGAAGACGCTATTGAAAACATTAGTATCGGAGCTATTATTAAAGCAGTATAAGGCCCGGTGAGAGATTCGATCGTATTAGCAGGTAAGATATTGCCATTTATGAAAACGCTTTCATTTGCTGAAACCGGATTTAGGAAAAATGTAGCATTCATATTCGGATATGCCTTTGCTAAGTATGAGAGTAAAACCATTCTATTGAAGGAAGAAATAATTAAATTGCTCGCAAGTGATACCTGGGAAAGGGAACTGATACTGATCTCTTTAATATATGTATAGCTTTCTATATTAGCACTTACTCCATTTACAATGTTATATGTAAAATTATTCGGAATGACAAAAACAATGAGATAATTTCCATTCCTCATCAAGTCGTAAACAGTGCCATTAGCGAAGACTTTAACGTTGCTATTTAAATCGTTCTTTATAAAGTTGATAAAATACTGAGAAAACGTGCCGTTGTCATAATTTATAACAGCAATGTTGACACCAGTCATATTTGATATTTCAGAGGTTTTTGATATAGAATATCCCATAACTTCTCCAAGTATAAAAAAGATAACAATAGGCACAACTAGCATCGTAATAATGATCTTCGGATCTCTAAATAAGTCCTTGACCTCTTTTTTTGCCAGTGTTAAAAACTCAGACCTGCTCATATTCCGACAGCCCTCACAAAAGCTTCTTCTAGATTTTTAGCGTCATATTTCTCCTTTATTTCTTCAGGGGTTCCTTCGACAATTAACCTTCCATCATACAAAAACGACACTCTGTCACACAAGTTCTCAACTTCCAGCATGTTATGGCTACTTAATATGATAGTAATTCTTTTTACTTTTGAAAAGTCTTTAATCGACCTTCTTAATTGAAGCGAGTATAGGACATCTATACCGCTAGTCGGCTCGTCTAGAATTGCCAACTTTGGCTTTACCATGAGAGTTCTTGCTACTTGCAACCTTCTTTTCATTCCTTTACTATATGTTTTTATCTTATCTTTAAGTGCATCGCCCAGCCCAGAAATTTCTTTCCCGACTTCTATAAAACTTTCATCTACTCCATAAATTTCTGCGATATACTTAAGATATTCTATGCCCGTCATATTCGGGTAAGCTCCAGCTTCTTCAGGAAGGTAGCTAATGATTTTTCTAACTTTTTCAGGTTCCTCTGCCACATTTATGTTATCTATATAAACTTCACCGCTTGTAGGCTTAAGAAGAGTTGCTAATATTCTAAGCGTTGTCGACTTTCCAGCCCCATTCGGACCTATTAATCCATATATCTCTCCTTCATCAATATTAAAACTTATTGACTTTAATGCTTCCTTTTCTCCATAATTCTTTCTTAGATCTCTCACTGTAACTAACATGTTTATTACCTAGAAAAACAGTTTTGCATGTCATAAAAGTTTATGTTTTGATGTTTATGTTATTTCATGCTATTTATAAATCTCTCTGCAATCATTATGCTTACTCCTTTTTGATGACACCTTCAAACACCTTACTTTTCGTTGAGAATTTAAGATCATTGCTGTATGAAGACCCCCATCCTGGCACAAAGGCGTTAAGCTTAAAAACGTTTTTAAATTAAAAAAAGACTAAAGAAAATTGCTTTCAAAGTAGAATTTGTCTAATTGGAAAAACGGCGTTCAGCCGTCAAAGACATCTAATATGAGTATAGCTTATAATTATAGAGGGGATTGATGAATGAATAAGAAAAGAGAGAAGGGCAAGTCGCATAGTACGAGACCAGTGAGCGTTGGCACGCCTAAGTGGTTAAGACTCGAACCCGAAGAAATTGAAGAGTTGGTAGTAGAATTAGCGAAAAAAGGATATCCACCGTCAATGATAGGTATAATTTTGAGAGATCAGTATGGTATACCTTTAGTTAAAACCGTTACAAATAAAAAGATAACACAAATACTGAAGGAAAGAGGACTATTACCGCAAATACCTGAGGACCTTTACAATTTAATCAGAAGGGCGGTAAACGTTAGAAGGCATCTTTCAGAACATCCGAAAGATGAGAATGTAAAGAAAGGTTTGCAAGAAATAGAGTCTAAAATAAGAAGACTTGTCAGATATTATAAGAGGATAGGAAGGTTACCTCCTAATTGGGAATACTCTCCTGAGACTGCAAAGCTATTAGCTTCTCAAAGTTCGTAATTGTGGAGTATGTATTTGAACCTATCAATTTTTAGAATATTCCGGTTGTTATTTTTAACTCCTAAAATTTCAAGATGTTTAAAGATACTGGTTAGCTATAAGTATTTAAATGTTTAAAAATTCATTATATTTAAAAACCGTTGTTAAAAAATAATTCAATGGTTAGGAATACAATATAATAATAAAATGATAGCACTGGTGTAAAAATCATGGTTAATGCTATGCAAGTACCCCCTAGTATATTGGTTGAGAGATTGGCAAAATATTTAAAAGAAAACTACAGCGAAGTTATCAATCCTCCAGAATGGAGTAAATTTTCAAAAACGGGCTCATATAAAGAGTATATTCCTTTGCAGGAGGATTGGTGGTATTATAGAGCAGCATCAATATTGAGGAAGCTATACAAGGCAAAAGGACCGGTAGGAATAGAAAGGTTCAGAGTTATCTATGGCGGAAAGAAAAGGTTTGGCTCTTCTCCACCGCACTTTAGAAAGGGTTCTGGTGCAATCGCCAGAAACATTCTAAAACAGCTAGAAAAAGCAGGACTGGTGACAAGAATATCTGGTAAAGGAAGAACGCTTACACCTAATGCTGTTTCACTCCTAGATAGAATCTCAAAAGAAATAATGAGTGAATTGGCTGAGCAAACCCCTGAACTGAAGAGATATTTATGATCAAAATTTGTATAATTAGAAGTTGTTTTTTAATAAAAGCTAATTAAAGCTTTTTGCAAATTATAAATATAAAGTAGGTGTAAAAAATGAGCGACGAGTATAACGATGAAGAGCTAGCAGAAATAGAACAGAGAAAGCTTTTGGAGCTTCAGAGAAGAATGGAAATGGAAGAGAGAAGGAGAAGAGCCACAGAGGCAGAAGCACAGAAACAAGAAATTCTGAGAAAAATCTTAACCCCACAAGCTAGAGACAGACTGAATAATGTGAAGCTAGTGAGGCCAGAGCTTGCAGAAGCTATAGAAAACCAATTAATTGTGCTTGCGCAGAGCGGGAGAATTACAGAACCCATTACTGAAGAGCAAATTAAAGAGTTATTAGCTGAAATAACTACTAGATCAAGAAAGGAATTTAATATAAAAATAAGAGAAAAAGAATAAAGAAGTATTAAGAAAAATGGTGAAAGTTTTATGGCTCATTACAAGCCATTGGCAAGGAAGTTAAGACTTTCAAAAGCTTTAAAATCAAATAGTCCTATTCCTGTATGGGTGGCTGTAAAAACAAAAAGAAAAGTAAGATTCAATTTTAAGAGGAGATTTTGGAGGAGGAATAAACTAAAAGTATGAGAGTGGTTTAAATGAAGGGTAATGAGCTCGAAGAAGTCATAAACTTGAGAAAAGTTTATTCTTCCAGGAAGACGAGCAGAGCAGCTAGGGCTATTAGATATATAAAGGATTATATAAGGAGAAGGTTTCACACAGAAGAAATTAAAATAGATGACTCAGTAAACAAGTTAATATGGAGTAGAGGCATAGAGAAGCCCCCAAGAAAATTAAGAGTTAAAATAATTGCAGAGGAAATGAAGGAAATTAAAACTAAGAGCGGAGAAGTAAGGAAACATCCTACTAAAGTTAAGGTTGAGTTGCCAAAAGTTGAGAAAGTCGAAAACAAAAATAAGAAAGAAAAGGGGAAGGAGGAGTAATTTTTTAATCATACAATACTTATGCTTTAAAACTTTTTGTATTTTTAGGTGCAAAAAATGAATTTTTCCAAGCTCTCTGTATTTAGGAATCATAACATAGGAGTATACATATTTAGCAATAACAAATTCGCATTAGTTCCAAATGGGATTTCTCATGGCTCAAAAAAAGTTGTTGAAGAAACATTAGGAGTAGATGCTATAGAAACCACTATAATGGATACAAGAATTATAGGAGTCCTTGTCTCAGGTAATGATAGAGCAATCCTTCTTCCATATGCAGTAAAAAGCGAAGAAATTGATCGCTTAAAAGAAAGCATAGGAGGATCTGTGAAAATAGGAATTATTGATTCCAAGTTTACTGCTTTAGGAAATTATATAACTGCTAACAATAAGTTTGCTTATATCTCGCCTTTGCTTGAGGACGAAATAGCTAGGAAAATAAGCGACTTGCTAGATGTTAAGGTAAGCAAGAAAAGCTACTTGGGTATTTCCATTATAGGATCAATAATAGTATCAAACGATTATGTAGCTTTTGTTCATCCAATGCTAAGCGACTCTGATGCTTCAGAAATAAAAAATGACATGAAAGTTGAAGTAGTTCAGACGACAGTAAATGAAGGAGTTCCATTTGTAAAGTCTGGCATAGTGGCGAACAACAATGGAGTTTTAGTAGGTAGTGCAACGACAGGAACCGAAATTCTCAATATTACCTCTCTTTTAAATCAAGAGATCTAGCAATCTGCTTATAGTTTTGTAAATAATTTTGACTCTTCTCGAGATAAAGTTCCCTTAAGTTGGATTATAGATTCTTTACAGCTGAAAGCCTCTCCGCCCCAAAAGGCAAGGAGGTCAGTAATAAAAGATAAAGCTAGAAAAACTATAATTTTCATTCCACCTTGAAAGGTGAGGTTTTCAACTGAAAAAGAAGACTTATTAAGTTTAAAACTTTCTATATTCATGAAATAAAAAATATTAATCTAATATCTAATCAATTCCTTACAGTGGTGCTTCAATAATGACTCAGGTTAAAGTTTACAGAATTTCAGGAGAAATGCTCATCTCTCATGATCATTTCCCAAAATGGCAGAAGTTTAATTTGGAGCTGACAGGAACTAGCGAAAAAGATGCTATTAACAAGACATATTCATTGCTTGGTAGCAAGCACAAACTAAGAAGATTTCACATAAAGATTAATAAAGTAGAAGAAGTTGCCAATAAAGAAGCCGTTTCGAAGAACATTCAGGATTTGTTAGCTATTGATAGGTGGAATATATGAGCAGAACAGTTCAAATAGATGCCGAAGCCCTTTTACAAACAGTAGCAAATCTTGAGAAGTATTTGGAAAGCCTGAGGAATGCAATAGGTTTGCTAAATGAAAGACTTTTAGAGGTTAAAATCGCTAGAGAGGCCCTTAAGAGAATTAATAGCGAAAATACAAGTGATATCATTGTAAGCATGGATAAGGATAGCAATCTCATGGTAAAACTGAAGGCAAATATCGATGGGAACCCTTTAGTTCATTTAGGTCTTGACATATATGCGGAGCTTCCTTACGATAGGGCTGAAAGCGTGCTAGCTGAAAGAGAAAATAGTATTACCGAAGAGCTAAAAAGAATGAGTAAGGAATATGATGAAAAAAATAAGGAATATCAGAAATTGCAGAGCTTAATATACGCTCTATCTCAACAAAGATAATTTGTGATTTAAATTATGTTTAGTAGGCTAAAAAAATCTATAGAAAGCTTTTCAAATTCTTTAGCGGAAAAATTTAAAACTAAGGAGATCAAGCCGGAAGACTTTGATGAAATTGGAAATGATTTCTTGCTGGAGTTAGTGGAGAACGACGTAGCATATTCAGTTGCAGAAGAAATAATTAATACATTGAAAAATACCATTATTGGAAAGAGAGTGCCAAAAAACAGCGATATAAAAGAAAGCATTAAGGAGGCTCTGGTTGATTTTATAAAGAAAAACATACCGGAACCAGATTTGGATATTATAGAGGCTATTAAAAATAAACAAGCTAAAGAAAAAAAACCGTTTATTATTATATTTATGGGGATAAATGGAGTAGGAAAGACTACTTCCATTGCAAAGCTGGCAAACTACATAAAAAAGAACGGAATGACCCCGTTAATTGTCGCAGCAGATACTTTTAGAGCAGGATCGCAAGAGCAGTTGCAAGTTCACGCAGATAGATTGGGAGTGCCGATAATAAGGGCTAAGTATAACAGCGATCCGGCTTCCATTGCATTTGACGGAATAGCATATGCGGAAAAGAAAAATATACCGGTTGTTCTTATTGATACTGCAGGAAGGATGCATGTAGACAGGGACTTAATAAATGAACTTAAGAAAATTATAGACGTTGTTGGATATGATTTGAGACTGTTAGTAATAGATGCATTATCAGGCAATGACTCAGTAGAGCAAGCGATCGCTTATGAGAAAAATGTCGGATATGAGGGCTTCTTCCTAACAAAAAGCGATGCTGATACAAAGGGCGGTGTCGCTTTAAGTATTTCTGTAGAAACCAAAAAGCCAATTTACTTTTTAGGAACTGGTCAAAATTATGATGATATAGTACCTTTCAATAAAGAATGGCTGATAAAAACGCTGTTGGGAGAAAAATAGAAAGATGAATAAACGAAAAAAGTATGTGAGATTAGCTTACAATGAAATGGAGAGAGTTTTTTATAAAGCAACATTTCTGTTTTTTGAGTACCGTTCAGTTGATTTTCTGAGATACGGTGGCAGATATATTAAAAGTATTGCTCAAAAAACGAACTTGCCAGTCCGAGATGATTTAAAGCATTTCATTTGTAAAAGGTGCGGAGCCATACTTATACCTGGAGTAAACTCCTCTTACAGGATACATTCAAAAAGTGGAAATTCATACTTGAAAGTGAAATGCTTAAATTGTGGATATTCTAAAAAAATCATATTTAAACCTAGAGATGTGGTGAAAAGCAAAATGGTCAGAGCCGATATCAATATTGGAAAAAACGGCATTAATGAGAGAATTATAAAAGAAATAGACACAAGATTAAAGGTAAAAAAGGTTGTCAAAATAAGAATTAATAAAAACTTTATCGAATCAAGTGGCGAAGAAAGAGAGGAAATCGCAAAAAAAGTTTCTTCTCTTCTTAACGCAGAGTTGGTAGAAATTAGAGGAAACACATTCATTTTAAAAAGAAATTTATAGCGGTATACCTCCAACCTCAGGAGATTGCATATCCTCAGTAAATACTCCATATGGGAGCGCTTCTGTGTTAAAAATTCTGCCATAGTTGCCTCTTATATCGGCCATTATTATTCCAATTGTATTAGTGCTGTACATTCGATTGACATATTCGATTAAATCTTTTCCCACAAAAAGAACGTTTCCAGCTAAAGTTCCCCTTTCTACAATCCATCTAGTAGCACCTGTCAAAATTATAACTTCCCCTATTCCAGTGGCTGCAGCTGCAGCGAAGTGATTAGCATAATACCCTGCGCCGGGAATAGGCGTATCCCCAATTCTTCCTGGCATTTTTCCTCTTATTCCTCCGGTGCTTGCCCCCGCTGCAGTGTCGCAATCCGAACTAATAGCGATTGCTCCTACGGTATCATGGATCCAATTCGATCTTTTTTCAATGTTAATGCTAATGTCTTTTACATCTTTTTTAACATTGATTCTTTCATCTATTTTAAAACCTTTACTTAAAGCGAACTTCTGTGCCCCTTCTCCGACTAGAATTACATGTGGGGTTTCTCTCATAACCTTCATGGCGACAAGTATAGGATTTCTAATTCCTCTAATCGCAGCAACGGCACCTGCATCCATTTTTTTCCCATCCATTATTCCCGCATCCAATTCCATATAGCCTTCAGAGTTTGTTACAGAACCTAATCCGGCATTTAGGCTTCCTGAATCCTCTAAAATTCTTATAGCTTCAGCTACTGCTTCAACTGCACTTTTTTCGCGTTTTAGGATTTCCATACCAAAAGTTACGGCATCTTTTAAAGCCTGCTGTGCAGAAATTTTCGTTTCTTTAGGTATTTTACTCCAGCTTCCAGCGCCACCGTGAACCATAATAATTGGTTTACATACCATATTGAACACCTTTTAATTTTTTAATAATTTATAATATTTAATTTTTTATTAGTTACCAATCTAAGTTTAATATAAAGGCACATGAAATAAGCTTTTTATATATAGCTTGTGAATGTATATTCGGAACACGATTAATGTTTTCTAGAGAGTAGAGGGCTAGACGAAGAATCATTGAAATAAATGGAGGCGTCATCAATTATAAACAAACATGAAGAAAAAAAATTTGGAGGACCATTGTATATAATAGGCTTGGTTGAAAGCTCCTTAGAGCCATTACCAAAAGAGCTCGTTAATTCGAAAAAAGCTGTTATTCTATCTAGGAGATTTAATATAGAACCAAAATATCTTATATTAGATAAAAGCCTATTCTATGAAGAGATGAAAGTTTTAAAAGAAAAAGAAAAAAGGGGAAGACCCGATATAATCCATCAATTTCTTCTAGCAACGCAATATTCTTACTTAAACTTAAAGGGAAAATTGAAGGTGTTCATTCACACAATAAATAATGATATTATTGAAGTTAACCCAATAACAAGAATTCCTAAAAACTACTTTCAGTTCGTATCCCTCATCCAAAATCTGTACAAATACAAAAAAGTGCCGAGAAGTGGAGAGGCATTGCTTATTCTGAGAAAAAATGTTAAGCTTAGTGAATACTTAAAAGAAAAAAATATAGAAAAGCCAATCTTGTTGCATGAAAAAGCTGAAAAAGTGGAATATAATGAACTAGAAAAGTTTTACTTTCCTCCGTGTTCTTTTTTAATCGGAGGATTTCCCCACGGCGATTTCAGTAAAGATACAAAAATGGTAGCATGGAGGTCTATTTCATTAAAAAAAGACTTCATCATGGATGCATGGATGGTTGCAGATAGAATAATATGCCATCTAGAGAAATATATTTGATAATAATGAAAAATTTTTGCATTTTATATTAAAATAAAAATTTAATGCGTGATAAAGATGGAAGGCGAAGGTTATTCCTTTGAGGAGCATACTTCTGATGTGATTATTGTCGCGAGAGGGAAAACTCTTGAAAGAGCTTTTGAATATATTGCTAAAGGTTTGATGGAAATAATGACAAATCCGTCGCAAATAGATATAAAAGAAAAAAAAGAATTAAAAGTAAACGGTTTTGATTTAGAAAACTTACTTTACAGATGGGTCGAAGAATTTCTATATTTGTTTGATGCTGAAGGTTTTTTAGCAAGGGAAATAAAGGTTGAAAAAATTGAAAAACTTAATGAAGAATATTTAGTAAATGGAGTTGCATATGGAGAACGCTATAATGAAAGGAAACATGAATCAAGAACACATGTTAAAGCTCCAACTTATTCGCAAATAAACGTAACAAGAGAATCAGATCTTTGGAAGTTAAAAATAACTGTTGATATATAAATTATAATTGGCTGTCTAAAGCAATGATGAGAAGAGGGTCTCTCGACAATTATATGAAGAGAGCCGGAAATGCTGAGCTTTATGGCATTTTAAATTCGCATTTTTTCAATTTTCATGATCAATGAATAACAGTTCACTCTTCTTTTTCTGGTTAATTGCCTTTCTTTTTGGTTTCGCAAATGGTCTGAAAGAGATAAACTTTTTATTCACGCCGTACTTGACAAGATCTTTGTTTGTAAGATTTAAAAAGGGGATCAAAGAAAAAAAGAAAAGTAGAGCGGCGGTCGTCTAGCCTGGACTAGGACGTCGGCCTCCCAAGCCGGTGATCCCGGGTTCAAATCCCGGCCGCCGCATTAACAATGAAACCAATGTAGTTGTAAAAAGGTGAACTGTTTGCTGTTTTTACAACCTCTTATATTTCTCGTGTTTTTAGCTTTTATATTAGCTATAATATTTCAGCCTTCAGGGCAAAAATACGAGAAAATTTTTCTTACAATAATAACATTATTAGGAATCCTCTTCATTCTTCTCAATTATATTTTTATTTTCTCATTTCCTGAAAATATTAAGATTTATCCTTTATTCATCATTGAAACTCACGGAGGATATTCTGTCATTTCTCTCGACTTCGGTCAAATAGTAGCCGTAGTTGTGATAATTTATTTGCTACTCTATTTTTTAATAAAAAAGAAAAATCGTGTGAAAATATAGGACAAAAAATTATCATAAAATGAAAGCTCTCTAAAATTAACTTTTATAAATTGGCACTAGCGAAAGAAATTTTAAGTTTAAAAAAGATGTTAGAGTTATAAACCCTCAATTAAAAAAATTTAGAGTGAGCCGCGGTAGTATAGCCCGGTCAAGTATGCGGGCCTTTCGAGCCCGTGACCCGGGTTCAAATCCCGGCCGCGGCACCTAATAAAAAATCTGTAAATAGGAAAAACGCGCGGGATCTCTGGTTATAGTTTTGTTTTTACTCTATTAGTTTGGTGTAAAAAGATGAAAAGCGAAAGCAAAGAGGAAAGCAAAATTAAGGAAATGCTGTCAATGTGGCGAAAAATACTGAAACTGTCTAGAAGACCCGATAAAGAAGAATTTAATTTGCTGTTAAAGTTAAATATAATAGGGTTTACTCTAGTTGGAACCATCGCATACATAATTCACATTATGGTAACTGTTGTTCTTCCAGCGATAAGGTGAAAAAAATGGAAAATAACGAAAAAATAAATAATGGTGAGAAGCCAGCCGAGAAGAAAAGTTCATTTTATTTAATCAGAACAGTTTCTAGACAGGAGCTAAATGTAGCATTGCTTCTTGAGAGGAAAATTGCTCTTTCGCATTCTCCCATTTATTCAATAATTTTGCCTCCAAAGTTAAAGGGGTATTTGGTATTAGAAAGCCAAAAATCGAGTGCGGTTGAAGCTGTAATTAAGGATATGCAACATTTAAGAAAGAGAGTTTATGGAACACTTACAGTTGAAGATGTAGAAAGAATGACCAAGCCAAAAGCGACAATCGAAACTTTAAATCCCGGAGATACCGTAGAAGTTATAGCAGGTCCATTCCAGGGCATAAAAGCGCAGGTAATTGAAATAGATAAAGTCAAGCAAGAAGTGGTTCTAAATATTTTAGAATCCGCATATCCGCTCAAAGTAACTATTCCGGGTGAGTTTGTAAAACCGGTAAAGAAGGTGGAATAAAATGAGTGAAGTTAAAATTATAAATTTAAGCGTAAAAACAGGAAACGTTTCTCAGAAAGATTTAGAAGAAGCTAAAAAATATGGTTTTAATGTAGATGAAATAGCTGAAAAAATAAATAAGAGGATAGGTGCTTTAAAAGAGAAGGAAGTAAAGATAACGATATATTTGTATCCTTCTGTTAAAGATTATATTATAGAAGTGAAGCCGCCTACAGTAACCGAACTACTTCTGTGGAAAGCTAAAGCAAAAGAGCCCAGCGGCGATCCTGCTCATAAAAAAGTTGGCGATATCAAGGTAGCAGATTTAGCTGAGGTAGCAATAATAATGAAAAACGAGTTACTTACAAGAGATCTAAAGAAAGCTGTGAAGATGCTTTTAGGGAGTGCAAGAAGCATAGGTCTCACAGTCGAGGGTAAAGACCCTAAAGATGTTCAGAAAGAGCTTGAAAGCGGCACATATGATAAAATAATAGAAGATTATATAAAGGATTGGGAAGAACATTAAAAGGAGACATCGTTTTTAACTTAAAAATGAAAAATAAAAAATAGTTTATGAAAAATAAGGGTGTCACGTTACTATGGCTCAAGCGACAACATTAACGGAGAAGATAGAAAATGCTTTAAGAGAGGTATTGGAAAAAAGTCCAAAGAGAAACTTTAAGCAAAGCATTGAAATGATAATAACATTTAAAGAAATAGATCCAAAAAAGCCGGAATTTAAGATTAGAGAGAACGTATTTCTGCCTAATGCACCGAAAAAAGAACCAGAGATTTGTATAGTAGCTGACGGAGATTTGGCACTTCAGGCAAAGAATCTAAATGTCAAACAGGTTATAGATAAAGCAATTTTGGATGAAATAAGTAAGGATAAGAAAAAAGCTAAAAAGATTGCAAAAAACTGCGATGTAATTCTTGTACAAACGGATTTGATGTCTCAAGTCGGTCGAACTTTGGGTCCAGCACTAGGACCTAGAGGAAAAGCTCCGATACCTTTGCCTCCAAGAAGCGATCTTCAATCAATATTGGAAAGATATAAAAAGATAGCAATTGTAAGAATAAAAGATCAGCCACAAATTCAAGTAAAAATAGGTACTGAAGATAATACGTTAAAAGAACTGACTGAAAACGCAATTGCAATACTGAATGTAATAGAAAATAAGCTTAAGACTCTTTCAAATGTCGATGCTATATATTTCAAAAAAGCTATGGGACCTCCAGTAAAAATTAGAATGAGGTGAGCATAATGAGGCTTATAGTAAAACAGAAAGTTGTCCCTAGTTGGAAGGAAGAGGAAGTAAACGAATTAGTTAAATTAATGAAAGAATACCCTGTACTAGGAATAATTGATGCTAAAGATGTACCTGCAAGTTTGATCCAAAAAATCAAGGTGATGCTCCGAGATAAAGTCGATGACGCTATTGTCATTAAAAGCGTAAAAAACAACTTATTTCTCATAGCTTTGGAAAAGGCAGACGTTAAAGGAAAAGAAAAACTGAAAGAAGTGATAAAGGACCAGAAAATATTCGTATTTTCAAAACTGAACCCATTTATGTTAGCGGCAATGATTAACAGAATGAGATTGCCTGCTCCTGCTAAAGCTGGAATGAAGGTTGATAGAGAAATTGCAGTCGAGCCCATGGATACACACCTTCAGCCAGGGCCTCTGTTAAGTGCATTCGGAAAGCTAAAAATTCCCACAAAAGTTCAAAACGGAACCATTTGGATTGCAAAAAGGACAGTACTCGCAAAGCCTGGTGATGTAATAAGCGCAGATCTCGCATCTATGCTTCAACGACTGGGCATTTCTCCTGGGGAAGTCGGTTTAAGCTTGCAGTATGCACTAGACGATGGTGTCCTATTACCTGCAGAATCTTTGAGCTTAAACATTGAAGAGTACAGAAATAGCTTAATCCAGTCATACATTCAGGCTATAAGCTTAGCATCAGAGATCGCATATCCTGAGCCTGAAGCGCTTAAGCTATCCTTAATAAAAAGCTATAAAAGGGCTTTGCACTTATCTGCAGAAATTGGATACATTACAAGTGATAATGCAGAATATGTTTTGAGAGTTGCTGCATCTAAGGCATATAGCATTGTAGCTGCTATGGGCGACAAGGCAAAAGAATTGGGAATAGAAGGAGTTCAATTACAGAGACCTCCTGAAGGAGAAAAGAAGGAGGAGAAGAAGGAGGAAAAGAAGGAAGAGAAGGCTGAGGAAGAGAAAAAGGAGCTAAGCGAAGAGGAGCTATCTAGTGGATTAGGAGCATTATTTGGATAACAGAAAATTTTTAAATTGTTTTTCATATCTTTATATGCGATGTGATTTAATTCGTATAAATATCCTGATGAGGCTGAGCAAAGCTTAGCCGAACAAAAAAAGAAAAAAACTCAATTTATATAAAGGCATAAAAATAATGATATTTTAATAGCATAAGGGGTGATGAACTATAGAGTACATATATGCATCTCTCATGTTACATAGTGCAAAGAAAGACATTAATGAAGAAAATATAAAGAAAGTTCTAGAATCTGCGGGAATACAAGTAGATGATGTGAGGGTTAAAGCGCTTGTTGCAGCTCTACAGCAAATAAACATCGATGAAGTGTTAAAATCTGCTTTAGTAACAGGCGCAGTAGCACCTGCGGCACCTGCAGCTGCACCAGCTAGCGAGGAGAAGAAGGAGGAAAAGAAGGAAGAGAAGGCTGAGGAAGAGAAAAAGGAGCTAAGCGAAGAGGAGCTATCTAGTGGATTAGGAGCATTATTTGGATAACAGAAAATTTTGAGTAATATATTAAAATTACATGGTTTTTAAAGAATAAACTTTTATTCAGATATATTTTTGAGTTAATTTTGATTGACAGTTTTTTCGATTTACGACTGAAAGCCTTATCCTTGAAGACAAATAAAGTTTAAAATATTTCCAGGCTTTTATTCTATAATCAAATCTCAGTGATCAGCCTTTAAAGGCGGAGTAGGCTTCCTAACCAAGACAAATAGAAGGAGTATTATATCTTAGATCAAAACAATAAGTTCTTTTCAATTATCAATGGTTGGTTTCTGATAATTCTAATTCCCTTGCAAATGAAAAGTATATTTACAAATAAATACGGAAGGCCTTTCGCTATTTTGAGGATTGATGAGCACAGATATTGGATAGTACAAAAGTTTAAAGATAGTAAAAAACAATTTATGTTTAGTTTATATGAAAAAAGGTGCTGTTAAATATGGTGCAAGTAAATCCAGAAGAGTATTTGCTTAACTTTTTTAAGGAAAACGGCTTTGTTAGAAAAAGATGCAAAAAATGTGGAGAATATTTTTGGACTCTTAACACCGAATTCGATACATGCCAGGACGCACCATGTGTAGAATATTTTTTTGATAGTATCCCAGTTAAAAGACCATTAAGCGTTAGAGAGGCCAGACAAACATTCTTGACTTTCTTTGAAAAAAGAGGGCACAAAATTTTAGATCCTAGACCTGTGGTCGCTAGATGGAGAGAAGATCTCTACCTCACAATTGCAAGCATTGTCCTTTTTCAACCACATGTAACAAGCGGTCTAGTGCCACCTCCAGCGAATCCATTAGTTGTAAGTCAGCCGTGTATTAGGCTAGAAGATATAGATAACGTCGGACTCACTATGGGAAGGCACTTGACTTTATTTGAAATGGGAGGGCACCACGCGTTTAATGAAAGGAATGGCAAATTTATTTACTGGAAAGATGAAACGGTCAGATATTCATTTGAATTCTTCACTAAAGAAATAGGAATACCTCCTGAACTTTTAGTATTTAAAGAGTCCTGGTGGGAAGGAGGAGGGAATGCGGGGCCGAGCTTCGAAGTTACAGTAGGTGGATTAGAGCCTGCTACTTTGGTGTTTATGCAGTATAAGAAGAACGGCAACAACCTTGAACCGATCCCTCTTCAGATAGTTGATACAGGATATGGAATTGAAAGGATTGCTTGGTTTACCCAGAAAACGCCAACCGCGTTTCATGCAATATACGGAGACCTTGTTAACGAATTTAGGAAAAAATTAGGCTTAGAGGAACCACCGAAAGAATATTATAAGGCTGCTTTTAGATATGTTGGGCTACTCGATCCTTCTTCTGAACAAAGTGTCTCCATGTTTATAAAGAACATATCAAAACATAGCGGTTTTGATGAGGAAAGTGTTAAGGCCTTCTTGCAAAACGACATGAAGCTTTTCACGATATTAGACCACAGCAAAACATTAGCTTATATGTTAGGCGATGGGATCGTTCCAAGCAATCAAGGAGAAGGGTATCTGGCAAGATTAGTTTTGAGGAGAGCTCTTAGAACTCTTTATTTGATAAATCCTGAAATTGACTTTACAGATTTTATTGAAAAACAAATCGAATATTGGAAGCAAGACAACTACAAACTTAAAGAATTCCACAATTATATAATAAACGTAGTTCAATATGAGCAGAAAAAATTCTATGAACTTGTAAAGGAAAAAATTCCAAAATTATTGCAAACGGTCGTTTCTAATCCAAACTTTGAGACATTTGAGAAAATCTATAAAGAGCAGGGGATACCTCCTGAACTAATAGTTAATGAGGCAAAAAAGAAGAACATAAGCATAGAGGTTCCTTTTGACTTTTATTCAAAGATTGCCAGAGAAAGCTCTAGACCCAAATTAGGAAAAAAACAAGAAGTCACAACTAGGTTAGAATGGCTAAATAACATACCTCCGACGGAGCTTTTATTTCACGTAGATCCATATTTAAGAGAAAGCGATGCAAAGATTTTGGCAGCGAAAGAAAACATGCTTGTGCTCGATAAAACAATTTTCTATCCATTAGGGGGTGGACAGTCTAGCGATAAGGGAAGCATAGAAGTAGATGGAAAAATCTATAATGTAGTAAACGTGGAAAAGTACGATGAGCATGTCATTCATTATCTTGATAAAAACATTGAAAAAGACGCCGAAAAGCTGATTGGATCGAGTTGTAAGCTAAAAATAGACTGGAGTGTAAGATACCTAAACATGAGACATCATACGAGTACTCATATATTGCTTGGAGTATTAAGAAAAGTGCTGGGTCAACATGTATGGCAGGCTGGCGCAGAAAAGACACCAGAAAAGGCTAGACTTGATGTCACTCACTATGAAGTGCCGGATCCGGCTACAATAAGAAGGATCGAGGACGAAGCAAATAAGGTAGTATTAGAGAGGTTGCCTGTTATCACTAAGTTCATGGATAAAAACGAAGCCGAAGAGAGATACGGCTTTGTCTTATATCAAGGCGGCGTTCCAATGTCTAAGAGGATAAGAATAGTAGAAATACCTGGGCATGATGTTGAAGCGTGCTTTGGAACACATGTTTCAAATACTGGTGAGGTTGGAGGGATAAAGATTATAAATGTTGCGAAGCTTCAAGACGGAATTATAAGGTTTGAGTTTGTAAGCGGTACCCAAGTAACTAACTATGCTAGCAAGCTTGAATCAATACTCAATGAAGTCTCAAAGGAAGTAGAAACAGAATCGCCATTATTGTTAAACAGGGTGAAGAAATTAAACCAGGAATTTGAGCAAATGAAGAACAGACTTAACTTATACAGGGACATATATTCTGAAGTGTTTAGAGAAAACTTAAAGAGTAAAGCAGAAGTAATAAATGGCATAAGATTATTCGTTTACAAAGATGAAATAGACGATGAAGAGTTTACTACTGAGCTACTTAAAGAGATAACTCGAGAAATGCGAGAAATCATAGTTATAAGGATATTCAAAAATGCAAAGGGAACAAGTATAGAGGTAAGCGAAGGAAGAGAATCTTCTGAAAAATTAAATGCAACTGAAATAATTAAAGCTCTGTCATCCTATGGATGCAAGGGTGGCGGCAAAAAAGATCATGCCCAGTGTACAAGTGAGCAAGAAATAAATGTTGATGATGTATGGAAGATGGTGAAAGAGCTCCTGGAGAAAAAAGGCTAAAAGAAGCAATAAAAACTTATCTTTTTCTTTTGAATAATAATTTTAAATCAGAGACTGCTATAAACATAGCATCTTCAAAATACTTCTTAAGCATTAAAGAGAGAGAACTCCTTAAGAGGTGCTTTCATTCTTTTGAATTCAATAAAATGGTTAAACAAAAGACCTTCAATGAATCACAAGTTGAGGGTAAAAAAATTGCAATAGATTACTATAATGTTGTCACGACAATTTCCGAAGCTATTGAAGGATATTTTGTGTTTAGATGCACAGACGGAATAATTAGGGATCTCGCAAAAACAGAAGGAAGATCAAAAAGAGAATGGCAAATTCATGAAACAGTAATGGAATATGTCAAAGAATCGTTATATGAGATTTCTCCCGAAGAGGTTGTGTTGGTGGCGGACAAACAAGTTCCATTTAGTGGAGAGTATTTGAGCAAGGCTTCTTCCCTATTTTCTGAAAGATTGAAAAACACTAAATTTTATCTCGATAACATGGCTGATTCGCTTTTAATAAAACTATCTTTAGAAGGCAAATATATCATTGCATCGAGCGATTCTCTGATAGCTGAAAAAGCATTGAACATCTTTGATCTTTCTTCATTTGTTTTAAAGAAATTAAAAATATTGGATAAAAGAGTTATAGAAGCCATTCAATTTATAAGCGATGAAATTTGAAAACTCTTCAAGCAAGCCTTCAGTTGTAAAAATCTTATCTTTAGCTGTTTTTACTAGCACGTAATGCAAGAAAATTTTAAAAAGGGAATACTTTTAATATTTAGTAGTGATATTAGAATAATAAGGGCCCGTAGCCTAGCCAGGATAGGGCGCCGGCCTTCTAAGCGCTATCGTTTCGCCTGTGCGGGGCGAAGTAAGCCGGTGGTCCGGGGTTCAAATCCCCGCGGGCCCGTTTTTTAATTTTTAATTTTTTGTATATTTTACAACTGAAACCCTCGCCCTTTAGGGCGGGGGGAGGTCAGAAAAATAATCATATATCGGAGTTTTTCTATTTGAAATAAAAAAAAGCTTTAGTTTTCAGATTAAATTTTTATTTGAATTTTGCTAGAATGAAAAATCTTTTGATTTTTTAGAAGTACAAATTAAATATATCAAATAAAATTAAGGTTTACATCCTTCATCGCATATATGTAAGTGTTTATCACCGACTTCAATTGCTGTGCCTCCATATATATTTCTCAAAACATCTATTTTATAGACATTTTCAGGCTTTCCAAAAGTATAATAATTCCTACTAAGTAGTAACATGTAGTTGGTGTTTTTCATTAACAAATTAGGATCGTGGCTCGTTATAATGACAAGTTTCTCTCTGGACAGCTTGACTATTATTTCAGCGAGATCTATTCTTGTTGCTGGGTCTATAGAAGAGAAAGGCTCATCGAGGAGCATTACGGGTTTATCTTTTAATAATGCTTTAGCAATAAAGACTTTTTGTTTCTGACCACCACTGAGCTCTCTCATATCTTTTTCAAAAGCGGTCTCTTCCAGTCTAACGAACTTTAGTGTGTTTTTGATTCTGTTTGTAATGTTATTGTTAATTTTAAATCTAGGCCATCTCTCTTCAAATGCGAGTTCCCACTCTAAAAACTCCCTTGCACTTATTGGAAAGTTCAAAGACTTAGAAGAAATTATGAGTTGTGGAACATAACTAAAGTACTTAGATGCGAGTCTAGGGTTACCAGTAATATCTTCGCCATTAACAATGATCTTTCCCTCTTTAGGATTATATAGACCGAGTAGCAATTTAAATAGTGTAGTTTTTCCAGCTCCATTAGGACCTACGACTTGCATTAGTCCTTTTTTTGGCAAACTGAAAGATAAGTTTTCAAAAATATTTTCGCTGTTGTATGAAAACCTAATTTTCTCTACTAGCAAATATTTTTCAAATGTTTGTTCTTTCTTCAAAATAATGTTTTCAGCTTTTTCCAATGTGCACACCCTATGATAAAATTTATTAACTTTGTGCACGTTAAAAAATTTTTTGCTCAGGTGAGAAAAATGAAGAGAATATTATTTTTCATAACTTTAGTTTTTCTGTTTGTTGGTTTTAGCCTATCGATTCCAAATACCGCTTTAGCTGAAACTCAAAACCAAACACAAGGTTTCATCGTTACTACTTTCCCTTCATTAGTTGACGACGTAAAATTGATAACAGGAAACTATTTTACCGTAGTTTCGATAGTTCCGCCTGGTGTGGATCCTCATGACTATTCGCTCACTCCGCAGGATGTAGATATTCTGAAAAACGCAACACTTATTATCAGCACTTTGCATACACCCATGGAAGTGCAAATAGATAACTATTTCAAAAGCGGACTACTTCATTCCTATTATATTGCTATACCTAACATCACTGGCATAGTATTTGTCGATAATCCCAACAACGGTTTGCCAGATCCTCATATGCCAATTTACGATCCTAATAATTACTTAAAGTTCCTGTACAACTTAACTCTGACGGTTTCAGAAATTGATCCTTCTCACAAACAATACTACATGCAGAATTATGAAAACATTTCCAATCAAGTTGAAAGTCTAATAGAAAAATACGAGGGAAAATATAGGGGAACAGCTGTCGCATCTACTCCTGAAGCAGTATATGCTATCAATTGGCTAGGATTTAATGTCACAAGGCTTTTGCTAACAGAAGAAGAAGCGAGTGTTTCTCCGCAGGATGTGAATACGATAACTTCAATGATAGAGAATGGAACTGCAAATGCCGTAGCTATACTTGTTTCATTTCCACCACAAAATGGAAGCGTTTCACCTTATTCACAATACGACTCATCATTATACAACATATATACTACATATAAAAAAGGATTTCTACTGGAAGTGCCATCTCCTGTTACAGGTGGAAGTATATTAAGTAAGCTTCAATTTATAGTAGCTCAATTAAGTAGCTATAACAATACCTCAAATTATACGAGTAATTCAAGTATAAGCGAGTCTACCGCTAGTTCATATGTATATATAGTAATAGCAATAATTTTGATAGTTTTAATTACTGTCTTGCTTTATTACTGGAGAAGCAGAAGGCAAAACAAAAAATAAGGATGAATTAAAATGAAGATAGAAGACATTTATTTGTCTATGCTAGGATTATCGATACCATTAGCGATAATATTATCAATTTCTTATCCGAGCTATTTTAATCCTATTTGGATGACAGTACTTCTTGGCTCTGCTCTGATATATGGAATAATAGGCCCAATCCTTTCAGCTAAAAATCTGCTCTTTTTAGCAGGTTCTATACCTCATTCAGCACTTCTCTCGGCAAGTATGGGAATTTTGCTGAGCATGATGATTAGCGGAAGCAACCTCGTTTGGTCTATAATTTTCAATGTTATTTTAATTTTTACGATAGGTTTGGTGATACATAGAGGCGGTGATCCTAACAAATACACATCAATCTTTATCGGAACTACTGCTTCATTAACCGTGATCGTCCTTTATTATATAACGAATCACTTCTATTTATTGACAAGCGTAGAATCAATACTTTTAGGCGATCCTCTTCTCAGCACAAGAAGCGATGCTATCTTGATTTTTGTATTGACAGCGATAACTCTTCTCTTTTTCGGATTAACCTATAAGGAGCACATTTATATAGGAATAACTGGTGAGGAAGCAAAGCTTGCAGGACTAAGAACAGAAATCTACGAGTTCTTTTTTTATCTGTTTTTAGGCATTACAAGCGCTACACTAATGAAAATAGTTGGTTTCATCCTCACACATGTATTTATATTGATACCAGGGGCCGCGGGGAGCTTAGTTGCCAGGAAAAGCAAGGAGGCTATTGCTCTGAGTATGAATATAGCAGCATACTCAGCGATCATAGGGCTGTTTTTAGGTGTGTTTTTCAATCTTTCACCATCAGGAACGACGGGGATATGCATGATAGCTATATATATAGTCATAAATGTTGCAAAAAAAGTGTATGGAAGGTGAAATTATGGGGAAGAAAAGGTTTGGGATTAGCATAGACGAAGGTCTCGCAGATAAGCTGGACAAGCTCAGCAAAGCGCTTTCTACCGATAGGTCTGCAATTGTCGAAGATGCAATTAGAGGAGTAATCGCTGAACATTCTCATTACTTATATGAACATGAGTGCAAAGGAATAATGATTTTGGTTTATAGCGAAGGAAAGGGATGTAGCGTTTTTGTTAGGCAGCTTATTGAAGACTTTAAGGATATTATTCAATTCTCTTCACATTATCATACAGGTAACAACTGTACAGAGGTTTTTTTCATTGCGGGCAACTCTCTTCGAATTAGAGACCTCCATTCGGAGGCAAAGAAAAGGAAGGATATTTCAGTAAGGTATCTACCTATTTCAGAAATAAGGTAATTGACTAAAAATATTTGTTAAAAAATTTTCAGTATTAGAAAATCACGTTTCTTCTCTTCTTTTAAGATTGAGCTAATTTTTTCAATTTTTTCTCTATCACTTATGGTGCATTCTTTCAAAAATTTTAAATTTCTTAATTCGCCCTCATTTAGTATACCTTCTAAATCTTCTATTTTTACTTTTCCTATCAGCTTTAAAATGCTGTATACCGCTTCTATGTGCATACTTCTAAGCAGGAAATCATCAACTACATCAAAAGTTTTTTTATCAATGAGAGAGCTTTTCCCCTCATATGCGTAAATTTTTACTTCCATTTTTTCACCAGAGCAGAACTGGTAAAGCAATATATGCAGAAACTGTACTTAATGTTACAAGCAGATATAGTGCAGTTTTTGTAGGAAGTCCTAGCGGCGATGAATTTGCAATTTTCTCCGATGGTTCTCCCCAAACGCAACTCGTAAGCCATCTCAGCATCCATATAAAGGCGACAAATGACTCTGCTATCATAATAACTGCGAGAGTATATGATAAGATGCTACCTAATTGAACTGCTGAAAGAATAAGAAGGAGCTTTCCCCAGAAGCAACCGAATGGAGGGACACCGGTTATTGTTGCAGTAGCTACTGTAAAGCCGATACCTGAAGCTTTCTGCTTTTTAATTAAACCCTTTATCTCTCTCAAATCTCTAGTTCCTGAACTCAAAGAAATTGCTCCTGCTGTTAAAAAGAATAGCCCTTTTCCAAACCCGTGAGCGAATATGTATAGAACTGAGGCAATGATAGCAAGCTTTGAGCCCATAGCTATCAAAGATACGCCGGTGAATATGTAGGATAGTTGAGAAATAGTAGAATATGCCAGCAGTTTCTTTATATCTGTTTGAGGGAAATAAAGTGTTAGGCTATAGAGCATTGTTATTACAGCAAAAATCGCGCAGATGTATGCGACACTGTTAGGAATGCTTCCCGCCCACATCATGGTTCTTATAGCAAGAAATGCACCTAGCTTTACTAATGCTGCTGCATGCAAATAAGCACTTACGGGAGTCGGTGCACTCATTGCCCTTGGCAGCCAAACGTGAAATGGAAACTGCGCCCCTTTTCCCCATGATGCGATTAATAAACCAATAAGTGAGATTAGCTTTAATCCGCTCGGAAGAGATGAAAGGTTTCTTAAATCCACGCTACCCGTTTCATAATATATTATGCCTGTAGCAGCATATAAGCCGAAGGCGGCAATATGTGTGATAGTAAATGCTATTAAGCCAGCAGATTTAGCTTCTTCAGTTTCATAAAAGCTGATTAATCCCCATGAACAGAGGCTTGTGAGCTCGAAGAATATAATCATAAACGTTAAAGAAGAGGAAAAAACAAACCCTAGTGCTGAGGACATAAACAATAGCATGAGGGAATAGTATCTGTTGAATTTGCTTGTTATCGGGTGCTCTTTATTGTTCGGCGAAATATAATTCAACGATTCCATAATACTGCAGAAACCTACAATTGCGATCAGCATACCTACTAATGCACTTGCTGCATCCATGTACCACCCTATCTCAATAGGTCCGTAAGAATAGTAAACTTTTTCATAATCAACTTTTTGCAAAAATGTCAATGCGGCGATTAAAATGCTCAAGAGGGAAGCAATAAGCGAGGACCAAGTTGCTACTTTTTCAGGTCTTTTCGTAAAAAGGGAGAGGATAGAGCCTATTGCAGGAATCAGAACTAAAAGAGAAACCTGGATATCGATCATCTTACATCACCCCTTTAGATAATCTTCAACTCTTTTGTTGAGCAGTTCAATAATCTCCTTTATTCTGGAATCGTTATTCCATCTAGATAAGAGCCCAGTAGTTTTTTTCTTGAGCTCTTCCAAACTGTTGCAGTTTCTCATAATTTCTGCGTAGTCCATAAGAAATTTATTTCCTAGCTTATATCCCAAATATCTCCTGCAGTCGAGCTTAAGACTTCTAAAAACGGAATAGCTTTTTAGCAGTCCTCCAAACTTGAGTTCGCTTTCAGTCGTTTTCCATTCCTTTTCTTCGGAATACTCTAGCTTTTTTATTTTTTGTTCAAGAACATCTAATGCTACAAGCATCCCGTGAATTATTGCTGCAGGTCTCGGAGGGCATCCCGGTATGTAAACGTCAACCGGAACAACTTTATCCGCACCACCAAGCGTATCATATGTATTATACCATATTCCTCCGCTTGATGCACAGGAACCACATGCAACAACAACGCATGGTTTTGGTGTAGATTCGTAGATGATCTTCATTGCTGGATAGAACTGCCTTGTTATAGGACCAGTAATTAAGATAACATCAGCCTGCCTTGGGCTGTATACAACTTTTACGCCAAACCTTTCCACATCGTAGAGAGGAGTCAACGATGCTAATACTGAGATATCGCACCCATTGCATGAACCGCTATCAACTCGCAAGACAAAGACGCTTCTTGACAATAAATCGTATGCTCTCTTCTTAAGCTTCTTCCCCTCTTCTTCTAAAATCATCTTCCTCCACCCTTTCCATAGGTTTTGATAATTTTCTCAATGAACCTTTTTCTTTTGCATTCGGAACATAAGCTCGCAAGCTCGCTTATAACTTCCGCCTTTGATTGTGGGAGAGATGAACGTAAAACATCGATGACGTATTTCACTTCTCTCTCAGTAACATTCATTGATTTACCGCATGATGCACATTTTGCAACTTTTAGGTTTGCTACAACCTCAAGATCATCTTTTTTCTTCGATGCTAGCTCAAATTCTTCGTTCTGAATTATTGCTCCAACTGGGCAGACTTCTTCGCATCTACCACAAAAGATACATCTCCCGTAGAAAATCTTCCATTCCGCATGATTCTCTTTTCTAGTAAAAGTTATCGCATCAGGCGGGCAAGCCAACGAACATGAGCCGCATCCTATACATAAATCGAAATTTAAGACCGGCTTTCCTCTATAATCTTCTTCAACCTTTTCAGGGACGAATGGATATTTTACTGTAGCAATTCCGTATTTAATGCCCTTTGTAATAGTTTTTAAATTGCTCATGTATTGTCAGACCCCCTTTTTGCTTCTTTTGATTATTTCCTCATATTCAACAACTTCAACCCTCTTCGTTCTAACATCAACAACTTCAACCCTTTCAGTACAACTGTAACAGGGATCTATGCTTGCAACGATAAGCGGAACATCAGCCAAAGTATAACCCCTTGACATATAAGGCACTGAAGGCCAGTTGCTGTATGTCGGCGCTCTAACTCTCCACCTGTAAATTTTGCTGTCTTCCCCTATAATTGCGAAGTGAACTACCTCCCCCCGAGGGGCTTCTACTGCTCCTATAGCAGGTCTGTAGGCTTCTACTTCTTTAACTTCTTCAAATATCGGTCCATTAGGCAATCTATCCAGAGCTTGTTCTATTATGCTTAAAGATTCAAATGTCTCTTCGTACCTCACTAAGAATCTTGCGAGTATATCTCCTTCAGTATAAAGAGGTATCTTAAAGCTCAGCTCTCTGTAAGCAGCATACGGGTGATCTTTTCTAACATCTCTGTATAATCCAGATCCTCTTGCAACTGGACCAACAACATTTAAGGTTCTTGCAACGTCCTTTGGTAGCACTCCGATGCCTTCCATCCTTTTTAAGAGGGTAGAAGTTTTAAGCACAGTCTCTCCGATATCTTTGAGCTCCACTTCTGTCTTCTTTAAAATCTCGAGAGATTTCTTCCTCCTCTCTTCAATAATGTCCCTTCTGACTCCTCCGACAACATTTATTCCATAAGTCTTTCTGGCCCCCGTAAGAACTTCTGCTAAGTTCATCAATCTTTCTCTAACTTTCCACAGTTGCATAAATCCCCAATCGAAAGCTGCCAGATGGCTTGCAAGTCCCAGCCACAGCAAATGGCTTGTTGCCCTCTCAATTTCTAGCATTATTGTCCTGATGTATTTGGCTCTTTCTGGTACATCTATTTTCATAGCTTCCTCTATAGCCTGAACATAGGAAGTTGAATGGACGAAGCCGCAAATCCCACATATCCTCTCAGCTAAAAAAGGAACCTGATTATAAGTTAGCCTCGCCTCTCCAAGTTTTTCAACTCCTCTATGTGCATATGAAAACCTGTAATCAAGGTCAACAACGATCTCTCCATCAAGATATATTCTGAACTGACCTGGTTCATCTGCCATTATGTGTATAGGTCCAGCTATATAAGTGGTTATTCCCTCCTCTTTTGGCCATTTATACTCTGCAGGTTTGACTTCACCAGGTCTTATGGTGTAGTCCATATCCTTTCTCAGCGGGTATATGCCATCGGGCCAATCATCGGGCAATATCAGCTTTCTAGGATCGGGATGACCTTCAGGTATAACACCAAAGAGGTCTTTAGCTTCCCTTTCATACCAATTAGCTGCAGGCAATTCAGGTGTCACTGATTGGAAGCGAGGATTATTTCCTGGTATCATTGTATATACAATAATCCATGGCTTGGGGGAGGAGCTTTCTTCCTTCTCTTCAATAGAGAAAACATAATCAAGCCTGAAAGATCCATTTATTTTTCTCATATCGCTTACCGACATTGTGCTAAGAAATCCCCCAAGCTCCCAGAAAATATAGCTACAGATCTTCAATAGCGCGTCTTTTCTTATTCCAACGAATACTTTGTCCGGATAGGTTCTTTCAATGCTTATAATGTCACTCTTGAAATTGCTATCTAATTGTTTAATATAGTAAGAAATTCTTTCTTCTGTCATAACAACACCTCTTTTGCTGCGTTTTCTAAGTACGACCAGATCAATCCTGGATAAATTCCTATGATTAGAGAAAGCGAAATTAGAAGCAAGATTGGAAGCCAAACCCAAACTCGGATCTTCCAATTACTTTCTGTAGATGGCTTTCCAAATAACATGTTCGAGAACTTCCATACAAGTGCAGCAAATGCTATTACTAAAAGTGCAATCATCGTAATAATTCCTGCTAAATTGTTCTCCTCAGCTCCAGACATTACTACAAAGAGACCAGAATAAAATGTGCTGAATGGAGGACAAAGCACTATGCCCAGCATCCCCAGAAGTACTAATGTTCCAAGCACTGGAGATGCTTTAATTATTCCTCTTATTCTGTTAATGTTTCTAGTATTGTAAATGTTCATTATAGCGCCTGAACTAAGAAATAGCGAGCCCTTTATCAAAGTGTGGCTTATAAGCTGAAACACTGCACCAATTATTCCTATATAGCTTCCAAAGCCTAGTCCGCATGCTATAATTCCCATTTGTTCTATACTTGAAAAAGCGAGAAGCCTCTTAACATCTCTTGCTGTAATCATGAGCATTGATGCAATAAACATCGATAGAAGTCCAATTATTAGGAATATATATCTAACAAAGCTACCTAAACCAACAGCTACCATTATTCCATAATATCTCATCAATACGTACATGGAGCATTCTATTAATATTCCTGAAAACAGCGCAGAAACCGGAGCTGGAGCCTCAGAGTGTGCGTCTGGCAACCATGCATGAAGTGGAACTAGTCCAGCCTTTGTTCCAAATCCTACTAAAAGAAATATAAAGATCAGTTTTATCATTGAGATGTAATTCGAGAATAGATTTGAACTATTGAGGATGCTGGAATACAGCCAAGGCTTCGTAAGTCCTGCCTGATATGATATTGAATAGAATAGAACCGTGCCATATAACGAGAATGAAAGTCCCACGGAACAAAGGATCAAATACTTCCAGGAGGCCTCTAAGCTTTCAGGCTTGTTATATATGCCTACTAAAAAAGTCGAGGCGATTGTAGTAGCTTCTATCGCTATCCACATAACAACTATATTGTTAGTTGTTACCACAAGCAGCATTGTAAATATAAATACGTTTAAAAGGGAATAGAAAAGCCTTTTTCTTTCTTTTGAAATTTCGCCAATCGTTATTTCATGTTCAATATAACCAATAGAGAATATGCTTGCAGCAAAATACAGAAGCGATAAAGCAAAAATCATTATAGCGCTGAGATAATCTACTGCGAATTCATCATCTGCAAATACTAGCGCACTACTTTTAACATTTTGTAGAATTAAAATTGATAACATAGTTTCTATAATCGAGGAGGATAGTGTTGAAATTTCCTGCATCCTAAATTTTTCAATCAATGAAAGTATTGATGATGCTATAGGAACTATAAGGATCAATAAAATGAGGGATATTTCCATACTTCTACCACCTCAAGTTCTTCAACTGAGTGACGTCGACTGTATTATTTACCTTCTTTATATGTACAGCTAGAATGCAACAAACTGCAATCAGGAAGACTGCATCAGTAGTGCAACCAATTTCAATTGTCTCAGGGATTCCAGGTGCAAGCAGTGCAAGGGTTAAGTGAGATCCGTTCTCAAAATGACAGAGTCCCAAAATTTGCTTGAAGATACTTTTTTTGGTGACCATCTGCTTCAGACCTATTAGGAACAGTGAAATAGATACAGAAAGAGGAATGTAGTCTTCTCCTATCATTCCCTTAAATTGCCCGCCTGTCCAAAAGCTGAAAACCAGCAAAATTGCATAGATTACCATAGTCAGCCACGATGGAATAGAAGTTTTTATATCCTTTCTTTCACCGCTCTTTTCAAGCGATTTGATAACAAGCCATGGTACAATTAAGGTTTTTGTTACGAAAGCCACTAATGCCCAAATGAGAAAGTATGAATCTCTTATAGACATCATAGCAAATATAAGTGTCAGTAAGAATGACTGAAGCCTATATATATTAGCAGCTCTTCTCAAATCTATAGTTTCAGAGATCCATATTGCAGTGAAAATCATTAAGGCGCTTAAACCATTTATGATTATCGCTATATTGCTTGTCATTTTCACAACCTCCATATTGCTAACACTAGGGCAATAATGCTTAGGAAAATAGAAACTTCAAAATACTGGGGCATTTCAACGAATCTTATCCTGGCGTTGCTTACTGAAAGAGTCAGAAATATCATGTGTATGATGAAGATTTTTGCCATAAAAGAAAGAGTTCCAACTAGCAAACCTGCAAGAGAAAAAGTTGAAGATATGCCCCAAGGCACAAATAAAGATAGAAACAGAGAAGGAATTACAACTCTCTTAAGCATTTGGTCCAATTTAAATAAAGCAAGAGTTTTTCCGCTGTATTCAACTGAAATACCTTCCTGTAATTCTTGTTCTGCTTCGGCCACATCGAACGGCTGAACTCCTGTCTCTAAGAGCAATGCTATAAATCCAGCTATAGCTGCTAAGTAAAAAGACGGATAACTGAGCAGCTGGAGGTTTGATTCAACATAATAGCTAATTTTTCCCAAATCAGTAGTACCTGTTGTGACAACCAGGCATAGAACCGGCAGTATTAATGCAACTTCTCCAAGGATTCCTAAATATGTCTCTCTCCATGCACTTGGAATGCCGTAAGGAGAGCTAGCATCAAAGGCTGCAAGACTAAGAATGAACCTGAATATTATTAGAGAATAAATAATCAGAATTATATCTCTTAGACTGAAACCTATGCTAGATATAATTGGGATCATTATTGAGAGCGTCAATAATACAGCTAGTGCTATTATTGGGGCCTTTTCAAATATCCATGAACTGCATTCTGGTTTTATCTCTTCCCTCTTTCTCCATAGTTTTACCAGATCTCTAAATGGTTGGCTTATTGGCGGTCCGATCCTTGAATGTAGCCTTGCTATCAGCTTTCTCCTAACACCTTCCAAGAACAATGACATGAAAAGTACGATAGTTATTTGCAATAAAGATACTATAATTATTTCCCACATCAAGGTATCGACACCACTGCTATTGTTATTAAAACTATGAAGGTCAGAAGAATGTAAAGAATATATGTTATTACAGAACCAGATTGAATGTTTTTAGCTATATTTGCAAGCTTCTTAAAAGCAGAAGGGACTATTGTAACGAGCTTATCGATCGGATCATTATAAGCAGGAATCTTTAGGGTTACTTGAGCATATTTTTCTATTGGTGGGTTTATCAAAATCCTTACTGCAATTTTATAAGCTCCAAAAAATCCCCCCTCCCTTTCAACCTCTTCTCTTATTCCAAATATATTTGAGAGGTTCCTTCTTAAAGGTTGAACAAATGAGCTTGAGTGGACAGGAGGGATCGCTTCAGTACCGCTAACCCACGTCTTCCCTAGTCTCCAAATTCTTTTTCCTACTTTTGTGATCACAACTGTTGGTATAGAGACCATTATGAGAAGTGCTAGGGTATACATAGGAAAAGAGATAGACGTAGCTTCGTTCCACAAAGGAAATGACAATATTAGCGCTGAAGTATGAATAGCATTAGCATAGGAAAATGGAAGAGCTTGAATTGTAGGGATCTTGAGTAAATCTACTACTTGAGGCACGAAGATGCCCATGGTTATACAGAATGCCGAAAGAGGTATTAAAGAGAGCTTAATAGCATAAGATTCCTTCGGTTTTTCTTTTAGTTCAAATTTTGAATACCCCAGAAAACCAATACCAAAAGTTTTTATATATGCCATGACCGCAACTGCTCCCACTATAGCTATGACCAGAACAGACAATATCGAAATGATAGAAACAACAAAACTTTGAGCGCTCCATGCAGAAAACATTAGGCTTTGGTAAAGTAACCATTCGCTTGCAAAGCACCCAAAAGGAGGAATAGCTGCAATGCACCATGAAGCGATGAAAAATGTCCATGTTGTCACTGGGAGATATTTACTAAGTCCTCCAAGTTGGTCTATGTTTCGAGTGTTAAATATGTTTGTAACCGTTCCAGTACCTAAAAATAGTAAGGATTTAGCTAATGAGTGGTTAAGGGTCTGATAAAGAGTAGCAACCAAAGCTATTGTCGCGGCCGATGCAAGCCCGTAGGAACTAAAGAGTATAGTGAGCCCTATTCCAAGGATAATAATTCCCATATTTTCTATAGTAGAATAAGCGAGAAATCTTTTCAAATCGCTTTGAACGCTTGCAAGAAAAATTCCAGTAATCGCGGTTATCAGTCCCATAGCTACTGCAAAAGCTCCTATAGCGCTCATTCTTCCTATAGGAAGGAAGAACAGTGCAAATCTTATAATTCCATATATGGCCATTTTTTCCATAGCTCCGCTTAAAATTGCAACGGTATTGCTTGATGCTACCGTATATGCCTCTGGAAGCCACGCATGTAGAGGCACCATTCCAGCTTTTATTCCGAAACCAAAAAACGCTAAAATAAAAGCCAACGAAGCTTCTATTTGGGGAAGATATGAAGAAAACCTCTGAAAGTAATCGAATGAGAGCGATCGAGAATTTATAAACAAAACAGCAAAGGATAACAACACTAGTAGTCCTCCTAAATGCGCAAAGATAAAGTACAGCATGCCTGCCCTTCTTGTGCTCCCATCTGTATGATTATAAACTATTAGAAAGTATGAAATGAGAGTCATCAGCTCCCAATAAAACATAAATGAGAGAACATCATTAGACAAAAGTAGCATAATCATTGTTAAATCAAGCAAATTGATAAATGAGGAGAAGACTCTAATGTCATATTTTTTTGAAAAAATGCGATTGTAATCGATCGAGTATATTGATACAAATATGTATACAAGCGATATGCATACTAGGAAAAACGATGAAAGAGGATCGATCTTTACAGAAAAGAACTTTTCCCCTTGAATAAAAATGCCTCCGGTTTCTATGCTAATGCCATTTATAAGTGAGTATATTGAGAAAGAAAGGAGAAGTATAGAAGACAAGATCGCTGGTACATAAGCTAAAAAAAGAACACATCTATCTCTTTTTGAAGCAAATGGTAACAATGAGCCTAGAAATAGTAATAGCAGTGAAGAATAGAGTAAGTAAAAAACATCTGAACCTCCAAGGACAGATAGGCTCATGTTTTTCCCTCCTTTTATTTTTTGGCTAAAGGCGCTGCTCTTTTTGTAACTGTGGCTTCACGCTTCTGCGCAGCTACATCTTCTATTTTTCTATACGTTATTGCATCTGCTGGGCATACGGTTGCACATGCGGGCTTGAGTCCAGCCTTTCTCCTGTCCATACATAAGTCACACTTAACAGCTACTTTTAATTCTGAGTAGAGCATCGGTATTCCGAATGGGCATGCAATTGTACACATGCCGCAACCTATACATTGCAATGAATCAACATAGACAGCACCATCTTCATCTCTTTTCATTGCACCAACTGGACATATGTTTATACATTGTGCATCTTTGCAGTGCATGCAGGTTAATGGAACATTAACGAGGGAATCCTCGACCGTATATACAGTTATGTTTGAAATTCCGTTATGGAGCGTCTCACATGCAACTTCACATGCTCTGCATCCAATGCATTTTTTAGGATCCATTATCAATAGAACTGTCATTGTTTTTCACCTTGAATGATAATACTGCATGGAAAAACTTTTAGCTCGGGTTTTCTGTACTTTTTAGCTATCTCACAACTAAAAATTGAATTTGCTCCAAAATGCCAAGGTACAGCTATAACATCTTTAACGATATTTTGAGTAAGGTGAACTTTACACGAAAACTCTCCATATTCCGTTTTAATTTTTACCTTATCCCCTTCATTAATTCCCAGAGATTTTGCAGTTTCAACATTGAGCTCTCCTATCGCTTCTCCCCACCTCTTCATCAATGGGCTGAAGTTCCTCGTTAGAGTTGCAGCTCCATGCTGCCCTGCATATTCAAATGTAATGAGTAAAAATGGTAAGTTTGCGCTTTGCTTTTCAATTTCAAAAGTCTCGTTCAATTGTAGCTCAAATTTTCCACTTGGGGTATAGAAGCCCTTCAAGAAAAGAAATTTCTCCTCATTTTTATCATTTGTATTAATGTTCCAAAAGATACCACTCGTGTTTTCTTTAAGTTTTTCTGGTGTGATATTGCTATATAGCGGGTTTACGCTTGATATTTCTCTCGTCACTTCTTCAGTGCTATTAAAGCTAAAGAAGCTTTCAAACCCAAGCTCTTTAGCGATTTCCCTAACGATCATCCAATCCGGCTTCGCTTCTCCTACAGGCTCTACAGCTTTATTGTTCCACCTCACCCTCCTCTCAAAATTTGTAACAGTTCCATCTTTTTCCGGAAGCGTTGCAGCTGGAAGGATTATATCGGCAAATTCAGCCGTTTCAGTAAAAAATGAATCTTGAACGACTAAAAAGTCCAAATTTTCCAATATCTTTTTGGTTAAGTTCATGTTGGGAAGCAAAACTAATGGGTTCATCCCCATAATGTAAAGTCCTTTTATTTTTGTTGAATTAGATGAATATAACATTTCAAAGGCATTCATCCCTTCTTTATCTGGTACATAAAAGCCCCATATTTTAGAAAACTTTTCTATTTCATTTTTATTAGAAACATCTATATAGCCAGGAAGGAAGTTGGGAAGCACTCCCATATCGCTTGCTCCCTGAAGATTAACTTCATTTTTGATTCCGCCCACCACGCAACCTTCTTTTCCCAGGTATCCGCACAATGCTGAAATAGTAAGCAATGCTTCAATTATATCATCTCCATTTATCTGTTGCAATATTCCTAATCCCCACAGAATTGAAGCTTTTCCTGAAGTAGCAATCAGCTTAGCTACCTGCCTTATTGTATTTGCTTGTATTCCGCAGATCTTCTCGACTACTTCAGGACTGTAGCTATTGATTACTTCTATAGATTTCTGCGATAAGTTAATCCTTTCAGAATAATTCTTATCGTATAACTTCTCGTTGAAAATCACATTTAGTAAGGAAAGCGCAAGAGCATAATCAGTTTTTGGATTCAGCATTAAGTGAATATCCGAAAACCAAGCAGTTTTTGTTTTCCTGGGATCAACTACAACAACTTTTGCACCCTTTTCTTTTGCTTTTAGAATATATTGGCCCATTAAGACAGGATTAGTTTCTGCAGGGTTGAAACCCCAAATAAGAACAACAGAAGATTTTAAAAGCTCTTCATATGTGGAAGAAAGAGAGGGTATTCCTAAAGATTTGTACATAGCATTGATTTCAGATAGAGCAAAAAAAGAGGCGTGATGATCAATGTTATTAGTTCCGATAGCCCTAGCGAATTTTTGAAAAACGTAGTTGTCTTCGTTAGTACAATTTGCTGAGCCCAAAAAACCCAAAGATGATGGGTCATCGCTTTTTGTTATCTCTTTTATTCTCTCGGAAATCTCCTTTATCGCATCGCCCCAGCTTATTTCGACAAAACCATTTTCTTTTCTTTTCATCGGATGAGCTAATCTGTTAGAGGAATTCAAAAATGAAGGAATAGAGAAAGGTTTAGGACAAGCTTTTCCCTTGCTTACATGGTCGCCTTCAAACGCATCAACTGCATAGGGCCTTCCAAACTCATCAATTTTTAATGTGACAGCGCATCCTAATCCGCAGAAAGGGCATATTAACTGTTTATTCGTCATTGTTATCACAACTCTTTTTACCTAAAATATTTGATAAATATATATAAATATAATTGTTATTTATTTTTACTTTTAATTTTATATTTGATTTTTTATTATTAATTTATCAAAAAATGTAAATAAAGATTTTGTTTGATAGCATGCTAAAAATTAAGGATTATTATACGTAGCTAGTCTCTCTTCTCCTGGAAAGCGAAGGTTCCGCATCTATTCATAAATATATTTTTCATCTTCACTGAAGATAGAAAGATTAGAGTTCCTAATTAAGCTCGGAAGAGCTCTACTACTTTGTACTTGTTTTGTTCTTCATATGGACAATAAGGTTTAGTACCCTAATTACCTTGCAAAGCTGATCGCTAAGCTTAAATAAAGATTGAAATCTTAAAAATATTTAAATCTCATTGCTACCATAAAAAGCAAGTTTTTCGATTATAAATTGTGGTAATGATGATTCAGGAAAAATTAAAAAATTTATTAAATGAAAAAAAAGCCCTGATAATTTGTCTTGGAAATGAGCTAAGAGAAGATGATGGTGTAGGACCGTATATTTGCGATAAACTAAACTGCAAAAATACAGTTTCAGTGGACGTTCCAGAAAATTTGAATAACAAAGCTTTTAGCTTTCAGCCTGATGTAATCGTTATAATTGACTCTGTTGACTTCGGTGCTTCTCCGGGGTCTATTTTAATAACTGAAGGGATTAGCGATAAAACTTCTATTAGCATACACAAGTTACCAATTCGCCTGATATTTGATGCTGTTGGGTTAAAAGCGGAAAAAATTTTCTTGATAGGAATACAGCCGAAGAGTTTAAACTTCGGAGAGCAATTGAGCGAAGAAGTTAAAAATTCTGCTGACTTTTTAATAGAACAGATAAAGGAGCAATTTTCATGTCTCTAATCTAAACAACGAATGTATTATAGTTGGCATGTTTGTGCTATAAAATAAAAACGATAGCTTTAAAAATTATCGTAAGAATATAGTATTTGCAACAGAAGGAGATAGGGCGATAAGAACGATGCAGAAAAATATAAAACAGGCAAATTTTCTTGATATCGAATCAATGGCTTTGGGAAATAAATTAGCTTCTGTTAAGATAGAAAACTGCGGAGAGGAAACCTCAAAAATCGTAGCTGAGGATAATTTAGGAAACATCTATGAAACGCCATGTGAACAGAAGAAAATTGTCTCTAAAAGCTACATGATTATAAACAATTATATTAAATGGTCCAAGCTAGTATTAGAAAGCTAGTTATTGCAGACAACTTTCTTTAGTTATTTTATGTTCAGCTAAAAATAAATAGAGATATATCATAAAAAAAGAATAATGTGAAATTAAAAAATTGACAATGATGATGGTTGGTATTACTGAAAGGTGAAGAATGACACCAATTCTGAGTCTTATTTTTCGCCGCGTATTCGTTAAGCAAATTCTTAATAATTTTTAAACTTGAGAAAGAAGATTAAATGTGTTAAAAAAATAAAAAACTGTTGAGTATAGCAGTTTAAAGGGCGTATGAAAAATGAGTGAAGGTATAAGCAAGAAAAAAATGATTGAAATAGAATTAAAAAGCATATCAGATCTTGCTCGTTTATGTGCAACAACTTCTCCAATTGGACAGACAATGCATATTATTAGATATGAATCTAACAATGAAACAAGGCTTGGAATAATAGCGATACTAAGGGACTTTTACGAATTACGTGGGATTCCCATATTTTATTATGTTAAATGTGCTGAAAATGATAACTGCAAAAAGTCTCACTACATTTCATTCCGAATAACGGAAAATGGAGAAAATGTGGCATTTGCTGATAAGAACATACCTGGAACCATAATGATCCCTATAATAGATATAAAAGAATTACCAGGATTTCTAATGGATTGAATTTTTGTTAACAAAAATTGCAAAATCTTTTTTAGAAATAGATATTACAACTGAAAGCTCTACTAATTATAGCAAGGATAGAGGTTTAGGTATTTTTAGGGAATTGCTTTTTTATTTAAGCTTAGTGATCATCTTTGCAGAACGATAGAAATTTTTATTATGGAAAAATTTTGCGTTAATGTTCTCCTGAGCGATAAAAGAGCTTTTTATGTTGCTAATCCAGCATCTTTTTCTTAGGGACAAATCTTTAACAACACATAAAGCTTTTCTAATCACCTATTATCAAAGCGGAATACAGAATATAAAGCTTCTATAAGCCTTTCATTCATGCATTAAAGAGGCGAGATTTTTAAAAGTAAAAATTTTTCTTTCTTAAAATCATAATTAATTATATAGGTAAAAGCAAAATGATCGAAAATAGCAATTTGCCTCAGTTTATAATAAGCGAAGTAGAGCCTTTACTAAAATTGCTGAAAGTATATGGAATGAAAAAAAGAGATATTGAGATATATCTTCGTCTCCTTAATTCTGGAGGTCTGACCGCAAAAGAGCTTTCTGTTATGACAGGACTGCCGCAGTCTAAAGTTTACGAGTCCCTTTCAAAGCTCATAGAAAAAGGCTGGGTGATGAAAAGCTCTGACAGACCCTCTATATTTTATCCAGTAAATATAGCAGAGGTTTGGAATGAAACAAAGCATGAAATAAGTAAAAAAATGGAGGAGGTTGAAACCAAAGTTATACCTTTGCTGGAGAGAGCATCTGTAGGGAGCCCGCCTCTTTTCAGGATATTTCTTTTAAACGAAGGTAAAATTCAATATTATATTGAAAAAGTTTTTTCTAAAGCATCGAAGGAAGTTCTAATTGCGATATCTCATAAGGAAATAATTAATGATGAATTTTTTGAAAAAATTAGTAGCTTAAAGGATAAAGGTGCTAAAATTTGGATGATAATAACTAAGGGTGTCTATGAGTTTTTAAAAGATAAAAACATTATGGTAAGAGAAAATTACAAGATTGCGGATGAGATGTTTGGAAGCGGAATTATCAGCGATGAGATAATACTTATATTTAAAAATGGTAATCAGCTTAACGCTCTCTGGTCAGATCATAATTACTTCGTAGAACTTGGTAAAATATATTTCGAACATCTTTGGTCTCATTAATTTAATCAGTAGCTACTGAATTCTCATTATTTCTCTTTACGTTGAGGTAGTCTATGCTAAATATTTCCTTTGCTAAAAATTCATCCAAAGCCTTGTTTATTATCTGATTTCTGTTCTTATATTTTCCTGATCGAATCAGTTCCTTTATGAGCTCCAGCACGTCATCGGAAACCTTTACAGTAATGTTCTTCTTCATTTCAAGAACCACCATTAAAATTATTTTTGACAATTTAAGTATAAAACGAAAATGATCTGCGCATATGAAGTAAGGGAAACAAAGATGAGAAAACTTAAAAAGCTCAATTGTAATTAACTTAATAAGATGGATTTAAGGTCTTAAAAAAGAGGCTTGAAATTGTAGTAATGCAGGTGTGGTTTTATGCCCATAAAAGATCCTGAACTTGTCGAAATAGTAACGAAGAGAGTATTAGACAAGATGATTTGTAGGAATTGCGGAGCTATCAACCCTCCTAATGCTACTAAATGCAGGAGATGTGGCAGTAAAAATTTAAGACCAAAGAAGAAGAAATTAGGAATGAAGAAAGGATGAAACCGCTTTCTAATTTTTAAATTGATTGCGCCGGGGTGGCCGAGCGGTCTAAGGCGGCGGGCTGCAGATAAATTTTGAATTAAACCGCCTATCGATTTAAGTGGAAACCCGTTTTATCGCGGGTTCAAATCCCGCCCCCGGCTCTATTTCGACTTTTTTAATTCAAATCAGAGAGTGCATAGTTCTTGAAATTAACTAAAAACAAGAATGTCTATTAAGTCGATCTAATAAATACTTACTCTGAGTGCTTTGTAGCTTCCTCTTCCTGACCTTCCATCTTTTTCTTCAAATCTTTATATACAGTAGTGAAGAGCTCCATCAAATATTTCTGTTCTTGAAGTTGTGGCTTTTGAGTGTAATTTTGAAGTTCTAAAAGAACTACCTTGTCCTCATCACTTACTTTCATCGTTTTTTCCTCTTTTTTAGACTCTAAAGTGATTTCTTCCAAAAGCCCTTCATAAGGATCATAAATTAAAGATGGAAATTCTGCCAAAAACTGATCTTGAGATTTTATAATTCCTCCAATAGACATTATTGGAACATTGTTTTCAATGCTTCTCGTTTCAAGAATTTTTTTCAGTTTTTTATCAAAAACAGGTTCAATTCTTGGGAAATTTATTAAAACTGTTGAGCCTAAAATTGTAAGCCCCCTAGCGATTTCAGGATGATAAGAGTCCCACTCCGCCATGATTCCATATTTTTCTTTCATATCAACTACTTCAAGGCTCTTTCCAGAAGATAAACCGATAGAAATATCCGAGTGGCTTAAAACTATTTTTCTATATTTTCCTACAATATTTCCAGTAGGAGATATCGCTAGGGAGGTCAAAAAAACCTTAGGTCCAGCCCTTTCTAGTATTGGCCCAGAGATTATGAAGATGCTGTTCTGTACAGCCAAAGTTGAAAGGAAATATGCTGTTCCTCCGCTAGGTATTCTCTCTGCATGATTCTTAAGGATAGATTTCAGTTGAGCAGGGCTTGTAAATGAAATAGCAGGACCTAAATTTATCATTGATGGAAGAATGACAACTTTAGCACCTTTCTGCTTTGCTTCATGAACAACTTTTTTAGCTCTTTCGAAATTGAGCTTCTTTGAGAGTAATTTTAGTGTCATGTGAGCAATAGCTATTTTCATCAAGTTATACCTCTTTTCCACTAATAATTGTTCTTAAGAATATATAAATAACTTAAATGATTCTAATTATAAAGTTTTATATTGACTTATATTTTTTAAGTTGCTTTTGTCTGGCTTTTGACTTTTTTATAAGGCAGTGCAATTAAAAATCCGTTGAAAATTATTTAGAGATTTCGCTTATCTCTCTATATAATTCTTCTATTACATTTCTATAGTCTTCTTCTCCATTTGCGACCCTACTCATTTTTTCTTCCAGCGATCTCGTCCTTTCTTCGCTTACTAGTTTGCTGAAATTAGCTGAAAGGTAATTATAGACATTTATTCCGAGCTTCGTTGGAACTATTTTCCTGTACTTTCCGCTTTCCAGAGCATATCTTCTAGTAAGAATTTTTGAGATAATCGTTGCATATGTGCTTGGTCTCCCTAATCCCCTCTCTTTCATCTTCGAAACAAGATCCGCCTGGGTATATAATTGAATGACCCTTTTCTTTATAGCATTTACATTAACGATGCTATAAGAACCTTCTTTCATTCTTTGCCTGAGTTCTAAATAGCTATATACGGTCAGAAACCCTTTATCTTTGATGTTATTTGTTAAAATCTCTTCAGATATTTTTATACCAGTTCCCTCTATTTCATATACAATAAATTGCTTACTTACAACGCATGGCTTCATTTGGGATGCTACGAATCTTCTAAATATTAGATCATATAAAGAGAAATGCGTTCTCGTCAAAGGCTTCGGAACGATTATTTCTCCTTCATCGATAAGCTTGATCAGGTCATCTTTACTGAGAGGTCTTGTCGGTCTAATGGCTTCATGTGCTCCCTCAGATCCCCATATTCTTGGAGTGAATAATTTTTCCCAACTATCTACAAAATTTCTTTGAATATAATCTTTAGCAACTTCTATGCCTGTTGTGGAAACTCTTATGCTGTCAGTTCTGTGATATGTTATCAAACCTGCTTCAAAAAGATCTTGTGCAAGCTGCATCGTTCTTGAAGCGCTTAGTCCAAGAACCTTATTTGATTCAATGAGTAGAGTATCTGTGGTGAAGGGCGGCCTTGGGAATACTTCTGCATCCTCCTCCTTTACCACCTTTACGATTACTTTCTTTTCTTTCAGCGCATCCAAATCTAATTCTCTATTATAATCCTCTTTTGCAAATGAAAGCTCAATTAAACCTCCATTTTTTGCTTGTATAGAAATTATTGTCTTTTCGCTTTTTAAGTGATCATGATATCTTTCAATTATCCATCCTAAAACTGGTGTTTGAACCCTTCCTGCGCTTAAATTTTTATTTTCCGAGCATCTGCTCTCATTCTTAACATACTTCATGCAATATTCTTTCCAAAAGTCCTTTTGAAGCTTTTGCGATAGCGAAAAGCCGATCCACCTGTCTTCAACCCTTCTTGTAATCTGCGCATCCACTAGCTTTTCATCTATTAATTTTTCTTCTGATAGTGCCTTTAATATTGCTCTTCGAGTAACTTCGTGAAAGAGTACTCTCTTGATGTTTTGAGTAAAGGGTCTAAGTAGAACAGAAATATCCCATCCGATTTTTTCTCCTTCGGTATCTGGATCGGTGGCAATGAGAACTTTATCCACTTCAGTTGCCAAGTCTCTTAGAGCATTTATTACATTTCTGCTGTCCTTTATCTCTCTGCTACCGCACCTAGGGCACCTATCGATTTCATCTGAAAATTGATTGCCGCAGTTCAAGCACTTCTTTATTGTCGAATATACAGGTACGAAAGTTTTTCTCTTCTCATCGTACAGTATTCCGTAAAGCTCTTTTTTTAAACCGGAATACGCTTTAAGCTCATTATCATTTGCATTTGTTACCACATCAACTATATGTCCTCCGCTAGAAGTAATAAGAAGCATCAAATTTCCAATAGAAACTTCATATGCCTTTAGGTTTTCTCCAAGTATCCTGACACTCGGCCTTCCGAAAAAGTTTGAGATAGTCTTCGCCTTATTCGGGGACTCTACTATCATAAGAGCGCTCTTCACTAAATCTAATTTTTCTCCCTCAAACTTTCCTTCAATTATCTTTAGAACTTTTTTCCTATCTTCATCAATTTCTTTCAAAACCTGATTAAGGTCTATGATTTCAAGTGGCTTAATATCCGCACTTTCTATATATATCCTTGCAGTTCTTTGGAAGATTTCAAATAACCGATTTTCACTCTTGGGAACAAGAGTTATTGCTAGCCCTTTGGTCAAACCTCCCGCATATAATCTGCTGCATCTTCCGCTCGCCTGAATATAGCTTTTTATATCAGGCACATAAATGAAGAATTTCTCTCCCTCCTTTTTTACGAAGACCTCATTTGTGCTCAGTAGATAATTTTTAACGTCTTCTCTCTTCAATGAGTTCTTCAAGAATTGAATGCTTTCCATAAATGCTCTATCTATATCATTTTCGATCTTTCCCTCAATAAGTTTATTAGCTATGATTTGAATTGCAGCTGGAGACAAGCTTCTCAAAATTCTTCTAATGTTTTTCAAATATACCTTTGCTTGTTCAGATACATCTTTAATGTTTGCCTTTGAAAGAAGTGAGAGAATAGTCAGTACATTCAGAGGATGTATATTTTCCAGCTGGAGTGTGAATTTGAACCTCGGCAGTCCTGCAAATATAACATATCTAACCCTGTGAGGAAGATCCAGTCCTCTTACAAGGATGCCATAGTAGATTGAAACGCCCACTAAAACATCTATTTCACCTGTTTCGAAACTTTTTATGGATCTGATATTCTTTGAAGAAATCGCTTCACTTTTTATTCCTATATAATTTAGCAAATCAGCAATCTTTTTTGCATATTCGGTTCCCATATCGCTTGGAACAAATACCAAACCCCCCGAACCCAGTTTTTTTACTAAGCTTACAAGTTCTTTCTCTAGATCCTCGTCGGAAACTACCTTATAGGTATCAACTACATTTCTAAGTTGCTCAGTCTTTGTTCCAACTTGGAATCCCAAGAGCTCTTTAAAAAGCGAAATTTTCCTCCCCTTTGGGCTACCTGTAGCGCTACTTACAACTAAAACTGCACCGATTTTTTCTTTCTCTTTTTTAAGCTTTTCCAGCTTTTCATTGAGTTCTTTTCTCAACTTTTCACTCTTATTGTCCTCCTGTGCTCTCATTGCTAGTGAACGTAAACGTGAAATCTCTAGAACAAGATTGATAGCTTCGCTGCTAAAGCCCATCGCGTTAAAAAGGGATTCTATACTTTTACCGCTTTTTAGAACGGAGTCAACGTCATCTACAAAAAAGAAGCGGAAACCAGCTCTTTTCAATATCGAAGAATTCCTTATCATGAATTTAGAAGTGCAAACAAAAATGTCAAAATCTCCTTTAGACAACATTTCTAAAACTTCGGACTTAATACCCGCTCTGAGCATTGAAGAGCATAAGATTTTTGCATCAATTTCAAGTGTTTCTTTGAATCGTTCAAGCTTTTCACATACCTGAGAAACCAAGGCTCTAGTTGGGAGAACTATCATACTTTTCTCTTTGTGCTTAGAGAAAAATAAAGCAGTAATCATTCCAAATACAGTTTTTCCAACCCCTGTAGGAGCAACAATGGAAAAGCTTTTATTGAGAAAAACTCTTTTGGCCCATGTGATTTGGGCGCTCCAAGGAGGGTTCCTTAAAGCTTTTTCGAACATATCGACAAATTCTTTTAGCATTTCCTCCATATTATAGTACTTTTTTAGCTCCTTTAAAGAGCCCTCTTCTTTTAACTTAAGCAATAGGCGCTCGAAATCCAATTCTTCATTTATATCTGGTAAGCATCTTTCACATGCTAGCCCTTTTGAGAGCCTGAGATCTGATACAGGACCACCGCAGTTAGGACAGCTTCTGATATATATACCTTTTACCTGTTGCATGACAGTTCAACATTTTTCTTTATCCTTTTACTTCCTTTTAAAAACAATTTTTTATTTATATATTTAATTTTCTTAAAGTCGTAAATGTATGTTGAGGATAAGATGTTTTACTTAGACATGGATGAAGCTTATAGCATTTCTCTCATTTCAAGTTGTGTGAGAGAAAAGTATGTTATCTGTCAACATAATACCTTTGGTTTTTCAAAACTTTGTATAACTTTTTGTTAGAATTGAAAGTCTAGGTATTTGCAAATGCGCAGAAATCCTCATTGAATTATTGGTAGAAAATCCTGAAAAATTATTGTAATGCTTATTCTTGAATTATTCGCTCTGATAAATTTAAACCGCTTCAGAAAAAAGCATAAAACTTCATTCTTATATCCGTTCCCGGATTCCTCATCATCAGACGGATTTCAAATTACAAATATTTTTCTTTTCCTTTTATTCTTTTCTTATTTCAATGTGAAATATTGTTTGTTTGCGAGCACTTAAGTTCTCAGTTTTGCCTCAATTTTTTCGACCAAACTAAGAATTTGCTTTTTATTATCCTCAGAAAGATTCACGTTAACTTTGATTGTGTCAAGTATTTCGATTTTGCTATCTTTTAAGAGCTCTTCAATTTGTTTATCAGCGCTTGTCCCCCATCCAAACGTTATTATTACTCCTGCATATTTTATCGGAGGCTTCAAAAGCTTTAAAAGATAAAGATAATTAAAAGGTATTGGATGAATGCTACCAATTATTGTCGGAACAGCTAGGACTATCGCGCTGGAATCAGCCATGTTCTTTGAAACTTCGCTTAAGTTAGCTTGAACTAAGTCATACAGTTTAACATTAATCCCCCTGTTAAAAAATTCACTTTCTAGCAATCTCGCAATGCTTTCCGTATGTTTGTACATGCTAACATAGAGAATCAAAACTTTCTTATCTGTTTTCCCTTCTGTCCATTCATTATATTTTTCCAAAATTTTTTCTGGGTGCCGAATAATCGGTCCATGAGACGGGGCTATCATTTTTATTTTTAGGTTTGAAATCTTTTTGAGCGCGGAGATAGCGTTCGTTCTAAAAGGCATCATTATTGTAGCCCAATATTCCTTTGAGAATTCAATGATATCGCTGACATCATCATCCCAGATTCCTTCTGCTAAATGAGCGCTGAAGAAGTCGCATGAAAAAAGTACGCCGTCCTCAACAAGGTAAGTAAACATAGTTTCAGGCCAGTGAAGCATAGGCGCTTCAATAAATTTCAGCGTTCTTCCTCCTAAATCTATTATATCACCATCTCTTACTATCTTGATTCTTTCATCTGGAACATGATAAAAGACTTTTGCTAGCTTTGCGCCAAATGCCGTCGTCACAAGCTTAGCATCAGAAGCCTTTTCCATTACGACAGGTATAGAACCTGAATGATCCGGTTCAGCATGATTCATAATGACGTATTTTATGTCCTTAATATTAACAACACTCTCAAGCTTTTCAAAGAATTCGCTTTGAAAATCTGATTCAACGGTGTCAATAAGAGCAACAGATGTGCTTCCTTTTACTAAATAGGAGTTGTAGCTGGTGCCCCTCTCTAGTGGAGCAAATGCGTCAAATATTTTTCTGCTCCAATCTTTAACCCCGACCCAGTATATCCCTTCGGTAAGCTTAATTGGCTTAAAATTCAACAAATTTACCACCAAAATTTTTTCATTCATTATTTTTTTCTCGTTGATTATATATTTATTCTATATATTAGAAAAGAGAGCTTTCTATCAGTAAAATTTATTCGCGTTCATTGCGATTTAATTAAAAAAAGAAAGTGGATGAAATTGTCTTTAAAGAAGCTTATGGCATTAATGATTTTCCTGTTTTTAATTGGCGGTATATTAGGATATTTAATTGTACTGAGCGGTCAGAGCGATCTGATATCGCAGTTAATAGGAGGAGTTGGAGAAAAGGCGAAAACAATAAACTTTAAGCCATTTTCACCTTCATCTGTTCTTGCAATTTTTGTTAACAACTTAACCGTTTCTCTAATTTCAATCTTAAGCGGTTTGACAGTTGTAATTCCCTCTTTCATAGTACTGGCTAATGGTATAATTACCGGACTGGTTGTCGGGCTTTTAACTCAGGAAGGGTTGAGTGTTTTTTCTGGCATATTATCATTAATGCCGCACGGTATTTTTGAGCTTACGGCAATTTTTCTTTCAGCAGCTTACGGCACTTCTCTTGGAGTAAACTTTTGGAAGTTTATGTTTAGAAGAGAAAACAACTTTTTCGATGTATTAAAAAAGATGCCGAAGTACGTGCTGAATATTGTTATACTGCTACTTATAGCAGCAGTTATAGAGGTTTTCATATCTCCTTTAGTTCTGCAGTTCCTCTTGAACAGCAAGACGCCTGTTCCTATATGAATTATCTGACCTCCTCCCCGCCCTAAAAAACGAGGCTTTCAGTTGTTAAACAGCTAATTTCTTTTAATATTTAAAAATCACAGTGTTTAATTATATATAGAACTAACATTTTAAGGAGATGTTTGGCTTGAGCAGCTTTTATGATATTCTTTTTTCTGTAGTGATTGCAGTAATTATCATACTAGTAGGTTACCTCATTGGAAGATTAATGAAATATCTCATTGAAGCATCTTTAAAGAGGACCGGATTTGATAATTGGCTGAAGAAATTCACAATCGGTAGGGCTTTAGACAAGGCTGGATATTCAGCAAGTGAGTTTTTCGCACTAGTTACATCATGGTTTTTATACGCATTCTTTATTTTGCTCGGGTTTGAATATATCTTCATTAACCTCAATTTAGGCTACTTTTCTAGCCTAATCCTGACAATCATGAAAGTATATCTTTGGGGGCTTGCTAAAGTAATTATAATCGTAATTCCAGGATTCATATTGGTTGATTCGTTTGTAGGGTATATATACAGTACTTCAGAGATAAGAGAAGAAGAAATCATTCTATCTCCCATTGCCGAATATTTGCGAATATTGCTGTATATTGTAATTGTAATATTTGCTCTGGACAGAAGCGGGATGGAAGTCCAGGTTCTAGAGAGTGCGATGTCCCCTATAATTTGGGGACTAACTGCCGTTATGATAATAGTATCTGTGAGCATAATAATTTCAAGAATGTTTAAAAGCAACAAATCATCTTAAATTAATATTTTGGTGAGATTGAATGACCGAAATAAATTATTACGGTCACAGCGCGTTTGAGATTCAATTAGTGGGGCTTGACAATAGAGTTAAGACGGTTCTAATTGACCCTTGGATAACAAATCCGCTATCAAAAGCTAAAGTTGAAGATTTTTCTAATAAAAAGATCGACTATATCATTGTCACTCACGATCACTCAGATCATTTGGGGAATGCTTATGATATATGCAAAATAACGGGCGCTAAGATGGTAGGAGTTTATGAATTAGCTGAAGAGGCTGAAAAAAATGGGATTTCTGCGATCGGTGGAAATGTAGGAGGGCGATTGAGCATAGACGATTTAGATATAGTGCTCGTTCCTGCAGTGCATTCAAGTGAAAAAGCTGTTCCTGTGGGAGTTGTCGTATCAGGAAGGGACTTCACTTTTTACCATGCAGGGGACACAGGTGTTTTCACTGATATGAGCATAATAAGCGAGCTGTATTCACCAGACCTCGCATTTCTTCCAATTGGGGGACACTTCACTATGGGAATAAAGGAAGCAGTAAAGGCAGTTCAGCTGATTAAGCCTAAAATGGTCGTGCCAATGCACTACAATACTTTCGAGGAGATTAAGGCTGATCCATTAGCCTTTAAGTCATTAGTCGAATCACTAACCAAGACAAAAGTTATAGTGGTAAATCCTGGCGAGAAAATAATTTTATAAATTTTTATTTTTTTGAAAAGTCTTATAAAGTCTATAGAAAAATATATTTTTTAAGGTGTGAGAATTGTACAGGAGAAGAGTGCAAATTGTTGGAGGATCTACTTACATTCTCAGCCTTCCTAAAAGCTGGGCCGAAAAGGTCGATTTGAAGGAAGGTGAAGAGCTATTTGTTGAAGAACTCAGTAATCAGGCGCTTCTTATATACGCGCCAGAAAGAAGAGAGCATTTTTCAAAAGCAGAAATTTCTTTCACATGTAAGGAAAGCAGGAATTTTATAGAGAGGACAATTATTGCTCAATACTTAGCCGGAAAGAAAGAAATAGTCCTACATGCGAGCGATGTTGAATGCAAAAAAACGCTTTCAAGCATTGCCGATTCTCTGAAGAAAAAGGTACTTGGGCTAGAAATATTAGAAGAAACTTCAAACGACATCGTTTTGGGAGCTATACTTGACACAACATTTTCAGATATTACACATGTAATAAACAGCATGATGAAAACTATAATATACATGCTTGAAGATCTAGCTATTGGACTGCGCAAAAACGACTTAAAAATTATTAAGGATATATATCAAAGGGATGATTATATAGACAGGCTGTATCTATATTCTATAAGATACTTAGTTAACATTTACAATATGCCGACCCAAGAACGGATCAACCCAAGCTCTTCTGTTCATTACGCACTTGCCACAAAATCATTAGAAAGAATAGGAGACCATGTATCAGCAATATCAAAAAACTTGGAAGTAGAGCTTGTCCAGTCTAATATAAACGACAAAGAAAAGGAAGGAATACTGAATTTGATTAATTCTATAAAGGATTTAGAATCTCAAATTCTAAAGCTGGTTTTGAAGTTTGATGGTGAGCTACTAAATGAAATAACTGAAAAAGCAATAAACTTGATGAATGTAGAATCAGAGCTTAGAGTATCTCTTCTTAAATATTCAGTTAACCTCAGCTACGTTGCAGAAAGTCTGAGGAGAATAATTGCATATTCAATCGATTTATTAGAGAGTGTGTTGGACATTAATGTTCTGCAAACTTAAAGCTTTCCCTTTTTGCTATGAGAATCATTTGAATTAATCAGCACTTCAAAGCTAATCACTGGGCTTTAATAAAGATTAAAGTCTTAAAAATTTCCTAACTTCTTTAATGCATATATAATTCATACACTTTGTTGATTTGTGCTACACGACACTTTTTTTCACTTTGACAAAACAAGCGACAAGTCTCACTATTTATGGCGGGGGGAAGGAGGTCAGAATAGAGTTAAGACGGTTCTAATTGACCCTTGGATAACAAATCCGCTATCAAAAGCTAAAGTTGAAGGTCTTTATACAGATCTAAAAGTAAATAAATTATGAAATTAGTAATAATTAAATAATGATGAATGGTATTACCCCTGAAGCAATATGCAATGATGATAAAAGATGACTGAAAATGTTCCATTTGACCAGTTAAACTTTTCCAATATTGTAATCAAGAAAGTCTATGAGGAGAAACTGAAAGAGTTCAATGATAGACTATCAGAAATAAAAAATCCAAACATTATATATGTCTCAGATCTGGTTTACTGTCCATTGAAAAGGCTTTTCAGAATGCAATATCCTGAAATTTCTTTTATTTTTGAACCGCAGGCTATTCAGGGAGAGCTGATCCATAAGGGGTTACAACTCTATTTAAAGGACTTGGGTTATGAGATAGAAAAGGAAATTTCAGAGAAGATATATATAAACTCCGAAGAGTTTGTTCTAAAGGGAAGAATGGATGCTTATAAAGAAGGGGAGGAAGTGATTGAAATAAAAACAGCAAAAAGTAGCTTAGGGATACCTCATGATCATCATATTCTTCAACTAAAAATTTACCTCTCTATGACCAATATCAGCAAGGGCACTCTTATTTATGTCTCTCCCGATAGAATAGCAGAGTTTCCAATAAAAAAGGACAATTTGGATCTGAGTAAGCTGGTATTTGACTACTTATCTAAAAAATATGCCCCTAGATGGGATTGGGAGTGCAAGAACTGTATATTCAGCAAGCTCTGTCCGTACAGATTGGAATAAAAAAATCTTTGAGGTCGGGAATATTGCTAGATGAAGGAATGCCCGTAGTGCTCTTTTTTCCAGACAATACGAAGAAGCTTGTAGTCCTGAAAAGAGGAAAATATACTGAAAGCAAGTATGGAAGAATTAAGCATGACGATATAATAGGCAAAAACCTGTTAGGGAAATTTGTAAAAACTAATAGCGGTGCGAGAATTCTTGTTCAGAAGCCTACAATTGACGAAATAATATATTCTCTTTTCAAAAGGAAAAGTCAAGTCATCTATCCTAAAGACGCATATGCGATTATTTCTGAAGCAGGGTTAAAAAGAGGAGATAAAGTAGGCGAGGCTGGAGTAGGATCCGGGTTTCTTGCAGCCCATATACTAAGCATTATTGGAAATGAGGGAGAATATTACGGCTATGATTTGAGAGATGATATGATAGAAACAGCTATAAATAACCTCTCTCTTCTTGGGTACGATGTTAGTGGAAAGATCAGAAAGAAAGATGTAAAGGAAGGCATTGATGAGAGCGATCTTAACGCCTTCTTTTTAGACCTCCCCGATCCTTGGAATGCAGTTAATGCAATATATCCATCCTTAGCCCCAGACGCAAGAATTGTCATATTCGTACCAACCTTAAATCAAGTGATTAAATTCCTTGCCTCAATAGATGATTCCAGCAAATTTAAAATAAACAGAATATTCGAGACGTTTAGCAGAGAATATGCGGTTTCAAAAGATGCGCTCAGACCTAGCCCTATCCAATCATCATTCACGGGTTATATTATTTCATTGGTTAAAATATCGGAGTAAACTTATTAAATAAAAATTAGAAATTTTAAAACAATGTTTTGATTTTTGGCGGTATGATATGAAAAGAATTAGCGAATCAATCAAGATAATCACCGATTTTGAAAAAGACGTTGAGGAATTAAAAAGCACTTATGAAAAGAAGTTCTCGAATTTAATTGAAGTTGCAGAGAGAAATGCGAAAATGCTGAACGAAGTAGCAAATGCGATTGTAATCTCAGCCAAAAAGGAAATAGACGAAAAGCTCAAAAACGAATCTAAGGAAGTTGAGGAAGAATACAACAAAAAGCTCAAAGAAGAATTGGCCAAAATTGAAGAAGCAAAGGAGAGAAAATTCAAATTAGCTGTTGAAGAGGCTTTAAAGTCCTTTCTGGGGAAATTCGATGAGAGAGCTTGATTATTCATATTTGACGCCTAAGCTCTACTATTGGAAGTCCAAATTGTTAAATTTTAACAGCTACAAATCGATAATTGAGACAAACGAACTTGAGAAGATCATAAGCATTTTGGAGCAGTCTGGAATTAAAATAAGCGGAGAAAAATCGGAAATCAATGTCGATATGATTGCAACCCAGATCGAAAAATTTACTCTAAGTATGATAGAAGAAATTATAAAGATTGCTCCAGAAGAAACATCTTCATTAGTAGGAAGCTTTTATAATTGGCTTAACATGAGTGCATTGCTTTCTGTAGTGAAAATATACCAAAATAAAAAAAATATATCCTATGCGGGCTTCATACTTTCTGATGAAACATTTTCTAAGCTGAAAAAGGGAATAGATTCGGGTTCTGTAACATTAAATGAAGATCCAAACAGCATAGCTTTGCTTATGAAGTATTTTTTTGGGTATGAAATTGTCGCCGAGCTGGGTAAGTACAAACAGCTTGCCGAACAAAGCTCGTGTTTTTCTCTATATCAGATCCTAGGAACGATGTTTTATGCGAAAAAGATAAAGTCCGCTTTTAGCGAAATTGATACGTTCAACTATATGATGGTCAGGGAACTTTTAGGCGCATATATGGACATGAAAGCAGTTGAGGAATTTATCAACGCTCATAAAATGTGCAATGATAAAAAATCCATCGAGCATATCGCATTGGAATACAATGGCTTCTTTATAAATGGTAAAGATATATCAAATTCTCTAATTTCTGGGAGTTATGAAAGTTCATTTGAATTGCTAGCTTCAAAGCTGAATATAAAATCTGAAAAAGATGAGAAGAAAGACGTAAGTTTTAATATAAAGAGAAAAATCAGGAACTTGGCTGAACACCAGTTCGGAAAGTATCCGTTTTCACCGGCTCTCAGTCTTGGATACGTATTGCTCCTCTTAATTCAGAGGGACAATTTGATGTCCATACTTATTGGAAAAAGCAGCAACATAAGTGAAGAGATTATATTAGAAAATCTCGTTCTTTAAGATGCCTCGAAAAATAATTGCTTCGCTTATGGTCTTTTTCTCTCGTAGTTCCATTCATAAGTAGAGTATTTGTTTTTATATAATTCAAGTGATAAATCAAACTCTTTTTCCGATAGAAAATCTAAGTAGAATCCTTTCAAATCCTTTACTCTCATAAATCCATAAATTAGAGCATTGACTACGTCTCTCTCTCTTATATCATTCCTGATTTGAGAAATTGTAGTCACCCTATATTTTACGGAGCTAACTTTCTTTTCTGCGAGCTTTTTTAGGGGAACTTTAAGGACGCTTGAAAGCACGCTTAGATTTGTATTGTATAACATAGCTCCGTGAATAAATGCGCAGTTTCTTCTTATGCTTCCTGCAATTCCAATAATTTTTTTCCCATCTATGATGATATCATTATAATTTTCTTTTTTAGGAGAGAAGCCCAGCTTTTCCAATGCATATATTGCACCGTTTATTAGATAATTAAAAAGGTAGTCAACTCCCCCCTTTTCTCCCTCCGGCACCTTTGTTGAAAAAGCGAAGTTAATATTACCTAAATCGTGGTACACCGCTCCTCCCCCTGTGAATCTTCTTGTTATCGCTATTCCGTTATTTTTCGCATATTCAAGATCTACTTCTTCTTCTGGAACCTGAAAAACTCCTATTACAACAGCATTTTTATTTCTCCATATTCTTAAGATGTCATCTCCATCATCTCTGCACCTGCTTATAAAAAGTGCTTCCTCAATTGATAAATTCATATAAGGATCCTCAGGTCTTTCCTCTAGTAATACCCTCAATTCGCCCAATTTCATTCACCACCAATTATAGCTCTTACGAGATCATCTGGAGTCATTCCAACAAATTCAGCACTGAGCTCATCAATCAGCTTAGTTACTACTTCTTTTACCGCATTTTCATCAAATTTTGTTCCTTTAAGCCTTTCCTCCAATATCCATAAAAATTCCTCGGGATAAATGAAGAAGTCCCCAGTTATCTCGATTTTTTCAATCTTATCATCGTCACTGAGTAATACCCGGCTCTTCAAAAGTCCTTTCTTCGCTTTGTATTCACTATATGTTTCTCTCATTACTTTCGACCACTGATATTTATTTACAAATAACTTTATAGATCGTTAAATTTTAAAAATTAATATAAAATAGTCTGCTTAAATACTTTCGGTTATCTCTTTAATAGAGGCTGTTGCTAATTGAGTGAAGAATTAAGCAATAAAAGCATCATTTGCAAGAGCATCGGCTATCTAAATATATGTGAAAATGATGTCATCGAGTATAAGAAGGAGGAGCTCGTTCTATCTGATGTTTTGAGGAAAATAGAAGAGTGCATTGATAGGAACAGATGTTCTAAAGGAGTGTTGCTTGCAGAAGACTTTATGCCAATAAGGAAAGTTGATAAGTGGAAATACTTAGAAAAGGCAGAAGAGTCACTTGAAAATGTCATTTCTTCAGGCAAGGAAAAGCTAGTTATGAAAGGTAAGATAAATCTATCTGAAATTCTGAAAAGTTCTAAATATAGCAAAATTAAGAATTTTGAACCAGTGTCTATTCCTTTTGGTATTATCTTAGGAGTTAGGTATAAAAATTCAGTGCTAATACCATCAGAGTCATTTAGCGACTTCCGCCAGTCCGATCAAAGAGCGGTTCAGTCATTCTTTGAAATTCGTAATTATTTTCCTCTTCTATCATATGCTGCTTTTTCCCTTCTAAAAGTTTATAGAAAGCTATTATATGTAATAGACCTCCCCGTAACAATAAAAGGAAATAGATGCCCAGAAAAGGGCTTTAAACTTCAATGTTATTCATATTCGGGAAGCGCTAGATGCATTTTTGATCCGAATATCATTTGTCCGTTGCGGGTCCTGTACAGAAGACCTAACAGAGAATTATATGGAGGAGTCTTTTATTGGCTCAATACGCTGAGAATGATTATTGAGGATAAAGAAGTGAGAAGTTCTACAAAACCGATTGATACTATTGTTACAAGCTTTCTCACCTATTATTTGTACGGAATAGCTTTATCTTTAAGCGAGTCCTTGTTCAGCCTCATCGGAAAAAAAGAATATATAGATCGCGGTAGCTATAGCTTTAGTGAGATTGAAAGCGGAATTACTCAATTGAAAGGGATGACAAATAATTATAAATTAAAAGAATTTATGGACTTATCGATGAAAGAGCTGAGGGAAATAAAGAATTCGTCAAATCCATATGAAATGAGGACAAGGTCTATCATATCCTTAGATAACCTTATGCTAAAAACCAAAATCTTGAGGAAAACTATTGTCAACGATTCGATATATAGCTCATGCCATCCTGCAGAATTGCATGCTGGAATTATAGAAGGATATATTAATACTTATTTTCCACTGCTTAGGGGTTCAATTTCAAAAATTGTTTCTGAAAAAATAAGCATGCTTTTGAGGATAAACGGATGCATCGAGCCTTCAGACCTTTCATCTATATTAGAAAGCAACCTTTCAAGTGTATTATTAAACATGCTTACTGAAAAAAATCTTCTTTCAAAAAAGAAGGGCATAGAAGGTTACGTTTATTTTGTCAAATGAGAAAAATTTTACAAAAATAATTTTAAATCATTAAGTTAACTTGTAAGTGTCTGTTTTTTATAAAGGGTGCATGTAATTTGAGCGATAGCAAAGAAGGCAAAAAAACTGTACTGAAAACAGCGAGTTTAGGCATACTTTCAGGAGTTATTTTAATCATTATAGACTTATATTTTAAAAATACCCTCCTTTCTTTAAAGTCATATGAATTATTGATAGGCAGTATTATAATTTGGATGTTGACTTTCTTTCTTAAGGTGTTTTTTTATCCGACAAGATTCGTGTTAAGTTTTGTAATTTCAGGTTTCTTCCTTCTTTTTGTATATGAAGTTTTAATTGGTAGAACCGAAGTAGTTTATGCATTTCTTTTAGGATCTCTTTTAGGATATTTGCATTCTATCTTAAAGCTTACAACTGAAACTCCCTCACTAAAAGACGAGAATTAGGTTTAAATATTTACAATGTTTTAATCTTTATTTAAGCTCAGTTATCAGCTTTGCAAGCTAATGAGAGTTAGAACTGAGCACAAAGCGATAGAGCTCTTTCAGCGCTCAAGAAAGGTCTCTGAACTTCTATCTTTTCTGCAGATGAAGGATGTCAACACGAATAGATGCGGTGAGGAGGTAAGCTAAAAATTTAAAGGTGGTAAAAGATGAGCCCAACTGTTTTAAGCTTTTGGGGAAAAGGGGGAGTTGGCAAGACTACATTAACTTTTTCCCTCTCTCTTGAGCTAGCTTTAAGAGGAAAAAAGACGATATATCTCACAACTGACCCTACTCCCCCGCTTCCTTACTGGGGTTCAAAAGATTGCGATTGGAGAGAGTATAAAGCAAAATGCGGGGACAATCTAGAGCTATATCTAATGAGCGAAAAAATTGTGAGAGAGCTTTGGATAAAGAAGTTTGGCGAAGAAGTTTATGAAGTTGCATCTTCTATCTTTCCTGTAGAAAGAGAAGTAATTGATTATGTTGCTGGTGCTCCAGGAATAGCTGATGAATTCTTGATGTACTTCGTTCAGAACTTATGCAGGAACGAGTCAGCAGATTACATAGTTTGGGATACTACAGCAGCTGGCGGGAGCATTAGGCTTATAAGGCTGGAGAAGGAATTTTACGAACATCTCGGTCAGGCCTCAAAGATGTACCTAAAAATTAAGGGTACATTGGAGAAAATTAGAAGAGGAAAGAAGGATCCTGCCGAGCTTATTGATAGCTGGAGAAAAATAGCTGAAGAAGTTTTGAGCTTTCTCTCTTCTTCAAGCCATAAAGCATATATAGTTTCTATTCCCGATTACTACGGCCTTCAGGTAACGAGTAGCATTTATGAGGAGCTCACTATGAACAAAATAAACGTTGAGAAAGTCATTTTAAATATGGTGTTCGGAGAAGAAGTTCAGAAGGAGTGCAAGGAAATTGGAAATATGGCAAGAGAGCAGAAAAAATATATTCAGGAGTTTTTTAAAAAATTTGAGGGAAAGGCTGACATATGCATGGTCAATTACTATTTTGAGGAGCTTCAAAAAGAAAGTCATATACTAGAAGAAATTGGAAAGAGAATTATTGAAAGTTGCATAGGTGGATTGCAATGAGCTCAAATGAGAATGATATTAGGGATTTGATAGACAGGCTTTTAACTGAAATAGCTTCAAAAAGTAGCATTGATAGAAAAAAGTTTCCGGTAGGTCCCTTCAGCCCCAACGGAATTTACTATTTTGACAATGGAGAATGGAAGCTTCTGAGAAGAGATGGACTGCCATTCCAGCCAGGGGAAAATGGCGATGGAATTTATGTAGTTTATTTTGACAATACTCAATGCTCAGCCTGCAGGAGGTTTGATCCTGAGTGGTATTCATTTGTTGAAGAATACAAAGATAGAGGAAAGTTTTATATAATATTGTGCGATTGGTTTGCTAGGGAGTGTGATTCAAAAGCGGCATCTAGGACATTCTTTATAAACGAGGTTAGAGCCTCTCCGACGACAATGATATTTCTAGTAAAGGAGGGAGCAATTGTAAAAAACGAAAGGATTGAAGGAAGCGTGAAGAAAGAAGAGCTTGCCTCAAAGTTCAAGAGCTTTATTTCTAGTTAATAAGAAATATCCTAAGAACACGTATGAAAGTTGAATTTTAACAAATATGCTATATCAAAAAATTAATAAGAATATATAAAAAGAATTAACAATTGCAGTCCTAATGCGGGGGTGCCCGAGCATGGTCAAAGGGGTCGGACTTAGGCTCCGATGGAGAAGTCCTGCGTGGGTTCAAATCCCACCCCCCGCATCTTAAGCTGATTCTCATCATTAATAAAGTGCTATAAATAAAACTTTTACAGCTGAAAGTCTCGCCTTTTAAGGCGGGGAGGAGGTCAGTTCTTCTGTGCTCATTTTTCTTCTATCTCAACCCTATTGCATAAAGAGAAAATGTGCAAGTTGTAAAGATTTTTGCCTTTTTATTGCATTGTTAAAAATTTTTTATGCAAAGGATGCAGATAATGAGAGTTAGAACTGAGCACAAAGCGATAGAGCTCTTTCAGCGCTCAAGAAAGGTCTCTGAACTTTTAATCTTCTCAGTAGATAAAATACCTATTTTCAAATAAACGCAGGGAATTCATGAACACTCGCACTTTAGGGAGAGAATGTGAAAAAAAGAATAAAAAATTATCCATATCTATAATGGATTCCTTTTCCCGGCTCAGGATACTCCCACTTTATTGCTTTGAGAGGGCATATTACTCTGCACGTACCACACTCTAGGCATCCTTCGTGATTAAACATTATTTTCCCGCTTTCCGATAACGTGTAGCATCCTGCAGGGCAGAGATACAGGCATGGCTTGCTCTGGCACTTTTCGCATTGTTCATAGTCTACAACTATGTGCGGCTTTTCGTCTACCTCCCACTTATCTTCTTTCATTATCTCATCAAGCGTTTTTTTCTCCTTTTTTATCTGACTTGTGCTCATAGCGAACTCACCATATTAAGTAGATCTCTTAGCAGTGATACCACTCCAACGTTATCTTTTTTGAGCGTTTCAAAAAATGCATCTTTAAACGTTGCGGTCTTCTCTTCTATATGGAATTTCGATGCCATAAGATCGCTCAGCAACTTAGGATATGATGTGAGTAGCTTTGGATTCTTTACAACTTCATGCACTTTTCTATATCTCATTATTTCTTCAAACATCGAAGAGCTCCTCACCATCGAATCGAACGCATTCCAACTTTCTTTATTATTTCTTATCTTTTCATAAGCCTCTGCCGCTAGGTACCCAGAATACATGGCAAAGTCTACACCCCTAAATGTATAGCCCATATTAGCCAAAAGTCCGCCAGCATCACCGATTATCATGTAGCCATTTCCTGAAAGTTTTTCGGGGATGAAGCTCTCCACATCAACTACTGTTAAATGAGCGGCGTATTCAACTATTTCTCCGTCTTTGAGGAGATTTCTCATAACTGGATGAATTCTCAATTTTTCAGCAAAGTTGTATATGTGCTCATTTATACTATCAATTGCTGTACCTAACGTTACGACAGCCCCAACGCTTACAGCATCCTTAAAGGTGTAAAGGAAGGCTCCATCAGGGAGACCGTTAGTCACATCTCCCAAAAACAGCCAAGAAAGACCCTCATTATCTCCTATATTGAATCTCTCGTTTATCGCTTTTTGATCGAGCTTTATTGTTTCTTTTATCCCCACTGCAACCTGCATAGGGTCAGGTGGTCTCACTAACCCTGCTTTTTCCAAAAGTATTCTGTTTGCACCTTCGGCAATTATTGTGACATCAGCCTTCACTTTTTCCTCTCCTGCCTCTATACCTACGATTTTGTCCCCCTCTCTGATGAGACCAGTAGCTTTGCTTTCAGATATAACAGTCGCTCCCTGCTGCTCTGCCTTCTTACATAGCCAATTGGTGAAGTCGCTCAGATACGCTGTAAAGCTAGGAGCTTGAGGAGAGAAATACTCGAACGTTACGGCGGAATCGTTGTAAGTAATAGAGTACCTTTCTCTGTTTACCCATCTCTGGATAGGCGCTTCTTTTTCAAATTCAGGAAACAGCTTTTTTACGTAGTATGAGTAGATCTTTCCTCCATACACGTTTTTGGAGCCATACCTCTTGCCTCTTTCCAAAAGCAGCGTGTTGTAGCCTTTTTTTGCGAGGAAATATGCAGCTGTGGCTCCTGCTGGACCGCCTCCAACAACAATTGCATCAAAATCTAGACTGTTACTCATGATATGCACCTTTTTTAAACAATATTTATAAGCGATACAAAATATTATAAATATTGTTTATGTACTTTAACTCTTTCTCGTTTAGAAGCAATTTAAAATTATTAATAAGATGGAGGTATTGGCTTTGGAAAGTAGTATATATGCTGAAGAAACTTACAAAAATCTTATAGATTCTGTAAAGAGTAAGCTGAGCGAGTTCCGAAGATATTCCATGGAGGTTGATGAGAAGGAAGACTATAATCTAGTGAAGAGGAATCTGCTAAAACTAGGGGAAGATAAGCTTTTGGGGATTTTCGTCCCAGAAAGCTATGGCGGAAGAGGACTGGATTTTAGGGCTTTCTCATTTTTTACAGAAGAGCTTTCCAGGCACTGCACGTCTACTGCTTTTTCCTATATTGCTCATATCCTTTCCATATCAAGCATACTCTTTGGAGGCAGTGAGGAGCAGAAGAGAGAGCTCCTTCCTGTAATGTCAAGAGAGAAGATAGGAGCTTTTGCCCTCGCTGAGCCACAAGCTGGTTCAGACGTGAGTAGCATAAGGACCAATGCTGTAAAGAAAGGAGGAAAATATATTATAAACGGAGAAAAAAGGTTCATTACAAATGCGTATATTTCAGATTACCTCATTCTTTTCGCGAAGACAGATCCCGAAAGGGGAAACAAGGGACTCAGCGCCTTTATTATAGACTCGAAGAGGCAGGGTGTAAAGATCTCTGAGCCGCAGCCAAAAATGGGAATGAGAGGTGCACCGGTTTCACAGATATCTTTTAAAGACGTGGAAGCTTCAGAAGAAGAATTAATAGGAAAGGAAAATGAAGGATTTAAGATTGCTATGAAATCTTTAGATATAGGAAGAATAGGCGCCTCTTCAATCTCTCTAGGCATTTCAAAGAGGGCATTAGAGGTCTCTCTCAGCTTTGCAAAAAGCAGAGTGCAATTTAATCAGCCAATAGCGGATTTCGAGGGAATTCAATTTAAGCTCGCAGATATGTATGCTAAAATGAAAGCAGCTGAAGCCTTAACTTATCATGTCTCATACATGCTGGATAGGGGTCGCGCTGAACCGTCAGATATAGCAACAGCAAAGCTGTTCTCAAGCGAAGCTGTAAACTATATTGTGAGCGAAGCGCTTCAGATTTTTGGAGGTTTCGGTTATATAAGAGGGGCAGAGGTTGAAAGGCTTTATAGAGATGCAAGAATATTGAGCATTGGTGAGGGGACGAGTGAGATCCAGAAGATCATAATAGCGAGAAAGCTTCTTAGAGAATAAAAAACATTTTTTTCAAAAAATATAAAAGATTTTAAAAAATTTTTAAAAGTTTTATATAGGTTTTTGACAATAATTGAAACTTAATTATTAAAAATTATTATATGGATGATGCAATTATGGAAGGTAGTTTTAAAATTGTAGTACTGATGAAACCAGTGCCAGACATGGAAAAAGTGAAGTTTAATGTTGAGAAGGGAACAATAGAAAGAGAATCTTCCGAACTGGTCATAAATCCATTTGATCTCCATGCATTAGAGGTCGCCGCACAAATAAAGGAAAAAGTTAACGGTACTGTAACAACAATAAGCATGGCTCCGCCACATGCCGCTGATGCATTAAAAGAAAGCATAGCTAGAGGCTCAGATAGAGCAATACTTCTTTCAGATAGAAAGTTTGGAGGAGCTGACACTCTTGCTACAGCTTATGCCTTGGCCTCTGCTATAAGAAAGCTCGGGATCCCAGACTTGATAGTAGCTGGAGAAAAAAGTGTCGACGGCGATACTGCACAAGTACCACCTTTAGTTGCTGAAATGCTCGGCATACCCCATGCGTCTTACGTTTCAAAAGTCATTGATATAAAGGAGAAAGCTATCGAAGTTATAACTGAGCAGGAAGCTCCATATAGAGTTGAGCTCAGGCTTCCAGCACTTATTCAAGTAACTAAAGAGGTTGCTAAGCCAAGGGTTCCAACGCTTAAAGACAAGCTTAAAGCTAAAAAGTATGAAATTGAGGTATGGAGTGCAGATAAGCTTTCCGACGTAGCCAATCCCGACTTTTTTGGTCTTAAAGGATCACCGACCTGGGTTTCCAAGATAATCGTGCCTAAGCCAAAGCCTAGGTCGAAGCAAGTTTTCAATGCAGAAGAAGGAATTAAGAAGATTATTGAAATACTTTCCAAGGAGGGAGTGATCTGAGGTGGGCAGTGTGAGCCAAGAAGATTATTCGGGCTTTATGGTCTTTGCTGAGCAGCACGATGGAGTTATACATCCCGTGACTTTCGAGCTTTTGGGAAAGGCTAGAGAGCTCGCTGAAAAGAAGGGAAGCAAAGTATATGCAGCGCTTTTAGGCTATAACGTCGGAAGTCTCTCGAGCGAACTCATTTATTATGGAGCGGACAGGGTTTATGTTGTTGATAGCGAAAAGTTGAAAGTGTTTGATGTAATGCACTATAAAGATGCATTTCTAAAAGTTATTGAAAAGGCAAAGCCGGAGGCTATATTGATGGGGGCAACCAATACAGGGAGAACCTTAGCTCCAAGGATTTCTGCAGCGCTGAAAACTGGTTTGACCGCTGACTGCACAGATCTGTTTATAGATGAGAAAGGAAACTTTATACAAGTTAGGCCGGCATTTTCAGGCAATATTTTTGCTCATATAGGGACGAAGACCAAGCCAGCAATGGCAACAGTTAGATACAGGACTTTTAAGGCGATAGAAAAAGATACGAGCAGAAAAGGGGAAGTGGAAAAAGTAGAGTACAGCGGACCTGATGACACTGGCTACAAGGTTTTAGAAAAAATTCCGAGAGAAAAAGTCAACATTTCAGATGCTGAAGTAATAGTTGCTGTAGGTAAAGGGCTCAAGAAAAAGGAAGATCTTAAGATAATAGAAGATCTAGCTAAGCTTTTAAATGCCACTGTTGGAGCATCGAGACCTCTTGTTGACGATGACTGGATATCTAGGGATCATCAGGTAGGATTCAGCGGCAATATAGTTAAGCCTAAGATCTATATTGCAATCGGAATATCTGGAAGTCCCCAGCACACTGTCGGGATGAAGGATTCAGGTATAGTGATCTCGATAAACAAGGATCCCAATGCGCCAATTGCCGAGTACAGCGACTACTTCATCGTGGGAGATCTGTATGAAGTTGTTCCCAAATTGATAGAAGAAATAAAGAAGAAAAAAGGCACTTAATATTTTTTAATCCCTCACAGTTTCAAGCAAGCTGACTATATTCCATATCGTTATTCTCGTATGCACGGGCATATTGGGATCTTGGCTTATCTCGTCAAGCACCTGGATAGCATTAGCCGCCCTCACTCCAGGACTAAGTGAAGGGTCTTTCAGTTTGTTTATCGCATCTGTAGCAACCCTTCTAATGTTCCTAGGAACGCTTACATCATTGACGACTTTGGTAAGCATAACTATTGCATTTTTAATTTTTTCTTCATTGAGGTTTGCAGTGCTCATTTTGCTCACCTTTTATAATCCCCTGTATTGCAAACAATAACATTTAGAACTTCTTTCGTAGCATTTAATAAGAATATTGCATTTATTTATAAAACAGAAAAATAAACTTATTATCTTTTTCTACAAAAGCAAAGACAGGAAAATTTTAATAATGAGAAATTAAAAAGTATCTAGCGAGGGCCCGTAGCTCAGCCTGGCTGGAGCGCCCGGCTGATAACCGGGAGGTCCGGGGTTCGAATCCCCGCGGGCCCATTCTTTTAAAAAATCATGCTTATTAAAGAAAGTATCTCCATTCCACGCGAACTTCTCACGCTTAGCTAATAAAAACCGGGAAATATTATTAATTCCTTGTAGCGAAAGGATAGAAATTTTTTATAATTCGTTTTAATTTTAAAAGAAAAATTTTTAAATATATCTTTTTCATTAAAAATTACAAGTTCTTTTTTTGAATGTATTTATAGTAGGTGCAAGAATTTGGTGAAAGAATACGCTAAAGTTGCATCATATATCATCACAGTCGCTTTTACCGCTTTTGCGACGTATATGCTTCACCTATCCCTCCAGCAAATTGTTAGCGTTACAGTATTAGCAATTTTTATAGCGGGTTCATTTATTTACTGGAACTTCAGAGTTGCTTTCGCTTTTTTGGGGATCACTCTTCTTTTCGTATTCAACGTCCTTGATATACAGCACTTTATAAACTACTCGAACATTGATGTATTGACACTTATAATAGCAATGATGATCGTTGTGGGGTTTTTGGAAGAGTACAAATTCTTTGACTGGCTTACCGCAAGGATAATAGTCAATTTCTTAGACAGACCAATGGTTGTAATTTTCCTCCTTCTGTTGCTATCATTTATAATGTCATCTTTAGTCAATGAAGTAGCAAGCATTATATTCATGCTTGCAATTGCTGTAAGGGTTTGTAAGTATTATGAGATGAACCCTATTCCACTGAGTATTTTTCTCGTTTTTACTACAAATTTGGGCAGTAGCGCGACTGTGATAGGAAATCCGATCGGTGTTCTAATAGCTTTTAAAGCAGGTCTTTCTTTTATGGACTTCATGAGGTGGGCTTTTCCGATCAGCCTCCTGGCTACGCTCGTTACAATAGCAATAAGCAGGTATTACCTTGAAGGCGAGCTGAAGAAGGCAAAGACGGTAAAGCATCCGGAAGAGGTTAAAAACGAGATCAAAAGAATGGCTAAATTTCACAAAAAACTTATAGTTCCTACAATAGTGTTCTTCGGAGTGATTTTAGGACTAGCGCTTCACCATTACATTGAAGAATATTTGAGGCTTGAGACGAACACAATGCTGCTTGGAATGAGCCTCCTCGGAGCGTCTGCATCTCTTTTTATAGCTCATGATAGAGCAATTGATATTGTGGAAAAGAAGGTTGACTGGTGGAGTATTTTGTACTTTCTCCTTCTGTTTGCAAGCGTCGGAACGCTTGAATATACGCATGTTTCGGACATAATTACAAGTGCAGTTATGTCTGTGACAAAAGGGAACATATTATACATAATGCTCATTTTGAGTGCAGTAGCCGGCGCGATAACGAGCGTTATGGATAATGTTTTGGCTATAGCAATAGTAATTCCTGTAATTGATTCCTTAAAAGGAGTCATAAATGTCTTTCCAATATGGTGGGCTATATTATTTGCCGGTACTTACTGGGGAAATGCAACTCTAATTGGATCAACTGCCAATATTGTCATGGCAGGATATATGGACAAGCTGAAGAAGAGGGGAGAGCTGGAAAGAAGCGTTGGAATGTGGGAATGGATAAAAATAGGCGTTCCTGTATCAGCTATAACATTCTTCCTGGCATTCTTACTATTATATTTGCAGTTAGGGATAATGCCTCACTGAATTTTTAAAAAGTTAGTGGAAGAACTGTTATATTTTTCTATTTTAGAATTTAATTTAGCAGATCGAGGACCTTTATTGAACTATCAGAAAGGCTATAAAGCTTGAAATTTCCTTTTCTAGAATACTCAATTAATCCCAAATCTCTTAAGGTCTTTAAGAGGTGCGAAATGAGAGTTTGATCCAGACCTAAAATATAGGAAATAACGCAGACAGGTAGAGGTCCATTCTTAAGAAGAAAGAGAATTTTAAGCTTATTTGGCTCACCTATATTCCTGAGTATTTTTGAAATTTCATTCAACTTTTCTGAAGGCACTTCTATTTTTCTATCTTCCAATATATCTGCAATATTCAGAGAGCACTTACCTGCATTTTTGCAATTCGTTAAGAACGTCGTAAAGCCTTAAAGTTCGCTCCAAAGGCATCACCAAAATATTTTATTTTTTAAAATATATTGAGTTATATTGTTTACCTATAGATTGAAATAACTTAATCCTGTTTTGTCCAAATAGCTTATTGCAGGATCTTGAGAAAAATGGGGACTACACATCTTCAAATTTTTTATTAAAATCGAAAAATTGCGAGATTTTTTAACTTTATCGGGTGAGTTCTCCATTGGGAAAGCTGAAAATGAAAACCGATAATTTTATATTTTCCCTCATCGCAATTATTATCGCTGCGTGGCTGAGAAAGAGCCAGGGGACATAGTCTGGTAGCTGAAGCAGGAAGCCGCCTGCGAAAGCTGGTGGCAGTTCACTAGAAAAACTAATTTTTATTAAAGATGATGAGCAAACGCTTTTTGACGATATAGGATGAAATGGGTCTTGAGTGCTGATCATTAAATTTTTTAAGAATGTATAGAATGTATAGAAATCATTGTTATAGGCTTGATATGAAAATGAGTTTATATCGGAAGCATTTCATTTATGTATAAAAGATTGAAGGTCAGAGCGTCGTGACTATTTTGTATTCTTTTAAAATTGCTATCGGGACCCCATATACTCTTGACAAGATATCTGCTCTTAATACTTTACTCGGTTCTCCGAACGCAACTACTTTACCTTTATTCATTAATAGAACCTTATCTGAAATGCGATAAGCTTGTGTGAGATCGTGTAGAGACATGATAACTATTAATCCCTCATTGCTCAAAACCTTAACTAAATTTAGAAGCTCAGTTTGATGTTTTAAATCCAAATTATTTGTGGGTTCATCTAAAATCAAAACTTCTGGCTCTCCAGCTAAAGCCCTAGCAATCAGCACTCTTTGCAACTCTCCTCCGCTGAGCTCTTCCAGCGTCCTTTCAGCAAAATTTTCCATGTTCACCAACTTCAGTGCTTTAAAAACGCGCTCATCGTCAGCTTTTGTCGGGACGAGACCAATGTGAGGTTTCCTTCCCGTCATAACGAAATCATATACACTTATCATTCCAAATGAATGTAACTTTTGAGGTACATATCCAAATATCTTTGCCGCACTTTTATGAGGGATCTCATAGATAGATCTTTTATCAACATAAACCGTTCCAATTTTTGGCTTCAATATCCCGTTTATTACTCTCAAAAGAGTAGATTTTCCAGCTCCATTTGGTCCAATTACACAAAGCACTTCTCCTTTCTTAATATGTAGCGAAACTCCATCAATAGCTTTTGTGCTTTTATAGTATACTTTTACATCTTTGACTTCAATCTCTATAACCATGCTTTTCACCTTTTATTAAAAGAAATATGAGCAACGGAACACCTAACAGAGAAGTCATTATACCTACAGGTATCGTTACGGGAGAAATTATTATTCTTCCAAGGGTGTCAGACCACAAAAGTATTAGTGATCCCATAGCCATAGATGTTGGCATCAGATATCTGTGCCCTCCTCCAACAAGGAACCTTGAAATATGAGGTGCTAATAGGCAAACGAATCCCACAACACCGACAAATGATGTTGCGAGAGATGCGCCTAATGCCGCTATAAAAATAGTCTCAAATCTCAATCTTCTCGGATTAATGCCTGAAGATTTAGCTATATCGTCCCCTCCTATAATTACATCGTAATCAATGCTTCTGTAAACAAAGTACGGTATAACTATCAATAGAGATACGATCGCAATGAGTTTTAATTCCTCCCAAGATATTCTCTCCAGGTCTCCGAATGTCCAAAATACTACCGTTGAAACGTAAATTTCGTTAAGGAAAAAATACTGAATGAGGTATAAAAGTGCTTGGTACGCGAATGAGATCGCTATCGAAGAAAGCACTAGCGATATGGAGCTCAACCCCGCTTTGTAAGCCAATAACAATATGATAAGTACTTGAATTAAAGAGAAAATGAACGCAAAAAAAGCTATTATGAAAGGATTCTGAATATTAATTTGATATCTTAAAATACTTCCCTCGTTAAGAGCTAAGAGACCGACAGCTACTCCCACGGATGCCGCATAAGATAGCCCTAAAGTGAAGGGAGAGGCAAGCGGATTACGCATAGAGGCCTGGACAGCAGTTCCCGATCCTCCTAAAATAGCTCCTATTATGATTGCAGCTAGTATTCGTTTAATTCTAAGGTCCCAGACAACTATAGATAGCTGAGAATTATCAGGTCTAAAAATGACTCTAGTTATTTCAAATATTGAAGCTTTATAATATCCTAGATATATGCAGAGTGGTACAGATAAAAAAACTAGTAATAATAGGGAAAAAAACACAAGTTGTTTTCTATGCTTGAAGATGGCCACTACGGACTTCACCCAAAAGCATTAGAGAGACATTTGAAGCCTCCATAAGCAGCGCTATATTCTTGATAAAGCGGTTTTCCGAGGAACTCATTGAAAATTTCATTAGCTTTTTCTGCGGGATTAATGTCTTTAAATCTATCAGGATATAAGATTTTTCCCATATAGTATGCATCGGCTAAAGCTGTTGCAATATTAGTATCGTAGTAATTGAAGGGAAGAATTCCGTAGACTTCTCCATTTCTGAAGGCATTCAATTGAAGGTATGGAGACGGATTGCTTTCAAAGCTCTGTTTCACCAATTGCAGGTTTCCCTCATCTATAAACACAACATCCGGCTGTTCAGAAATCAAGTATTCGAAGTCTAAGGAGACAAACCCCGTTTTATTGCTATAGTTATCGGCTATTGATTTAGTGTTCAACAGCGATAAAGGGGGGAACGGAGACTGCGTTGACGTGAATGGCTGTGCTCCCTTGTATGACACTGCTCCAACATATACTTTTGGCCTCATAGTAATATTATTAGTTCGGTTGTTTAGATCATCAACTATGCTTTGAATGTAGTTTATTAGGGATTTTGCCCTATCTTCTCTATTTAGTGCTATTCCCAAAATAGTAAGAGAATTGTTGAGCTCTTTAAAATCAAGATATCCGGCCGGACCATAATCTAAGACAATAACTGTCGCATTAACTTCTCTCTGAAGCGTATCTGGGTCAATGAATTGGCAGTATATTTCGCTCATTATTATAAGGTCCGGTTTTACGCTTAGTAGTAATTCAGGATTAGGTGCCTTGCCTGGTCCGCCTGGACCTATTACCGTCAAATTCTTAAATTCATCATAATAGGCCATAGCATAGTCCCTTCCAGTAGGTCCCCACTGTAACTCGCTCTGTTCGATCCCAACCAGCATGTCCGTTGCATTAAGATAGCAAATCAGTCTCAGCATTCCAGGACCGATTGCAACTATCCTACTGACGTTTGCAGGCAAGGTTACATTTCTTCCTGCATCGTCGATTACATATCTTTGGAGCGAAACTTTCTCTTGAGCTGAAGAAGGATTATGGGTATAGAAATATTCGCAGCAAAAGGCAATTATTAAAATAAGGACAACTGCCGTAAGAACAACAGTCCTTACATTCATAGTTTACCACATCTTTATAATCTCTTTTCGAAAGGCGTTTTGAAGTCTAAAACAATTCCTCTTCCAACCACAGCATTACAACTTCCAGCACAGGTCTGGCATAAAGTTTTACCATTTACTACTTTTGCCCTAGTTTTCATAACTAGCTCTCCGCATAAATCGCATTTAACCGTTTCAAATATTGGCGCTCTCTCTACTGGCGAAATTTTTACTTCCTCAATTTTGAATATCTCTTCTGGTGCATCCCTTAACGCAAAACCTATTTCGTTCCAAAGCTTTCTCAGCCTTTCTTGGTCTTCACTAGTGCCTTCCCTTCTTGCTATGACTTTCTCAAAAAGCCTGCTTGCTTCTTCGCTAAAGTATCGCTTCTTCATTTTTTCACTGTCTACATATACTCTAATCCCTTTCCAGTCTCTCCTTCTTACTAATGTTACGGCATTTTTCCCCGTATCCATGTATATCAAACCATTATTTCCAAAAGTGCAACCTGTAGCGACCTGCACTCCGTCCGCAAAACAGTTGTTACATTCGACAATAGCAATAATGTCTTCATTAACGGTTTCAGCCTCACTTGCTTTCTTTATATTTAGTCTCTGCATGGCTATTTCAGATGCTCTCAGCCCTAGTACAACATAAGGGCATATATGCCCGTGAAATTCTCTAGCTTTTTCTATAAGGGTCTTACTAACCATATGAACCACGAAATGGTGTTACTTTTTTTAAAAAAGTTATACCATTTATGTATTTTGCAAAAGCATTTTTAAATTTTTAGTTTTTTTAGAAAAAATATTAAAAAAGAAATTTTAAAATAAAAACATAAATATAACACATAAAATGTTTTGTGAAAGTATATATTAAACTGCGCTGTCTATTTGAATTGCAAATTAAAAATAGAATGTTCCTTCTTTTTAACTTGGAAGAAATATTCCCTTCCGTGAGGGGTGAATAAATACCTTATAGAAAAATTTATAATGCTTCTCTAAGCATTTCGCTTTTGGTTCGGGAAGCTTTTAGAGCCTGCAGACAGGAAATATCCATAGCAAGATGGAGACGTCTGTATAGGGTAAGCTTATAATCATTTTGTCCTTGTTTTACTTGTTTCAAAAGGCGGTCCTTTTGGTTCTGACCTCCTCCCCACCTTAAAAGGGGAGGGTTTCAGTTGTAAACCATTCGGCAAACTTCCTAGCTGCAATTCCTCTATGACTGATTTTATTCTTTTCTTCAATACTCATTTCGGCAAGTGTCTTGCTATATCCGTTTGGAACGAAGACCGGGTCGTATCCAAAGCCGAAGTATCCCTTCTTCTCCATTCCAATTTCTCCGCAGAGCTCTCCCACAAATATTTTCTTTATATCGTAATAGCAAAAACATATTGCCGTTTTAAAGCAGGCCTTTCTATTTTCACTGTTTTTTAGCAGTTCAAGAAGACCATCAAGACCAACCGTCTTTAGAAAATACTCGGCATAAGGACCTGGGAAACCGTTCAGTGCCTCTATGTAAAGCCCGGTATCGTCAACAAGAATGGGCTTTTTTTCTTTCAAGAAGAGATTTTCTCCTGCAAATAGAGCGATTTCTTCAACGCTTTCTGCTTGGATTTCCACTTTTTCTCTTTCTAAATGTTCAACATGTATGCCGTAGGCTTTTAAGATCTTACTGATTTCCATGAATTTATGTTTGTTTGTTGATGCGAAGTAAATTGTGAATGTGCTCAAATCTCCCCCCTTCTTTCACGTACATATCTACCTCTGAGCCTTATATCTTCCAGGCTTTTTCTAATTTTTTCAGAGCCAGCAGCATTTTTAAAATAGGTGCTAAAAAACGGTTCTAAAATTTTTTCTTTATACTCAGGATGAGTGCTCTCTACAGCTCTTTCAAATATTCTCAGATCCATCGCTTTATCTTCTTCCCTTTTACTCCTGAAGCTTAAGCCAAAGTCAATAATGAACGCATTGCCATCCTTTATAATAATGTTTGAAGTTGTCAGATCGCCATGAATAATGTCCAGATTATGCATTTTTGAAATGCTGTTCGCGACTTCAAAGACGATGTTTTTTGCTAATTCGTCAAAGCCTTTCTCATTTAAATAATCTCTGAAGACTTCACCAGAAATATAGCTAATTATAAGCAGACCGTTTTCCGCATCAACTTTCAATGGGTATGGAACTCGAATTCCTGCTTTTATGCAGTCCATTAAAATTCTTGCTTCACTGGACGTCCTCTTCGATATTAGAGACTTGGCCAGCCTTGGGTCCATGTAAGGCTTAATTATTCTCTCTTTAAGCACTGCGATATCGTTCAAATACTCTATGAGATATAAATTGGATTCAGCCCCCCAAGAAAGAGGCTTTTTTTCTAACCTCACTCCTTCCATACAACTTCAACCTCTTCTACTCTCCACCTCTGTGATATATAAGCCATTGAAGGATCGATGATAATTCCATGAACATATTCTAGCAAGCCGGTCCAGGCGATCATCGCCCCATTGTCTCCCGCAAATGCCGGAGGAACGCTAAAGAATTTCGCGCCATGAAGAGCACTCATCTTCTCAAGCTTTTCTGTGAGAACTTTGCTAGCAGAAACTCCTCCAGTTAAAATTACCTCCTTCTTCCTCGTGTGGGCTAAACCTCTCTCTGCAACTTCAGTAATCATAGAGTAGCTTATTTCTACGAGAGAGTAGCATACATCTCCGAGGTCCTCCTTTCCGATCATTTTCAAAGAGGAAGTCAAAAGCCCTCCATAAGATACATCTTGCCCCTTTACAATATATGGAAGGTCTAGTAGCTTCTTTTCCTTGCTTCTTTCAGCACATAGCTCAACCACATGCCTTCCATTCACAACATATGGAGGAGCAAGTCCTGCCTCTCTGGCAAAAGTATCTATTAAATTGCCTAAAGCTATATCCTGCGTCTCTCCAAAAACTCTGTACCTCTTCTGCTTATATGCAATAATGCTAGTATTTCCGCCGGAAATGTAAACAACTAATGGATCAGAAAAGCCTGAGAGAAGGTTCCCTATTTCTATGTGTGCTATTGCATGATTCACGGGGATTAGAGGTTTGCCAAAATAGCTGGAGATCGCTCTTGCAGCTGTAGCTCCTACCCTTAAGCAGGGGCCCATCCCCGGCCCTAAAGCTACTGCAACTGCATCAATATCATCTATTTTAAGATTCGCTTTTTTCAGTGCCCTTGAAATTATACTGCCAATTTTTTCCGCATGATGCCTTGAGGCATCTCTCGGATGTATTCCCCCCTTTTCAGGCTCGTATTTATCCTTCTCATTCGCCAAGATGTGTGGTTCTCTATTCTGCGCTATGCCAACTCCAATTGTATGTGCAGTTGACTCAATGCCTAATACTCTAATCAGCTTTTCTTCTCCAAGAACTCCGTGTATCCGCATGAGCCGCAATACCATCTCTCAGTAGGTTCCTTATAATGTCCCATTATGCTCCCGCATCTCGGGCATCTTTTGTTCTTAAGCTTTATAGTTTTTGTCTTGTAATCATATTCATAGTAATTGTGCACTTGAGACATTTTTACTGACCCTCCTTCTTTTCCTCACTCTTCTGCTCTTTTTCCTTCTGCTTCTTTTCCTTCTCTTCTGCTTCTTGCATTTCCTCTTGAAGAGTCTTGTTTCTCTCAATAATGTACTTTGGGACGAACCTTTCAGCAGCTTTTTTATTTGGATAGATGTGGAAAAGGACCTTTGACCTACCGATGCCATATTCGGTTACAAGCGATATGACATATATGCTTCCTAGATCAACCTTCATCTTTTCTGCAACTTTCGTCCTAAGTACTCCTAAGGAGGGAGTTCCCTTTCCCTGATGGTAGACGTATCCTGAGATCTCCCTTCTTCCTATTAAGGGGTTTTTCACATCATTTACGATTTCCAAAGACAGCTGGTCACCAAGGTCGATTATTTGGCTTGGTTGCTTTTCATTTAAAGACAAGCAATTCACCTCATGGTTTTGATCTTATTTTACTCATTAAACTTCAGATCGTAATTGAAAGGGAATCTGAAGTTAATATTTTTAAAGTATTATCTTTTGGAACTTAGCTTAAAAAAGTTTATAAATCTTAATACAGCCTGAAAAAGTTTCCCCTTAAAGAAAAATGAGTTTTGAAGTTCGTGAAATTATTGAACTGATAATGCTTGGAAAAGAGAAGCGTGCAAGATCGAAAGTCCGACAAAGAAAAATTTCTTTATCTTTGATAAATCAATAATTACCTATAAAATATTAATCGAAATCAACAAATTTAAACATGAACTTTATATTTATAAAACATATCTGTAGTGATTAAAATGTCGAGCAAAGAATATATTATTGCTAAGTATGAATCGAAGGGAAAGCACTTTGAGATACTTGTCGATCCTGAATTAGTATTTGAATATAAAGAAAGTGGGAAGCCAAATATAGAAGAAGTCGTAAAAAGCGAGTTTATTTATAAAGACGCGAAAAAGGGATTGAAAGCCTCTCCAGAAGACATTAAGTCTGTTTTCGGTACGGAGGACTTTTTGGCTGTAGCTGAAAAGATATTGAAAGGAGGGGAGCTCCAGCTCACAACTGAGCAGAGGAGGAAAATGCTTGAATCGAAGAGAAAAATGATCATCACCTATATTTCAAGGAATGCAATTGACCCCACTACAAAGCTTCCAATACCCCCGCAGAGGATAGAAAAAGCGATGGAAGAGGCTAGAGTGAGCGTGAATCTGAACGAATCAGTGGAAAAGCAGGCTATTAACATAGTTAAGGCTATAGCTAGGCAGATACCCATAAAAATGGCAAAAGCCCTTTTAGAAGTTAACATACCTTCTTCGTATGCGAGCAAAGCGTATAGCAACGCGAAAACCTTGGGAATAGTTCACAAGACTAATTGGAACCAGGATGGAAGCGTGACATTTGAACTGGAAATTCCAGCAGGTATGCAAGAGGAGGTAATAGACAAGTTAAATAAACTCACAAAAGGTGAAGTATCTGTAAAGGTGTTGAAAATTGAGTGAAATGGAAAAGCCTGTGTTTTACGTTCAGCAAAGAGATATAGTGCTCCCAGGAGATCTGGTAGGAGAAGGGAAAATCGAAACTAACTCACTTTACATTTATAATATTGGAAATAAGTACTTCTCTAGCATAATAGGAATGGTTGAGATAAAAGACGACAAGCTTTTCTTCTATCCAAAAGAGCAGATATACATTCCAAAGCCAAACGATCTTGTCATCGGACTTATAACTGATGTCGGTCCTACTTACTGGGATGTGGATCTCAACAGCCCATATGAAGGACAGCTACCGGTGAGCGAAACTCCTCTAAGGCAAACACATGCAACCGTTGACACGATGAGGAAGTTTCTCAGCATAGGCGACTTCGTAGCTCTTAAGGTTTTGAGCTTTGACAGGCTCAGGGATCCGCTCTTGACTATGAGGGGAAAGGGTTTGGGAAAAATATATGGAGGCAAAGTTATCGACATAGCCCAGCATGCAGTTAATTCTCTTATTAATAGGAAAAGGGCTTTAGTAGAGGCTATAGTAAAGGAAACGAAGACCGAAATATTAATATCCAACAATGGGAGGGTTTGGATAAAGGGAACCGATTCCATTTTAGAAGACCTTGCAGTTTTGGCCATCAAGAAGCTTGAAAGCGTTGATTTATATTCCATTACCTCCTCAGAGATTATTAATTTTATACAAATTGAAAAACAGAAAAGAGGGATAGGTGATGTCGCACAACAGTAATAGAAAGCTAATAGATGAAAACGGATTAAGGGTTGACGGTAGGAGACCTGACCAGTTAAGACCTATATCCATGAAGGTTGGAATACTTAAGAATGCACAGGGTTCGGCCCTAGTTTCATATGGAAAAACGCAGGTCATGGCAGCCGTTTACGGCCCTAGGGAAGCGCTTCCCAGGCACATGACACTACCTGATAGAGCAATCTTGAGAATAAGGTATCATATGGCTCCATTCAGCACTTCAGAAAGGAAATCCCCAGCTCCGACAAGAAGAGAGATAGAGCTCTCAAAAGTTATAAGAGAGGCTCTCGAGGCTACTGTTTTCAGCGAACTGTTTCCAAGAACTACGATTGATGTCTTTATTGAGGTCTTGCAGGCAGACGGAGGGACGAGGACAACAAGCCTGACAGCTGCTAGCTTGGCTCTCGCAGATGCTGGAATCCCAATGAAGGATCTAATAGCAGGGGTTGCTGTGGGCAAAGTCGATGGAGTGCTCGTCCTTGATATAAACGAAATAGAAGACAGCACTGGGCAGGCAGATATGCCTGTAGCAATAATGCCGAATTTAAACAAGATAGTGCTCCTTCAGCTAAACGGCACGCTCACAAGAGATGAGTTTAATGAGGCTTTGAAGATGGCTCAAAAAGCAATAAAGGAAATATATATAATGCAGAAAGAAGCGCTCAGAGAAAAATATTCATCAATGGAGGAGGTCGAGCAAGCATGAGTGTAACACCTACTTCATATCCGCTTATACCAAAAATGAAAAGGGAAACCATTATATCTGTACTCGAAACTGGAAAGAGGATAGATGGAAGAGCTTTAGATGAAGTAAGGAAAATAACAATTGTGCCGAACTACATTGAAAAGTCCGACGGTTCAGCTCTAGTGTATTTGGGCGATACGTTGGTGCTTGTAGGGGTGAAGGTGGAGCCTGGTGCACCATATCCTGACAATCCCAATGAAGGAGTGCTGATGGTAAACGCCGAGTTCGTCCCTTTAGCATCTCCAGCCTTTGAGCCTGGGCCACCGGATGAGAACGCATATGAGCTTGCAAGAATAATTGATAGATCTTACAGAGAGTCCAAGGCGATTGGTCTAGGAGAATTGGCGCTTGTTCCAGGACAGAAGGTACTCGTCGTTTGGAACGATATATATGTGTTGAATCACTCCGGAAACCTCATCGATGCCTCAGCTATAGCAAGCTTAGTGGCTCTGATGAATACAAGGATACCTGTATATGAAGAAGCGGATGGAGGAAACTTCGTAAAAAAGGAAAACGAGTACAAGGGCAACTTAAACGTGAAAAAGAAAATTATCACCGCAACTATTGCCAAAATCGGAAACTACTATCTTGCAGATCCAACTGATGAGGAAGAATATGTTTCAGATGCTAGGCTGTCAGTATCGTTTACAGAAGATGGGATAATAGCCGGAATGCAGAAAATGGGGATCGGGTATTTAGACGAGAACGACATAAATCAGATGATCGACCTTGCATGGAAGACGGCGAAAATATATTTAGGTGAGATTTCAAAACTCATATGAGCTAATAAAGGTAAATTTTTAAAATCCTTAAGATCACTAATTAAAAAGAGCAAATGGTGAATATAGATGGGAAGAACAAAGATAGTCGGTATTGCAGGAAAGTTTGGAGCCAGATACGGGTCGACTTTAAGAAAGCAGTATAAGGAAATAATGGAAAAGAGGTATGCCCCTCACGTTTGTCCATTCTGCGGTATGAGCGGAAAAGTAACAAGAATAAGCATAGGTCTGTGGAAATGTGAAAAGTGCGGCAACGTTTGGGCAGGAGGAGCATATGTCCCGAGGACTGGACTGAACAAAATGTTTCCAAAGAGTATTAACACAAGATGAATTTTTTTAAAGTTGCAAAGAGAAGTCTCATAAATGCGTGTTGAATTTGGTCAATAAAGTTATTTTTTCAACATCAAGAGAGCCTTCTTTGAGGGTAAGAAGCTTTTTAAAGGACATTATCAGCTTGGCGCCTTGGCTTGTAAAGGTAAACAGAGGAAAGCTGACCTTCAAGGATTTAGTTGACATAACCATAAGCGAAAAGAGCACGACGTTCGTCATTATTGGAGAAAAGAACGGAAACCCAAGCATAATGAGGATTTATGACGTATCCGATTATTTGATCAAAAATGCGGTACTTCACGCTTATACCCTCTTCATAAAGGGGGTGACCCTTGCGAGGGAAGCGAACAGACCATCATCTCCTGGATATGTGGATGATGCAATAATAGAAGGCAGCCTCCCTCCTGACGAAGAGCATAGAAACTTGACTTTTGCGCTGATAAAGATGTTTGGAAGCAGCATTATTCCCAATGCTGAAAGCAGCAACGTCTTGAAAATTCAAATCAAGGGATATCCGAATTCGGGGTGGATGTTAAATTTTAAAAAATCTGGCAGCAATGAATATGTTGGTCCAAGAATTTTTATAGGAAAGGTTAAAAAAGTAGGAGAATATATGAGCGTCAGTGAAAGTGAAAGCGATGGAAAAGAAGGAGGAAATTGAGAAGATATCTTTTAGTTTAGAAATTCACCATGAAAACGAGAAACTCCTCAAAGCCTACTTCGAATCTCTCAAGCCGGAAGCAGATTCTCTTGTAAACCAGAAAAAAGGGAAGGTATTTGTGGAATATAATGCGGAAGAAAAGAAGCTCATTCTTAAAATGGAAACGGAAACAATAAGTGACTTTAAAGCTCTCATGAACTCGTATCTTTATCTGATAAAAGCTATTAATGATTCCTTGAATTCTGCAACCTCCTCTATGCAATAAGGTGTGATCTTTCATTTCTGGCCTCCTTTCCTCAGAATGGCAGGGATGTTCCTGCATCTATTCGCGATCGGATCTTTCATCTTAATGAAGGCAAGAGCGATCAGAGATTCTTTCTTGACCATAGAATGAACTCTATTGTTTTGTCTCAAAACTAACCCATATTCCAAAAGCTATGGTTTAAAATTCATCAATGCACGAAGAGAAACATCAGAGCTTGAATGAGAAGTAACACCTTAAAGATACTAAACTTCATTTTCATCTTAAAAAGGCATGCTTTCGATTGATGTAAAAGCGAACTGTTAAAAACCATAAGAATTTATTAAGCAAAAATTTCAATCTTCTATAATAGTTATTTATTTGGAGTTGATAATGTATGGCAGAGAAAGTTCCGCCCGAGATAGAACAGGTTGCTCAACAGCTCGATGAGCTTCAAGAAAAGTACAATAATTTGTTGAACCAGAGATTAATAGTAGAAAGCGAGTTGAAAGAAATAAATAAACTGCTTGAGACTCTCAATAATATTCCGCCTGAGACAAAAATCTATAGAAGCGTAGGGAACATCTTCTTTGCTGAGGATAGGGATAAGCTGGTCAAAGAACTTACTGAAAAGAAGGAGACTGACGAGCTTATATATGAGAGATTTAAAAAAGATGAAGAAGATCTCAAGAAGCAGATTTCAACCCTTCAGGAAAAATTGAGAGGATTGCTGTCTAAATATTATCAGAAAGTTTCAACACCTGTAACAAAAACTGGCAGTGGTGCATCTTAACGGAAGAAGGTAAAAGAGACAAGAAGGTCTCTATCGAAGATATGGAAAAGATACTGGTTGAATCGGTAAGCAGTGTAGAGGATAATATAAGGAAGAGCAAAAGCGATACATCTTTTTTATCTGTGGAGCTCAACCTCGATGAAAAGGAGGAAGTTTTAAAAGCATCATTTGATGTTGAGGTTATAAGCGCAGTGAGAACTCCGTTTGGTCCGGAGGATAAGGCAGGAAGAATTGCAGATGGGCTAAAAAGAAGCTTGGAGGAAAAAATAAGTGAACTACGCTTTAAAAGAACTGATAAAAAGGGCAGTAGAGAGAAAGAAGGAAATAGTGATAGTAACTCATAAGCAAGCAGATGTAGACGCATTTTCCTCAGCTTTAGCTTTAAAGCGCCTTATTGTTAGAGAGTTTGGATCTCAAAGTGGTGAAATTAAAGTAGTTTTCCCAGAATCTATTTCTTCAGAAGCTGAAAGGCTGGAAAAAGTTCTTTTAAGTAAACAAGAAAACTTTGAGTATCTTAATGAAATCAACGAAGTAAATGGAGAGACGATTATAATACTCGATACCGCATCAGAAAGCCAGCTGCCTAATTTTCAAGAAATACTTAAAGGATATACTTTCCTAATAGATCATCATTACTATAATAGCATAAAAAAATTTGTATCGGAATATTACATCGACAGAACTGCTTACTCCACTTCCGAGCTCATAGCATCTATATTTCCTGAAGGTCTTCTAGATGAAGCAACATCATGCCTATTGCTTGCCGGGATTGTTTTCGATACAAATCGCTTCAAAAGGTCGAGCGAATCAACATTCATATGCGCTTCAAAGCTTTCAAGCAGGTGCAACTATAACAAGTTAATTTCTGAAATCGAAACAAGAGAAGAGGACGTTTCAAAGAGGATGGCAAAGCTTAAAGCACTTCAGAGGCTGTCGCTGCTGAGGAAAGGGGAGCTGATTATAGCTATGACTCATGTGAGCTCTTTTGAAAGCGATGTGGCGTCTTCAATTTTAAGAGAAGGAGCCGACATCTCTCTCGTGATTTCTGATAAGGATTTTGGGCTGAGAATTGTTCTCAGATCAAAGAGCGAGGTGGAAGACGAGGTTTTGAGAAAGATCAGAGAAGTTGTTGAGAGGCTTGCTGAAGGTAAATTTGGAGGGCACAGGGAGTCCATGGTGTTAGAAAGCAATATTAGGATAGAGAAGAGAGAGATAGAATCGCTGATGAAAAAAATCAAAGAAGAGCTTCAGCCTTCGTTGGGAGCGGAATAGCTTAGCTCCTAGTTTAAAATTTAAAGCGAATATACTAAAAAACATGCTTAAAAACCCGTTTTTTGATATATTTTCTAAAGAAATTTTTAAATCATTTAAAAAGGAAACATTATTTAATCTTTTTCAGGTTAAATTTGAATGTTGTTTTAATACAAAGTTAGAGAGGTTCGGAAAATTCGATAAAATACAGGAGTTGATAAAGAATGGTAAAATACAAAATGGTTCCTGAAATTTTAAAAATGATGGGTAACCTCGATCAAGTGAGGAATATCGGTATTATCGCCCATGTCGACCATGGAAAGACGACGACATCTGATACATTACTTGCAGCAGCAGGAATCATTTCACAAAAAGTAGCTGGAGAGGCACTGGCTACTGATTATCTTGAAGTAGAGCAGAAGAGGGGTATAACAGTAAAAGCGGCAAACGTCAGCCTTTATCACGAGGTAGACGGAAAGTCATATGTGATCAACTTAATTGACACTCCAGGGCATGTAGACTTTACTGGAAAGGTTACAAGAAGCCTCAGAGTTTTGGATGGTGCTATAGTAGTCGTCGATGCTGTTGAAGGAATAATGACTCAGACCGAAACCGTTCTGAGGCAGGCATTAGAAGAGAGGGTAAGGCCCCTGCTTTTCATCAATAAAGTTGACAGACTTATAAAAGAGCTCAAGTACACACCGCAACAAATGCAACAGAGATTTGTTGAGATAATAAAGGACATCAATAAGCTTATTATGAATCAGGCTGAACCTGAATTTAGAGACAAATGGCTTCTCGACCCAGCGAAGGGACAGGTTGCTTTTGGATCGGCAAAGGAAAAGTGGGGCTTTACAATCCCAGTATCCGCGAAGAAAGGGATTAACCTTTCGCATGTGATTGACGCTTATAATAAGGGGAAAGAGGCTATAGAAGAGCTCGCAAAAGAGGTTCCAATTGCGAATTCGCTTCTCGATATGGTCATTAAGTATGTTCCCAACCCGAGGGAAGCGCAGAAATATAGGATTCCAAAGATATGGAAAGGCGATATAAATTCAACAATCGGAAAGGCCATGCTCGAAGCTGATCCCAACGGTCCTGCAGTTATGCTGATCAATGACATGAGAGTTGATCCACATGCTGGATTGGTAGCGACAGGAAGATTATTCTCTGGATACCTCGAGAGCGGAAAGGAAGTTTGGCTCGTCAACAGCAAGGTCCCTCAGAAGATTCTTCAGGTCAGCTTGTATATGGGACCAACCAGAGAGGTTGCGGATAGAGTTGTAGCCGGAAACATCCTCGCGGTGTTAGGGCTTGATAAGGCTAGAGCGGGAGAGACGGTAGTAGATGTTGCCTATAAAGATGAAATGGCTCCCTTCGAAAGGCTTCACTATGTCAGCGAGCCAGTAGTAACTGTTGCAGTTGAGCCCAAAAATACTAAGGATCTTCCTAAGCTGATAGAATCTCTATATAGGCTTAGCATCGAAGACCCCAATTTAGTTGTTAAGATAAATGAAGAGACTGGAGAGTATCTACTTTCAGGGATGGGGCCGCTTCACTTGGAAATAGCTATGACATTCTTAAAGGACAACTACGGAGTTGAGGTCACAACTTCTCCTCCAGTAATTGTATATAGAGAAAGCATCAGGACAACGAGCGACGTCTTTGAGGGGAAGAGCCCCAACAAGCACAACAAGTTCTACATAAGTGTTGAGCCGCTTAATGAGGAGACGATTAAGTTAATCCAAGAGGGTCAAGTATTCAATGATCAAGATTTCAGAGACCGAGCAAAAATATTGAGGGATAAGGCTGGCTGGGACTACGATGAAGCCAGAAAGATATGGCTTGTGGAGGACAACATCAATATATTCGTAGACAAAACATCAGGCCTGCAGTACTTAAGGGAAGTGAAGGACACTATACTCCAAGCCTTTAGGCTTGCAATGAAGGAGGGTCCGCTGGCTAACGAGCCTGTTAGAGGAGTTAAGGTCGTATTGCACGATGCAGTCATTCATGAAGACCCAGCTCACAGAGGACCCGCTCAGATATATCCAGCTGTGAGAAATGCCATATTTGCAGGCATGCTATCCGCTAAGCCGACACTGCTGGAGCCTATTCAGAAGCTAGACATAAGGCTTCCCATGGATTACTTAAGCGGTGTTACCGCCATAATAACTAAAAAGAGGGGCAAAATACTCACGGTAGCTGAAGCGGGAGACCTTACCAGAGTTATCGCAGAGATCCCAGTTGCCGAGTCCTTCGATTTGGCTAGTGAACTTAGAAGCGTAACAGCAGGTAAGGCGTTCTGGGGATTGGAGTTCAGCAGGTGGTCTCCAGTTCCTGATTCATTGCTGATGGATGTTGTAAAGAAGATAAGAGAGAGAAAGGGATTGCCGTTAGAGCCTCCAAAAGTATCAGACTTTCTATCTCCATAACGCTTTTTAAATAAAATTTTAATATTTTATAAAAAATCTTTTTTATAAAAAATTTAAAAAAATTTTTGAATTTTTTAACTTTATAAAAATTTAAATATCTCAAATCATTTTCTTATATAAATTGGTGTTTATCAGGTGACAATTACCGCAATATTTTCATATGGAGTTGTTCCTGCTTTATTGTTATTCTTCCTTTTAGCGGTCATCTCTCTTCTATACTTCGTCCTCAGAAAGGAAGAAAAAACCATAACTGGACTGAAAGACGAGCGGTATGAGGCAGGGAATCCGCCGAAATATAAGGCGAGGGTAAGAGTAGGGTTTCAATATTTGGGATTCTTTATCCTGTTTGCTAGCTTTGAGTCTGTAGTTGTAACGTTTCTTCTTCTTTCTCTTTCCAGCGGTGCTTATATAAATAAACTTGCTGAATTTTTCTTATCAATAGTCCTTGTTTCTGTGCCAATCCTCCTCTACGGCATAAAGGAGGCAGAAAAAGTCGAAAATTGGGTATGGGATGAGGAATAATGGAAATTGCAATCGAAATTGCTAATAGCATATCTAATAAGATAATGCGCTTTACAATTAAACTTGTTAAGAGAATTCTGAAGCCCTTTTCAGGAATGATCGACTGGGCAAACTCCTACAGCCTTTGGCCTGTACACTTTACAACCTCTTGCTGCGGTTGCGAGTTCGCTGCAACTTACGATCCCAGATTTGACAGCGAGAGGTACGGGAGCCTTCCATTTACGCATGTAAGAGATACAAACACGATTATTATAGAAGGTACTATCAGCAAGAAAATGGCAAAGGCGCTTAAAGTCGTTTACGATCAGATGCCCTCTCCTAAGTATGTAATAGCTATGGGTGCTTGTGCAATCGATGGCGGGATTTTTTATAACAGCTACAATGTGGTGAAGCCTAGAGACTTCCTTCCAGTGGAAGTTTACATTCCTGGATGTCCTCCAAGGCCTGAGGCAGTTGAAAATGCAATATTGACAATGCAGAGAAGGATAAGGGAGCTTAGGATCGCTTCGAAAAAAGTAACTGAATAGGTGGCGAGGAAAATTGAGCGCGAGTCAGAGCGCAATTTATGTCTCAAAAGAGGAGCTCTTGAAAAAAGCGGAAGAGCTTTATAAATCAGGGTACGATCACGTAATATCTATATCCGCAGTCGACTACCCCGAGAGGAACGAAATTGAACTTGTTGTGCACGTCTCAAGCTATACTCGTAAAGATATATCTCCTAAGATCCTTGAAATAAGAACGAAGCTCGACAGGAGCAGTCCAAGAGTTAACAGCCTAACTAAGGTCTGGAGATCTGCAGAGTTTCAGGAGAGAGAGGCACATGAAATGTTCGGGATATTCTTCGAGGGGCACAGCGACCTTAAGTACCTCCTACTCGATCCTGAGGAATTCAGATTTAAATATCCTCTGAGGAAGGACTTCAAAGTTATAGTTGAGGATATAATGTTGAAGAAATGAGAGGTGCTTGAATTGCAAATTGAAAACATACAAAATCAGTTCATTTCCACGAGGAAAATAGACGATAATACAATGGTATTGTTCATTGGACCGCAGCACCCAAGTAGCGGACACATGAGGTTCATTGTCAAGGTTGATGGAGATATAGTGACTGAAGTAGACCCTGATATAGGGTATGTCCACAGAACTATGGAAAAGCTCAGCGAAACTAAAGAGTGGGTGAAAGACACCGTATTATTTGAAAGGCTTGCGATTCTAGATGCGGGGAATATTTCGTTAGGATATGTTTTAGCTCTAGAAAAGCTCTTAGGAATAGATGTTCCTCCTAGGGCTCTATATTTGAGAACGATTCTATCTGAGATAAACAGAATTGCCAGCCACCTTTATGGAATGGGAATTCTGGCGATCATGTTAGGTAGCTCAACAGGATATATGTGGTTTTTCGGAGATAGAGAGGTTCCAATCGAGCTTGCAGAAAGGATGAGCGGTGCAAGACTCACGCACTCCTACCACATTCCTGGAGGAGTGAGAAGAGATGTTCCGAAGGACTTTTTCGATGAACTTGAAAGAGGTATATCATACATAGAAAGAAGACTGAAAGAATATGAAATCATGTTTGTTAACAACCCGGTCATAAGGAGCAGGCTGGAGAACGTGGGTGTTATGTCTAAGGAAATGGCAGTCAGCCTTGGAGTAGTTGGTCCAAACCTAAGAGCAAGCGGAGTGTCCTATGATGTGAGGGTGGAGGAGCCGTACAATGCATATACGGAAATAGACTTTGAGGTCCCCATATATAAAGAGGGAGATTGTCTAGCTAGAGTTATGCAGAGAGTAGATGAAATCAGGCAGAGCATTTCTATGCTAAGGCAGCTTTCAAAGAAGATACCCGATGGACCCATATTCAATGAGAAATATATGAAACAGTTCACAAAGATAATGAAAGATATATATGATGCGGAAAAGAGGGTGAAGTTACCAGCTTCATTCTTGAACCTTAAGCCGCAGAAAGGCACCGCATATTCAAGAATTGAAGCTTCTAGAGGAGAGCTTTTCTACTATATAGAAAGTTCTGGAGATCTTAAGCCCTATAGAGTAAGGGTTGTCACCCCTTCTTTCAGAAACTCCATAATTTTGAAGTACCTACCAGTAGGATACAGGCTTGCAGATCTTGTAGCTATATACGGAAGCATAGATTACTTCCCTCCGGAGGCTGATAGATAATGGGGATCATAGAGGCAATACTCAACATAATACTCTACCCTCCAATATTTTACCTGGTAATTGTTCCAGGTCTCATAACTGTCATGGGCGCCCTTATTTTTTTGATCTGGGCTGAGAGAAAGATCGCCGGAAGGATTCAGATGAGGTATGGACCGCTGGAGATCTCCCCAAAGATAGGAGGAGCTATTCAGCTATTAGCTGATTTAATGAGGTATATGTTTCAGGAGATAATCATACCTAGGAACGTAGATCTCCTTCCATATTTTATAGCCCCAATTTTGGGCTTCGTGGTTGCACTCCTTCCAATCGCATCTATTCCGATTTCCCCATATTACTACCCTTCTCCAACCTCAAACTCTATACTTGTGGCTGTAGGCCTTACAACTCTACCTCCCCTGCTTACGATACTAGCAGGATGGTCAAGCAACAACAAGTTCTCCTTATTAGGAAGCACAAGAGAGGCATTTCTCATCTCCGCATATGAGCTCCTGATAATTCTCTCTGCGGTAAGCGCAGTAATAATATACTCGACGCCAGACTTTACCGTTGCTGTTCAGGAGCAGCATATATGGGGGATAGTTCTAAACCCGATATCTGCAATTACCTTCTACGTTTCCGTCCTCATGGCTACAGGTAGATTCCCGTTTGAAATAGCTGAGGCAGATTCAGAAATAGTCATGGGAGCGTATACAGAATATAGCGGTCTCATGTATGGGCTGAGCATGGGGATCCCATATACGAGAATGTTCGTCTACAACCTCATCTTCACTCTTCTTTTCTTGGGAGGATGGAGCCCCTTAATCGTGATCCCGGGTCATGCGTTCATAAGCTTTGTGCTTATACCGGCAATTATAGTTGTAGTTAAGGCACTGATTGTTTCGTTAACAATGGTCTTTACAAGGGCAATATACGGAAGGCTGAGGATAGACCAAGCATTAGGAGGGGCTTGGAAGTTCTGGTTCGTGGTGACCATGGTAGGAATAGCCTGGTCTATAGCGTTGGTATGGATTTCAGGAGGTGCTCTCTGATGCCAGGAAAATATGTTGACAAAAGCGCCAAAAACAGGAGGTTCAGCATCGGAAGAAAGGCGGTAAATCATACAAGAGCTCTCTTCCTGGGAGCTAAGCTCCTCTTCAAGCCAAACAGGCTGACCTTCAGATATCCTATAGTAAAGCAGGTTCCCAGCGAAAAGTACAGGGGGTTCATTATTTACAATAAGGAAAAGTGCATAAGCTGCTCAATGTGCGCAAGAGTTTGCCCTGCAAACGCTATGAAGATGTTTCAAGACACCGACAAGAAGCTTAGGCCAGCTATTAATTATGAGAGGTGCGTCTTCTGCGGGTACTGCGTTGACATATGCCCTGCAGAAGCGCTGAGGCACGCTAAAACTCATGATATTGTGTTTGAAAAGGGGGAGGAAATGCTTTACATGCTGGAGAAGTTCCAATACGATCCGGATGCGAACTTAATGAAAGCAAACATATATAGAGCTAGACTAGATCCGAAGAGGGGAATCGTATATGAGCGTGTTGAATGAACTTCCTACTATTGCATATTTGGTTTCATTCATCTCACTTGGCTTAATTTCAATAGTCCTTTCGCTGCTCATTATCAAGACTAAGACTTTAGTCTACAATGCCTTCATATTGGCGGGAATAGCGCTCTCCGTTTCAGCTCTTATTGCTATGCTCGGATTTCAGGTCATCGCAGCAATTCAGATAATTGTTTACGTGGGAGCGGCAGTTCTCTTCTTCATCATTTCTCTTTCCATGATTGGAGAAAGCAAAGCAGAGAGCGTAGATCCAGCCATTCCAGCAGTCATCGGCATTGTTTCATTCGTCGTCTTTTACCTTGTAATATATACTGTTTCAAGCTCTATGCCGGCTCAGCCTTCGCCGACAATATTAAATGGAAGCGATTTATCTTCATATCTTCTTAACGAATTTGCGTTTCCGCTCATAATCGCTTCATGCGGAATAATCATCGCTTCAGCATTCTCAATTTATTTATCAAAAAGTATCAAGAGAGGTGGAAGGAAACAATGATCGATATAATTATGGATGTATATAAGTTGGTGATTGCCGCCCTACTGGCGACAGGGCTCACAGTCATTCTCTCTTCTAAATCCCTAGTGAGGATGCTCATCGGAGCGGAGGTCATGTTTAACGGCGCCCTACTTTATTTAACCTACATTGCTTCGCTCGTCCCCGTTCAGGGCGCGGTGTATTCGTTCTTCGCGATCATTATAGCATCAAGCGAGCTTTTAATCGCTGTATCGATCGTCATTCTATACTACAGAACCCACAAAACTTTAGAAATAAATGTTGAGCAGAGCGAGGAGGAGGGGAGGTAGAAGAAATGATTCAGAACTTGCATTTGATTCTTTTATCTGTAGTCTTGCCTATAGTTTTGCTCGCATTAATGGTAAAGCTCACAAAGAGCGAAAAAGGAGTCTACTCTAGCACTATTTCAATGTACGTGCTAGCGACAATTCTCTCACTCGTACCTGTAGCTTTAAATGGGTTCACGAGCACTTATTATGATGGCTCATTTCTGAGCGCTAACTATATTGGGGTATTTGACTTTCAGGTAAATATTATCACTTATCCGATTGCAATTACCGTTCTTGTGCTTTCGATGTTAACTGCCTATTATTCCTACCCATACATGACAGGCAGGCTCAGAGCTGAAGGGAGAGAGACGAAGACAGAGCTGTCTATATTCTACTTCCTACTCTTCATGTTCACTTTGTCAATATATGCATCTATACTCTCAACAAACCTCTTGGAATTTTACCTATTTTTAGAGATCTCCTTGATCACAAGCTTTATACTCGTTAACAATTACGGATATAACGACAAAAGAAAGGTCTCACTAATTTACCTCGTGTGGACTCACGTTGGGGCAGTTCTCTTCCTAGTTGGCTCGTTAATTTTGGGGATTTATGCGGCGACGTTTGATGTATATTCGGGATATGCAAGCCTCAAAAATATTGCACAATATATTCCATCATCTGTACTGGCATGGTCCTTCTACTTAATAATGATAGGTCTTTTGGTTAAGTCTGCTTCCTTCGGCTTCCACCTTTGGCTTCCGTATGCATATGCAGAGGCACCTACTCCAGTAAGCATGGCGATGTCTGCTTTATTTACAGGCATCGCGCCTTATGCGATATTCAGGTTCGTCATTCCTGTGTTCCCAAGCATGTTTGCTAGCTTCAGCAAGTATCTCGCGTTATGGGCTGCTGTATCCATGATTTACGGAGGTCTGAATGCTCTTTACGAGAGCGATTTTAGGAGATTTCTCTCATACAGCAGCATATCGCAGATGGGATACCTCCTTTTGGCAGTTTCGACAAATAGCATATATGGCTACGTGGGACTGCTGCTTCACTACATATCTCACGCGTTTGGAAAGGAGCTCTTGTTCGGAAGCTCTGGTTCCATGATGCTGAGCCTCGATGGTGCAAGAGATATGAGGAAGATGGGAGGATTTTCGAAGGTGATGCCGATTACTGCAAATATGGCGCTTATAGGCTTTTTCAGCATAAGCGGAATGCCCCCTACTATTGGATTTTGGAGCGAGCTCTTTATACTGAGGGGCGCTGTCGACGCATTTTGGGAGATGGGAGAATTTGGCGCAACAGTACTCGCATTGATATTCATAGGCTTTTCCCTCACAATAGCTTATTCTTTCTACAATTACAAAAGGGTCTTCCACGGTCCATATTTGAATGAAAAGAGGGATGTAAGAGAGAACATGACCATAGTTCTTTCTCTAATAATTGTGTCATTGCTAGCAATTCTCATGTTCATAATTGCTCCGGCATATTCCAATGCATTAATAACTTTCATAGGAGGGGTGAGCGCACAATGATTCTGAGCCAGTTGTACTTCCTCGCGGTTCTTCAAATCTTCATTTTTGCATCAGTAATAGCTATGCTTTCATATAGTAAAAGATTTGAAAAGGTAAATTCATCTCTCAGCATTATTTCACTAACTATATCATTTTTAGCATCTCTTGCATTGCTTGTTGATATATTGGCGAATAGGGAAAGCAAAGTGGTTTCTTTGGCCAGCTATCCATTCATTGGTTTTTCGCTTTCATTCATATATGATCCGCTTTCAGTAATAATGATGGCTCTAGTATCATTCCTCTCTCTGCTCATAGCTATATACAGCACAAATTACATGAAGGGGGATGAGGGCTACAACAGGTACTTCGTGTACTTTACCTTCTTTGTTGGGAGCATGATGACGGTGGTATCTGCGAATAACCTCATCCTTCTATTCTTCGGATGGGAAGGCACGGGGCTGGCAAGCTACGCTTTGATCGGTCATTGGAGGAACGATGAAGAAGAGAGAATGGTGGGGGAGCCAAACAGATATGTTAAAAACACCCCCATGTTCTCTTATCCGAGCATGAGCGCACTGAGGGCTATACTCTTTACAAGAGTTCCCGACATTCTGATGCTTATTGCCATATTCATTTTGTATTTGTATGGAGGTAGCTTTGAAATCAACGTCCTCATGAACAAGGCACCACACATATTATCATCTCTCTACACAAGCGGGATCCTCGGTCTTACTATGTTCATGCTCAGCATGGGGTCATTAGCTAAGAGCGCCCAATTCCCGCTTCACGAGTGGCTCGTAACAGCAATGACAGGCCCCACGCCAGTGAGCGCTCTAATACACGCAGCTACAATGGTCAAGGCGGGAGTCTACTTTATGCTGAGGATATCACCACTCTTCATCTATGGTTCTTCAGAGCTCATCTCGCTCGGTGCCCCCAATTCAGCGGGAGTCCTCTCTGCAGTACACGCTTTTTACTATGCAATCTTCTTAATAGGTGCTGTTACGGCTTTCGCTTTAGGTAGCATGGCTCTCGTCGCAAGGGAAGCAAAGCTGATTCTAGCTTACTCAACTGCCAGCCAATTGGGATACATGTTTGCAGGAATTGGCGCAGCAGCTTTTTCCTCTGAGCCTTCAATAATTCTGACCTTTGTGCTAGCTCACCTAATCGCGCATGCAGTATTTAAGGCAGGACTGTTCTTAGGAGCTGGGACATTTATACATGAGGGAGGAAGCAGATTCATCGACGAATGGCCTAACCTATATAGGCTAAAAGGGTCGATGTCGATGATGTGGCTATTGGTGCTTTCTCTTGCGGGCATACCCCCATTCTTGGGATTCTGGACGAAAGACGCTTTAGTTGAGGGATATCTATCCACGGGACTTTACATTCCAGTTATACTACTCATGACAACAATACTTTTTACAGCATTCTACAGCACAAGGTTCCTTCTATACAACTATAAATTTAATAAGGGAAGCAGGGAAGTGGAGGAGCCGCCAGCATATGTTCTCTCTACATATTCGATACTAGCGCTTCTGTCAATACTTCTGGGAATTGCCTGGCCATTTATCGTTAGAGGCTTCTCCACCTTTGTTACAGCTTCATTTTCAGCGATAAGCTCCTCTTATTCTATTGAGATTGGGCTTCCAATGTATGTATCGCTGACGATAGTAGTTATTGCTCTTCTGCTGTCGCTCTCCGCATATTTATTCAATGCCATAAATTCGAAGAAGGTTGTTGAGAAAATAGGCCCAATAGAAGGCTTCCTCAGCGACAGGTGGTATATTAATGTAATTTACCACAATTTCGGTCTTCTTGTCGCTATTATCGGAAAGGCTATATACAGATTCTTTGAGAAGCCATACGACAAGCTGATGGACGTTCTAGTACCTGCAGCAGGCGGAAAAATAAGCGTTGCCTTCAGGAAGCTCCATACGGGAGGGCTGTATCTCTATATTTTTTATTTCATATTAGGAGCTTTAATATTATTATTAATAAGCATACTGTGGTGATATGAAATGCTGTCCAGTGAAAGTTTATTTTTAATAACAATTGCTATAGGCTTTATAGGAGCTTTATCTCCATTAATTTTGAGCTACTCCTATAAGGAAAAAAGCTATTTCGGTGTTTTAACCGCTCTTTCGTCCGCATATTTGTTCGTTCAAATAATTCTGCTCTCCATGCTTGTATTCAAAGTAATAAATGTCGGCTATTCCCTGATTCTTGGAGGAAAGATTTTGCTTGACGGATTTGCAGCCATACCTTCGGTATTTATAGCGTTTATTGCCCTGGTTGTGCTCCTCGCGTACGCTTCAATGGCAGATGACTTGGAAAGGTATTCTATATTCACATCTGTGCTCTTCCTCGGCGAACTGGGATCAATTCTCATATCAGAATCATCGAGCATAAGCATGTTCCTTTCCTCATGGATACTCATCGTCATATCATCATACATTGCTATAGCGAGCGAAAAAAGCAAGCTGAGCTCTGATGCTGCTCTCAAGTACTCTCTCATGGGTGTAGTCTCCACCGCATTTATAGTTTTATGGCTGGGCAGCGGGATTTACTTCGGAGGAGATGAAATATATGGAGGAGTGTACCCCCTAACGAGCAAGCTCGCGATGATCGCAATAGTTATGCTGACTGCAGGGATAGGGTTTAAGCTGGGGATATTTCCATTCCAGTGGTGGATGGTTGATGTATATTCATTTGCCGATGGGAAGTCAGTTTCCCTCATAACTGGAGTGATAAAAGTAGGAGTAATTTTTGCGTTTACCAGGATGCTCTACTACACTTTCTACCTTTCCCCATCAAGCGTTGCTCTTCTCATGATTTCGATCTTAAGCATACTTACAATGACTTTTGGGAACTTTGCAGCATTTACTTCGAAAGTATTTCCGAGGATACTTGCATACAGTAGCATAGCGCAAATAGGATACATAATGGTAGGAATGGTCGGACTTCTAAACGGTGCAATTACCGGCAACCAAACTTTAGTGCTCTTCTCTTCTGCAGCTATAGCTGTTCAGGGTTTGAGCTACGCACTTTCAAAGTCTTTAAGCTTTTTAGTTTCCGGCAGATACGGTTCTATGGTGGAGCTTTCACAGCTTAAGGGTTTGTACAGAAGAGACCCTGTTGTCGCGTTCTCAATTATAGTTGCAATGCTCAACCTATTAGGCCTCCCGCCTCTCTTGGGATTTTGGGGAAAGGTTTATCTATTTCAGGCAGGACTAACCTATAGCATATGGCTTGTAGTAATTGCCATAATTAACAGCGGAATATCAAGCTTTTACTACGGAAGAATAATAGCCGAGATATTCAGCTCAAGCGAGCAGCAGGGAGAAGATATGAAGCTGAAGGCTATGAGGACATATGTAATCGTACTGGCAATTTTGCTTATAGTGCTCGGACTTGGATTAATACAGGCGATGTTCAGCTATATGGGCATTCATTACTTCTAATTTTTAAACTTTCAGGAGCAAAGCTATGAGGAGGGTATTGGGGTTCTTAGTTTCTTATAACGGGCTCCTCTTTTACGGATACCAGAGGCAGCCAGATAAGCCGACTGTCGAATCTGCAATTTTCTCCTCTTTTGAAAAGAGTGGATGCATGGATGGGGAATCTCTGAACTTTTATAGCTATGGAGGGAGGACCGATAGGGGGGTTAGCGCATTAGGGCAGATTTTTACCATCTCTCCATCTCCTCTTTGCGAAATTCAGGACTTCATAAGAGAGCTGGAAAAAAGGTCCGTAAGGATTTGGGGGATAAGGGAGGGCATGCCACCTCAATTTCATGCGAGGCACTGGGCGTTGTGGAGGGACTACGTTTACATATTCCGAGAAGAGGATATAAGCATTGACCATAAGTGCAGCGAATCTATTAAAAAAGAGCTGCATTCAAGGCTAGATTTTTCCTTTTTGTATAAGGGATCGAAGATAGCAGAAAATAAAAGGTACATGAGGAGGAGGATCTTGAAGTTCGAACTAGAAAAAGAAGGAGAATGGACCGGGATGTTCGTAAGGGGGGAGACATACCCCTTTCACTTTGTGAGGAGGCTTGCTTCTTTCGTGAGAGACTACGACTGCAGCAGGAGCTTTGAGGAAAACATACAATTATGGAGGGTGTCGGAAGCTGATCCTGAGAATCTTATATTATTCAGGGTGAAAATTCCCTATCAGTTTAAAAGAACTATTCCGCTAGAAAACATTGCAGAGGAGCTCTTTAAGTCTTTATTCAAAACAACTGAGTCTGACCTCCCCTCTTTTTTGAAGTCCTTCCTTTCGCTCTCTTGGCCTGAGTCCTACTGATTTCCGCCTTTTCGGCGCTCTTCTCCTGCCTTTCCGCTGCCATTTCAGCAAATGCCTTTTCAACCTGCTTGTCTCCTACAATGACTGCCGCTTCTTCAACCGTTATTCCGTAGGACCTACATATTTGGACGAAGTGGGGTGGTGAAAGTCTGTAGATGGACCTTAAATAGGGCAGGAGATCCTTTTTGCTCTTTGAAGTAGACTGGCTGAGCCTTTTGGAAAGCTTTTGAAGGGAAGAGTTTAAAAGCTCTCTGCTCCTCTTTGTTTCCGACAGCATTTTCAGCTTGGATGGGTAGTTGTATTTTAGCCACTTGAACTTGGTCTTTTTCCTGGAAAATGATATCGCTGGGCCGATCATCTCCGTTATATATGCGAGGAAGTCATAGTTTCCCGTCTTCTTAATAATTCCCCTGTAAACATCTGCCCTTGAAAGCGCTTGAAAGGCCAGATAAGCGTCCTCGGGATCTGTGAGCTGAACGGGTATGTTTTCGGAGAGCCATTCAATAAGCGTATCAGTATCAACCTCGCTGTGCGATATTGCATTTCTGCTCTGCCATACATATTTTGAAGTGAATATATTCCTTAGGGTGTCAAATGGGTTGAGCTCTCTATCTCTGTAGTATGTTAGCTCTGTTGCGAGCTCCTCATTCACCTTTCCGTAGACCTCAGCTATGCTTTGAAGGTCATTTATGCAGGCTCTCAGATCTCCCCTGTTTTTCTCGTAGATGACCTTCAGCCCAGCATCCTCGCACTCCACTCCCTCTCTTTCGCATATGATTTTAAGCACTGTGAGCACGTGTTTCTGATTCAAGTTCTTAAGCTCTATCATCACAGCGAGGTCCCTGATGGGCTTCAAATCAGGATGAAATGCGTTGTTCGCTGTGAGAATTATAGGATTCTTCGTCTGCGTAATGAGCTGCACGATAGCCTCAATGCCTCCCTTATCTCCAGTTGAGGAGAGCCCATCAACTTCATCGAGAAGTATAAGCTTCTTCCTTCCAGTGAGCGTTCCCTGGATCGCTGAGTTGTAGACCTTTCTGTATATGTCGTCCCTCCTCCTGTAATCGCTCGCATTAGTTTCAACTATTTCGTAGCCGTAGTCATTGGCCAAAGCTTCAATAAGAGAGGTCTTTCCGACCCCTGGAGGACCGTAGAGAAGAACAGCCTTTTTTGTGGGAGCCCTCTTCTCCCAATCCTTTATCCATGAGGTTATGATCGCGACAGCAGTTTCTTGGTTTACGTATTCTTTCAAACTCTTAGGCCTGTACTTTATAATCCATGGGAGGCCTTTTTCTGCACTCATGAAATTTTCCTCTTTCAAATCCTCTTTCTGAGCAGGACAAGCCATGCGAGGAAGCTGTTCAGCTGTATCTCGTCATCGCTCCCTTCAGTTATCCTGAAAAGTATCTCCCCTGTGTAATCAGCGATCATGAGCTTCATCTCCTCAGACAAATCTATTTCATTGCTGAAGATCTCCTTGTGGATCTGCTTTATAACATCGACTCCACTTAGTCCATAATCCATCATGAGCTTTCTCAGCCTCTCTCTTGCTCCGTTGAAGTCTCCGCTTAATGCTAAATTCAGCATCTCTCTTATCTCCTTTGGATGTGCCAAGCCGACTACTTTGTATACCGTATCAACTGTCACCTTACCTATGGCGCTAGCAGATTGGAGAACATTGATGGCCTTTCTCATATCTCCCTCGCTGATCTCAAACACCGCTTCCAGCGCGCTTTCTTCGTAGCTTACAGATTCATTTTCCAGTATCCACTTCAGCCTCTTTATCACATCCTCCTTCTTGAGCGGAGAGAACCTGAAGAGGGCGGTCCTTGACTGAATTGGCTCGATTATTTTGCTTGGATAATTTGCAATTAATATGAATCTGCTGGTGAGAGTGAAGTTCTCCATCATCCTCCTTAAAGCCTGCTGAGCATCAGAGGTGAGGTTGTCAGATTCGTCAAGTATTATGAGCTTGAAGGGCACCCCTCCAACAACGCTCGTCCTTGCAAACTCCTTTATCTTCCCCCTTATGACGTCGATCCCCCTCTCATCTGAGGCATTGAGCTCAAGAACGAACTGCTGGTAGTTCTTACCGTATAGGTCGTGTGCAAATGCGAGAGCTGCAGTGGTCTTCCCTGTCCCAGGAGGACCGGCGAACAGCATATGAGGAGCGTTCTTCTCCTTTACAAACTTCTTAAGCCTTATTATCGTCTCCTCCTGATCCACGATCTCATCTAGAGATCTCGGCCTATACTTTTCAGCCCATAACAAGTAATTTTCCGAATTTTCATCCGACATACAGGTCACCGCGCGCTTAAGGGAAAGCACACAAAAACAAAATAAGCTTGATTATTTTTAAATGCGGAAACGTATTTATACTTTATTGCAGTGATAAATGGGAAACTTTGGAAATCTTTTTTAACATGTAGTAATTTTTTATATATTTAAAAAGGGTGATTTTGGTGAACGAGGTAAAGATATTCTATGTTAACATCCCTGTGCCGGAGGACGTAAACGTCATAATCGGTCAGTCTCACTTCATTAAAACTGTAGAAGATCTTTACGAGGTTCTAACTACTTCGAGTACGTGCATAAAGTTCGGAATAGCATTCAACGAGGCAAGCGGAAAGAGGCTCATAAGATACGATGGAAATGATGAAGAGCTCACTCAGATGGCGGTAGATGCAGCTAAATCCATAGGGGCTGGGCACGTTTTCGTAATATATATAAGAAATGGTTGGCCTATCAACGTTCTAAATGCGATAAAGCACGTCCAGGAGGTATTAAACATATATGTTGCAACGTCCAACCCTGTTCAGGTGATAATAGGAGAGACGGATCAGGGGAGGAGCGTCCTCGGAGTGGTTGATGGATATACCCCACTCGGAGTTGAGGGAGAGGAGGATAAGAAGGAGAGGATAGAGTTCTTAAGGAAGATCGGTTACAAGAGAGGATCCGCTTAATTTTTTATATAACTAAAAAGCTAAATTAACGTTTTTATAGCATGATAATTAATTTGGTGTAAGTTTTGCCTCAAAAAAACAATGAGAAGAAGAATGAAAGTCCTGTAAAGGCTGTAGCATACATAAACGTATATACCCCAGAAAGCATAGAGGTCAGGGGGATAAAGCTTAAAGCGTATGTTTTAAATGACAAAGAGAGTGCAATTAAAGAGATCACAGCACCATCAGTTTTAGATATAGTAAGCAAAGCTAGAGAGATTTTGAAGAAGCATTTAAGCGGCGAGCTCAAGAATCTGAGCGGTGGGCTCATAACTGTGGACATCTCCGGAAAGGGCTTTTCCTTTTACTATGGGGAATACATAGGGGAAGAGAGAAATAAGGAGCTCCTTTTTCCCAGGCCGGCAAAGTTACTGAAGATTGGATACTATGTGAATGAAAACGGAGAAATGAAGAGGAAATTGGCAAAAAAGAGCTTCGATAAGGAGTATTATGTATATGAAGGAGAGATCCAGTTCCCTCAGGGGATTGAGGGGATCGTCTTGGCAACAGAATACGGAAGCAGGAGCATCTTCAGATCGGGAACCGGCAATGAAGTGGCAAGAAGTAATAAGGAACAGCAGAACTGAAGGTCTAGCAGAGAAGTGCATGCTCATCCTCGCTTCAGAGGATGTTGCAGAGGAGACGGGGGTCCAGCCTCATTTGGACTTCTCCTCACTGACCATATATTCTGAATCCTCGGACAGCTATTTAGAAGATTATGTAGCTCAAAACTACTCTGAGAATATTAAGATACTCAGTGAGCCACCTGATTCAGGCTCACTTCCTCTGGAATCCTCATATTCCGAATACCTCAATATGGTTTTAAGGGAACTGGCAGACTTATTGATACAGGTTGTGAAAAGAACTGATAGCATAGATACCGAGCACGCTTTATTCCTTACGAAGGAAGGCGATCTTATCGTTTTGGAGGGAGAAAGGCAGAAGGTCGTCCTTCCAGAGCTTAAAACCTGCCTCTTCCTCCACACTCATCCAAACGGCGTCTGCCTTCCTTCGAAGAGGGACATTCAAAGCGCATCTAGTTTTTTCATGAACGGAGGGATCCTTTTCCTCATTCTATCAAGCAGGTGCTTTTTCTCCATGTATAGAAGCTCTCTTATAAATGAAAATGACGTTTATGCTTTAAAGAGGCTGGAGAATGAGGTTGAAAAGGCTTACCTCAAAAGCTTCAATCCGATAGAATATTTCAACGAAAGCTTAAAAGGGAGCAATATAAAGGTCAGAATCCTCCCTCCTCCCTTCGGTATTTAAGCGCTGAAAATGCTGTTTATTATGGACATCAAAATTTCCGATCCCTTTTTCCTTGCCATTACCGCTTCTATTAGGTTGGTGTGCGGGTAGAGGTCGTTGATATCTACAGTCTCCTTGTTGTCGAGCTCAATTGATTTATCGCTGTATGCGCTATCGATCCTTTCTATTATTTTCCTTGAAGCTTCTTCGCCTATAAGCCCAAAGCTCGCCTTAAGCCTTATCATTTCTTTCGCATTCTGGTAAGTAGACTTAGCGATATCGTCTTTGCTCATGTATCTAGTGCTGTAATTCAGCATATACCTCCAGTCTCTATTGTTCTTAATGAGGCTGTAGTGCCCATCAAAGCTCCTGGTTTCCAGATTATATCCGAACCTTTCAGGGTAGTTGAACACCAGCGACCCTGGATCGACGAATGGTGCAAGAGGAGCTACGAAGTAATCTATCTTTCTAGCATTTTTCTTACCGACTACATCGCTTAAGATGTGTCTGATGTATTGAGGAAGCATTGTTGAATCCTCAAATGTCTGCTCTGGCAGCCCTATCATAAAGTAGAGATCGAGCCTGGAAAAATGCATGGAGACGGTGCTTCTTATGAAGTCTTCCAGTTGCTTGTTTGAGTACGGCCTTCCGAACCTCGCTCTTACATGCTCATTGTGAGTCTCAGGACTTATTTGGAGGTAGACATCCGTTTTTAAGTTATCGAGAATCTTCAAGAGCTCTATAGATGGAGGCCTGAAGAACTCGAAGAATACCCCCGAATCGATTTTTGAATCATTGAGCTCCCTAACGAGATTTTCAGTGAAATTCATTCCCATAAAGCTCATATCGCCAATGAAGAAAACCGGTATCTTCATGTATTCCTGCATCGTGGCTACTTCGTTCATAACAGTCTTAAGGCTCTTTTTTCCAAGCTCGCCCCTGCCGAGGTACTTCTTAAATGTGTAGTTAGATCCTCCGCACGTTACACAGCTATACCTGCAACCTTTAAATGATATGACCGCCCCGATCGGATCCGTAATGAAGTTGGCAAAAGGGATGAAGCCGACTGGATCTGAGGAGGAGATCACGTGATTTAAGAGAGCATCATAATCGACTCCGAACTCATCGAGGTTGCTGTATGCGTGGTTCAATGCATTGACCTTCACGGTTCCGTTATGCCTGTAGGCTAAATTGGGTATATCTTCAATCTTTTCTCCTCTTCCAGAAATATGACGTATCAGCTTCTCGAAAATCGGCTCAGAAGTATCCCCTAAAATTACGTAATCGATCCATGGGTATTTCTCCATTATTTCTCTGTGGAAGATAGTGGCGGAAAACCCCCCGAGCACAATTTTCGCGTTGGGATTCAGCTCCTTTATAATCCTCGCCGACTCAATTGCTCCATGGGCGTGGACTAGCCAGTGCAGGTCTATTCCGTATAGGAGGCTGTCTGAACTCTTTATGTAGTCGGAAAAGCTGTATGACTCGTTAAGAATCATTAGCGCAGCGGCGTTGTGTATCCCTACGCTGTAACCTCTTTTTATGAGGTAAGTCGCAATAGAGAGGAATCCATATGGATACATGTCGAAGACCGGAGAGGAGGGGACTACATCGCTAACAGGACCGAATGCCCTTTTCTCTTCTCTGAAGTATTGATAGCTTGGAGGGTGAATGAGCAGAAGATCGAGCGTCTTCAAAGCTATCTACCTTTTTCAAATTACAATTTTAAAATATTTCAATTAGGTAATTTAATAAAATTTCTCGCCTCTTTTCAAAATAAGGGAGCGTATAATACTTTCGGTCAACTACTTATTTAAACTAGAAAGTGATCTTTAGATCTTGTATGACAATTATTTTGCACCTGGTGCACGGGATTGCCCTCGGTAGAGAAAATTATAGAAGATGAGATATCCTCTCCCTCGGTCTTCAAAGAGAAGCACAAGCTATATCCGGAGTACACTCCATCAAGCCTCCCCCACAGAGAAAAGCAACTTAAGCAGCTGGCGCAGCTCTTTAAGAGCTTCTTCTCATCCCCGGGCGAAGAAATGCAGAGAGTTATGCTCGTCGGAAGCTTTGGGACGGGCAAAACCGTTACTTCTAAGCTTTTTGGAGCTTCCGCCTCCTCTCTTGCGAGCAGGAACGGAATAAGGCTCAAATACGTCCACGTGAATTGCTATAAATCCAGGACGCTCCCTCAGATCATCTATAACATTTCCCTGGATTTGGGAATAACTTTGCCGCAAAGGGGGCTGAGCGCACAGGAGCTTATGAGGGGACTTATAGAAGAGCTCGAAAGGAGAAATACATATGCGATAGTTGCCCTGGACGAGTTTGACTACTTCGCGCTCATGAGCTCAGGTCTGAACTCGATCTACGTATTGGTCAGGGCATATGATGAGTACGTAAACAAAAAGAAGAGGCTGCACTTCATATTCATTTCGAGGAGCATAAGCACACTCGAGAATATCGACCCATCGTCTTCTACGTACTTTCTCAAGAACATAGTTGAGTTCTCTCCATACACTTATTCTGAGCTTTACGACATTTTGAAGGAAAGAGCTGATGAGGCGCTATACCCAGGGGTTATAAGCGATGATGAGCTTAAGTACATATCGATGATTGAAGGCTACGACAAGGGAGGGAGCGGAAGCGCCAGAACGGCGCTGGAAATACTGGTAAGAGCGGGAGAAAGCGCAGACAGCGAAAAGAGGAGCTCAATAACTCTAGATGACATAAGAAAAGCACATGTAATTGTTAAGCCTGAGCTAGCTATGCTTCAGGACCAGGTGAGCGCTCTAGACAGGCATGAGCTCGTGCTCTATCTTTCAGTCATAAAGGCGTTGAAGGGATCGGGCTCAGGCTTTGTGAGGATCGGGGATGTCGAAAAAATCTATAGGGTCCTCTGCGAGGCCTACAATCTACAGCCGAGAAGGCACACTCAGGTTTATACGCACATACTCGAGCTTAGAAGCATGGGGTTCATTCAAACGAAGAGCAGCGGGAAGGGATTCAGAGGAAAGAGCACTCTCATCGGAATAAGCGCTGCCCCGCTGTACGTTCTTGAATCTAAGGTCGAAGAGCTTCTCAAGAGGGAGTAAAAGTGGAGGAAATAGTGGGAAGCATAGGGAAGGTCAAGATACTGAAGGTTATATACAAATTGGGAGAGGTGAACATCACGAGGATTTCTAGGGAGACTGGACTAAACCACAAGTCCGTTTCTATTCACTTGGAAGAGCTCAAGAAAATGGGAATAGTATATGAGAGGAGGTTCGGAAGGGTCAGGATGCTCTCTCTAAATTATTTAAATCCGAAGGTCCTCGTACTATCAGACCTCCTCAACTTTCTGAACGATGAATGAGGCTTCTTGGTTGAAGCTTTATAGCTATTGAGACGCGTCCTCATCGCACAGATCAATGTGCCTTCTGACCGAGGGGAGGGCGAGAGATCTAGTAAAAGAATTAAAGTAGGGATGCAGATTATTAAATTGGTGAGTGAATTTTAATTATTAATAGGGAAATGAGAGGGCATGAGCGAAACGGGACAGCAGGCAGCTGTGGAAAGATTGAAGACTGGAGTTAAAGGCTTCGACGAGCTCATTGAGGGGGGAATACCGAGGGGCTTTTTCATCTCCATAGTTGGAGAGCCGGGCACCGGCAAGACCATATTCTCTATACACTTTGCTTGGGAGGGGATAAAGGAGAGCGATAGGGTGATATATGTAACCACTGAGGAGAGCAAGGAGAGCATAGTTCAGCAGGCATCTCAGTTCGGAATGAACTTCAGAAAGGGGCTTAATGAGAAGAAGATGATAATTATAGATGCATTGATGAAGTCCAAGGAAGAGGAGTGGACGCTCAACGATCTAAATATCGAGGAGCTCGTGAGCAAGGTAATAGAGGCTAAAAAGGCTCTAGGATACGGGAGAACGAGGCTCGTAATCGATAGCATGAGCGCGTTTTGGATAGATAAGCCCGCCATGGCGAGGAAGATGAGCTATTACATAAAAAGGGTGCTCTACAAATGGGATGTAACAGCCTACCTGATATCTCAGTATGCGGTTACAACTGACCTCGCATATGGTTTTGGACTCGAGCATATCGCAGACGGGATAATACGCTTTAAGAAGATACTCTCAAGAGGCGTTCTCAAGAGGTACGTATTGGTTGAAAAGATGAGACAGACAAATCATGACCTCACGTCCCATGAAGTGTACATAAAGCCCGGAATTGGTATGGAGATAGGTCCCGGTACAGAGAAGAAGAGGGAGGATTTCAGGATCAATCCAGAAGTCGCAAAGAAGATGGTTGATGCGAAGAACAAGGGGATAAGGGAGTTTTTGGGCGAGGAAGAGAGCGAATGGCCAGAAAAGTAGTTATCTTAGACGGATATACCGATGAGCCTGCAGGTCTCGGAGTGCCCCCGTATATCGATGTCTATCCCAGGTACATCGCGGGGGCAGTGTGGAGCATTGATCCTGATGCTGATTTGAGGTACTATACAATAGATCAGGTAAGAAAGGATGTAGATTCTTTTGTGAAGGAGGCAAATTCTTCCGATTTAACTGCAATTGTCGCGGGGGTGGTAGTGCCTGGAAAGTACATCGGAGGAGAGCCCATAAGCGCTGAAGAGCTGAAGCTTCTCGGGAGGCTTTTAGGCAACACATTTACGGTCCTCGCAGGGCCTGTTGCTAGGTTTGGGATAGGACAGGAGGGAGGGAAGATAGCCACTTCTCCGGAGCACTTTAAGTCGATCTTTTCAGCGGTTGTTCGGGGGGATCCGGAGGAATATGTGAAGCAGTTGCTGAAAGAAGGTGAGGTCAGGGCGAGCGAATATGCGATGAGGAAGGACTATTCCGAAGTCAGGAGGTTCGCAGTGCTTGGAGCTAAAATAATCACGCAGCACCCCAACTTCGGGTACAACCTTACAGTGGAGCTTGAGACGTATAGGGGATGTAGCAGATGGATAAGCGGAGGTTGCTCCTTCTGTATTGAGCCCCTTTATGGGAGGCCTGTTCAAAGAAATCCTGAGGATGTAATACTTGAAATGAGAGAGCTCTACAGATTGGGAGCTAGGGCTTTTAGGCTCGGAAGGCAGTCAGATATTTTGGTCTACGGGTCTAAAGAGCTTGGAGAGAAGGAATTACCGAGGCCAAATCCAGAGTTTATAGAGCGCTTTTTCCAACTTGCTAGGGATGCTATTGAGGGCTCAGTCCTCCATGTAGACAATTCAAACCCAGCGGTAATAGCCAAATACCCGGAGGAAAGCAAGAAGGCTATGCTTGCAATGATAGAGTATCACACTCCTGGAGACATTTTGGCTTTCGGGCTTGAAAACCTAGACGAGGAAGTAGCCGAGATAAATAACCTGAACTCTAATGAGGAAGTAGCTTATGAAGCGGTAAAGGCAGTTAATGAAGTAGGGTTATTGAGGGGGGACAACGGCATGCCGCATCTGCTTCCGGGGCTGAACTTCATAATAGGACTTCCAGGCGAGCGCAAGGCGAGCTTCGAGAAGAACATCTCCTTCCTCGAGAGGATATATGAAGATGGCTTTGCAGTCAGGAGGATAAATATAAGGAAGGTTTTGGTCATACCCGGCACGAGGCTTTCGGTGATGTGGAGGAGGGAGTACCTCGAGAGGAATGAAGAAGAAGCGGAGAGGTTTGAGTGGATAGTGAGGCACGTTTATGATGTAAAGTTTTTGAAGAGGATCCTACCAAGGGGGACCATTTTAAGGGATCTTTATGTAGAGAAAAGCTCCAACGGAAAGACATATGCGAGGCAGCTAGGAACTTACCCGCTTCTTGTGGAACTCAGCGGAACTTTCAATAGACCGTGCATTTTAGATGCGGAGATAATAGGATACAAGGGCAGGAGCGTTAAAGCCAGGCCTGTAGGAGAGAAAGATTGCACCCACGTCATGGCCGGTACTTAAAAATAGAATCTAAAATTAATCGGAGTGCTTGAGAGCGTATTCTTTAATTCTGTAAGCGAGCCTTTCTCCTATTCCCCTAACCCTCATGAGTTCATTTACACTCGCCTTTCTTATATCTTCTATGCTCCTGAAGCCAGAGCTGTAGAGGTTCCTGGCTCTCACCCTTCCTATCTCCGGAATTGATACCAGCTCGTAGAGCTCTTCCTTTATTCCGTACTTGACTCTGTAGCTTAAAGCCTCCAGCTTTTTAGAATACTGCTTAGCCTGCTCGAGGACGTCGGATAGCTTGTAAATCGCATAAGCTATCCACGCCGCCGACTCTATAAATGAGTAGACATCCCCAGGCCCTAGATCGTATTTTTCGCATATTTCCTGCTCGGGAACCTCATTGATCCAGTCGTAGAGGAAAAGCGCAGTTTTTACCTCGGAGAGGATATCCTCATATGAGACATCTCTGTCTTCCAATCCCAAGAGTATTTCTGGGATGAGTTCCACGAATGCTGCGTCGATCTTTGCAAACTCCTTCTTTTTCAGGCTGAGCTTGGGCATGTCCGGAGTTGCGGCAATTATGTGCATTATTGAGAAGTCCGTAGCCCTCTTCTTTTTTGAGAACGCTTCCTTTACGAGCTCGGCTGAGAGAGGATCTATATAGAGGTCGGAGACGTACTTTCCATAGCTTGTAGCTTTGTAGTACTTGCCTTCCTCTTCTATGAACCCCTTCTCCTTGAGGAACCTGAGGGAGTCCGAAAGGAGCTTCTTGGCGCTCTCTTGGCTCATCTGCCTCGAGTAGAGGGTGTTCTTTACGAATCCCCTTATATCCTCAAGCCTCAGCTTTTCGAGTGTTGCGATGTATGAAAGGAGGTGGGATCTGAAAGCGGAGGAGGATCCCATTTTTGAATATATGCTCTCCGGCTTTCCATTAATATATTGAGAGAACATCTCCCTGACCTCAACGGGATCCCCAGCAATGAGTATAGCCTCTCCGTATTCGTCGTATCCAGGTCTCCCCGCCCTTCCAGCGAACTGCTTGTATTCTAGGACCTTTATTGGAGAGTTCCCCTCGCCAGCTACATATCTCTCAGAGCTCTCTATTATGACCCTCCTAGCAGGAAGGTTCACACCAGCCGCGAGAGTTGGAGTTGCAACAATTACATTTATTGCACCTTTCCTGAAGCCCTCCTCAATCATCCTCCTCTGCTCAACCGTCAATCCTGCATGGTGGAATGAGACCCTGTTCTTGATCATTTCGCTCAGAACTTCATTGAGCGATTGAACCTCGCTCGACTCTATAATGAGCTTTGAAAGCTCCTCCGCCTCGCTCGATTTATTCATCTTCAATCTCTTTGCAACCGTTTGTGCAAGGGAAACAGCCCTCCTCCTGCTGTTCACGAAGACTATAGCCTGACCTCCATCGCTTATAACATCGTTGATCAAATCCAAGACGGGGCTTGAGAAAGGCTCGCTTATCTTCTTCTCCTCTCCATCGCTGAACTTTATCTTCCCCCTATAGTAAACTCCCTCCTTCAGCGGAATCGGCCTCCAGCTGCTCAGAACCAGTTCAGCGTCGAGCCACGAGCTTATCTCCTCAGGGTTCCCAACCGTAGCGCTGAGCCCGAGTATTTGGGCGTCGCTCTTCATGCTCTTCAGTTTAGCTATCAAGCTCTCGAGCACAGGTCCCCTCTTCTCGTCATCGAGGTAATGTATCTCGTCAATTATTACCAGAGACACCCTGCTGAGCCATGAAGGCCTGTGCCTTAAGATGCTGTCCATCTTCTCATATGTAGCTACAATTATGTCATACCTCTCAAGCATGGGCTCAGAGGAGTCGTAATCCCCCATAGTCGCGATAGTCCTTATTCCTATTCTCTCATATTCTATGAAGTCGCTATACTTTTCAATTGCGAGGGCTTTAAGAGGGGTAAGATATACGGTTTTCCCCCTCCCGCTCAGAACATTGTTCACGGCGATGAGCTCGGCCAGGAAAGTCTTACCTGAAGCGGTCTGCGTGACCATGAGTACGTTTTTCCCGTCGAGTATGCCCTTTCTGATGGCCTCCTCCTGCGGAGGGTAAAAACTCTTCATTCCCTTCATGGCACAAAGCCTTTTAACTACAGGATGAAAAGGCGCTTCAGAAATTTCCATGAAGATCACTTATCCTCTAACGCTATCAAGCCAGGCTGTAACATCCAAATCTGTCCTGTACGATGATCCCGTCTTTATACATCTTTGAAATGAGATCTTCGAGCTCCTTCTGCGATATGTTCTCGCCCTTCAACCTCTCCATTATATCCTTTATCCTGGCGCACTTCTCGCCCGTCTCGTTCAGTATGTCCCTTATCGTGTCCTCTATGAGCATCATCTTCTCCCTCTTGCTCTTCGACTTTCCGACCATAAGAGCATCTATATCTACGACGCCGCTCTCAGTCATTAGCCCAGCTTGCTGCATGAAGACCTTCATGAGCCTTATCGCCTCCAGAGCATCTTCCTCAGTGACCTCCGTTTTAAGCGCCATCTTCGCATGAGCTTCAGCTAGCCTTATAAGCGCTTCAAGCTGCCTGGGAGTTATTGAAACGACGTTTGACTGCGACTCGCTCCCTATCCTTCTCATTTCCACGAAGAAGTCCCTCAGCAGGTTTCCTGCTTCCTCTGTGAGCACAGGTCTGTAGTACCTCTTAGCATAGCTTATGTACTTCTTCAGCAGGTCTACGGGGATCTCCGGAGTTACGTTTTCGGCCTCCTTGTGGACGTGGATCATGTGAGATGCGAGCATGGTGTCGTATTCTGCTGAGGGCTTGTCCTTGAGTATGAATATCAGATCGAACCTGCTGAGTATCGTGACGGGGAGGTTTATGTTGTCCGCTACGGACCTCTCCTCAACATACCTCCCGTATTTCGGATTGCCAGCCGCAATTACTGTAGCCCTCGCATTAAGCTTCGCGACGATCCCAGCCTTTGCTATGCTCACTGTCTGCTGCTCCATAGCCTCATGTATCGCAACTCTATCTTCCTCCCTCATCTTGTCTATCTCATCGACAAGCGCTACTCCTCCATCCGCGAGCACCATCGCTCCAGCTTCAAGGTAAAAATCTCCAGATTTTTTATCCCTTATGACCGCGGCTGTGAGCCCTGCCGCTGATGATCCCTTGCCCGTAGTGTAGACGGCTCTTGGAGCTATCCTGCTGAGGAACTGGAGGAGCTGGCTCTTCGCCGTCCCGGGGTCTCCTACGAGCAGGATGTGTATGTCTCCCCTTATCCTGGTCTTGTCTTTGGTCTCCTTCTGCACGCCTCCGAAGAGGGCGAGCGCTATCGCCTCCTTGACATCCCAATGCCCGTAGATCGCTGGAGCGATGCTCGCCACGATCTTCTTTCTTATCCAAGGATCTTTCGAAAGCTGCAGTATTCTCTCCTCATCCTCCCTCGTAATTTCGACCTCCTCAAGCGTCTTCTGGCTCACGAGGACGCTGTTCGCATCGAGGACTATGTCATATATGGGCTTCATTTTTGACTGAGAAGGCACGACCCTCAGAATTCCCACAATGCTCACTCTATCCCCAGGCCTAGCCTGATCCACGAGATCCCTGGTCAGAACGACCTCGATGCTCCTCGGTATCTGGCCTGGGGGTATCTCCTCCGGCCTCTCTTGGACGACGGTCCTCTGGTAGTCGATGAACTGGCTCTCCTCATATATCAGCCTCAGGTTCCCCGGCTTTCCACATATAGGGCAGACCTGAGGAGGCTCTATAACATCTTTTATCTCCTCCCCTGCAGGGGGCCAGTAGAAGGTCTGGTTGCACTCCTCTATATTGTGCCTGAACTTCGCTTTAAACATCTTCTCCTTTATCGGAGTCACTCTCACGAGGATGCCATCGATCATTATGAGCTTGTTTATATAGTCGCTCTTAATGCTCCTTATCGGAACTGATTCGGGGAGGTTAATTATCCTGGCGAAGAACTCCTTTTTCTCCTCCGCATAATCGGGGCTGAAGTCCAAGACGGAGGAATAAATTGCCGCGTTTAAGTAGCTCAGCATCTCATCAGGCTTATTCTGGAGAGCAGTTGCGAGCTGCCTGTCATAAATATATAGGTCATTCCAATCCACATACATCCAGTTCCTTCCTTCATTTACCATTTCTTTTATCTCAGCTTTGTACTTGTACTCCTTTTCCCTAGTATAGAATTCCTTCAGAAACTTCCTCAATCTGTCTTCATAGCCTGCCTTCTCTTCTTCCAATTCGCTAGTAGAAGCAGCGCTGCTCATTTTTTATCATTCCCACCAATAACGATCTTCTTCCACTGGATTAATAGGTTTTTCAACTCCTCAGCCAGGATGATCTCCTCTTGCGTTAGCTTCTGCGATATCTCGGTGTAGTCACCATATGAAAAGACGTAGGTTATTACCGCCCTCATCCTCTTTTCTACAATTTCGCTCAAGAACTCCAATAGGTTCTGCCTGTCTTCAATAAAGCTGGGATCCGCTTCACTCCTGATCTTCTTCTCGAGGTAGTCGAGGTACTCTTGGACGAGCCAGTAGAAGTTGCTCGGAAGCTGCTCTATATCTTTAACCGCCCTCCTGCTCATTTCCCTGTAGTGTATTTTCGAGACCTCCTGAACTGATATCTCATCCCACTTTCTCTTCACCAATCCCCTCTCCTCTAAAAAGTTCGCTATCCACCTCGGAAGTTCCACTTCTTCGCCCTTTTTCGCTTTAAGTACAGCACCGTTGGGGAGTACGGTCTGATCTATGTCGCTTACAGCTATCACCTTAACGCTCGTGTTGTTGAAAGCCTGCTTCAGAAGCTCGAGCCTTTCTTCCATCGTGTTCCACTCTTCAAACTGCTGGACGACCTCTATCGCGAAAGAGGAATAGACAAAATGAGATCTGTACTAAAATTATTTTAAAAAGGATGGATATAAATTATTTCATTATGATGCTTGGTGCTTTAAAATGAAGATCGGGATAATTTCAGACACCCATGACAATATGAAAAATATTTCAATGTTCCTCGAAATAATGAAAAGCCACGAGGTCGAGCTCCTCATCCACCTCGGGGACTTCTCCTCTCCCTTCGCTTTTAAGAGCATATTTTCAAGCTATCAGAATAGAGGATATGCTGTTTTCGGGAACAATGACGGGGACAGGGTCGTTCTCACGAAAATGGCGATGAGGATGGGGATTGAAGTCGCTGAGTCCGTAAATCCGGTCAGCATAGGAGGAAGGAGATTCTTCCTAATGCACGGCTTCGGCTCTCCTGAGCTGACTTCCGAAATAGCTGAGGCGGTCGCGAGGTCCGGAAAATATGACTATGTTCTTTTCGGACACACGCATTCATTGAGAATTTCCCAGATGGAAAGAGCGCTTTTAATAAATCCTGGGGAGGCCAGCGGCGCACTTACTCAGAAAGCTACTGCAGTGATCCTCGAGATACCTGAGAACAGAGTTGAAGTCGTGGAATTATAGCTCTCTCTCCATCACATACGCATTCTCTCCGTCGCTGTAATAGCCCTCAATCACCCTCACCTTTTTGAATCCGAGCTTTTCGTAGAGCTTTATGGCGGGATCATTGGAGACCCTAACCTCAAGGTAGACGCTCTTCGCCCCGTAGACATCCTTCATGCTCTTCATTCCAGCCCTCATAAGAGCTTCTCCTATCCCCCTCCTCCTGTATCCTTCAAGGACCGCTATAGAAACCACGTGCCCCTTTTTCTGGAAGAAGCTCCTGCTCAGTCCCATTACGGTTTCGATCCTATTCATTATATAGCCGACCGCCCTCCCGTCGACCTCGGCGAGGAAAAATGCCCTCCCCCAGTTATCTAGATGGTATTCATAGAAGTACTCCGGATAGTTTTCAGGGAGGGTCACCTCGTTTATGTATATGACCTTCGGAAGGTCCTCTTTCTTTACATTCCTTATTATGAAGCCCCGTCCTACAATAGTCCCCTCGTTAGATGACAACCAGTCCACTCTCTCCATACTTTTAAAAAATGATTTGTAAAAAAGCATATTAAATATTTATACTCTTCCGCTTTGTCACGCATGGCGATGCGTCTTTTAAAATCAGAATTCGAATGACATTCCAGTGTGGAGAGGGGAGAACCTCTCTCCGAATTCCCTATAGAGCTCGACCTGAGCCTTAAAGCCAGTGCAGTGTCCTGCATATATCCTGTCTATTTTCATTTGCGAGAGAGCTCTCACCGTCTTCTCTATCCTCTCATCAGACGCATCAATTAGGTGGAACCCCCCTATAACTGCGAGAACCCTATCCTCCTTTGCAAGCTCAGCTGAATGCTTAATTATGTTCACTATGCCCGCATGGCTGCACCCAGTCAATATAACGATCCCGCTATTTGTTATTCCTACTACCGAGATGTCGTCCATCATCCTATCCTCGACAACCCCACCATTATCAGTAACTGTGAAGAGCCTGTATCCCCTTCCCTCAAAATCCGTCTGCCTCCTCACCTCTCCCGTTGTTATGAGCCCCGGGAATACCATCAACGGATCCCTCGCTAAAATCAGCCTTCCACCGCTTTCCTCAATTTTCTCCCTAGAATCTTCAAGGGTCATTCCCACATGCCTCAAAACTGGGTCATTGCTCAGATTAAGCCTGAAGATGTCCGGATGAGCTATGACTGGGAGATCCCTCTTCCCAATCTTCCTGAGCACCTCAGCGATCCCCCTGGTGTGATCGTAGTGGCAGTGGGTAAGGACGATCGCATCAATTGTTGAGGAGTCTATATTCATAAGCTCCATATTGTGCATCAATGCATACGTGTTCTGACCGACGTCCACCAAAACATTTGCCCTCTCGCTTCCTGAATATGTCTGGACGAAAAATGAAACTCCATGCTGAGCCAAGTAAGGAGTGTTGTACAATACGCTGTCTTCTGCGAGCACAAAAACTTTAAGCTTATCAAGCTTTCCAAATCCGTGTTCCATTTTTGCCACCAAGTATCATATCGCAATGCAAATATATATTGCTATGCAGATGAATCCTCTCTGATCGAAGCATATATTAGTGCTTCATCAGTTAAGAATTTAATTGAGACTCGATTGAGGCAGAATATAGGCAGGGAGATGGCAGATCATGGAAAGGGTGCGGCTCAGCGTTGACATGCACATGCATTCCAACTTCAGCGATGGCGAGAGCGACGTCGAGTCCATTCTTCTCCATGCTGAAAGGATAGGGCTAAATGCTGTGTCTATAACGGATCACAACACGTTTCAGGGCTCTTTCCATGCTTCAAAGGTCGCGAAGGAAAAGGGGATCGGAATTCACGTCGTAATGGGGAGCGAGGTAAGGACGGACGTCGGCGATACCCTAGTCTACTGCAGGGAGCCGATTGAAATAAGGAAGGGGATGCCATTCCTCGAGCTTTACGATAGAGCTAGAGAAAACAGCTGCTTTTTGGCATTTGCCCATCCTTTCGACATCTTCAGAAATGGCATCTCCATGGGGGATCTGCACAGGCTTTGGGAAAAAATTGATGCGATAGAGTGCTTCAACTCAAACAGCCTCTTCCTCACTAACAGCAAAGCTTATAGGTTCGCGAGAGAGCACTCTATTCCATGCATGGCATCGAGCGATGCGCATACTTTGAAAAACATAGGGATTTTCAGAATGATCGTTAGCTTAGAAAGCTCCGAAGATCTTTATTACTCCCTTTTCTCATCTATAAAAGTGGGAAGGGTTGAACTCATCCACAGAAGAGTTCCAATTTCGGTGAGGGTTGATAAGTTAAGGTGGTCGATAAAGAGGAAGTTAAATATGCAGTAGGGGCGGTTTTTGAGAAGTTGAAAGAGGAGGTAATCGTTGATCAGGAAAAGTGCACACTATGCAAGAAATGCGAAGAGCTCTGCCCAGTAGGCGCGATAAGCATTGAGGATGGGAAGGTGAGGGTAGACAGTGAAAACTGCATAGCTTGCTACTCCTGTGCGATAATCTGCCCTGAGGGAGCAATATCAATTAAGTGGAAGTACAGCGAACCGAGGTTTTCCCTCTTTAAAGAGAGGTAAATAATTTAACCTCATGTTCAAATAAATATTAAGGTGGTGTCCATGATAGACGAGAGATCCCTCCTTTCTATAGGATTCCTTTTGGTTTTCATCGGGATAATAGTCATAATGGGAGCCTTCCTCTACATGTTCATGAAATCTCCAAGCAGCAGCTCAGAAGTTCAGGGAGGAGGGATCATATTTATAGGCCCGATCCCTATCATATTCGGGAGCAGCAAGAATATAACGAAATCCCTCCTCATCGTGGCGATGGTCATAAGCTTAGTTCTAATAGTGGTCTACATCCTCTCATTTTTGAGAGGATCCGGTTATCTCTGACCTCCTTCCTGCCTTAAAAGGCGAGGCTTTCAGCTGTAATTCCGTCATAGGTGAACCTGGTATTACTCTTATAAGGCAACTTTTTGAAATTCTCAAATAACTTTTTATTAAAAGGCGATCTCATTTTAAATTGCTCAGCCCAATTTTAGGTGTGGTTTTTGATCGAGCAGGAAGAAAAGACCGTCGTTGGAAGCGTATACGATAGAGTTAAGATGTTGCTTTTGAACTACGGCTCGAAGGCAGAGGAGGTCATGCTTGCTGCATTGAAGAGGGCAGAGGAGCTCGATGCGAATGGCAACGGATTCAGGTTCGGGGACTTCGACTTTAAAGGGTTGAAGGAAAAGCTCACAGAAATGGAAGTAAAGTACAACCCGAACATCCTTCTCAGGATCATGGAGAGGGACTACTTAATAATCGAGACTACATATAAGTCCGGAAACCAGCACTGGTGGAACTTCACAGATAGAAAGGCCGTGGAGAGCATCCTCCTCTCTTCTGGAAAGAGTAGCAGGGAGAAGAGCGGAGAGGATTTGAAGTACATTTCCATTAAGGCGATGTATGCCTCTCTAGAACCGGGCAAATTGCTGGAAGCGCTCGAGTCCATCTCGAGGAAGAGGAGGCTCGACGACATAGATAAAAGGCTCTTCAAAAAGATAGTCTTTGAGGAAATGAAAAACATCGTCTCGCTTATCGAGTCGATGAAGGAGATGGAGAGCAGGTTTGAGGGTGAGCTGAAGGTCCTCTACAGAATAGTGGATCTCATAGATTCTCTATCCAACAAGTTAATTAAGGAGTGATGAGAATTTTAGATTTAATTGTATAGGACTTGTTTGGGTCAGCAGATTATGAATAAAATAAATCATGTAGAAGAAAAAATCAGGTCTTCTTCTAATAAAGCCTTGGTGATAAATGAATGACTAAGTACAGAGACCACAAGGAAGTATACACCAGAGACTACTCGAGGTGGAGCGTCTACCCGAAAATTCCTAAGCCGGAAGAGTACCAAGCACAGGAAAAGCTGAGACCGGGATCCGAAATTACGATCGAGATAAGGGATATAGATGAGAAGGGAAGAGGAGTAGGGTACTACAACAGGACTGTGATTAGGGTCAACGGCGGCGGTACGGTTGGCGATAAGGTGAGGGTGAAGATAACAGAGAGGAGAGATAATGAGGCATACGCTGATATAGTAGAGTGGCTTCAGAAATAGCCCGCATTTTTATTTTCAGATAAAAAAGCATTTTTTAGAACTTAATTTTAATAACATCTATTTTTTAAAATTAGAGTGTTTCTTGTAAACGCGCGAGATAACACTGCATGGCAAGGTGAACCAAATTTTGGAGAAGGGAAAGAAGGTTTACAGGAAGAAGGTTTCCGTCGCAATAGATGTGCTGAGCGAGGCTCTCGAGAGAGGGGAAATAAGCAGGGAGGAGATGGCTGAGCTCCTCAGGAAGAAGTACAGAGAGAATAAGATCTCCCCGTTCAGAGGGATAGCCCTTCCTTCTGACATCTACGATAAGGAGCTCGCGACGCTTTACGTTATAGGGAAGTACGGCATGGGGGTTATGTACGACTATCCCGAATTTTTCGAGAGCGTCTTTTCAAAGGAGATGGAATATGAGAGGGCTATAGAGGTCCTCTCCAGCGACGCATCAGATGAGGAGAAGAGGAAGATCGTGAGCGGAATATTCGGCGGTATACCATCGAGCAACGATGTGGCCAGAATGCTGAGGATAGCGTTCACGAAGGTTATCTTCGGCTTCGCTGAGGAGAAGGAGCTGCTCGATCTCTTTTCTGCGATAAAAAGGGCTCTTCCTGAGTGCGAGAAGGATGTGAGCAACTTCGCCAGGTTCTACATAGGCTTCAAAATTGCAGAGAAGATAACGATAGGTGAGATAAAGAGCAGGGTTGAAAAGGAGGCTACAAAGCAGGCGATGAACTTGAGCGTGAACTTGGGAATGAACATGCCGGACGACAAGTACATTTACGTCATCGCAAGGAAGGTCTTTAAGGTCCCCGAGGAGATTCTGGAAAGAGTTCTGAGCGTGAAGGAAAGAGGAGGGAAGGGGGAGGAGAGGAATGAAGCTCACGAAGAGGATAGCGAATGAATACGGTGGAGTCGTGCTGGAAGATTCCCCCATTCCTCCTCTTCTCACCAGAGAGGATGATGTACTGATCAAAGCTGAAAGGATACTCCTTACTCCCATTGACCACATGTGCATGAAGGGGTACTTGTTAGCAAAAGCGAGGGGTACTCTCGGGACATTTGCTTACGGAAGGGCTCTTGAGTCTAAGGAGTTGAGCGGGTCGCCTGAGTTCTCAACGTACCCCAACTCGTGCGACTGCTTTCCTATCATCTCTAGGGAGGGGGTCGGCTACTTCCATACGACCTTCCCTTCAAAATGCGCGAAGGTCCCCCCGAGGGGGCTCGAGGCCAAGGAGTTCTTCTTCATTTACGATCTGATCCTTGAGATCGAGAGGACGAGCGAGGGTAGAGTGCTGGTGGTTGGGGGGGAGGGGCTCCAGACGCTCCTTCTCTCTCACGTTTTGGAGGGGGCTGTCTTTACGGGAATAGACGACAGGAAGTTCTTAAAGGAGGGTAGGAGAACTGTAAGCTTGGAAAATATTGAGGGCTCGAGATGGGATACGGTTGTTATAAATACTCTGAGCGTGGGAAAGGCATCTCTCGTATTGAGGAGGATAGAGGCGTCGAAAGTCGTCGTCAACCCCTTCTCTCTCTGCCTCTTCAAAGAGATCAGCATTCCCTCGAGCGGAGAGGTTGAGATAGTCGCATCGTTTCCGAGGAGGAGCTATTATGGAGGGGAAAGATATGAAGAGCTAGAAGAGGCGAGGAGGATGTCCGGGCTCCACACTACCGCTCATGCAGGAGAGCTCAATTATCCTCTGACCTCTCCTCCGAACCAGTACTTCACGCTCATCGCGGGAAATGAGGAAAAATGAGGAAGAAATGCGGATTTCTCTTTAAATTCACAGCCTTTCTGCTCCAGTTTGTCATTTCCGGCTCCTCCCTCCTCGCCGCCCTCTTCTACCTCTCATCCTATTACACGCTTTCATACTTCTTCCTCTTTTTATATGTCTTCATGAACCTCCTTCAATCTCTCGTCCACATCTTCATTTACACGAATTTCAGCGGTGAGCAGATTTCCTTAAAGAGGGGGCTAGGCATAACTGCACTTTCTCTCTTGACTTTAGGATCCTATCCACTCGCGCTCTATGCGGGAAGGAAGGCGAGGAACGCGCTTTTCATCCTCTCGATCGCCCTCTCGCTCTCGTTCATGTCATCTTATTGGTATTACCTCTTCCTAGACAAGATGTTCTCGAGGAGAGAGGAGTACCAGGGGATCATATTCTCGATGTAGAATTCGATAGAAAATGGAAAGCTTAAAAATAGAGACCTCTTAAATTATATTTAATTCATGCCGAAAGGTGGAAAGTAATGCGCTTTTATAAGATAAGTGACCTCTTCTCGATGGAGGATGGAAGTGAGGTCTCGATAAGAGGTTGGATACACAGGAAGTTCCAGGTAGGGAAGAAGATATTCATAAGAGTGAGAGACTCCTCTGGAGTCATTCAGTGCGTAATAGAAGAGGGAGTTGTTGGAAAGGAGAAGTTCAATGAGTTTGAAGGGGCGAAGAGGGAAAGCAGCGTAGTAGTTTCAGGGAAGCTCAGGACGGATGAAAGGGCACCGGGAGGAAAGGAAATGTATGTCAGTGAAGGGAAGGTCGTCGGCTTCGCTGATGACTTCCCGATAAAGGGATATGAGGGAGTGGAGTTCCTATTGGACAACAGGCATCTTTGGCTCAGGAGCACATATCTGACAAACGTAATGAAGGTAAAGCACACGGCGCTCAAGCTTCTGAGGGAGTTCCACACGCAGGAGGGGTGGTGGGAGGTCACGCCTCCGATAATTACTTCCTCCGCAGTAGAAGGTGGGGCAACCCTGTTCAAGGTTGACTACTTCGGGGAGCCTGCGTACTTGAGCCAGAGCGCCCAGTTCTATTTAGAGGTCCTGATCTATTCCCTTGAGAAAGTTTTTGCGCTGACTCCGAGCTTTAGGGCGGAGAAGTCGAGGACGAGGAGGCACCTCTCCGAGTACTACCACTTCGAGATAGAGGGAGCCTGGATGGACATGGAGGAGCTGATGAAATTCACTGAGAGGACTGTTGAATACGTAGTTCAGAACCTGATCGATGAGAGGCAGAAGGAGCTTGAAGACCTCGGGAGGGATATAGAGAGCTTGAAGAGGGTAAAGGCCCCGTTTGAGAGGATCACCTACACTAAAGCAATCGAATTTCTCAAGCAGAATGGCGTCAACATAGAGTGGGGCAATGATTACGGCGCGGATGAGGAGGCTATGCTCACGAAGCTATTCGACAGGCCCTTCTTCGTCACGCACTTCCCGAAGACTATAAAGCCGTTCTACATGAAGGTTGATGAGAATGATGAGAGGGTTGTAAAGGGATTTGACCTCTTAGCTCCTGAAGGTTATGGAGAGATAATAGGGGGGAGCCAGAGGGAGGACAGCTACGACGTTCTTCTTAAAAGGATCGTAGAGCAGGGATACGATCCTAAGGACTACTACTGGTACCTAGATCTGAGGAAATATGGGAGCGTCCCTCATAGCGGATACGGGCTCGGAATAGAGAGATTGGTAATGTGGGTGGCTGGGCTGGAGCACATCAGAGATGCAATACCATTCCCCAGGTTCAGGGAGAGAAGCAAGCCGTGAAGGTCGTCTGAGACGAGAGCAGGTGTTCTCTTTTCTGGTGGAAAGGACAGCAGCTTCGCGATGCACCTCGCCTACCTCATGGGATTCGAGATCTCCTCCTTCTGCTCAATAGCGCCAAAAGAAGAGGACTCTATGCTATTTCATTACCCGGCGACGAGGTTTCTCAAGGTCTTCGAAGAGGCATACGGAATTCCTCTACTCCTCCTAGAGGGGAGCGGCGATGAAATGGAGGATCTGAGAAATCTTCTCTCAGAGTGCAAAAGTGAGGGGATAGAGTACGTTGTGAGCGGAGCTCTCGCTTCAGACTACCAGAGAATCAGATATTCAATCGTCGCTGAGGAGCTCGGTCTCAAAACCCTCAACCCTCTCTGGAGGAAGGATCAGAAGGAGTACATGAAGTGGCTGATAGAGGGAGGATTTGAGTACATTATTGTAAAAATCTCCTCATTCGGCCTCCCTTTTGACCTTCTGGGAAAGACGATAACATATGAGGACACCCTCAGGATAATTTCGCTAGCTGAGAAGTACGGCTTCAATCCCGCTTTTGAGGGTGGAGAGGCTGAGACCCTCGTTCTGGACGCTCCGCTCATGAAGAAGAGGCTTGAGGTTGAGGGTGAGAGGAGGATAGAGGGGAATTACGTGGCATATTACGATATCCGTAATATTAAATTGGTAGAAAAGCGGAAAATCCGATGAATAACTTTAAAAATCCCTATAGCGTATTAAAGACTGATCAATAAAGGTTTGGGAGAGATGGAACAGGCAGAGGAAAAAAGTAATATTAAAACAATAGATCTGCAGGATATGGTAGTTGGAAAGCACGTATACGGGAATCTCTACGACATGGATCCGAAGATATTGGGTGATGAGGAGTACATAAGGAACATAATGCTTGAAGCTGTGAAGAAGGCGAACGCAACTTTATTTGATGTGCGCAGCTGGTCCTTCCCAGGAAAGAAGGGAGGAGTGAGCGTTCTAATTCTAGTCCTCGAGAGCCACCTAGCAATCCACACGTGGACCGAGTACAGGTACGCCACTCTTGACATCTATACATGCGGCCCTCACACTCATCCAGAAGCTGCTTTCGACTTCGTAGTTGAGAAGCTCAACCCGAAGAAGGTAGTGAAGCACAAGACTTTTAGGCTTAGCAACGTCGAGGCTGAGCCGCTGCTGGACTACTGAAAAATTTCAAGCTAAAGTTTTTTGATCTCAAATGCTCAAATATTCCATCCACCATTTTTTTAGGTTCTTCAAATATTTTTATTTCGGTGCTTCTTCTTTCATCTATATATGGAGATAGCGCTTTCAGCTCATCTGTTGGAAGTCCTAGATTGCTGAGGACGAATACAGGGATCCCCTCAGCGTATGCTACGATCGCCTCCAAAAACGTTCCCGAAGATCCTCCTAGTACTGCCAAAACTTCTGAAGATCTGACGAAGGGAATGCTCCTTCCCCTCATGCTCATCCCGGTCCTTATCAATATTGCCTCCTTCGGGTAGTCCACATCGCTCTCCCTCTCAAGAGGGGGGAAGAGGATCACCTTTAAGCCCTTCCTTATCGCTTCATCTACGGCGACCTTCATTATTCCCCAGTACCCTCCCAAGAGAAGATAGACCTCAATCCCCTCGCTAACACTCCTTTGATAAACTTCATCTACAAACTCAATTGCCTTTTTCCTGTGATCTTCGCTGGAAATAGAGCTGTGGGCCGCGATTCCGATCTTCGCGATCATTTTAAAGCATCTCATGTTTTTTAATAAGGGGAAAAGTCAGAGGCGCCGGGGGGAGGGCTCGAACCTCCGACCACCGGGTTAACAGCCCGGCGCTCTACCCGCTGAGCTACCCCGGCCCTACTTCAGAACATTTAATATTATTAAGTTAAAAGGTTTTTTAAGCTTTTCTCGAACCCGCTGGAACTCTCTTCGAGGGTTCTGCTTTCAATTATATCCGAGACTTTCGAGAGGGAGAAGAGGAATGCAGAGACTTTGAAGACCAGCTGATAGCGTATGGTTGGCTCGTCCAGGAATCCGCGGGTGGAGTGAGACAGCTCGTGCTCTATGTTGGGAGGAGGATCGAATGGAGCGCCGAGTACAGCGGGAGCCTCCACAGGAGGGGGCATGGCTGGTTAGAAAGTTGCTTGCTCTGCGGGAGAGCAGCAGGCCTCCCCCACCTCTTAGAAATGCGAAGTGCTCGTACTGCTCCTTCAGGAGGATCTGCTTGGAAGAAGGAAATGCTATCATCCTGTAGAGAGGAAGGGAGATGTGAAAGGCGGAGAGAAAGCTATTTTTCCTCCCTTAGCAGTGCATTGATCGGGAAGCAGCTTTCGACAAATCTGTTCCTTTTATGAGTGAGTACAGAAGAGGGGATCAAGAGATCATCAACTTCCTCAAAAATTTGATCAGCAAGAAGATAAGGGTCTGCTTCATAAGCTCCTACTGGAGGCTCGCTCTATACATGCAACAGTGCTCAAAGACGATGTGATGTTTCTCGAACCTTCTGAACTTATAGAGGAGAGTAGAGCATGCGCAGAGGACGCACAGGCTTCATGCTGAATCTGGCATCCTATTGCAGCGGGATCACGATTAGAATAGGAGGAAGGGAATACGATTCAAGCCCGAGAAGATAGAGGAAAAAATCTTCAAATGCCAGAGCTGAAGGCCTCATCTCCTATTTTATTCTTACCACCAAATATTTTTCAGATTCAATCATGAGGGCTACTCTTTAGCTCTAAAGCGCTTTCCTGGGAACTTTCTTTTTTATGTTGAGAGTATTCTTCTTTCTTGAAAGATGCGAGGAACTGATAGAGGCTCACTGAGACGGCGAAGAGGTTTACCATAGCGAAGAGCACCTCTCTGCTGAAAAGTGCATAGAGGAAGAGGAAGAAGCTTCCAGCCGAGTATATTCCACTCAGAGATCTGGGAGGGATATTCTTTATTGTGGTAACCCATGCGAATGATATGAGCAGCATTCCAACAATTCCCAAGAAATCAGCGAGCACTAATTATTCACCAACAAGTTTTAAAAGGCGGAAACAGTTATAAGTTTTTACCATAGGCTTTCATCTTTCTGCTTACTGCTTTTCATCATTTCCTCAACCGCATTTGAAACTTTTTCTAGAAAAGTTCCTGCTTTTTCCCTAACAACGAGCTCCGCATCTTTATCTAGATGCGTCGGGCTTTCATTTATTATAAATAGCTTGGCTCCGTGATCCAAAGCGATCTCAGGTATAAGAGCTGCCGGATACACCGAAAGGCTCGATCCGACGACAATGATGAGCTTGGAGCTTTTTGCAAGGGAGAATGCGGATGAAAGTTCCTCGCTCGGAAGGGGCTCTCCAAAGTAAACTACAGCTGGCTTCAAAATCCTGCCGCACTTCGGACATCTAGGTACCCTCTTCTCCCTAATAAAATCCTCAATGAAATCCTTTATATCTCCGTGAAATCCACACCTCAAGCACTGAACTTTATCATATGTTCCGTGGAGCTCTATAACCTTTTTGCTCCCGGCCTTCTGGTGGAGCTTATCTATGTTCTGGGTTATTACCGCTTCAACAAGTCCTAAAGATTCCAGTTCTGCTATTACAATGTGCGCTCTGTTAGGAGACGCTCTAGAAATCTGAGAGTACACGTATTCAGCATAAATTCTCCAGGAATACTCAGGATCTCTGTAGAAGAGGTCTATGTCGAAGACCTCCGGAGGTATCCTTTTCCACAATCCTTGAGGGCCACGGAAGTCGGGAACCCCGCTCTCAGTGCTAGCTCCTGCCCCAGTGAAGAAAAGCGCCTTCCCTCCTGCATCTATAAGCGTCTTAGCAAGCTTTTCCTCAGCACTCAAGAGAAGATCACCCCATCAGCAATATCCAAAACGTGGGATAAAAATGTTCACTCGAGCCTCTTTAAATTTTTTTCTATGAAGGGTAATGCAATGAGGGAAGTGAAAGACGCATATTTGAAAATAGCTCACTTTTACGGGGTTCAGGTCTCATATAAGTTCATAGATTAATCTCATCCCCTCATTTTTAATTTCCTGCATCCCTTCTTGGTTCTGCATATGGCTTAAAGGCTTTCGAGAGCAAGGTATTTGGAGAACATGTTTATGCATGCAACAATATCCTAAAGCATCTGAGGGCTCTATAGATTTTATCGCGAAGCATCCAAAGAAATTCTACAATCTTCTTATCGCTGCTCTCTGGAAGAGCTCTTTTCCCTTCACAGAGCAGCTCAACTCTAGAATTCAAATGCGGAGAGATTTATAAATAGCGAAGAAATAACATTAACATCAAAGTATAAACTTTTATGAAACTCAAAACAGCTTGTCTAGGCTTGAGCTAATAGCGAGAGCTTTTAAATCAACTTTCAATTTGCTTTTCCTTCCTATCTTTCAAGATACTGTTGAGCATTGCGGCTGCTTCACCCCATGGCGTTAAGCTTGGAAGGCCTCTCCCCCTCTTCTCTATGAATCCCATCTTTTTAAGTTTAGTGATCCTATTTACAATAGTCTTCTCTCCTATGTTTAGTATGCGCGAGATGTCCTTTGGGGTCGATCCCCTATTGTTGTAAAGAGCCTCAAGTATGTCTCCATCCCTGCTGCCTATTCCGCTTATAACGAACCTCAAGAACCCCCAAGGTATTCTTAGAGATTGTGGACTTCCCTCTATGGTGGTCTCTATTGAGACCCTTTTTCCAGAAGCGATTGCAGAGAGGAGAATTAGCACAGCGGTGCCTCTCATCCCCCCTCCAAGCTCAAGGACCAGCTCACCTTCGCTACACTCTTTTGAGATAAGGTCTGCAAGCTTAACCGCGCTCTCCCATGGCTTATCTAAGTCCAGGTGAAGAACCTTTATATCGCTTTCCTTAATACCAGCTTTAGTAGCAAAGAGCTTGAACTCACTTAGCGCTTTGCCTGAAGAAGGGTTTTCTGGACCGCTTATTAGGATGATCTTCTCTCCGGGTTTTATAGAGCTGTCAGTTATTCTCCTCAATCCCACATCTGCATGGAAGCCTATGTTTATTATGAAGCACCTTTCCACAATTTATCACCATTTCCCTTTTTATTTTGGGAAGTATTTAAATCCTTTATAAATAAAAATTTGTGAATGAATTTTATGGATGAAATTTCGCATAGTTGGGAACAAAGCTGATTTTAAACTAAAGGATAAATTAAACATATTTCTATTATATATTTTTTATTACAATTTCCTAGAAAAAATGGGGAAAAATATATCAGATCTTGCAATTTTTGCAATTGGACCGAAAAGTTTTTATTATAATACCAAATTATAAATTATACAAATGAGCTCAAAAAATCGTGCAGAATCTCTCAGATAGAATTGAAAG